>NZ_JAAAMI010000009.1 GCF_010500845.1 Flagellimonas sediminis | reverse complement strand
GAATCAATGAGAAAAAAAATTAAAAATAAACGTTAACTTCAGCACCAAAATGAGTCGATCTCGTGCACTTGATTTGCACTGCTCACTTTCATCCGCCGCAGGTGGTATACATTGACCGCCCTATCCAGTTGGGTCCATTTCAAGACAATAATAGGGATCAAGGGAATCATCTCGCCTAAAAAACAGCTCAACCCTGTCGGAAACATTTATACTTTCATTACCTGTACTCTTCTTGTCTATATGGATACTGGTGTCAAAAACCTGGAACATGAAATAAATGCTCTCATCATCCCATAAGGCCCTGAATTCTGTGGCTGTGTCAGGTGGGTCACACCAAGGCGAACCAAAATCAGTTAGGATATGGGCTATTTTCCATAACCGGTCATCCGCCTTTCCGGTAATGTGCAATTGATTGGTGGGTATGGGCTTTACTAAATATTCTTTCATTTAACCATAAAAGTTTCTTCTCATGAATTTCCGAATAATTTTAAAACATTTGGACTAGATACGTTGTTTAAATTTTAAAAGGGTTAAATAGAAAACGGGGAAGGAAGATCTTTGGTTATGATTCATGGACCAAAACTAACAACAACAGGTGAGTTACCAAATTTGGATTATCATATGTTTATTGACAGAGTTATAATTAAAATGTCTTCGTATTCTGCCTCCATGTCAAATTTTATCAATACAAACTTGAATTGAACCTAAATGAGATACCTGTTCTATTCTTGCTATACCAGTTATTATTGATGGGCTTTCTTTGGGGGAAAGGACCCAGTTTCGCAAGGATCCAATAAACTTTTTTTATCAGACAACACAACCAATTTTCCTTTTGAACATCCTAGGTAAAAAACAAAAATAAAATGAAAATGAAATTTTTGAATGTAATGACTCTGTTGTTGGGAGGTGCCATGCTTTTTTCCTGCAACTCAGAGAGCGAAAATAATTGTCCTGAAAATTTTACCGGAGCCTTGCTTGCGGAGGAAGAGCCATTGGTGGGGGAGTGGACCTTGTCAGGTGTAATGTCAGCAAAGGAGATTGATTTGACTGATGATGATACGGACAATCCTTTAAAGGATATTTTTGCACAATATGATGAATGTGAGAAGGATGTGGTTTACATCTTTAAAACAGATCGCAGCTATACCTATGAGGTGGGTCGTAACGTGGATGATTGTGATTACAGCGTCCCTTCCAGGGGTACTTGGCAATTACGATCTAAAAATTTGAGCTTGGTTACCTCGTGCCAGCTATACATTACCGCTCTGGAATTCAACGAAGAAGCAACGGAATTCTCATATTCCAATATTTATAACATTACAGATGTGGACGGGGGCATTATTCAAACCAGTATTGAATTTACCTACACCTTGGTTCCTTGATGACCATTGCATGAATACATTTGTTTTATGGGTGCCAAGATCGAATAAAGATGTTCCTTCCCCTGATGTCATGGTAGGGAAAAAAGTCTAAAATACAGTTTATCGCATGGTCGGTATATAGATTTTGGTTCTCCCAATCAGATAACAAAATGAAAGCCAGACAATCCATGGATTGTCTGGCTTTTTATTTTTTGGTTTATTTTAATTTTTTCAAACACCCTCCCAAAAAGATCAATGGTCCAACCGAAATCAAGCAAAAAAGTGAACTCCAAATATAATGGATTGGGTAATTTTCATTTACTTTAATACATGTTGGTAACCCGTGCAAGACCTACGGCTCTTTAAAAGTGGAAAATAGGGCTAAAATCTGTACGTCCCGGCATTACTTTCCGTGGCCGTAAAATCATGTACGCCCATTTAAGGGGGTGCTTTCATGTTTTTTATTGGAGCAATATGAAAAATATGGATTACAGCCACTTTAAAACATTAATGATAAGCAAACAACATCCATCATGAAAGAACTAAAAAAAGAAGATATCAAACAGGAGGTATTCGACCTGTACGATGATTATGCACATAACAAGATCCAAAGACGGGAATTCATTGAAAAGCTTGGTTTATATGCTGTTGGGGGTGTTACAGTTGCCTCACTCATGAGTTTTTTGATGCCGAACTATGTGGACACCATGTTAGTGGACAAGAATGACCCCAAGCTAGATTCTGGTTATATTACCTACAATTCTCCAAAGGGTGGTGGAGAAATCAAAGCTTTGCTATCAAAGCCAAAGGATGCCAAAGGTAAACTAGGGGGAATTGTGGTGGTACATGAGAACAGGGGACTTAATCCTTATATTGAGGATACAGCAAGAAGGGCGGCATTGGAAGGATTTATTACCATAGCCCCAGATGCACTTACCCCATTTGGAGGTTACCCCGGCAATGATGACGAGGGAAGGGAAATGCAGCGAAAAAGGAACCGTGATGAGATGCTGGAAGATTTTATAGCAGCATTCGATTATTTGAAGGCTCATGAGTATTGTAGTGGTAAAATTGGTGTGGTGGGGTTTTGTTTTGGTGGATGGATCTCCAACATGATGGCTGTAAAAGTGCCTGATTTGGAAGCAGCAGTACCTTTTTATGGTGGCCAACCCACGGAAGATATCGATAAGATAAACGCCCCATTGATGCTGCAATACGCAGGCTTGGACGAAAGGGTGAATGCCGGATGGCCCGCTTATGAAGCAGCACTCAAGGAAAACGGAAAGGAATATTCCGTTTTTATATATCCAAATGTCAATCATGGTTTCCATAATACCACTACCCCCAGATACGACAAGGAATCTGCTGAATTGGCCTGGACGCGAACCATTGACTTTTTCAAGGATAAGCTAGGCTAAGAACGGGCAAATGAATTATGATTTTTCACCTTTCAGACTTTTCAACGAGATCATCCATGTCTAATTGAACGGGAGAGATTTAAGGCAACTCTTTTTTTGAAGATTAAACAGGGAAATTCTGGGAATAAAGGGATTTTTATAAAAAGTTGTCCAAGGTGTTTCAGTAAACTTGGTGTATTAAAACGGTTGATAAAATTAGGACTGGAGGGCCATTATTGTAATGGTTCAAATATTTTTTTATGAGCATCAATGCTTATAAACATTCTCCTTTTCAGACATGTCCCTGAAAAACTTGAACCGGTTAACGGTCTCTTCTTTAAGTATATTGGCCATGCTATAAAAAATGGCATTCACCACGCTATAGGCCCCAACCATTCCACCAAAGTAAAAACTATGGGAACTATTGATTAGGATGGACAGGTCGCTTTCGCCCATTAATGGGGACAGGTCGGAATCTACGATGGCCACCGTAGTGGCGTTTCTATCCTTGGCAAATCTTAAGGCGTCAATTGTTTGGTTCTGACATTTGTCCAAACAGATGCCCACCACAACATCCCTCTCACAAAAGTGTTCCATATTCAAAAAAAGTTCACCATGATATTCGGTGCTTGCATGAATATGGGAAACAGCCGATCTACAGATACGCTCCATATAGTTAGCCACTAATCCAAGATGGCCCAAACCCACTATGTAGGTGTGATTGGAACCAATGATGGCACGAGCTATTTTTTCTATAACATCAAAGGATATCGCTTCATAGGTTTTTTGCAACATCATGATGTCCCCCAATATGGCATCTTGTGCCACTTTTTGTGGATTGTTTTGGGATCTTACTTCACGGATCATTCCGGTAAATACGGAGTCGACCCTGGTCAGTTGCACCTCTTGTTTCAATAATTCCTTCAACTCAAAAAAACCATTGAGGCCAACGGCCTTGCATGCCTTTACCACTGTGGCCGGATTAACCCCCAAATGATCTGCAAACTCCTCCATCCTCATCAAAACCACCTTGTCCGGAAAATCCAAGGCAAATTGGATCACCAATTTTCTTTTCCTGGAAAGCTGGGAAATACAGATATCCTTGATTTGTTGTGTGCTCATAATTAGAAAATTAGCGAATATAAGCAATATAAAAGCCTTAAAAAACAATATTAATATTACTTTTTTGAAAAAAACAACAGTAATGTTGTTAATTGAAGATTTTTTTATAATTTGTTGATTCATTTTTTATGTTGATTATGGAAAATGTTCTAAATGTGGGGTTTACCAACCGGAGCAGTTTGGGGCATTTGCTGTTTATTGCGAATTCCCTAATTGAACACCTTGGATTGACAAAGCCCCAAATGGTGATGCTATGAAGAAATACGATGTTCTTGTTGTTGGGGGAGGAATATTTGGTATAACCGCAGCTGTGGAACTGGCCAAAAGAAAATACAAGGTATGTCTGTTGAATCTAGATTCCGTGCCTCACCATTTGGCAGCATCCATGGACGTTACCAAGGCAGTAAGGATGGAATATGGTTCCGATATCGAATACTTTACAATGGCTGAAAGGGCTATTGGAATTTGGAAAGAATGGAATGCTTTCTTTGGAAAAACCCTCTATCATGAAGTGGGGTTTTTAATGCTTTGCAAAGAATCTTTGGAAAGTGGAAGACAGGACTTTGAAAAGCACAGTTACCATGAATTGTTGAAAAAGGGGTATGGTGCTGAACGCTTGTTGCCAAGTGAAATATCGAAAAAATTTCCTGCGATTGATTGCAAGGCGTATACCGAGGCCATCTATAATCCGATAGGAGGATATGCGGATGCAACCCTTACTTTGACCACGTTATATGCACATGCCAGAGAACTTGGTGTGGAAATTCTTGAAGGACAGACAGTGAATAGATTTGATGTGATTGATGGCGCAATAAAAGGAGTAAGTACAGAACAGGACAAAAAGTATGGGGCAGAACATGTTTTGGTTTCCGCAGGGGTACATACTCCGGTACTGTTGCCCGAATTGAAACCTTATATGAAATCCACGGGTCATCCCGTTTTTTGGCTCCGCCCACTTGATCAAAGGAATTTTGATGCCGAAAAGTTACCTGTTTTTACAGCGGATATCTCCAATACTGGGTGGTATGGATTTCCTTATTTAAAGCAACAGGGCATCATTAAGATCGCCAAGCACTCCAATGGCAATACCATTGACCCTGAGAGGGGGAACAGGCATGTTACCGATGCGGAGGTTAGTGAGATGAGGTCTTTTGTGGCGGGAACCTTTCCAGAATTGGCAAACGCTCCATTGGTGTATACCCGAAAATGTTTGTACACGGATACATTGGATGGGCATTTTTGGATTGACAACCATCCTAAAATAAAAGGTCTGTATGTTAGTTCGGGTGGGAGCGGCCATGGGTTGAAGATGGCCCCCTTACTAGGACCAATGGCAGCGGATGTAGTGGAAGGCAAGACCCATGAATTTTCTGAACGGTATCGTTGGCGTCATCTAACCAAGGAAACTGTTCAGGTTGAAGAGGCCAGGTATGTCATAGACCGAAAGATTTAAATAAAGAATAGCCCCAAACTCCAGTGCGGATGTACGGATATTGGGAAAAACTTATAAACCAAATGGACCGCAATAGCTATCATGACGAAAATTATCTCGTTCAAGAGCTAAGAAAAGGCTCAGAGGAAGCCTATGGCCATTTGTTTAAGCAATATCATCAGGAACTTTGCAATTATATGGCTGCCATTTCTGGAGATCTGGGACTGTCTGAGGATATTGTGCAGCAATCCTTCATAAAACTATGGTCCAATAGGGAAAAACTCTTCTTAAAAGAAAAAAGTCTTAAAAAATACCTCTTTAAGATTGCTTATAATCTTTTCATCGATGGCAAGCGGAAGGAAAAAAAGGAATATGAACTTTTGGAAAGCCTAAAACAGGAAGCCTATCTTGATATGTTGGAGACCGATACCTCCTTGTTCGAGGAACGCCTCAAAAAAGTTGAAGCTGAAATCGAGAATTTACCGGAACAGTGTAAAATGGTGTTTCTTTTAAGTAAAAAGGAAGGGCTCAAATACAAGGAAATTTCAGAAAAACTACATATTTCCATTAAAACCGTTGAAGTGCATATGACCAAGGCCCTTAAGCGCCTAAAGGCCCAACTCTCAATATTCTTCTAGGCTTTACGCTATATCCAACAATTAATTCTTTATTGGTTTTTAAGGATTTCGCAGTCTGTTTATCATCTTAAATGTTAAAATTTTACGATGTGGTAAGGGTTTTTTAAAAAAACCACGTCTGTTGTATAAAGAGATAAAAGATATCCAATGACCAAACTCGACATCCGGAGGATTATAACCAAGTACATTAACCAGGAGGCTTCCGCTGAAGAAATGACCATTTTGTATGAATGGGTAAAAAAAGGGAACAATCAAGAGGTTTTTAAAAAATTGGTACAGGCCGATTTCCTGATCAACTACCAAAACCGATCATCATGGGAATCCGAAGAAGCTTTCAAACAATTCTTGGAGACCATCAAAGAAAAGGAAAGCAAAAAGGTTCGCAGGTTGTTTACGGATAAGCGCGTGTGGAAGTATGCCGCTGCGGTGGTGGTTCTGTTGGGCTCTTCGGTCTATTTCATGGTTGCCCGAAATGCATCGTCCCTAACGGAACCCCGATTGGACCCGAACCAAATAACACTTCAATTGGACAATGGTGAAGTTATAAGTTTTGACCCCGATATTGACGTGACCGTTAAAAGTAAGAGTGGGGGAACAGTTGTTTCCTTGAAAAAAGGTGTTCTATCACAAAACGATATGGCAGATTCAAAGGAAAGATCAAAAATGAATGTATTACGGGTACCATTCGGTAAAAGTCTTTCCCTAACTCTCCAAGATGGATCTGTGGTTATGCTCAACTCCGGTTCCACACTTACATATCCGTCTTCTTTTGCGGGTATGGATAAAAGGGAGGTGCGCTTGGAAGGTGAGGCATTTTTTGAGGTGGCCAAAAACCCTGAACAACCCTTTATAGTAGGAACAAAAAGTATGTATACCCAGGTTTTTGGTACGGTATTCAACATTTCGGCCTATGCTGAGGACAATGTTGCAGAAGTTGTTCTGGTCGAGGGGTCCGTGGGGATTGGGTCTCCGGATAATACCTTGGCCGATAACCTGCAAATGCTAAAACCCTCCCAAAGAGCTTCCAGTAAAGGAGAAGTCGGCGATCAATTTTTGATTGAAAACGTGGATGTTACCCCGTATATCTCATGGACTCAGGGAATTTTGTCCTTTGAGAACGAGGAAATGTCAGAAATCATTAAAAGACTGCAGAGGCAATTCAATATAAAGATTGTCAACAAACATGAAAAACTTGGGGAACGAAGGTTCACCGGTATGTTCGATGAGGAAGATCTTGACCGCATCCTAAGGACCATACAGGCCCATACCCATTTCAGTTATTCCAAGGTAGGAAATACAATAACCATTACGGAACCGCAAAAAAATAATGCCTATGATGTGAAAAAATGAAATGACCAATAAACAAATACTAACTGACTAGACTAAAATAATCATGAAAAAAAACCAAACTTTATGTACCTGGGTCCGAGGGCTCAGTAAAAATGTATTGTGTTGCTTGTCCTTGTTGCTTCTCTTTAGTTTTGGCAACGCAGCCAACTGTGCACAGGACGATGTTGTTACCATGAACTTTGAAAATCAAAGGATTGGCGACATTTTTGAAACCATCACAAAATCTACCGGATACAAATTTTTCTACGAAGCCTCTGAGGTAAACCTTAATAGAAGTGTGACCATCGCAAGCAAGGACCTTTGTATAGAGGACTTCTTAAAGCAGCTTTTTAGGGATTCTGGGTTAAACTATGAGGTGATTGCAAGGCAAATTGTAATCAAGAAAATTGGCGAGCCAACTTTGCCCTCATTGTTGGCCAAGAAAAGAATTGAAATCCAAGAACTGCAGGCCGTGCTTTCGGGAACTGTATTGGATGAGGCAGGAGTTCCATTGCCGGGCGCAAGTATTGTGGCCAAAGGAACAACAGTGGGGACCACTACGGATTTTGATGGAAAATTTGAACTTTCCGTTCCATCTGGGGTAACCGTTATATTGGTTAGCTATATCGGGTACAAGCCCAAGGAAGTGAGTGTTGCAGGACAGACATCGGTAACCGTTAAAATGGAACCGGATGCCGCTGCATTGGAGGAAGTAGTGGTAGTAGGATATGGTACCCTTGCAAAAACAAAGGTTACAGGTTCTGTGGTGTCCATTACGCCAGAAACAATTGTGAATGTTCCGACCATTACACCAGAAGGTGCCTTGATAGGTCAAGTTTCCGGTGTACAGGTGCAGGAAGTTTCTGGAGAGCCGGGTGCCGCCCCAAATATTAGGATTAGGGGATCGGGTTCTATTTCTGCAGGAAACGATCCGTTGTTCGTTGTGGATGGAATTCCAATTTCCCGTAACCTGACTTCTTCCAGCCAATTAGGATCTTTGTCCAACCAGTCACAGGCTTTTCAACCCCCTACAATCAACCCATTGGCAACCTTAAATCCAAATGATATTGAATCCATGCAGGTATTGAAGGATGCAAGTGCTGCTGCCATTTATGGATCTAGGGGAGGTAATGGTGTGTTATTGATAACAACCAAAAAAGGATCCAGTACAGAAGAAGGAGTGTTCTCTTTTGATTCTTATGTTAGCATCCAATCGGTAGCCAATAAGATCGATTTGATGAACGCTCCGGAACTCATCGATTATACGAGGGATGCAAGGAACAACAATTATCTAGTGGATGTTCCTGGTGCCTCCGCGGATGATCCGATCGGGCCCGGTGACCGTGGCAATACAAACTATGAAATGCCAGAAGCCTATGTGAACTGGGATGGTACCGATACCGATTGGCAAGACTTGATTTTTAAGACAGGTGTTGTACAGAGCTATAACTTCTCATACGCTTCCCCAATCAGGAACAAAACAAGTTTTTATACATCCGCAGGATATTTTTCCCAAAACGGAATAATTGAGAAATCCAAGTTTGAAAGGTATTCTGTTTTATTGAACCTTAATTCGCAATTGACCGAAAAACTGAACCTGGATGTGAGATTGTCACCCACTGTGACTGAGAACCAAAGGGTTCCTGCCAATTCTCCATATTTTGCAACGCCTCCAGGAATTGTGTACTCGGCCATAGTACATTCCCCAGTTGTAAAACCGTACAATGAGGATGGTACTATAAACCAATTGAACAACCAATCCCATTTGGGCGGTGGAACCACAACTGCCAGTAACCCGTTGGCCATCATCGAAGGGGTGGATGATCAGATTTTCCAATTTCAAAACAGGGGAACCCTTGGTTTGACGTACGATATCCTTCCCGAACTAAGCTTTAAGACTTTTGGTGGTGTTTATATCAATTTGTTCAACCAAGATTTTTACAGGGCCAACACCTTGTTGCTTCGTAATTCTACTGTAGGTAATCCTTATGGTCAGGCATCCTCTTCTACTGAAACCAACTGGTTGTGGGAGAATACTTTAAGCTGGAAAAAGGAATTGGGGGACCACTATGTGGATGCGGTCTTGGGATATACGGCCCAAAGGGACAATGTACGATTGGAAAGGGTAGTGGCCAATAACTACCCAGATGATTTGGTGACTACCATTAGCGGTGGGCAGGTTTATGCCGGAACATCGGTAAAGGAACAGTGGTCGTTGCTTTCCTCCCTATTTAGGGTCAACTATAGTTTTAAGGACAAATATCTTTTTACGGGGACCATCCGTTCCGATAAATCTTCCCGTTTTGGAAAGAACAATCAAACAGGATATTTCCCCTCATTCTCAGTGGGATGGCGTTTGAACGAAGAATCCTTCTTATCATCTTCGGAAACGATATCTGAATTAAAGCTAAGAATGAGTTGGGGACAGACGGGTAACTTTGAGATACCAAACTATGGTGCCGTAGGACTTTTGTCTCCCCAAAACTACAACTTGGCAGGTAATGAGGTCAACGGTATTGTTCAATCTACCATTCCTAACCCAAATTTAACTTGGGAAAAATCCGAACAGGTTGATGTAGGTCTGGAATTGGGACTCTTCAATAACAGGGTGTTCGTGTTGGCGGATTATTATGACACCAAAACAAGGGATCTATTGTTGAACGTTGCCATTTCTTCCGTATCCGGTTTTGAAACCACTTTGAGAAATCTTGGAAAGGTTCAGAACAAAGGTTTTGAGATTGCATTGAGCACCAAAAACTTTGTAGGCGATTTTAGCTGGGATACCGATATCAACTTCTCAACAAACAAAAATGAGGTTTTGGCATTGAATGAAGGAAATGAGCCCATCTATTCTACCGGTAGTGCAGGAATTCGTCACGTAACAAGGGTAGGTGATCCCATAGGCAGCTATTATGGTTATGTTGTAGAGGGTATTTATCAGACCCAAGAGGAAATTGACAATGCTCCTTTTGATACCCAAGCTCCTAACCCTGGACCTGGTGATTTTAAATTCAAGGATATTGATGGAGACGGACAGATCACCCCTGATGATAGAACCGTAACAGGAAGCTATTTCCCAGATTTCACCTGGGGTATCAATAATAAATTTAAGTTCAAGAATATTGATTTCGGTTTTCTGGTTCAAGGAGTTGAGGGTAACGAAATCCTTAACCTAACCGGAAGACACCTGTTGAACGGGGAAGCCAATTTTAATTCCTATGCCGCGTTCAACGATCGTTGGAGATCTGCATCCGATCCAGGTAATGGATGGGTTCCAAGGGCGGACAGGGGAACTGGTAACCATGGTAATAACCAAAGACCATCATCTTTTCAAGTAGAGGATGGATCCTATATCCGTTTGAGAAATGTTACCCTAGGATACACCTTGCCTACCAATAATCTGTTCGGTAGTAAGATCCAAAGACTACGTTTCTACATTACAGGTACCAACTTGTTCACCATTACGGACTATTTGGGCTACAATCCCGAGGTAAGTAGTATCACAACAAATAGTTTGACTCCGGGAGAAGATTACGGGGCTTTTCCATTGACCAAATCCTTTACAATGGGAATAAACTTAAAGTTCTAACCTAAAAACGGAAAAAAATGAAACGAATACTATATATAATACTGAGTACGGCCCTTTTTGTAGGCTGTAGCGAAGATTTTACCGACCTGGCACCGATCTCCAATCGAAATGAGGCAGATTTCTACCGATCTGCTGATGATTTTGAAGTGGCCATCAATGCCAGTTACAGGGGTTTACAGAGCACAGGTATCTACGGACGCGGTTATTGGACCATGTTTGAAATGAGGAGCGACAATACTGATCAAGGACCTGATGCAACCGGTCTTGCAAGACAGTATACGGAGATCAATGCTTTTACAGAGGACGCTTTGAACGAACAGGTGTCAACTGCCTGGAGTGAATCCTACAAGGTGATTGCAAATTGCAACGTTATTTTGGAACGTATCCCAGATGTAGAAATGGATGTGGCCACTCGCGATAGGATTGCAGGGGAAGCTCTATTTATCCGTTCCTTGATGTACTATCATTTGGCCATTGCCTTTGGTAACGTTCCCTTGCAATTGGAACCCTATGTGGCCGGTGATGAATTGGTTCAAGTATCGGAAAGTGTTGTATTGCAACAATTGGTCACAGATTTGGAAACGGCGGAAGGTTATCTTCCAGTTTCCTACCCTTCCAGCAGTGTAGGTAAGGCCACAAAAGGGGCTGCGGCAACACTATTGGCTAAGGTACAGCTTACCTTGGGTAACAAGGGGGCAGCTGAAACTGTATTGCGTAGGATCATTGCAAATTACGGATATGATCTGGTACCTGAATATGCTGATTTATGGGGTATAGATAACGAGAATAATGAAGAATCCATATTTGAGATACAGTTTATAAGTGGAGGTATTGGCCAAGGGAGTTTGTTCACCAACGATTTTTCTCCAAGCTCGGCCCTACAAGTAGGTGCCGGTTATGGAAGGAACAGACCTACGGTATCCATGCAAGAGGCCTATGAGGATGGTGATTCCAGATACGGTTCCTCCATGGGAGATTCTTTTGTAAACCTAGATGCCGAAGTGGTGGAAGCCCTATACATTAAAAAGTATCAGGCAGACATAGCTATTGAGAATGATTCTGACATCAACTTTGTTGTCTTTAGATATGCAGATGTTCTTTTGATGTTGGCCGAGGCATTGGGTGAAACGGATGAAAGCTATGATTTGATCAATGAAGTACGGGAAAGAGCGGATTTAGTAGGGATAAATGCCGCCACTCCAGGTACATTCGAGGAGAAACTGCTCCATGAAAGAAGGGTAGAACTTGCCTTTGAAAACCATAGATGGGCCGATTTAAGAAGATTCAATGCCATTAGCAAGGTTATGGAGGCAGAACCGGTGATAACGGCAACGCGTGAGTATTTCTTTATTCCACAACGCGAAATGGACATTAACCCCAACTTCGTACAGAATTAAAAATGAATTAGTTAAAACAAGTTCTTTTTTCATTGTTGTGTTAGTTTGATTGATAGGTTCCCATACCATGAATTGCCTACTTAGTACTATGGGTACCCATCAACACTGATCAATGATGAAAAACGAAATAAATAGGTTGCGTCAAATGATGTGACCAGTGGATCGATTTCAAAAATTTAATGAATAAATACAGTAAAAATGAGAAAATTAACATTGGCATTATGCTTAAGCCTTGCCTTCACTTTGATGCAGGCACAAGAAAAAAAAGTATTGAATATTATAGCCATTGGGGCGCACCCCGATGATTGCGATTCTAAATTTGGAGGCACGGCGGCCCTATTTGCAAAAATGGGACACAATGTGAAATTCCTGGCGCTTACCAATGGGGATGCTGGTCACCAGAGCATGGGTGGTGGGCCTTTGGCCAAAAAACGCAGACAAGAGGCAAAGGATGCCGCCAAGGCATTGGGTATTGCGGAATATGAAGTACTGGACAACCATGATGGTGAACTCTTCCCTACATTGAATGTGAGGCTAGAGGTCATCCGTCGTATCCGTGAATGGGATGCCGATATTGTATTGGGACTTAGGCCCAATGATTATCATCCAGATCATAGAAACGCCGGCTCCGTTGTTCAGGATGCGGCTTATATGAATATTGTTCCCAATGTTGCCCCAGACACGCCTCCTCTTAAAAAGAATCCTGTTTTTCTTTATATGAGCGATCATTTTCAAAAGCCATATCCATTCCAAAAAGATATTGCCGTCATTGTAGATGATGTCATTGACACCAAAGTAAAAGGATTGGCCGCCCATGATTCCCAAATGTTCGAGTGGTTGCCATGGACAACAGGTACAGACCTTTCTACCATTCCTACCGGTGAACAGGAACGTTTGGTATGGTTGAAGAACAAGTGGATGAACAGAAAGCCTGATGCAAGCACCTTGGAAGCGGCAAAAAAATGGTATCCAGGCAGGGACATGTCCAAAGTACAGCAGATAGAATTCTTTGAAATCTGCGAATATGGAAAACAACCCACGGAAGAGGAAATCAAACAACTGTTCCCGATGTTGGGAGGCAAGTAACCCCAAAACCAAACCCAGGAAGAAATCCAGATAAATAACCAACTGACCATCAATGGAGAATAGCAAGTCCACGACCAAGAGATACTATCATATAATCGGCCTGGTAATGCTGGTATTCTTTGTAATATCATTCATAACCAATATCCTCAATTCTATTATAGTAGATGTGAAGGACAGTTTTGACCTTAGCCTGACATTGACAGGCTTACTCCCGTTCACTTTTTTTATAGCTTATGGAATCATGTCCATACCGGCCGGATTCCTTTCGGAAAAGTATAGTGAGAGGACACTACTGTCGGTTTCATTTTTGGTCATGGCACTTGCTTCCCTGGGATTTGCCTTGGTACCCCAATATGGAGTATTCAGCATAACATTGTTTACCCTGGGTTGCTGTATGGCTGTATTGCAGGTCATTATCAATCCAATGTTGAGGGTTGCGGGAGGTGAGGAACATTTTGCGTTCAATTCGGTACTGGCGCAATTGGTTTTCGGAGCAGCCTCATTTTTAAGTCCTTATTTATATAAATATTTGGTGGACAAGAAGGGTACACAAGGAGATGCCATAGCGGAAACATTGCGTTCGTGGGTACCCGAAAACCTTCCTTGGGCATCACTTTATATAGTGTTTGCGGCTATATCCGTACTGCTGTTCATTTATGTTTTTATGACGAGGTACCCCAAATTTGAGAAAAATGAGGATGAAAAGGCCGGGGATGGAAGCTCCTATTGGGATCTATTGAAAAACAAATGGACCATACTGTATTTCTTGGGAATCTTTTGTTACGTGGGTACAGAGCAAGGAGTGGGTAATTGGATTTCACAGTTTTTGTACCAATACCATGGATTGGACCCACAAACAGTTGGGGCGGATACGGTATCCTATTTTTGGGCCATGCTTACTGTTGGATGTCTTTTAGGCCTTGTGCTCTTAAAATTTATGGACAGTCGCAAACTATTGATATTCGCAACGGCAATAACTATTCTCTTCTTGGTGTTGGCCTTGATTGGCTCTTCACAAATGGCTTTGATAGGTTTTCCCATGGTTGGGTTCTTTATCTCGGTCATGTATTCCATCATCTTCTCATTGGCCCTTAACTCTGTAAGACAGCACCATGGCTCGCTATCGGGCATTCTTTGTACAGGGATTGCAGGTGGTGCGGTAATCCCATTCATTGTTGGGGGATTAGGTGAGATGATGACCCTTAGATCTGGAATGTTCTTTTTACTTGTTCCACTGGCTTTCATTTTAACCATTGGATTTTGGGCAAAACCTTTGGTCAATAACAAGACCATTAACCTAAAAAGAGAAAGTTAAGTCCATGAAAAAGGAAGTTATAGGGGTAGATATTGGTGGTACCAATATTAAAGCGGGTAAGGTGTTCAACGGATCGGTATTGCAAAGCCACTTGGTAGAAGTCAACCGAAATGATACCGAAGAAGCCACACTCCAAAAACTCTTTGAAAGCATAAATAAGGTAATGGCCGGTTCCGTTGAAGCCATAGGTATTGGAGTCCCGGCGGTGGTAGACCCGGAATCAGGCATTGTATACGATGTGCAGAACATTCCTTCATGGAAAAAGGTTCCCTTGAAGGAACTGGTTCAGCAAGAATTCAAAGTGCCCGTGCAAATAAACAACGATGCCAATTGTTTTGCATTGGGCGAAAAACACTTCGGAAAGGCCAAGGATCATACAAACTGTGTGGCCCTTTCGTTGGGAACGGGACTCGGCATGGGTATTTTAATAGACAATAGGTTGTACAATGGTGTTTTGTGCGGCGCGGGAGAAGTGGGCATGCTTCCCTATAAAGGTGGTATTATGGAGCATTATGCCGGCAGTTTTTTCTTTGATGAAAAGTATGGGGAATCTGCCAAGATCCTATATCAAAAAGCCTTAAAAAAAGATGCGGCCGCACTAATGGCCTTCAACGAATATGGGCACCATTTGGGAGAGGCGGTCAAGGCCATTCTCTACATGTATGCCCCGGAGGCCATCATTCTTGGTGGGTCTATAAGCAATGCATATGCTTTTTTTGAGCAGTCATTAAAAGGTGCATTGGATTCATTTGCCTATCAAAAACAATTGGAACATTTTAAAATCAAAACATCAGATTTGGTGGATTCACCCATATTGGGTGCAGCTGCACTATGTCTGTAAACGAATAACCTTATCAAACAAAATGAGAATATTAATAACGATACTGCTAACATGCTTTTTGCTAAAATCATGTGCAAAGCCGGAACCTGGCAAACAGGTAAGTATTACAATAGAAAACAATAAAAAAGGAGCTCCCATAACATTAGGGATTCCTTTTCCGAAAGGAGAACTCCAATCTGTGGACAACCTTAGGCTGTTGACTGCTGATGGCACGGAGATTCCGTGTCAGACTACCGAAGTAGCCAATTGGGGGCCAATTGATGAGAGTATCAAATGGGTATGGGTATTCTTTTTCTCCGAAGAAGGTTCCGATTATGTCCTTGAATATGGGGATGCCGTGGCACCCATGCTCCCAAAGGAAAAGATTGTATCCACCAATAATATGAGGCCACAAGGTGGAATAGATGTGAACACAGGGCCACTTTCTTTTTCAATCCATAAAAAAGGGAATGGATTTTTGGATGAAGTGTACCTGGATTCCGACAAAGATGGAAAGTTCTCGGAAAATGAATTGATCGGATCATCAAAAGGAGAGAACAGAGGGTCTTTCTTGGATATTTTGGATGACGCAGGGATTGATGCCTCCAAGGCCGTCATCAATGAAGTGTTCCGGGAGAAAGGCTCAGGCCCCATGCATTCCATTTTTAGGATAGAGGGAACATACACCTATAACAGGCCGGACAACAACATATCACCTTTTTCCATTTGGTTGCATACCTATGCGGGTAAAAGTTATATAAAGGTATTGCACACCATGACCTATACAGGCATTCCCGACAAACATAAGATCCAGGAAGGCCAGCATGCCAATATTGCAACACAAAACGATAAGATCTTATCCGAACAAACCGCGGATGATCCGGGATGGACAGAACCCAATGATCAAATTGCCGGGGTAGGTCTCCAACTCAAATATCATTTGGATGATAATGTGAGTGTTACCATGCCCTTGTATGATGGGGACTGGAAAGAGGAAGACTCCAAAACCGTGATGGAAAAGGTGGCCGTAACGGGTAATGAAACTGTTCAATTGCTACAGAAAGGACCTGAGTCC
This sequence comes from Flagellimonas sediminis, assembly GCF_010500845.1. GTDB lineage: Bacteria > Bacteroidota > Bacteroidia > Flavobacteriales > Flavobacteriaceae > Flagellimonas > Flagellimonas sediminis. The sequence goes on along the minus strand of NZ_JAAAMI010000009.1, from coordinate 166,118 downwards.
AGAAAGAGCCCGAGCCTTAGAAGTCTTTACATGAATGGATTTAAAAAGGATGAAGGTCAAGATGGGATGGAGGCAAAACCAAGCTTTGAGGCAATTGTCACCAAATCAGGTACTGATGTGGCCCAAACCCAAAGGGCAAAAGGTTGGATAAATGTTTCCGACGGTAAAAGAGGGGTTGGAATCGGTATCAAGAATTTCCTGAAGGAATATCCCAAAGGAATAGAATTGGACGCTTCCACATCTACGTTGACAGGAAGTATCTGGCCTAAGGAAAATGGACCAAAAAGTTTTGCCAGGGCAAACACTGAGAGCGATGGTGAAATGCTGGACAACTTTGCCCAGGGCATCACTAAAACCACAGAGTTTATCTACTATTTCCATGATAACGATTCAACGGAAGGAGTGGGGGAGAAAATGGATTATGTTTTGGATGGTCCCGTGGCACACGCCGCCCCAGAATGGTACACCGGCTCTAAAGTGTATGGCAACATGGCCCCTTTTTCCGAAAAGCACCCGGAGTTTGAGAATGCATTGCAATATAAATACCAATGGTGGGCCTATAACCAACAGAACGAGCCATGGTATGGAATTTTCGACTATGGGGATGGTAAGACCTATTTCTTTAATGGTAGCTGGGTCATGTGGACGAATAACGAGCCCACAACGGATTTTATGCTTTGGACCAATTTTATGAGAACAGGAGATCCGGAATATTTCAATCTGGCACAGGCCATGAGTAGACATACCATGGACGTGGACAACATCCACTGGCCAAGAAAGCGTACATATTACGGTCAAATCAATGATGCCATCGATTTTTGGAACTATGAAGATGAGCCGGAATCCACGCCCTATCTGGGAATAGGTAGAAGGCATGCCAACGAGCATTGGAACGCCCTTTTGAGCGCACACGTTTGGATCCAGGGATGGATTGCGGATTACTTTCTGGCAGCCGACCATCGGGCTCTTGAAGTTGCTAAAATGACCGGTGATACCTATATCAATCGAATTTGGGGGGAACATGACCTAAGAGGAAGAAGACTGTATCTGTCCGTTCTCAATTTGGTCGAACTTTATGATGCCACCAAGCTCAAAAAGTATAAAGACGAATTGGATCAAAGGGTAAACATCATGCTGGAACTACAAGAAAGACAAGGAGGAAACCTTTTGTTGGACAGATATGGATATAGCCAGACCTATGTGGCCCAAGGATTATACAAATACCAACAGATTACTGGGGACGAAAGGGTCAAAAAGGCTTTGGTCAACCACGCAAGATGGGTTCGTGACGTACCTCCTTTAAACCACGAAATGGAATCTTATCTGGCCACAATCTATCCATTGTTGTTGGGATATGAGTTCAGTGGAGAAAAAGTATACCTAAATGAGGCACTTGCCAGGGCAGAGGTTCTCAAAATAGGAGAGTTGCCAAAGAAGCCCGAGGCTTATGAAAACGCGGTTGATTATAGTGATGATCTGGTCAAAATTTCCAATCTACCCGAAAGCAAAGGCCGCTTTACCAACTGGCAAACCAACCAAGGACTTCGTGTGTTTGGATGGACACATGCCTACAACATTCCATATTTGTTGTATTGGCTGGACCAAGAGAATTTAAACTAAGACCAACTAGTTAATGAAAAGGGCAATCCGGTCTATGATCGGTGCCCTTTTTTTATGTACATATCCTAAACAATATCATAAAATGCGCTACAAACGTTTGGGCTTTGTCCTTGGCCCGTTACTCTTTATTCTTATCCATTTGTTCTTTACGGGCGATGGGCTTTCCGTTCAAGGGAAAAACCTTCTCGCAGCAACCGTCTGGATAGGTGTTTGGTGGGTCTTGGAGGTGTTGCCCATTGCCGTGACGGCCCTATTGCCCATCATTCTTTTTCCTTTATTGGGCACTTTGGATCTAGGTGAAACCACCGCTAGTTACGGACATAAATATGTTTTTCTGTATATGGGCGGATTTATGTTGGCAGTAGCCATTGAAAGATGGAATTTGCATAAGCGCATCGCATTGAACATTATAAGGATCATTGGTACCAATATGTACACCATTGTTCTTGGGTTTATGGTGGCAACCGCATTCCTATCCATGTGGATTTCAAATACCGCAACTACGGTAATGGTACTGCCCATGGCAATTTCCATCATTAAACAATTAAAGGACAACCCCATAACACCACAAGATGAGAATGGGATATTTGGTAAGATGTTGATGCTTGCCATTGCCTATTCCGCTTCCATAGGAGGTATTGCAACCTTGATCGGTACGCCCCCAAATTTGGTCTTTGCTGGATTTGTTCAAAAAACCTATGGTGTGGATGTGAGTTTTTGGCAATGGATGAAATTTGGGCTTCCGGTAGCCACAATTATGCTGGTTTTGGCGTGGTTATATCTTACCAGGGTTGCATATCCCTTAAGACAGGGCAAGTTTCCCGGAGGGAAGGAAGAAATAAACAGGTTGTTGGCCCAGTTGGGACCCATGTGCAGGGAAGAACGGCTGGTTTTATGGATATTTATCTTGACCGCCATTTGTTGGATTACCCGCTCCTTTTTCCTCCAAAATTTCATTTCGGGTATTGACGATACCATAATTGCCATTGGCTCAGCGGTACTTTTATTTATAATCCCAATTGGGAAGGGGAAAGGCGCCCTTCTCACATGGGAGGAAGCGGTTCAGATTCCATGGGGTATCATTTTATTGTTTGGAGGAGGAATGGCAATTGCAAAGGGATTTGAGGATACAGGACTTGCAAGCTATATAGGTTCCCAGATGACTTTTTTTGATGGCCTGCCATTATTGGTACTGCTGTTTCTTGTTATTGCCTGTATCAATTTTTTGACCGAGGTTACCTCCAATTTGGCCACCACGGCCATGATGCTTCCAGTTTTGGCACCTTTGGCCGTAACATTGGGAATAGATCCTTATATGATCATGGTTGCATGTACCTCCGCAGCCTCATGTGCTTTCATGCTTCCGGTGGCAACACCACCAAATGCGGTTGTTTTTGGGTCTGGATACCTGAAGATACCAGATATGGTCAAAGCCGGTTTTTTTATGAACATAGTCTCCATTGTTGTCATGGCCATTTTCATTTATTTTCTTCTCCCGTTACTATGGAACCTCTAAAGGTTGAGACACAAAGGTAGGTTTTAGGGGCCAATGGGTATTTTAGATGGCAATTATATGAATTACGAGATACTTTGAAGTTCAAAACTATTGAAACAACAAACAATAAGCTAGCCACTCATTGGCCATTTCAGTAGTTTCGATTAAATTTTGGTATCCTTTATAGGTACCTTGATTACAAATGGAATACTATTCTTTTAGTTAAAAACAGTGTCGGATACCTCCTTGGGCCCTTCAAACTTTCTGAGATATATGAACATCGTGTTTTTATACCAATTCTTCTTCAGGTCTTCCCTTGTGGTATTAGGATTTATTTGACTCTTATGGCATTTATGGGAGAGGTAGGCCTTGTCCAGATCTTCTTCGGTAAAAGCTACTTTGGTGGTCAAATATTTCCTCTCCAGACCATGTAACATCTTTTCTTCTGGATTTTCTATCAGATCGGAAGGAATTCCACAAAAATAAAGTGACACGGGTTTATCCCAGTTTTTGGACAGAAACACTTGCGTGACTGACGCTCCAACAAGACGATGGTCCATATGGTTGGACCAACCATCCGGCCCCCATGTAATTAAAACGTCTGGTTTCACTTCTCCAATAATGGCATTAAGGTCTTTAATGATTCCACGGGCCTGTGGTATATGCCCATCATAACCTTCGGCTGCCCTTAATTGATCGTGATAATCAAAATGATGAAGTTTGGCCCCTAAAATTGCCGCGGAGCACTTTAATTCCTCTCTCCTAATAGCAACCAATGTATCACCTTCCATATGGTTGTTGAATTCGTTGGAACCATACCTGCCATCAGTTATGGTGACCAAATGTATTTGGGCTCCTTCCCTGGAATATTTGGCGAGAATGGGAGCAACGGTTCCCTCATCATCAGGGTGTGCAAAAATCGCCATCAATACCTTTCCTTCAAGAGGTTTCTGACCATAAATTTCATGCTGTACGGATAGCATAAGAACTAAAGACAGGGCAGAACTGAATAAAAATTTGAAATTTGGATTTTTCATAAATGGAAGTGTTTTGGTTTTACTAGGTTGGTATTGTTCCATGCAAAAAATATGAATAAGTTAAGCTACTAAATATAACGGTTCCGTTGCAGTTATGCACGGAACATTTTTAATAACCCATTGATCAGAGGGATTATACCCTGTTCTTGACGGGATTGAAGAATTTACTGTTTATTCCATACAATTCTGGTTATATTTAAACTGTTGTTTTGAACAAGTGGGTGTCTGAGGATATTAAGTTGTTAAAAAAATAATCTATGAACCGAAGGGATTTTGTAAAAAGAAAAATGATGCTGTCCACCGCATTGGGTTTGGGTGGAGTAGGAGTGTTATCCGCTACCGAAAGGCCCTCGAGCAAAGGACAAAAGGGATTCAATCTTAATTATGCCCCCCATTTGGGAATGTTCAGGGAATCTGCTGGCACTGATCCTATTGACCAGTTAAATTTTATGGCAGACATGGGCTTCACCGCTTTTGAGGACAATGAGATGAAAGGCAGGGACAAAAGCCTTCAGGAGAAAATGGCCAGAACCATGATGGAAAGGGGCATTACAATGGGAGTTTTTGTGGCCCATGAAATTTATTGGAACAAACCCAATCTCGCCAACGGAGATGCATCACTACGTGAAAAGTTCCTGAAAGAAATAAAGGAGTCCATTGAGGTTGCAAAAAGGGTCAATGCTAAATGGATGACGGTGGTCCCTGGTCATGTAGACCTGAGATTGCGGGAAGCATATCAGACCGCCAACGTCATAGAATCGTTGAAACAGGCCTGTTCCCTTTTGGAACCCCATGGATTGACCATGGTTTTGGAGCCCTTGAACTTTCGGGACCATCCCGGACTATTTTTAACGGACAGCCCTCAAGCCTTTGAAATATGTAAGTCCGTCGATAGCCCTTCCTGCAAGATACTTTTCGATATCTACCACCAACAAATCCAGGAAGGCAACCTTATTCCCAATATTGATGCATGTTGGGACGAGATCGGTTATTTTCAGGTTGGCGACAATCCAGGGAGAAATGAACCAACCACTGGCGAAATAAACTTTAAAAATGTATTCAAGCATATCCACTCTAAAGGATTTGTCGGCATTGTAGGTATGGAGCACGGTAATTCCATGGAAGGTAAGGAAGGCGAACAGGCTGTGATCGAAGCCTACAGGGCCACTGATTCATTTTAATTTAACGTAAGTCAAAACAGGGGGATTCTTCACCAAAAAGCAATAGAGGAATAGATTGAAAGTCCTTTTTTCTTTTCTCAATCTTTCCCACCCATTGATCAGGCTGAGTACATTTCAGATATCAAACCATTTACTGATGGTTTTCCATCGCCAACATTGGTCCCAAAATATCCCAAACATTGTTGGCTACGATTTTTTGTCCTTGTATGGTCGGGTGGATACCATCACTTTGATTGAGACTTGGAATTCCGGCAACATTTTCAAGGAGGAAAGGGATGAGTGAAACATTTTCTTTTGATGCCAAATCAGGAAAAATACTTTCAAATTCAGCAGTATATGCTGGCCCCATGTTAGGTGGTATCTTCATCCCGGCCAAAATAATCTTGGCATTGGGAAGCTTTTCTCGGACCATTTCTACCATGCTCTGCAGGTTGGTCCGCGTTTCTGTCAAAGGAATTCCGCGGAGCCCATCATTGGCTCCCAGTTCTAAGATTACAATTTCAATACGATCCTCCAAAACCCAACCCAACCTGTTTTTTCCGCTAGCAGTGGTTTCTCCGCTCAACCCAGCATTGACAACACTGTACTCCAACCCCAAAGAATCCATTTTTTGCTGGATAAGGGCAGGAAACGCTTGACTGACTTCCAAACCGTAGCCAGCTGTAAGACTGTCCCCAAAAAAGAGTATTTTTCCATAGGAACGGGCAACTTCAAGTTTTTGATCTGTATCTTCAGTTGCTGGCTCTTCCTTTGGTTTGTTTACATTTTCGCCACAGCCCAAAGACAATAACATAAAAAAATAGCAAAACATTAACGGCCTGGGGATCTTTGATGGTATCTTGGTCATAATCGATTTTAGTATTTTGAAAAATTCAACCAAATGCGTGTTATGTCAAAGATATTAAAAGTTCAAAACCTCTCTAAGACCTATAGGAGTGGAGACCAAGACCTTCATGTACTCAACAATGTTTCCTTTGAAGTGTCCAATGGTGAAACGTTTGCCATTGTGGGGCCATCGGGTAGTGGTAAAACTACCCTACTTGGGTTATGCGCCGGCTTGGACAAAGTAGATGATGGTGAAATATGGCTATGTGATCAAAATTTGATCCAATTAAATGAAGATGGAAGGGCATTGTTGCGCAATCAGAACGTTGGTTTTGTTTTTCAGGATTTTCAATTGTTGCCTACCCTTACGGCATTGGAAAATGTGATTGTTCCTTTGGAATTAAGAGGAATAAAGAAGGCAAAGGAACAAGGGAAGGAGTTGTTGGCAAAGGTTGGACTAGAAAATAGATCGGGGCATTACCCTTCACAATTATCTGGAGGCGAGCAACAACGGGTGGCTTTGGCACGCGCATTTGCAAATAAACCCGCCATTCTTTTCGCCGATGAACCCACTGGAAATTTAGACGATGAGACCGGGGCCAAAATAGAAAAATTATTATTCGAACTGAATAAGGAACAAGGAACTGCCCTGGTCATTGTTACCCATGATCTGGAACTGGCACAAAGGGCGGATAAAAGCATTCGCCTCAGGTCAGGTAAGATTGAACAAACACAGGGTTGATCATGGATAAGGGAAAGAAAGCAGGCTTTTCATGGTTGGCTAAAATGGCATGGCGCGATGGTAGGGCCAGTTATGGTAAACTTACCCTTTTTGTCTTATCGATTATCTTGGGTGTTGCAGCTGTGGTGAGTGTTCACAGCTTTAGCGGTTTGCTCAAAGAAAATATTGCCCAAAGATCCAAGGCACTTTTAGGGGCCGACTTTGTTATTGAAAGCGACCAACCCATTACTCAAAAGGTGGAGGCGATCATTGACTCCCTTGGTGGAGCGGACGCCAGGGAGATCAATTTCCCTTCCATGGCGTCGTTTCCAGGTAAAGGTGCGACCAAGTTTGTGGAGGTAAGGGGTATAGATGGAGGATTTCCATTTTATGGGGAATTGGAAACGGTACCACAACAAGCTGCTGGGAGATACAAAGAGGGTAAGGCATTGGTAGATGCGACCACTATGATCCAATTCAACCTAAAAGTAGGCGACAGTATAAAACTTGGGGCCAAAAGCTTTGCAATTGCAGGATCATTGGAAACGGTACCGGGTAGCACCTCCGTTTTTGGGGCCATAGCACCTCCCGTACTGATTCCGCTGGCCAATATTGATGATACAGGGCTTGTTCAAACCGGTAGCCGTATTGATTACAAATATTATTTTAAGGCCAAGGAAAACCAGGATTTGGAAGATTTAAACAAGAAGTTGGAGTCTATTTTGGATGAGGAGCACGCTGATTTGGACACCCATCTTTCTGAAGCCAGTCGTTTAGGAAGGCGTTACGACAACTTTGGGAAGTTTTTGAACCTTGTTGGTTTTATTTCACTATTGCTGGGCTGTGTGGGTATTGCCAGCGGCATGGGTATTTATGTACAAATGAAGTTAAGGTCTATTGCAGTACTTAAATGTTTAGGGGCTTCCAAGAAGCAGAGCTATCTCATTTTCTTCATCCAGATCGTTTGTATGGGCTTGATCGGCGGTTTGTTCGGGATTATGTTTGGATATGTACTTCAGCAATTGTTTCCAATTTTATTGGGCGACCTGCTTCCGGTCGATGTAAACATTACCTTGTCCTTTCAAAGTGTACTCTTGGGGCTTTCCCTTGGAACGGCCATGTCCGTTTTGTTTGCCCTCTATCCTTTGATGAAAACTTTGTACGTTTCGCCGTTACAGACCTTAAGGGTAGTGCAGGAAAACACCTCCAGATCTATCAGGGCAACCTTTGCCGTCGGGTTGGGTATCATAGGATTTGTGTTTTGCTTTGCCTATTGGTTACTAGGCGATCTGGCCAGATCGATTTATTTCGTAATGGGGCTTTTTGTGGTGTTTTTGGTTCTTACCAGTGTTGCTCAATTTTTTATGGCGATGCTCAAAAAATTCTTTCCACATTCTTGGGGATTCATTGCGCGCCAAAGCCTAAAGAATTTGTTTAGGCCTCAGAACCAAACCTTGGTGTTGGTTTTGTCCATTGGTATAGGAACTTTTTTGATCAGCACCTTGTATTTTACCAAAGATATGCTCTTGGAAAAAGCGGCCATGGAAGATAGGGCCAATACTGCCAACATGATATTAATGGATATCCAGACCACTCAAGTTAGTGCTGTGGCAAAAACCCTTCAATCTTCAGGCTTCCCGGTGATAGATAAAATCCCGATCGTGACCATGCGGGTAGAAGCTTTGAAGGATAAGCAGGTGTCTGAAATAAGGAAAGATTCCACGTCCCAGATAGGTAGATGGATTTTGAACCATGAATTTAGGGTCACTTACCGTGATAGCTTGGTCAGCTCCGAGAAAATTGTGGCTGGTAATTGGATTTCCCGCGCACAAAATGAAAAAAGCATACCCATTTCCGTCAGCAGTGATTTTGCAACCATGGCCCAAGTTGATGTTGGGGATGAGGTCACATTCAATGTGCAGGGTAAGATCATGAAAACAGTGGTAAGGAGTATTAGGGAAGTGGACTGGACCCGATTACAGCCCAATTTCTCCATTGTTTTTCCTATTGGTGTGCTGGAAAATGCTCCACAGTTTGGGGTAATGACCACCCGAACTTCCACTGATGTAGGGTCCGCCAAATTACAGCAACGACTGGTCAGTGAATTTCCCAATGTTTCCATATTGGACCTCAAGCGCATTTTAGGTCTATTGGAGGATATTTTGGGCAAAATTGGTTGGGTTATCAATTTTATGGCCTTTTTCAGCATATTTGTAGGCATTGCAGTGCTAATGGGTGCCATTTATAGCAGTAAGCATCAACGGATGAGACAAGGGGCCTTATTACGGACATTGGGTGCCAAAAGCTCCCAGATATTAAAGATGATTGCTTTGGAATACGCAGTTCTTGGGTTTTTAGGCGCTTTTATGGGTGTGGTTTTGGCCGTGTTGGGCAGTTCCCTATTGGCCTACATTCTTTTTGATACTGCTTTTGTTCCTTCATCTATTCCTTTTATGGTCATTTTGCCGTCCATAACGATATTGGTATTTGCCATTGGGGTTGGTACCAGTATTGAGATTATCAGGAATTCCCCAATATCAGTATTGCAAAAGGAAAATGAGTAAATAGCCTACCCTTACTTTATTGGATACCCATTAGGGTTGAATTTAGGCTGACTGCTAATATGATTGAGCTTCCCAAACGTGTATACTGGTTCTTGTGTCATTTATGGCATTATTGGATGGATGTTGAAAATAGATTCCTTGACCCTCTTGGTTTCAGGATTACCCTCCATGAAATTTAATACTACAATATCTTTTATATTGTTGGGGACAACAATATTATTGACTGTAAAACATATTAATGTGGCTGCAGCACATGTTGTTAATGGGTTAATGCCTATGATGTGTCTCGTACCCTTGGGCAGATTTTTCCTAATATTCCAATCTTCCCGCTGCCTTTGAGTTGGATGCAGGGTTTAGATACTTAAGGTTTGTAGATGACAATTGGATCTACACTTTTTGCCTTGGCAAATACTACAGGAACTATTGGTTCAACGCCCGCGTATATCTTTCGCCAACCGGCAGCGGCATTTGGAATTCCTATGCTTTGGAGACACGATATTATTTTGGTGGGTCGGATGATTACTTAATGGCTAGGTAGGAACAGGGTTCTCCCCTGACAACACGGCGAATAATGTATTGTATGAGAACGCTACAAAACTAAGGTCCGATAACTTTACCCTAGGTTTTAGAAAACTTCTTGGTGATTCGCATGTCATCTATGCCGAACTGACCTATGGTAGAGTAGAGTTCCAGACCGATACTTTTGACGACCAATATTCCATTAAACTGGGGTATATCAAAAGGCTTTAATACTAGTTGCCTTGCAAGACGGTCCTAAAACCTAAATGCTCCATCCCTGAATCAGGACTTGTGGCCATACGGGCACTGATCCGATAACTGGCACAATAGGAGGCGCTGCATAGAAAAGAACCACCCTTTATCACTTTTTCTTCGGCATATGGGTTAGAGGAATTATAGGCCTTAAAAGCTCCTGTTGGGTTTTGGGTAACCTCGTTTTTGTCCGCAAGTTCCTTATAATAATTGGTATTGTACCAGTCATTGGTCCATTCCCAGACATTTCCGGCCATATCGTATAGTCCAAAATCATTTTTGGGATAACTCATTACGGGTGCCCTTCGTTCAAATCCATCTTCCTCCGTGTTTTCTACCGGAAATTCCCCTTCCCATGAATTGGCATGGGAACTTAACAGGGAGACATCGCTTCCCCAAAAGAACAGTTCATCCTTTTTGCCTGCTCGTGCAGCATACTCCCACTCCGCTTCAGTGGGTAACCGCCTCCCGGCCCATTTGCAATAGGCCAAGGCATCTTCAAGGGCAATGTGCACCACAGGTTCGTTTTCCTTGCCCTCAACAGTGCTGTTTGGTCCGTTGGGATGTTTCCAATCGGCACCGATTTTCCATTCCCACCATTGCGAATAGTCATATAGGTTGGGTACGCTGGATTTAGTCTTTTTGAACACCAACGAGCCTGGTTGCAAAATGGAATCGTGGGGTTTGGGGGTGCCCTTTGGTAATTGCTTCTTCATTTCCTCCCAATCAATTTCCCGTTCGGCCACGGTTACATAACCTGTCTCACTCACAAATTTGGAGAACTGGGCATTGGTGACCTCATGGATGTCCATAAAAAAACCATCCACATGCACTTGGTGCGCTGGTTTTTCATGCATCATGGCCATCTTGTCCTTGGTAACGGCACCTTGCATAAAATCCCCACCAGGAATCCAGACCATGCCTTCTGGAGTTTTGGTTGGCGGATTTCTGGATTTTGGAGTTTCCTTTATTTCCGTTATGCCCATGGATTTGTTTGCACCATCTGTTTTAGGCTTGCAATTTGCCAAGAGGATAAACAGGATAATATAAAGTGCAACATTATACTTTAATGTCATTGGTTTTGGTTTTATCCCGATGTTTTGTTCTAAACTGTGCTGCTAATTTCGTGTTTTTAAATTTTCTTGGAACAACCTTTTCAATTCTTACGAGGAAAACGGGTTGTATAATATTCGCCTAGGAATTGTTGGTTTAGGGAGCTAGTATCACCAAATTTCACTCCTGATTGCCCAAGTTTCCTAAGAAGTTCTTCTGTAATGCTTACTTAAGTTGGGTTCTGGTATAGATGGTTTAGCGAATCTGTGTCGCTGAAAAAATCATATAGTTTTCGGTTATCCAGATTGGATTAGAAATGAATCGATTTAAAATTGTCGGAAGTGATGATATATTGTCCCGTTGCATCCTTTTAGGAAGGATTTTCGGGGCAATGGCAAAAATGGTACTTTTCTCTTTACGCCCGCTTTCTGGGAACCATCGAATAATTGTAACTTTTAGAGGTGGTTCCCTTTATTGGTTTCCGTTTGTGGACTGGAATAATTTTTCCACTTGCAGGGCGGTTAGGGCCTCCCAAACATCGTCAGGCTCCATTTTTTCACCTGTGACCTTTATATAAAAGCGATTTCCAAATAAAGATTCTACAACGGTAGTTCCTTTCTTTTTATTGTATTTTTCTACGGCCCTTACACCATTTTTGGTAATAGTCCGTTCACTTTTGGTTTCGCTTTCCTCCTCGTAATCCATTGCCAAGGTTGCCTGGGCGGCCATGGCTACCGAAGCTCCCATCTCACCTGCGCAGTCCATCAATTCCACTTTCAGTTTACGGACATTGTCCGGCGAGGTATAATGTGCTTCCATTGATGCTATCTCACCCATGACCATGGTACCCAATGTGTAACCGGTGCGCTGCATTCCCAACAACTCATCTGGTAACCATTCTTTAAACACTTCTTTGGTAATCGGCGTTGTTTTTCTGAGGATCTCGGCATTTGCCTTCAAATCATTTACAGAACCCATCATTGTTTCAGATGGGGAAGCTGCTGGATTTGAATTTTCTGTTTTTGGCTGTTCCGTTTCAATATTTTGAGCTTCGGAATTGTTCTTGCAGGACATCCAGAGTATGGAAAGGGTAAAAACGAATATGAAACTGATTTTTTTCATTTTAAATCGTTAATTATCAATTGTTTATTTAAAAGTAGGGGCTGTTACTTTACTATTTGGGTAAAATCAGCAGTTCCACTCGACGGTTTTTCTGGCGGTTTTCATCGGTGTTGTTCGGTGCAACGGGTTGGGAATCCCCAAAACCTTTGGTTTGCCATGAAAAGTTGTTTGCCGATCCTTTCATTAAAGATTTTAATACTTGGCTTACACTTTGTGCCCGTTGTTCCGATAGTGTTTTATTTGAAACTGCGTTTCCAATATTATCTGTATGCCCTTCCACCACAATGGTCCCTTTTCCCAATTGTTCAATTTGTGGGATGAGTTCCGAAAGCAAAACTTCGGCTTCTGGTTTAAGTTCAAATTTACCGAACTCGAATAAAACAGAGCTATCCAGTTGTAGTCGTATTGCACCGCCAATAGCGGCAACGGCATCCACATCGGCACCGGGAATACCACTTTCGGTCATTAAATCGGTCAATCTAACAAAGGTGAAAGTTTCTCCCGGTTTCACAAATTCATGAATGTCCACCATTGCCGTTCCACCTTCAATCTCCCCTACATGGATCCACTCATTGCCGTCTTTGGAAATTTCAAGTACGGTAGGTTCTACCTTACCTATTTCAAAAATGAACAGATCGGGACCATTGACGTCGGTGAGGGCATTATCGGTAAATTCTAAAACCAGTACTCCGCCAATTCCTATACTACAGAATCGGGCATCGAAATTACCTGTGTCCTTGGGTAAATCGGGTTCACCAAGGGAACCTTCAGAAAATCCGCCTTTCGGAAATCCAGGTTTATGGCTTACGACCCTATCTGCAAAAGAGATCTTTCCCAAGGGAAGGAACACCACATTGCCCTTTTCATCAAAATAGGTGTTGCCAACTGCGTCATCTTCCCCGTTCCAAGTAGGGTTGAGTTTTTGGAACTGGGCACGGGCCTTTTTTGACTTATTCAGAATGGATTTGGCATTGAGGCTTGCTATTTTAGTATGATGATTCAACAATTTGGTAAACGCCTGGGAGGCCTTTCCACTTTGTAGCTGTTTTTCAACTTCGGGGTCCAATATCGCGGCTTTGTTTTCACGGGCTTCCAATTCGTTCAAGTATCGCTCAAAGGATGGTACCTTTCCCAACAATTGGATTTCCCTTTCGGTCATTTTTAGGTAACCGGCCATAGCCTGGGCAATACTGTCCGGATTATTGGTGGCTGCAATGGTTTCTTGCGCTTGTCGGAGTCCATATGCATTGTAAACGCCCGCCTGGGTCATTTTTTCATAAAGAAGGCTTTTATCGCCGCCCATAAAATCTGCCATTTTTGCTTTTGCCAAATCTTCCATGGCATTGGCATTGTATCCTGTTTTCTGGTTGATGAGAGCCAGTCTTTCGTTGATCAGATCTTCTACTCTCTGGGCGTTTGGATTGCCCCGTTGCATTACTTGGTCAGTACCTTTGGCCACAGTCTTAAAAAGGTTTTGAGCTGATTTTTTAACGGCATCCCCGGAATTGTTGATGGATGTTTGTTGTGAAACTTCGTCTGAAACTGAAGTGGAAAGGCGATGTTTTATTTCGAGGAGTTCCACCTCTGAAAATCCGCCTTTTCTCAGTTTTTCTTCAAAAAGCCCCAAAACGGCATCATCCGCTTGCAGTGCATTGACAAAAATATCCAGTTGTTTTTGGTCGCTTAAGTTTACATCCAGGACACCATCCTCAGTAGGGTTGGGATCCGAAGCATTGTTTTGTGGTTTTGAAACCGTTTCCGTTTCTGAAGGGGTGTGTGTAACCTCATCCTTATTTCCATCCTTTTTTCCTTTGGAGCAACATATTGCAAGGCCACATAAACTTAGTAGTAGTAGTTTTGATAGGTTTCTTGACATTGTTATTCTTTATTCGGTTTTCCCTAAATCTTCCACTAACTCCATGATCCACGGGGAATCAACATTTTTCGACTCAAGTTTTTTACAGTGAGTCATCATAACACATCCTTGATGCAACACAATACCACCCTTATTCCGCCAGCCGATTTCACCAAGGCCAAAGCCCCCTTCTATTTCATGCAATTCGGTTTTTCCGATGTGATAAACCCATGCTCTGCCACCGTCACCCGTAGGGACCGTGAGCAAGATCATCCGGTTGTCGGGTGAAGGTCCTACCAAGTCCAATTCGCCTTCCTCTGGAGCTGGATTATGAAGGGTGTCCACCTGGCCATCCTTCTTTGCGATGATGATCATGCCCTGAACTTCGTCAAGTGTTAGGTTATGGACATATTGGGAATCCCTGCTTTTCATGCAACCCAACAATAGTACAACCCATATACAAAATGGGAGAGAACCCTTTAACATTACTTTTTTCGTTTGTACTTGTCCTTCATGAATTCATAATAGATAAATCCGAAACGATCATACCAATCTTCCACACCAAATTTGGCCTCACAGATATTGAGTTGTTGCATGGCTTCGGCCAAACGCTGCATGAATTCCGCATATTTTTTATCATAGGCATTTTCCAAATCGGTAATGGATTTTTCAATTCCACGGCGTTCGTTCTGCCATGCCAGACCCGTTACGGCGTGGATCCCCGATGCGTTGTCACCAAAAGCAAGAGCCGCATCGGTGAATTTCTTGGTACAGCTGTATATGGTGGCCAACTCTTCCAGATTATATCGAACATTGTTGAATTCAGTGCGGGCTTGATAATAACACTCGGAACAACTTCCCAGATTATCCCCAAAACCTGTGGCTCCTGTCAAAAGCTCATCATCACAGAAAGAAGGTATATTGGGTTCCCCGGGAATCGGGGTTGCACTCATACATTCGCCCAACCCGTGATAAAGATCGAACACCTTGGCAGCCGAACTCCAAGCCTTCATGATTACACCAATATTTTTATTGATGCTTTCCGTGGTTTTCTTAAACTTTGCCGCATTCCAGTCTGCTGGTACTTTTTCGTTTATGATCTTAAGTAACGCCTCAAAATTCTTCATTTGGGCATTGTTGTCCTTTACAAATTCTTCAAACTCTTTCACGGATAGGAAGGCGCCTTCAGGACCTGTTTGCACGAATGACATGGATGAAAACCCAAGCAATACCAGCACCAATGTTGCCGAGCTCTTGTTTTTTCCCAATAGTTTTCCGGCCAATAGTCCAATAACCAGCAAGGCAACACCTAAGGCGATATACAGCCATTTATTGTCCCCTCTGGTGTTAGTGGTACCGGTGATTTCTGTAGTTTCATCGGCCTTCATTTCGCTGTCCTTTATTTTTCGGAAAGGGCTCCCCAAATATGCCTTGACCGGTTTACTTGCCAAAAGGGTGATATTGTACAAGGCACCTACCTCTTCGGCTTCGACCTTTATGCCAAAAGACCCATAAGACCTGACTTTAAAATTGATGATGTCGTCTGATGATGAAGAGGTTGTTTGCTGCTCCTGTTCATCTTCCCAGTTGTCCTTTACCAAGGTTGCCTTCAAGGGCTCCCCGTCAACGCTGGATACGAGTACATCTACCATCTGGAACATGCCATGTCCTGTAACGTAATGGTACATGACCAAGCTGTCCATCTTATTAAAAAACACAATACCCTTTTCTTCTTCATGCCCTTTTCGGGTGTCTTTTTGAAGTTTCAACTCAATCGGCGTGAGTTTTTTGTTCAAGGTATAGGGTTGGGCTAGGGCGCTATGATATACCAAAATGCCAAGCACAATTAGTAAAAAGTGTCTATATGATCCCATGGAGTTATTTTTTATATTTTTCCAGAAGTTTATTGGCAATGATGATTGCTTGCTCTCTCATGGTTGTTTCAGCAGCGGTTTCTATTCCTTTCTTTTTGTTCACTATTGCCGCTGCCCTAGATCCATAACCAATATTCACATAACGTTCAAGTTTTGGATTGAAAATGAAAAGAGATCCCCTAGCCTTATGGATACATAGATATGTATCACCGGATTCGCTGATCTGGGCGGAAAGCAACCCTGAATTATCCTTCAAATAATTGGAAATTTCGTTTTTCACATCCTCCAAACTGGCCAATGTACCGGTATTGATAACCAACCGTCCTTTACTCCCATCGGGTTGGGTAATGCTGCTGGAACAAGCAAAACCTTCAGTTTCAACACTCCCGGCTGCAAGGGAAAGGGCCTGTTCCAATTCCTCTGGGGTCATCAGGGGACAATTTTCCTGTGTGGCGTTGAACAAAGCTGAGTAATCGCCGTTCTGTTTTAGATCGATGCCGTCTTGGGTCGGAGCTGCAACAGCTACCTCTTCCGCGGGTTCCGGTTCCTTGTTTTCGGTTTTCTTGGAATCGCTACAACTTGTGAAAATGAGCATGGCCAAAGTCAAAAAAGTAAAAAGGAATGGTTTCATTGTTTGCAATTGTTATGGTATTATTGGTGCATATTTTAAGGGAACACCTTCAAAACTAGAGCGGAAACCAACTATATGTATATGGGAATGAGTGGTTGGCGGGTTTTAACCTGTAATTGGTAATAGAAATGGTTCTTTAGGAAATGTACCTTGAAAGCAAGTTGAAAATTATAATGGCCTCTGCGGATAAATTAGGACTTTATCCTGTTCTAAATGTTTACAGGGATTTGAATCTGGATAGAAATTCGTCCTTTTTTCTTCGGGAAACTGCAACATAATGCCCATTCTCAAGTTCAATTTGGCCGCCATCTCCCTTGATGTAACGTTTAATGGTTTTCAAATTGACCAAATGTGAATGGTGGCATCTAAAAAACATGGACTTGGGCAAAAGATCCTCGTAATCCTTCAAGGTCCTGCTGGTCACTTCCTTTGTTCCGTTGGCCAAATATATGGTGGTATAGTTACTATCGGCCTCCAAGTGGACCATATTTTCTATGGTCAGGAACAACAATCCCTCCAAGGTAGGAACGGCAATTTTATCCGTTACGCTTTCGGATTTCAGGTTATGCTGCAGCACTTCAAGTTTTTCACGGGCATCCTTAATGGTTTCCCTTTGGATGCGGTCAACGGCCTGTTTCAATTCATCAATGTCAATGGGTTTCAACAAATAATCAAAAGCAGCAAACCGAATAGCTTTAATGGCATATTGATCGTAAGCTGTGGTAAAGATCAAATGAAAGGATTGGTCTTTGAGTTGCGAGAGCATTTCGAACCCTCCCATAATAGGCATCTCAATATCAAGGAAAACAATATCGGGGTTAGAATTTTCAATGAGATTAAAGCCTGTTGTCCCGTCTTCTGCAAACCCTATAATTTCAACATTTGAACAGTAATGGGTCAATTTTTCCCTTAGAGCAATTCGTCCCATTTCCTCGTCATCAATGATAATAGCTCTTAACATCTTTGTTTCAAATTAATTTTAACCATTTAAGCTTTTCAAAAGCAGATGAACGAATGGGCAATTTAGCGGATAAATCATTCGACCTTTAATAATATTTCAACCCTTGTTCCTGTTGGAACACCATTTTCCTCTTTGTCAATGAAGAGAATGGATGCCTTATCCTCCTCGTTGAAAAACCGTACGCGGTCACTGCTCATTTGGGTACCATAGGACTTGTGTCCTTTTGCTTTATTGGAGTTTTTATTGTTCCGGCCCACACCATTATCCTCAATGACATATTTTACAAAGGGATGTTGTCCAGTAACCGAAATTTGGAGTTTACCGTTTGTCCCCTGATTTTTTCGCAAGCCATGCACAATTGCATTTTCAACCAAGGGCTGTATGATTAACGGCGGTACCTGAAAATCACCTTTCAATAGGTTTTTATCCACATTGATGGAAACCTCGTACTTCCCTTTGTCCCGAAGTTGTTCCAAGGAAACGTAGAGTTCCAAAGTCTCCATGTCCATACTCAAAGAGACGGTTCTCTGCTGCGAGCTATCCAGTACATTACGGAGTAATTTGGCAAATTTGTTCAAATAAACGGTAGCATTGTAGCGATCATTGCTTTGCACCAGAGCATCTATATTATTGATGCAGTTAAAGATAAAGTGCGGATTCATTTGGGCCCGAAGCGCCTTCATTTCCGTTTCGGTGATCCTTTGTTCCATTTGAGCCTTGTACCTGATGTGATCAATACGCCGCTTCATGAAATAATATACGGCCCCGGTAATAAAGACAAAGGACAGGGACATAAACCACCAAGTGGTCCACCAAGGAGGAGTAATCTCAAAATCAAAAACGTCCGATGTGCCCGGAAGGTCGTTCCAGTTGAGGGTCCGTACTTCGAACCGATATTTTCCGGGACGTAACCCTGCATAGGAAACGGAGGTGCCATTGGTAAGGGTGTTCCAGTTTTCATCCGAAGCACCCAACAATCGATAACTGTACTTTACCGCACTTTCGTTCACAAAATAAAGGGCCGCAAAATAGAATTGAATATTGCCTTGGCCATGGGGCAGAATAGTCTCTTTCAATTCCGCAGGATCTAAGTTGACAGATTCGTTTTCTGCTTTGTTTATGATTTGGGTAATGTGTACTTTGGGAGGTGGCAAGGTTTCCGTAAACTGATCTACAAAACGGACCAGTCCTGATGCCGTGGCCACCCAAAAGATGCCATCCACGGTTCGTTTCACATCCCAGATTTCATCATAGAAGTTATTTTCTTTACTGAAATTGAGTACTTTATAAGAATCCCCAACGGGCAGCAGTTTGTCAAGCCCCAATTGCGAAGCAATAAAAACACTTCCTTGGCTATCTTCTGCTGCCACATAGCAGGAGGGGGCCATTAAACCATCTTCTGGGGTCATTTGCAGACTTTGATAGACCCCATTGGTATCCTTGAATATTTTGGTAACACCCTGATCCCGAGATCCGGCCCAAACATTACCCATGGCATCAACATACATAAGCCCGGTGCGGGCTCCCTTCATCAGATGGCTTAAATCATCTTTTTTGGCCGTAATAGGATCCCCATTATAAAAAAGTTCGACCCGGAAGAGCTTGCCATCCCACATTCCTGCCCAAAGGTTTCCATCCTTGTCAAATACAATTTGGTTTACCCTGTCCTTAATGCCCGCCAGATTCAACTGTTCCTCGGTTTTTGGATCGTACGCATATAAACCGTGATTGCCAGCCATAAAATAATGACCTTTGCCATCGGTTTCCATGTTAAAAAAAGAATGGTCAAAAGCAATCTCCTCTCCTTGTAATCCTTGCTTGGGATCAAATTTGAAAAGTTTTTTGGCCGTCCATCGGTACTCCTCGTTCAAGGCCACAAAATGTTGCCCGGTGCGGGTCGTCAAAATCTTAAAGAAACTGTTCGGCTTTATGGATGCCAATGTTGTGACCGACATGGTCAGTGGATTGAATTTTTGCAAATGGCCGTTCGTGGTGGTTACAAAAATCTCCTCTTCACTGAGTACCAAAACACTTTGAATCTCGTTGTCTGCCAAACCATCTTGGGTAGTAAAGTACTGTAAATGGCCACCTAACGAAATCTTGGTAACCCCCTTTAAGGTTCCCACCCAAAGGTTGTTTTCTTGGTCTTCATGCAACTTCAAGACCTTATTGGATGCCAATCCGTCCGTTTCGGTGAAAACGGTGAGCTGCCCACTAGGCCCTATGCGCACCAACCCTTCGTTAGTGGCAATCCAATAATTTCCGTACCGATCCTGAAGCATATCCTGTACATTTCCTTTCAAGATGGCATGGTCAAAGGGTGTTGGTAGGGAACAAAACTTTATGCGGCCTTCATCCACATCTTCCATAGAAAGTAATTGAAGACCATTTACGGCGCACACCCAAATGTTGCCATGGATGTCCAAGAAAAGATTCTGTGCATCATTCGGTTCTCCAGGTGGGGCAAAATCCAATAGTTTGCCATTGGGATCGAATAATTTAAGGGAAGAAATGTACTCTGTCTTTTCAATGAAATGTCCACCTGTTAATAGATTCCCTGCAGGGGTGATGATCAATGAGCTGTTTGGTCCAGGATATGTTGGAGTGATTTGTTGCAGTTTTCCTTCAGAATACCTAACCAAACCTGAATTGTCCGTGGTGAGGATGCAAGAACCATCGGGTTGCTTGTAGAATGCCTCAATGGCCATGGACCCGGGCAAAATGTTTGGCCCAACCTTCCCATTAACGATCGTTTGCAGGTTATCACCTGAAGCCACATATAAGATACCATTGGGTCCTTCGAACATAGCAGAAACAAAATTGGATCGCAATCCATTTTTGGTCGTAAAATTGGTAAAACGCGCACCGTCGTATCGACTCAGGCCAAAACGTGTCATAAACCACATAAAGCCTTTGGAATCCTGGAAAATGTCGTAGACAACATTGGTAGCCAAGCCATTTTCCATGGTATAGTTTTCCATAAGAACCCGCTGTGCCGAAACAGTGGTCCAACAGAGAAACAACATGTTGAAAAGACAAGTTCTCCAGATAATAGTTCTATAATTTTTGAAAGAAAATGACATATACCCAAAATCTGAAAATACTTCTGGATATTCCAGAAGGCCCTTTTGTTACAACACTAAAATATTGGATTTTCCTCCTTTTTGTATATAGCAATGAGCCAGAGGTCATTTTTTATACATAATAGGAAGTAAATTATGTAATTCTGGTGTTTAAGATCGATTTGGTTGAAAAAATAATGGGATAAAACCCTACCCAAAGAAAGTTTCAGGATTGCTAGAGCTTCACAGAATTTGGCTGAAATCGTAAATGATAAAATGAAGTAATGCTATTTACGGATGAAAATGGGTCAAACGACCTAGTTGTCAACTATTTTTTGACTTAAAAAAAGGAAAAGGTTGAAGAATATCGATTTATTAGGCATGTTCAGTTTAACACATTAAAGTGCCTAGGATTAAAAGCGGATCCACTCAACTTGGTAGTCCTATTGTTTTAAGTATCATAGTGTGTGTATTTTAAGTCAGGAAGGCTTTTTCCACTCAATCAATGCATTTCCGTAATTCAGTATCTTGTAAGGATTCTTTTTTAAATTAGATGAATCTAAACCTATAATTATTTTCAATGGGCCGTAAAATACTAAGTTTCTTTCTTTTTTTGACCTGCACCTTTTTGTTTAATCATCCATTGAAAGCCCAAAGCCCTGTGGAACAAAGCCAAGTTATCCCAGGGGAACTACCAGACCCTTCAATCATTGAAGTCGATGGTATTTATTATGCAGCCGGAACTTCAGGAGATTGGGCCCCGATTTATCCTATATATAAATCCACCGATCTAAAAAACTGGGAACTTGTGGGTCATGTGTTCCAAAAGGCACCGGATTGGACCATGTCCAGTTTTTGGGCACCTGAGCTATATTATAAGGATGGTACTTTCTATTGCTATTATACTGCAAGGGCAAAGGATGGCATTTCAAAAATCGGTGTTGCCACCACAAAAGATATTTCAAAAGGATTTGAAGATAAAGGAGTTATAATAGAATGGGGCAATGAAGCCATAGATGCCTTTGTATTTGAAGATAAAGGAACTCCATATATTACATGGAAAGCTTATGGTTTGGAGCCCAGTAAACCGGTTACCCTTTTAGGCTCAAAATTGTCAAACGACGGTTTGTCACTTGTGGGCAAGGAATTTGTAACCATCACAGCAGACGATAATGAATTTGAGGGAAACATGATCGAAGGGCAATGCATTGTTGAAAGAGGGGGATATCTTTATATGATATATTCAGGCAACGGATGTTGCGGTCCGCAATGTAACTATCAGGTTGGAGTTGCGCGGGCTAAAAGCATGGAAGGACCCTGGGAGAAAGCTCCCAATAATCCCCTTATAATAGGAAACAATTCATGGAAATGCCCAGGACATGGCACGGTGATCCATACAAGGGATAAATGGTACTACCTATACCATGCCTATAACACCAAGGGCTTTCCTACTCTCGGACGGGCCGCGGTATTAAGTGAAATGTATTGGGATGAAAGTAGTGGTTGGCCTTATTTTAAAGTAGAAGAGGAAACTTCGGATAAGGATAGACTTGTGGAAAACCGTACCGATAATTTTGATCAAACCTCATTGAACAAATTTTGGCGTAAAAATTTACTGGCCACCGATTTTGAGGCTGAACTTGTTAATGGTGAACTGAAGTTGATGGAAACCAATCCAGACCCCAAAAATAAAACAGGAGCTATTTTATGTATTATTCCCGATGATTCAGATTTTGAATTCTCTGTAAGGGTTACAAATATAAATCAAGCCCTAAAGGGCCTTATATTTTACACCACCAAGGACAAAAGTCTTGGTCTTGGTGTAAAAAATAGGAAATTACTACTGTGGCGGGTCGTTGATGGCAAATACGAGGAAATTGCCAGTGTAGCATTAAAAAACACGGGCAATGTTTGGCTCAAGGCAAAAGTGACCAATTCCAGAAAAATTGATTTTAGCTATCGTACTGCTGATGAAAAGTGGAAATCATTCAATACGATGGAAGGGGACAACCTCATCTGGTGGTCTTCTGGTATGAAAGTGGGCATTCAGATTAAAAAGGACGGCGTTTCTGGTGATGCGGAAGGAAGGTTTGATGATTTTAGTATAAAATACTAAAATGATGGTTTGTCGCCCCAACAGCTAGTTGATTTGGTATTCGGCAGTCGCCTTGGGGAAATTTACTTCACAAGAATTGGGTTACGGATTTGGTACAAAAAAGGTGTATCGGCGTGATTATGTATTATGTTGAATTGGCAATGTGCTTGAGAAAAAGTTGCCAAATATTTCATCATGGGTCTTGATGGTTCAGTCTACCTTTAGTTGAAGATTTACAAAGAACTATTTAGCATGCTAGGTTCAGCTAAGATCCCGGTCAACTTGATTGATTGGCCCGGAAACTATTCCCATAAGGCTGGTTTGCGTTAGTTTTTTAAGAATCACCAAACCTTTTTTAAGGTTAGGTAATTTTAAATGTAAAAATTACATATATTTTCTATCTTTAAAACCGCACAAAAAAAATAGACCAAAACAAACACAAAATGAAAATCAAAATCAAAAGCTTATTGATTGCGGCCCTTTGCCTGACTTCAGGCTTAGCTGTTGCACAATCTAACACGTCCCAAAAGTGGTCAATAGAAAAGGCCGAAAAATGGTATGGTCAACATAATTGGCTCAATGGCGCTGATTTTATTCCAAGTACGGCCATTAACCAATTGGAAATGTGGCAAGAGGATACCTTTGATCCAGAGACCATAGATAGGGAGTTGGGTTATGCCCAAGGGATTGGCATGAACGTTATGCGGGTATACCTGCATAGTTTGGCGTATAAACAAGATCCAATTGGTTTCAAGAAAAGGATGGACCAATATTTGGATATTTCGGATAGTAAGGGAATCAAGACCATGTTCGTCATCTTTGATGATGTTTGGGGGAAAGAGCCCAAGATCGGAAAACAACCGGAACCTATAACAGGTACCCATAACTCGGGTTGGATGCAAGATCCAGGTGATCCAGCATCTAAAGACCAAGCAAATTTTCCTTTTTTGAAAACGTATGTAAAGGATATTCTGACAACCTTCAAGGATGATAAAAGGGTTTTGCTATGGGACTTGTACAACGAACCGGGAAACTCGGGGAAGATCAACGATTCCATGCCTTTGTTGCAAGCAGTGTTTTCTTGGGCTAGGGAGGTAAATCCCTCACAACCCATCTCGGCAGGAATCTGGTCTTGGGGATTGGTGGACCTTAATGCCTTTCAGGCACTCCATTCTGATATTATAACCTACCACCATTATGGGAACCCAGAGGATCACAAGTTGATCATTGAGTTGTTAAGGACCCACGGAAGGCCCATGATCTGTACCGAATATATGGCCAGAACCCGCAATAGCCGGTTTTCCAACATCATGCCTATGTTGAAGGAGGAAAACATAGGGGCTATTAATTGGGGATTGGTGAAGGGAAAGACCAACACTATATACCAATGGGACACACCTATTGAAAGTGGCGAAGAACCCGTAGAATGGTTTCATGACATCTTCCGAAAAGACGGAACCCCATATCGTCAGGATGAGGTGGATTTGATAAAAAAGTTGAACGGAAAATAATAAAATCGGGGTCTTCTTTAAAAGTGTAACCAATGGCTGCAAAAATGACCAAAAGCAACATTTTATATATGGTTCTTGCTGTATTTCTCATCAACCAAATGAGTTCATGCAAGAACCAGGAAAAGGACACCATGCAACAATCCGACGATGCGAACAGTAAAGAAGTGGGATTGGAATCGGTTTTAAAACCATCGGATTTTGATACCATTGTTGACGGAAAGAAAGTCGGGTTGTACTGGATAAAAAACAAGGACATTGAGGTGGCCATGACCAACTACGGTGGCCGTATCGTTGGTCTTTGGGTACCCGATAAGAATGGAATAATGACTGATGTAGTGGTAGGCTTTAACAGTGCAAGGGGTTTTATAACCTCCACTGAACCGTATTTTGGGGCTACCATTGGTAGGGTAGGCAACCGCATTGCCAAAGGAAAGTTCTCCTTAAATGGTATGGAATACAATATTCCCATCAACAATGGGGAAAACTCCCTACATGGCGGTAAAAAAGGATTTCAGGATGTAGTTTGGGATGTGCAGCAACCCAATGCACAAACCTTGGTCTTTCAATACAACTCTCCAGATATGGAAGAGGGCTTTCCTGGGAATCTATCGGTAAAGGTGACCTATTCGGTTACGGCCGACCGGGCGATTGTAATGGAGCATGAAGCCACAACGGACAAAACAACCGTGGTAAACCTAACCAATCATGCCTTTTTTAATTTGAACGGGGAAGGAAGCGGAACCATTTTGAACCATGAGGTGACCCTGTTTGCAGACGCTTATACGCCCGTTGATTCTGGGCTTATTCCCACTGGGGAATTGGCCCCGGTGAAAGGAACCCCATTTGATTTTACAACCCCGCATACCATTGGGGAGCGAATTTCAGATGAGAACCTTCAATTGAAGAACGGAGGGGGATATGACCACAATTTTGTTTTGAACAAAACCCAAAAAGAGGGAATGAACCATGTCGGAACCATTGTAGGGGACCGCAATGGGATAGTCATGGATGTCATGACGCAGGAACCTGGGGTACAATTTTATAGTGGGAATTTCATGTTGGGAAAAAACACATTTAAATCTGGTGTAACGGATGCTTACCGTACCGCATTTGCTTTGGAAACACAACATTTCCCGGATGCACCCAATCACCCTGATTTTCCTCAGATCACCTTGGAACCTGGTGAAAAATATATGACCAAATCGGTGTACAGATTCAGTGTGAGAAACTAAAAATCAATCAAGATTATAATGAAAAAAAATATTGTTTTAGTAACCCTTTTCCTTTGGGCAGAAATCCTATATCCTCAGGACAGACAAGCACCTGCCTATCCTTTGATCACACACGATCCCTATTTTAGCGTCTGGTCTTTTTCGGATGAATTGAACGGTGAGCCTACCAAGCATTGGACAGGAACCGATCAACCCTTGATCGGGTTCCTAAAAGTGGACGGTATCAATTATAGATTTTTGGGAAAGGAACCCACTAATTACAAAGAAGTCCTTTCCACTGGTGGAGAAATGGGGTATTCCGTGAAAATGACCACAAGGTCACCCGAAGGTGATTGGTATGGAACAGATTATGATGATGCCCAGTGGGATGCACGATCAGGGCCGTTTGGCAACGATTATAAGGCCAAGACCAAATGGACCACAGATGATATTTGGTATCGAAGAAACTTCAATTTGGATGAACTGAATTTCAACAAACTTTTCCTCAAACTCTATTATGATGACAATATTGAGGTGTATCTGAATGGTCAGGAAATCTTCATGGCCACTTGTTGTGCCAGTCAGTATCGATATGAGGAAATGGAAGAAACCTTTGTGAAACTGCTCAAAAAAAAGGGTAATGTATTAGCCGTTCATGTGAAGAATACAGGAGGTGATCAATATGTTGATGTAGGACTGGTAGATTTGGTGAAGCCCACCTCACAGATGAAAATGGCCCAACAGACCCATCTGAACATGACGGCTACCCAAACCACTTATGGTTTTTCCTGCGGGGGAATCGATCTTCAACTGACTTTTACCTCTCCCTTGCTGTTAAACGATTTGGATGTCTTGTCAAGGCCCGTATCGTACGTAACATTTAAAACGACTCCCAATGATGACAAGCCTCATGACGTACAATTGTTTTTTGGGGCTTCCACCGCTTTGGGCACCAATGACCCCAGCCAATCCGTGGTCGCTGAAAAATCGGCAACATCCCAACTATCCTTTTTGAAGGCAGGAACACAGGCACAACCGATTCTGGAAAAGAAAGGGGACAACCTCAGGATCGATTGGGGATATCTGTATGTGGCAACTCCCGATGAAGCCCACGCCTTGCTAAATGTGACTACTTCCGGGGAAGCGCGATCCGACTTTGAGGATGGTACCCAGCACCCGTTTCTAACCAACGGAAAAGAACTTGTTTTGGGAGCTACATTTCCAAAGGAACGAATAGCTGCGGAAAAAGAATATAGGGTATTGGTAGGCTACGATGATATTCTTAGTATCCAATACTTTGGGCAGAACCTCAGACCTTGGTGGAATCGAAATGGGGACAATTCCATTCTTGCCGAGTTGGACAAGGCAAACACAGAGTACAGGGCTATTGTGGCAAAATGTGATGCTTTTGACAAGGAATTAAGGGAGAAAGCAACGGCCGTTGGCGGGCAATCCTATGCAGCATTATGCGAAATTGGTTATAGACAGAGCATAGCGGCCCATAAGTTGGTACAAGGCCCCGATGGTGAAACCCTGTTCCTTTCTAAAGAAAACTTTAGTAACGGTTGCATAAACACGGTGGATGTTACGTATCCCTCATCCCCCCTGTACCTTCTGTACAATCCGGAACTTATGAAAGGTATGCTCACCGGTATCTTTTATTATTCGGAAAGTGGAAGGTACAAGGAACCTTTTGCAGCGCATGATCTGGGCACATATCCCATGGCAAACGGCCAAACCTATGGAGAGCCAATGCCTGTGGAGGAATCGGGAAACATGATTATTTTAACAGCGGCCATAGCCATGGCAGAAGGCAATCCGGGATATGCCGAAGAACATTGGGAAACCCTCAGCTTGTGGGCGGAATATTTGGCCGATAAGGGGTTTGACCCAGGTAACCAATTGTGTACCGACGACTTTGCTGGACACCTTGCCCGCAATGCCAACCTTTCTATTAAAGCCATCGTGGCCCTAGGCAGTTATGGTTATTTGGCCAGCGAATTGGGTAAAGATGCATTGGGTGAAAAGTATCTTGCCATGGCAAAATCCATGGCCCAAAAATGGATGCGATTGGCCGATGGAGGCGATCACTATGCCCTTACTTTTGATGACCCCAATACCTGGAGCCAAAAGTATAATCTGGTATGGGACAAAATATTTGGCTTTGATCTATTTCCGCAAAAAGTATACGATACCGAGATTTCCTATTACCTCAAACATCAAAACAAGTATGGTCTTCCTTTGGACAATAGATCAGATTACACAAAATCGGATTGGATATTGTGGACGGCCACTTTAACGGATAATCCAAGTGAATTTAAGGCCTTGGTCGATCCTGTGATCGACTTTGCCAAGGAATCCCCTGATCGTGTTCCCATGAGTGATTGGCATTATACGAGCAGTGGGGAGGTAAGGGGCTTCCAGGCCAGAAGCGTGGTCGGGGGCTACTTTATCAAATTGTTGGAGGACAAATGGAAAAAATAGGCGAGAGATTTTCATAAATACCTGGTAAAGGAAAATTCAATGCATGAACTGAATACTGATTTGGTGATTTCTTCTCCTGGAAGGATCAACCTCATTGGGGAACATACGGACTATAACGATGGTTTTGTCCTACCCGCGGCAATAGACAAGGCCATAATCTTTAAATTGGGAAAAAACGGTACCGAAAGGGATTGCAGGATCCATAGTCAAGGTTTCGGGGAAGTAGTGCACATTGATTTGGGCAATATCTCCAAAAGCAGCAACGATTGGGAGAATTACATCCTCGGGGTGTTACATGAACTCATGTTGTTGGGCAATAAACTGAGAGGCTTTGATTGTACCATCGAGAGCCAACTTCCCATTGGATCGGGAGTGAGCTCATCCGCAGCATTGGAGTGTGGGCTCGCTTTCGGGTTGAATGAATTGTTTGACCTTGGGCTGCAAAAATGGGACATCATTCAATTATCGCAGCGGGCAGAGCATAACTACGTGGGCACCAAGTGTGGCATTATGGACCAGTTCGCATCCGTGATGGGCAAGGACGAACAGGTGATGTTGCTGGATTGCAAAACCTTGGATTTTGAGTACATTCCAATCAATATAGAACCTTATAGGATTTTATTGTTGAACACTAACGTCAAACACAATCTGGCTTTTGGTGAATATAATGTTCGTAGGGAACAATGCCATAATGGATTGGCCGTTGTTGGGAAACATTTCCAAATAGGAGGCACGTTTAGAAATGTAACAATGGAAATGTTGGACGATTGCAGAAGAGAGATGGGAGATGTAATCTATGATAGATGTTCCTATGTAGTGCAAGAGATCCAACGGGTACTTGATGCGGTTACGGCCCTTCATGCTAATAAAATGGAGACCTTTGGGGCTTTATTGTATCAGACCCACCAAGGTTTGAGTGAACAATTTGAGGTCAGTTGTCCGGAACTCGATTTTTTGGTTGATTTTTCCAAAAACTGGAAAGAGGTCCTAGGGGCCCGTATGATGGGTGGCGGTTTCGGTGGATGCACATTGAACATTGTCCATAAAGATGCCATAGAGCCCTTTGTCAATGAGGCCGGTAAAGTATATAAAGAAAAATTCTCATTGGAGCTTTCGGCATTTCAAACAGTTCCCAGCAAGGGGACCACAATTTTGGACGGCAAGGGGTAATGTGGTATGCATCATACGGAAAAACAAAATCTGTAGGCTTGTTTAATCTGCATTGAAGAAAAATAAGCACGGATTGTTAGGTAAATATAAATAGCTATATGCTTAGGTTAAGGATTACGAAATCTATTGTTTTCTTCTTTTTAATGTGCAGCATCCTGCCATTAAGGTCTATTCAACAAGTGACCGGGTTTCTATAGAAAAATCTCTTTTGATTCATTTTATTGTTCTCGATTTTGGAAGAACGGAATTGGCTATTCAAGGATACGCGCCTTTACATCTTCTAAGTAGCTGCGCCCGATTACGTATCGTTTTCCCTTAATTTCCACACTGTTTCCTTCCAATGCATCTATCTTGTCAATGGAAACGGTGTAGGACCGGTGAATCCTGATGAACTTCTCATCCGAAAGTTCATCTGTAAAAGCGCTAAGTGTTTTGTGGACAATATGGTTTTCTTTGGGCGTGATGATTTTGATATAGTCTTTCAAACTTTCTATGAGGACAATTTCGTCCAAATAGATTTTTTTCATCTTTTTCTTGTCCACTTTAACAAAGATGTATTCCTGGGTAGAGTCTCCTTTGGAGTCGTTTTTCAATTTGGCCATGGCTTTGTTTATGGCCTTGATGAACCGAGGCAACGATATGGGTTTAACCAAATAGTCAAGTACCTCTAAATCAAATCCTTTGGCTGCGTGCTCGGCATGGGCACTTGTAATGATGACCATAGGCTTGTCATCCAAACTCTCCAAAAAACTGAAGCCATCTAGTACGGGCATGTTTAAATCCAAGAAAAGAAGGTCAGGTTTGTTCTCCCTCAAATACTCCATACTGTCAATGGCGTTATTGAAAACGGCGACCGATTGCAGTTCTTTTATCTGGGAAATATGGTTTTCGATGACTTTTACCGCAAGGGGTTCATCATCAATGATAACGCATTTTAAAATCATCTAAGGGTGAGCATTAAATTAACAACATATTCATCTGATTCGTCATGTATACTCAATCTATATTCGTCTTCGGCATATCTTAATTTCAATCTTTTTTCCACATTGGTCAATCCAATTCCACCTGGTTTTTTGGATGTTTCAGGACTATTGTCCATGGGTTTGGTATTACGTGCCTGAAAGTACAGAAACTTTTCTTCAATACATATTTGGATACTGATCTTAACTTTTCCAATGTTTTTGTTGGCACCATGTTTAAAAGCATTTTCTATGAATTGGACCAATAGTAGAGGACCAATTTTGTGGCCCTTTGGATTGCCTTTGACGGTAAATTCCAGTTCAAGGTTTTCATTGTACCTCATTTGCTCCAGATCCAAATAATTCTGGATAAAACGAAGTTCCTTTTTAAGACTTTGGTTTTTGTCCTTGGTTTCGTAAAGCACATAACGCATCAGGTCGGAAAGTTTAATGATGGTCTCTGGGGTCCTATCCGATTTTTCTAAACTAAGGGAGTATATGTTGTTCAATGTGTTGAAGAAGAAATGGGGAGAGATCTGAGCCCTTAAAAATCGTAATTCCGTTTCCAATTGCTCTTTTTCCAATCGGGCCGCTTTTCTTGTCTCCCGCAAATAATCCATGGTGAATTTGAAGGAAGCCACAAAGGAGATCACATATAGTTCCCCCAACATCATGACCACGGTAAAGTTCAAGGTCATACTATAGGTCTCCGGGCCCTCGGGCCAAACATTGTAACTGATCAAAAAATGTGTGAGAAGGTATTTGATGGTGACCATTATCAAAATACTCAGGAAAAGTGCTGCGATAAAGGATATATATTTCCTTTTAAATAGAAACCTTGGGATCAAATAATAAATGGCGAAATAGGAAAGCGTAATATGGATGGGAAACCCTAAAAGATTCGATTTAAAGGAATAAATGTAATCATTGAAATAACTGCCCCATCTTAAAAAATTGAAAATAAAATAGATGGCCCAAAAAATAATATGGTGGATTGGCCTTATCTTATACTCGGTCACGGCATTGACCAGGAAATTGTTACTTAATTGATCTAATGCACGCATTCGTTGGATTTCTTGTTTTTTTTGGACATTGGGCTTTTCAAATTTGTCATTGGTCTAATAAAGAACAATTAATAGGGCTGAAATTAGGTATTTTTCCAAAGATTTAATGTTGGCCAGGGAGTGGCAGATGAATTAAGGACCCTTTATAGCTTATTTGCGCGTGCATAATCTTATTAAAAGAATAATTTTTGGCTTTCCACTTATGATGCAGTTGGCTGCTGCAGGACAACATCTGGACCC
This sequence comes from Flagellimonas sediminis, assembly GCF_010500845.1. Lineage (GTDB taxonomy): Bacteria > Bacteroidota > Bacteroidia > Flavobacteriales > Flavobacteriaceae > Flagellimonas > Flagellimonas sediminis. The sequence goes on along the minus strand of NZ_JAAAMI010000009.1, from coordinate 134,612 downwards.
ACCTAGGGCCATAGTGGTGCACAGGACGATGGATTCCATTATTGTGGATGGTTTGGCAAATGAATCCTCATGGAAAAATGCCAAAGTATCCAAAAATTTTGTGGACATTGAAGGAGTGAGGGTACCCACTTATAAGACCAATGTACGTATGCTTTGGGACACGAAGTATCTTTATGTTTTTGCCGAGTTGGAAGAACCCCATGTTTGGGCAGATATTACGGAAAGAGATGCTGTGATTTTTTATAACAACGATTTTGAGATATTCATCGATCCCGATGGGGATACCCATAACTATTATGAATTTGAAATGAATGCCTTGAATACAGTTTGGGACCTCATGCTGGTAAAACCCTATCGCGAACAAGGTCCGGTCGTAGATAGTTGGGACATCCTTGGCATAAAAACAGCGGTTCACGTGAACGGAACACTGAACGACCCAAGTGATGTTGACACCGGTTGGAGTGTAGAAATTGCAATGCCATGGTCCGTGTTGACCGAGGCAAGTGGAAGCAACGATGTTCCCGAAGGCCAATTTTGGCGCATCAATTTTTCAAGGGTGAACTGGGATTTTCAACTTGAAAACGGAAAATACGGAAGAAAAAAGAACGGGGAAGGAAAGTATCTGCCCGAATATAATTGGGTGTGGTCTCCCCAAGGTGTTATCAATATGCATGAGCCGGAACATTGGGGCTATGCTTATTTTTCTTCCCAGGAATCTGGCAAGCAGGTCTCGTTTACAATTCCAAGGGATGAAGAAATTAGATGGTTGCTCTATTCTTTTTACCGACAGCAAAAAAAATATTGGGCAGAACATGGAGCGTTTGCCGATTCCCTAAAACTATTAGAATTGGAACCAGTATTATCTGACGGTACCAAAATAGCATTGGAATTGGAACCTCATGGCATGGGTTGGAACCTATTTGCCAAAAGCCCGTTCACCGGCCATACATATACCATCCGTGAAGACGGAAAATACCAACTAACCAAAAATCTCAAAAAATGAAACTACCATTAATTTTCGGGACACTTTTAGCCATTGGCATGGCATCATGTTTGGACAACATAGACCAAAGGCCCCAACTAAAAGAGGAGCCGGTTGTATCTGAAAGACCGTTCAAGTATTGGACTTGGATTACCGCGGATCCCAAGCGGGATGAGACTTCCTACATTGCTGAATTTAAAAAATATAAGGAAAATGGATTGGACGCCATTTTGATCAATACCAATACAGATCCGGTTCTTTTAGGGCGTTTGGCCCCTTTGGCCAAAAATGAAGGTTTGGAGGTACATGCATGGATCATGGCCATGAACAGGCCTGGAGATTCGATCGTGCGTCAACATCCTGAATGGTATGTGGTAAGTAGAAAAGGGGAGTCTGCCTATGATCACAGACCCTATGTGGGCTACTATGAGTTTTTATGCCCTTCCCGCAAGGAATCCCGCAACCATGTGCTACGATTGGTAGAGGGACTTTCCAAAGTAGATGATGTGGCCAGCGTACATTTGGATTATATCAGGTTTCCTGATGTATATCTTCCCATCGGGCTTTTACCCAAGTACGATTTGGTTCAGAATGGGGAACTCCCTGAATATGATTTCTGCTATTGTGATGTCTGTGTCGAAGAATTTCAGAAGGAATACCACAAAAATCCTAGGGAAATGGAAAATCCAGCCATTGATATGGAATGGAAACAGTTCCGTCTCAACAAGATCAGGAATGTTGTCAATGAGGCCTACCAGATTGTGCATAAGAACAATAAGCTATTAACGGCTGCAGTGTTTCCATACCCTGAAATGGCAGATCACATGGTTCGGCAAAGATGGGATAAATGGGATATTGATATGGTGTTGCCCATGATTTACAATGAATTTTATAATGAAGGTACCGACTGGGTCGGTTTTGCTACGAAACAGGGGGTGGAAGATCTTAGGGAAAAGGATACGGAATTGCACACAGGAATCTATGTGCCCGGAATGACACCAGGAGATTTGACAAAAGCAATAGAAGAGGCCAAGGAAAATGGCGCTAAGGGAGTTTCGTTTTTTGACGGTCCTGCAATAACCGAAGATCAATTCAAGGTCATCAAGTCTTCCAAAAGAGCTGAATAAAAATTTGGTTTGATTAGGGGTAAATAGGGTTGGTCCCAATCAAATTTAAAAAGAGTCCTTTAAACTATGGGTAATTGGTAGTGGCTTTCCATAGTTTAAAGGATTTTTTTATTGCTTGAAGTTGGGGTGAACCCGTAAATAAGTGTTCGTTACTACACAGTTAAATCCTTCGGAACCGTTTGTTTTATTAGGGTTGTACATTCTTCTTGTACCTAAGGGACCGCGGTAGGATGACTTCAATCTTGGTAGTGCTCCAATTTAACTTTTCCGGTAAATTTTTAAAAGCCTAATTCATCCCTTCGGCTTTTCAGCGTCGTTGTTGGTCGAAATTTTTTCTACAATCTTCCTGTAATCATCATTTTCACTCGGTTAACTTAATGTTAACAAGACTCAGAACCTAATACCTAATTAAAGATCAAAAAAACTAACATGATTCAAAAACTAACGTATGTAATGGTCTTTGCCTTATTGTTCTCCTTACAGGCAGCAATGGCACAGACCGTTACCGGAACGGTTTCTGACGCAACAGGGGCTCCGCTGCCAGGGGTCAATATTGTTGAAAAGGGAACCAGCAACGGAGTCACCTCCGATTTTGATGGCAATTACAGCATTACAGTTTCTAGCGGTGATGCCATTTTGGTGTATACCTATTTAGGGTACAAGCCGTTCGAATCTTCCCTTTCAGGAAGAAGTACCATCAATGTATCCTTGGAAGAGGATACCCAGTTGTTGGATGAGGTCGTAGTGACCGCCTTGGGTATCAGCAGGGAGAAAAAATCCTTGGGATACGCCGTAACCGAAGTGGAATCGGATCAGATCAACACCGTAAAGGACTACAACGTGGCCAACTCCTTGGTAGGAAAGGTGGCCGGTTTGGTTGTAAACCAATCAGGTGGCGTGGGATCGGGTTCCAGAATTGTACTTCGTGGTAACAATTCCATTACCGGTAACAACCAGGCCCTAATTGTGGTGGATGGTATTCCAATCGACATGTCAGGAACAGAATCTGGTGGCGACGTGTACAGTAGCACTGTTACCGGTGGGGGTATCACGGATTTGAACCCAGAGGACATCGAGTCCGTTTCTGTATTGAAAGGCCCTAACGCAGCTGCCCTATATGGTTCACGTGCTGCAAGTGGTGTTTTGTTGATTACCACTAAAAAGGGTACTAAAGGTAAAGGCTTGGGCATATCCTTCAATTCAAATGTAACCTTGGAAAATCCAATGTTCTTGCCTGAGTATCAAAATGAGTACGGACAAGGAACAAATGGTTCTCCTTATGCTGATATGGCCGGAATGGGTACTGCTTCATGGGGTTCTCGCATGGATGGTTCTCAACAACTGTATTTCACCGGTGATACCAAAGCTTATTCTGCACATCCTAATAATGTTAAAGATTATTTTGAAACGGGTGCCAAGCTTATCAATTCCGTATCGCTTGATAAAGGAGGCGAAGATTACAGCATGCGTTTTTCGTATACCAATAACTATACTACTTCCATTATTCCAAATTCAAAATTACAAAGCCACAACCTAAACCTTAGGACGTTGGTGGACATTTCCGATAAATTGAGTTTTGATGGAAAAGCCACTTACTTCACACAAGATTTGACCAATAGGGTAAACTTGGGTTCCGAAGGTGTTTTGGGCTATGTGTACTACATGCCAAGAAGTGTGGATGTAAATGATTTGAAGACTTATCAGATAGATAATCCTTCGTTGTATGACCCAGCAAATAGTTTAAGTGATTACGATGTGATTAGCTATGCAGGAACCAACAAAAGTGTTGGTAATCCATACTGGATCCAATACGAGGATACCAACAACCAAAGACGTGATCGTTTTCTTGGTTTTGGAAAACTGAACTATGAGTTTACCGATTGGTTATCAGCTTTCATAAGGGTTGGTGGTGACATCACCAATGTTAGGACAGAAGTTATCAACCCTGTTGGACATCACTATAAGCGATACGGGAACCTTTCATTTACGGATAACAAATTCACCGAGTTGAACTCTGATTTCTTGATCACAGCGAACAAGAATATTACTGAAAAGTTGAACCTAACGGCAAATGTAGGCGGTAACTTGAGCAAGCGTACATCCGAGGCCATGAACGTCAGTGGTGAACAGTTTAAGATACCAACAAGGGCCTTGTTGGCAAATACAAGTATTCAAGCAAGTACCCATACACCAATGGAGATCAAAAAAGTAAATTCAATTTACGGCTCGGTTTCCTTGGGTTATGACAGTTTCATGTATTTGGATTTGACAGCCAGGAACGATTGGTCTTCTACATTGGCGGCCAACAACAGATCATATTTCTATCCTTCTGTGAGTTATGCGGTGCTTTTGGATAGGTTTATCGATCCCGATAAAAATGTATTGGACATGTTGAAGCTAAGGACCAGCTGGGCCGAAGTAGGTAACGATACCGGTGTGTACCAATTGTACCAAACTTTCGATGTGCCACAACAAGGATATTTGGGACTTACTACCTTGAGTTCTCCCAACATCCGATACAATGAGGATTTGAAACCTGAAAGTGTTAAATCCATGGAATTTGGTGCTGAAGCCAGGTTCTTCACCAACCGTTTATATGTTGATTTCTCTTTGTACAACATCACTACAAACGATATGATATATGACCTTCCTGTTCCAGCAGCTACCGGGTATAACTACTACAAGTCTAACATTGGTGAAGTGCAGAATAAAGGTGTGGAATTCTTGATTGGTGGTGTACCTGTAAGTACCAAGGATTTTTCTTGGGATGTTTCCTTTAACTTCTCCAAAAACAAGAACACCGTAAATTCCTTGATCGAAGGATTGGATGGAACGGTGTTGAACACAACCAACTCTGGTAACATTGCCATTACTGCAAATGTGGGTGGTGGTATCGGTGATATCTACGGAACCGTTTGGGCCACTGACGAAGCTGGCAACAAATTGGTAAACGCCGAAGGTATTCCATATGCTTCTTCTGAAAGACAACTTTTGGGCAATTCCCAACCAGATTGGATCGGTGGTTTGACCAATACCTTCAATTACAAGAATCTATCTTTAAGAGTTTTGGTTGACGGTCGTGTTGGTGGGGAAATCTACTCAGCAACCTCTGCCAGCTTGGATGGAAGCGGTGTTTCTGAAAGAACCCTTCAATACAGGGACGGTGGTGTTGTGGTAGATGCCATTAACTCGGATACGGGTGTAGCCAATACTGAAAGCATCACTGCACAGGAATACTGGGGAGCCATGTCATCCATTGGCGTGAACTATGTTTATGAACAAACCAACGTGAGGTTGAGGGAATTTGCATTGACCTATAATTTCAGTAGCAACTTGGTACGCAAGATTGGATTGAATTCCGCTTCGTTGGGGGTTATTGGAAGAAACATGTTCTTTTTCTACAAAAAGGCAAAGGATATTGATCCAGATGCCACTTTGGGAACTGGGTTGACCGGTCAGGGTATTTCCATTAATAACGTACCCACGGTTAGAAGCCTTGGGTTGAACCTTAACCTGAAATTATAAAAAAATGAAAATGAAAAAAGAAATCATGAAAATGGGAATGGCCTTGGCCGTCCTGTTGTTCGCCATAAGTTGTTCCGATTTTGACGAGATCAACGTAAAGCCCAATGCTTTCACGTCAGATGAGGTCAGTGCGAAATATTTTGTAACGGAGACACAGATTCAATTGTATGCTCCCAACCGTTATCCTTACTGGAGGGCCCAATTGATCCACTGGGATCGTTTTGCAGGTCAGTTCTGTTTTGGATTTAATGGTAGCTGGTGGAATGATGGTCTTTCTTATACCTATGATTCTGCGTATACAGATGCGGCCTATGATTACTTGTCAGGCTATACCTCAAGCCTAAGTGCCTTTTTGAACTTTGTTAAAGAAGGAGGAGAGCTTGAGAACCAAAACTACTATGCCATCGGATTGATCATGAAAGGGTTGTATTATCAAACCTATACGGATGTATTTGGCATGGTTCCCTATTCGGAAGCTTTGAATCCTGACATTATTACCCCTGTTTACGATTCTCAGGCGGTAATCTATGAAGGAGTGATCAATGAGTTGAACCAGGCCATGGAAATTATCGGTTCATCAACTGTGACAGGAGAAGGCGTTGAACTTTTGTCCAATAATGATCTGTTCTTTGGGGGTGACCTCCAACAATGGAAAAAGTTGGCCAATACCCTTAAGCTAAGAATGGCCCTTAGGGCCCAAGGTGCGCCAGGAGCTGATTTTGCAAATGCGGCCATTACAGAGGCTATGGCTGCCGATCTTTTGGTTTTGGAAACGGATAATGCCTTAATGGAGAAGGACACTGAAATTTCCCAATGGTCCAATGCCGCTTACGGAGATGTTTGGTATAACTTCGGAGTGGGATCTAACTGGACCGTAGGCAAGACCTTGATAGATTATCTTCAGAACAACAACGATCCAAGGTTGCCCATGTATGCCCAGCCTATAGATGGGGGCGAAGTTGTATTTACAGAGCCTGTTGAAGGACCAGGTGTTGGTCTTTTTGCCAAACATGTAGACTTTATTTTGGCTCAATTGGATAACGTTGGAGTGAGCTATACAAGGGTGGATGGCACGAATGTGGACGGACAAGCCACGGTTACTATCAATGTGGCAACGGACACTCCTTACTATGTTGGTCAACCAACACGATTGAACTCGTTGATCCAAACCCATGTTAAGGAAGCACTATTCTCAAGGCCAGCGCAATTGATCATCAATGCCAAAAACCAAGGGAATGATATTTTCCCAGAAATCGTATTTACAGCTGCGGAAGGCAATTTCTTGCAAGCTGAGGCGATTGTGAAAGGTTTGGCAACCGGTGATGCCCAAACGTTGTACCAAAACGGTATCAGACAGGCCATGAAGATTTGGGGAGTTGACGATGCTTCCATTGAGACTTTTTTGGCAACCGAATCCATTGCGTTATTGAATGGTTCTGCAGAAGAGAACCTTGAAAAAATAAGCGTCCAAAGATGGATCGCGGCCTATACCGATGGCTCGGAAGCATGGTCCATCGTAAGGGATAGTGGCTATCCATCCGAACTATCGGCTGGGGTATCCGACTATGATTTGTACAGTGCAGGTACACTAAATGGAGCATACCCACAAAGAATGCGCTATGGTACTGGGGCTTACAACACTAATGGTCCTAATACTGAAGCAGCAAACGCTGCGCAAGGACCAGATTTACAAGGAACTACACTTTGGTTTGCACAATAGGCCATAGTTATTATGGATTCATTTAAGTGGATCAATTCATAATTTGAGTTAGTTTAATTAGAGTTAAGTGAGTAAAGGAAGATCTGATCTTCCTTTACTTTTTTATATATTGTTGTTCCACTTAAAATCCTCAACGTTATATGTGCAGATATTTCCGGTCGTTGTTCGTTCTGTTGGTCTTTGCAATTTCTTCCTGCTCTGAAAAACAAGAAGTTTTGCCACCACAACCCCTAGGTGCCACTCCCTCGGATGACCAAATGGCTTGGCATAAAATGGAGCTAAATGCCTTTATACATTTTACTATCAACACCTTTACGGATAAGGAATGGGGTTATGGGGATGAATCACCAGAATTGTTCTACCCCTCCGCTATTGATGTGGACCAATGGATCAAAACATTAAAAGATGCCGGTTTTAAAGGGGTGATTTTAACAGCCAAACATCATGATGGGTTTGCACTTTGGCCCTCTAAGTATACAGAACATTCCATCAAGAAGAGTCCATTCCAATCGGGACAGGGAGATATTGTAAAATCAGTTTCCGAATCGGCCAAAAAATACGGACTTAAGTTTGGTACCTATCTCTCACCTTGGGACAGGAATAGGGCCGATTATGGTGAGGCTTCTTATGTAGAATACTATCGTAACCAGTTAAAAGAATTGTTCACAGGCTACGGGCCAGTTTTTGAAATGTGGTTCGATGGGGCCAATGGCGGTGATGGGTATTATGGAGGGGCGCGTGAAAGCCGGACCATTGACAGACAACGATTTTATGATTGGCCTACCACCTTGGCCATGGTAGACTCCATACAGCCTCAAGTACTTTTCTTTAGTGATGCCGGACCCGACATCCGGTGGGTAGGAAATGAAAAAGGCCTGGCAGGAGAAACCAATTGGAATACCATAACTCCAGATACCTTGTATGCTGGAAAGGCAGGGATTGAAGAACTCTTGCAGCATGGTACCAAGGGCGGAAGCCGTTGGATTCCGGCAGAAGTGGATGTTTCTATAAGACCAGGTTGGTTTTACCACCAAGCCCAGGATTCCTTGGTAAGAAGTGCTGAAAATCTATTTCAGTTGTACCTGACTTCGGTGGGAAGAGGCTCCAATCTTTTGTTGAACATACCTCCGGACAGAAGGGGGCTGTTTCATGAGAAGGATGTTGCTGCCCTTCAAGGTTTTAGGAAGATTTTGGATAGTGTTTTTAATAAAAACTTGGCAATTATGGCCCATATTGAGGCAAGTTCATTCCGTGGTAATGAAGAAACCTATGCGCCATCAAAAATGATAGATGAAGATAAAGACTCATACTGGTCTACTGATGATGGGGTTACCTCGGCATCTTTTGAAATTGATTTTGGAGAGGAGAAAACGATTGACTTTTTGATATTGCAGGAGTATATTCCACTTGGACAGCGTGTGGCGGCCTTTGATGTTTTTGCATGGCAGGGCGGCTCCTGGAAAAAGATTGCCAGTGAAACCACAATCGGATATAAGAGAATCTTGCCCATTGAGAAAACAAGGACATCAAAATTGAAAGTGGCCATTACCGAATCTCTGGGTTGTCCTGTGTTATCCAATGTTGAAATCTATTGACAATTAGATCAGGGCATACAACTGGTTTTGGTTGTACATTTCGTTTTCAAATTCCTCCAAGGTCTTATCGTCCAATTCTTGGATTTCCTGCTTTTATTGAACCAAGTCTCTATCCACTGGAATATCGATAGTTCCGATTAGGACCTTGGCCTGCATTTTTGATGATACCACCATTCTACCCTAAGCTCATTTCTACCCAGTTATTATGGCATTGAGATGCTCAAAGACCAATCGGATCTGACTACTTTTGATAGAACCGTTACCCGTCTCGGTAAGGTACATCCCTTCCCTTCCGGTGCTTACCGGAAACCATAAAACCTGCCGCCAGCCGGGATGACTATTGCTTTTTTGGGGTATCGGCTCAATCTGCACACGCCCCAGCTTTTCTTGAGTTCGATTGCCTCCTTTTGTTTATCGAAAGACTGCTTCCCCATACTTTTTTGGTCTCCTTTCGTCTGTGCCCCCAAAACAGAAGGGTCCCGTCTCGCGTACCTGTATGCCTCTGCGACATTGTTTCTGATATAGCTCAGTTCATCAGGCTTTTGTTTAACCCCCGTTGTGTAACCTCTTTTTGGTTTTGACATATTTCCAAAGTCGATTCGATCTGATAATATACCCTTTTCTTGATGCCCAATTTAATGCATAATGCCAAGGTCATTTTGCAGCCAGAAGCCAGTCTCCGAGGTAAATCCCAACGGTTAACCTTAAGTTAATTCTCTTTTTGCATTTTGATGACATTGTGATCTGGGGGTAATTCTACCTTTTCACCCTCCTATGTGTAAAAGACATACTATGGATATATCCAAGGAGGATATCAAATGTGCTCGAAAGCTTTCCGGAGAGATGAACACGGACCAGGAGAGGTCAATGTTCGAGGTAAACCTACTGTTGGATGATGGTTTACGGGACCGCTTTCAAGATTATAAGTTATTGTGGGAGTGCTATCCCAAACCCGATTTACCGCTTAGAAAAGAACGGTCTGGAAAACGAATAAGAGAGGCTATCACCGCAAAACCATCGGGAAAAAGAGTTTTTCTCCAAACCAAGATGAAAGTCATCTTGGCAGCAGCAGCGGTAGTCCTGATCGGTTTTTCCCTGTACCTGTTTTCAATGGGTGATGCTTCCCGGTACACCAATCATATCATAGCCCAACAAGGGGAACGGAAACAAATTACCCTGCCTGATGGATCATCGATAATGATAAATTCCGGGTCTGAACTAAAATTTCCTGAAGTCTTTTCCAAGAACAGCAGGGAGGTTTGGTTGGAAGGGGAAGCGTATTTCCACATCTCCAAGGATGTTGATAGACCCTTCCACGTAAACACCGACGGATTGACGGTTCAAGTACTGGGAACCAAGTTCAATGTCAATACCAAGGGGAGAACAAAGACCGTGTCCTTGGAAAGCGGCAAGGTTCAGGTCACTTTGAAGGATTCTGGCGATAAAATACAGTTGAGCCCCAATGAGGAACTGCAACTGAATACGGAAACAGGTGAAGTGATAAAACGCAATTTTGATGTATCCAAGACCACGGCCTGGAAAGACAATATCCTTCTATTGGATAATATGCCCTTGGGCGATGCATTGATTCCCATCAATCAATTTTATGGAGTGGAGTTTGTCATCTCCGATGATTTGGTTGCCAGCAAAAAAATTAGTGCCGCGTTCGAAGACCAAGACCTTGAACAGTTCATACAAACATTGGAATTCATTGCCGATGTGAAGATTACCCCGGTATCCCCCAAAAAATTTTCAATAGCCCCCAGCAATGAAAACTAAACATTCCCCAGAGTTGATGGATTTTAACAGCATGACAGACGTAGCACTGTTCAGTTTAATACAGCAAAGGAGCAATGAGGCTTTGGAAACTGTTTTCAACAGGTATTATGAAAGCCTTTGTCGGTTTGGACTCACCTATGAGTCAAAATTGGACATTGTCGAGGAAAAGGTGGCCGATGTCTTCATTCAATTGTGGAACGGTTATGAGCGCATACACGAGATTCGAAACCCCAAACCATATCTCTATGTGGTGGTAAAGAACAAGTTATTGGAGCCCGTGGCATACTCTCATCTTAAACAACCTCTGGAGTTTGGGCAGGAAAACCAGCAAGCATCTAGTCCCAGCATAGAACAGGAAATCATCGATCAAGAGCAAAGGGAATTCTATAAAAAACGGATTACGGATGTGCTGGACCAAATACCCCAAAAATCCCGACAAATCTTTGAAATGAGCCGATTGGACGAGCTCAAGTACAAGGAAATCTCAGAGATCTTGGGCGTTTCCATCAAGACGGTCGAAAACCACATGGCTATAGCCCTCAAAACCATTAGAAAGGCGGTGATCAAGAACAAACAATATTAACCTCACAACAAAATCTATGAAAAACTGAACAGCAAAATTAGTAGAACCTAAAAAAATATCGAGAACCAATAATTAAACTACTCTTTAAGAAATGAAAAAAATAAGCTTGTTAGCATTGCTACTGTGTCTTCCATTGTTGGGTAGGGGAAGTAATGTCCCCATATCCGTAACCAATGTGGTGAATACACAAAATTTCGACATGATCAACCTTAACCTTAAAAGTGTTGCTTTGGAAAAGGTGTTCGACCTTATAGAAAAGCAGACCGGCCAAAGATTCATCTACGCTGCGGATGCCGAATCCTTGGATCAACGCATCAGCATAGACGTGACCAAAGGGAATCTGGAAACCGTCCTTGAAGTTATTAAAAACAAGGCCAATGTGGATTTTCGGGTAACGGAACAAGGCGTTTTGGTGAAGTTTATCCAGGAAAAGCGAAAAATATCCGGATCTGTGATCGATGAGGCGGGCAACCCCATTCCAGGGGCCAACGTATTTGTTGAAGGGACCGATTATGGCACAGTGTCCGATTTTGATGGAAAGTTCACGATGGAAATCCCTTCCAATTTCAAGACACTTTCCATAACCTATATTGGATACAGAAGACAGGACGTGAACATTGAAAATATGGAGAACGTAACGGTCACCCTCATTGAAAGCGCGTCCCAACTGGATGAAATCGTGGTGGTGGGGTATGGCACAGAGGCCAGAAGGAACATTACGGGTGCCATTGCTTCTGTTTCCCCTGAGGAAATAAATACCCAACCCAAGGCCAATGTGGTGGAAATGTTGGATGGTCGTTTGCCCGGTGTACAGATCATGAGCGATAATTCTCCTGGTGGGGGAACTTCCATTCGCGTTAGGGGTTTTAGTACGATTAATAGTAACGATCCATTGGTAATCGTGGATGGAATCCCTGCTTCCAACGGACTTAATGGGATCAATCCTTCCGATATTGAAACCATACAGGTATTGAAGGATGCTGCCTCAGCTTCCATCTATGGATCTCGTGCCGCCAATGGTGTTGTGATCATTACCACCAAAAAGGGGTCGGATACCGGTGGGGAATATGTAGTATCCTTTGACAGTTATGCCGGTCTTCAATCCTCATATAACCTTCCAAGAATGCTCAATGCCCAGCAATATGGGGATCTTTTATGGCAAGCTACGATCAATGATGGGGGAACTCCTTCCCACGATATTTATGGGGACAATCCCGCGCAGGCCGTAATCCCACAATGGCTGAATGACGAACAGACCATCCCTAGCGCTGATGTGGACTGGGTAAAGCAGATTTTGCAAACGGCCACCGTTCAATCCTATAACGTATCATTGGCCAAAGGGGACTCCAAAGGGCAGCATTTATTTTCATTGGGATATTACAACCAGGAAGGTTTGATCAAATACACGGGGTTTGAGAGGTATTCAGCAAGGTTCAATTCATCCTATAACATTGGCGACTTCTTGACCATTGGTGAAAACTTTACGGCCAATTACAAGGAGCAGGTTTCCATAGGTACCAATAGTGCTTTGGGGAGTATTGTCTTGAGTGCCATGCAGTTCCCGTCCATAGTCCCCGTTAAGGATATCAATGGGGAATATGCAGGTAACCCACTCAACGATACCCAAAACCCCATGGGCCAATTGTATCGCAATAAGGACAACAAGCAGAAACGGGTCCAAGCTTTGGGAAATGTATATGCCAATCTATACATCAAGGATTTTACGTTTAAGACTTCTTTTGGATTGGATTATCAGAATTATAACATCAGGAGTTTTTCGCCTACGTTTAATGAAATTCTTTCCACCAACAACACCAATTCGTTATCCACGTCCAATAGCTTCAATTATCAATTCTCCTTTACCAATACGCTAAACTATAAAAAGCAGTTTGGTGCCCACAATGTGGATGTGTTGGTAGGGCAGGAGGCCATCGAGTACAATTATGAAGGTTTTGGTGCTTCGGTAAGTGAATTCTTGTACGAGGATGAAAACTTCAGGTATTTGAGTTTTGGAACCGAGAACATGCTCAATTCCGGTAACGCATCCGGATGGTCACTTAACTCTTACTTCGGAAGGTTGAACTACAACTATGATGAAAAGTATCTTTTTACGGCCACCGTTAGGCGTGATGGTAGCTCAAGGTTCAACGAGGACAACCGCTGGGGAACATTCCCTGCATTCTCTTTGGGATGGAGGTTGGACCGCGAGGACTTTTTTAATCCAGATGGAATTGTCTCTTCCCTGCTTTTGAGAGGAAGCTGGGGACAAACAGGTAATCAGGATATTTCCAATTACGCCACTGTGGATAGTTATCGCAATAACAATGCGAACTCCAACTATGCCATTGATGGTGCCCAGGAATCCGTATACATCGGACTTACCCAATCCAGGATCCCGAACCCCGATTTGAAATGGGAGACCACGACCCAGACCTCCATTGGTGTGGATATGGGCCTTTTGAAAGATCACCTGAACATTACTGCTGACTACTACATCAAGAAAACCGATGACATCTTGGTGTACAACACCGTTCCGTTGACCTATGGGGGTACCAATGACGGACAGTGGGTGAACGATGGGAAAATGAAGAACAACGGATTTGAATTGAATGTCAATTATAACGACAAAGTGGGTGATTTGGGCTATCAGATTGGTCTCAATCTTACCGGGTCAAAGAACGAGTTGACAGAGTTGAACACGTCCGATTATTTGGGTATTCCAAGTTCATCCTTGCACAGTGTAAACTTTGACCAAGAGATTTCCAGAAGTGCTGTCGGTCAGCCGATTGCCTCGTTCTATGGCTATGTGGTCGAAGGATTGTTCCAAAGTCAGGCTGAGGTGGATAGTTATGGACTGCAGCCCAATGCCCAACCCGGTGATATCAAGTTCAAGGATGTGGATGGCGATGGTGATGTGGATGCCGATGACAGGACGTTTATTGGTTCCCCTCACCCCGATGTCATGTTGGGCCTTAATCTACAGTTCAACTATAAGAATTTTGACTTGGGTCTTTTCTTTAATGGAAGCTTCGGCAATGACACCTACAATTTTACCAAGTACAAGAACCATTTCTTCAACCAAGCAGCTTATAACAAAGAGAATGTCTTGTTGGATGCTTGGTCCGAAAACAATACCGATTCCAGCATTCCACGTTTATCCCTGGATGACCCTAACAACAACATTCGCCCCTCTAGCTACTATGTGGAGAACGGATCATATGTTCGGTTGACCAATGCGCAATTGGGATACAACGTTAACCCAGAATTGCTTGGTGGCCTCAAATTGAGAATATATGCCCAAGCAAGCAACTTGTTCACCATAACCGATTATAGTGGGATGAACCCACAAGTGGGGCTTCAAAACTACTCGGGTAGCAATAGGAACCTCGACATTGGAATCGATCGTGGATTGTATCCTCCGAGCAGGACTTTTGTAATCGGATGTAACCTTAAACTCTAAAAAAGCTATGAAAAACATATTGAAAGCAAAATCAAAATATATGATGGTAGGAGCCACAATGGCACTTACCCTCTTGGGATCCTGTTCCAAGGATTATTTGGAAGAGGTCACCTTTGGTGAAGTTTCCCCTTCGGAAATGACCAAAGCGGAAAACGTTGAAAAAGCCATTATTTCGGCTTATAGCGTTCTTAATGGACAGATTGACGGGGCCAGTAATGCCTATAATTCCCCGGCTTCCAACTGGAGTTTTGGCGATGTGGTATCTGATGATTGTTACAAAGGCGGTGGCGGAACCGGCGACCAAAACCAGATCCATCAAATGGAACTTTACAACACTTCTCCAACCACCTACGATGTGCAACGAAAGTGGATGGCATTGTACGAAGGGGTGAAAAGGACCAATGAGGCCATGAAACTTTTGAATGCCTCCGAGGACTTTGATGCATCCCTAAAGATCCAAAGAACTGCGGAACTTAGATTTTTAAGAGGCCATTATTACTTTGAACTCAAAAAAATCTACAATCAAATTCCGTATATAGACGAAACAGCGGAAACGGTTTCCGATTATGCCCGTTCTAACACAGAGTTCACTTCGGACCAACTATGGGGCAAGATCGAAGATGACTTCCAAGCGGCCTATGATGTGTTGCCCAATACCCAAGAACAAGTGGGAAGACCTACCAAATTGGCCGCTATGGCATATTTGGCAAAGACGTATCTGTTCCAGGATAAATGGCAACAGGCCTATGATGCAACTACCTTGGTAATGGCAGGAAACTATGGTCTTATGGATGATTTCCAATCGGTTTTCTTGCCTGAGAATGATAATGGAAAAGAAGTGATCTTTGCGGTACAATACTCCGTAAACGATGGACAATCCAGTAATTATAATGGAAGTATAGGTGACCGATTGACGGCCCCCGGAGGACCGTATTACTCCCAATATGGTTTCCATCGTCCCTCACAGAATTTGGTGAATGCATTCAAGACCAATGCCAATGGGTTGCCAGTGGAAGACAATGTTGACGTTGCCGACACCGATTTTGTGGACCCTAGATTGGATATCACCGTCGGCAGACCAGGTATTCCCTACAAGGATTTGAATATTCTTTACGAGGATACTTGGGCCCGTGATTTGGCCACCTATGGTCCATTTGGTCCCAAAAAACGGATATTGTCAGCAAATTCCCCTTACCATGTAACGGTTTGGCCTTATGTGGATGCCCTGAACTATTATATCATCCGCTATGCGGAAGTATTGTTGTGGAGGGCCGAGGCTGCAGTAGAATTGGGGAACTTGGAAGAAGCGCGCGGCTTGGTAAACCAAATCCGTGAACGTGCCGCCAATTCCCAATACGTCCAAACTTTGGATGGAGCCACAGATGCGGCCAATTACAATATTGGAACCTATAATACTACTTGGACCGATGCCGCCGATGCTAGGGACAAAGTGCGTATGGAAACCCGTTTGGAACTGGCCATGGAAGGACACCGATTCTTCAATTTGGTGCGTTGGGGTGTTGCCAAGGAAGTGATCGATGATTACCTCTCGGTTGAAAAAACAAGGAGGAGCCATTTGACAAATGCTGCCTTCACCGCTGGCAAAAATGAGTACTGGCCTATTCCACAGGAATATATTGACAGTGTGGATGACGGCTTGGTGACCCAGAACAACGGCTATTAATCCGGAAATTAAATATAGGGTGGCTTCAGTATGCATTGGAGCCGCCCTTTTTTATTCAAGATGATGAAAAAACTTCTCCTCTTTTCATTGGTTTTTGGTCTTTCCATAATTTCAATGGCCCAGACCAAGCAGCAAGACCAAAAATATCCGAACAAGACCTTGAAAGGATTGCAGGATAAGAACTTCTATTTGTTTTCCGCTATTATGGATGACCAAAAAGTCAGTCAGCTTTTGCGGGAGGATGAAATTTTGAAAGATTTCATGCTCGGGAGTCAAACTGAAGTACCGGATGCTCCTCCAAAAAATGTTACCGAGGTTGTTGCTCCTTTTTTATGGAGTGAACAAAAAATACAGACCGTTGGAAAACGGTTGATGGAAATATCCGAGAGCAATGCCGCATTTTCAAGTTTGATCCAGAAACTAAGGAAATCCCATAAATATGCCCATTTTGAAAGCCATCCAGATGATGAATTCCTTTACAAGGCTTGGGAGTTGTGTGCCAAAGGATTGGATACGGTTCTAGAGGTTTATGGGACGGGGAAAATGCCATTTTATCAAAACATTGACTCCGTATCCTTTGATGTAAGGTCCAAACAATATGTTTATGCCGTTTCCATTTTGGGACAACAGGCACGGCAAGATGCAAGGGAAACCAACTTGTTTTTCCAACCCAGCTTGAATCTTTCCCTCTCATTATTGTATGCCAACCACAAGGATGAAGCCGTACGCTATGACCCCTTGGGCCAAAAGGAAAATGCCAAGGCCGTACAAGCTGTCAAAACAATCGATTTTGGAGCGTATGATTATGCCTCCATTGTGGTTTTGGGTGGTGGTCCGGAAAACTATAGGGACAAACTTTCCATTGCTGGGAAAGTCAATCTTCAATTGGCCATGAAGGAATATCGGGAAAACAAAGCCCCGTTCATTATAGTATCCGGTGGTCACGTCCATCCTTATATGACCCCTTATTGTGAAGCGGTGGAAATGAAGAGGGAATTGATGGAGGAATATGGGGTACCGGAAGAGCGTATCATTATAGAACCCTATGCAAGGCATACCACCACCAACATGCGGAATGCCACGCGATTGATGATTGAATATGGTATACCCATAGATAAAAAAAGTCTGGTGGTTACCAATCCATGGCATAGCTCTTATGTGGAGAGTAATGTCTTTAAGGAACGTTGCCAAAAGGAACTGGGCTACCAACCTGTTGACCTACACAAGAGATTGTCTCCATTCACCTTGGAATTTACGGGAAACAAAGTTTCCACACATCAAAATCCCTATCAACCTTTAGACCCTTGATGGGATTAGGAAATAGAGCATTTTAGTTGGAATGAATCAAAGTTGAGTGAGTTTGTTTGTTTAATTGGAAAGGGCGCAGGGATCTTATGATACTGCGCCTTTTAATTGGTTGACAGTATTTTCGAAACCGACTGGGTTTTATAAATTTTTATGGGTTGGGAGGCTGTGATATCTGAATTTTGTATCTCCCAAACAACCTCTGAACGCATATAAATTGACATTTGTCAAATTCAGCGAAATTACCTAACTGCTGAAACTCGTTAATCTCTTCAAAATACTATTTTTGGGAAACGCCTTTCTGTTCTCCAGAAATTTCATTCAAAGCATGATTGCCAAACCAAGCCCTGAAAAAAACCTTTTTGTCCTCTTTTATCTCAATTCCATTTATCCACTCGGATCCGGTATAAAATCATATCTGTCCACAAAAATAAAGAGCTGTTCTTTTGGTAAGAATGAGATTATAAGCAAAAAAGGTGAAGTATGTAATAAATTGTACTTTATCAAAACGGGTATGGTAAGAGGGTATTTTAAAAGTGACTCCACAGAGATTACTACATGGATCGATAGCGAGAATGAAGTATTTACCTCGATAACCGGGTTTTTTAGGAACGAGCCGACCAGGGAATACATTCAGAGCCTTGAGGAAACCCACTGTGATTATTTGGAGTATGAGGATTACAAATATTGCCTCAATAATTTTTCCGAAATGCGACAAATCTACAGAATACTGCTTGAGGAATATTACATAATGGCAGAACATAGGGTATACTTGGCCAGGATTCCCAATGCTAAAAAGCGATTGAATTTTTTCATTGAAAATCTCAATCCTCACATCATCAACAGGATACCTAAAAAATATTTGGCCTCTTACTTGGCAATGAGACCAGAAACCTTATCCCGTTTACTGAAAGAAAAGAAGATCACTTCCTAGTTTTTCTTTTATATCTAATCAATTCCTCCCAATACTGTATTCCAAGTAAAGAGCGTACTACATTGATTGATACGGATTTATTGGTTGAATTACTCTCTTTTTTGTAAGAAAATAACCTGAAATTGACTTTTGTCAATTCCCTAAAAGATTTGTTGAAATAAGACTCCTACACCTCCGTTTCTTAGACAAAGGATAGGAAAAAATCTACATTTTTTGATTTAAAAAGTAGGAAAAAATGTTATCCAAACAAATTGAAACAATTAATAAGATTCCCTTGTCATGAAAGAAATCTACTAAAGCACTTCTGGATAAACAATCACAGACTTATTGATCGGACCCCATAGTCCAAAAGGACTTTTAGGACATCCATAAAAATTGCTGCCCCTTGGGCGGCCTGACCCTCCCATGTCTTTTTTAGGCGGAAGGAACATACAGAACAAATCATTTTTAATCCAATAAAATCAAAATCAACAAAACAATGAAAAATCAAGTTAACCGGAAATCTTCAATCTTCTTTTTGATGCTGATCATCCTTTTTGTTACTAGGAGCATGGCGCAATCCAATGAATTGGTCGTCATCGATTCCAACTATTCCCAAAAACAGCAAGTACTCGATCATTTGGCATCGGGAATACCAGTTTTTGAAGTTAATGCGCCCAAAAATCCGTGGGAGTCCATCCGACAATATCTGGAGCAGAGCAGGTCTACACAGGTGGTCCATCTATTTGCCAACGCTAACTACAACGCTATGGAGCTCGGGGGCAAAACCTATGATGCCGATGCTGTAGACCAAGAATTTGAGCTTTCCATGCTCGAAGGGCTATTCCAAGGAATTCACATACAGCTTCTTATTTACGATTGTAACCTCGGTTCAAATCCAGAAGGACTGGCCTTGCTGAAGAAAATTAGTGACAAGGCTTATCTCAACATTGCAGTTCCTACGAATTGTAGCTCCATTTTCGGGGCAGATTTGGACTTTGATCATACCACCATGAACCAACCTGTCAATAATTCAATATTCAAATAGAGCTACCAGCCATGAAACAAACCTTAACAAATACCTTATCATTCTTTTTACTTTTTCTTCTGTTTGGAGCCGTACAGGCCCAAACCGTGGACATGACCGTAAAACAGGGCCCTAATGTGGATGTCATGGTAACTGTTGGCTCGGCTAATGTGGATCTATCCACCTTTGAGGCCGATCTTGAACAAGCCATGCATCTTAAGGGAATCCCTTTGGGAAAACTCCGTGTGGAGGCCTTTCAACGAAGCTCCATTTCTTCCGACCAGGCCGATGCCAGTGACATTTTCAACAACTGGAACAAAATGAACTTTAATGGTACCGAACCACCGGTCCATTCTTCTTACACAGGAGACTACTTCACCTTTGATTCCGGAACCAACCGAATCATTGCGGATTTTGTGAGCCGTTACAACGGTTATGGATATGCCATGTATGATCCCACAGGGGATATAGCCGATGGTTCCATTTCTGCAACCTGGGGGTTAATAGGTGCACCTTATGTACATGGTGAAGTAGGCTTTATCTTTAGAAAAGTGGACAACCAAAACTTTTATGCCTATATCATTGACAACCATACAGCATGTGGAAATGTGAGCGGCTATGGAACAGACGGTGACCCTGCCGAGGCCATCATAAAAATTGAAAACGGGGTTAAAACCGTTTTGGCCTTGAACACCAATAGCGGTAATTCTGGTACAGCAACCTATGGCTGGGATGGTAACCGTGCCGATATGTTTGCCGCCTATTATGATGGGCAGAGCATTGAATTTAAGATTGAAATGAGTGGTGACGATATCAAAATCTCAAGAAAAGGAGGGGGTGGAAGTGCCGGTACGGATTGGATTGAATCGTTCAACATTTCCGATGCAACTTTCTCTGAAGGAAGTTATGGTTTTTACGTACACGAACAATCTGGTGCCTATTTCAAGGATATCAATATAGAAAAATTGGAGCTGCGTGCCTTTAAAGATGTATTGCGTGAGCCACAATGGAGGAACAGTGCACTGAGGTTCAACGTAAACCTGGATGATATTGAAGTTGCCGATTTTGATGTGGACACCGATCTTTCCGAAATCTTGATGCGTACCATCAACGAGGATATCCATTACATCGGTTGGGGAACCAATGCCAATGAGGCACAGTTTGAACGGTTTATTACCCAGAACAACAATCAGGGAACCTTTGTCAATAGGGATGCCGGAAGTTGGTCTACTTGGATCGACGATATAGCCCAATACATTTATGAGCAATACCAATTCGGTACCGTGAGTGCAGGTGAGTTCTTTATTGCGGGTACTTCAGTGGAGATCGATGTGGATCCGGCACAGCTGAAAAACAATACGGCCAATGCCAGTTACCCAAGCGGACGCTGGAAAATTACCCATGATGAAACCTATTTTGAAAACAACACGGGACGTGTTTCTTGGAGTGGACTGTACTTGGAAGATGTACCCGAGTATTATGAAAAGCCAGGAAAGTACACCTTCACCTTTGAAGAAATGCCAACGGCACCAACCACGTTGTTCTTTCACCGTAGACCAGTGGCAAGCTTTACCTATAGCAGTGATACTGGGTTCATCAACAATACCTCCTATGACTTGGATGGAGGTTCAAATAATGGTATTGCCCAATCCGAATGGAAATGGAAATCCGTTGATGCCGCTTCTACAAATGATTGGACCATAGGACAGTTTGACAAAAATTCAGTACCTGATGGCCAATACTTGGTGATGTTGACAGTTCAGGACCATCAGGGTACCTGGAGTAGTCCCACCAGTATCTATGTTGAAAAGACATCAGGCTCCGGTGGCAGTACCGATCTGCCTATAGCACAGTTCAACATACAACCTGATTTGATCAACACCTATACTGGGAACATGACAGTTGCCATTGAGGATAACTCGGTTGACCCTTACGGCAGGACCTTATCCACCCAAGAATGGATCGTGACCCAACGAACTTACGATGGTAACGGAGACCCAACCGATACCCAGATTTACAATGCCACGACTCCAATGACCGATTTCTCGGCCTATAACAACCTTTCTGCGGATTACATCATCAGTTTGCGTACCCAAACAGATACAGGGGTTTGGTCGGAACCGTTCTATCGAACGCTGACCATTGTTGATGATAATACCCTGCCGACCATTACGGCTAACCCATCCAGTGGAAGCTTGGATACCAATACCGATATTCAATTGGTTTTTCAGGATGAAAACGGGGGTAGTGGTTTTGATGTGCAGCGTTTTGCAAAAGTACAAAGTGCCACCCCACCGGCAACGGATAATGCGGCTTGGACCTCATGGAGCAATAGCCAGTCCAAAACAACTTCATTCAATTCTGGAGGTTCAGGATGGTATATCCATGCTGAAGTTAAGGACAATGCAGGCAATGTGGGTACGGCCACTTTTGGACCTTACGATATTACCCTAGTGGTCAGCGCAGATGACGACTTGGCCATTTTGGATGAAGATACCGTATCGGACCCCATTGATGTGTTGTACAACGACGTGTATGATACAGGTGCCACACCAACGGTCACTATCACGGTACAGGGCACCAAAGGTACTGCCGTGGTCAACGAAAGTAACCAAGTAGTGTATACTCCCGATGCCAACATGAATGGTACCGATACCGTAACCTATGAATTGGACGATCAAGGGCAAAAGGTAACGGCCAATATCACGCTTTCCATTTTACCTGCGGATGATATCCCTGTGGCAAATGCTGACAGCTTCAATTTGGATGAAAATGCAACCTTGAACGAGGATGTTTCCACCAACGATGTGGAGGTAGATGGAGATGATTTAGTGTATCATATCATTACCAACCCGTCCCATGCGGCATCGTTTACATT
Source organism: Flagellimonas sediminis (assembly GCF_010500845.1). GTDB lineage: Bacteria > Bacteroidota > Bacteroidia > Flavobacteriales > Flavobacteriaceae > Flagellimonas > Flagellimonas sediminis. The sequence continues at coordinate 112,034 of NZ_JAAAMI010000009.1, read as the reverse complement.
CAATGCGGATGGTACCTTTTCTTATGAGCATGATGGTGACGAGTCAGGAACGGACAGTTTCACCTATAACTTTGAAGATGCGGTTTCTTTCTCTGAAACGGTTACCGTTTCCTTTAGCATCAACAATGTGAATGATGCTCCCCAAGGAGGAAACATTACGGTGGATGTAATTCAGGATTTAGGATATGCATTTGCCGTAAGCGATTTCACTTTTACTGATGATGACCCCAGTGATGCCTTCAACGGCATTCAGATTGTTTCTCTTCCCTCAAAAGGAACATTGACATATAACGGCAATCCGGTATCCATCAATGATATGGTCGATGATGTGACTTTGTTGGTATATATCACGGAGACTGGTGAATTTGGCGAAAGCTACGCTTCCTTTTCATTTAAAGTGAAGGATGGGGATGATGCATTGAGTAGCATTACTTATAGTGCAGATATTACAGCAGCCCAAGATACCGATGGTGATGGAATCCCTGACGATTCTGATGACGACGATGACGGGGATGGCACTTTGGACATCAACGACGCCTTCCCAAAAGACCCAACGGAGGATACCGATACCGATGGGGACGGAACAGGGGACAATGCCGATGACGACGATGACGGCGACGGCACCTTGGATAGCAACGACGCCTTCCCAAAAGACCCAACGGAGGATACCGATACCGATGGCGACGGAACTGGGGACAATGCCGATGAAGACGATGACGGCGACGGTACCTTGGACATCAACGACGCCTTCCCAAAAGACCCAACAGAGGACACCGATACCGATGGCGACGGAACGGGCGACAATGCCGATGACGATGATGACGGTGACGGCACCTTGGATAGCAACGACGCCTTCCCTAAAGACCCCATGGAGGATACCGATACCGATGGCGACGGAACGGGCGATAATGCCGATGATGACGATGACGGAGACGGCACCTTGGATAGCAACGACGCATTTCCTAAGGACCCAACGGAGGACACCGATACCGATGGCGACGGAACGGGCGACAATGCCGATGACGACGATGACGGAGACGGCACCTTGGATAGCAACGACGCATTTCCTAAGGACCCAACGGAGGATACCGATACCGATGGCGACGGAACGGGCGACAATGCCGATGACGACGATGACGGCGACGGCACCTTGGATAGCAACGATGCCTTCCCTAAGGACCCAATGGAGGACACCGATACCGATGGGGACGGAACAGGGGACAATGCCGATGACGATGATGACGGAGATGGTACTTTGGACATCAACGACGCCTTCCCGAAAGACCCTATGGAGGATACCGATACCGATGGGGACGGAACTGGGGACAATGCCGACGAAGACGATGACGGTGACGGCACCTTGGATAGCAACGACGCCTTCCCTAAGGACCCAACGGAGGATACCGATACCGATGGGGACGGAACAGGGGACAATGCCGATGACGATGATGATGGAGATGGTACTTTGGACATCAACGACGCCTTCCCTAAGGACCCAACGGAAGATACCGATACCGATGGGGACGGAACGGGGAACAATGCCGATGACGACGATGACGGTGACGGCACCTTGGATAGCAACGACGCCTTCCCTAAAGACCCCATGGAGGATACCGATACCGATGGGGACGGAACTGGGGACAATGCCGATGACGACGATGACGGTGACGGCACCTTGGATAGCAACGACGCCTTCCCTAAAGACCCCATGGAGGATACCGATACCGATGGGGACGGAACTGGGGACAATGCCGATGACGACGATGACGGTGACGGCACCTTGGATAGCAACGACGCCTTCCCTAAAGACCCCATGGAGGATACCGATACCGATGGCGACGGAACTGGGGACAATGCCGATAATGATGCCGATAACGATGGACTTCCCGATGATGAGGATGCCTTTCCAACAGACCCGAATGAAAGCTCGGATGTTGATGGGGATGGAATTGGTGACAATGCCGATACAGATGATGACAATGATGGGATAGAGGACATGGACAGTGATGGCGATGGCCTTGGGGACAATGTGGACAACGATGATGATAACGATGGTATACTTGACAATGAAGATGCATTCCCAACAGATGCCAGTGAAGACACCGATACCGATGGAGATGGGATTGGTGACAATGCTGATACGGATGATGATGGGGACGGGTATTCCGATGAAGTTGAGTTGAACGAAGGTACAGACCCAACAGATGCTTCAAGCACTCCTTTGGATACGGACGGTGATGGTATACCCGATAGTTTGGATGACGATGATGACAACGATGGTGTACTGGATGGGGATGATGCTTTCCCAACTAGTGAGGAACCCACTTTGGTCCCAGCCCAGGCGTTCACTCCCAATGGAGATGGTAATAACGATACTTGGATTATTCCGGGAATCGACAATTATCCCAACAATGTGGTTAAGGTGTATAATCGATGGGGGCATGAGGTATTTGGCACAAGATCCTATCACAATGATTGGGGAGGTTTCTATAAGAACCGGAACGAAAAGCTTCCGTCGGGATCTTACCTATACATTATTGATCTGGGCAATGGCGATGCACCGCTACAGGGATGGATCTTTATCAACTATTAAAAATCAACAAAACAAAAAGCACAATTAAAATCATGAATACAATCAATAGAATAGCAGTACTTATAATGGCCTTGGTCCTTTCGGTGGCCGTTAAGGCCCAACAGGACCCTAGTTTTACTTTTTACAGGTACAATATGAACATTTATAATCCGGCCTTTGCGGGAAGTTCCGAGTCCACGGAGTTCTCCTTGGGAATTCGGAGTCAATGGGCAGGCGTTCAAGGGGCACCGGAAAGCCAAAGTGCCATTTTTGGAATGCCTGTAGGAAGAAAAGTGGGGCTCGGGGTTTCCATCTTGAACGATAAGACCTTTATTGAGCGCCAGACTTGGGTGGCCATCGATGTGTCATACCATATACAGTTGGATGCGGAGCATACATTGTACTTTGGACTCAAGGGGAGCGCGAATTCCTACGATGCCAATACAGACGGATTGGTCACTTATGGGGTAGGACAGGATGGAGCACTCATGGGTTATGAAAGCCGGTTCACGCCCAATGTGGGAGCTGGGGCCTATTTGAAACACGACAGATATTTTGTTTCCCTGTCGGCACCAAAACTGTTGACCCCTAAGCGTTTACAAGAGCGTGATGGTAACGCCTACCTTGGTGTGGACCGGATGCATGCCTATTTGAGCGGGGGGTACACCTTTCTTCTTGGTAAGACCTTGGATTTGAAGACCATGGGGATGTTCCGTTATGCAGATGCCTCGCCTGTGTCCCTTGAACTTACGGGGATCCTGGATTTTGGGGAGCGTTTTGAATTTGGTGCCTCTTACCGTTTTGATGAGAGTGTCAGTGGTCTGGTGCTCTTCAATGTCAGTAATGGTCTGAACATAGGGTATGCCTACGAGACTGCCCTGCAGAGTCCGATCAATGGGTTGGACAACAATACCCACGAGCTTTTTATGAGATTGAGGATGTAAAAGGCTAAAGAATGGCCAAACCCAAAGGTTTTGACCCATGCAATTGGTTTATAACCTAACAGGGAGTAATCTTTCACATGATTTTATTTAATTGAAAAACAAAGGGTTGCATTATAATGCAACCCTTTTTATTGATGTGTGATTTTCAATTTAGGTATTCCTATCAGGTAAAATCGAAAATCAAATATGGCAAAAGTTACTTTAGGGTAATTTCTACGATGGTGTCCACACTGTCGATTTTGTCCTTAGGTACTTCTACGAACAAACCGAATTTGTTTTGTTGAAAAGTCAATTTAGATTGGTCGGGGAACAGTTTCACATCTTTAATTTTTTTGCCAAAATCCTCCAAGAAAATTTTCTGACTTCTATCCAAAATGTGTAGAAAAATGGTGTTTCCTTTTCTGGTCGTGGCAAATTTTTCGTTGGGAAGGAAAGGCCCGGCCATGGTGCTATAGATGGTTGAACCATTTTCTCGCATCCATGCGCCAATTTCTTTGAGGGATTCCTGATGTTCTTCTTGGATTTTTCCATTGGGCATGGGACCTACGTTGAGCAATAGGTTACTTCCATACCCGGCAGCCTTAACAATGAAATGGATCAATTCTTCCTTCGATTTATGTCGTCTATCCTGCAAATTGAAACCCCATGAACCGTTGATGGTTTCACAAACTTCCATGGGCAGTTTACCAATATCCGATGCCGATGTACCAAAACCGGTCGTGTTCTTGCCTGGCAGGTCCTTTTCGAACATTTGAAAATCTTCCCCTTCAATGGTAGCCAAATGGTGGTTGTTCCCAATTAAACATTGGGGCTGTAGTTCATGGATCAATTTGTAGATCTCATCATAATGCCAATCTACCTGGAGGGCCCCAAACCGTTCACCATCCCACAGTTTTTGATCCCAATGCCCATCAAACCAAATACCCGCAATTTCACCATAGTTGGTTAAGAGCTCGGTCAACTGCGCTTTCATAAAGGCGATGTAGTTGTCCCATTCCCCTGCACCTCGACCTGGAATATCGGTTCCTGTACGGCCACGAGGAAAATAATCGTCGTTGTGCCAGTCCAACAGAGAATAATAGAAAAAGAGTTTGATGCCTTCTTTATGGCAAGCATCCGCTAATTGCTTCAGGACATCCTTTCCATAGGGAGTACTATCCACAATGTCATAATTGTTGGCCTTGGTATCGAACATGGAGAACCCATCATGGTGCCTGCTAGTGATGGTAATGTATTTCATCCCCGCATCCTTTGCCATTTTTACCCATGCCTCGGCATCATAGCCAGTTGGATTAAAAAAAGTAGGCAGCTTTTCATAGGCCTGTAGAGGGATATTTTGATTGTTCATCACCCATTCACCATCACCCAAAATGCTGTATACGCCCCAATGGATAAACATCCCAAATTTTGCCTCTTGGAACCATTTTCGAGCTTCCAGGTTTTCTTTGGTGGGTTTGTAATCTTTCTGGCCCTGACCAAAGGATATAAATGATATAAAGAAGAACAAAATACTAAGTGCTCGATTGGTTTTCATGGTATGGTTGTTTAGTTGATTTCCTGAGATTTGTCTATTTGGATGTCTTTGTAAGATATTATTTTTTCGGATTTAATTGATGCATTTCGACGTGTCATTTTTTTATTGGAATCATCCTTTTACCGAAACATCATATTCATAAAGAACGGGGCCACCTTTAATGCCTGCCTTGACTTCCCCGGTGTTTTTCAACACTTCCATCTGAAAGATTCGTTTTCTAAAATTACGTTTATCCAATTTGATCCCCAAAATGTCTTCATATAGACCTTGGAGTTCTGATAGGGTGAACTGTTTGGGTAATAATTCCCCCATGATCAATCGGTCCTTAAGGTTGTTTTTAAGGAACATATGGGCGTCATGGATGATTTGGGCATGGTCAAATCCCAGGTTCACAGGGATTTCCTCCATATCAAACCATGAGATCTGTTCCACATTTCCCTTAAGAAAAAGGGGATGATTTTCCGGCCTTACCATGGCATAGAAAGAAACGGTGATTACGCGCTTTAAAGGATGCCTTTTTAAATCGGAATACACTTTCACCTGCTCAAAATGGATGTCCTTTACCCCAGTCAGGGCAAGCAATACTTTACTGGCACAATCCTTCAGGGTCTCGTTGGCTTCCATAACCCCCCCAGGTAACATCCAGTGGTTGGTAAATTCCCCAACCGAACGTTTAGTGAGCAATAGTTTCAACCGATGGTCCACATATCCGAATACGGCAATATCGGTTGTTATAGAACATTCAAATGAATCAGCGTTTACTGTTAAATTTTGAAGATTCGGCGGCTCCAATACCTTTTTATTGCTCATTTGATTTTTTTATTGGACTAAAACTTCTAAATTAGTATCCGTGTCTAAAGTACACAGAAATAATAATTTTTGAAAAAAATCCCCCAAATATTTGGGTCATCATACAGGAATGGGAAAATCATTGTTCGATATATCCAATAAAGTCATCTTGATTACCGGTGCCACCGGAGTATTGGGAGGAAGCATGGCGGAGTACCTGCTTTCAGAAGGAGCCAAGATTGTTCTTTTGGGCCAGACCGAAGACAAAGTAATTGCAAAGGTCAAATTGTTGAAGGAAACTTATTCCGATGTGTTTGGATTTTCGGGAAGTGTGTTGGATAAAGAGTTTCTGGAGAAAGTTAAGAGCAAGGTGGTGCAGGAATGGGGTAGCATAGATGTACTCATCAATGCCGCGGGGGGTAATATGCCAGGTGCTGTGATAGGAGAAGGACAGACCATCTTCGACCTGCAAATGGAAGACTTTAGGAAAGTGTCCGAATTGAATTTGGATGGTTCCGTAATCCCCTCCTTGGTTTTTGGAAAGCAAATGGCGGACCAAGGTCATGGATGCATCCTTAATGTATCCTCCATGGCAGCAACAAGGGCACTTACCCGTGTGGTAGGCTATTCGGCATCCAAGGCGGCCATTGATAATTTCACCAAATGGATGGCCACCGAACTGGCCCTGAAATTTGGGGAAGGCCTTCGCGTAAATGCCATAGCCCCAGGATTTTTTATCAGCAACCAGAATAAAAAACTGCTCTTAAATGAAGATGGCAGCTATACCGACCGTGGTAAAAGAATAATAGATAACACCCCCATGAAGCGATTTGGGAAAGCCGATGAATTGCACGGTACCGTGCATTGGCTCATCAGCGATGCTGCCAGTTTTGTTACAGGTGCCATCATACCTATTGATGGGGGATTTAGTGCTTATAGCGGTGTATAAACAAGGAATGCAAATGGGATTGGAACAGACTTGGCGTTGGTACGGGCCAGATGACCCTGTTTCGTTGGAAGACATCAAAATGGCCGGTGCCACAGGTATTGTCACGGCATTGCATCATATTCCAAATGGGGAGGTTTGGCCCGTGCAAAGCATTTTGGAACGAAAAACCATGTTGGAAAATGTCGGACTAAGATGGTCGGTTGTGGAATCACTCCCAATACATGAAAACATCAAGACCCGTTCAGGAAGTTACAAAGAACATATTGCCCATTATAAACAAAGCCTGATGCATTTGGCCCAGTGCGATGTAAAGGTAGTCTGCTACAATTTTATGCCCGTTTTGGATTGGACGCGCACCAATCTGGCATACACTGTGGAAGATGGTTCCAAGGCCTTGTTTTTTGAATTCAATGCCTTGGCTGCTTTTGATATCCATATTTTAAGACGGCCCGGAGCGGAAAAGGACTATACCAAGGAACAGATTGCTGAAGCAAAAGCATATTTTGATGGGATGTCCGAAGATCAAATTCAGTTGTTGGTCAAGAACATTATTGCAGGACTTCCGGGTTCCTCCGAAGGGTATTTGGATGCTAAAAACGGGTATAACCTGCAAAAGTTCCAAACCATTTTGGATACCTACAAGGGCATTGATGCCGAACAAATGCGAGGCAATCTGGTTGAATTTTTAAAGGAAGTTGTCCCAGTGGCAGAAGAACATGGGATTTTGATGTGCATCCATCCGGATGATCCGCCGTTTCCCATTTTGGGCCTGCCAAGAATTATGAGCACCGAAGCGGATTATGCCCATATTTTTAAGGAGGTGCCATCCATCCACAACGGCATTACTTTTTGCACGGGATCGTTGGGAGTGAGGGCGGACAATGATTTGGGGACCATGTTCCAAAGGTTTGCCGATCGGGTTCATTTTATGCATTTGCGAAGCACAAAAAGGGACGGAAAAGGCAATTTTTATGAAGCCAACCATCTGGAAGGGGACGTGGATATGTTCGATATAATGGAGAAAGCCCTGAAGGAACAACAACGCCGTAAACAGGAAGGAAGAACGGACTGGCAAATTCCGATGAGGCCCGATCATGGCCATCAAATGCTGGACGATCTGAAAAAACATACCAATCCGGGGTATTCGGCTATTGGTAGACTCAGGGGATTGGCGGAATTGAGAGGATTGATGTTGGGCATTGAAAGATCGTGGACATGAGAATAGCACTTAAGCTTTATCAAATAATAGTAAAATGAAATTTTTCAGGGTGGTCTTATCGCTTGTCTTGATTGCACAGTTTACCGGCTGCATGCAAGAAAATGACGTGAAGACCATCCGGTTGGCCCATGGATTGGATGTGAACCATTCCGTGCACAGGGCCATGGTAAAAATGGGTGAAGACATAGAAAATATTTCAGGAGGGAAACTTCGCATTGAAATTTATCCAAACCAACAATTGGGAACCGAACGGGAGATTTTGGAATTGATACAATTGGGTAGTCTAGACATGACCAAGGTATCGGTCGCTACCCTGGAAAACTTTGCCCCCAAGACCCGCATTTTGGGACTACCCTATCTTTTTGAAAGCAGAAAGCATGCCTTTGAAGTACTGGATGGCCCCATCGGACAAGCGTTGTTGGACAATGCACAGCAATTTAGATTGAAAGGACTGGGCTATTACGATGCCGGGTTTAGAAGCTTTTACACCGAACACGAGCCTGTTGATTCCCCAGAAGATCTAAAGGGGCTCAAGATCAGGGTGATGGAAAGTGTCACGGCCATGGATATGGTCAAAAGCCTTGGAGGGTCGCCAACCCCCATTTCTTGGGGAGAATTGTACACATCCCTTCAACAAGGAGTAGTGGACGGGGCAGAGAACAATCCGCCCAGTTTTTACCTTTCCAAACACTATGAAGTTTGTCCCTACTATGCATTGGATGAGCACACTTTTTCCCCTGATGTATTGATTGTAGGCACCCAATTTTGGAACAAACTTTCAGAGCAAGAGCAAGGATGGGTAAACGAAGCGGTGAAAAGGTCTTTGGGCCATCAACGAAAATTGTGGGCGGATTCAGAAGCGGAGGCGTTGGAAGAAGTGCAGAAGGCAGGGGTGAAGATTTCATATCCCAACAAAGAGCCTTTCATCCAAATGACAAAGGAAATGTACAAAGCGTATGAAGCGGATGAAGAATTGAACAACATGATACAACAGATCAAAAACATGACAAATTGATGGGCTTCAAAAAAACATTGGACAGTATTTTGGCACATCTTCTGGTGTTGCTGATGGGCCTAATGGTGCTGAACGTGCTTTGGCAGGTGTTCAGCAGATATGTTCTAGGGGAGCCGAGCGCTTTCACGGATGAACTCGCCCGATTCCTGATGATCTGGCTGGGCCTGTTGGGGGCTGCCTTTGTATCTGGGAAAAAGGGTCATGTGGCCATAGATGTATTGGCCAAACGGGCCAGTGTGAAAAATCAGAAATGGTTAAAAAGAGGCGTGTCCATTTTCATTATAATTTTTTGTTTGGCCGCTATGGTGACGGGCGGTGGATGGTTAGTGTTTACCACCTATGAACTAAAGCAGTTATCCCCTGCATTGGGGGTACCTTTGCCATACGTGTATATTGTAATTCCGTTAAGTGGGCTGATTGTGGTTTACTACAATTTTTTTGACATCATATCCGAATAGACCCTATGGAATATATCCCCTTACTTGTATTGATTATCAGTTTTGTGGGCCTCTTGGCAATCGGTACTCCCGTAGCGTGGAGCATTGCCATATCTTCCATGTTGACCTTATTGGTGAGCGTTCCTACCTTGCCTGCATTGGCGACCATCTCCCAAAGGATGGCTACTGGGTTGGATAGTTTTGCCTTACTGGCCATTCCTTTCTTTATTTTATCGGGAGAATTGATGAACCAGGGGGGGATTGCCCACAGATTGATTGCTTTTGCCAAATCTTTGGTAGGGGCTATGCCGGGAGGCCTCGCCTTGATCAATATCATTTCGGCCATGTTTATGGGGGCCATTGCAGGGTCGGCCATGGCCTCGGCCTCGGCCATGGGCAGTATCCTCGGGCCAGAGATGGAAAAAGAAGGGTATGATAGGGAATTCGCGGCAGCAGTGAACATTACTTCTGCCACCACGGGATTGGTCATACCGCCTAGCAATATTTTGATTGTGTATTCACTGGCTAGTGGTGGGGCGTCCATAGCAGCACTCTTTTTGGCGGGTTATATCCCTGGTCTTCTCACAGGCTTGTTGTTGATGGTGGTCACCATTTTTTGGGCCAAGAAAAAAGGATATGGCACTGGGGAACGTAGCACTTTTAGGCAAATCTTTAAAACCTTTATTGATGCCGTCCCGAGCTTATTTTTATTGGTTTTGGTCATAGGGGGTATTGTAGCGGGCATCTTTACGGCCACCGAAGCCTCTGCTATCGCAGTACTCTATAGTCTTCTGTTGGGCTTTGCTTATAAGCAGATTACCTTGAAAAAATTGCCCCAGATCTTTTTAAATGCCTCATCTACTACCGCAGTGGTCATGTTGTTGATCGCAGCTTCCATGAGCATGTCTTGGGCCCTTTCCTTTGAGCATATTCCTCAGGATATCAGTACCGGGCTTTTGTCCATTACCGATAACAAGATTGCTTTGTTGCTCATCATCAATCTGATACTGTTGTTTGTGGGCATTTTTATGGATATCACCCCGGCAGTACTCATCTTCACCCCGATATTTTTGCCTATTGTGACAAAATTGGGAATCGATCCGGTACATTTTGGTATCATCATGATATTGAACCTATGTATCGGCTTGTGCACCCCTCCGGTCGGTTCGGTACTCTTTGTGGGGGTGGGTATTGCAAAGACATCCATAGAAAAAGTGATAAAACCCTTGTTGCCCCTTTTTGCGGCAATGATACTGGCCTTGTTCCTGATCACGTATATCCCCGAACTGGCCCTTTGGCTACCGGGTTTGTTTGGACTATAATCGAATTATACAATAAACTTTTAAATATGACACATAAAATGAACAAACTAAAATACGGGACATTGGTACTTCTGCTGTGTTGGGCCTGTGCCGAAACTCCCAAGGATGACACCCCTTGGGTCGATTTGTTTGATGGAACGCTCAACGGATGGAACCAAAAGGGAGGCGAAGCCAATTATGCGGTTGAGGACGATGCCATTGTAGGCTCCACGGTCCATGATACCCCAAATTCCTTTTTGACCACCGATAAGATGTACGATGATTTCATTTTGGAGTTGGATTACAAAGTAGATTCTACCATGAATTCAGGAATACAGATTAGGAGCAATAGTTTTCCATACTACCAAAATGGAAGGGTGCACGGCTATCAGATTGAAATCGATCCTTCGGAAAGGGCCTGGAGTGCGGGCATTTATGATGAGGGAAGAAGGGGTTGGCTCGTGACCTTGGACGACAATCCAGAGGCCCAAAAAGCCTTCAGACAAAACGATTGGAACCATTATCGCATCGAAGCGATCGGTGATACCATCAAAACATGGATCAATGGTGTTCCTGCCGCCCATTTGATAGATGATAAAACACCAAGTGGGTTTATCGCGCTACAAGTACACAGCATTGGAAAAGATCAAAAGTCGGGAACGGAGATTGCGTGGCGCAATATCAAGATTTTGACCGATAGTCTTTCAAAATATACCAAACCCATGTCCCTGCAACCCGTGGTGACCCAAAACGTTATCAATGTGGACGAGGCCAAAAATGGATGGAAATTGTTATGGGATGGCAAGACCACCAATGGATGGAGAGGGGCCCGATTGGATAGTTTTCCGGATAAAGGCTGGGAGATAGAAGATGGGGTTTTGACCGTTTTGTCATCCGGTGGTGAAGAGTCGGCGGCTGGCGGCGATATTGTGACCACAGAGCTATTCGGGGATTTTGAATTGATGGTTGATTTTAAATTGACCGAAGGTGCCAATAGCGGCATTAAATATTATGTGAATACCGATTTGAACAAAGGCCCAGGGTCATCCATTGGGTTGGAATATCAAATTCTGGATGATGCTGTCCATCCCGATGCCAAATTGGGTAACCACGAAGGGAGCCGAACTTTGGCATCGCTCTACGATCTTATCAAAGCGGATTCTAATAAACCCGCCAACCCGATTGGGGAGTGGAATACCGCCCATATCGTTTCCAAAGGAAATCATGTGGAACACTGGCTCAATGGTATGAAGGTCTTGGAATACGAACGGGGAAGCGACGAATTCAAAAAGCTTGTTTCCGAAAGTAAGTATGTGGTATGGCCCAATTTTGGCGAAGCTCCAACGGGTCCCATTTTATTGCAAGACCATGGGGATAGGGTAAGTTTTAGGAACATCAAGATAAAAACCACCGAAAAAGAATAAGACCATGACCACAAGACGCGATTTCATCAAAAAAACAACTACCGGAACTGCCGCCGTTACCTTGGGCGGTATGGTATTACCCTCTTGGGCCAATGCCCGAATTCTGGGGGCCAATGACCAAATCAACTGTGCGGTAATCGGTGTGAGGAGCCGTGCCAAGGCCCATGTTTTGGCCATTCATCAAGATGCCAATGCCAAGATTTTGTATAGCTGTGATGTGGATGATACGATTTTGGAAGAACACAATGCTTGGTGCCAAGAACATATCGGGTATGTTCCAAAGGTGGAAAAGGATTTTCGTAAAGTACTTGAAGATAAGGATGTGGACGCCATCTTTATTGCTACACCGGATCACTGGCACGCCCCGATGGCCATTATGGGCCTACAGGCGGGAAAACACGTGTACGTGGAGAAACCCTGTAGCCATGATCCCCATGAAAATGATCTTTTGGTGGCGGCCAGTAACAAGTATGGGAAAAAGGTACAGATGGGAAACCAGCAGCGATCGGCCAAAACTTCTATGATGGCTGTGGAGGATATCAAAAAAGGAGTACTAGGGAATGTCTTCAAAGGAGAGGCGTATTACTCCAACAATCGGGAGTCCATCGGACATGGTAAAATAATCGATGTGCCCCAGACCTTGGATTGGGATATGTGGCAGGGCCCGGCCCCACGGGAAAGTTATCGAGACAATGTCCATCCCTATAATTGGCATTGGTTTAAAAATTGGGGAACAGGGGAAATACACAACAATGGTACCCACGAGATCGATATCTGCCGTTGGGCCTTGGGTGTGGACCTTCCTGAAACGGTTACGGCATTTGGTGGAAAGTATACCTTTGATGATGACTGGGAATTCCCAGATAACCAACAAGTAACCTATACCTTCCCAGGCGATAAATTCATCACATGGACCTCCCACAGCCGTGGTATTATGAAACCGGAACGACCTGGCCGTGGCATTACCATTTATGGTAGTAAAGGTGTTATGGAGTTGAGCCGGAACTTTTATAAATTATATGATCTGGGTGGAAACCTGATCAAACAGGAAGATGAGGCAAACATCAGTGCCACTTTAAATACCCAAGGCATTGGCGGACTGGATGTGGACCATGTGGGCAACTTTTTCAATGCCATCAGAAAGGACACGTCCTTAAATTCGGATATAAGGGACGCCAGTGTTTCCACCATGCTCTGTCACTTGGGCAATATGGCCCACGATGCCCGCCATACCATTCAGATTGATACCCAAACAGGCAAGGTGTTGAACAGTGAAAAAGCTATGAGGGGCTGGAAGCGGGAGTATGAAAATGGATGGGAACCTAAACTTTAAACAAAGATGAAGCGACGCGATTTTATAGTAAAGGGTAGTTTGGCCAGTTCTGTTGTGATGTACGCACCAACGGTTTTGGGTGCTGCAAACCCAAGTGCCAATGAAACCATCAATGTAGGGGTTATTGGAACGGGGGACCGTGGTGGCGGACTTATTCCTTTTATCAACGAAATACCGAATATGAGGGTGGTGGCCTGTAGTGATATCATGCCTTTCAGGCTCAGTTCGGGCCTTTCCAAAGTGGAAGGTAAGGCCAAAGGTTATGAGGATTACCGAAAGTTGTTGGATGATAAGAATGTGGATGCCGTACTGGTCGCAACTCCGTTCAGCACACACTCCCAAATCGTGACCGATGCCCTAAAAGCAGGCAAACATGTGTACGGCGAAAAAACCATGGCCAAGGGATATGATGGCATAAGATCGTTGGTGAATGCTGCGGAAAACTCAAGTACTATTTTTCAGGCGGGCCACCAATACCATAGTTCTCGGTTATACACTCACATTGTTGATGAAATTAAAAAAGGGAAGATTGGTAAAATTACCGCTTTTGAATGCCAATGGAACCGAAACAACAACTGGCGAAGGCCCGTTCCCGATCCCAAATGGGAGCGTATGATCAATTGGCGGATGTACCGTGAGTTTTCAGGAGGACTTTTGGCGGAACTTTGTTCGCACCAGTTGGATTTTGCCAATTGGGTACTGGGTTCTATGCCTGAAAAGGTCATGGGTGTGGGAGGAATCGATTATTGGAAGGATGGTCGTGAAACCTATGACAACATCCATCTGATTTATAGCTATCCCGATGGAGTAAGGGCATCTTTTACTTGTTTGACCAGCAATGCCATGGGCGACTATAAAGTGAAAGTGATGGGAGATAAAGGAGCCTATATCCTGGATTATGTTAAGGCTTGGTATTACCCGGAAGGAGGCTACCAAAAAGAAATGGGCCAGGTAGATGGTGTTTCTGGCGCCACCTTGAATTGGGACCAGGACAGGGGCATACCCGTAAATTTTGACCATGACGATCCCAGTAAACAGGCCTTGATTGACTTTAGGGACAATATTGTTAACAACACACGGCCCATATCCAATGCCAAAACAGGGGCCATGGCCGCAATGTGTGTGCAGATGGGCCTCGATGCCATGTATGGGAATACCATCGTACAAACTGACACAAAAATGGTAAACGATATTTTGGGGTAGTTTAAAAGAGTTTGAATAGGAAGAATATTCAAGGGAGTAAGAAAAGAGGATGAAAAACCATTTTATAACAGATAATTTTTTGCTGCAAAGCAAATTTGCGGAAGAACTCTATCATGACTATGCGGCAAAACAACCCATCATAGACTATCATTGCCACTTGCCTCCGGACCAAATTGCAGCGGACCATGTTTTTGAAAATCTCACCCAAGTTTGGATCAATGGCGATCATTATAAATGGCGGGCCATGCGTACGGTCGGGATTAATGAAAAATACATTACAGGTAATGCAGGTGATGCTGAAAAATTTCAGGCATGGGCAGAAACAGTTCCCCAAACCCTAAGAAATCCATTGTACCATTGGACGCATTTGGAGCTTAAGCGGTATTTTGACATCGATTTGCTGTTGAACAAGAAAACTGCCCAAGAAATATATCAAGAAGCTTCCACAAGATTGAACAGCGCAGCATATAGCTGCCAAAAGCTGATCCAAAACATGAATGTTGAGGTGGTCTGTACCACGGAAGATCCTACTGATACCTTGGAACATCACAGGAAATTGGCCAAGAGCGGATACGGAGTCCACATCAGTACATCTTTCAGGCCGGACAAAGCGCTGCTCATTTCCCATGACGGATACAAATCCTATTTACGGAAATTGGAGAAGGCTAGTGGGTTGGAAATTAATTCCTTCAAGACTTTATGTGATGCATTGGCCAAACGAGTCGATTATTTCCATGAAAACGGCTGTAGACTTTCCGATCACGGGTTGAGTTATGTTCCCTATACGGAAGCTTCGGACACTGAAATTGAATCCATTTTCACCAAAAAAGAAAAGGAGGAACAGTTGACTCCTGTTGAAATTGAGAAATACCAGACGGCACTACTATTATTTCTGGGAGAACAATACCATGCCAAAGGATGGGTGCAACAGTTCCATTTGGGAGCACTTCGAAATAATAACTCCCGTATGCTTCATAAATTGGGTCCGGATACGGGTTGGGATTCCATGGGTGATTATCCGCAAGCCTATACCTTGTCCCGATTTTTGGATGCCTTGGATTCAAAGGACAAGCTTGCAAAGACCATCTTGTACAATTTGAATCCATCGGATAATGAAGTGTTGGCGGCCATGATTGGCAATTTCAATGATGGAACCATAAAGGGAAAAATGCAGTTTGGATCGGGCTGGTGGTTTTTAGACCAAAAAGATGGTATTACGAAACAATTGAACGCGCTGTCCAACATGGGGCTGTTGAGTTGCTTCATTGGAATGCTCACGGATTCAAGAAGTTTTCTTTCCTATCCCCGCCATGAATACTTTAGAAGGATACTTTGCAATCTATTGGGAGAAGAGATTGAAAAAGGTGAATTACCCAATGATGTGGAGCTGATTGGCAATATGGTCATGGATATTTGCTATGGAAATGCCAAGAAATATTTTGATTTTCAACATAATTCTTTAGATAATTGACTGAATAAAATTGCTTGTGAATATCAAAACTAAAATAGGATATGTCCTGATCGCTCTTGTAGGGGTCATACTTTTGTTTTTTCTTATGGACGCAGGAGAGAAAGAAGTCTATCAAACTGTGGACAAAGAGATGCCTACTCATTACAATGGTGAGCAATTTGCAGGATCCCAATCCTGTATTCCCTGTCATCAAAATATCTATAAAACCCACATAAATACACCCCATTTCAACACCTCGGCAATTGCAAGTGAAGAGACCTTGAAAGGACCTTTCGATAATCCGTCCCATGAAGTTGAACTCATTGATGGCGTGGCACGGATGATACATGAGGGAGATACATATTATCAAACCATATCTTCCAAAACTACGGGGGAAATAATGGATAAATCCCGTTTGGATATTGTTGTCGGTTCCGGGGTAAAAGGCCAATCCTATTTGACGTTCAAGGAAGATTTTCTTACGCAACTACAGCTATCATATTTTACACTCACCGATGATTTTATCAACAGTCCCGGCTATCCGAACTATAAATTCAACAGGTCGGTAACGGATAACTGTATCAAATGTCATGTAACGTTTGCCAAGAACGGTGATTTTAAAGGAAACACCAATATTTATGAAAGAGAGTCCTTTATTTATGGCATAGATTGTGAACGGTGCCATGGCCCCCTAAAAAAGCATGTTGATTATAGAACCGGTAACCCACAGCAATTGGATGAAGATGTGGTGATCAAAATAGACACGTTGGCCAGGCAATTGAAAATGGACATTTGTGTCCAATGCCATTCTGGGCTGCGCGCTATTCAAATAAAGGACAACCCTTTTTCATTTGTAACCGGGGAACGATTGGACGACTATGCGAAAAACTACAACTTTGGAAGACCCGAGGCACAACTTGATGTGCATGGCAACCAGTATGGTCTCCTTAAAAGCAGTGAGTGCTATAAAAACTCAAGTACCTTAAGCTGCACCACCTGTCATGACCCTCATCAGGGTCAACGTGGGCAAACGGAACATTTTAATTCCAAGTGTATTGAATGCCATATGTCCCCAAAAGACCTTCACGATGGTTCGGGTCTAAATTTGTCCGATTTAAATAATTGCATCAGTTGTCATATGCCACTTTTTCCTTCCCAGACCATGAAAGTACAACTAGAAGACAACGCTAAAGAAACATCGGTCAATATCAGGACACATCTTATTGGGATTTATGTGGACGGGATACTTCAAAAACAAGCAAACTGATTACGTAAGAAATCCGGCACTGGAAAAAATACCATAGGCGATTCGCCAAGAAAACTTCATATTTTATAAAATTCTTGAATTTGGGTCCGTTTTGTTTTCAATTCCCTAATTTTCATGGGCCATAACACTATTTTCCCAAACAATTATTTCAAAGAAAATCTATTATGCAGATCAAAGAAGCGCCGGAACTATATGATGTGATCATTGTTGGTTCAGGAGCAGGAGGGGGTATGGCAACCAAACAACTGGCTGATGCCGGATTAAATGTTGCCGTTGTGGAAGCGGGTCCGTTTTTTGACCCTGCCGATCCCAAAACAATGACCCAATTGAAGTGGCCCTACGAATCCCCAAACAGGGGTGCAGGTACCACAAGGGCCTTTGGAGGTTGGGATATGGCCTATGGTGGCTGGGAAATTGAAGGGGAACCCTATACCCATGAACCTGGGACAAAGTTTGATTGGTTCCGTTCCCATATGTTGGGCGGTAGGACCAATCACTGGGGAAGGATTTCGCTTCGTTTTGGCCCAAAGGACTTTAAAGGAAAGACCCGTGACGGTCATGGGGATGATTGGCCCATAGGCTATGAAGATGTGAAACCGTATTATGATAAGGTAGACAAACTCATTGGGGTATACGGTACCAATGAAGGTTTGGAAAATGATCCTGATGGATTTTTTCTACCGCCGCCAAAACCAAGATTGCATGAGCTTTTCTATATAAACGGAGCCCAAAAATCAGGGGTACCTGTAATTCCTGGTCGGCTTTCCATGTTGACCAAGCGAATCAACAAGGACAGGGGTGTTTGCTTTTACTGTGGACAATGTTCCAGATCTTGTTCCGTATATGCCGATTTTTCATCCGGTAGTTGTTTAATATTCCCGGCACAAAAGAGTGGAGGTAAGGTCAAAATATATGTCAATTCCGTGGTGCGTGAGGTTACAACCGATGAGGAAGGCAAGGCTACAGGGGTGTCCTATATCAGCAAGGATGACAGAAAGGAATATAAACTAAGGGGTAAGGTTATTGTACTTGCCGCTTCTGCCTGTAGTTCTGCTCGTATCTTGTTGAATTCCAAGAGCAAACAACATCCAAATGGATTGGGTAATAGTAGCGATCATGTGGGTAGGTACCTCCATGATTCCACTGGGGCAAGCCGTTCTGCATTTATCCCTGCCCTTATGAACCGAAAGGTTTCCTATAATGAAGATGGTACAGGTGGCATGCACGTGTATTCTCCATGGTGGGGAGATAATAGCAAATTGGATTTTCCGCGTGGTTATCATATTGAAATAGGGGGAGGAATGCGTCAACCCAACTATGGCTTTGGTTTTAATGCCAATGAGTTCAATAAGTTCTTTGGCCTCAATGTGGGAGGATATGGCGATGTGCTGCGTGACGATGTGAAAAAATATTACGGCTCAGTGATTCACATGGCCGGCAGGGGTGAAGGCATCGCCCGAAAAGAAAATTATTGTGAAATCGATCCCACCACTGTGGATCAATTTGGAATTCCGGTGCTCAAGTTCAACTATAGATGGTCTGACTTGGAAGTGAAGCAGGCCAAACACATGCAAGATACTTTTGAAGAAATCATCCACAATATGGGGGGTGAGCCCTTGGGCGATAAACCTTCTGCAGATATTGATTACGGACTACTTGCACCTGGGAGAATCATTCATGAGGTGGGAACCACAAGAATGGGAGACGATCCTAAAACCTCAGTGACCAACAAATTCAACCAATTGCATGATGTGAACAACGTGTTTGTTGTAGATGCAGGGCCTTTTACCTCACAGGCGGACAAAAACTGTACATGGACCATCTTGGCATTGTCTTGGCGTGCATCGGACTACATCATTGAACAATTGAAACAACAAAATATATAGGAAATGGACAGAAGAAAAAGTATACAAACCATCATTATGGGGGCTGGTGCTTCTGCCCTGATGTTCCACGGATGTAAGTCGGATACCGAAATTGAGGTACCTGTACCATCTGAAGGCCCTTACTTTGGAAGGACTCCTGAAGAGTTGGAACGTATTGAAAAGTTAAAGGCAATCCAATTGTTCAACGAACATGAAATGGAGACCATTACCTTGTTGAGTACCATCATTTTACCTCCAAAGGAACCTCACGGGGGACCAATCGAGGCCGAAGTACCTGAGTTTATTGAGTTCATAGCCAAGGATATTCCTGAATTGGAACTCACTTTGAAAGGTGGTCTTATGTGGTTGGATCATCAAAGTAATTCTCATTTCAATCAAGAATTTAAAAGTGCATCCTTGGAACAGCAAAAGCAAATTCTGGATACCATTGCATTTCAGGATGCCGAAATTCCTTTGGACGAACAACCTTTGGAAATTCAATTTTTTGCCTTGATGCGAAATTTAACGGTTACCGGATATTACACTTCCAGAGTAGGAATTGTCGATTTGGGCTATAAAGGTAATCAACCCAATATATGGGATGGTGTTCCCCAAGATGTGCTCGATCAGCATGGAGTGGCCTATGATCCCAAATGGATTGCCAAATGTGTGGACCAAAGTAAACGGAACGAAATTGCGGAATGGGACGAACACGGGAATCTATTGACCTGATAAAGATGACCAGGTCTGTTATTTTAAAAACACTACCATAGGTTGATTTTAAGAAATTTATTTCCAAAAGCATAAAAACTGGAATGGTTTATTATAAAATTCATGAATTTGAAGGCTTATAATAGTGTATGTCTCAACAAGTATAGCCTTTAAAATCTAAGTTTACCATACACAAACTGTATGTTTTTTCCATCTGTCGGAGTTGATGGAATCTCAATTGATTAACTAACACAAACCTAAAATTGAACTTATGAAAAAACCTTTTTTCAAGAGAATTATTTTTTTGGCCGCTGTACTATGTATGGGTTTTGCGCAAGCCCAGACCGTAACGGGTACGGTGTCCGATGAGACGGGGCCCTTACCGGGTGCCAACGTTCTGGTCAAGGGAACTACCAATGGAACCCAGACCAATTTTGACGGTAACTTTAGCATCGATGCCCCTAGTGATGCGACATTGGTAATTAGCTATATCGGTTACAAAACGATTGAAGTTCCCGTCAATGGGCAAAGCACAATCAATGTGACGATGGAAGAGGATGCCAACCGATTGGATGAGATTGTGGTTACGGGATATGGATCCCAGGCCAAAAAGGATTTGACAGGTGCTGTTACCGTTGTGGATACCGATGAACTGAAATCGGTCCCTGCCACTACTTTTTCGCAACAATTGCAAGGTAGGGCCGCCGGGGTTACCATCGTTAACGATGCAAGACCAGGTGGAGAGGCCACAGTGCGTATCCGTGGTTTCGGTACGTTGGGTAACAACGACCCCCTTTACATTATAGATGGTGTACCATCCCAGCGACAATCAAACTTGAACCCCAATGACATAGAATCTTTACAGGTATTGAAAGATGCCTCTTCAGCTTCTATTTATGGGTCTAGAGCCGCTAATGGGGTTATCATCATCACCACCAAAAAGGGAAAAATGGGCAAACCCACCATTACCTATAATACATTCTATGGAATTCAGTCCCCAGCTAAGGACGCAGAGTCTTTGAATGCTGAGGAACTTGGTAGGTATTTGTATTTGGCCGATTTATATGCTGGTAAAACGCCAAGCCATGGACAGTATACCTTCGGACCCAATGGTGAGGTTACCATACCTGATTATGTTTTCCCTAGTGGCGCCAATGAGGGAGATCCAGGCACAGATCCTAGCCTTTATGCTTTGGAACCAGGCAATATCTATGCCATTACGCGTTCTGCCGATACCAATTGGTGGGATGCTGTAACCAGATCGGCACCAATCCAAAGCCACAACATTTCGGCTTCCGGTGCTACGGAATCTGCACGTTATGCCTTTAGTCTAGGTTATTTCTCCCAAGAGAGCGTTGTGAAGTTCGCTAGCTATGATAGGGTGTCTTTGAGGGCAAATACAGAGTTCAAGACATTGAACAAGAAATTGACCATTGGAGAAAATTTCACAACTTCCTTTGATAACCTGAAAGGAAACGTTTCCAATGATGATGAGCAAAGCCCGGTTTCCGGTGCTTACAAACACCATCCTTTACTTCCCATTTATGATATTGCCGGTAATTTTGCAGGTAGTAGGGGAGCCAACTTGGGAAATAACTTCAACCCATATGCAAGACTATTTAGAGATCAGGACGATAGAAGATACGGTCTGCGACTATTGGGGAATGCTTATGGAAACTATGAGTTGATTCCAGGCCTTGATCTGCGTACCAGTTTTGGTGTGGATGCTAGGGTGCAAAGAGTAAGGAATTTGGACCGCCCACAGCCTGAATATGTTGAGGGTAATTTTATCAGAAGTTCAGAAGCTAGAGAGCAATATGAATATCAGTGGACATGGACCAATACATTGACCTATGCCAAAACGTTCAATGAAGTCCACAATTTTAAAGCGTATGTGGGTGTGGAATCCATTCAGCAATTTGAAGAGCGTTTTGAGGCCCGTCGTGAGAGATATGCTTTCGGAACGACCAATATCTTGAGCTATCTGGATTTGGGTGATGCCACAACGGCAACCAACAGAGGATATGTATTTCAAGATTATACCTTATGGTCGCAATTCGGTCAGTTGAACTATGACTATGACGGAAAGTATTTGGCCCAGGTGATCTTGAGAAACGATTCCTCGTCTAGATTCCAACAAGCCTCCAGAAGTGCATTCTTCCCAGCCTTCAGTTTGGGTTGGAGGATGTCCGATGAAAAGTTCATGGATAATGTTACTTGGATCGATAACTTGAAACTTCGTTATGGTTGGGGTAAAACAGGTAACCAGCAAATTGGTGACTATAATGCCTATACCACTTATCGTTCAGATATCTTAACAGGAGGCTATCCAATTGATGGTTCCACCGGTTCTCCACAGATTGGATTTGCTCCAAGAGCATTCGGAAATCCAAATGCCAAGTGGGAGGCCACTACTTCCAACAACATCGGTATGGACTTGGTAATGTTGGATAATAAGTTGTCCGTTAACTTGGATGTATGGAAAAGGGTCACTACGGACATGTTGATCAACGTTCCGGTTACCTATACTGCAGGACAAGCTGATGAACCAGCTTTCAACGTTGGGCAAATGACCAACAAAGGTATCGATTTGGGAATCAGCTATGGAGATAAAAAAGGAGATTTCTCTTATGAAGTGAGTGCCAACTTTTCAACTTATACGAACAATGTTGACGCTCTTGAAGGAGAAAGTACCAGAATTTTTGGCCAAAGTAGAAGGATTCCGGCTTTGTCCATCACCGAAGCAGGTTCGCCATTGTCTTCTTTCTATGGTTTCAAAACCTTGGGTATTTTCCAATCACAGGCCGAGGCCGATGCATGGGCTCCTTATGGAGATTATAATGCGCCAGGTAAATTTAGGGTGGCTGACATTAACAACGATGGGGTTATCAATGATGATGACCGTACCATTATCGGTAGCCCGCACCCTGATTTCACCTATGGTATCAACATTAATTTGAGCTATAAAAATTTGGATTTGAATATCTTTGGAAATGGTTCACAGGGTAACGATGTGTTTAACTACGTGAGATATTTTGCGGATTTCAATACCTTCCAAGGTAACAGAAGCAAAAGAGCATTGTATGATGCGTGGCAACCAACCAACCCAACGGCAGATCCTAGTACTTGGGTGGCCGCCAATCCTGGTGCCACTTCACCAATTATGGATGCCAATGACCAGATCAGTAGTAGACCTTCTTCTTACTTGATCGAGGATGGTAGTTTCTTCAGGTTAAAAAACATTCAATTGACCTATAACTTCCCTGAGAAAATTATATCCACAATTGGCTTGGACAGGGCACAGGTTTATGTGCAAGCGCAGAACATAGCCACCTTTACCAAGTACACAGGTCTTAACCCTGAAGTTCAATTGAGCAATGCGGACGACTCAAGAAGGAACCTTACTTTAGGTTATGATGGAGGTTCACAACCAGTGGCCAAAACAATAAGTTTGGGGTTAAATGTTACACTTAAATAACTAAAACTAATGTTTACAGAAATGAAAAAGATAATATCGACATTACTTGGAACTCTTGGCTTGTTAGCTTTGGTACTAAGTTGTAACAACGATTTTTTGGATAGACAGCCACAGGGCCAGTTCAGTGAATCGGATGTTGCTACATTGGATGGAGTAAATGGTCTCTTGCTCGGTGCCTATACAATGGTGCCCGGCGGTGGCTTGGAAGGCCAAACATGGCATAACGACATTCAAAACTGGGTGTTCAATTTGGCCTCTGATGATGCTTTAAAAGGAACCGATGCGGGTGACCAACCCGAGCAGTCTTTCATTGAAGCATATGACTTCCAATCCTTCAATGTTCATATTAGGGACAAATGGAGAGGGCTTTATAAAGGAGTTGCCGCGACCAATAATGTCATCAAAACTTTGGAAAAAGTTGAGGATGCTTCAGAAGAACAAAAGGCACAGATTATTGCTGAAGCTAGGTTTTTAAGAGGGTTGTTCCATTTTGAAGCACGAAAGATGTGGAGGATGCCTACTTATATTAGCGACGAAAACTTTGATTTGAACGACCTTGAGAGCACCAAGATTCCGAACGACCGTGAAATATGGCCGTTCATTGAAGCGGATTTTGCCGCCGCCGCCGCCGTGTTACCAGAGACACAAAGTGAAGTGGGAAGACCTACAAGTTGGGCCGCCAAAGCATTTTTGGCCAAGGCCAAAATGTACCAAGGATGGAATTCTGATGGTTCTGCCAATGCAACTAAATTGCAAGAAGCCAAACCAATTTTGGAAGATATCTTGAACAATGGTCCTTTCTCTTTGATGGACAAGTACCAAGACAATTTCTTGGTGGCTACCCGTAACAATTCAGAATCTATTTTTGAGGTTCAGTATGCCATTAGCAGCGCTACCGGTGATGCTGCGAACAGAGGTATCGGTTTGGCTCACCCATATATCGATCCTTGGGGTTGTTGTGGATTTTATCAAGTGTCGCAAAACTTGGTGAATGCCTTCAAGACCGAAGGTGGACTTCCAATGTTGGATACTTTTGACAACGAGGATGTGCCTTCCACAGTAGATCCTGTGACCACTTTGTCAACTTATAATGGACCTTTGGATCCACGTATCGACCATTCTGTGGGTAGACCAGGTATTCTTTATAAAGGATTCAAGATTTACCAAACAGATTTCGTTCGTGACCTTACTTACGCCGGACCTTTTTTCAGTATGAAACATGTTGCGGAACCAGAAGCTTTCGGACAAGGTGGATGGGGTAACCTATCGGCCAATAACTACCGACTTATGCGTTTGGATATGATCATTCTTTGGCTTGCAGAAGTAGAGGTAGAGATTGGTGACTTGGAAGTGGCAAGAGGTTTGGTTAACCAGATTAGGGCTAGAGCGGCCAATCCAGATGGTTTTGTACCCTTGGCCACCCAAGGTGAGGAGCGTAACGACTTTACAATTGTTGAAGGGACTCCTGCGGCTAACTATGAGATTTCTCAGTACGAGACTCCATGGACTGACAAAGATGTGGCCAGGAAGGCTGTACGTTTTGAGACCAGATTGGAATTCTCCATGGAAGGACACCGCTTTTTTGACCTTCAGCGTTGGGGCGTATCCGCTAGCGTTTTGAATGCGTATTTGCAAAGCGAATCACAACACAGGACTTATCTGTCAGGAAGGTCGTTCCAACAGAATAAAAATGAGTATTTCCCAATTCCGATCGAAGCGATTGATAGATCTGTGAAAGACGGTGCGCCAACCTTGACACAAGATCCCGCGTACTAAAAAAGTTTTTTTATTTTTAGAATTAGTAGCCTAGCAATCAAAAGGCCTTGATATTTATTATCACGGCCTTTTGAAATTATAGGAAATTAGTGATTTTAACATAGTTAAATGCCTTTCCAACTACTTAAACAATTGAACATGAGAAGGAGTATCCCCCTATTGTTGTTAATTATTTTTTTAAGCTCTTGCCATAAAGACCCGTTGGTTTTGTACAAGCAAAAACATGCGGATGATACAGGTATTTACTTCAATAACAGGATTGAGGAAACGGATAGCTTTAACATACTTACCAGTGAATATATTTTTAATGGTGGAGGTGTAGCCGTAGGGGACTTCAACAATGACGGTAAAAGTGATCTTTTGTTTACAGGTAACCAGGTGGCCAATCAATTGTATTTGAACCAAGGGGATTTTAAGTTCAAGGAAGTTGGCAAGCAATCGGGCATTGGCGCCGAAGATAGATGGTGTACAGGAGTAGCCGTTGTTGACATTAATTTGGATGGATGGCTTGATGTTTACATATGCACGGCCATGAAAGAGGAAGGACAACATAGAAAAAATCTGCTTTTTGTGAATCAGGGACTTAACAAAAGCGGAGTTCCCATCTTTCGTGAAATGGCAGCCAATTATGGCATTGATGACTCAAGCAATAGTATGAATGCCACGTTTTTTGATTATGATAAAGATGGTCTTCTGGATCTTTATGTGCTGAACAACCAACAGGTTCATACCCTACCGACCAACTATCGTCCTAAAATCAATGATGGTACGGCGATAAGTAATGACAAGCTCTATCACAATAATGGTGATGGTACTTTTACCGATGTCACCTTGCAGGCCGGAATCGTTTACGAAGGTTTTGGTTTGGGGCTTGCAATTTCAGATTTGAACTACGATGGATGGCCCGACATTCATGTTAGTAACGACTATTTGACCAATGATCTCCTCTACATAAACAATGGTGATGGAACTTTTACCAATAAAATAGAGGATTTTATAAAACATCAAAGCAAGTTTTCCATGGGTTCCGACATCGCGGATTATGATAACGATGGTTTCTTGGACATTATCACCTTGGACATGTTGGGGGAAACCAACCAACGTATGAAAACAACCATTGGGAGCACCAATTATTTGGAATATATCCTGAACGAAAGATACGACTACCAATACCAGTACATGCGTAACATGTTGCACAAAGGTTCTGGTACTGGAGGTAATTTTAGCGAAATCGGTCTTATGGCCGGAATATCGAAAACGGATTGGAGTTGGGCACCTCTTTTTATGGATGTGGATAATGACGGATTTCGGGATCTTTTGATTACAAATGGATTTCCAAGGGATGTTACGGATCGTGATTTTGGTGATTTTAGACTAGGGGCGGCATCATTTCTTAGTCCCGCCCAAATCCTCGATTCCATTCCCGTGGTGAAAATTCCAAATTATGCCTACAGGAACAAAGGGGATTGGACCTTTGAAGAAGTAAGCACCACATGGGGCTTGAATATTCCGTCCTTCTCA
This sequence comes from Flagellimonas sediminis, assembly GCF_010500845.1. Classification (GTDB taxonomy): domain Bacteria; phylum Bacteroidota; class Bacteroidia; order Flavobacteriales; family Flavobacteriaceae; genus Flagellimonas; species Flagellimonas sediminis. The sequence continues at coordinate 85,246 of NZ_JAAAMI010000009.1, read as the reverse complement.
AATGGTGCGGCTTTTGCGGATCTGGACAATGATGGCGATTTGGATTATGTGGTAAACAACATAAATGAGGAGGCATTTGTTTTTGAAAACCAATCCGAGAAGGAAGCTTTTGGAAAGAATAATTCCCTCAGGTTACAACTAAAAGGCAGCAAAGAAAATCCGCTGGCCATCGGCACAAAAGTATTGATCCACTACGGAGATGATCAAAAGCAATACTACCAGCATTATCTCAGTAGGGGGTATATGTCTTCCATAGAACCCATTGCCCATTTTGGCTTGGGAGCCAATAAAACGATAACCCAGATTGAAGTGGAATGGCCGGATGGAAAATATAGCGTTTTGAACAACGTTCCGACGAATCAATTGGTACAGTTGGATTATAAGAACGGCAAAAACCAGGAAAACCCGGATATGTTCGAGTTGAAATCCAATCCATTGGTAAATCCTACATTATCTGAAGTTTCAGCGCAAGTTGGAATCGACTATAAACATACGGAACAAGACTTTGTGGATTTTAATTCCCAGCAAAGGATTCTTCCGCATAAATTAACACAGAACGGACCATGCCTTGTGGTAGGAGACATTAATGGGGATACTTTCGAAGATGTTATTGTCGGAAGTTCAGCGGGCTATTCACCTACAATCATGCTTCAAGATGCAAATGGCAATTTTAATGAAAGCCAAATGTTTGTTGACAAACAGGAGATGGGCTTTGAAGAATTGGGCATGGAGTTGTTCGATATTGACAATGATGGTGATTTGGATCTTTACCTGGTTTCAGGGAGCAATGAATTTGCTGAGGGAAGTGAATTTTACAACGATCGTATCTTGATAAACGATGGCAAAGGAAATTTTACTGTCGACAAAAATAGGATACCGCAGATCAGTGCAAGCGGTTCGGTTGTTAGGGCGGCAGACTTTGACGGCGATGGGTTTATAGATCTTTTCGTGGGAGGAAGAACCCCTGCCGGTAAATATCCCATGGCCGAAAGAAGCTTTCTACTTAAAAATGACAATGGAATTCTAAAGGATGTTACCCAAGAATTGGCGCCCAAACTGGTAAATGTGGGGATGGTTACCGATGCCATTTGGACCGATTATGATGCAGATGGCAAACCAGACTTGGTAATCGTAGGAGAATTTATGCCCATTACATTTTTTAAAAATGAAACGACCTCTTTTCAAAAAGTTGAAGAAACCGGACTGGAAAGAAAAATAGGTTGGTGGGAATCCATAAAGGCCAAGGATATGGACGGTGATGGGGATATTGATTTTGTTGCAGGTAACCTAGGAAGGAACAATTTTTTTCAACCCTCGGAAGACAGACCCGTACGTTTGTTAACGAAGGATTTTGATGCAAACGGAACCCAGGACCCTGTCTTTTTTGCCTATTTGAAAGATACCAAAGGAATGTATCAACCCTATCCCGTAAATTTTTGGGGCGATTTGAATTTACAAAGTCCCTTGTTCAGGAAAAAGTTCGATTACTTTAGGGATTATGCCGAAGCTTCCTTGAACACCTTGTTCAGTGAGGAGGAAATGAAGGATGCACTAAAATTGGAGGGAAATTTTGATGAAAGTGTTTATTTGGAAAACTTGGGCAATGGCAAGTTTGCTTTTCACTCCTTGCCCATTGAAGCACAACTGGCCCCATTGAACGATGTGCTCCTTACCGATGTGGATGGCGATGGGAACATGGATATCCTCGGAGTGGGGAATGACTTTGGCAATGAAATATTCATTGGCAGGTACGATGCTTTCAATGGCGTGTATTTAAAAGGAGATGGTAAGGGAAAATTTGTACCGCAAAAAACTTCCTCAAGTGGTTTTATGGTGCCAGGGGATGCCAAAGCAATGGCCATGGTTAAAAGTGTATCTGGGGCAAGTATGATCTTTGTGACGCAGAATAAGGGAAAACTATTGGTTTTTAGAGAATTATCGGGCAAGACAAGCCATAAAAAAAGCATGCTTTAATGAAGTAAAAAGGTCAAAAAAAAAGCCCGTTTTTAACAATAATATGCAGTGGGTTAAAATTCATGAATTTGGAGGTGTTTTACTTTAATTAATTGTGTTTTAACCCGTTGTATGAACTAAATTTATTTGAGTTAGTTTTAATTATGCTGTTAACTGGTCTTCAAGATTTATAGATGGATTAGGTTCCTGAATAATTTTGAGTTAGTTGAGGTTTAATTCAAGTTTAGTTAGAAGCAATGTTGTAATTGTTCAACATTGCTTTTTTTCTTATCCATTTTTTTTGTTAATTTAAAGTTAAAATAACATCTAAAAGGAATTACAGTGAAATTGTAAAAAATATGGAAGCAAGTTTTAGATCATTTAGTGGAGCAATATTATCCGGTTAATGCTCTCCTGTTCGGGATAGGCTAAAAAACCTGACCGGAACCTTTACAGCACAATAAACTAACTAACTAACACTCCTCATGTCACTAAATAATATATTGGTTATACTGCTTTTCTGTGCAATGGCACCAGCATATAATCAACAAGGACCATCAAAAATAACATCACCGCCACCGTTACAGCTCGATACTTATTTTAAAGAAATTGAAAAATTGGTAGATGAGCAACGGTTACCAAGTTTAGAAATACTCCTGCAACAAAAATCCCAGGCCGAAGGAAAGGAAAGAGTAGACCTTTGTTTGGAATTGTTCACGCGTTATATTTTCAAATCTACCGTACAAGCAAAAAAGCACAATGATGAAGCACACCAAATTGCCTCGAGCATTGGCTATGATGGGGCTTATTTGAGAACCAATTTGAACCAGGCCTTTATATTTTTCATTCAGGGCGAATTTGACAGGGCCATGGATCTCATCGATGAGGTGGAGACTCATGACAAATGCCAATATTACAGTGCCATAGAAGCGGATGGCGAAACCCTTAAATCCTATATTTTTACAGAGAGGGGAGAGTATGACCTTGCCTATGAGACTGCTTTGAATTTACTTGAAAAAGGAGAGGCCTCAAAGAACCATTATAGTATGATGAGGGCGTATTCTGCCATATCCCATTTTTATCTCAGACTTGGCGAATACGATAAGGCATTGGAAAATTGTTTAAAAGGACTTGATTTTATATTGGAGTTAAAAGAAGTCCGGTTTATTTTTCCAAAGATTGACGAAATAGCCCGGATGACACATAAAATTAAAGGGAGCAAGGAAGCTCTTAAAATCTATGATTTTTATCTGGAGCTTGAAAATACTTTTGGAAGCCCGGGAAGTTACATCCAAAGTGTGGTGTACATGAACATTGCTACCATTTATATAGAAGAGTCCGAGTTTGAAAAGGCACAGGACTTTCTTAATAGGTCGCAGCACATTATTGAATCCAACAATTATAGGTTTAGAAAACCACGTGTTCATTTGCTCACGGCAGACCTACATTTAAAAAAAGGGGATAGCATCACTGCCAAGAAAGATTATGAACTGGCCTATGCCTCCGCCGAAGGAATCAATGCCTTTGATGTGATCAAGGAAGTAAGTAAATCGTTGGCTTCCATAAACAAGGCAATGGGAAACAAAAAAGAGGCTGCATTTTTTTCAGATCTCTATCTCAAGGTCAGTGATTCCCTTTTCTCCATAGAATCGGAACAGCGTGTAAAGATATTGGAAGCCAAGAGGAGTATTTCGGAAATCTCGAAACAAAAGGAAATTCTTGAGATAAAGGCGGAGGTACAAGATGAACGCTATCGCTTTATGACCATCATTTTTGCGCTCACCTTGGCATTGGGCAGTATTGCCACAATCTCATATTTCAGGGTGAGCAAGAAAAATAAGTTGCTATTTGCGAGAACCAAGGAATTGGCGGTAGAAAAGCTGAATCAAAAAAAATTGGTCGCGCTGGATAAAGTTAGAAACCCTAGTGGACAGGTGGTCAAGACAAGTTCAGGATCTAATTATATGGATGAGGACATCAAGGAAATTATCTTGACCAAACTCAACCGGTTGGAGGACGAAGCATTTTTTCTAAACCCAAAATGCAGCCTGCGCAGTTTGGCGGATTTGTTACAGACCAATCAAAAGTATCTTTCACAGGTAATCAACCATGAAAAAAAATCCAATTTTAACAACTATATCAATGAGCTCAGGATCAATCATTTGTTGAATAGGTTGTTGGAAGATAAGGAATATAGGAACAGCAAACTGACCTACATAGCAACAACAAGCGGGTTCAATAACCTTAATACGTTTTATTCCGCATTTAAAAAACGTTTGGGAATCTTGCCTTCCTATTTCATTGAAAAGTTGAACGAAGAGGACGAGTCCAGCCAATGGGAATCAGAAGGGGAAGACCATCAATAAGTTGGATTTTGATCGGTGGCATTTAGATTAGCCGTTGATAATCAACAAGGTTGATTTTTAACAATTCAGATCAATCTCCCAATTCTTTAAGGTACAATACCTACCTTTGTTCCTACAAAACGAATCTTGGTATTCTATGGCCCTTATCAATTGGGGAAATGAACGTCCCGATTATCTGAAGTATTCCAAATATCTTTTTCAAATTGCATTTTATGCCAGTATCCTTGGATTGTTTTTGTTCATAATCGATTTTGGTTTCGACAAATCCCAGGAAATTCAAGTTTGGTACAACACCTACTATTTTGTTGTAATCACTCTTGGTATCGTGGCAACTGGTTTACGGTATTGGCAGCAAGACAAACAGATGAAGCGTTCTGTAGTCATCTTTGATGTCTTCAGTATTTTTGCCACCATAGTCATTCTTTACGCCCATTTTTTAGGAGAAGAGGCGCACAGGCATATTTCCTTTTTGTACAACGATAACTGGGTGAAGTTTGCCATCATCCTTACCTTCATCAGGGAGTTTTCCGAGCAGAACATCAATTACAAGCGGACCTTGCTCAATCCGGCGCAATTGTTTATTGCCAGTTTTTTCGTTATCATTTTGTTGGGAGCGGTACTTTTGATGCTTCCCAATGCCACCTATAATGGGCTCTCTTTTTTGGATGCCTTGTTCACGTCAACCAGTGCTGTGTGTGTTACGGGTTTGATAGTGGTGGACACAGGAACTTATTTCACCACTTTTGGCCAATCCATTATCCTCTTTTTGATACAGGCAGGAGGAATCGGTATCTTGACCGTTGCGAGTTTCTTCAGTTACTTTTTTAAAGGAGGGGCTTCCTATGAAAACCAGTTGACACTCAGTGATATGACGGGTTCGAGCAAGCTCGGGGAGGTATTCTCTACATTAAAGCGAATTTTGGTCATCACCTTCTCCATTGAATTGGTGGCTGCACTGCTGATATATTTAAGCTTGGATAAATTTTTCTTCGGTTCTTTTTTTGAGCGTAGTTTTTTTTCCGTGTTTCATGCGGTATCGGCCTTTTGTAATGCTGGTTTTTCCACGTTGCCCAACAGCTTGTTCGAATCAGGAATCCGATATAACTATACTTTTCAGATCATAATCATTATCGCCTTTGTACTTGGGGGGTTGGGTTTTCCCATTGTGGTCAATATCATCAAATACCTAAAATACTTTTTGCTCAGGATGTTCTTCTATTTCCGTGGTAAACGGCAGACCTATAAACCATGGGTGTTGACACTCAACAGCCGTATTACCCTACTAACCACAACTACTTTGACCATTGTAGGTACGCTGTTTTTTTATTTTAATGAGTACAACAATACCTTGGCGGAGCATAATGGATTCGGAAAGTGGGTAACTGCCTTATTCGGTGCAGCTACGCCCAGGACGGCCGGTTTCAATTCTGTGGATATGGGATCCCTGGATTTTTCCACTGTTATGATGATATTCCTTTTAATGTGGATCGGTGCCTCACCGGCATCTACAGGAGGTGGTATCAAGACCAACACCTTTGCTATAGCAACCCTCAACTTCCTGAGTCTTGCCAAGGGTAAGGCCAAGATAGAGATTTTTAGGAGGGAGATATCCGAGATATCGGTAAGAAGGGCTTTTGCGGTCATTTCCCTATCCCTATTGGTCATTGGATTGGGCATTATTTTGATTTCTGTTTTTGACGGGAACAAAAAGTTGTTGGACATTGCTTTTGAGTGTTTTTCGGCCTATAGCACGGTTGGATTGAGTCTTGGCATAACGGCTGATTTGAGTGCTGCCAGTAAATTTGTGATCATTGTGGTCATGTTTTTGGGAAGGGTGAGTATGTTGACCCTATTGATTGCCGTGTTCAAAAAAGTAAAAGAGAAAAATTATAAGTATCCGGTGGAGGAACTCACCATCAATTAAAAGTCAGGCTTATGAAATATATTGTTGTGGGATTGGGAAGCTTTGGGGCCTCTTTGGCGGCAAAATTGACCGAGGCAGGAAATGAAGTAATCGGTATAGACACTAACATGGATCGCGTAGATCATTACAAAGAATATATTTCCCATACCATTTGCATGGACGCCACGGACGAGTTTACGGTGGCCGGACTGCCCTTGAAGGATACCGATATGGTTGTAGTGGCCATTGGGGAAGATAAAGGGGCCAGTGTTATGGCCACAGCATTGTTCAAGAACCTTCAAGTGAAAAAGTTGATCAGCAGATCCATTGATACCTTGCATGAAAAAGTACTCCATGCCATTGGTGTGGACGAAATAGTACATCCAGAGGAAGAATCTGCGGAACGCTGGGCAAAAAAATTATGCTTGAAAGGAGTGGTAGACTCTTTTGAATTAAACGATGATTACAGTATTGTGGAAGTAAGTGTTCCTTTAAAACTTCACGGGAAGACCATTAAGGACAGTAATATTCGCGAGCAATACAATCTTTTGGTGTTGACCACCATTGCCAATACTACGGAACGAACTATTGTGGGCAAGGTGAAAAATGTTACCGAGGTAAAAGGTGTTGCCAATCCCAACAGTGTGCTCAACAAGGATGATCTGATTGTGGTATATGGCGCCAATAAGGATATCAAAAAATTCTTGAAGGACTAAACCTTAAGGTTTAAAATTGTATCACTTTTACTTTTTAGGGTTCGAAATCAATTGAGGCCGTATTCCGTCAAAAGTCATGATAATGTTTTTGATGGTTCCGTCCGGGTTGAATTCCATTTTGTCGATACACACCACCCGATGGTCCCTGTCCAAATTAGGGATGGGCCTACGGTGATAGATCATATACCAATCATCTGTCCCTGGAACCTGGATAACGGAATTATGCCCCGCACCTGTGGCAATCGAACGATCGGCCTCTAAAATGGTTCCGATCCTTTTAAATGGGCCTCTTGGACTATCTCCCATAGCGTAGGCCACTTTATAGGTATCATTGGTCCATCCACCTTCGGACCACATCAAATAATAGTTTTTGTTTCTCAAAAACATCAAAGGGCCTTCCACGTATCCCTCGGGAGTGATTTCTTTAAAAATTTCGCCATCTTCAAAAGGGACAAACCCTGTGAAATCATCATTTAAAATCCCCATATTGCAGTGGCTCCATCCTCCATAGAAGAAATAATGGGTGCCATCCACATCCTTAAAGACAAATTGATCAATGGGTTGGGCACCATTGTAAAAATCAGAAACCAGAGGTTTTCCCAAATAATCCTTGAACGGCCCAGCGGGTGATGCCGAAACGGCAATACCAATGCCCCCATAATGGTTGATGTCGTTTTCAGTATCCCACATGGGTCCCCCAGGTCGTTGCACATCATTGGCAGAGAAAAAGAGAAAATATTTCCCATCCTTTTCTATGGCTGCGGGTGCCCAAATGGCCTGTTTGGCCCATTTTATAATACTGGTATCCAAAACGTGGGAATGTTTTTTCCAAGTAACCAGGTCCCTTGATGAAAAGGCATCCAAAAATAATTGGTCTGTATATTTAGCAGAAAAAGTAGGATAGATCCAATATTCTTTCCCAAAAACTACTCCCTCGGGATCGGCGTACCAACCTTCAAAAATAGGATTGCCAGAAGTTTGTTTTTCTGCTGTACCCTGATAGGATTTACAACCTAAGGCCAATATTGATGATAATGCAAGGAAGAAAGCTGATGACCGTAATTTGCGGGTTGAATTCATTTAAATGGTTTAGTCGGTAATTTAATAATTTATGTTCTGTCCTTGACAGGGATAACGAACTTGAGTCCAGACCAAATCTCGCTAACAGCGCAGACTTTAATATCCACTAGGCCATTCCGCAATCCAATCTCACGGACCACATTTCCATCCAGGTCAGTCGGCATTTTAGATATTTTCTTAGGCCAAGAGATCCAGATTGCCCCACGCTGTTCAATCTCTTGTCGAAGCTTACGGATATCTTGTTCCAGTTGGTCCTTACTATCCGAAAAGTAATGGATAAGATCCTTTTTGAAAGAGGTGTCATCAATCCATTCCAAGTCGTTTGGCAAATCCGAAAATAAACCAAAATACTCATTTGGCCTATTCAATACTGAAATTTTGAACCCTGGTTTTATGCCCATTTTTTTAGCCAAGGGAGTGCCTGAATAGCCTTCGGTCATTTTATCTCGGTTTTAGAGTATTGATGGATAACGGTTTGAATCTGGAAGATACAAACTTAATCGGCAAGGGAAAAGCGGATTTTTTGTTTGGATTTCATCAAAAATGGTTTGAAAAATGTAGGAAAGGGTCCTGAAATCTTAGTAAATTGCAATATGTACGCGCATACATAACGGGAAATTATGGTAGTAAACGATAAAATTTATCTTGATTATAACGCTACAACACCAGTAGATCCAGAAGTGTTGGAGGCCATGCTGCCCTATTTTTCCGAACACTTTGGCAATGCTACAAGCGATCATTCCTATGGATGGTATGCCGATGATGCCGTGGAAAATGCACGTACCCAAATTTCAAGGTCGCTGGGTTGCCGTCCAAGTGAAATCATTTTCACTTCTGGTGCCACGGAAGCTGCCAATTTGGGCTTGATGGGATTCTGTAAAGCAAATCAGCATAAGGGAAATCATATTGTTACCTGCAAAACGGAACACAAGGCTGTATTGGAAACCATGAAGGCCTTGGAAAGCCAAGGTTTGCAAGTGACCTATTTGGATGTGGACAGCCAAGGGAGCATTGACTTGGAACAGTTTCAAAAGGCTTTGTTACCTACGACCATTTTGGTGTGCCTTATGTTGGCAAACAATGAAACAGGTATCATCCATGCCATGAAACCAATTGCTAAAATTGCCCACGAAAATGGTGTTGCGGTCATGTCAGACATCACCCAGGCCGTTGGGAAAATTCCTGTCGACCTGAAAGATTTAAATGTTGATTTGGCTATTTTCTCTTCCCATAAAATATATGGCCCGAAGGGAATAGGGGCCTTGTACCTGAACAAAAAGAATCAAATAAAACTGGAAAAGCATCTTTTTGGTGGAAATCAGGAACAAGGGTTACGCCCGGGTTCACTTAATGTTCCGGCCATTGTAGGGTTCGGGGAAGCCTGTAAAATCATGACTTTCAGAATAAGAGAGGAAAGTGAAAGATTGTTGAAGTTGAGAGAACAACTGGAATTGCGACTTACCCAGATGGGAGGTGCCGTAATAAATGGGACAGGTTCGCCACGATTGTCCAATACAACCAATGTTTCATTTTCAGGGATAGAGGGTTCCAAATTGCTATTGCATTTAAAAAGGCTGGCTGTCTCCAGAGGTTCAGCTTGCACTGCGAACCTGGTTAGCCCGTCCCATGTGTTGATGGCAATGGGTCATAATGAACGAACCGCTTTGGCCAGCCTTCGAATTAGTATGGGGAGGGCTACCACGGCAAGAGACATAATGCTGGCCATGGAAGAAATTGAAAGGGTGGTCAACCAGCTTAAAACAGTATCTGCATGAGAGAGTTGGATGCCATCATAAAAAAGTATAAAGAGTTGAAAGCCCAAAACATAGGCTGTGTTATGGCCACTGTCGTCCATGTGGAGGGATCATCGTATCGTAGGGAGGGTGCACGAATGTTGGTGGATGAATATGGAAACATTACAGGAGCCATCAGCGGTGGTTGTTTGGAAGGTGATGCGCTACGCAAGGCCCTATATGCTTGGGAAAGACAAGAAAATAGATTGGTCACTTACGATACCAGTGATGAGGATGATGCGGTCATTGGAGCGCAATTGGGTTGTAACGGGGTAATTCAAGTATTGTTCGAACCCATTGATTTTACTTCAAGTGGAAATGCTTGTGAATTATTGGGAAAAACCTCGGAGAAAGAAGAGACAGTTGCCATTATCATTGGCTTCAATTTGGAAAGTAGGGAAAAACAACTTGGCACCATAATGATGGTTACCACTTCAGCAGTGGCGACTTCCATGTATATGAGTGGTAAAGTTTCCGAAATTTTGATAGCGGAAGGCAAAAGAGCTCTTGCAGAAAACACATCAAGTTTTGTGTCATTGGCAACGAAAGCTGGCCAGCAATATGTATTTGTAGAAGTGCTTCAACCACCCGTTAAATTGGTTTTGGTAGGCGCCGGGAATGATGCCCAGCTCTTGGCCCAACAGGCCGAACTTTTGGGATGGAAAGTTTTTGTCACCGATGGTCGCCCAACGCATGCCAACAAGGAACGTTTTGCAGGGACTTGTCAAGTGCTGGTATCCAAACCGGAAGAGACCCTGAAACATATAAATATCGATGCACGGACTTGTTTTGTGCTCATGAGCCATAATTATAATTATGACCTGTCGGTTTTGGAACTTTTACTGGGTCAACCGCAACTTTTTTACATTGGTATTTTGGGCCCCTTGAAAAAGTACAATCGAATGTTGGATGATCTGGATCAAAAGGGATTGCAGATTTCTCAACAGGATTTGGCCAAGATCCATGCCCCTGTGGGATTGGAAATTGGAGCAGAAACTCCGGCCGAGATAGGACTTTCCATTTTGGCAGAAATACAAAGCGTGTTGAAAGGAAAACAGGCACGACCTTTAAAACATAGATCGGCCCCCATCCATGACAAGGAAGGGACCGAATTTCAAAAAATACATATTTGAGTAAAACGGCAAAAATAGGAGTAGTCATTTTGGCGGCTGGTGGATCAAGCCGATTGGGTAGACCTAAACAATTAGTAAAGTTCAAAGGAAAACCACTTTTACAGCACACAATTGATTTGGTTGAAAAGTTGGATTTCAATAAGAAAATTTTGGTTTTGGGTTCCCATGAGGATTTGATTCTAAATGAAGTGGATATCAAGAATTTTGAAGTGGTACAAAACCCGGAATGGGAAAAAGGGATGGCAGGCAGCATAAAAATAGGGCTACAGGAATTGACTCGAGACACAGAATTGGAACACATCCTTTTGCTGCTTTCCGATCAGCCCATGTTGACCACGGAATACATACAAAGATTGAGCATGGCACATGTGTACCAAAAACCAATGGCAACATATTCCAAATATGGTTCAGAATTGGGTGTGCCGGCCATTTTTTCCAAATCGGCCTTTACGTTTTTGGAAAATTTAAAAGGGGACCAAGGCGCTAAAAAATTAACCATGAATGCAGATTTCGTTTATAGGACCATAGAATTTGAACAAGGTGGTTTTGATATCGATACGGAAGCGGATGTTGAAAAATTGAAAGGATTGGAATAATGAGGGTCACCGTAAAATATTTTGGTCTGGTTGCCGAAGCAAAAGGCACAAATGAGGAGGTCTTGAATTTGACAGCACCCACTACGGCATATGAATTAAAATTGAAGTGTTTAAATCCACATGGAATTATGGATCAAGAATCCATTCAAGTGGCCGTGAACCAAAATTTGGATGAAAACATCATTTTAAAAGATGGGGATGAGGTGGCCCTATTACCACCCTTCGCAGGAGGATGAACCGATACGAAAGACAAATAAAACTACAGGAAGTAGGTACTGAAGGACAGGACAAACTACGCCATGCCAAAGTGTTAATCATTGGTGTGGGTGGATTAGGTTGCCCTGCTGCCTTGTATTTGTCCGCTGCAGGTGTCGGAAACATTGGCCTTATGGACCATGACAAGGTGGATGTGACCAATCTTCACCGACAAGTGTTGTTCCAAGAATCAGATTTGGGCAAACCAAAGGCCGTTGCGGCGGCGGAACAGTTGTCGAAAAGAAATAGTGAGGTGGTTTTTGAGATCATTCAGGAAGCCTTGACACAAGAAAATGCGCAAAGCATAATTGACAGATATGATATTGTTCTAGATGGCACCGACAATTTCGAAACCAAATACCTGATCAACGATGCTTGCATATTGTCCGAAAAGCCATGGGTGTATGCTTCCATTTATAAAAATGAAGGACAACTTTCGGTGTTCAATCACCAAAATGGACCAAGTTATAGGTGTCTTTTCCCCAAAACAACACGACAAAATATCAGTTGTGAGGCAACCGGGGTCCTTGGGGTTTTACCAGGAATGCTGGGTATTATGCAGGCAACCGAGGTGTTGAAAATGATTTTAGGGAAAGGCGAAGTGTTATCGAGCAAATTGAAGCTCTTCAACATTTTTTCAGGAGCGGAACAAATCATCAACATAAAAAAACGTCCAGAAGAAATAGAAAAAATCATAATGAGTGGCATTGTTCCGGTAAAAGTGGAATGCACCTTAAAAAGTGAATTTCAATGGTATTTGGATGTCAGGGAATCCTTTGAGCAGCCCAAACCCAGTGGGAACAACATCCTAAAAATACCGATGGCCGACCTTGTGGTACGCCATCATGAAATACCGAAAGACCAAGAAGTCATGGTGTTTTGTCAATCTGGCAAACGGAGCCAGAACGCCATAGAAATATTGGAAAGGGAATTCGGGTTCAGTAACCTGATCAATGTGGAAGGAGGAATTGAAACCATCATCAATGGAGACTAAAAAATTAAAAAAGGTATTTGTGGAGGGGGCCATACCCCCCGAGAAAATTGCCCAGTCGGTGGCGAACCATCAGAGCAAGACCAATATTGGGGCCCACAGTATTTTTTTGGGCCAGATAAGGGCCGATAAGATCGATGGCAAAACGGTGGCTGCGATTCAGTACACGGCGTACGAAGAAATGGCTGGGAAAGTATTCCACGAGATAAGGGAAGCGGCATTTGCAAAATTCGATATTACCTGCGCCCATATTTACCATAGTTTGGGCACCGTGAAGGCAGGGGAACTATGCCTGTTCGTTTTTACCTCGTCCGCCCACAGAAAGACCGCCATCGAGGCCACCAATTATTTTGTGGAGGAAATCAAGGCGAAAGTACCCATCTTCGGCAAGGAAATATTCGAGGATGAAACCCATCAATGGAAAGTAAACAAATAAATGGTCGATATAACACACAAAGTGAACACCCTGCGGGAAGCTACCGCAGAGGCCATCGTAAAAACGAGCAGCCAAGAAACCATCGATGCCCTAAAGAACAATAGGGTTCCCAAGGGAAATGTGTTCGAGATGGCCAAAGCCGCCGGACTTTTGGGGGTGAAAAAAACACCAGACCTTTTGCCTGATTGTCATCCTCTGCCCATTGAATTCACAGGGATTGAATATGAAATCAAAGGGCTGGAGATTTACATCACCCTGACGGTAAAGACCATTTATAAAACAGGGGTAGAGGTAGAGGCCATGCATGGGGCCAGCGTAGTGGCGCTCACCATGTACGATATGCTGAAACCCATCGATAAAAATGTGGAAATCGGAACCATTCGACTCAAATCGAAGAAGGGCGGAAAATCATCCTATAAAGTAAACAGTGAAGGTTTAAAGGCCCATGTGGTGGTCTGTTCCGATACCATTTCCAAAGGAAAAGGAGAGGATACCGCGGGAGAAGGAATCATACAAAAACTTCAGGATTTAGGAATGGAAACGATGAAAGCCATCATCCCGGATGAACCATCGGAGATTGTGAAAATTTTGGAGACCACTTCATCGGACCTCATCATATATACCGGTGGTACGGGCGTGGGCCCTCGCGACGTAACGCCTCAAACCTTGGAACCCTTATTGGAGATTAGATTGAAAGGTGTGGAGGAACAGATGCGAAGCTACGGTCAGGACCGTATGCCGTATGCCATGTTCTCACGCTCCGTGGCAGGGATAAAAGACGGAAAATTGATACTGGCTCTGCCAGGTTCGGCCCGGGGGGCAATCGAGTCCATGGAAGCCATTTTCCCCCATGTGTTGCATGCATTTAAGGTGATAGAAGGAAAACGACATGATTGAAAGAACCCCCAAAATAATCGATAATTTCGGTAGGCCGCATACGTATCTGAGGATTTCGTTGACGGATCGGTGCAACCTGCGCTGTTTTTACTGCATGCCCGAAGAAGGTATCGAATTGATTGAAAAGCCCAACATCATGACCTTGGAAGAGATCATTGAGATGGCGCGTACGTTTAGGGATTTGGGTGTGGATACCATTCGCTTGACGGGTGGCGAACCTTTGGTTCGGAAGAATTTTGATTTTTTGGTGGAAGAATTGTCCAAGTTGGGAGTAACGCTCAAGTTGACGACCAACGGAATCGTTCTGGATAAATATCTTGACCTGTTTGAAAAGATTGACCTTCGGAAAATCAATCTTAGTTTGGATACGTTGGATAAAGCCAAATCCGTGTTCATCACCAAGCGGGATTATTACGAGCGCATCATGGCCAATTTGAATAGAGCCTTGGAGATGGATATGGACCTCAAACTCAATGTGGTCCTGATCAAGGGGGTCAATGATAACGAGATCAATGATTTTATTGCATTGACCAAGAACAAAAATTTAGTGGTCAAATTCATAGAGTTTATGCCATTCAAGGGGAACAAATGGGATTGGAACAAGGGTGTGGGAAGGGAAGAAATTTTGCACACTATCGGTTCCAGTTTTGGTGAAATTGAAGAACTGCAAAACCCCAAGCACAGTACTTCTACCAATTTTCGAGTGAAGGGCCACAAAGGCAGTTTCGGTATCGTAAGCACCATCACCAATCCTTTTTGCGATGATTGCAATAGGATCAGGCTTACGGCAGATGGAAAAATGAAAAACTGTTTGTTCGCCACTTCGGAGACTGATTTACTATCACCCTTACGAAATGGTGAAAAGTTGGATGACATCATCATCAACGCCATCAAATCCAAAAAGCATTCACGGGACGGTATGGAAGTAAAAATGGAGGAGGAACATTACGAACAGAACCGTTCCATGATATCAATAGGAGGATAATGGTAACCATAGAAGAAGCCCTAAATAGCATTAAAAGTCAAGAAACAACTTCAAAAGTGGAAACCAAACCGCTTCAGGAAGTTTTGGGCCTTGCCCTTTCCGAAGACATTGTGGCTCCTTTTGATATGCCTTCTTTTGACAATTCGGCCATGGATGGGTATGCCCTTTGTGGGCTTTATTTAGAATATGAAATTGTAGGGGAAGTTGCCGCGGGAGATACCAAGGAGACAGCGCTAAAAGACGGTGAGGCGGTCCGAATTTTTACTGGGGCAAAGGTTCCTGCCAGTGCCTCTGCAGTGATGATGCAGGAAAAAACCAAGGTGCAGGGAAACCATCTTTTTTTGGATGAAATGCCAAAGGCAGGGCAAAGCATCCGTAAAAAAGGGGCCGAACTCCAAAAAGGACAATTGGTGCTTCAAAAAGGCCATGTGCTGAATCCTTCTTCTTTAGGATTGATCGGAAGTTTGGGATTGGACATAGTGAAAGTGATTTCCAAACCGAGGATTCACATGATCACCACAGGAAATGAATTGGTGAAACCCGGTCAACCGAAGAAGGAAGGCCAAATTTATGAATCCAATAGTTTTGCGATTGCAGGGGCCTTGGAACAGTTCGGGTTTCAATGTGCCCAACAGCTACAGGTTAAGGATGATTTTGAGGAGACTAAAAAAAGTATCCAAAAATCCATGGAAACCTGTGACGTTTTAATTGTTTCCGGGGGAATTTCGGTAGGTGATTATGATTTTGTAAAACAGGCGTTGGAGGAAAATGGAGTGCAGGAACTGTTCTATAAAGTCTTCCAAAAACCGGGTAAACCTTTGTATTTTGGTCGAAAAGGGAATCAGTTTGCGTTTGCTTTGCCCGGTAATCCGGCCTCATCGTTGACTTGTTTTTTCATATATGTGTTGCCCTTGCTACAAAAATGGAGCGGGCATACAGATTTGGGACTGCCTTGGTATAGGTTTCCACTGAGGCATGACTATGAAAACCGTTTTGATCGGCCTTCCTTTTTAAAGGCTCGAGTGACTTCTGATGGAGCACAGATTTTAGATGGACAAGGTTCGTCCATGATCCAGTCGATGGCTTTGGGCAATGCCTTGGCGTTTGTTGAATTGGGTGAAAAATTCAAAAAAGGAGACCTGATCAAATGCAAACTCATTTCCTGACATGCCTATAGAATACTTGCCCATAGTTTTCTTTTTGATAGCCTTGTTCTATAGCTCTGTGGGATTTGGAGGTGGGTCTAGCTATTTGGCCATTCTTAGTCTGTTCCTTACCGATTTCTACGAAATCCGTTCCACGGCACTCATCCTAAATATTTGTGTGGTCACAATCGGGACATTTGTGTTCATTCGGAACCGAGTGTTCAGTTTTAAGATGTTCTGGCCGTTTTTGGTACTAAGCATTCCCTTTGCCTATGTGGGCACCCAGGTTAGACTTTCGCAAAAGGCTTTCTTTCTGATTTTGGGAAGTGCCCTGATCTTGGCAGGAATTTTCATGTTGTTGCGATTCGTGAAACAAAAGTTGGAATCCAAGGAATTCAACAACACCAAAAAGCTGTTGCTGGGAGGGAGTATTGGACTTTTGTCTGGAATATCGGGAATAGGAGGAGGTATCTTCCTTTCCCCGGTTTTGAACCTATTGAAATGGGCCAATCCCCGGGTTGTGGCCTCTTTGGCATCAGTGTTTATTCTGGTCAATTCCCTTTCGGGTTTGGTCGGGTTACACGTGGCGGGAACCTTTAGGTTGAACCAGAGTCTCATGCTTCAGCTTGTAGTGGCTGTGGTGTTGGGAGGAAGTTTAGGGTCATACCTCTCTAACCGAAAGTTCAATCTCAAGTTTTTGGGAATTCTTACCAGTATTTTGGTACTCTATGTAGGTCTAAGGTTGATTTTGCTACATGGTTTTGGTGTCAAAATTTAAGGTTGGGACCTGTTTGGGTCAAACCAAACGAAGGATTTTTTCCTCTCCGTCCCGAAGGGCTTCATTCAAATTTTCCATCAATTCATTAAAGGCTGTTAGAATTGTTTTTCCGGTTTCCGTTAGTGCGGCACCACCTCCTTTGTTTCCACCTTTGTGGAGTATTACATAGGGTTCTTGCCCCTTTTGGTTCATATCATCCACCATGGACCAGGCCTTTTTATAGGACATGCCCATAGCTTTGGCAGCTTTGCTGATGGAACCTTGCCGGTCTATATGGGCCAACAATTGGGCACGCCCCGGCCCGAAAAACTTTTCCCCATCGATGTCGATCCAACATCGCATTCGAAGTTCTTTGTGTACCTCCATAATTGTTCTTCAATAGTAAAACTCCAACATATGTAATGTAGGAACTACATATATTACTTTTCAATTTAGCGATAAATTTTGAGGGCCAATGACCCCAACCATAAAAGAAAAGGACAAAACCTTTTGTTCTGATCGGGTCTTGTCCTTTTAAATGTTTTGTGGGCATCGAAACCCTTTTCAAACTAAATCGTGATGGTGGCGCCCATTAATTTCAAGAATTCCCGAATAAACACAGGATGTGCTGGCCATGCTGGGGATGTCACCAAATTACCGTCCACGTAGGCCCCGTCCACGGGAATACTTTGAAACTCCCCACCGGCCACCGTCACTTCGGGCCCAACAGCAGGGTAGGCGGTCAGTTTCCGTCCTTTTACCACTCCGGCCGCAGTAAGGATCTGTATGCCATGGCAGACTGCAGCCACCGGTTTGTTTGCATCAAAGAAATGTTTGGTGATCTCCAAAACTTTTGGATTTAACCTTAGATATTCTGGGGCACGCCCTCCGGCAATGACCAATCCGGCATAATCGGTGGGGTTTACATCGGCAAAACTGTAGTTAAGGGCGAAATTATGACCTGGCTTTTCGGAATAAGTCTGGTCGCCTTCAAAATCGTGGATGGCCGTTTTAATGGTATCACCTTTCTTTTTGTCAGGACAGACAGCATGTACTTCATAACCAACCATTAAGAGCATTTGAAAGGGGACCATGGTTTCATAGTCCTCGGCAAAATCTCCGGTAAGGAACAATACTTTTTTCATTTTTTTAATATTTATTGGATTTGTAAATAATTTATCTGTAGCATTATAAAGATACTTATGGATTGCAGTATTCCTTTTGAAAGTCATGCTAAGATTATGCTAAATCCATCGGTGGATACCATTCTTTTTGAGCTTTTATAAAGTTATTGGTTGTGTGCGGCACAACACCATGGAATGCATATCTTCGAAATGTTATAACAGTACCCGTTACACATGAAGGAAACATTCAACCTAGTATCACTTTTGGACACTCTGGGGCTTGTGCAGGGGTTGCTGCTGGGTGTCATGTTGATTGTGATCCATTCAAGAAGGCGGAAGACAGTAGTGTATTTGGGACTGTTTGTCATCCTGTTTTCCTTGGAACCTTTGGAGAACATTTTTCATGAACTGGGTGTTTTGCAAAAATGGCCCCATTTGATTCTTCTTCCAGTGAGTTTTCACTTTTTGGCGTATCCCTTGTTTTACATCTACCTTCAAAAAATTTCAATTCTTGAAGATGAAAGGCCCAGTTATTGGACCATGATACCAGGGTTCCTGGAGTTGATAGTCGGGGTTGTGGTTTTCTTTTTGCCTTTGCATATCAAAACATGGATCAAGGATTCCAATGCCATGCTAATTTATTTTTTGCTCGGGATGGGGTATTCCCTGATCATTCAAATTTTGGCTTTGAGATGGCTTGCTCGCCATCGTACCGAACTGGAAAACCAATACAGTTTGATTTTGCATCGCAGCCTGCAGTGGTCCACTTATTTTATCTATGCCAGTATTTTGTTCAGTGTATTGTTCCTGCTCACTTTTCTCACTGAAGATCGTTCGGTTTATCTTGTTTATTCAGTAGTGAACGTTGTGCTGATCTATTGGATTTCTTACCAAGGATTTGCTCAACAGAATGTTTCACCGGTTTATCATTCCATTTTGAATGTTCCTTCGAATGTCAAAAATGAACTTGATAAAAATGAAGATAAAATCATAAAGGAAAACCCTGCACACATGAAAACCATTAAAACTCCTGATGAGCAGGAAATATTCAGACAAGTATTGGACCGCATCCAGGACCATATGGTAAAGAGCAGGTGTTTTACCAAGGAAGACCTTACCATTGTAGATGTTTCCGAAGCAATACACGAACACCCACGTCGTATCTCACAATCCATAAACAGTTTGTTGGGGACCAATTTTAATAACTACATCAACAGTTTTAGGGTAGAATACGCCAAAGAACTTTTCTCCAGCGACCAATGCAAAAACCTGTCCATAGAAGGGATTGGTATGGAGGCCGGCTTTCATTCCAAGAGCACTTTTTACGCTGCCTTTAAGAAAATTGAGGGGACTACGCCTGCCAAACTTAGACCGGAATAACATATTGGGTTTTACCTTTCGCTTTCAAGGATTATTTAAATGGACAGTTGTGTCAAAAAAGTTCGAATTTCTGAATTCCGAACTCCAATCCCTTGAAAATACTAGGCTTTGAGCATTTGCTTGTGGAACTTTGTGTGGACAAAATGAAGTACGAATTTCTAAAAGTTACTACAATGAAAGCAAAGTTCACCAACAGTACATTCTTGATTTTACTGATGCTTTTATCAGTATCATGCAAAAACCAGGACAATAAGGAAATTGCCTTGGCAGATGAAACCACCGAATTGGAAATCCCGAATATTTCCGATGCCCACTTTGAACTTGCGCTACAATCTGTCCAGAACAAGGACAATTTGAAAGCTGCAGAAGAAATCCAAAAGGGAAAGCAAGGATTGATCAATGAAAGTGGTAGGGTAATCTTGACCTTGAAAGGAAAAGATCAACTGGACTCAGCAGTTTTTAAACTTGATGAGATGGCCAACACCTTAAAAAATGGAGGAACCGTGGAATTGAACGAATTTAGAGAAACCATTTTGGAGGCAGAACTCGTCATTAAGCACAATTATCTGGTCACCGAGGATTTTTACGTGCTCACATCTACCAAAAATAAAGAAGAAAATCAGGTCAGGGATGTGTTCACCAACAATATGGAAGCCTTGGATGCTTTCAACAAAGACCTTAAAACCGATAATAAGGATACCGCTAAAAAACTATATGCCGAAGGTGTTGAACTGGGCAAAGAGTACAAACAATGGTTGGAGAAAGTAAAAGTGCACAATGCCAAAACATCCGATTTTTTGGAGAGTGAAATTTTGGAAGGGAATCTACCCTTGAGATAGTGCAAATGAATAAATCCTGATAAAATGAAAACGTGGTTAACATATACAATTTGTGTGGGCTTCATGGGAATGATAAATGCCCAGGCCAGTAATTCCGTTATCGAGGAAAAATTGCCCTACTATCCCAATGAAATCAATTTTACCACAGAGATCCTTGGTTTGGGCGAAGATTTTGTACTGGACCATTGGCAACAGTATATTCTGGAGCACGGGGGCAAATCGGAAATTCTGGGGTATGAAAAGGGAGACCTTCAAATGGTATCAAAAGATGTAATGTTGCCTCCATTGGATAATGAAACTGTGACCTTGAATACCCTGTTGTTCCCAAACACTAGTGAAACGGGAGTCAATCTATCCATCAATGTTCAGAAAAAGGATGGCACCTATTTGTCCAACCAAGGACAGGATAAGGTTGCAGCAAAAAAATTGGAAGCATGGTTGTTGGATTTCAATCGAGGGCTTACCTCCTTGGAAAAACAAGAAGTTTTCAACTATGTCGAACAAAAAGCAGAATAATCTATAAAACAACAAGCGATGAGTTTTCTATCAAAAAATATAGTGCCGGATACGCGTGGCAGAATCTTTACCACCAATGCCGAGACCATGGACGATTTGGCCGAGATTAAAAGGCAATTATTGAAAATGAAGGGTATTGATGACGTTACTATCGACCACAAAAAATATCCGAAAGAACTGGTGGTCCGGACCAATAGAATGGTCTCTGTGGAAAACATTCAAAAAGAAGTGGGAAAACTGGGTTTTGATATTTTATCCAAGGGAATATTCGCCATCTAAAATAACTGAAAAATAAAGTAAAACATAAATAATTTATATCATGAAAAATTTAATTATGGGCTTAGTTTTAACAGGTTTGTCGGCCCAAACCTATGCCCAAGAAGTGTTATTTAAGGCTGAAGTGAATGAGAAAGAAGTACCTGTTGCCATTGTGGAAGCAGTGGAAAAGGATTTTCCGGGATTTTCTGTTACCGAGTATGCCACCATCCCGCTGGAATTAATTGATGAGGAAGTTTTTGTGGATACCGCCCATAAACCTGGATCAGGGTATGACACCTATCAATTGACCCTAAACCAAGGTGCCGATAGATATTTGGAAGCCACATATAACCATAAGGGCGAGCTTTTGAGTTCTGTGGAACATCTTAAAAACGTTACCCCACCAGCTCCTGTGAGAAATTCCGTAGCGCAAATGTACCCCGGTTGGACCATTGAAAAAGATGCTTTTAAAATGGTACACTACGAAGGTAAAAAGGCCAAGGAACGATATAAACTGCTCCTTGGCAAAAACGATAAAAAAATGAGGGTGTATACTGATGAAAAAGGTAAAATCCTAAAAGTATCATGATTGTTTTTTGATTGGTGTTTGAAAATGAAGGTCATTTAGCTTTCATTTTGTAATGAGGAATGGGCAATGCCAAACTGATGATTTCAGCAAGGTGTTGCCCATTTCATTTAATCGGTATAAGTAAAAAGTTTTTAGGTTTTTTTGCAAAGTGATATTGGTCAACTTGCGGTTGGGTTTAGTAAAAAGAAGCTCTAGGTTGTTTAATTTAGTATTATGGCACATAAGAAGATAGACATCACCAAATCAACCGGGGAAAAGGTTCGGTTTTCCATCGATAAGTTGCAAAAATCACTTCGACTTAGCGGTGCAAGTGAAACCACGGTACAGGAAATCGTTAAAATGGTTCAGGATGAACTGTACCCGGGCATCACCACTAGGGAAATTCACAATCGTGCTTTTGCCCTTTTGAAAAAAAGAAAGTCCATCTATGCCTCCAAATACAAATTAAAAAAAGCCATTTATGAATTGGGACCCACCGGTTTTCCGTTCGAACGATTTTTGAGTGGGATCTTACATTATTCCGGGTATCGTACCAAGGTAGGCGAGGTGTTACAGGGAACCTGCGTTTCCCATGAAATTGATGTGCTGGCCATTAAAAATGGCACCTTGAACATTATTGAATGCAAATTCCATAGTGAGGACGGGCTCAATTGCAATGTAAAAGTTCCCTTGTACATCAACTCCCGTTATCAAGATGTTAAAGGTCCACTTGAGTCCAACCAAGACAAGGATTTTGAAGACACGTTGGGTTGGGTGGTCACCAATACCCGTTTTACCATGGATGCCATTCAATATGGAAAATGTATGGGTCTGTATTTGTTAAGTTGGGACTACCCAGAAGGGGATGGACTAAAGGACCGGATTGATAGGTTGGGACTATATCCGATAACCGTTTCTACTTTACTCAGCAATCGGGAAAAGGATTTTTTGTTGGAACGTGATGTAGTGCTTTGCCGTCAGTTGTTGCAGGACAGCTTTTTATTGGACCACCTTGGGGTATCCAATGGAAGAAAGGAACGCATTTTGGGCGAGATGAAATCATTGTGTGTAATGTAAGATCGGTATGAACAAACTTAAGATACAGTTTTTAGGAGGAGCTGGAACCGTTACAGGATCTAAGTTTTATTTGGAAACGGATCAGATTAACATCTTGGTGGACTGCGGCATGTTTCAAGGATTAAAGGAACTCAGGTTGCAAAATTGGGAACCCCTGCCCATTCAGGTTGCAAATATTGATGTGGTATTATTGACCCATGGGCATTTGGACCATTGCGGATATTTGCCCTTGTTGGTCCGTCAGGGCTTTTCGGGAAAGATTTTAGGAACGGCCCCCAGTTTGGAAATAGCTAAGATCATTTTAGAGGACAGTGCCAAGATTCATGAAGAAGAAGCCGAGAGGGCCAATAGGGAAGGCTATAGCAAACATCATCCTGCACTTCCTCTTTACACACAGTACGATGTGGACGCGGCTCTAAATCTTTTTGAAAATATTGAGGAGGGGGAAGCAGTCACCTTGTCTGAAAATTGCCATGCCACCTTCAAGTATAACGGACATATCATTGGTTCCACCTTTATCGAATTGAACCTTTTTGGGAAGCTTTTTGTTTTTTCAGGGGATGTGGGAAGAATGCAGGATGACCTGCTCAATCCGCCCAAACAACCCCAATGGGCAGACTATCTTTTTGTGGAAAGTACCTATGGCGATAGATTGCACCCGAAAGAAGATGTTGCCGGAATACTCACCGAACTGATTGATCGATCCATAAAAGAACGGGGTACTTTGATCATTCCATCCTTCGCGGTGGAACGCTTACAATCCCTCATGTATCAATTGTGGAAATTATATAGCAAGAACCTGATTCCCAATATTCCCATATTCGTGGACAGTCCCATGGGTACCAACGTGTTGGAGGTATTTGAACATTATCCAAAATGGCACAAGCTTTCCCAGGAAGAATACAACAATATGTGCAACCATATAAATCTGGTCAGTTCCTATCGGGAGACATGGGAAACCATTGACGACCCAAGACCAAAAATCGTGATAGCAGGAAGTGGAATGGTCACTGGAGGTAGGGTATTGACCTACATCAAACAGTTGGCGGGTAAAAAATCGACTTCCATTTTGTTGGTGGGCTACCAAGCCGAAGAAACCCGAGGTCGTAAACTTTTGGAAGGTACCACTGAGCTAAAAATGTTCGGGAAATATGTGGACATCAACGCCAATATCATGCACTTGGAGAGTCTTTCCGCCCATGCCGATCAAGAAGAACTGCTAACTTGGATGGGCGCTATCCAAAATGTTCCGGAAAAGGTATTCTTGATTCATGGAGAAAATACAGCAATGGAAATTTATAAATCAAAAATCCAAGAAAGGTTCGGTTGGCATTGCCACATTCCCAAATTGAACGAGGTGATTGAACTTTGGCTTTAAATCATAATTTTACCCCATAACTTAAGTCGCCCGCATCGCCTAGGCCAGGAATAATATATCCCTTACTGGACAATCCCTCATCCACGGCAGCGATCCATAGTTGTGTATCCCTAGGAAAAACCTGAGCTACCTTGGAAACACCCATTTTAGAACCGATAACGGATATGATGTGGATTTGTTTTGGCGTACCATGTCCCTTTAAAGCCTTCAGCACATTCTCCAAAGTTTTACCAGTGGCCAACATGGGGTCGGTAAGGATCAAAATCTTGCCATCCAGAGAAGGTGCCGCAAAATATTTTACGATTACTTCAAAATCATCTTCATTGTTGGGGTGATGGCGATAAGCCGAGATAAAAGCATTTTCCGCACCGTCAAAAAAGCTCAATAGTCCATTGTGAAGGGGGAGGCCCGCCCTCAATACCGAACAAAGCACCAGTTGGTCCGAGCATAGGTAGGTCTTTTTCTTGCCAAGGGGTGTGGTAATTTCGGCTTCCTCATAGTCCAAGGATTGGCTCACTTCATAGGCAAGTACCTCTCCAATCCGTTCAATGTTCCTTCTAAAGCGCATGGGATCTTTTTGAATATGGATGTCGCGCATTTCTGCCAAGAAGGTATTCAAAACGGAATTGGTCTGATCGAACTGGTGTACTATCATCAGCAATAACTTTGGCGGTTGGGTGTTGTGCTCTATGTAAAAATAGGCAGAAACTTCGGAAGGGAGGTTATAGGATTTCCTGATATCGGTCATTGTGGACCTTACCCAACTTTTTCTTAATTTGAATAGGAATTTTCTTGGGAAGAATTTTGGGTTCATCACAGGATGTTTCAAAAAGTGAATACAATTTCAACTATGGATTTTATTGACTATTACAAGGTTTTGGGGGTTGATAAAAGTGCAAGCACCGACGACATTAAAAAAGCGTATCGGAAGCTGGCCAGAAAATATCATCCCGATTTGAATCCGAATGACAAGGATGCCGAATTGAACTTTAAAAAGGTGAACGAGGCGAATGAAGTACTTTCGGACCCTGATAAAAGGAAAAAATATGACCAGTACGGAAAGGACTGGCAACATGCCGAAGAATTTGAAAAGGCAAAACGTTCAAGGGCACAGAGGCCGCAGGGCGATTATTCAGGATACACCTATTCCCACTCGGGAGGTTCTACCCAGGATTTTTCGGATTTCTTTGAATCCATGTTCGGGGGTGCCACTGGCTTTGGTGGTCGGGGACAAAAAGTTCGTTACCGCGGTCAGGACTACCATGCGGAATTGCATTTGTCACTTATGGATGTGTATACCACCAAAAAACAGACCCTCACCGTGAATGGGAAGAACATCCGGTTAAGTATCCCTGCCGGCATCGAAGATGGACAGACCATCAAGATCAACGGGCATGGCGGGCCCGGAATTGAAGGAGGCCCTGCAGGCGACCTTTATATCACCTTCTTCATCACAAACAACACGGTTTTTAAAAGAGATGGGGCCGATCTGTACAAAAATGTCCAAGTTCCTTTGGTAAAAGCAGTACTCGGTGGTGAAATAGTGGTGGAAACCTTAACCGGAAAAGTAAAATTAAAGGTAACGCCAGGTACCGACAACGGCACCAAGGTCAAACTAAAGGGAAAAGGATTTCCCAAATATAAAAAGGAAGGTCAGTTCGGGGATTTGATTTTGACCTATAATGTGAGCATTCCCAAAAACCTTACCCCAGAACAACGCACCTTATTTGAAGCCCTTGAAAAAGCCAACCTAGCATAAAAACATGGCACAGGAAAACTACATATCGATCAAAACATTTTGTGAGCATCACGGGGTGCAGGAATCCTTTGTTCTCTCCATGCAGGAGTTTGAACTTTTGAGGGTAGACCATGTTGAAGAGGAAGCCTTCATCCCTATGGAAGAATTGCCCATCCTTGAAAAAATGGTGCGGTTGCATCGCGAACTCGACATAAACCCAGAAGGGATACAGGCCGTGTACCATTTATTGGAGCAGGTACAGAACCTTCAGCAAGAAGTTGTCGCCCTTCGCAGAAAGTTGGATAGGTTGGGGTAGGCTGCTCCGTATTCATAATGATATGACCTAGGTCATAGGATTGCGGAGACATGGTTTCTACTTTTAAGCTAAAATCCAAACAAATGGAAACTATCACAAGTATAGGCGTTTTGGATTTTTGGTTCAAGAACAAAATCCCATGGCGATAACTTCGGATATCATGAAAAAAATTCTAGTACCCACCGATTTTTCCGAGTATTCGGAATATGCTCTTGAGGTAGCCGCCCAAATGGCCAAAAAACATGAATCTGGGATTGTACTGCTTCATATGATAGGCATGTCTGAATCCGTATTGGCCAACTCGGAAATTGCCGAAGAACAGGAGGCCAAGTACTATTTAAAATTGGCGAAGAAAAAACTAAAAGACATTACCAAAAAAGAGTATCTCCGGGAAATCCCCGTTGAGGTCATCATCCAAAACTATAAGGACTTTAAGGAAGTGAACCAAGTGGCCAAAGAGCAAAATTGCGACTTGGTGGTCATGGGGTCTCACGGCACGAGTGGTTTGTCCGATCTATTTGTGGGATCCAACACCGAAAAGGTAATCCGCACTTCTGAAATCCCCGTTTTGGTCATTAAACATCAACATCTTGATTTTAAAGTAAACAAAATGGTTTTTGCCTCGGATTTGGAAAATGAAAGTATCCCTGCGTTTAAAAAAGCATCCGCGCTTGCACAGCTGTTATCGGCCTCTATTGAAATAGTGTATATAAATGATGCAGGGGCCAATTTCATGGGAGTTGATGATGTGAGAAAACGAGTGGCTGACTTTAAAAGAGAACTGGACCAATCCGTTGAGGTGCACTTTTATAACTATCATACCGTAGAAGGAGGATTGTTCAACTATTGTTTGATGAACAATGTGGATCTATTGGTAATCCCCACCCACGGAAGAAAAGGCTTTGCCCATTTTCTAGTAGGAAGCTTGGCCGAAAATGTATCCAACCATGCCAAATTACCCGTGATGACCATCAAACTATGATCAGGAACGGAACAAAAGTTCCAATCTGCCAAGTTGGATCAATTCGGCTTTGTTGCTTCCGGAGAACGAGGAGGCAATTGCCCTAGCTGTGGACATGGTCAATTGTTTGATCTTGGGCGTAAACAATGGTTTGTTTTCGGTATAAAACTGTTCAAACTCCTCATAGACGTCATCAGCATTTTTCCCATATTCCAAGAGCCATTCAAAAACGGTCTCAATTTGGGCGGCGGCGTCCGTACCATATCCATCCTCAACGGTATCCATATCCAGCCAAATATCATGGACCAGTTCATTCAGTTTTTCCAATTCCTTCACGTGAATGCTATGATCGGCCATTGCAACGGCATAAAAAAGCTTACCTAAATTTTGATACAGTTCATTCCCTTGTTTCTTACTTTTTCCCATCATTTTGCTATTTTCCTGTGCTTGATAAATAAAGATAGGCATGCAAAAAAAACCGGCCTATGACCAAAATCAGTACCTTTAAGGTGGCTATGGAACTATTGGAAAAATACGATGTCTTGAAGGTAATTTCGGAAGTAATTTCCGAAGGAGTGGTCATTGTTGATGAATCGCAGGAGATTGTGTCGGCCAATTCTGCAGCCAATAGGATGTTCGGATACCAAGAAGAAAATTTGGTGGGTAGGCCATTGGATGTATTGATTTTGGAAGGATTGCGCCAAAGGCATCGGCATGAGGTCCGCGATTTTATTGAGGAAGGAAAGGCAAGGACCATGGGCCCTGGCCTGGAATTATTTGGAGTACAACAGAACGGGCAGCGGTTTCCTTTGGAAATAAGCCTGAACCCCTTCAGTCTGGGGAACAAAAAATATGTGATGGCCATTGTTGTGGACATTACGGAACGTAAAAAGGCGGAACAGACCATAGATTATTGGTTCCAGATCTTTGATGAATCACTGAACGAAATTTATGTCTTTGATGCCGAAACCTTTGTATTCATCAACGTAAACCGAGGGGCCCAACTCAACCTTGGGTATCATCTGGAGGAGTTAAACCGGTTGTCTGTACTGGACATTAAACCGAAACTCTCCATGGAAGTGATGAAACGATTGGTGGCCCCATTGATCGGGGGAAAAAGGGAGAAAGTAAACTTTGAAACCGTTCATAAACGGAAGGATGGCAGCCTTTATCCGGTGGAGGTGCACCTTCAATTGTCGGCCATTGGCAAACGGAAGGTCTGTGTGGCCATTGTATTGGATATCACGGAACGAAAGACCTATACCCAACAATTGGAGAACACCGTTGAGGAACGTACCCAACAACTTAGGGAAGCCTTGACAGCAGAAAAAAAACTGAACGAACTCAAGACCAAATTTTTGTCCTTGGTCTCGCATGAGTTCAAAACTCCTTTGACCAGTATTTTGACTTCCACTTCGCTTTTGTCAAAATACACCGAAACCGATCAACAGGATAAAAGGGACAAGCACATCAACACCATTAAGTCTAAGGTAAGACATTTGGATAGCATCCTTACCGATTTTCTATCGATTGAACGGTTGGATACAGGAAAAGTCAATTACAATATCACTAATTTCCCATTGAGCAAGTTGGTCAATGAGGTCATTTACGACTCCAATACGCTTTTGAAGGAAGGTCAACGAATCCGATATCCTATGGATATTGAAGGTATAACCATCGATTTTGATGAGAAGATCATGGCCCTGTCACTTTCCAATTTAGTGCACAACGCCATAAAGTATAGCCCCGAGGATACCGAAATAGAACTGAAGGCCACTAAGATAGGTGCCGCATTGCAGATTGCTATCACGGATCAAGGACTTGGAATCCCTAAGAAGGAACAACCCTTTATTTTTGATCGGTATTTTAGGGCCAGTAACGTACTCACTGTTCAGGGTACGGGGATAGGGTTGAACATAGTACGCCAGCATATGCACAACCTTGGCGCCAATATCACTTTTACAAGTGAGTTGGGCAAGGGCTCCACATTTACACTGCACATACCCATTAACAACAAGGAAAATGAAAAAAGTGCTTCTGGTTGAGGATGACACCTCTTTACGCGAAAATGTAGAAGAATTGCTGGGACTCTCGGGGTTTCGGGTTTTTGCGGCCTCCAATGGAAAGTTGGCTCTGGAACTGGCCAAAAGGGAACGCCCGGATATTGTACTTTGCGATATCATGATGCCCGAAATGGATGGCTATGAAGTGCTTGAACAAATGGCATCCTGTGATCAGACCCGGCATATTCCCTTCATCTTTGTATCGGCCAAAACTGAACGTTCCGAGGTTCGCAAAGGCATGGATTTAGGAGCGGATGATTACCTTACCAAACCTTTTGAGGAGGAAGAACTTTTAGGCGCCATTTACTCCCGGTTGGAAAAAGCGGAACATTTGGAAAACTCCTTTTTGGATCGGAAGGCCACCCATAAAGAAGGAGATGACATACGTTCCCTTAACGAGCTGAAGAATTTCTTTGACGACCACGGACAGTTGTTCACATATAAAAAGGATGAAACCATTTATACTATAGGCGAGCACTCCAATATGGTGTACCTCATTTTAAAAGGGGTGGTCAAAAGTTGTGGTCTGGACGAAGAAGGCAAGGAACTTATTACCTCCGTCTGTTCCGAAGACGATTTTTTGGGATTTACCTCGCTAACGGATAACTTTCCTTACCAAGAATATGCGGTGGCCATTGAGGATGTGGAATTGGCAGGGCTCCATAAGGAAAAGGTGAAATCGATCCTTGAAGAGAACAAGAACGTTTCCCTTGAACTGATGGATGTCATTGCGGAGGATTTGGTACAGATCAAAAAGCAATTGTTGCAAATGGCCTATAGCTCTGTTAGGAAGAAAACGGCACAGACCCTGTTGATGTATTGCAAGGCCATGAACAGAGGAAAGAACAGTCCCTTAAAAATTGCACGGAGCGATTTGGCAGGCGTGGCAGGCATTGCCACGGAAAGTTTGATCAGGACCTTGTCCGATTTCAAAAACGAAGGGCTTATTACGATTGAGAACAGAAATATTGTGGTGCTGGACAAAGCAGCATTGGAGCGGGTGCATTGATATTGGGGGTTCAAGGAAAATAGGCATGATATTTATCATTCCATGTGTTTAAGGGAATGTTAAACTTTGGACCTTATTCAGAAGCCCGATGAAGAATATTTTGATCCCTACGGATTTTTCTGAAAACTCCACCAACGCGTTAAAATATGCCCAGATATTGTTCGATGCCAAGGAGTGCAGCTTTTATTTGCTGTATGTGGGTTCAGTTTTGGATTCCAATTTGGAGGATGAGGCGGTTGACGGGACAAAGGGTACAATTCCGTCGACCTCCAAAAAAAAGTTGCTGGAATTGGTGGAAAGCACACGAAAACTTAACAACAACCCCAACCATTACTTTTACTCCCTTCATGAAAATGGCTTTTTCGTTCCAACTATAAAAAAGCACGTGGAAGGGCAACACATCGACCTGATTGTAATGGGGACCAAAGGCGTCTCCGGTTTACAAGAAAAAGTGGTAGGCAGCAATGCTGGTGATGTAGTGACCAAGGTGCAGTGCAATACTTTGGTGGTTCCCAATAATGTAGCGTTTTCAAAACCTATAGAAATTGCCTTTCCTACGGATTACAATATTTTCTATTCCCACGAAATATTACGCTCTATGTCAGAAATGCTGGAGTTGGGAGACGGTAATTTTAGGGTCATGAATGTGATGAAAGGGCATGATTCCCTAAATCCTGAACAGACCACAAATAAGGATTACCTGCTAGATTTTATGGAAGAATCCTTTCCGGCCCGGTACAGTGCCCACACCATAACCAACAAAAGTGTAAAGTCCGCCATTCAATGTTTTGTGGAAAGTAGAGACATTGACATGATGGTCATGGTAGCCAAAAACCTGAATTTCATTCAATTGATCTTGTTCGATTCTTTGGTGGAGCAAATCAGTTTTCATACCAAGGTGCCCTTTTATGTCATCCATCAATAAATCAACATAAAACGGCAACTGGTTTTTAATGTGATGGAAATCATAGTATTTCGATTAATAGGTAGCTAGCTTTATGCCATTGTAGGATGTAAAGCAAATGCGTCATGATAAAGGTTGTACTGCCCACCGATTTTTCCGAAAATGCGTTCCATGCCATCAGCTATGCGGCTAGGTTGTTGGAAAATACTACAACCGTTTTTTACCTTATGCACACCTATACCCCTGCTATTTATCGTATTGATTATGCCTTGGGAAGTCCGGGCCTAATAGGTCTACCTGACGATTTAAAGTACGCCGCGGAAGCACAGTTGGATAAAACCCGGGAGCGTATCAAAGCCAAGTTCGACAATCCCAAACATCAATTTGTTACCCATACGGCATTCAATACCCTAGAAGATGAAATCCGGTTATTTGCTAAGAAAGAACAAGTGGACCTTATCATCATGGGCACCCAGGGAGCAACAGGTGCCAAAGAAATTTTGTTCGGTTCCAATACAGTTCATGTGCTCAACCGCGCCCAAATTCCGGTACTTGTCATTCCAGCAAATTACAAGTACACAACCCCAGGAGAAATTTTATTTCCTACCGACCTCGAAGTCGATTTTGATAAGATTGATGTTGCCTTCCTACTGAAATTGGCCAGATTATGGCATTCCAAGATCCATATCATGCATGTAGCTTCCCCAGAGGGATTAACGGAAACACAGGAAAATAACAGGGGCCACTTAGAAGGTTTGATGGTGGAACAAAACCATATTTTTCACGATGTGCCCGATCAAGAGTTGGCTATCGCCATCAATGCCATACAGGAAAAAGTGACCGCCGAAATATTGGTCATGGTCAAAAACAAACACACCTTTTTGGAACGCTTGTTTATAGAGCCCGTAATTAAGAATATGGGTCTTCACAGTCAAATCCCATTTTTGGTACTTCCCTATAATCTTAAAAGTTAAGCCATGTTACAAATCTTGGTCCCAACGGATTTTTCCAACAATTCATACAATGCCCTGTATTATGCGGCTAAGCTGTTCAAAAGTAAGGAATGCACCTTTCATCTGGTAAATGTGTGTACATCTTCCGCAGGGAATGTTTCAGAAAACGAACAAGTGGAATCCGTGCAAGGGTTGGATGCCATGGCGCATAGGTTAGTGCTGGATTTGGGTAAAAATTCCAATCATCAAATCAAAAAAGTATCCCTGTGCCATAGTGTGACCAAGGGAATTTTGGGATATGCCATGGAATTTCCGATTGATCTGATGGTAATTGGCAACAAGGCCAAAGAAGAGGGTGCCAACATTTTGTTTGGTAACAATGCCATGCAATTGGTGCGTGAAGTTAACCAGTGTCCAGTGTTGATCGTTCCGTTGGAAATTGATTTTAAACCTGTGGAAAAAATTGCCTTCGTATCCAATTATGTCAATGCCATTGCCGAGGAAAATGTGAGGGCGCTTTTATTTTTTTCCAATATCATGGATAGTACATTGTTGCCTATGAGCATAGAAGAAAGCAAGGGAACAGATTCTATGGCCAAACACAGGGCTAAGTTTTTAAAAGCGATTTCCAAGAACCTTTCCAAAGAAGTGGTCTTACCTGTATTTCAGGATAAGGTCAGTACCATTTTGGAATTTGTGGAGTTGTGGAACATTGACATGCTTTGCATGGTCTACTACCAACATCATTTCTTTTTGGAATTTATCGGTAAGGGAATCATCAAAGACCTGAACACCAAATTAACGGTTCCTTTTTTGATTCTTCCGGACCGACCAAAATGATGCAGGTCATGGTGTGTTTTCAAAGTTGGGTGTAGCTTTAATGAAAAACATAAAAGCCATGGACAAGCGCGCATTGTTACCCACGGATTATTCAAAAAATGCCCTGAACGCCATTAGATATGCCTTTGAGTTGTACAAAGACGTTAAGTGCGATTTTTACCTTTTGAACGCATTCCATGTTTCTGGCTATAATTTAGACAGCATGAGAGTGCCCGAGATTGGTGAACCTTTATATGAGGCTGCAAAAAAAGAGGCAGAAGACGGCATGGCCCGTTTAATGGAACTCCTTGATCTGCATCCTGATAATGAAAAGCATACCCTGCATACCATTGTTACCTTCAACAGTCTTACCGAGGCCATACGTAATGTAATCGAAAAGAAAGACATCGACATCATCATTATGGGTACCAAAGGGGTTACGGATGCCAAGGCTAGGGTTTTTGGGACCAATACCGTATCAGTGATGGAACGCATCAAGGAATGTCCTGTAATTGCCGTTCCAAGCGATTATTCCGTAGAACCTCCAAGGGAAATTGTCTTCCCGACCGATTACAAAACGCATTTTAAAAAACGGGAAATCGAATACCTCATCGAAATAGCCAAATTGCATGGTGCCAAGATCAATGTATTGCACATAGATCGGGATAAGGATGGTAAACTGAATAGGATGGAAGAGGAAAACAAAAAATTATTGCTCGATATTTTGGAAGGAACCGAATATGAAACCCATTTTTTGTCCTCCGTGAAGGTGAGCAAGGGAATCCATCTGTTTGTGGAAAGCAAACATTGCGATATGATCGTTTTTATGAACAGGAAGCATCTGTTCTTTGGAAGCATTCTGTCCAACCCCTTGGTAAAGGAAATAGGCTATGATCCTGAAGTGCCCATTTTGGAACTCAATGATAACTGAAAAATGTAAAAGATGAAAAAAGTTGGAATTTGGTTGGATAAAAAAGAGGCCCTCGGTGTGGTCTTGGAAGAGGATGGGGAAAGTGTTTTCAATGTAGAGTCCGAATTGGAATTTTTCAATCCCAAAGGCGGATCACGTTCCAAGGCCAACTGGGGGCCACAAGATGTGGTGCAGGACAGCAAATACCTGGAGCGGGAAAAACATCAACTAAAAAGGTATTTTGAAAACATAACTTTGGAACTGCAAGATGTGGATGAATTGGCCATTTTTGGACCGGCCGAAGCCCCAGAAAAGTTCGTGGGTGAACTGGAAGAACATTACCCCGCTTTGGCCCAAAAGATAATTGCCACTGAAAAGGCGGACAGTATGACCCAGAATCAATTCACGGCACTTGTAAAACAAACCTTTGGTTTGAATGATCGATAACCACCAAATGATTTAAATCATTTGAAAAAAACCGACCAAACCTTACCTTGATGAATGCCTTGGAACTAAAAACCTTGGGTCATGGTCACATTGGGAAAAATAGGGGATTTGCATAAGGAACTCCAAATCTGGAGCTCCTACCTACAGTTTATTGATGACGAAATGCTCTTCATACAACGGTTGTTGAACTCCTATGTATTTGAGCCAAGGACACCTAATCTTTTTGAGAGGCTGGAAGATTTTAAGCGGGAATTTGCCCTTTCCAAAAAGGAAAAGAACCGATTGAAAAAGGCGATTCTCGATCATGAAAAGCATTTAGGCGGACTGGTTGAATGCACCACAGATGACTGTGATGCCCACTATTATCAGAAACACCAAGCGTTCAAGGATGCCATGACGGCTTATATCGAGAGCTATCTCAATTTGAAGAACAAGGTGTACAGCTATGCGGGATCGATTCTAAAGCGAAAAAAACCGCAGGATTGAGATATGGTACCAATGCCGGCGCATTGGATATGGTATAACAAAGATTCATTATTCTAAAAATTTTAATTATGTCACTGGTTAAATTAAACGGAAAGCGATTTCCATGGAATGAAAGCTTGATCGATTTTTTTAATCGAGACACTTTTATTGATGATGATTTTTTCAATTTGGAAAAATCCATGCCATCAATGAACGTGAAGGAGCACAATGATGATTTTGAAATTGAGATTGCCGCCCCAGGGTTTGACAAAAAGGATTTCAACATTACCATGAAAGATGACCTTTTGGAAGTTTCTGCTCAAAAAAGCAAAGAAGAAACCGAAAAGGATGAAGACTACACCCGAAGGGAGTTCAATTACAATTCGTTTACCCGAACCATGCAATTGCCCCATTCCGTAGATCCAAAAAAAGAAGTGAAAGCCACTTACAAAAATGGGATTTTAAAATTGCATCTTCTTAAAATGGAAGAAGCCAAGGAACAACCCAAAAAAGTGATCGAAGTGGTTTAAGTAAGAATTTGCGGCAAATGGAGGAAAATCCATTTGCCGCCAAAACTAAAAACAATGAAAGCAAAAATCCAAAAAGGGACCTTTAGGGAATGGTTGACAGCTGAGGAATTACACGATGCGTCCAAAAAATGGTCCTCCGAATTAAAATTCGCAATGGACGAGCAAAAATTCCTGAACAGCATGATCAAGGATTATACCTTGGATATTATCGATTCTGACATGTTCAATACCGTACAGCCCGTTGTGGAAGTTTTGAACAAGTCTGAAAAAGAGTTGATAGATCTTTTTAAAAAAGTACAGTTGCATGAAAACCAACTTCAGATCATGGTCGATGATGTAAACCAAGCGAGGATGGAGAATGCCTACTTGGACACCCATGCCGACCTCGAAAAAGAAATGGAACGCTATTTTGTAAAATATCGCGAGGCCAAGAATAGGATGTTCGATATTGTTTCGCAGGTGATCAAAAGGAAAAAGCAAAAAAGGCTGTTGAATTAAGGTTGATACAAACACAAAAACAATGAAAGTTTTGGTTTACAGCGCCAAGGATTTTGAGGTGGATAACCTCAAGAGGGCCAATGGGGAGAGGCACAAGATCAAATTTGTACCCGAAGCTTTGGATGCCACCACAGCGGTAATGGCCGCCGGTTACGATGCCATCTCCATTTTTTCAAATGACGATGCTTCGTTGGTCGTCCTCGAAATCCTAAAGGAACTTGGGGTAAAGTATATTACCCTTCGGGCCACGGGTTACAACAATGTGAGCATTAAATCCGCTATGAGGATTGGTTTAAAGGTGGCCTATGCCCCTGAATATTCGCCTCATGCCATTGCGGAACATGCCATTGGCCTTCTTTTGGCCCTCAACCGGAAATTGGTATTGGCCCATCAGCAGGTGAGCCAATATAACTTTTCATTGGACAATTTGATCGGGTCAGACCTGAACGGAAAGACGGTGGGCATATATGGAACAGGTAAGATTGGTTCCATATTGGTAAACATCTTTCATGCCTTCGGATGCAAGGTGATTGCTACCGATATTCACCAAAACCAATATCTGGAAAACCATTACGACCTGGAATACCTTCCTTTGGAAGAAATGTTCAAAAGGGCCGATATTGTTAGTATCAATGTGCCACTGTCCCATGAAACCCATCATTCCATCAATGCTTCCCATTTCAATTCGATGAAAAAGGGCTCATTTTTGGTCAACACGGCCCGTGGCGGGATCATAAAAACAGAAGATTTGATTGATGCCCTAAAAAAAGGAATTCTAGGGGGATATGCCACGGATGTGTATGAGGGAGAACGGGGCATCTTTTTTAAAGATCTTAGCCAAAAGGGCATTGAGGACCAAAAACTGAAAGACCTCATTGCCATGCCCAATGTGTTGATTACACCTCACCAAGCCTTTGCTACCAAGGAAGCCTTGCAGCGTATTGCGGCCACAACCCTGTACAATTTGGATTGTTGGGAAGAGGGGAGGACCTGTAAAAATGAGTTGGGGTACCAGACCTTTGCGCTATAAAAGCGGACTCAACAGTTTGGCAAATCCCTCAATCAATTTGTTCAACCAGGGACGTTGGCTGTATTTGAAGTAATCATTCAATAATTCGGATTTGGCACAGTCCTCCAAAAACTCCCTCTTCATATGTTGGCAAAGTACGGTATCATAAACAAAGGCTTGGGCCTCATAATTCTGTTGCAGGCTCCTGTTGTCAAGGTTAGCGGTTCCGATACTTGCAATCTCGTCATCGCAGAGCATTACCTTGCTGTGTAAAAAACCATCGGAGAACAGATACACTTTGATCCCTGCCTTTAGGTACGACTCGTAATAGGCCCTGACGCACCAGTCCACCAGTTTGATATCGGTAGTGGCCGACATCAACAATCGAACATCCACGCCGCTAAGCGCAGCGGTCATCAATCCTTGCAGTATGGCATGGTTGGGGATGATGTACGGGTTTACGATGTACAGGTATTTCTCTGCACTGTTGATGATGGAAAAATACACTTGCTCCATCACATCAAAATCATCATCCGGGCCACTGGGTACAATCTGAAGTGAAACTTGGGAGGTAGTGGGTCGCGCAATTTTAAAAGGGTTCATGTCTACATGGATTCCGCTTGCCAGATACCAATCCGTGATGAAAATCCGGTTTAGGTAATCAACGGCTTCCCCTTCAATTTTCAAATGCGTATCATGCCATTTTCCTAAGGAGGGGTCACCTTTAAGATACTTGTCGGATATGTTGATCCCACCAGTAAATCCTACTTTATTGTCCACAACAATGATCTTGCGGTGGTTGCGGTAATTGAGGGCGGTAAGGAACCGTCCAAACCTAAAAGGAAGAAACTGTGCAGTTTCCACCCCTATGGCCTTTAATTTTTTTAGGTATTTTTTACTCAGGGAATAACTTCCGATGCCATCATATAATAGTCTTATTGTAACATTTTCGGCAATTTTTCTTTGGAAGATATCCAGAAGCTTTTCCGCCAACAGACCATCCTCATAAATGTAATACTGCAGATGGATGTGCTCCTGGGCACTTTCCAAGGCATCAAAAATACTTTCAAAAGTGATTTTACCATCTTGCAACAAGCTCAGTTCATTGTCACACGTAACCGGACAGTTAACAGTCTTATGTATGAGGTGGGTTATTTTTCGCTTGTTGTTAGACAGTGGGGGTTCACAATGAACATAAGGAATGTCCTTAAGATGCGTAACGGAATTTTTCAATGAGAACATTTTACTTTTTCTTCTATTTCTTCCAAACAAAAGATAAAGCAATACACCTCCAACGGGAATGGTGAAAATGGCCAATAGCCATGCCAAGGTCTTGCTGGGTCTTACCCCGTTCAAAAGCAAACTTACAACCAAGATCAGGGCGATCAAAATGTAAACTCCTATGGCGATGGGTAAGAGCATGGGAATATAACTTTCTATTTATGTTAAAGATAACGCGCTTTCGGTTCAAAAAAGCTGATCGTTTTCATGCCATGGGTAAGATAAGGATGCCATTGTCCAATTTCATGATTTAAATCACTGTTTTCATTTTACCTTTGTTGGCAAACCAACCTAAGTTTCATGCGAGCCATTGTTTACGAAAGATTCCAAGGCCCCCTTACCTTACAAAATGTTGTAGATCCCACACCAAAACATCATGGGGTGGTCGTAAAAGTGACAGCCACAGGTCTTTGCCGTAGTGATTGGCATGGGTGGATGGGTCACGATACCGATATAGAGCTGCCCCATGTGCCCGGTCATGAATTGGCTGGAATCATTGTCGAAGTCGGAAAGGACGTCAAAAATTTTAAAGTAGGGGATAGGGTTACCGTTCCTTTTGTATGCGGATGCGGCACCTGCCCCCAATGTCATTCAGGAAACCACCAGGTTTGCGATAATCAAACCCAACCGGGATTTACCCATTGGGGATCCTTTGCAGAATATGTGACATTGGACCACGCGGATATTAATTTGGTAAAACTACCGGAAGAAATAATGGATATCACTGCTGCTATATTGGGCTGTAGGTTTGTTACTTCTTTCAGGGCCGTTGTAGATCAAGGCAAGGTACAGGGAGGTCAGTTTGTGGCCGTCCATGGGTGCGGGGGCGTGGGCCTTTCCGCCATTATGATCGCCAATGCCTTGGGTGCACAGGTCATTGCCATCGACATTCATGATGAAACCTTGAAATTGGCCTCGGAATTAGGGGCAACCAAAACGGTCAATGCATCCAAATCAAGCAATGTAGTGGAGGAAGTGAGAGGACTCACCCATGGTGGTGCACATGTTTCCTTGGACGCCTTGGGAAGCCAAGTGACCTGTTTCAATTCTGTGGCCAACCTAAGAAAGCGAGGAAAACATATTCAGGTAGGTTTGATGACGGGCGACCATCAACATCCAAAGGTGCCTATGGACAAAGTTTTGGCCAATGAACTGGAAATTTTGGGCAGTCATGGTATGCAGGCCTTTCGTTATTCGGCCATGCTGGAAATGATCAAAGAGGGCAAACTCCAACCTGAAAAATTGGTGGAACGGACCATTTCTTTGGAGGATATCACTATAGAATTGCCTAATATGGACAAGTTTTCCAATAAGGGGATATTGGTCATTGATGATTTTGAAAGATAAAATCCACGGCCATTTGGGCATGAAGGTCGGTGGTGGCCAATGTTGGAATACCAATATCGTCAGGTTTGATTAAGAGAGGCAGCTCAGTGCAACCTAAAATAATACCTTCAGCGCCTTTTTTTCTTAACAATTGTATCTGTTCCAAAAAGAAGGCCTTGGCCTCTTTTGAAAAAACACCTAGGGTCAATTCTTTGGAAACATAGTGGTGCGCTTGTGGAATGGCCTCTTCTTCTGGAATGATCGTTTCAATCCCATAATTTTTCTTCAGCACTTTTGAAATAAAATCTCCGGTAATGGTGGGCTTATTTCCCAACAACCCCAATTTCTTCAATCCTAAACGCTGGACTTCCCTTCCAGTGGCATCGGCAATGTGCAGAATGGGGATTTTGATCTTGGGTTGCACAAAGTCATAGGCCATATGGGGCGTGTTGGCACAGATTACAATCGCCTCAGCACCTGCATTTTGTAGTTTCAGGGATGTTTCCAAATATTTAGCATTGATTTTTTCCCGGTCCTGTTCCCGCATCAGTTCTATGTTGATGCTATGGATGATCAAAGGCGGGTTGGCCTGTTCGCCAATAATTTGGGACGCCATTTGATTGATCAATTTATAATATTCAATGGTGGAGTGCCAGGAAGTGCCCCCTATCATTCCCAATGTTTTCATGCTTTAAGGATATGTTCAAAAAAAGTAATGATTCCGTAACAAATTACATAAAATCATAACAAATAAAATGATCAAACTCATTGTGCCATCAAGATTGAATGAAACAGGTATTTTTTAACAATGGGAAATGTTAAAAAATGGCACCTGATTTTGTTTGGTCAATAAACCAAGCTAGTCGTTTAGGGATATTAGGCTGTCGTTGGGGGATTTTAGGTTAAAATTAACATAAAACAAGCATGGCTCTACTTATTTTTAGAGACCTCTTGAAAAAGGAGTGTGGAACGTAGCTATGCTATCTTCCGCTACATCGATCAAAAAATAGTAAATCAGATAACCGAAACATATGAAAAGAAGAAGTTTTGTACAGTATGCCGGTTTGGGAACGGGGGCACTGATGATGCCTTCATTGCTTTTGGGGAACAACATTCCCGCAGAGGCCCTGCTCGCTCCCGGCATGGATGTAGCACTCAAAAAGAAAATGGCCGATGTGGCCCTGAACACGGCCAAATCCTTGGGGGCCACCTATGCCGATGCAAGGATCGGAAGGTACTTGAACCAATATGTATTCACTCGGGAGGACAAAGTCCAAAATGTGGTGAACACGGAATCGTTCGGAATCGGAATCCGTGTGATTGCTAATGGAACCTGGGGGTTTGCTTCTACCAATGCGGTAACCGAAGATGGTATCAAAAAGGCCACCGAACAAGCTGTGGCCATTGCAAAGGCCAACTCCAAAATTCAAAAAGAGCCTGTAGTTTTGGCTCCTGTTGAAGCATACGGGGAAGTTTCTTGGAAAACGCCCATTCAGAAAGATTTTAAGGAAGTACCTATTTCAGATAAGGTAGACCTATTGTTGAGTGCCAATGCAGCCGCCATTGAAAATGGTGCCAACTTTGTGAACTCTGCCCTTTTCATGGTAAACGAACAAAAGTATTTTGCTTCGACTGATGGTTCCTACATAGACCAAGACGTACATCGTATTTGGCCAACGTTCACCGTAACCGCCATTGACCGTGCAGCAGGGAAATTTAGGACCCGTCAAGCAATGAGTGCCCCAATGGGTATGGGTTATGAGTATATGGATGGATTGGAGTCCGAAAAATTGGTCGGTCCACAAGGTATCAAACTATATCGCAATAGCTACGATATTGTGGAAGATGCCACCATGGCGGCCAAACAGGCCAAGGAAAAATTGACCGCCAAGTCCGTGGAAGCGGGTAAATATGATTTGATTTTGGAACCTAACCACTTGGGCCTAACCATACATGAATCCGTGGGACACCCTTTGGAGTTGGATAGGGTATTGGGATATGAGGCAAATTATGCAGGAACCAGTTTCGCCACTTTAGACAAATGGGAATCCAAAAACTTCAAATACGGAAGTGATGTGGTAAACATCGTAGCCGATAAAACCCAGGTTGGCTCTTTGGGAGCTGTAGGTTATGATGATGAAGGCGTGAAGACCAAAAAATGGGACCTCATCCGAAATGGCGTGCTTGTGAACTACGAGGCCATTAGGGACCAAGTGCATGTAATTGGCCAAAACGAATCCCACGGGTGCTGTTATGCACAAAGCTGGGAAGATGTACAGTTCCAACGTATGCCCAATGTTTCTTTGGAGCCCGGTAAGGAAAAGTATTCCCTACAGGACATGATCAAGGATGTGGAAAAAGGAATTTACATTTTGGGACGAGGATCTTATTCCATCGACCAACAACGATACAACTTCCAGTTTGGAGGAACCATGTTCTACGAAATTAAAAACGGTGAAGTTGTG
This sequence comes from Flagellimonas sediminis, assembly GCF_010500845.1. GTDB lineage: Bacteria > Bacteroidota > Bacteroidia > Flavobacteriales > Flavobacteriaceae > Flagellimonas > Flagellimonas sediminis. The sequence continues at coordinate 43,406 of NZ_JAAAMI010000009.1, read as the reverse complement.
GGCATGTTGGAAGATGTGGCCTACCAATCCAACACTCAGGAGTTCTGGAATTCCTGTGTGAAGATTTGTGATAAGGACGATTACAGGTTGTTCGGTTCCTTCTTCGATGGTAAGGGCCAACCTTCCCAAGTCAGTGCAGTTTCCCACGGAAGCTCTACGGCAAGATTTAACGGAATTAATGTGATCAATACCGGTAGGACCATTTAAGGTTTTCATTTAAATAATAAGACGATGGCTATATATACAGAAGAAGAAGCAAAAAAAATATTGGAAAAGGCATTGAGCTTTTCCAAGGCCGATGCCTGTGAAATCAACCTTAGTGGCAGCAATAGTGGTAACATCAGATATGCCCGAAATACGGTATCCACCGCAGGGTACCAATCCAGTCAGAGTTTGGTGGTACAATCCAGTTTTGGAAAAAAGGTAGGTACCGCAACTATTGATGAGTTCGATGATGCCTCTTTGGAAAAAGTGGTTCGAAGGGCTGAGGAATTGGCGAATCTGTCACCTGAAAATCCAGAGTTTATGGCACCTTTGGGCCCTCAGGTGTACGATGAATCCATAACCTACGTGGAGGCCACCGCAAACACTACGCCTGAATTTAGGGCTGAAGTGGCTAGTAAAAGCATTGTTCCGGCTGCAGCCAAAGATGTGACCGCCGCAGGATTTTTGAACGATGGTGCCCGTTTTTCGGCCATGATCAATTCCAATGGTCTGTTTGCCTATAACAAATCCACCAATATGGATTTTACAGTGACCATGCGTACCAATGATGGTACTGGTTCGGGATGGGTGACCAGGGATTATAACGACATTACCAAATTTGACGCAGCAGAAGCATCCCAAGTAGCAATTGACAAGGCAGTGATGTCCCGAGAGGCCAAAGCAATCGAACCAGGAAAATACACAGTGATCTTGGAGCCGGCCGCAGCATCGGATTTGTTGAGGAATATGATATTTTCCTTTAATGCGAGGTCTGCTGATGAGGGACGTAGCTTTATGTCCGCTCCTGATGGTGGAAATAAATTGGGCCAAAAAATTGTGGATGAACGCGTCAACCTTTGGTCCGATCCTTTAAATCCTGATGTGCCTACCGCTACTTGGAATGGGGAGGGCATGCCCTTGAAAAAGACGAAGTGGATTGAAAATGGTGTGGTCAAAAACCTCGCCTATGATCGCTATTGGGCGGAACAAAAAGGAGTAGATCCCGTTCCATTCCCAAGTAATGGTATTATGGAAGGAGGCGATGAAAGTTTGGAGGATATGATCAAAGGAACCAAAAAAGGGATTTTGGTGACCCGTTTTTGGTACATCCGCAGTGTGGATCCCCAAACTTTGCTCTACACCGGATTGACCCGTGACGGAACGTTCTATATTGAAAACGGTAGGATCAAACATCCTATTAAAAACTTCAGGTTCAACGAAAGTCCCATCATCATGCTCAACAACCTTGAGTCGTTAGGAAAGCAAGTCCGTGTAGACGGTAACCTGATTCCTTACATGAAGATTCGTGACTTTACGTTCACCAGTCTTTCGGACGCCGTATAGAAATCTTGACAAAAACAAACTGGTGGTTAAGGGAGTTCCGTAACCGCCAGTTTTTATTTTGATAATGGTTTAGCCTACAACCTTTATGGCTTTGGACAACGAATTCTTTTTCACCCGTTTACAATACGAATCCGGCGATTGGGACGTGGATCAACGTATGCCCTCCAATCTGCTGAACTCGTTGGTCGAGTACACGACCTTAAAAGTGGACACCCAAGAAAAGATCATCACTTTGGCGAGCGACGATATTTTCAAAAGTCCTTTTTGCTATATCTCGGGGCATAAGTTGGTCCAGTTCACCAAAAAGGAAAGGGAAAACTTTGAAAAATACGTCCGCAACGGTGGATTTGTTTTTGCCGATGATTGCAACCACGACATTGATGGTCTTTTTGCCAAATCCTTTGAACGGCAGATGGAAGAGATCTTTGGTCCGGGGCAGCTTCAGAAAATCCCCAACGATCACGAAATCTATTCCATTTTTTTTGAATTTGAGGACGGTCCGCCCACTACGTCCCAAGAACTGAACGGTTGGGGGGATGACTTGGTGCACGACTATCTCAAGGCCATCATGATCAACGGACGGATCGGGGTGCTCTATAGCAACAAGGATTACGGTTGCGAATGGGATTACGATTTTAGGAACAAACGATGGTATAAAATTGACAATACCCGTTTTGGGGTGAATATTGTCCTTTATGCCCTAACCTCTTAACGATACTAACTTGGATAAAGAACTACAACAAATTGCGAGCGAAGTAGAGGGACTCTCGGATAAACTCAAGGCGCTCAAAAAAGAAATAGGCAAGGTAATCATCGGGCAGGAAGAAACTGTGTCCCAATTGCTCATTACCTTTTTGGCAGGCGGTCATGCCCTTTTGGAAGGCGTACCCGGACTTGCCAAGACCTTGATGATCCGCACCCTCGCGAATGCCATCGATTTAAAATTCAAAAGGATACAGTTTACGCCCGATTTGATGCCTTCTGATATTATCGGTACCGAAATATTGGAAGAGGACCATACCACGGGTAAAAAATTCTTCAAGTTCAACAAAGGGCCTATTTTTTCCAATATCATTTTGGCGGATGAGATCAACAGGACCCCGCCTAAGACGCAAGCGGCCCTCTTGGAGGCCATGCAGGAATTTGAAGTAACCTATGGGGACAAGACCTATCCTTTGGATAGACCCTTTTTCATTTTGGCCACCCAAAACCCGATTGAACAATCCGGAACTTTTGTGTTGCCCGAAGCGCAACAAGATCGATTCCTGCTGTACATCAAAATTGGGTATCCAACAGACAAAGATGAAACAGCCATTTTAAAAGCAACTACAGGAACCAAAAAGGCCCAATTGAACAAGGTGATCGATGGTGATGATATTGTGCGATTGCAACAACTGGTTCGTGAGGTTTCCATCAGCGATGGACTTATCCAATATGTGAGTGACGTGATTCGTGCCACAAGACCCGATACCACTGCTGTGGAATATGTGAAACAATGGGTGGATTGGGGAGCGGGTCCCCGTGCCGGGCAGGCCATGATCTTAACGGCCAAGGCCAATGCCCTTTTGGAAGGACGTTTGGCAGTTTCTTTGGATGACCTTAAAACGGTTGCCTTGCCCGTGTTACGCCATCGGGTTTTGGTGAATTTTAGGGCTGAGGCCGAAGACATCACTTCAGATGCGGTGACCCAACAAATCTTGGATGCCATCAAATTAAAGGATGGGAAATAAAGTTTTCTAAGTTGAAAGTTTAAAAAAATAATGAAGAGCCTAACTAAAATATTACTAAGCATACCTTCTATTATTGGACTTGTTTATATATGGACTTTCATCAACCCCAAATCGATTGCTTGGTTTTCAAAAAACATTGTATCATATGAATTCCAAAGTCCAATTGTAAATAGTTTGGTTTTATTCCAACTTGGCTATTTGATATTTAGACTATGGAGTTATAAAAACATTGAAAAGGAATTAAAATCAGAATGGACCTTCTTGTTGATTTTCTTTAATGTCGTTACCTGTCTAATTTATATTTGGAAGAAGGACGATCATTTTGAATTAATGAATCAAAAATTATCAAGTTGAGTAATCAAACAGGGATAAGTTAAAACAAAGGATAAATAATGGCCACAACGGACTACCACGATCTATTAAAGCCAGAGATCATCAATACGGTGTCGGGACTTTCCCTGATTTCCCGTATTGTGGTGGAAGGCTATTTGTCCGGGCTGCACCGGAGCAAGAGCGTGGGACCTGGTATGGAGTTTAGTCAATACCGTGGTTACGAACCCGGTGACGACCTTAGGTTGCTGGATTGGAAGATGTTGGCACGTTCGGGAAGGTATTACATCAAGCAGTCCGAAGTGGAAAGTCAGGTAGTGGTCAAATTCATTGTGGATGCCAGTGCCTCCATGGAACATACTGAAAATGGGGTCTCTAAGCTAGAATTCGCTAGGATTTTGGTAGCGTGTTTGTCGCATTTGGCCCAAAAGCAAGGAGATGCCGTTGGTTTGTTTGCCTTGAACCAAGATGACTTTGTAAGCATCTATCCCAAGGCAGACCAAAAACATTACAACCGAATGTTGTTGGAACTCCTACAGATTTCTTCCAAAGGAAAATGGCCAGAACTTTCCGTGGCGGCAAAACGGATACACAATAGGGGCACCAAGGAATTGGTTTTCTTCTTGACCGATATGTACGAGGAAACCACGGAACTTTCAGATTTTGTAAAAAGCTTGAAAACGGCAAACAACGAGGTGGTGGTCATCCAGATCATGGCAGGCAACGAAATGGATTTTGATTTTAAAAAGTCCGTCACTTTTGAAGATTTGGAAAGCGGGACCAAGGTCAAGGTAGATGTCAATAAGGCCAAAGCAGCTTATTTGAAGGCATTGGAAGATAAAATTGCCAGAACCAAGGAAAGATTGCTTTCCCAAGGCATTAGCCATTATGTATTTCGCATGGATGCCCATTTGGGTGACGCCCTGCAATTATTTTTAAAAGAACGTATACGACTCAATTAATGGTTTATACCCATCCGACATATTTATGGGCATTGCTGGGACTTTTAGTTCCCCTGGCCATTCATTTGTGGAGTAAAAAGGAGGCCAAGACCATTAAAATTGGGAGTGTTCAATTGTTGGACGAATCCAATTCCAGGCAATCCAGTAGCATTCAACTGAACGAATGGTTGTTATTGTTGCTTCGGATGTTGATTGTGGGATTAGTGGTGTTGTTGATGGCCGGTCCACAATGGCGCATCAAACCCAATAAAAAACAGATTACGTATTTAGTAGAGCCTTCTTTGGCCCATCATTCCTCGTTGGTGGGGTTGTTGGATAGTCTTGGGGAATCCTCACGGGTATTGCTCCTAAAACAAGGGTTTCCAGAATGGGAAACCGATATGGAGTTACCATCGGAACCTATGGTTCCATCATACTGGCAGTTGGTGCAGCGAATGGATTCTTTGGCCTCGGATAGCATTGTGGTATTCACCAGGGCCTACGCGGAAGGGATCAAATCCAGGAGACCCAAAACCCATAAAAAGATTCATTGGGTGGTGATGGAGTCGGACACGCTTGCAGGAAAGCCATTCTTGGCCTATCAAAGAGAAAAAGAGATGGAACTGGTTTCATTGCAGGGGAATGGACAAACCACCTATTTCAAAAAACAAACACTATCTGATGGATTTAGCGTGCAGGAGGATAGTTTGAAATTGGAGGTCGATGGGAATATACAAACCATACCCGTGTTGGATTTGGATACGGTATATGTCAACATCATGGCGGATACGGAATTCGAAACGGATCGGCAATATCTGGAGGCTTCCTTTCGTGCGCTTTCCAAGTTTTTGGATCGAAAAATCCAGGTCCAAAGCGTTGATGCTGATGTTGAAAATGAAGTCGGATTGAACATTTGGCTTCGCAAGGAGAATTGGGAGCCCAAACAGGGTAAATGGTTGATATTCAAAGAAGATATATTGTCCAACAAATTGATTAAGGAAAGCGAGCAACAGAATGTCTATTGGCTCACTTCAAAATTGAACACAGAGAATACCACCGAACAGCATTTTACGGAACAATTGCTACGCCTTTTGGATTTGGATGCGGCCGTAACACCATCGGTAACCCAATATGATCAGCGCCAAATGGACGTTGCCGAACTAAAGCCCAACTATGTCGGTGAACCCAAGAAAAAGGAACGGGCAACCTTGTTGGATGTATCCCAATGGGTGTTTTGGATACTGGTACTTTTAATGATCGCGGAACGTGTAACCGCTTATGTAAAAAGACAATGATGGGGGATAAGCGATTGAACGACTTTAAAAGGCGATGGCAGCAAATGCAATACACGGAATGTGCTCTGTACGCTGTTGGCGTTGCCGGTCTTTTCTATTTGGCGAGCCAAAGTTTCTACCTTGGGTTCTTAGGTTTTGTAGTGGGCATGGCGGTAGCTTTATTACTTTTCAAGCCTTGGAAATTATCTGCGGAGCAAACGGTTGCCTACGTGGATGCCCATGTGCCCGAAGCTGGTTATAGCAGTGGTCTGTTGATGCTACCGCAATCGGAACTTTCCAACCTTTCCAAGTTGCAACGCTATCGTGTGGAAACACAATTGGATGCGGTCCTAACCAAATTGAAACCTCCGCATCAGTTACCCATGGCGGCCATGGCGATGTTCGGGTTGATCATGATCGGACTGGCCATCCAGTTTATGCTGAAGGAATTTCAGCAAAATCCAAAAACACCTTCAACCCCTCAAAACATACAATTTGCTCCTTTGGATTCCGTGGAAACCAATACAGCAATTCCAAAACTTAGCTCGACCAAGATTATCATCAATCAACCTGATTACACCGGCATTGCCATCATAAGTACGGAGAACCCGAATATTAGCGCCGTAACTGGTACTGTGATTTCGTGGCAATTGGAATTTGACGGGGAAGTTTCCAATGTTCAAATGGACCGTATGGGGGAATTATTTTCCCTGACCAAAAGGAATGGAGGTTTTATCCTCTCCCAAACATTGGAAGCTTCCGGGTTTTATAGTTTTTCTTTTGAGGGTGCAAACGGCAACAAATTTGTGACCGATCTATATTCCATGGAAGCCATTGAAGATCAAGCTCCCTTGGTTGAAATTGACGGATTGGACCAATACAGCTATTTTGAATACAACGAGGTCAAGCAATTGCCTCTGAACACTAAGGTTTCGGACGATTTTGGAATCAATGGTGCCTACATTGTAGCCACAGTGAGCAAGGGTTCAGGGGAATCGGTCAAGTTTCGTGAGGAGACCATTCGTTTTGACGGTACACTTTCCAAAGGAAAAAAACAACTGCAACTGAAAAAGCTACTGGATCTAGACAAACTGAAAATGGACCCGGGGGATGAGCTTTATTTTTATGTGGAGGCCTTGGACAATAAAATTCCATCTCCTAACATTTCGCGAAGTGAGACCTATTTTGCTGTTATTCGCGATACCATTACCGATGATTTTGCCGTGGAAAGCACCTTGGGTGTGGACCAAATGCCGGACTATTTTAGAAGTCAGCGACAGTTGATCATCGATACCGAAAAATTGATCAAGGACAAACCGAATCTCCCCGAAAAGGATTTTAAGTTCAAGAGCAATGAACTGGGCTTTGACCAGAAGTCCCTAAGGTTAAAATACGGTCAGTTCATGGGCGATGAAACCGAATTACAGGCGGCCCCTGGTCAGGTGAGCTCCGTTGAAAGCGAACACGAGGGAGAGGAAGGAGAAGAGAAAGACCTTCTGGATGCCTATAGCCATAAACACGATAGTGACAACGAACACAATCTGGTCGAAGAACATGAAGGGCATAATGAAGAAGGAGGAGAAGAAGAGGAAGATCCTTTGCACGATTACCTCCACAATCATGACGATCCTGAGGAATCTACCCTTTTTGAAAAATCGTTGAAAGCCAAGCTTCGGGATGCCCTGAGCATTATGTGGGATGCGGAACTCTACCTAAGATTATACCAACCTGAAAAATCGTTGCCGTATCAGTACAAGGCCTTAAAGATCATTCAAGAAATCAAGAACAGTGCCCGTATCTATGTGCACCGCATCGGCTTTGACCCACCTCCCATCAAGGAAGAAAAAAGATTGACCGGTAACATTGAGACCATCACCAATTTTGACAAAAAACAAGAGTTTGATCATCAGATGTCCTTTGCTTCTTCCCGTAAAACAGTATCAAGATTGGAACAACTGATCCAAGGGTCCAATTTTACGGAAATGGATCGAGTACTTTTTCAAGATGCAGGTAACGAACTGGCCAAAAAGGCGGTGGAAGAGCCTCTAAAATATCTGAAAGTGCTCCAAGGGTTAAGGGATTTGGATAAGTCCGTCAATAGAACAAGGGAGAATTATACCCAGGTACAAAAAGGATTGCTTTCAGTGCTGCCACAGGTTGAAAACAACCCGGGAAAGATGGAGCAATATGACGATGAGATCAATAGGTTATTCATAAATGAATTGGGCAAAAATGACTGATGGGCCGACCTTGTTGAACCCAAAATTGCTATGGCCAGTACTATTGGGCTGTGCGTTGTTATGGACCATTTTTATTTGGAAGGAATGGTCGCAACGCAGGGAAATAAGGTTTTGGGTAAAAATAATGACATCCTTTACCGGGTTGTCCTGTTTGGGGTTGATGATGTTAAAGCCAGCACTTCCAATGGAGCAAGCCAAAGGCAGGGGAATCGTGTTGACAGAAGGATTCCGATCAGCGCAGTTGGACAGTTTGAGATCCAAATATAAAGGCATTCCTGTGGAACGATATGCTCCGGGAGAAATCTTGAAGGTAACAGATAAAGCCGATTCCCTGTTTCTTTTGGGGAATGGGTTAAGACCCTTCGATTTTTGGCAAATGCAGGATAGGGCGATAACATTTTTAGGAGCAGGTGAAACTTCAGGTTGGTCCGTGATCCGGCATGAAAAACAAATTAATTTGGGTGAGGCGTTACATGTTCGGGCCGAATATATGCAACCGGAAAAAGACCATTGGGCAATACTGCTTGACAACGCGGGGAATCCTTTGGATTCCATACTTTTTGAAGAAACAGAGAGTCAAGAATTGGAGTTTACGGCCAGCCCCAAAGCCAGTGGAAGATTTGTTTATGCCTTGGTGGAAAAGGATCAGGACGGCACAATAGCTTCTGAGGAGCCCTTGCCCATAATCGTGGAGAATATGAGGCCTTTAAAAGTATTGATGGTCAATGACTTTCCTGCTTTTGAAACCAAATACCTCAAAAATTTTCTGGCAGAAATGGGGCATGAGGTTTCGGTGCGATCACAACTCACCAGGAACAAGTACAAGTTTGAATATTTCAACACCGCTTCCAAGCCTGTTTATCAGTTCACCCAAAAGGATTTAGAGGATGTTGACCTGCTCATTATCGATGCTGATTCGTATGCGGATTTAAGCGCCTCTTCACGAACGGCACTCGAAAAAAGTGTTGAGGTGGATGGGTTGGGGCTTTTTGTACAGCCCAATACCTCTCTTTTCAAGAATTCAAAGAACTCTTTTTTGAAGTTCAATGTGGATTATCCGGAGAAAGTAAGTTTTAGTGGGTCCTCCCGTACATTGGAAAAATACCCATATATGTTCAGGGAAGATTTTCCTGTCCAATCCATTTTAATGGATTCTGTGACGATAGCTTCTTATTTGGTAAGGGGAAAGGGCAAGATGGCCAGCTCGGTCTTGAGAAACAGTTATCAACTCATTTTGGAAGGAGACCAAGGATTGTATGCCAGATTATGGACCAAAATTTTGGACAGGATTGTCCGGAAAAGTGAAAAACTTGCCGAATGGGAGTCCTTGACTGAAATCCCACATATTGACGAACCTCTTCAATTTTATGTAAGGACCCGTTTGGAAACACCACAAGCGCAGACAGAAGGAGCCTTGATTCCTCTACAACAGGATTTGCAAGTTTCTTCCTATTGGCAAGGCACTACATATCCAAGGAAACCAGGTTGGAACCAATTGGAAATCCAAAAAGACTCCATTGCTACGTTTCCATATTATGTCTTTAGTGGAGATGAACGTAAAACGGTTTCCCAGAGACAAAGGATGATGGCCAATACTAAGGAATTTGGAATCAATGAAAATGGGTTGGAACAAGACATTGCACTTACCAAAATCCTTCAACCCATTGCACCTGTTTGGTTTTATGCTCTGTTCCTATTATGTATGGGTTGGCTTTGGTTGGAACCTAAATTATCCGGCCAATAGATTACTTCATATAGGGATTTTACAATGATCCAACGCCCACTTTTCTTCAGAAAAGCCTCTCCACAAAACACTTCATAAAAAAGAATAAATTAAAGGTTAGCAGAAGTTTATCTTAATTCTTTTCGGGTCTATTTTTACATATTCAGAATTATTTGAATATATTAGATGGATTTTTCAAAATTTTAGCGCTTATTTTATCTATTTCACAATAGAAAACGACCTCATGCTTTTGGGTGCATTTTTTGATAAATGAAAAAACCAATTAACGAGACCATAAAACAAATCTTTTTACTACACTATCAGGAATGGTGCTTTCTTTCGTTTGCCTACCTTCATGACATGCAAGCTGCGGAGGATGTGGTCCAAGATGTAATGGTAAAAATGCTAACTCGAAAAGAGGTATATAAGATTGAAGGACTTTCCAATTACATTAAGGTTGCAGTAAAGAATGCAAGTTTACAAAAGATAAAACAGGATCAAAAAGTCCATAAGTTGGATGAGACCATTTCATTGTTGGATACATCCTATGAGCAAGAATTGATCTATCAAGAGGAAAAGGCAAAGGTTCAAATGGCCCTAAATGTTCTGCCCGAGCAAAGTAAACGAGTATTTGAATTGTGCATCATTGAAGGATTACAGTACCAAAACACGGCGGACATTATGGGAATTTCAACCAATACAGTCAAGTACCACCTTAAAAAAGCATTCAAAATTCTCCGTCACACCTTAAGTGGATTTCATTTTTTTAGCTTAATTATTGCCGTTGTTGCTTTTTTAAGTGTTAAAAATTGAAATTTTAACAAATAACCACTACCCGTTTTTCTGTTTTCATAATTCTATAGGTAAAGGGTGCTAGGCACCGGTAAGCAGAATACTTATGGAAATTGCCTTTTTGGTGCATAAAAATCTGACCTCCACATTGAGCCATTCGGAAAAATCCGAGTTAGAGCGATGGCTGTCGGAATCTGAAGAAAATCAATTCCTGTTTCAAAGCATTGAAAATTTTCATAACAATGGCGGTGATATTTCCGCATTGACAGAATTGAATGCCGAGGATGCTTGGAAAAAAGTAATGCTTAGGTATACCTCCAACAAGAAAGTAAATAAGCATGGAATGCTGCAGGGCACTTATAAATATGCAGCCATTTTGATAATAGCACTGGCTGCTGGGTACTTCTATTGGAGCGTCAATTTCAAAAGTGGAAAGGTTGTAGAGGAAATGGTTCAATCGCAGCAGGGAATTGTGTTGGTACTTGACAATGGTGAAAAAATTGAGTTTTCATCTTCTGACCAACAAGAACTTGTGGACAAGCAAGGAAATAAACTGGGACAAAGAAGTGGCCGCCAATTGAACTATACCCATAATGAAACCATGGATGAACTGGTGTACAATACCTTGACGATTCCCAACGGCCAGCGTTTCGATATCATACTTTCCGATAATTCCCATGTTTACTTAAACGCAGGCTCATCATTGCGATACCCGGTAACTTTCCTTCCTGGAAAAAAGAGACAGGTCTATTTGCAGGGCGAGGCATTCTTTGAGGTTTCTAAGGACAAAGACCATCCCTTTGTGGTGACCAGTGATAATATGGATGTAGAGGTATTGGGAACCAAGTTCAATGTTTCTGCCTATCCGGAGGAAGAAGATATCAGCACGGTCTTGGTGGAAGGTTCGGTAAAAGTGAATGCCAACCAGAGCATTGATTTGGACCAAGATCATTCTCTACTGTTAATACCAGGGCACATGGCCCAGTGGGACAAGAAATCCAAATCTGCACAGATGGAAAAGGTGGATACGGACCAATATACCAGTTGGATGCAGGGCAAATTGGTGTTGAGGGGAATGAAGTTCAGGGAAATCATCAAAAAACTGGAAAGACATTATGGAGTTATCATCGATAACAAAAATGAATCGCTGAACAATAGAACGTTCACCGCAACATTTGATGTGGAATCCATGGAAGAGGTGCTGAATACTTTTGTATCGGAAACCAAATTCGAATATAGAATAGAAGGAAAGCAAATAACCATATTAAATAACCAAAACCAGGAGTCGCCTATGAAATAAATGCACATAAAAAAATCGGGAAATGCTGCAACATCTTCCCGATTGAGATTATCAACTTAAAAAATAAGTTAACTAAAAACATTACAAAGGTATGAAAAATTACATCAAGCGCACTTTGCCTTGTTTAACTAACAACCTGTCGTTAACCGTGAAACTGACCGTTTTTCTTTTTATAGTTTCATTTTTCTCGACACATGCCAATTCCTATTCACAGAAAACCAGACTAACGTTGGCCATGGACAATGTGGAGATTGAGCAAGTGTTCGAGCAGATTGAATCTGTGTCGGAATTCAAGTTTTTTTACGACAACAAAAAAATCGACACCCACCGCAAGGTTACGGTGTCGGCAGATCAACAATTGATCACTGAAATTTTAGATCAGTTGTTCCAGGGAACCAACATTCTTTACATTTTCAACAAACAACAAATTGTATTGAAACTTAGGCCTAATGTTTTGGAGGCTCCTAACTCCAAATCGGGTCGTGCTGAAACCGCCCCGGTGCAAAACACGGTTTCGGGAAAAGTAACGGATGCCACTGGGGCACCCATTCCCGGTGCGTCCGTAATTGAAAAAGGCACTACTAATGGTGTGGCCGCAGATTTTGACGGACTTTACCAGATCACGGTCCAAAACCCCAACGCTATTTTGGTGGTAAGTTCCATCGGGTTTGCCAAGAAAGAGGTTCCCGTTGGTGGTGCATCCGTTGTTAACGTGGTGCTTCAGGAAGATACCCAGAACTTGAACGAGGTTGTGGTAACTGCCTTGGGAATAAAGCAAGAAACCAAAAAATTGGGCTATTCCGTGGCCCAGGTGGATGCGGATGAGGTGAACGTCAACCGTTCTTCAAACTTCATGAATACCCTTCAAGGCAAGGTGGCCGGGGTCAATATTTCGTCCCTCAGCACGGGCCCAGGTGGTTCTTCCAAGGTGAGGATCCGTGGACAGTCTTCCATTTCTGGGACCAATAACCCCTTGATCGTGGTAAATGGTGTTCCTATTGACAATACAACTTTTGGAACAAGTCCAGGAAGTACCAGTACTGAAGTGGGCACCAATAGTGATGGTGTATTTTCGGATGGTGGTGATGGTTTTTCCAGTATCAATCCAGATGATATTGAGAGCATGACCATTTTGAAAGGGGCTACGGGAGCCGCACTATATGGATCTAGGGCCAAGGACGGTGTAATCATGATCACCACCAAGAGCCGTGGATCAGGTGATGGATTGGGGATTACTTACAATTTAAATGTGACCAACCATACTCCTTTGGATTTTACGGATTACCAATACCAATATGGGCAAGGTGAAAATGGGGTACGACCCACTTCTGCCAACCCGACTTCAGGACAATGGTCATTTGGGGAACGCTTTGAGCCGGGTATGACTCAGATCCTGTTCAATGGGATTGAAGTTCCCTATGTACCGGTTTATGATAGGATCAAGAAATTCTACAGGAACGGTTTAGATGTGACCAACTCCATCTCTTTCGCAGGCGGAAATGAAAAAGGCGGGTTCAATGTATCGCTATCCAACTTGAAAAGTGAAGGAATTACCCCAAACAATGAATTCGCCAGGAGCACCATCAGTTTGGGAACAACATACAATTTGTCCGATGACTTGAGCTTTGAGGCGCATATCAACTATTCCAACGAGAAAAACACTAATCCTCCCAACGTTGGTCAACAGGACAATACTATTCCGGTCTCACTCTTCAACTTGGCTAATTCCATGCCATTGGACGTGTTGGAAGCCAACAAGTTTGATGAGAACGGGAACGAGTATGTGTATTCTCGGTTCAGGAACAGGACCAATCCATATTTCACACTTTCCGAGCAATTCAACAACATCAAGCGCGACCGGATTTTCGGCAATATTGCCCTTAAATACAACATACTTCCTTGGTTGAACGCGCAATTACGTGGCGGTCAGGACTATTGGTCAAGATCGCAGGATTATAACGGATTCCCAACAGGACAGGCATCAAGGGCCGCAGCACCGGAAGGTTTTGTGAATGGTACTTATACACAGGAAGCCAGAAGGTTTAGAGAGACAAATGTGGATTTCCTTATCTCGGCAAACAAGGATATTTCTGAAGATTTGTCCATTGGCTTGAATGTGGGCGGGAACAGGATGAAACGTACTTTGGATGTGAATAGGGTGGATGTTACGGATTTTGTCATCCGTGATTTGTATACGGTTCAGAATGGACGTGTGAAGGATCCTTCCTATAGTTTGTCCGAACGTGCCGTGAATTCTTTGTACGGAGCAGCGGATATTTCTTTTCAGGATACATATTTTTTGAGTGCCACGCTAAGAAATGATTGGTTTTCCACTTTGTCACCGGAGAACAGGAGCATCTTGTATCCTTCCGTAGCCGCTAGCTATATTGTTTCCAATGCATTCGCCGAACAACCGGATTGGCTTACGTTTGCCAAACTTCGCATAGCCTATGCAGAAGTGGGTAGCGATACAGATGTGCCTCCCTATTCCGATGCGTTGTTCTACGACATTAATTCCAACTTTTTTCCAAACAACAACGGTGATCCGCAACCTGTTGCAGGTGCCAATACCAGTACGTTGCCCAATCCTGATTTGAGGCCGATGCGTACCAAGGAAACCGAGATTGGTCTTGATCTTCGAATGTTCGATAACAGGGTCGGATTGGATGTCGCCGTGTATCGCAAGACCACGATAGATCAGATCATTCCCGCACAAATCTCTAATACATCTGGATTTGTGAGCACCTTGATCAATAGTGGTGAAAGTAGGAGTGATGGGGTGGAAGCCATGCTCAGTCTAAACCCGATCAGAACCAATGATTTCAGGTGGGATGTAAACGTGAATACTTCTTACAACAAGACTAAGGTGATCAGTCTGTTGACCGATACCCCTGGTGAGTCCATTTTAGTGGGTAATCACGTTTTCAATGGATTTTTGTACCAAGTCGTTGGAGAGGAAATCGGACAATTGGCCGGTTTCGGATATAAACGTGATGAACAAGGAAGGCAGATTTTTGGAGACGATGGCCGTGCCCTTCGTACCGATGAGATCCAATACTTTGGAAGTGCCCTTCCCAAGTGGATAGGAGGTATCACCAATACTTTTAAATACAAGGATTTCAATTTCTCTTTCTTGATAGATTTTAAGTTGGGCAACAAGATGATTTCGGGAACCAACTTCAACGCGGTTCGCCACGGATTGCACAAAATGACCCTTCCAGGAAGGGACACCGGTGTGATCGGTGATGGGGTAAACCAAGCGGGAGATACCAATACCGTGGCCACTGAATCGCAAAGATATTGGGAAGTCGTAAGGTCTTCACAAATCATTGAACCCATTGTATACAACGGTGGTTATTGGAAATTAAGGCAAGTGACTTTGGGTTATGATTTCAAAAAGTTCATTCCTGAGGACTCCTTCTTGAGGGGAGCTACCTTGAGCCTCGTGGCCAATAATGTGCTATTACTAAAGAAATGGGTAGACAATATTGATCCAGATTCTTTCAGTTACAGCTCGGACAACGTTTCGGGATTGGAATCTACCGGTGTACCTACAACGCGTAGCATGGGCTTTAATCTAAATCTAAAATTTTAAGAGAAGAATTATGAAAGACAATAAAAAGATCATAGCAACAATGCTTATGGTTGTGTTCCTCTTTATTGGTTGTGAGAAAGATTTCGACGAAATAAACACCAATTCAGTAGATCCTACCAGCGAAAGTGTTGACCCTGCCTTCTTGTTGAACAATGCCATCATAGGTCTGTCCTTTTCCAACGGACAGGTCATCTACGATATGGGTATCGCACAACAAATGGTTACCCCCAACTCGGGGATTTTGACCGGGGCCAACTACAATCAGGATAACCGAAGTGCAACCGAATTGCAATGGACGGATTATTACGAGAATGTGATCAAACATACAGGTGATTTGATTGCCCAATTGACAGATAAGCCGGAAAGGAGCAATCTTCTGCACATGGCCACGATTGTACAGTCCTATGCCTTCATGGTATTGACGGACACTTATGGCGATGTTCCATATTCCGAAGCAGGCAAAGGATTTTCCGACCAGATAGTATTGCCCAAGTACGATTCCCAAGAGTTTATTTATACGGATATGATCACTCAATTGAAAGCGGCCGTGGAAGGTTTTTCAGATACCGCGGAGGATGAAGATGGAGAGGTCATGTATGCTGGGGATTTGGATCAATGGAGAAAGTTGGGGTATTCCTTACTGCTTCGTATTGGCATGCGATTGGTAAAAGTGGACCCGCAATTGGCCCAAGAAACTACGGTTTATGCATTCAATGGGGGTGTTTTGGAGTCCAATGATGATAATTTTGTAGTACGCCACGATAATAACTTCAATAATCCAATTGGTAGTTATCTGAATGGTTCGGAAGCCAATAACTTTTATTTGACTGGATATTTTGTGGATTATCTATCCTCAAATTCTGATCCTAGGTTGGCTTCTATTGCGGTCCGCTATATTGGAGCGGCTTCGGGGGCGGAACAAACGGTGGATAACGCCTCTACCGATCCTACAGATCAAATCGGTATGCCGGTGGGGTATGACAACGTATCCATAAACCCTGTAGTAGCCGACCTTGGCTTGGAAAGCTTCTATGCATTTAGCCAGGTAGATAGAAGAAGAATGGTCACCATTAGCTCCCCCATGTTTCTGTTGACCTATTCGCAAACCCAACTTTTATTGGCGGAAGCTGCCGAAAGGGGATGGATCGCAGGTAATCCCCAAGATTATTTTGAAGCAGGAATCCGGGCACATATGGAGCAAATGGCTTCTTATGGTAGTGAGACTGCTATAGATGTGGCGGATATTGATTCGTATGTGGCCGCACATACTTTGGATGGCACCAATAATATTGAATTGATCAATATACAGTACTGGGTTTCTTCATTTCTCAATGGTCCGGAAGCCTATGCGAATTTCAGGAGATCCGGATTTCCGGTATTGCCTCCAAATACTTATCCTGGACAGGATATCACAGGGGATTTTATCAATAGGTTAACGTACCCCAATGCTGAAATTGCAGTCAACGGGGCCAATCTGAATGAGGCTGTTTCCCGCATGGGACCCGACAACCTCGATACCCATGTTTGGTGGGACCAACAGTAAAATCAAACTAAATTAAAATGCACATGAAATCAGTATTAAAACATATCATAGCAAAGAACAAAAAAGAAGAAAGCGATTATAAACTGGCCAGACAGGCAGAAATCGAAAACCCAAAAACCACGGATGCTAGACGTGATTTCCTTAAGAAAACAGCCTTGGGAGGTATTGCCATGACCGGCATGATGGGCTTGGGCATCGAAGACACGATTGCCCAGACCACTTCCAAAGTGAGCAGGATGTCGGCCCCCTCAGACCTTAAGATTACGGATATGCGCTATGCACTGACCAGTGTTATGGGAGGTACGGCCATTATCAAAATAGAAACCAACCAAGGCATTTATGGTTTGGGAGAGGTCAGGGATGCTGCGGATGTACGATATGCCCTTTTCCTGAAGAGCCGCATTTTAGGTGAAAACCCTTGTAATGTGGAAAAAATTTTCAAAAGCATCAAACAATTTGGAGGACCAGCCCGCCAAGCGGGAGGTGTCTGTGGTGTTGAAATGGCACTTTGGGATATTTGCGGAAAGGCCTACAATGTACCCGCTTGGCAATTGCTTGGTGGGAGGTATAGGGACAAGGTACGGATGTATGCGGATACCCCTGAAGCCAGTTCCCCGGAAGAACAGAAGCGTTTGATTGAGTACAGGACCAAGGAGCAGGGCTACACTTGGTTAAAAATGGATGTTTCCATTGGTGAATTACGGGGAAAGCCAGGAACCGTGGTCAACGGTAAATTTTGGGAAAACGATAGGGGAGTTTTGGCACAGTGGGGAGATCGCAGGAACATGATGTCCTATGGGAACACCATGCATCCTTTTACCCAAATACAGATTACCGAAAAAGGTTTGGATGAGTTGGCCCAGATTGTGGAAAATGTCCGTAATATGGTAGGGTACGAGATTCCCATTTCCACCGATCACTATGGCCACTTCGACCTGAACAATGGTATCCGATTGGCCAAGAAATTGGATAAATATCGCTTGGCTTGGTTCGAGGATATGGTGCCATGGCAATATCATGAACAATGGAAGACCATTACCCAGGCAATCGAGACACCTACCACCACAGGGGAGGACATCTATCTCTTGAATGATTTTAAACCGTTGATTGAAAACAGGTCGGTGGATATCATCCATCCTGATTTGGCTTCCTCAGGAGGTTTGCTTGAAACCAAGAGAATTGGGGATTATGCCGAGGAATATGGCATTGCGATGGCGATGCACCAAGCAGGTACCCCAGTTTCCTTCATGTCCAACGTACACTGTGCGGCAGCTACCCAAAATTTCCTCGCATTGGAACACCATTCCGTGGATTTGCCATGGTGGGAAGACCTTGTAACGACCGTGGGCGGATTCAAAATGATAGACAAGGGATTTGCCACGGTACCATTGACGGCCCCGGGACTTGGAATAGAATTGAACGAAGATGTGGTTAAGGAACACTTGCACCCATCGGATAAAAGCTTCTTCAAGTCTACCAAGGAATGGGACGAGTTAAGGTCGCATGATAGAACTTATAGTTAGTAGTGAAGCTAAGTTGTTTATAAGTTGTTTAGTTAATTAAAGATAGGCCCATGGTCAATTTTAAAGATCATGGGCTTTGATTAAAATTTTTGATGAACCAAACTAAATCCAAAAATGAAAAAAAATAAGATGAAGCACATCGCCCTGTTGGCCTGTTTTATGGCAACCTTTGGTATGAGTGCGCAGAAGGTGGGCTCCTCCCCGGAATATGTAAAAGCACTCACAGATCAATGGAAAGGAGAGCGTTTTGCCGATGGAAGGCCCAAGGTATCGGATGCTCTTTTGCAACGATTAAAAAAAATAAGGATAGAGGAAGCCTGGGGCTACCTCCGCCAAAAAGGATTCAATAACCAATACGAGGGAGGCTGGAAGATCATCCACCCTGAAGGAGTCATGACCGGACGCGTGGTGACCGCACAGTATATGCCCTTGCGCCCAGATTTGAATAAATATGTAAAGCTGCAGGGAGCCAAAGAAAAAAGGGACACCATTGGAGGAAGCAATTCTTGGCCCATAGAGATTCTGGTCAACGGAGATGTGTATGTGGCCGATGGTTATGGAAGGATCATTGATGGGACCCTCATCGGATCCAATTTGGGAAATGCCATTTATGCCAACTCCAAAAACGGAGTGGTGTTTGACGGTGGTGTTCGGGATTTGGGCGGACTTCTTGAAATAGAAGGATTTAATGGATGGTACCGTGATGAGGACCCCTCCTATCTACAGCAACAAATGCTTACCACCATAAATGCTCCCATACGTATAGGAAGGGCCACCGTGTTGCCTGGAGATGTGGTTTTGGCCAATAGGCATGGAACTATTTTCATACCCTCCCATCTTGTGCCAGAATTGGTTATTTCCTCTGAAGTGGTGGCACTGCGTGATGAGTTTGGATTCCAAAGATTACGCGAGAAAACCTATACCGCAGGTCAAATCGATACTAGATGGACACCAGAGATCAAAGCCGATTTTTTGAACTGGCTTAAAAAATATCCTGATACCAAATTACCGATGACCCGCGCCGAATTGGACGACCATCTTAAAAAGAACAATTATTGATTTGATTATGGAAAAAATAGGAATAAGTAAACAGATCATATTGTTCATTGGTGTGTGTGTCATCACATCTTGTGCCTCTTCCGCAGACCAGAAACAATTGGACAAGGAAATGGTGTTACAGACCCTTAAAAGGTTTGATGATGCTGTCATCGCACGGGACGAAGCCGCACTCAATGCCATAACGGCCACCAATCTGAGCTATGGCCATTCCAGTGGAAAAATACAGGACCAGGCAGAGTTTGTTGATGATGTGGTCAATGGATCCTTTCAGTTTATTTCCATTACCAATGATGATCAAAGTGTGAACATATCGGAAAATGTCGCCATTGTTAGGCACATACTTTCTGCCGATGCCACAAATGCAGGGCAACCGGCCAAGGTACATATCGGGATCATTATGGTGTTCCAGTTGGATGAAAATGACAAGATGGTACTACTGGCACGTCAGGCATATAGGCTTCCCAACTAAAAATCTCAAGGTTTTTGTGCGTAGTTAAATGAATTTTCAAAAACTTGAGGAATTAAAATGCAAAAAGTGACGCTGTCGGTTTTGGTAGGCTTTATGGTATTCGGATGTGCCGTGGGAACGGAAAAGGATGAATACATTGATTTGGAAACGGGAAAAGATTGGCCTGTCTACGGAGGTGATCGGAGCAACAAAAGATATTCCCCTTTAGATCAAATCAATAAAGAAAATGTCCAGAATTTGGAAGTGGCATGGGTTTATGATGCCCGTGACTATGTGAATGGAAAGGTTCCCGAAAGACCGAAGGCCATCCAGTGCCAGCCCATTGTGAAAGATGGTATTTTGTATGGCACCACCGCAGAACTCAACCTCTTTGCCTTGAACGCTGCCTCGGGGGAGGAACTTTGGAAGTTTGAACCTATAGCGGATGGTCGAAGGTACAACATCAGTGCCAACAGGGGAATCACCTATTGGGAAAAAGGCGAGGACAAACGGATTCTCTACACCTCCGGTTCCTTTCTCTATGCTGTAAATGCAAGAACAGGCAAAGCAATTGAAACATTTGGAATCCAAGGAAAGGTAGACCTTCATACAGGATTGGCAGAAGGTTTGGATGTGGACATTAGTGCTGCAGCCGTCAATGCTACTAGTCCGGGAATTGTTCACAAAGATTTGTACATCACGGGCTCCAGTGTTTCCGAAGGAGGCAATGCCGCTCCCGGAGATGTCCGTGCTTTCAACATTATCACAGGAGCGTTGGAGTGGATATTCCATACCATTCCCCGACCTGGCGAAGAAGGGTATGATACGTGGCCAAAAGAGGCTTATAAAGAACAGGGAGGGGCCAATAGCTGGGGAGGTATGTCCTTGGATGTAGATCGAGGAGTGGTCTACTTCGGAACAGGTTCGGCATCCTCGGATTTTTACGGCGGCAATAGGGAAGGAAAGAATCTTTTTGGGAACTGTGTGGTAGCGCTGCATGCGTCCACAGGAAAACTAAAATGGTATTTTCAAACGGTACAACATGACCTTTGGGACAGGGATTTGCCTTGTCCACCCAATTTGGCGACCATAACCCACAATGGCAAAAAGTTGGATGTGGTGGTGCAGGTGAGCAAGGACGGACTCATTTATGTTCTGGACAGGGATTCCGGAGCTTCGATTTTTCCGATTGAGGAACGTTCGGTTCCTACGGAAGGAGGATTGCCGGGCGAGCATCCTTATCCTGTTCAAAAATTTCCCTTGAAACCCGCACCGTTGTCGCATCAAATTTTTACGGAGGATATCATCACAGATTTGTCCCCTGAATCGCATGCCTATGTTAAGGAACTGTTCGACCAATATCGGACAGATAAAAAGTTTGCCCTGCCCAATGAAAAAGGGACCATCATGTTCGGATATAGCGGCGGGGCAGAATGGGGAGGAAATGCAACCGATTTGGATGGGGTTCTCTATCAAAACTCCAACGATGATCCTTGGCTTTTGGTCATGGAAAATGCAGAATCCAGAAAAAAGGAGATGGATAAGGTTTTAACGGGAGAGGAACATTATCAAAAAAACTGTGCCATGTGTCACGGTACGGATAGAACCGGTACTACTGAGTTTCCGAGCCTTGTGGGTATTGGCGAACGGTCCACGGAAACACAGATTTTGGAGTTGCTGAAATCGGGAACAGGAAGGATGCCTTCGTTCCAACATATTCCTGAAGAAGGAAGAAGGGCCATTGCCGCCTATATTTTGGATTTGCCCACAGGAATGCACCAAACTGTCAATCCTGAAAAAATGGCAAGTCAAGAAGGCGAGGAAGAAGAAAAGAAGTTTGGTTACGAGGCCAAGTATGTGATCAAGACATGGAAAAAACTAACGGACCAGAATGGATATCCGGCCATAAAAAGGCCTTGGGGAACCCTGAACGCAATCGATTTGAGCACAGGCGATTATTTATGGCGGGTTCCTCTCGGTGAATATCCGGAACTCACAGAAAAGGGAGTACCCATAACAGGTACAGAAAGCTACGGCGGCCCCATAGTGACATCAGGTGGATTGGTATTCATTGCCGGGACAAAAGATGAAAAAATAAGGGCCTTTGACAAAAAGACCGGAGCGGTGGTTTGGGAACATCAACTTCCAGCAGGGGGATTTGCGACACCCATCACCTACGAAGTGGATGGCAAGCAATATGTGGTGATTGCCGCAGGTGGTGGCCGGGGACAAAAACCAGGTGGGGATTATATCGCCTTTGCATTAAAGGAACAATAACAAAACTAACATTTAAAATTTTTGATTTTGAAAAAGAATACTTTACATAACATGTCCCTGGGCCTGGCGGCAGTGGCCTTGTTGATTTTTGCTTACAAGGCTATTCAAGGGAATATTTCGGATGCAGGTCCTTTTATCATTGCATTTTTTGTGCTTTTGGCCATTGGCTTTAATGGTTATAAGATGCTGAAAGGGTTTGTTTTTGCCGTACTCATTTTTGCTGGGGTGGCCCTTTCCTTGTACTGGCCCCAATATTTTGTGCAGATTTGGGACTTTAAGTTGACGGCGTTGATCATCCCATTGATCCAGATTATCATGTTCGGCATGGGAACTTCCATGAGCATCAAGGATTTCGCAGAGATCATCAAATCCCCAAAGGGTGTTTTGGTGGGGGTGACCGCACAATTGGCCATTATGCCGATAATCGGTTATGTTCTGGCCAATATCAGTGGTTTTCCCCCAGAGATCGCTGCGGGAATCGTATTGATCGGTTGTTCTCCCAGTGGTGTAGCTTCCAATGTAATGGCCTATCTGGCAAAGGCCAATCTGGCACTTTCCATTACCATCACATCCATTGCCACCTTATTGGCACCTTTTGTTACACCTTTGTTGATGAAACTGTTGGCTGGCCAATTTGTGGAGATAGAGGTATTGGCCATGATGTGGAGCATCACCAAAATGATCATCTTACCTATTGGTGCCGGATTATTGTTCAATTATTTGTTGCATGGAAAGACCAAATGGTTGGATGATGTCATGCCGTTATTATCCATGTTGGCCATAGGTTTGATCATCATCGTGATTACGGCGGCAGGCAGGGACAGTCTTCTGGATATTGGGGGAACATTGCTTATTTTGGTATTGATCCATAACCTTTTTGGCTACTTTTTGGGATATTGGTTTGCACGGGTAGTAGGTATGGGAGAGCGGGATGCGCGAACCATTTCCATTGAAGTGGGGATGCAGAATGGGGGATTGGCCTCCGGGATTGCCAATTCGCTGGGCAAGATTGCCACTATGGGACTTGCCCCTGCAGTTTTTGGACCGTTGATGAACATTACCGGATCCATTTTGGCCTCCTACTGGCACAAAAGTGCCCCCGAAAAAATAGTTTCTGAAGCAAAAAGTTAAAGAAAAGAATAGAAGAATAGATTGTTTGAGTTAGTTTAGTTTTAAAGAAGAACGTGCAGCTTTTCCAAGTGCGTTCTTCTTTTTCTCAATCAAGAAGATAGTAAGATATTTACATTACAACTAATATAAATGAACATGAAAGGGACAAAAAAAGTAATCACCTTTGGTGAAATCATGCTACGATTGGCACCACCGGGATTTTTAAGGTTTTCACAGGCGAACAGTTTTGATGTGATCTATGGCGGGGGCGAGTCCAATGTGGCCGTATCCTTGGCCAATTATGGCATCCCTGTGGATTTTGTGACCCGATTGCCAAAAAATGACCTCGGGGAATGTGCCCAGATGGAAATGCGCAAACGTGGAGTAGGCACCGATAAGATCATCTTCGGTGGTGACCGGTTGGGCATTTATTTTTTGGAGACGGGAGCCGTTTCGCGGGGAAGCAAGGTAGTATACGATCGTGCCCATTCGGCCATGGCCGAGATACAGAAGGGCATGGTGGACTGGGACAGCGTTTTTGAAGGGGCCGAATGGTTCCACTGGACAGGGATTACCCCAGCCATTTCCCAAGGTGCTGCCGATGCCTGCATCGAGGCGGCAAAGGCTGCCAAAAAACACGGACTTACCGTTTCCACGGACCTGAACTATAGGGCCAAGCTCTGGAAATACGGAGGAGACCGCGAGGCCATCATGACGGAACTGACCTCGTACTGCGATATCATTCTTGGGAACGAGGAAGATGCGGAGAAGCATTTTGGGATTAAACCCGAAGGGTTGAACATCACCACCCAGGGAGAGCATGTAAAGGCAGAGGCTTTCCTGTCCGTATGCCAGCAAATGATGAAAAAGTTCCCCAACGCAAAAAAGGTAATCACTACCTTGAGGGGGTCCCTATCGGCATCGCACAACACCTGGGCAGGGGTATTGTATGATGGAAAAAATATGTTCACTTCCCCGGAATACCAAATCACACATATTGTGGATCGCGTAGGGGGAGGAGATTCGTTTATGGGCGGATTGATCTACGGATTGCTCACATGGCCCAATGATGACCAGAAAGCGCTTAATTTTGCCGTGGCGGCTTCGTGCCTGAAGCATACGATCGTGGGCGATGCCAATTTGGTGACCGTGGAGGAGGTTGAAAAACTGATGGGAGGCGATGCTTCCGGAAGGGTAGCCAGATAAAGGTTGCTGGGTAGAAGGTGAAAGAAAAGCAAAAGGTGAAGGGTAAAAAGTAAAAAGTAAAAGGGTAAAGGGTAAAAAGTAAAAAGGTTAAAGAAACGATATGGCAAGATATTCACGGATAGCGGTGGCACGGACAATGGCGGAAACGGGCATGGTGCCCCTGTTCTACCATCCCGATGTGGAATTGGGAAAACAGGTGTTGAAGGCCTGTTACGAGGGCGGAGCCCGACTGATGGAATTCACTGCCCGGGGCGATTTTGCCCATGAGGTGTTCACCGAGCTCAACAAATATGCACTCCAAGAACTGCCTGGTATGATCATGGGCGTAGGGAGCATCACCGATGCCTCGGCCGCTTCGTTCTATATGCAATTGGGAGCCAACTTTATCGTAACGCCTTCCTTGCGGGAAGACATTGCCGTAACCTGTAACCGAAGAAAAGTACTGTACAGCCCTGGTTGTGGCAGTCTTACTGAGATTAACCGAGCCGAGGAACTGGGGGTGGAGATCATCAAACTGTTCCCTGGTTCCACGTACGGCCCCGGGTTCGTGAAGGCGATCAAAGGGCCACAACCTTGGACGAGCATCATGCCCACAGGCGGGGTGGATACCAGTGAGGTCAATTTAAAGGCATGGTTCTCCGCCGGGGTCACCTGTGTGGGCATGGGATCCCAACTGATATCTAAGGAAATTCTGGAAAAAAGGGATTTTGCAAAATTGACGGATACCGTGAAGGAAGTTTTGGGGGTTATTCAGGGTTTGGTTAAGTGAAAATTTGTTTGATTGTTTTGTTATCAAAGTGATTACTCGTTTCCATTTATATGTAGTTCATTATTGTGAGTAACGAATAGCTACTATGGTTTAAGGCATTAACTATTTATAGTTAATTAAGCACTGTGAATTAATGGGTTCTTTAACGATACTTGTTTCTACATAGTCTGTTTCAATTATAGTGTTCGAACATTTTTTTCCTTTGTATTTTTTTCCAGGAATGTGGTTGCAAACAACAAAATCAGATTTACAAATTGAGCATTGTGTTTTCGTTGCAATCCCAGTGACACTTAGTCCATTCAATCGATTTTGAGAAATCCTCCGTTTGATAATTTTATCAGTTATTACCATTCTAGATTTAAGTCCTTCATCATCACTCCAAAGCCAACACCAACCCACTATTTTGGGTTTATGCTCTAAAAATACAGGAGTAGGTAAATCCTCGTAAGGAGATTTTATTTCAAAGCATTTGTCAAATCCATCCTTTAATTCTTTCCGTTTTTGAGCAACAAGCTTGTCGTTACTTTTTTCCTGATGCTCACCTAAATAATTGTATGTAATAGTGGAATTATCAATTTTAATATTGATATTCTCTTTAATTATAGTTTCTTTTTGGTCAAATAGTTTTTGGATTTGGTTTGAAATTATATTTGTTAATATGGTTATAGGAATGTTTATTAGTGTAATATTTATTGGGTCTGCAAAAAACTCTGCGATTCCCTTTTTGTAAAGATATTGTAGGGGAAGCCCATTATCAGGTTCAATAATAACATTATAACCTTCAGAGCGTAAATATTTTATTAGAAGTAAAGTATCTCTCGTAACCAGTTTTCTATTTGGAAACCGATTTTCATAAGGATTAAAGGTATCTATTATTATTTTCTTCTTCTTTCCCAAGGTCTTTTAATTATATATGATTCGTGTGCAGTGTATTCTGTCGCATTTCTAATTTTACTGATACCTCCAACTCGTTAAATCCGCCCCTTGGGGTGCACTTTCCCAGATACGCTCCATGATTTTGGGTACATACATGGTATTGTACCGCAAACGGCTGATGGCATTGGGCTGGTCGGGGTCGCCGTTCCAGCAATGCTCCGCACGGTCCCCGTACAACACTTCGCCGTCATAATAGGGATCTGTGGTGCTTTCCAGAAAATCCTCCATCAAATACACGGCGTTGTTCAAATAATAGTTGTCCATGTCGCCACAATAGAGATGGATCTTGCCTTTTAGACTTTCGCCCAATTTGTCCCAGTCCCGCTCCAAAATATGGCGTAGGTCATAGTTTTCTTTCCAATACTCGGCCACTTCGTGGTTGATCTCCCCTGTTTTTTTGTCCCAAATGCGCACGGGATAGCCATCCTCGCCCTGGGGAGAATAGGTGGCTTCCCAAATGTCCCATTGCTGCCCAGATCGGGATTTATCACCCAAGACCAGTTCCAAATGATTGCCCTGCCGTAGCGTGGATTGGATGTCCCCCAAATAATTTCTATGCGAGGGCACTTCCAGTTTTTTGTGTGGGGAATCGTAGTAATAGGCATTTTTGTCCTCGTAAATATTAGTGAGGCAATACGCCCTAAAGTCGATAGGGTCGGGGCAGGCGGCAAAGCAGCCGTTGTATTCCTCGGGATATTTCACTTGCACGGCCAAGGCTTCCCAGCCACCCGTGGAGCCACCGTACAAGAATCGGGACCAACCTTCACCCATACCCTGGAACTGTTTTTCTATATAGGGTATGAGTTCGTAGGTAATGGCATCGCCCCACGGTCCCTGACTAGCGGAATTCACCGCATAGGAATCGTCATAATAGGGGGTAGGGTGCTGAATTTCGATGATGAGGAAACGTGGAAAATCAGGGTCGTTCCAGCGTTTGTAAAAATCGTAGGCCTCTTGCTGTTGAATGATGTTGTATCCATCCAAATCGAAACGTGCAGAATATTCCGGCTCCAAGTTCGGGTCCGGCGGAGTAGTTCGGAATCCGCCAAAGTCACTGGGGAAATGACCATGGAACACCATCAAGGGATATTTGGCCTCGGGATGTTTGTCAAAATCTTTGGGCAACAAAATATGGGCACCCAGATACATGTCCCGTCCATAAAATGCGGACAATTTTTCGGACTTCATTTTGATGTGCTTGATCCATTCGGTGTTCTCGGGCTCGGGAATGGGTGGTATTTCTTGGTCCATGACCACGGATATGTTTTCGATACCATTGCTGCCAACGGTTATTTTGTAGGGTTTGCTATAAAGATTTCCAGGGGAACGGTTCCACTGTTGTCCTTCGCCATTGTCCATAGGGAGTTTTACCGTATGGCCTGTAGACAGGTTAAAGGTCTCGTACACATGCAAAAGGGCCTGCACGTTGTATTCGCCGGGAGGTACATCGGCGAGACTTGGATAGGGATAGCCAAAAACGGTTTCATCAAAATTTATAGGTTGTCCAGGGGTCATGTCATCCACGTTGACGCCAAAAATGAGTTGGGTAGACAGTCCATCGTTGATCTGGAACCGAGGCTCCTTACTGTCGTCTGTAGAGAGCATCAAAAGTAATCGGCCATCTTTTTTTTCAGGACTTATTTCCGAAGTAAAACTCACATCGATACTGTACTTTGAGCTTGCCTTTTTTTCACAGGAGACGAACAAGAGGCAGCAGCTGCAAAAAAGCAAAAGGAAATTTTTCATGACGGTTGGATTTTAGATGAAAAAGATACTTCATTTCCATCACAAACCCATGGAAACAAAGGATTTATTGCCACTTCCCAATTATGGATTTGAAGCGCTACTCCACTCTATCAGTAAACTCATCCGGTTCAATATGGATGAGCACGTGCCCCAGATTGGGTATTTCCTTTCGCAGATAATCTTTTAGATTATGGGCGATCCAATGTCCTTTTTCCACGGGAATGGAACCATCCACAATGGCATGAAGGTCCACGTGGTATTTCATTCCCGATTTACGGATAAAGCATTTTTCGGTACCTAATATACCATCGACTTCCCGAGCTTTTTCACGTATTTCCAGAATGAGGTCATCGTATTGGTGCTCATCCATGATTTCGCCCAAAGCAGGTCTAAAAATCAAATAGCTGTTATAGAGGATAAATGCCGAGGCAAAAAGCGCCGCCCAATCGTCGGCTGTTTCATAGCCCTTTCCAAAAATAAGGGCAATGGAAATACCGATGAAGGCCATAACCGATGTGATGGCGTCGCTACGATGGTGCCATGCATCGGCCTTAAGGGAAGAACTGTGGGTCTGCTTACTTTTCCGGATCACGATCTGAAACGAAATCTCTTTCCAAAGGATGATGGCCCCCAAAACATATAGAGTCCAAGATTCCGGGGTCTTGTGAGGGGTTTGAATGTGCAGTACGCTTTCATACGCAATGATGGTAGCTGATGTCACCAAAAAGGCCACGACCACGAAGGTAATCAGAGGTTCAATCTTACCATGGCCATAGGGATGATTTTCGTCGGCAGGTTTCTTGGCATAAGTAAGTCCGAAAAGGACCAAAAGGGAGGAGAAAATATCGGTAGTGGATTCAATGGCATCCGCAATCAAGGCATACGAATTTCCGAAGAATCCCGCCAAACCTTTTATCAACGCCAGACTGGCATTACCAAAAATGCTGAAATAGGTGGTTCGTATCGCGGTCTGTTCGTTACTGGGTTTTTCCAAAGGAAGCAAGTTGAAACGCTCTTGCAAAATAGACAAAAAAATAGCGAAGGACTGGAAGATTGCGCTACTATTTTATAAATAAAATCCCCGGTACTTGATGGCTTTTCAAGTCCGGGGATTTAAAAAAAACAGAATGGTTAGGTAATGGCTTTAGTTTTTGGAAATCGCTGCTTGTGCGGCTGCAACCCTTGCGATCGGCACTCTATAGGGTGAACAACTCACATAGTCCATACCAACAGTTTGGCAGAAGCCAACAGAACTTGGTTCGCCACCATGTTCACCACAGATCCCGACTTTAAGTCCGGGATGGGTTTGTCTACCCCTGGTAGTGCCCAATTCGATCAATTGTCCAACCCCTTTTTGATCCAAAACTTCGAACGGATCAGCTTTTAAAATGCCTTTTTCCAAATAGATGGGCAAGAACTTACCTGAATCGTCCCGGGAATATCCAAAGGTCATTTGGGTAAGGTCATTGGTTCCGAAGGAGAAAAAGTCGGCAATTTTGGCAATTTCATCCGCCACTAAAGTGGCCCTTGGCGTTTCTATCATGGTACCTACGGAATATTCCACGGTATCCTTACGTTTTTTGAAGACCTCTTGAGCGGTTTGATCGATCACTTCTTTTTGCTGTCTAAACTCCTCAACGGTACCAACCAATGGCACCATGATTTCGGGTTTGGTCACGATTCCCTCCTTTTTCAAGTTAAGGGCAGCCTCGATAATGGCCTGGGTCTGCATCTCGGTAATTTCAGGATAGGTATTTCCCAAACGGCATCCTCGGTGTCCCAACATGGGGTTGAACTCTTCCAACTCGGCCACTTTACTTTTCACGGAAGCCAAGGAGATGTGAAGGTCATCGGCCAATTCTTTTTGCGTGGCCAATTGGTGGGGCACAAACTCGTGCAATGGGGGATCCAACAAACGGACGGTTACGGGATAACCCTTCATGGCACGGAAGATGCCTTCAAAGTCACCACGTTGCATGGGTAACAGATCTTTCAAGGCTTGTTTACGACCTTTGATGGTGTCCGCCAAGATCATTTCCCTCATGGCCTTGATTCGGTCCACTTCAAAGAACATATGCTCGGTACGGGTCAACCCGATACCTTTGGCACCAAAGCTTCGGGCAATTTCTGCATCCTTGGGGGTATCGGCATTGGTACGCACCTCCATTTGGGCATAAGAATCGGAGAGGCTCATCAATTCTGCAAATTCGCCACTCAATTCTGGTTCTTTCGTGGCAACTTTTCCTTCCAATATGTTACCTGTTGATCCGTTGATGGAAATCCAATCCCCTTCGTGGTATTCATGGTCACCAACTTTTAGGGTTCTGGTTTTATAGTTGATTTTCAATGCACCAGCACCAGAAACGCAACACTTGCCTATTCCCCTTGCCACAACGGCAGCGTGGGAGGTCATACCGCCACGGGCGGTAACGATACCTCTGGCCAAGTTCATCCCTTCCACATCTTCTGGGGAAGTTTCTATACGCACCAAAATGCTGTTTTTGTATTTGGTTGCCTCATCGGCGAAGAAAACGATCTGACCGGTAGCTGCCCCAGGTGAGGCAGGCAGACCTTGCGCAATCACATCGGCATCTGCCAAGGCATCTGGATCAAAGATGGGGTGTAACAGTTCGTTAAGTTTGTTAGGCTCAATGCGCATCAGGGCCTTTTTTTCATCGATCAATCCTTCCTTGAGCAGGTCCATGGCAATTTTAACCATGGCAGCTCCGGTACGTTTCCCGTTACGGGTCTGTAATATCCAAAGCTTACCTTGTTGAATGGTAAACTCCATGTCCTGCATATCTTGATAATGGGTCTCCAATTTGTTTTGGTATTCAAAGAGTTCCTTGTAGATATCGGGCATCAATTCTTCAAGGGAAGGATATTTTTCTTGACGTTCCTCTTCCTCAATCTGTGCCAATTGGGCCCAGCGTTGGGATCCCAAAAGGGTAATTTGTTGTGGGGTACGTACACCGGCCACAACATCTTCACCCTGGGCATTGATGAGGTATTCGCCATTGAATTTGTTTTCACCGGTTCCGGCATCCCGGGTAAAGCAAACCCCGGTTCCGGAGTCTTCTCCCATGTTACCGAATACCATGGCCTGAACGTTCACCGCGGTGCCCCAATCCTCTGGGTAGCCATGCATTTTTCTATAGTAAATGGCCCTGTCACCGTTCCAGCTATCAAAAACAGCGGCCACGGCACCCCAAAGTTGATCCCATGGGTTGGTAGGGAAAGGCTTGCCCGTTCTTTTTTTAACGATATCCTTAAAGTCGTATACCAAATCTTGAAGGTCCTGAACGGTGAACTGGGTATCATGTTCTATTCGACGCTTGTCTTTCAAATGCTCCATGATTTCTTCGAACGGATCCAGATCGTCCTTGGATTCAGGTTTTAGGCCCATGACCACACTGCTGTACATTTGGATGAAACGGCGGTAGGAATCCCATGCAAAACGATCGTTGCCGGTCATTTTGATGACCCCTTTTACGGATTCATCATTCAAGCCCAGGTTAAGAACGGTATCCATCATACCAGGCATGGAAACCCTGGCACCTGAACGCACAGAAAGTAATAAAGGGTTTTCATCATCCCCAAAAATGGCCCC
Source organism: Flagellimonas sediminis (assembly GCF_010500845.1). Taxonomy (GTDB): domain Bacteria; phylum Bacteroidota; class Bacteroidia; order Flavobacteriales; family Flavobacteriaceae; genus Flagellimonas; species Flagellimonas sediminis. Next base: position 11,706 of record NZ_JAAAMI010000009.1, on the reverse strand, counting down.
CATTGTTTCTTCAATACGGGTAATGGCTTCCCTAACTTGGGGTTCAATTCGTTCAATGACCGCCTCTTTTCCTTCTTGGTTATATTGTGTACAGACTTCGGTGGTAATGGTAAATCCGGGAGGCACGGGAATGCCGATTCGGCTCATTTCGGCTAAGTTGGCGCCTTTTCCTCCCAATAGCTCCTTCATATCGCGACTGCCATCGGCCTTTTTATTCCCAAAGGAATAGACGCTTAATTGGTTTGCTGTAAGTGTTTCCATCTTTATAATGATTAAGAAATTGACAAGTGCTAAAATGCGTATGTAAAAGTAGCAGCAAACCGGCCCCTAGAACATGATAAAAATCAGGGTTTTAGAGTGATCCCTTGTTTAAAACATTCCTCAGAAAGGTGATTTGTTCTATATGGAAAGCCATGGACCCATTTTGATGGTAAATACCCGGCGGATATATACAAAAGTGGTCGGTAAACCTTTTAAAATCAGAAAAATAAAACTTTTTTGTAACCTAGGTTACTTAAAATCAAATACTTAGGAAAATACTGACATTTATCATCTTTTGGTTTTGCAACCTGAAAGAACTTTGTCCCATACAAAACCAAAAAACTATGGAATCTCAAATAAGAAAAAGACAGTTCACATTACAGGCAATCTTCCTTTGGATCACATTTGGCCTAATTCCATTAACACTTGCAGCACAAAACTTTAAACTCAACAATGGTGAAGGAAAGGTTACGGTAACCGGAACCTCTACCCTCCATGATTGGGAGGAAGTGGCGGAACAAAAATCGGGAACCTTGGTCCTTGATGCATCGGGCGATCTTCCCTCTGTATCCACCTTAAAATTTGTGGTGGATGTGGAAAGCTTGAAAAGCGGGCATGATGGCATGGATAAAAACACCTACAAAGCCCTAAACACGGACAAGCACAAGCAGATCACTTTCCAAATGTTGGAAGTGAAGAGCATTTCTCCCGTGGTTTCTGCCTCCAAAGGTTATAAAATGGTGGCCCTTGGCAACCTGACCATTGCTGGCAAGACCAATAAAGTGGAATTGCCCTTTAACCTGACCATCAATGGGGATAAGGTGGAGCTCGAAGGAAAAAAGCCCTTAAAAATGACGGATTTTGGTGTGGAACCTCCCAAAGCATTGTTGGGCACCATAAAGACCGGTGACGAAATAGAGGTTCACTACAACACCATCTGGACAAAATAAAAATCAAAATACTCAACTTAAAAATCTATAGCAATGAGAAAATATGTAAAACACGGATTATTGGCTTCTGCCTTGTTCATGGTAAGCCTTATGGGGTTTTCCCAAAATCGTCAACTGGATAATTATCGTTCTCCCGATAAAAATGGCATCAATGTATTTGAAGCCCCAAAAGATACTGTATTGACCTTTGACGGGGTCAAAGTAAGAGTGGGTGGGTCATCTACCTTGCAGTTCCAAGCTTTGGACCATGAAAACTCTGGAGCTGTTGAGTTGATCCCAATCGGGGACAACTTTAACTTGGCAACCGCCAACTTGGATTTGGATGTGGCCTTGGCCAAAGGTGTTCGTATGCACTTAAGAACCTACCTTTCCTCTAGACACCACCCAGAACCTTACGTAAAAGGGGGGTATTTTCAAGTGGACAACTTGGATTTCATTAGCCCTGGGTTCTTGGAAGATGCCATGCAATATTTGACAATAAAAGTAGGGCACATGGAAAACAACTATGGTGATGCCCACTTCAGAAGAACAGATAACGCCCAAGCCATATACAATCCTTTTGTAGGTAACCTGATCATGGATGCCTTCACAACAGAAGTTGGCGGGGAGGTGTATTTCAGGAAAAATGGGTTCATCGGAATGTTCGGACTTTCCAATGGCAAATTGAACCAGGCGGTGAACAACCCTGATCAAACAGGAGCCTCTATCCTGGCCAAGTTGGGATATGACAAACAATTGAACGATGATTTCAGATTGCGTATCACAGGATCCATGTACAGTACTGGCAAATCTGGTAGGGTTTACCTATACAGCGCAGACCGTTCAGGTTCTAGGTACTATTTGGTGATGGAAAATACAGAGGCATCAACTTCTAGCAACTTCCGTTCTGGTAGATATGACCCAGGAATGACCAATGAGATCACTTCCTTTATGATCAACCCTTTCTTGAAATACAAAGGATTGGAGTTTTTCGGAACCATTGAAACTGCCAGTGGTAAGGCCGATGCCGAAACCGATAAGAGAAATGCCACACAATTGGCAGGGGAATTGATCTACCGTTTTGGTAACAATGAAAACTTCTACCTTGCCGGCAGATACAATACCGTTGATGCGGAAACTGCCGCCGGGGAGGACATTACCATTGACAGACTACAGTTGGGATTCGGTGCCTTCTTGACCAAGAATATCCTTGCCAAATTTGAATACGTGAACCAAACCTATGATGGTTATAGTGACACAAGCATCTTTAATGATGGTAAATTTAATGGGGTTTTGTTAGAGGCTGTGATCAGTTTCTAAAAAACCATTGGTTTTAATGACAGAGGACCTAGGGCAATTTTGTCCTAGGTCTTCAAACTAAAATCCTTATCTTTAATTGACATGTTAACCACACTTCCACACATCACCAAATACCTCTGGATGCTACCAGTGTCGCTCCTTTGGTTTACTGATCCCGATCCGGAACGCGAGGCAACCGTTCGTGTGGCCCCAGAGAGTGAAGTGGTCATTTCCGGTACAACCAATGTCAATCAATTTACCTGTAAATACAATCTACAAGAGTTGGAACTTCCCATTCGGTTGATCTATGATGAAAAGGCACAGCACATCCTTTTCAAGAATGCCAAATTGAAACTGGCCAATGATTGTTTCGATTGTGGAGGAAAGGCCATCAACAAAGATTTTAGGGAACTGTTGCAATCTGAAAGGCATCCTGAAGTGGAATTGAAACTTTTATATGTGAATCCTCCCCAACCTGAAAAGGAGACCATTTCGGTGGGAATGGAGATCAAGATTGCCGGAGTTACACGTAAATACGAATCCGTTTTAAACTGCGAACAAAAGGGTGGTATCTGTGTAAAGGGAACCTTGGCCTTAAAGCTTACCGATTTTGGCTTGGAACCCCCTAAAAAAGTTTTGGGCATGATCAAGGTGGATAATGAGATCCAGGTACATATGGCCCTTAGAATGAACGAAATTTAATATAATCGGTACTCTTATATGAAAATCCGTTGCGATGTGATATCCAACGGATTTTTTGCTTTTTGTTATAGGCTGAACGGATTGTTTCATCAAGATAAAAATTGTGAATAAAGCAGTATATTGTAGGGCATTTTAAACTAAAATTTAACTACAAACCATAATGAAGAACAGATTTTTAGCAAAACAGGGATTGATTGTATTTTCTTCCCTAAGTATGACCTTTTTGGCCATTTCCTGTAAAGCACAGGATAATTTTGGCGGATTGGCCCTTTATACGGTTAGGGACAACATGGGTGAGGATGCCAAAGGCACCTTGGACAAGGTGGCCGAAGCCGGGTATGCCTATGTGGAAGCTGCAGGTTATAATGAAGGCAAATTCTATGGAATGGAACCTGCAGAATTCAAGGCTTATTTGGAAAGTAAGGACTTAAAACCAGTAAGTACCCATATGGGTATGGTTACCCTGGAAAATGTAGACCAATTGATTGCGGACGTTAAGGCGGTAGGGTTTGAATACTTCACAATTCCCGTGCCTCCAATGGGGATGTTCACTTTTGACCCAGGTACAAGAACCATGGGAATGAAAGGCACAATGGAGGATTTTGCCAATGTATTGACAACAATAGGTAAAAAGTGTGAGGCAGCTGGTTTAAAATTGTTATACCACAATCATGATTTTGAATTCAAAGAAAATGCCGAGGGTGTAATTCCAATCGTTTATTTATTGGAGAACACCGATCCTAAATACGTGAATTTTCAAATGGATTTGTTTTGGGTAACCAAGGCAGGAGCGGATCCTGTTGCCTACTTCGAGAAATACCCTGGTAGGTTCAAGTCCTGGCACGTAAAAGATATGGATGAGGAAGGCAAGTTTGCACCAGTAGGAGAGGGAACCATTGATTTTGGCAGGATTTTAAAAGAAAAGAAAACCTCTGGGATGGTAAAGTATTTTGTGGAACAGGATATGAGTTGGGACAAAAAACCTTTGGAAGTGATCGTGATCAGCCACGAAGGTCTTAAAAAGATAGGTTTCGACTAATATTTAATGAATGTTTGATCGGTGATTTCTTGAAATCTTAGAAGAAACAAAAAAAATATTTTTTACAACGGTTGACATTAGTATCTTTGCACCCGCAAAGTTGGGTCGCGTAGCTCAGCTGGATAGAGCATCTGCCTTCTAAGCAGACGGTCGAAGGTTCGAATCCTTCCGCGATCACTAAAGGGGATTTTCTGCAAATTGAGTGGAAGTCCCCTTTTCCTTTGCCCTTCAAATCCCCTGAAAACAAAGAGATTGCGCCAAAAATCTCATTGACCCGAAAAGTTCGAACTCGCTTGTTTTTGAAGTCATACCCAATCCCGTCGGGGAACACCATATATTGTATGGCCCTTTTGGTTTCCAAATCCCCTAACTTCCACAATGAAGGCAGGTTACAGGCGTAATGAAGTGCCAATTTCACGGACTTTTTGAGGTTCGAACTATTTATTTCCCCATTTTCCATTTTCACCTCCAGTTCCCTTTGTTCGGCTTTCAGTTCCGGCATGAAAAGGTCGTACTGGGACTTTGTGATCTCGTTCAGCAAGACATATCTTCTCTCCAATGTGTCCATCCTTTCTTTAAGTTGGCCGAGTTCTTTGGTCAACCGCTTTTGATCCTCAAGTGCCTCTTGGTTTTTATCGATCAAGGTATCGTGTATGATATCGGTCAAAGGTCCGATATACTTTTTGTCGGCCAGTGTAAACCTGCCCAATACGTTCAGGAACTCTTTATGGAGCTTATTGGCACTTCTGTTCTCCTTGCTGCCCTTGCGCCTGTTCTTGTAATAGTACAGGCCTTTTTTCTTCACGATATATCCAGTGTAGGGCGTTCCACAGACCGAAGATCTGACAAACATCTTCAACGGCAGGTTTTCGTCATCGAACGAATATTTCTTCGGTGGTTCACCTGCATGGAGCAGATTGTGGATCTTAAGGAACATTTCTTTCGATATGAGGGCCTCGTGTTTCCCCTGGATTACTTCACCGGGAATAAGACTGTTCACGATAAGCCCACAATAGAACGGGTTCCTGAAAAGGTCCGTCAATCTTTTTGCATGTATGTCCAGGCCCTTGTCTTTAAGTCGTTCTGCAATCTCGACATGGGACATATTGGAATTTGCCTTCCATAAAAAAGCCTGTTTGAGCAATCTTCCTTCCTCCGAGACCACAAAATTCGGGATCTTCCCTTTCCCGGGATTCGTATTGGTATACCCAAATGGATAGGCACCCGTCCAATGGCCCCTCCGCAGCTTCTCCCGCATTCCGGTAATGGATTTGTCCCTACGGATCTGGTTGTCGAAGTGGGAGAACATATGGTACAGGTTTTCCTGGAACGTACCCGCACTTGTGGTCACATCGATTTCCTGGGTGGCCGAGATAACGGCCACCCCCTGCTTTTTTAACTGTTCGCTGATGTAGGCACCGTTCGCACCCGTTCTGGAAAACCTGTCATAGGAATAGACGATGATATAGCCGATGTCCTTTCTCCTTTTGACATAGCTGAGCATCCTTTGGAACTCCCTGCGCTCATCGCTCTTTGCGGATTCATAGGTGCCCCCGAAATATTCCAATACTTCCAATTCTTTTCGAATTGCATATTCCTGGCAATATTTGAGTTGGGTCGTTAGGCTGGCATTGTTGTCAAATTGCTCCTTACTGGAAACACGGGTGTAGATAACGGCCGTGTTGTTTTTCCCTATTATCCTTCCTTTTTCCTTTTTCGCAAATTGACCGAATACCTCTAAGTTCATATGCTCTCTTTTTGGGCTATGTTATCAGTTTTTTAGGTTGTTCCAAGATTTCCTCGGTATTGCCCCTTGCCATGGACAATCCATCTAGCAAAATCTGTTCATTTTCCACACTTCAGTATGAAATGCCCTTGTTACTCTTTCTTCCGTTTTTGATACCCAGGTTGAAATTCTTCGAAAGGTTTTTTTTTTGATCTATTTCCTTTTGCATCCTTTTGATGGAGGTATCATAAAAGAAGTTGATTATCGGCAACATATTGTTGTGCTTCTCCGAAGCTTTGAGGGCATCGATATAGTTTTGCCTTTCCTCCTTCAAAATGATCACATGGGGATGTTTGAATTTCTCCAGAATAAAATTGGATATCAACCGGCCCACCCTTCCATTGCCATCGGGAAAGGGATGGCTGTAAATGAACATTTTATGGAATATGGCGCTCAACTCCAAAGGGGGCACTTTTCTGTCTCTGATTGCATCGTCAAAACTGGACAAAAGCCTGGGCATGTTCGCTATGGCCCTTTTTGTGTCACGAAATATGGTATCGCCGGCGGCCATTTGGGTCTTGGCATATTCCCCGGGCCTATGCCCTTTATATGGCAAAGTATTTTTGGTGGCTATTCTATGGATAGTTTTGACAAAGGATTCGTTCAATTCGGAACCATGGTTTTCCAGCATATGACCGTACGCATCGAAATGATCCATTATTTCGAAGGCCTCCAGTAAAGTCTTGTTGACAAGGTTAACGGCATATCCCTTTTCCTTAAGCTCCCTGGTATCGTCGACACTGAAGCTATTGCCCTCAATGCCACAACTATGGGCCGAGAACAGGATTTCATTGTATCTTTTGAAATCATCTGCATCAAAGGCCGATACGATGGTTTCATCGTATTCCTCCCTCAATGAATCGTATTCTTTTCTGATCGTTACAAACGGATCCTTTCCTTCCATCATTAATTCAAAATTTATGATATTAAGGCAATCGTCAATGAAATGACACGAATTGCCATCGGGTCGTGGGCCGCTCTTGGACTGCCCTTCAAATATCCAATAATTGTTTCCGGTACCCGTCCGATCATTGGTCATTTATATTCAAAAGATAAATGAAATTCCACGGTCTTTTGATTTGGAACGTTTTTGCTCCTTGCTCAAAATCCCTATTTCCCGTTCAAAATATTTTTTTGCTTGATTTAACATAAAATTCCTGAATATTGAAATGTCCTCGCCTCTCCTTGTGTTTTCCAGGGCATCAAAATACTGTCTCCTGTCTTCCGGAAAAACTACCGTCATAGGGTGGCCATGAAAAAGTTGCACATAGTTCATCAATAATCTGGAGAGCCTTCCATTGCCATCGGCAAAGGGATGTATCGAGACCATCTGGAAATGGATGTCAAATGCAAGTAGGTTGCTGCCGACAAAGTCCTTTTTCCCATTGATGGTCGATGACAGTTCCCGCATTAGGCGATCGACCTCTCCGGGAACTTTGGCCTGATCCATAAAGATCCTATCCTCATTTCTGACAGTCGCCTTTCTGAAATCCCCTTTGGACGAATCAAAATCCCCGGCCATGGTCGATATCTTGGAGCCGGTCCCTTTCATTATAGTTGCCGATAGCTCCCGGATATCCTTGCTTTCAAGGATTTTTTTGGATTTGGCCCACTCGATGATCAGCTTGAGGGCCTTGAGATGGTCCGTGGCCATTAGGGAGTGTTCCAATGGACGGTTGTTGGGCGTCAGGCCTTTGTCCAGCAAAATGAACGTTTCCTCCAATGAGAGGGTCGACCCTTCGATCACGGTGCTGTGATGGGTAATGGCATATTGGTTGAACTTGTCGTAGTCCAGAACGCCCTTGGACAGTTCCAGGTACCTTTCCTTTATATCGATCAGCTCTTTAAGGTCATTTCTCATGGCTCCATCTATTTTATGGCAATCTAATTTAAAACTTTATCCCTGTTCTTTGCAAAAAAGTCAAAAGCCTTTTTGATCGGTACGTTCATGCTCTGTTCTTTGGACATGGCCGCAGACTATATCGGCCAGTTGTTTGAGTTGCTCCACAATCTTTTCCGCTTCTTCCTCCGAACAATCCTCAAAACCATTAAATGTCTTGAGCCACGTACTGTTGAATGTTCTGTTTTTCCGCTTTAGCTCGATTATCGGGTTTGACATTTCCTATAAATGGCAATAGCTCCTGAATCTTGAAGGTCACTACCGTATTTGTAAAGCAGGCTTTAATTTACCTTTTTTAATCGATCTGATCCCTTGTGGGATCATTGTTTTATTCCATACTTATGGGTTGTCGGTCAACAACTTTTGGGTTTTTTGAGCAGGGCCGATCTTTTTTCTAAAGATCCTGTTCACACAGACAATCTTACCATTGCTCTGTTTGATCTCCAGATTTTGAAAATCATGTTGTTTCAACATATCAATGATACGCTCCCCTGTGTCCAATCGTTCCAGACCTTCAATGGCATCGACCTCCCCATTTTTGATGATCAGTTTGATGGATAGGAACCTTTTGCTGCGTACCATTTCCAATACCTGGATCTCGGAAGGGGACAATCCTGAATGTTCCTGCTTGTTGTTATCTTTCATAAGTTCATGTTCTACAGACCCAGCCCTTTCCTTTTCTTCTTTCTTTTGGACTTTTTCTTATTAATATCATCTTTGAGTTCCAGTTTGAAAGGGGTCCACTCCGTTTCATTTGCCACAGGCCCGGTCATTCCATTTCCCTCAATTTTTCCCACATGACCTTTTGATTGTTGAGCAAGATCTTCAGTGCCTTTTGCAACTCCCTCACTTCTTGGCTCAGGTTTGATTGCCGTTCCAAGGTTTCCTTCGCCAACTCTATCAGTTCCCCGTTCTTTTCCATTAGCCGATAGTATAATTGAACGGTCTCTGTCTTGCCCATAATCGATTTGTTTTACGATACTGTTCCATGAATATTTTTTGCCAAGCGTACTGCCTTTGTACACTATGCCCTGATGGTTGAACGATATGCCCGAGACCCTGCCCGTGGTCTTGCTTATATTGAACCTGGACGAAATACCGTTCGATTCGAGCATTGAAATAAATTCAGACGTATTCGATGCTTTTTCGATTGCTAAACCAATTTTATCCTGAAGGATAAGTTTGATGGGCAGATTACCTGTTCTCAGGGTTTTCTCGATTTCCTTTTGGCTAAGTGACTTTTTGGTTCCGTTCTTTAACAGAATTTGGGTCAGTCCATATTTCCTTTCCAGATCATTGAGCACTTCCCGACTTCTTCTTTTGATGATGCTATCACTTGTTATCCTGCCAGAATACCTGACCCTGTTGGCCACTATATGGATATGTTCGTGTTCTGTGTCGGTATGGCGGTACATGATGAACTGGTTGTTGTCAAAACCCATCTCCATCAGATAGTCGCAACCGAACGAGGCGAACTCCTTATCGTCCAAGAAATCCGAATAAGGAAGGTTTAGGGAGACATGAAGGACCGCATTCCCAAGTCCCGGACGCAATTGCCTGATCAAATTGAATTCCTGTGTCATGTTTACCGCTGTGGAATGCCCGATATTGGAATCGATGACATATCCTACTCCTTCGTTTACCTTTTTTTCATTGTAGACCAGAAGACCATAGAAATCTTTCCCTATTGTTATCTTACCTATCATTGTTCGCTATATTTGATTTGAGCTGTTTCAATAGCATTTTTACCTCCTCCAATTGTTTAATGATATTGAACGGGTCACGGATACCTGAGTTTGACACCCTTGCAAGTTGGTTCAGGTTGTTTCCCACCCGGCTCAGCTCGACAAAAAGTTTCCGGTCCAATGGGCTTACCTTTTTGGTCGGCAAGGATTTTCCTGTACATTTTCTTCGGATATACTCGGCAACGGATAATCCAATTGTCTCCGCATTATTGGTAATGATCAAGTATTCGCTTTGTGAAACCCTAAAAGCGATGACAATCGTCCTTTGTTTTGATATGTCCTTTTTAGGTCTTGCCATTTGCCATGAATTTGGTATTGTTCCAAAGGTCACTTGTAAACGAAGTGCGCAGTTTTTGTTTACAAAAACACAACTTGCTACGTGACCTCCGATTAACTTAGGCCAAACCTAAAACATATCGCAAGTCAATAAGGGCTTTGCCGTACACGGAGTGTTGTACGGTAAATCGATTCAGCAGAGTTTTACGTCCTCAAAAAGGATTTTAAGGGAAGCCTCCGCTTCAGGAACCTCAAAGTATCTATGGGATTCCAATACGAGATGCTTTAATGCGGATCTATAGCGTGCCTTGCCATGTGCGTTGTCCTCATAAAAAGTACAGGGGTCTTTAGGATGCACCTCCATGGGCGTTGTAAAGGATTTTACGTCTCTGTTCATAAATTCGAACCGTTGGGAAGCCCTTCTGTGGATACCTTGAAGGGTAAGATCTTTGGGATAGTTGGGGACATTGTAATAAAGTTCTTCCAAGATTACGATAAAGGCCCTCCTGCGGGAAAGTTTCGGTTTCTGCGAAGCGATGCCGATGGCATTTTGTACATCGCGTACCAAACGCTCGGCCAATAGGACCTGTAATCGGGAATATTCCTTGCCGTTGACCTCGGGATGTTCCTTCTTGGCCAAATCTTCCAGATAGCTGAGCAGTTTTTCCGATGGAATCATAATTTAGGGCCGCCCCTGCGTCTGTTTATGGTTGGAGTTCGCTCTATAGCATTTACCAAAGCGTTGGCAAGTTTTTCGGACCGGAGGGAGAGGCCCAAAATGTGTTGTTGTGTTATCGAACCCGCCAATAAATAATCGGCCATGGTAGTCTTTTTTGGCCAGAGCTTGGCCTTTACGATAAGATGTAGCAGTAATTGTTCGTGGGCATCGAGACCATAGCGGGCATTTTCCAATTCCTTACCAAGACTTTTGAGATAACCTTCGGGAAGGAGCTTCTTTTCTTTCACGGTTTTCTCCATACTTTCCCATCCGACATGCTTCGATAAATGAGCGGCCATGTAAACTACGGAGAATCGGCCATATTCCCATTTCCGGTACGAGGTGGTCTGATCCAAGAGTTCCATTTCTACAAAATCCACTAGCGGTTCATTGGACAATGGCCGTTTAAAGTCATATTCGATATTTTTTAGTGCTTCCAGCTGTAATTTCGCAGAATTACCCAGGTTGTTCATCAGATGTCTTCCAAAGGTTTGGGACAGGTCAAACAGCGGTTGTTTATCTTCCAAAATTGCCTTTAACAGCAGTTCCCTTTGCTCTTTGGGGACTTCGTCATAATGAAGTCCATACGTAAAGATAGCCGCGATAAGGGTTTTCAGTTGCCCTTCTGAAAGCGCAGACTTTTTGTGGGAAGGGGAATGACCATTCAGTTCACTAATGACTTCCCTGAACGACTGTCGGCCTATCGGCCAACTGAAATCCAGTACTTTATATAGGGTTTCCGACATGGTATAAATTTAATCAATGTAACGGAAAAGATTCAAATAATACATCTCTTCGTTCTTGGCCGTATCCACCCTTTTGAAGAGAACATAAATAGCAGAAACTGATTATCGCAATTACCCTCCAAAAGATAGTCTATAACTTCTTCCTTATAAATGGGAAGACCGTACAAATCCATCAAGGTGGATAGGGCGGTCAATGTATACCACCTGCGGCGGATGAAAGTGAGCAGTGCAAATCAAGTGCACGAGATCGACTCATTTTGGTGCTGAAGTTAACGTTTATTTTTAATTTTTTTTCTCATTGATTC
>NZ_JAAAMI010000008.1:104154-187064 GCF_010500845.1 Flagellimonas sediminis | reverse complement strand
GATGACAATCGTCCTTTTTTTTGATATGTCCTTTTTAGGTCTTGCCATTTTCTATGGTTTTGGTATTGTTCTAAAGGTCATTTGTAAACGAAGTGCGCAGTTTTTGTTTACAAAAACACAACTTGCTTCGTGACCTCCGATCAACTATATGGCAAACCTATAATCTATGGATTGTTTGCAGGGGTTTTGCCGTACATGGACTTTTGTACGGCAAATCGTTGAAGGGTCTTTTCAGAAGAGAAATAAAAAAATGTACTGAACTTGAACCAAGGATTTCCATGGAAAGAGGGAAACCGGTCAATACGTTCCTTTGGACGGAATTTTCCATATTAGATCAATGGTCCGATTTTCGTCCCAAGTCATATTGAACACGGGGCCATGGGCCGGACACCGGGATATTTCGTATATTTGATATAGAAAGAGCCATGAAAAAGTCGCACAACATAGCACCGTCCAAAGGAAAGAACCTAAAGGGTTACTTTCCCGGACCTGTATTTTGGGATGTCGACCCCAGCGTGCTTGATGTGGAAAAGGACAAGATCTTTATCATCGAAAGGGTACTGTCCCGCAATATGGGGGACCCACAATATTTTGAGCTTCTCGAAAGACTGTATCCGATAAGTGACATTGTCCGGTGCGCGAAAAGGAGCGAACAGATTCGGGGGAACAGCAGTATCAGGGCCGTGGCCGAACGTTATGGCATCAGACCGGACCATATGAAGAACTACAATCCTTCCTTTGGATAATGGCCGTCGACCAAGCCGTTTCGGACGAGCTGAAAAGCGTCATCGTCCAATTGATGCAAGCAGATTATTTAAGGGACTTTAACCTTGGAGGTGGCACCAACCTCGCTATCCGGCACAATCATAGGGTCTCCACGGACATCGACCTCTTTTCCCAAGGTGTGGTCGGGGTCGAAAGATTGAGGGCAATAAGTGCCTATTTCAGATCGACCTTCAAAGACGGGCTTTTAGGCCTCTTGGAGGAAAACTTCGGGGACAATCAAATGGCCTTTCTCAGGGTGAACGTACAAAGGAACGGGGTCCCGATCAAAATAGACATCATCCAAAATATTCCATTGCTCCATCCCATAGAAACATTTGACAACATTAGATTGATCAATGAACTCGACATCGGGGCATTGAAATTGGTGTCGGCCGTAAATCGCGGGACCCAAAAGGATTTTGGGGACCTTTTGTTGCTCTGTGGACTGTATTCCCTTGAAAGACTGCATACCGAGCTTATGAAAAGGGAAAGTATGTTCATCGGTAAAGAGTTTGGCACCATCTTCAACGTTGAGGGACTTCCCAGCGGTTTGGCCGGTGACCTGTCCGCCCTGGGCAATTTCAACAGGGCAACGGACCGAAAAAGTGAAAGCAACCGTCTTATCTTAACGGAAAATTCCATTATCCCGGGTTCTTGGCCCGAACTTGGCCTAAGATGGGCAGGGATCGTCGAGGCATATGCAAAGTCGAAAGGCTTGCGTTTTACTCCTCCTTCCAGAAAAAGGAGGTGGAAAAACAAAGGGATCGGTCTTTAAAAAATCCATCTTATAGTTGACAGTTCCCATTTTTGAAAGTTTACGCCGATACGTTTTTCCTTGATCTATTCTAACCTTTGTAGGAATGAAAAGTGGAAAGGGAGAAAAAAACAAAAGGAGTATGGCATCCAGGTAAGGGAACGTGAAAATCAACATTGCTCAATATACCCCTTCGTACCATTACATTAATTAAGTGCTCATCAGATTTGTTCAAATATTAAAACAACTCTTCATTCGTATAATTATATAATTGTACACATGTACAATTGTATATACATACAATTGCATATTTAATCATTTGTATGGATAAATGAGTTTGGAGATTATTCGAAAGGCTTCTTAAGATGTGCCCGGCATGATCAAAATATCATTTAAGGAAAAGACGGGCTTAGCAGGTATTCATTCATTGCCCATCTCGAACCAATGGGATTGTCTGTATCCTGAAGGGAAAAAGTATCTTTGGAAATCCCCTCTTTTCCCCCTTTCCACAAAAAGCACCCGTAAGGGTGCCGATCCCATGACAAAATCAATGGAACGATTCATATCCATTACATCGAAAAATAGGAACAAAACTTCAATGATATCTTTATCTTAAATGGCAAGTAGATACTCCAAGACCATGGAAGCCATACTGAACGATAAATTACGGAAATTGGTGTAGCCAATTAAAAAAAGACAAGTACAAAAATTGAGAACATCAGGAACAGTTTGTCTTTTCTCTTATACAGAGCGATATATTATATTTGTTTGCTTATATATTAAGTGTAATTCTTTAAATTACATTAATCGAACGTATTAATTGTAAATTGTATGGAAGTATCTTGTGTGTTACTCTTGAGTATATAATTGTCTTAAATAATTAAATTATAAATACGCTACGGACTGAACGTAACTTTGTTCAGCCATACATTGGTAATAAGCTAAAGAAACATCCCGAATGGAGCAAGAGTTTAAGGTTTATATCAAATCTTACCTAGAACAATTTCCTGATTTGAGCTCGGAGGAACTAACTTTCATTTCCTCATATCTTATTATAGAAAAGTATGGCAAAAAAGAATTTTTATTTAAAAGCGGGGAGGTTCAAAAGGAAGTGGGATTTGTTTGCAAGGGACTTTTGAGAAGATACTACGTCAATGAAAAAGGAAACAAAATAACAACGGGTTTTATAATTGAAAATAACTATGCCACAGATTATCCCGCATTCATAAGGCAAAAACCATCAAAGTATTTTATCGAATGTCTTGAGCCATCGGTAATCATAAAATTGCCATATGATAAAATTCAAGAAGGGTACGGTAAATTTAAAACAAGTGAAAGGTATGGTAGGTTGATAGCCGAATATGTTTTGACCGTGCAAACCGACAGGGTAGAAAGTCTTTTGTTTGAGACAGCTGAAGAGCGTTACTTGAATTTTATAGACCGAAACCCAGACCTTGTAAACAGAATTAGTTTAACGCATTTAGCAACGTACTTGGGTATAGAACGGCAATCATTGAGCAGAATACGGAGTAAGATCGCCAAAAAATGATTTTGTCACAAATGTGTCAGGTAGAAAAGCCGATGATGTTTCATTTTTGCAATAGTTAGTTCCATAATATTGTAAAAATGACTTCAAATAATAAAATAACCAAAACAGCCTTAATTACTCAATTCCTCTTTTTTGGACTTGTTTCCAGTGGCCAAAATACAACTGTTGAACCATCCACACATTTGAAAGTCCAAGAGCGAACCGACAAAATTTTCGATAGCTTTGTAAAAATTCGCAGGGACTTTCATACCAATCCCGAAGTGTCAGGGCAAGAGAAAAGAACTTCCAAAAAGATTGCTGAATACCTTTTATCCTTGGGCCTTGAAGTTAAAACTGGAATAGGTGGTCATGGAGTCCTTGGAATCTTAAAAACTGGTAAGAAAGGAAAGCATATTGCTTGGAGAGCAGATATTGATGCCCTTGCTTCCGACCATCCCGATGTTGTCGATTTTTCATCAAAAATTAAAGGTGTAAGACATATTTGTGGACACGATGTACATACAACTATTGCACTTGGGATAGCTAATGTTTTAACAAGTTTAAAAGAAAGCCTTACAGGAACTATTTACTTCATCTTTCAACCATCAGAAGAAAATTTGGCGGGGGCAAAAGCCATGCTTGATCATGGCCTGCTCAATAGTATAGACCCAGAAGAAATTTATGCATTACACATTGCACCTATGTCTGAGGGGATTGTTACTACCAAAGCAAGAAACCCTTATGCAGACTATAAGGGAATTCAAATTACCTTAAAAAACACAAAGGAGAAAACGGCTCTTATTCAGTTTACGAAAGAGCTTTTTTTACATCTTCAAAATGTTTCACCTGAAAGTGAATTCTGGGACAATAAAAATCTATTGGACCCCAATATAGGATTGGGAAATCCAAATACCATATTTAAGGATTATATTACCGTTGATTCAAATATTGCTGTTAAAGAAAGTGATAAGAAGATTACAATTAGGGCCTATCTAAGTGCTGAAAAGGAAACTCAATTAGACTTTCTTTTAAGTCAAATAAAAAAGAAATTTAAAGGATCGGACTATTCAGATCAATTTTTAAATAGTTCATTTTATTATGAGACAGCGCTAGTGCTTAATGATGAACGATTAACTTCATTGACCATACCTACAATAAGTAAGATTTACGGAAATGAACACGTTCTCCCCCTTTATGGAGCTATACCTGACGGACGTGGGGATGATTTTGCACTGTTTCAACGTGAAATTCCGGGAGTCTATTTTTTATTGGGTGCATCAAATTTTGAAAAAGGAATAGTTTCCATGCCTCATTCACCAAATTTTGCTGTTGATGAAAGTTGTATAAAAACGGGAATCAACTACTTTACATCAATGATAATAGAGAGACTTAAGTAATAAGGTCGGTTGCCTACTTGTTATAACCGAAAATAATAAAACCAAGATTAAATTGATTGATTACATTCCTTTTTTTGGTGTATATAGATGTATTTTATACCCATATAATCAAGTTAGCAACAATAAATAAACACAATATGAAACATTTTCTTTGCACAATAATTTTCTTGACCGCTTCAATTAGTTCCATAGCTCAAGAAAAAACTGATGTTACCGTTAAATCCATTAACGGAATTATCGATGAACTACTTGATCAAATAACCATCGAAAAGGGCGAGAAAATGGATACTATAGCAATTAGGAACTTATTTCATCCATCGGCCATATTTACAGTTGCTGATGTTACAAATGCTGAAACCGTATCACTTAATGATTTCCTCATCCTCTTGAAAGATCCTTACTATGAACAAGGATATCTTGAAAAAGAAATTCATAAAGTTGTTGATCAATACAATGGAATTGCCCAAGTATTCCAGACTTTTTATGGCAAGGACTCTGAGGGAGCTGAAGAAAAAGGAATAAACAGCTATCAATTAACATATTATGGCGATCGATGGTGGATAGTCAGTCTCTTATGGACCATAGAATCCAAAAGTGCCGGAATACCTGTAAAATATGGTGGGGAATAAGTGAAGAAGTTGCTGAGTTAACCACTAAACCACGCAACACCCATAGCCGAAACCGTTGACAACCATTTAACCAAAAAATACAATCTCCTGTTTGATGAAAAAATTTTCCCTAACCCTTGTTCTAATAGGCCATTTTTTAGTTTCCACTAAGAGTAATGCCCAAGAAAACTACATGAACTACCATTCGAAAGTAATTGAATGTGAAGAGCTAATTGTTGAAGGAAAATACACTTCTGCAATTAATAAATTTGATTCTCTTTTCAATCAATTTAATTTCTTATTTCTAAGAGATATCAAAGTTGCTACTGAACTCAGCGCATATGATAACGATTATAAATCAGGGTTGAATTTTGTAAGGCTGGGAATCAAGGCTGGTTGGTCATTGGAAAGCATCAACAAGAATAAAAATTTGCAATCTTTAAGGGAACAACCGGAATGGGCTAAACTTATGTCAGCATATGATTCCCTTCACAAAACCTACCTATCCAAAATAAACTTTCAGGTAAAAGAACAAGTCCATGAAATGTTCAAAAAAGACCAGAAAAAAGCATTTGGGGCATTACTTAGAATTGGACAAAAGGCCAAAAGGAGGTATTCTCAAAAAAAGTTTGCTCCTCATAGCGAACAACAACTTGAGAAACTGGAGCAAATTTTAAATGAGTACGGTTATCCAGGTGAACGACTTATTGGGAATAACCTATGGGGCTCGGTGATTTTAAGTCATCACAATTCAATATCAGTGAAATACAACTCGAAAGACACAATATATGCTCAATTAAAACCAAAATTATTGAATGCATTGAAGCAAGGTGAAATATCCCCATATGAATTAGCTCAAATAGAAGACTGGAGAATTGCTGGTTTACATGATCATGAGTTGACATCCTATGGATTTCTTGGGGCCATTCCAGACGATACAGTTCTTGAAACTGTAAATAAAAATAGAGCCAATATTGGATTAAGAAGCATTGACCTTAGGAATGAATTGATAGATGTTGAAAATGAAACAGGAATGGACCTACATCTACCCAAAGGATGGCGGAATGGGAAAATAACGGTTGCCAACAGGCCCTAAAATGAATTCATGAACTAGGCTATTTGATTATGATAAGTGTAAATCTTTAACTAAAAATGGACCGGACTTGGTCTAAAGATTGGGATATATACAATTAAAAATCAAGCACTTTTGATATGGAGTGGTTTATTGATAATAATTTCAATTTCTTCCTTCAAAAAGTCGAATTCTGTCCGTTGAGTTCCATTAAAAATCGATGGAACGATTTATACCCATTACATCGAAAAATAGGAAAAACTTCAATGATATCTTTATCTTAGATGGCAAGTAAATACTCCAAGACCATGGAGGCCATACTGAACGATAAATTACGGTAATTGGGCATAGCCAACTAAAATTTGGATGTATATTCCCAAGAAAGTTCAGGATATGAGCGGTTGCCGATCATTATGACAAAAATTGCAAATGAAAGAATATTTCCAACTCCAATTTAAAATGCTGAACCGGAAAATGATTGATTTCGGAATTCCACTTTTGATTGGATATGCTCTTTTACCTTCAGTTTTTATATTGCTGTCCTATTACCTATTTCAAAAAACAGAATTTGCGAATTATGCTTATGGATTATTTGCATTAAGTTTCATTTCAAAATTAAGTGAACCCAAAAGAAATGATTTCTTAAAATCTATTTTCAATAAAGGCAAATACAAAAAATTGAGAATATCAGAAAATATTCTTTATTCTTTGCCTTTTACTCTTTTTTTAATCTATCAGAAACAATTTGTCTTTTCTCTTATATTAAATTTATGTGTATTTGTAATCACACTGTTCAACTTTAGTACAGATTTAAATGTGACAATCCCAACACCATTTAGCAAAAAACCATTTGAATTTACTATTGGATTTAGAAAGACATTCTTTGTTTTTCCAATAACTTATTTCTTAACTTATGTTTCAATATCAGTTGGAAATTTTAACCTTGGTGTTTTTTCCATGCTATTAATTGGATTGACTTGTTTTTCGTATTATCCAAAAATGGAAAACGAATATTTCGTCTGGAATTACAATCTATCTCCAAAAGAATTTTTAATAGAAAAAACGAAAACGTGCTTAATCTATTTTACATTTTTAAGTTTACCAATTATAATGGCTTTAAGTATTTCATTTTATAGGGAAATCGATATTTTAATTGTATTTTTTCTGTTGTGCTATGCTTATCTCACATCAATGATTTTTGCTAAATATTCGTCTTTTCCGAAAGAAATGAACATGTCTCAAGGAATTTTAATTGCAATAAGTTTTATGCTTCCACCAGTACTTTTAATATTTATTCCTCTCTTTTATTCCCGATCAATTAAAAAGTTAAATGCTCTTTTAAATGATTAAAATTGAAAGACTATCAAAATTTTATGGTAAAAAACAAGTTCTAAATTCAATAGATTTAGAATTTAAAAAAGGTAAAATATATGGAATTGTTGGAGAAAATGGAGCAGGAAAAACAACCCTATTTAGGTGTATTTCAGGACTTGAAAGCTATAAAGGGAATATCT
Organism: Flagellimonas sediminis; assembly: GCF_010500845.1. GTDB lineage: Bacteria > Bacteroidota > Bacteroidia > Flavobacteriales > Flavobacteriaceae > Flagellimonas > Flagellimonas sediminis. The sequence continues at coordinate 179,426 of NZ_JAAAMI010000008.1, read as the reverse complement.
TGTCCGACTTTACAGAATTAAAAGACCATCTAGGACTTTTATTGACAGAACCATATTTTTTCTCTAAAATTACCGGAAAAGAATATATACAGCTACTTGCCAATGCAAGACAAACAGAAATAACCAAAATTGAGAACAAAAACATTTTTGGTTTACCATTGAATCAATATGCATCAACCTACTCGACTGGAATGAAAAAGAAATTGGCTTTAACCGCCATACTTTTACAGGAAAATAATGTGTTTATTTTAGACGAACCCTTCAATGGTGTTGATATACAAAGTAATTTAATCATAACTGAAATCATAAAAAGATTTAAAAAATTAGAGAAAACAGTAATTATTTCATCTCATATATTTTCAACTTTAGAGAATACTTGTGATGAAATATATTTAATGAAAAACGGAGAAATTATAAACAAAGTAGAAAAAGCTGATTTTAAAAATCTCGAAAAAAAAATGAAAGAATTTACAGTCGGAAATAAAATTGACAAACTTGAACTGAAATAAATAACGGTTTCAATACACTGCTCCCATTAGAAAGCTAATAGACACCACAAACACCGTAGAGGTGTAGCCTTACATTTTTGGGGAAGGCTACACCCGAAGGGTGCTGAGTCCATAAAAATAATGTAATAATATTTGGTGACTTCCACTTAGGGTGCTATCTGTCGTTTTTTTGCATAATGTGGGTATGAAAAAAGGATGGGTGTGGTTGAAATATGTGGGAATCCAGTATTTTGATGACAATTTTTAATTTTTTTGGGTATCTACATACAGAGGAATTCGTTTCTACGAATTTATAGTAATTCGGAAATTTTGCTCTATTACGTTTTTGAGTTAGTTTTACAGAGCAAAGTAAAGGCCCCAATCGAGTACTTCAAAATGGGTCTAGGACTAGAATCAGGCTAAAGATTCGAAGTGTGCGAAAGCATCCGAATCAAAAAGGTTGGTGTCGGTTTTCTGATATAAATATTTTGCTTTTCTTCTTAATAAGCTCTAATATTCCCAAGTGGTCTTCGGCTTCTATGAGATCAACAAAATTGGAATCAGCGAGACAATAAACGAAAAATTGTTCTTTTTTTGAAAAGGGGATTTTTAATTCCTGCAATCGAAGGGAATCGTTGAACAAATACTCAAACTCCTCTAATTTAATAGTTTGTTCATTTTGTTCTACCAATTTTTTTAGCTTTTTGGTTCTCCCCGATGCTCTATTTAGAATTTTATGCAGATTGATGCTAATTCCCAATCCAAAGTAGTGTCCATACAAATTAACAAACTTTCCATTATCAGCTTCAAACAGTTTTCGTTCATATTGGGAAAGGACCCTCACATCGGCATTGGGAAGCCCCAAAGAAGAAGCATCAACATTTTTTGATAACCTTAATGCTGAAATGTCCTTGTCCAAGATTCCAGTCAGATTATATGGTCTTACAACCACTTCTTCCAATTCGTTGATAAGCTCCTCTAAATCTATCCTCAAATGGTTGGAGGATAAAATATCCTCTGTTACAACCAGATATTTATGCTTTAGTTGAACAGATGAAAATAATAGTGTATCCTTTGATATGACACCTATAGAAAAACGTCCATACGAATCGGTTATGGTCCCTCTCTTGCTAGTAAGGTTTAGAATGTGTACGCCTTCAACCTCAGTGTTAAGGCTTTTGACCGTGCCATTTAAAATAAGTCGAGTCTCTTGACCAAATCCGAAAGAGATTGTGAAGAGTAAAGCAAAAAAAATTATATGTTTACTATAGGTTTTCATTTTTTTTGTCGCTCCTTTATATATGAAAATAGAAAACTGAATACAGTAACATAAAAAATGATGGGTAATATAAACCTATACAAATCCGAGAATTTTGGTCTTGAGCGTCTTGAAAATACCTCTGATAAATAAGTAAAAACATTTTCCGGGAATTTTATTATACCATTCGAATCATAAAGCAATATTCCGCCTAGTACAATTAATATAAGTATTTGACTCGTCAATGCATAAAATACCAAAAAAAAATCTTTGCCTCTCAAGTGACGAATAGATGTTTCATTTTGAAAAACCTTTTTTAAAATTTTATTTGATGCCATTCTTAGGTTTGGAACCCCAATCATATCAGATAATACCCAATATCCATCATAACGAAGGAAAGGGTTCAAATTAGCCAGCAATGACAATGATATGGCCGAGCTGTATACTAAATAATTGTTTGTCCGAGTTATAAAAAAAAATAAAACCAATATGGAGGCAATCAGTAATTCGATATAGATTCCAGATAGATTCACGATGATTCTTTTATTCGGTTTTAATTTCCATATATCTGAAACATCGGCAAACATCACTGGTGAAAGTAGGTAAAAACCGAATCCAATATCCCCAAATTTAGCACCAAATCGATGACAGGCGGCAGCATGTCCCATTTCATGGAAAAACAACACTGTACCTGCAAATAAAATATATAATGCCCATTGACCAAAGTTGAGATTTTCAAGACCTATTTTGATGGAGTTAAAATGAGCGATTAATGTTCCAAAAACGACCAAAGAAAAAATAGCCAGTAAAAAGTAAAATAATTTATCTGAGAACAATGGGGACATAAGCCTCACTATTGGCAATATGGTCTTATTCTTTAGCAATGTGAAACTTAGCTTTAAATAAGAGGGCTTTCCTATTTTCTTAATTTCAACATTTGCTGATTCTATAATCCCGTAAGTGGCCAAGGTACCAAATAATAAATTGTCAAGCAGATTGGCAGACACACCTTTGTGTATACCATAAAGTTCATTTATCTTTTGAAGATTCCGTTTACCGTCCACTAATTTAATTATATCCAAAGTATCTTTATTGACATTTATGCGATGTCCATATTCAGTTTGTTTTATGATAAACTCGTTCTTATCAAAAGGAAGGATTTCAATGTTCGGTGATAAAACAGGTATTTTGCTTTTAACGTCCATTTAGGCTCGACTTATAGTTTTCCAATGCAACAAAAGAGACAACAGAAGTGAACACCCCATTAAAGTCTTGCAAGACAATGTTTGTTCCTTTATTATCCTTTTTCCATCCATAGATTTGTTTTTCAGGATCTAATATATCCGGTGAGGGTATTCTCATAGAATAGTTTCCCCTCCATGAGCCATTTTCTAATTGGGCATTTAACAAAATTTCCGACAAAAGTTTATCAGGCAGATTATCATAATTAAAAATATGCTTGGACTTGATTCTGCTCAAAAGGCACAAGGCAACATAAAATATATTATGAGCCCCATCCTTGACAGGATTGGATTTTTTATTTAATTCATTGCAACAAAGGTTGAATATTTTTTTATTCATATTGATACAACATGCTAACACCAAGAAAGAAATTGCATAATCCCTGCTGGTCCACCAGTATGGTACTTCATCTAAATCTTCGATTTTATCAATTAGAAATGACTCCAATTTTCGTTTTTTATCATTATTAATGCCTAGCTGACAAAAAACTAAATATGCAACAGCGCTAACACAGAAATGTGAATTTAACCAACCTTCAACGTTATTAACTTCCTTGGTGTTTAGTGAAGCCAATAGCTCTTTTTCATTTCTATAGGTACAAAAACCTCCATCTTCATTTTGAAAACTGAACCATTCTTCAAGTTCGTCTTCACAGAAATCAGTTCCCAGACTATGTAAGGCAAGTATTGTGAAGGACGTAGAGTCTGCGTCTGGTATCCAGTTTGAATTATATCCCCATAAATTCTTTTCTTCATAGCGATTGGAAAGTAAAAACTCCTTTGATTTACTCAAATCAAAATGGGACTTGTACCAGTGAGATAAAAAATAGCATACAAAGGAAGTAGTCCAAACATTACTGTTCCCTGCATCATTAAAATAATCTGTCCAACTACCATCTTCTTCTTGAATTTCAAATAAATAATGTAAGACTTCGGAATTTTCTATTTTGCCTGAACCATTACTCGATCTATCAATATGTTTTGATTTCAAGTATTTATTAAATCTTATATATCCATTTATATTCAGGTTGTTTATTGTGATTGTATTTTGCATCCGCTGCAATTCATCCTTCCATCTGGGCGCTTTATAATCTCTCACAAATTCAAAGGCCCTTATAATATGTTCATAAGCCTTTAAGTATAGTTCTTCGGCCACACCTTCCAGATAAAGAAGCTTTTTTTGATCACCTAAACTATATGATTCAATGTCATCGACTCTCTTTTCTAAGTGGTTTTTTGAAATATTGAACTGCTGATTAATATAGTCTTCCTCATAATCTGAAACATCATCCAATATTTGAAAAGCAACATAAAAATCCTTGTGCGATTTAAGAACGTTTTGGTATTCATTTCGATAATGTTTCCCTGTAAGTACAAATAGTGCGTCTATCGCTATTTTTCCAAAAGAAGACTTGTAATCGCATAAAACCTCATATTCCGCAAACGAAGATATATTGTGGCTTTGCTTGTCCAATTTATAAGCCTTAACATATTCAAATTTTCTTTTGCCCCATATATCCCAAAATTCAGAATCAGTTTCAAAGAAAGTCGATAATATCTTGACAGTTTCCTCTTGGCAGATATTAATTGTTAGAAAGACGTTGAAATTCGATGTTTCCTTTTTGTTGTCAAAAATATCGTCCATCAAAATAATGGACCGATAGTAAAGAAATCCAGCGATTGACAACATATCCAACACCTCTTTATCAGAAAAATCGAAAGCTGAATTGAAAAGATATGGGTAATATAAATAGTAATCAGGGTTGTTCCGGATAAACTTTTGGTAGCAAATATTATCGATTACTTCCTTGGGATAGCCAAGCCCATTCAAGTATATCTGTACATTTTCAATCGCTTCTTTGAAAAGATTGTCATCTCTGTAATCAAAAAAATATTTTGTACTTATCAACCAATCACTGTTTATATAATTTTCTTAAAAATCAATTACGTAAATCCCTTATGTCCTTTAATATCTTTCTTTCCTCTTCACTAAAGAACATTGTATTGTTCTCATTCCAGCCTTCCAACTTTGGTATTGCAATAACTTGTTTGTTAAATCCTTCTTCAACATCGTAGTTAGTAGACAACTTTTTTGGTGATATGTGTTCTACAAGCGTCAATATATATTTGGCGTTTGAACTGTACCTGTAGCTTTCTTGGCCTAAAATGCCGTTCCTAACGTTGTCCACTTCAACAAAAGAAAGGAAGTATTTATCATGGACTTTACGATATTTTATCGTTGCTTTTGCCTCTATTAATATAAATACAGGCTTTTTTGATTTTTTCCCCTCAAGGGATGATGCCACAATCGCTTTAATTTTTTCTGGATCTTTTTGCGTTTCTATCTGAACAATTGCCATGGTTTCTCTTTCAATATAAATTTTACCCATATTGTTGTTATAGATATTGTCGTTTGATGGTGAGAACCCGATAATGAGAATAGGGTTTTCCCTAGATTCGATTTCTCCAACATATTTGAAAGTATAGTCTGAAAGATTGTCAATATCGAACATTCTGCTTTTTGAACGTACCATATCGGCGTTCCGAACAATCGTGGCTATGCCCCCAACGGCATCTAAATTTAGCTTTGTGTGGTTTTCTGTTCGACGACCCTGAATGATTTCTGCTTGATAGCCTTGGGGATTATTGTCTCCTTCATTATAAGTCATAAAGGAAACTTCGGTTAACATAGCGCCTTTTCCATCTTCCTGTACACTTTCACGATAAAAGCCATAAAGATTAAATGGATTCGATATTATATTCTGTGGGATGCTTTTAATAGCTTTTATTATAATATCCTTTGCGGTTTCTCCCCTAACAAAGACCTCCTCCAAACTGATAATATAAGGACTCAACCAAATTGTATCCTTTTTACTTAAGTTATTTTTTTTGATATTTTTTTTTCGATAAGCTAAATGAGAGAATTCTATATTATTGGATTCGACAAAATAATCAATTGAAAATTTCCCAACTTCGTTTGTGGTTGTTCCCTGACCTTTTTCATCAGTGATGTGGGCAAACTGTATTGGCTCCCTGGTCATCGAATCCAATACTATTTGAGAATGTAGATGAATACTCCCAAGAAAAAAGACAATAAAGTATATCTTTTTCATAAATCAGGCATCTTTTGGTAAATATTAAGACTAATTCGTTTAGAACAATATACATCTATTTGAATTATTTAGCTGAATTGCAACGAATTAATAAAGAAATTATATAGGATATTAGGGCAAAAGAAATCCGGATTCATTTATCATGAATCCGGATGACAAAAGTTTGATAGGTTTAGAAAGTGTAACTAGCTCCAATATAGCCTCTACAATCACCACTTGTACAAGCATAATTACTCTCGTTTTTCCACTTTGCCATCTCTAATCTTTGCTCTAGTTCTTCGACTTTGAAGTTTTTTAAATCCTCACTTTTGTTCATAATTATAGTTTTAGGTTAATGCAATAAAATGCCTTTCTATTTGTAGTATTAAACTTATGAATATTTTTTTAAATTGACACTATCTGGGTTCAGATTATTCAAAATTTTTCTTAAAATGAAATCCACTACAATTATTACAATACTGTTTTGTAGCCTTCCTTAAAAATGTAGGATATCATTAAATTCAGTGACCTCCTTTGTATTTCTAATATTAAATGATTTAGCGATAATAGTTTCGATATCCTCCTTCAAAAAGTTTGAACTCTGTCCCGTTGAGGTCACATAAAGATTAAAAAGCTTCACCTATATTCAAGGTTACTTGAATTTGTAAGTGAGGCTTTTTGATTTTCTGATATTTTGTAGACTTACAGCAATTCGAAAAACGACAGATGAAATGGATACGTCTATTCCAAGATATTCTGGATTATGGATGCGAACATGCGGATTCCAGTATCTAGGATTTCATCCGGAAAATCATAATCGGCATGGTGCAGGGCAGGGGAATCAACTCCTGAGCCTAGCCCGAACATAGCCGTTTTGTATTTTTTGGAGTACCACCCAAAGTCCTCCCCAAACCTAAACGGATGGTTCTTTTCTATGATTTCCAAGCCGTTTTCAAGGGCAGCTTTATCGATTTGATCATTGCATTCGGTATTGTTGATGCTTGCCGGGAAATATTCGAGCCATTCCAAACTAAAATCCAGTTTGTGCATTCGGCAGATTTGTTCCACCAATGCTTCAATTTTAGAAGTCAAATCGGACATTTGCGCACTGTTCCAAGTACGTATGGTATAATGTAGTTCGGCATTAGCAGGAGAAATGCCATAAGCTTTTTCACCCATCCACAGGTGAACAGGAGTCAACACGGCAAAATCGTCAAGATGAGAGTCTGTATGGTTTAGAAGCGCCATTTCCCCAATGATTTTTGATATCGCTAAGGCTGGATTGATGCCATTTTCCGGTTCGGCCGCATGGGCTTCTTTTCCCTTGGTTTTGATGATAACACTTTGTACTTCGGCAGAAAACCCTCTTGGGGTAATAATGATGCTGTTGATAGGTTCCTTTGGGATGTTATGGAGCGCGAAAACATAATCGATATCCAAGGCTTCAAATTTTTTATCATGCACCAACATTTGTGCTCCTTTGCCTGTTTCTTCGGCAGGTTGAAAAAGCAGGATGACCTTGCCCTTTTGGATGGGTTGTGCTTCCAGCCAAAAGATCAACCCGGAAACCATGGCCATATGGCCGTCATGACCACATTTATGCGAAATCCCAATGTTGACCGATTTGTGTGCAAAATTATTCTCTTCCTGAATGGGCAGGGCATCCAATTCGCAACGAATGGCAATGGTTTTCCCTTTTTTTGAAAACTCATAAATGATGGCTAGGGCGGTTTTTCCAAAAGTTTCAATTCGAGCTGTATGGGCATGCTTTTCTGCAAACTTCCATATCCTTTTTGCGGTTTCATATTCTTGACCGGACAATTCAGGATAGGTGTGCAATTCCTTTCTCAGATTGATGATTTCAGGAAGGAGCATGTTTAAGTCTGAAGGCATAAAGGTAAGCTGATGATTCATCCTTAAAGATACCCAAAAAGGTATTTTAATTGCAGTGTCAAAAGAATTGAACAGCGATTTTGGTTGGCTGATTTTAATGTTCTACCTACTAAAATTTCGTAAATTTAAGGGTGTAAAATCCCGTGCAAGTTACATGGAAACAACCTTCCCCCTGATTGCTGGTTTAATTGCCTCCATGCTACATGTTATTGCTGGTCCCGATCATTTGGCGGCGGTCGCTCCCTTTGCCATCGAGTCCAAAAGAAAGGCTTGGAAAATAGGGCTGTTCTGGGGTATTGGGCATTTGGTGGGGATGATTGCCATTGGGTTATTGTTTGCCATTTTCAAGGAGATTATCCCTGTGGATGCCATTTCCCAGTACAGTGAGCAATTGGTTGGAATCGTTTTGGTAGGGTTGGGATGTTGGTCTCTCTATCGCATATTCAAAAAGCGAAGGCATCATAAACATTTGCACGTGCATACGGAACATACCCCTGTTATCCACTCCCATGAGCACAAACACGAGCATAATCCAACGCATCATCACCAACATTCCGATTCGTTAAAGCAAAACAATTTTGCTTCATTTTCCATTGGCATTTTACACGGACTCGCAGGAATCTCCCATTTTTTGTTGTTCTTGCCCGTCTTGGGTTTTGAAACACAGTCCGATTCCATAGCCTATATCACCGGCTTTGCCATTGGAATATTGGTTGCTATGATCACTTTTGCCTTTGTGATAGGGAAAGTATCTTCAGTGGTAAAGAATGGTCACAACGAGATTTTTTTCAACGGTATCCGTTTTGCGGGTGGACTTTTTGCCTTGGTTATCGGATTCTATTGGATTTTCAGTACCTAACAAATCCTAGGTAGTTGCTCGCCCAGCAAAGGCGTCACCATGCGTTTTCCCCCAATGACACTGTGCATGACCACTTTGTTCGGATGTTCTTCGGTAATTTCGCCAATACAAATGGCTCTTTTTCCCTTGTCATCCTTTTGCATCAATTCGATTATTTCGGCTTCTATTTCCGGGTCGACAATGGAAACAAAGATACCTTCGTTGGCCACAAATAAGGGGTCCAGTCCTAGCATCTCGCAGGCAGCGGCTACTTGATCATCGATGGGTAGTTTACTTTCGATGATGTTCACTCCCATTTGGATGTCACTGGCAATTTCAGAAAGCACACTGGCCAAACCACCTCTAGTGGGATCTCGAAACAAGTGTATTTTGTCGCCGAAGGAATCCAAAAGTTTACTTACCAAGAAATTCAGGTTGGTGGTGTCACTCTCTATACTCGATTCAAATTCCAAACCATCCCTTTGCGACATGATGGCCATGCCATGCTGGGCAATGGGCCCACTAATGATGATCTTGTCACCTGGTTTAATTTTTTTGGCAGAGATGTCCGCCTTCGGATGCACCTTGCCAAAACCTGTAGTGTTGATGAAAATCTTATCACCTTTACCACGTTCAACCACCTTGGTGTCACCTGTAATAATCTTTACGCCACTTTTATCGGCCGTTTCTTTAATGGTTTCCACAATCTTGATGAAATCGCCAATGGCCAGTCCCTCCTCTACAATGAAGGCCAACGATAAAAATTCAGGAATCGCCCCGCACATGGCCACGTCGTTCACTGTACCGTTGATGGCCAAATCCCCAATATTACCCCCTTTGAAAAAAATGGGGGAAACCACAAAACTATCCGTTGAAATGGCCATTTTTCCATCCATTTGAATGATGGAACCATCGTGTTTTTGATCGAGATAGGGATTGCTGAAGGTTTCAAAAATAATCTTGTCCAAAAGGTCACGGGTCATCAAACCCCCGCTTCCATGGCCGAGGTTAATGGTATCGTATCCTAAATCTATTTTGTTCATGGCCGATTTTTAAATTAGGTGGTTCGAAAAATGATAATAGGCAGCGCAGGCCCCTTCGGATGAAACCATGGGCGCCCCCAATGGGTTGGAAGGATTACAGGCCTTGCCAAATTGCGGGCATTCATGGGGTTTTTTAATACCTTTTAAAATCTGTCCAGCAATGCATTCGGAGTTTTCCGGTGTGGTAATGGAGCTGACCCCAAACTTGGATTCCGCATCATAGTCTCGGAATTCAGGTCTTAGAATATAACCACTATCAGGGATGGTTCCAATGCCGCGCCATTCGCGATTGCCTACCTCAAAAACCGATGAGATGACTTTTAGGGCCTCCAGATTTCCTTCTTCCCTGACTACACGGGCATATTGGTTTTCCAATTTGTACTCTCCTTTTTCCAATTGGAGTAGGGCCATGTAAATACCTTGAACCAGATCTAAAGGTTCAAATCCGGTCACCACTATGGGGATCTTGTATTTTTTTACGAGAGGATAATATTCTTTCATTCCCATGATGGCACATACATGTCCCGCTCCCAAAAAGGCATCAATGGTACAGAGCTCATCGTCCAAAATACCTTCCATGGCCGGGGGAACCAGCACATGGGATACCAAAATGGAATAATTTTTCACCTGCTCCTTTTTGGCGTGCAAAACGGAAAGGGCATTGGCAGGTGCCGTGGTTTCAAATCCTACGGCAAAAAACACGACCTCCTTGTTTGGGTTTTGTTTGGCAATATTGACGGCCTCCAAAGGAGAATAGAGGATACGAAGGTCACCACCGCTGGCCTTGGCCTCCAAAAGGCTCTTTTTACTGCCAGGTACCCGGACCATATCACCAAAGGAGCATACAATGACCCCATTTTCTAGAAGTTCCACCGCTTTGTCAATCAAATTCAGGGGCGTTACACAAACAGGGCATCCAGGACCGTGGATCATCCGAACGTTTTCAGGTAGCAGGTTGATGATGCCGTTCTTTACCAATCCATGGGTCTGCCCACCACAGATTTCCATGATGTTCCATGTTTTGGTGGCCGTTTTTTCAATGAGTTCCAAGTAGCGTTTGGTGGCCTCCAGGTTTCTATATTCGCTCAAATACTTCATGGGTCAATGCTTTATATATTGATGGTATGCCACTTGTCCAAAGGATATATTTTCATCGTTTGGACTTAAGTTACGATTAAAATAGAGTTTGTATTCACTTCCTGCCAGTTCCTTGACCATATCGATCAAAACCGTATTTTGAAACACTCCGCCGCTCATGGCAATTTCCTTGATGTTCTGTTGTTCTGCCATTTTAATCACCATAGTGGCTAAAGTGAAGAGGAAATCAGCTATGATTTCTTGCCTGTTCCTTCCACTTCTATGGTCATGATGGATTTTTGCAAAAAGTAGATGGGTGGGCACGATTCCGTTTTTAATTTCACTGATATAGGAAGTACAGCTTTCCAATCGGTATTGATGGGCTCGGTTTTCAAGCAAAATGGCGGCCTCACCTTCATACGTGTTGTAGTCGCAAACATTCAAAAGGGATGCCACGGCATCAAAAAGTCTCCCAACGGAAGAAGTTTTCAGGGTTTCCTTCTTTTTAAGTTGTTGGTAAATGGCCATCTCTTCCTTGGAAAATTTTTGGTGAAGCTCTTCATTCATCGCAGCATCAGCCAAGGAGAAAAAGGAAATTCGAGGTTCCTTGGCCATTTTGTCCCCGGCCAACCAATCAAAATAGTCAAAATGTCCCACACGTTCCATGACTTGATTTTGATATTTGAAAAATTCGCCTCCCCAAATCTGTTTATCGTCCCCATATCCCGTGCCATCCCAGACCACACCCAAAATAGCAGAGTTTTGCCCAAAGAGTCCATGTTCCCCCAAAACCGAAGCAAAATGGGCCTTGTGGTGTTGAATCGGTCGGACCGGGGTATTCCACTTTTTGGCCAGTTCAATACCATGAAGGGTACTGTTATAGGCGGGGTGTTTATCCACAAGGATAACTTCGGGAAGTACCTGGAACAGTTTGGTAAACTTGTCCGCAGTATCCATGTAGCGGTCATAGACATCAAAATGGTCCAAGTTTCCCAAGTATTGACTGATGTATAGGTAGTCGTTGGGGATAAAGGCCAACGTGCTTTTCAGGTGTCCGCCCATGGCCAAAATCTTTTGGTTCGTCTTTACTTCAACATCAAAATTTGGACTGAGCCCTCTGGATCGTCTAAAAATGACCTTTTCACGGGATCGATTGCTGAATTTCACCACGGAATCGTCCTGGGGATTGGTGATTTCCAAATTGTGGTCCAAAAAATAATCGGCCACCCCCTTCAATTCCTGATGGGCCATACCAACATCGCTAATAATGGGCGACGTATGTATATTGCCACTGGTGGCGACAATCGGGATTCCAAGCTCCGTGGCCAACAAGTATAGAATACCGGAGTAGGGGAGCATAATGCCCAATTGGTTCAGTTGGGGTGCCAGTTCATCCACGGCCAAGCTTCCTTTTGAATCGGTTTTGGGAATGATTACGATGGGACTCTCCGGAGAGGTCAAGGTTTCTTCCTGTATTTTGGTGACATTCAAGTGCTTCTTTAATAGCGAAAGGGAAGGATACAGAATTGCAAAAGGCTTGGTGGGCCTTCGTTTTCGTTCTCGTAGCTTTTGGATGGCAAGAGGGTTTGTTGCATCACAACACAATAGATAACCACTGGTATTTTTGATGGCCACAATGTTTCCATCCTTGATGAAGCTTGCTGTTTTTTGGATAGCATCTACCCCTGAAATGGTAGCACCTTTAGTATCGGTCAACTTGAGTTCAATGCCACAATGCGAACAGGAATTGGTCTGGGAATGGAACCTACGGTTCGATGGATCTTTGTACTCTTTCCCACATGAATCACACATTTCAAAAACAGCCATATTGGTATGGTCCCTTTCAAACGGGAACTTATTGGTGATCGCCCAGCGGGGTCCGCAGTTCACACACGTGGTAAAAGGGTAATGGTAGCGTCTGTCTTTGGGATTGGTTATCTCTTCCTTGCAGGTATCACAAATGGCAAAATCCGGGGTGAGCTGTAAATTCAATCTTCCTTCTGTTTGCGACGGAACTATGGCAAAGCCATCGAAAGGAATGAATGCAGTTTCAGAAAGCTGGTGGTTCCTTATTTTGGCCAATTTTGGAGGATGCTGTATGAGCGTTGTATAAAATAGCTGGACTTTCTCAGGTTCACCAGAAAGATAAATGACCACACCCTCATCATTATTGGATACGGAACCTTCCAAGCTAAACTTTTGGGCCAAGTTGAACACATGGGGCCTGAAACCAACTCCTTGTACGCGACCGGTCACTATGATCTTGAAAGATTTGGACACTTTATGAAATTTGATGGTGCAGGGTATCCACCAAGTCCATAATTTGTTCGATTGCCTCGGGAATAGCCTTTTCAACTTTTGGAGCTAATTCTGTGGTCATGGGTTCCACCTTTTCTATGGATATGGTGAAAAGGTACAGATCGGGTTGGGTTTCCATGAGGTATACCGCTTCGATCATATCCTTGAGCCCCACATCATGAACACTCAATGCCGAAGGAAAATCACTGGCGAACTTGGGCCGGATCAAGGAAACGGTGCCTTCTGGTTGGCCATCCATAGTAGCATCCACAAAGATGATCTTGCTATAACTTTCAAAACAGTTCAGTAATATAAAACCACCGGTACCTCCGTCCAGAATATCCAAGTGATCGGGAAGATCACGATTGTCCATCTGCTGGATCAAATGTACCCCGACTCCTTCATCACCCATCAGATAGTTGCCAACCCCCAAAACCAAAATGGACTTGGACTTGTCCTTTTCAAAATAAAAGGCATCACTACTTATGGCAATGGGTTTTCTTGCCAAGTCCGTTTTGGTATTTGTGGATTCTTCCATGAGTTAGTTTTATTCAATTATTTCCATGGCTTCCTCATCCACTGGAGCCTCAATTTCTTCATCCTCCACCAATTTTTTGAGTCGCTCGTCACAGACGAATTTATAACCTCCGAACATAGAGGAAACTTCACCTCTTCCTTCGAGCCAGTCATGGTAGAACACCAAATACACGTGGATAAGGGTAAAGAGAATGAACAACCAGGTAGTGGCGTGGTGAATGGTCCTTACAATAAAATCACCTCCCAAGAAGGGAACTACCCAAGCAAACATTTTGGGCAACCACCAACCTGCATTGGCAGAATAAAGACCAAATCCTGTAAAGACCTGAACCAATGCCAAAAGGAACAAGATCACATAGGAAATGGCCGCTACACTGTTGTGACCGATGCTAATATCTTTTATATCCGGTTTTTTTTCATTGGCCAAAAAGACATCCACTTTGATCACATGCAGAAAGTTGTGCCACATTTTTTTGTTGAAGGGCCAAAACGCTCTCCAGCTAGAAAACTTATTCCCAACAAACGACCAGTATATCCTCATGATCATGTTGAAAAAGAACACATAGGCTGTTGCAAAATGGATAAAGCGTACTGTGCCGAACCAATAGATGTCACTTGCCTCCTTATTCGATAATATGGCGGGAGGGTTGGCAATGATAAGGCCAGTTACCGCCAAAACTGTTATGGAGAATGCGTTAATCCAATGGAAAAATCGCACTGGAAGCTCCCAAACATATACCCGTCTAAATTTTCGTGTTTGCATGATCCATGATTTACTAGATTTCGCAGCTCGAAACGTTTTGTACCTGTGAAATATGTTTGCCATGCTCGTCATATAAATGCACCGCACAGGCTATACAGGGGTCAAAGGAGTGGATGGTCCTGATGATTTCCAACGGAAGTTCCGGATCGGCCACGGGGGTATCCAATAGCGTTGATTCATAGGCGGACCGCTGTCCTTTTGGATCTCGTGGAGAGGCATTCCAAGTTGAAGGTACCACCAGCTGGTAATTTTCGGTTTTGCCTTCTTTGATCTTGATCCAGTGGGCCAAAGCACCTCTAGGAGCCTCTGCAAATCCTACACCTTTGGATTCGGTAGGCCAAAGCTCCGGTTCCCATTTGGTCATATTGGCCATTCGGGTATCCCCATTTTTGATGTTGAGCAATAAGGTGTCATAAAACTCCATGGTCCAATTGGCCACCAGTTGGGTCTCGATGCCCCTGGCAGCTGTTCTTCCCAAAGTGGAGAACAATGCATCCACAGGTACATCCAAATGACTCAAAGCGCCATTCACTGCTTCCTGGATTTCCTTGTTACCCCTTGCATATCCTACCAAGAGTCTGGCCAATGGGCCGACCTCCATAGGTTTGCCCTGCCAACGAGGTGTTTTGATAAAGCTGTATTTTTGGGTCACATCCAATTGGTCGTAAGGTGGCTTGGGACCGGAATAATTGATGTTGGTCTCCCCGTCCCATGGGTGTTTTCCTTGGTCTTTTCCTTCAGAATAATCCTTGTACCAAGAATTGTTTACGAACTCGGTAATATCCTCATTCCTATGGTTTACGTCATATACCTTGGAGAGGTCCCTATCTAAAATGATTCCCTGTGGAAATTTGAAGTTCGAAATATCGCCATAACCATTGGTCGGGAAATCACCATAAGACATGTAATTGCCAAATCCTTTGCCAATGGCCCCCCAATCTTTATAAAAGGAAGCAATGGCCAACAAGTCTGGGATGTACACTTGTTCAATGAACTCTTTTCCTTCTTGCAACAGTCTGCCAACATAGGCCAATCGCTCTGCGTTGATACCACCAGGACTTTCCGTATTGATGGCGCAGGCCATACCACCTACCAAGTAGTTGGGGTGTGGGTTCTTACCACCAAAAATGGTGTGGACTTTCACGATTTCTTTTTGCCATTCCAGGGCTTCCAGGTAGTGGGCAACTGCCAACAGGTTAACTTCAGGGGGCAATTTCATTTGGGGATGGCCCCAGTACCCATTTGCAAAAATGCCCAGTTGCCCACTTTCCACAAATCTTGTGATTCTTTTTTTGATGTCGGAGAAATATCCTGGAGAGCTTTTTGGCCAATTGGAAATGCTCTGGGCCAATTGGGAAGTTGCAATGGGGTCTGCCTTCAGGGCGTTCACCACATCTACCCAATCCAGGGCATGCAGATGATAAAAATGCACGGTATGATCATGCATATACAGGGCCCCTTCCATAATGTTCCTTACCATTTCGGCATTCGGCGGTACGTCAATGCCCAACGAATCTTCAACGGATCGTACGGAAGCCAAGGCATGAATGGTGGTACACACCCCACAAGCACGTTGCACGAATGCCCAAACATCCCTAGGGTCTCTTCCTTTTACAATATTTTCCAGACCCCGGACCATGGGACTTGAACTATAGGCGTCGGTGATTTTTCCATCCTTCACCTCAACTTCTATACGCAAGTGACCTTCAATCCTGGTAATGGGGTCAACAACAATTCTATTTGCCATGATACTTTTTTTAAGAATCTAATTTCTTTTCGTTTTGTATGCCACGGGAAGTCCTGCTCTTCAATTCTTTCCGTTTGGAAATATTGGCGGCCACCGCATGCACGGCCAAACCACCAGCAACCACTCCAGCGGCAACCTTACCAATGGTATCTGCAGAGCTTTCAATACCAAATCCGGCTAAACCAGTCAATCTTTCATAGAAAGGCCCGTTGTCCCAAAAATTCTCTTCACTACAACCGATGCATCCGTGACCTGATTGGATTGGGTAACTTACCCCATTGTTCCATTTAATGGTACCACAGGAGTTATAGGTCATCGGACCACGGCATCCTACCTTATACAAGCAGTAGCCATCCTTGGCATTTTGGTCGTCAAAGGTCTCGGCAAAAAGACCGGCATCATAATAAGGTCTTCTATAACAGGAGTCGTGCACCCTTTTTGAGTAGAATGCTTTTGGTCTGCCCAGTCCATCCAATTCAGGCAATCTGCCAAAAGTAATCATGTGAACGATGATACCCGCCATGACCTCTCCAATGGGAGGACATCCGGGTACCCTGATGATGGGTTTGTTCTTGATGATCTTGTGGATTGGTGTAGCTTGGGTTGGGTTGGGGTAGGCTGCTTGCACACATCCGTTGGATGCGCAACTTCCCCAAGCAATAATGGCCTTGGCACCTTCCGCAGCCTCGATCAAAAGATCTTTGGCAGATCGGCCGGCAATACAACAATAATTGCCATCATCGCCCAAGGGTACCGAACCTTCCACACATAGAATGTATTCCCCTTTGTATTTTTCCATGGTAGCCTGTTTGGCCGCTTCGGCCTGGTGCCCCGATGCAGCCATCAAGGTCAGGGTGTAGTCCAAGGAAATTTTATCCAAAATAATATCCGAAACAATCGGGTGATCGGATCGGATGAACGATTCACTGCAACAAGTGCATTCTTGGTAATGTTCCCAGATCACGGGGATCCTGAACGTGTTTTCCAGGGATTTGGCCACTTGACCGATCATGGAAGTTTCCAGACCCATATATGCTGCGATATAGGTGGCGAACTTCATGAAATCACGTCGGCTGTAACCCTGTTTGATAATGCTTTCGTAATAGGTTTCCTTTACTGATTTTTCTATTGCCATGACCCAAATTTTTAAATCTAAATATTGATTTTTCAGGGATTTAGCTCTAAATGTACCCATTACATTCAGCGAATCATATGACAAAAATCATGTCCATGGAAAAAGGTTTTGAATAATATTGTGTCTTATGTTGCTCTTTATCAGCATTTAAAATTCAGTATCATGCATGAGCTTTCAGTAGCTATGGGCATTGTGAAGATTGCGGAAGACGAGACCAAAAAGGCCAAGGCAAAAAAGGTGACGTTGATTGAACTGGAAATTGGCAAACTTGCTGGGGTCGAGTTTGAATCACTCGATTTTGTATGGCCAGCCGCGGTAAAGAATACTGTGCTGGAAGATGCCGAACGGAAGATTGATGTCAAGGAAGGATTGGGGCAATGTGGGGATTGTGATACGGTTTTTGAAATTCAACATTTTTATGATTCCTGCCCCAAATGTGGTAGTAATCTCAAGGGTATAATTCAAGGAAAAGAACTTAGGGTGAAGGCCCTAGAGGTCATCTAATTTAAAACTTAATACTATGTGCGGTACTTGCGGATGTGGAAGCGATGGGAATGGCGCTAAAATTTTATCCCCAAAAATGGGCAAAGAGGAACATGGGCATCACCATGATCATGGACACAGTCATCATCATGACCACGACAATGACCATCATCATGGGCACCACCACCACAATCACGACCATGATCATGACCACCATCATAAAACCGTTTTGGAGGTGGAACGTGATATCCTTCAACAAAATGAAATTATGGCAGCCAGAAATAGAGGTTACTTTGATGCCAAAGGCGTATTTGTCCTCAATCTGGTAAGTTCTCCCGGTTCCGGAAAAACGTCACTTTTGGAACGTACCTTGAAAGATCTAAAAGGTAAAATTCCGTTTTATGTGATTGAAGGCGATCAACAGACCCTGAACGATGCGAACCGAATTGCAGCATTGGATGTTCCTGTTATTCAGATCAACACAGGGAAGGGGTGTCATCTTGAAAGTGATATGATACATGACGCGGTCAAAAAATTGAACATCGGCAATGATTCGGTTTTGATGATCGAGAACGTGGGCAATTTGGTCTGTCCTTCCATGTTCAATCTAGGGGAACATAAAAGAGTGGTGATCGTGAGTACTACGGAAGGGGATGATAAACCCATCAAATATCCGGATATGTTCCATACTTCGGATATCTGCATCATCAACAAAATAGACCTAGCCCCTTACTTGGACACGAATATTGAGGAGTTGAAGACAAATGCCCTTCAAGTAAATCCTGAATTGGTCTTTTTTGAGGTTTCCGCAACTAAAGGAACCGGAATGGAGCAATGGTATGAATGGCTGGAGACCAATATGAAGTTGGTTCCTGTGGACCACTAAAATAAACTATTATGTGTTTGGCGATACCCGGAAAGTTATTGGAAATCACCTCGGAACTGGATGAAACCTTCCGCATGGGGAAAGTCTCTTTTGGAGGAGTTAAAAAGGAAGTGAGCCTAGCATTGGTGCCCGAGGCCAAAGTAGATGATTATGTTATGGTGCATGTTGGCGCAGCTATCAGTGTTGTAGATGAGGAAGAGGCCAAAAAAACCTTTGAGGTACTTTCACAGTTGGGAGAATTGAATGATTTGGAGCATCCACCGGAAAGCAATCCATAATTTTCATACCGTGCCCTATTTTGAGCTCAAAAACGACGAGATTTCTTTTCCTCCCGCATACTTTGCGGATATAGATGGATTGTTGGCCGTTGGGGGCACCATGTCCGTGGAGCGACTGCTTTTGGCCTACAATAGCGGTATTTACTATTGGCACTATCCCTTAAAACACATCAAATGGTGGTCTCCTGATCCAAGGATCGTATTAAAGCCCGACTCGTTTGTGATGACCAAATCCGAACAGGATACCTTTTTGAAAGATTTTGATATACAGGTAGATACCCGTTTTGAAGAAGTCCTTCGTGGATGCCAAAGTGTGTTCAATATCCAAGACCGAATGGACAATAATTGGCTAACCGAACGGATGGTCCGGTTGTTTATGGAATTGCACCAACAAGGTTGTGCCCACTCTATTGAGGTTTGGCAAAATGATGACTTGGTCGGTGGATTGTTCGGCGTAGCCATCGGAAAATTGTTTTTCGGGGAATATGTGTTCGCCAAAGTGGAACGTGCTGATGAAGTGGCGATGGTTTATTTGATCGAAAAACTCAAAGATCAGAATTTTGACTTGATCGATATGCAAAAGGAGACATTTTTGCTGCCGGGTTTCGAATATGATGAAATGCCCAGGTTGGAATATGTGGATCTGTGCAAAGAAAATGCCCGATTACATCCTGAAGATTACCAAGATTTCAACATTTAATAAATTACAAGATGAACCTATCCTTTGAAGAACAGTTACAGCATGCCAATGTGCTTTTGCAGGAAAATGATCTGGAGAAGTCCATTGAAATTTATTTGGAAGCACTTCAACTGGCCCGAAACGACCAGGAAAGAATCCATTTATATAGTGTTTTGGGCAGATTGTACCAAAAAATGAAAAATCCCAAAGAAGCACTAACGGCTTTTGAAAAGGCCTTGTCATTTTGCAATGAGGAGATCTGTAATCTGGTGGAGAAAGCCTCATTGTTGAACAATTTGGCGGCCATTTATGTGGATTGGGACAGGGCAAAGGCCATCGAGAACTATAAGGCAGCCTCCGAAATATTTTCAAACCAAATTGAAGAGGGAAAAGTGGAGTTTATGCCACATTTGGCCAACACTCAACTGGCGATGGCTGAGGTCTACAACAGAAAGAATGATTACTATTTTGCCAAAAAGCACTACAAGGAAGCACTTAAATATTATGAACGCTTGGCCGAAAATATCTATCAAGGCTTACGGGCTAGTGCACATTATCAACTGGGGAATATTTATACAGAGGAATTCTACGAGTTCGATGCCAAAATGCAATATCTGAAAGCCCTAGCCCTCTATGAAAGTCTAGTCAACGCAGGTGAAAAAAGTGTAAGACCGCATTTGGCTGCGGTCCTTAATAATTTGGGGGTTACGTTCAATGCCATGGGAGAACCCGAAAAGGCTTTGGAATATTATGACAAAGCTTTGGCGGAATATCAAATTTTGGCGAAGGAAGCCTTTGACGTCTTTCAACCATATGTGGCGGCCACCCGAAACAGTATGGGAATTGTACATGCTGAATTGAAGCAACTTGAATATGCCATTGATTTTATATCAAAAGCGGTTGAAATATATAATGACCTAGCTGATGCACGTCCCCAAGAATTTACACATTACTTGGCCACTGGGTTGCATAATTTGGGATTGTTCCATTTTGAATTGAAACAAATGCAAAAGGCGGCCGAGTATTTTCATCAAGCCTTGGAATTACGAAAAAGGCTGTCTGCTGCACAACCCGAAAATTTCGATCCAGATTATTGTGCCACCGCCTTGAACTTGGTGGAACTGTACCAAGCCGAATTGGAGGAAAAGGTTGATTTGGAATACCGGGCAAAGGCCCTTGCTCTCCTAAAAGAAGTAGAAACAAGGTTGGGTCAAGATGAAGACCACAGACCCGTGATCAAAAACATGAAGGGTGATTATGTTTTTTATACAACTTATTTCAATACTGTGGATGAAGAACAACTGGATATGAATCAGGCCTATGGCAGAATCAAAAACTTAAATCAAGAAATTGATAGTACCATTGATGCGATGGAGAAATTGGTATTTCAAGAAGAAATTTGGTCGCTCCTCAGTTCAAAATTTCAACAATATCCGCACAATGAGAGATTGCAAAAAGAATTGGCTATTGCGTATTCCAATTTGGGATGGCTGTATTTGAGGACAAAGCAGTTTGATCAGGCTATGGAGGTTTTACAAAATGCTCCCCGGCTTCCAAATCCGCTGTGGTCCTTAAAATGTAATCTGGCCCATGCCTATCTTCTAAAAGATGAATGGGAAAAAGCGCAAACCCTTTATGCTGAATTAAGAAATCGGGTTAATGATGAGGGAAAATCTTTCCAGGAAATTATCTTGAACGATCTGAATGTTTTGGCAAGCGACGGAATTCATCACCCAAATTTTATTCAGATAAAATCCCTGTTCTCCTAAAAACAATTTATCAAAAAAAGGAACCGACCAAGAAGTGCTTTCCAAATTGGAATAATCACTTTTTGACCGGTTCCCATTACATATGAAAAAGGTATCGTTTTCTATATTGATCAGATGAACAACAATTGGGTTCCCTCTTGATCGGCCCTGCTGTAGAAGTCGCCGATGGTAAGGATGCCATCCAATTCATCGATGAGGTCTTCTTTTTCCAAGTGGAACATGTCCACTGCCAATTTACAGGCCCATAGCTTGCATCCGGAATCTGAGAGGATTTCCAAGAACTCGCCTACGGGGGGCATGTCCAATTTTTCCATTTCTTTCTTCATCATGGTAGAAGCGAAGGCTTCAACACCGGGCAATCCGCCCAACATGGTGGGCATGTGCATAGCTGGGTTACCTACCGTGGCCACATGGAGATGTTCCAATTTTTTCTTTTGAATGGCTTCCAATCCAAAGAAGGTGAAAAATATTTCTGATTCAATGCCTTCCATTCTTGCTCCGTTGGCCATCACAAATGCCGCGTAGACATTTTCCAAGGTGGCCTTGGAGAGGATAAAGAGCATTTTTTTGACTTTTGTTTGACTCATGACCTTACATTTTAGGGTTCATTCAATTTGCTTAAATACAGCTTTTTGGTTTTGGAACACCAGCGATCATAGTGGCTTTTTTCAAGGGGCCTCCAGGGAACAGGTCGTAAAAGGCCTTAATGTCTATTACGCCACTTTTTTTGATGCCCCTGATGGACAAAGGTTCTTCTTCTTTGAACTTTTGTTGGATGTAGTCTATGATGGCCCAGTGTTTATCGCTCATCTCAATGCCTTGTTCTTTGGCTATCTCTATGCCAATTTCTTTGTTCCATTGGGAAAAATCGGTTAGATATCCTTCTGGGTCCACGGAAATTGTTGCATGTGCTAATGTCTTGTCCATTTTGATAGATTTTTATGGTTTATATGCTTTTTGATTCTTCGAATTTTTTGCCTTTTTCGCTCATGGTTGCGGATACGAAGGGGATATGGATACCCTTGATCAACATGTTCCAATAGATCCACCTAAAGGCCAGTTTGCCCATGTGGTTCATTCTACTTTCCTTCAGCAGGTTCAACGGTCCCACTCCAGGGAAAGGGAATGTTCCTTCAACAGGTTCATGGGTGTAATTGAAATCGATCAACAATGCTTTGCCATCACCAGTTTCAATAAAACAGTTGGCATGGCCATCGAACTCTTCTTTCAAGGGCTCCCCGTTGATGTACCTCATGATGTTCTCTGTCAAGATTTCCGCCTCAAAGTGGGCCACGGAACCAGCTTTGGATGCTGGTAGGTTGGTGGCATCGCCCAAGGCAAAAATGTTTTCATAATCCTCGGTTTGTAAGGTGGCCTTGTTGGTAGGAACATAGTTAAGGTCGTCTCCCATACCGGAACGTGCGATCAACGCATCTCCCATGTTGGTGGGAACGGTAACCAGAATGTCATAGGGCACTTCGGTATCTGCGTAATCAATGATCTTATTGTTTTCATAATCCACACGTTCTATATTAAAGTCCGTAACCTCTGTTATGTTTTTATCGGTCAACAAATGGTGAAGGGCTGCAGTGGCTTTGGGTTTGGTGAAGGCACCACCCAAGGGGGTCACGAAAGTGATTTCCACTTTGTCACGCATACCTTTGTTTTTGAAATAGGAATCGGCCAAGAAGGCAAATTCCAACGGAGCAACGGGACATTTGATGGGCATCTCGGTGATGTGCACCACCAATTTTCCACCTTCCCATTCCCTGAATTTGTCACGTAGGGCCTTGGCACCTTCATAGGTATAGAAATCAAAAACGCTCTTATGCCATTCAGGCCCCTTCATGCCCTCAACTTCCTCAGGCGCTATCTTGGTGCCTGTGGCAATGATCAAAATATCATAGTGGAGTTCATCGCCTTTTTCCAACAACACTTTGTTTTCTTTAGGCTTGATCAATTCAATTTTCTCTTGAATATAATCCACACCCTTGGGAATAAACTTGGAACCTTTCTTTTTTACCTGGTCCGTAGTATATATATCAAAGGGCAAGAACAAGAACCCTGGTTGATAGTAATGTGTTTTGTACTGGTCTACAATTGTGATTTTCCATTCGCTATGGGGAAGCTTGTGTACCAGATGGTTCGCCATCATGGTTCCTGCTGTTCCCGCACCCAATATGACCAAATTTTTCATGATTTCTAGATTGTGTGATTTACTGGTGTAAAAGTAGATCAAGGACACATCCATAAATATGATTATTATCAGTTTTGACCAATAAGTTGTGTAACTTAGGTTACATAAGTATCTATAAAACAATTAGATATAAAGAAAGTGCCCGCTGTGAGCCAGTCTCTTGGGAGCAATTTAGACTTCGCGAAATGGTAATCAGGCCACCTTGTTTTTTAACGAAACACTCTTCATGATTTTAGTAAGGAGCAAAGGCCCGTTGACAGGTTTGGTCATCAGATCATTTGCACCCAATCTGAAGATTTCTTTTCGGGTATTGCTGGTATTATCAGCAGTGAGTACAATAATTGGTATTTGGGTGGGGCAGTTGGCCTTTCCACTGCGGATGATACTCGTCGTTTCAAAGCCATCCATTTCGGGCATCTGTAGATCCATCAAAATCAAATCGAAGGATTTTTGTTCCATGATTTCCAAAGCTTCCTTGCCATGGTTGGCTATGGTCAGGTTCATATTCTCCCACTTCTTGAACAGGAGTTTCACCACGGTCTGGTTCATTTTATTGTCTTCAACCAACAGTATTTGACTTTTTTGTAAACCAAAATCATCCTTACTCAATATTGGCTCCTTGTCCAGGACCACCAATGCGTCTTCATCAATTTGGAAGGATAGGCTTAGTTTACAAGTGGTACCTTTCTTGTCGTTGTTGGTGATATCGATGGTACCGCCTTGTAGGTCCACATAGCTTTTTACGATGTACAGACCCAATCCCAATCCGCTGTATTCTCTTTTGTCCTTGAAGGATTTTTTGGTAAAAGACTCAAAAATGGTGCTCATTTTTTCCTTTGAAATACCTATTCCCGTATCCTTTATCGTAATGTCAAGGGTAAAGCGATCAGAACCTTTGTGTTTTGTAAGCATATTGAATTCAACAGTGCCATTATTGGTAAATTTAATGGCGTTGTCCAATAGGTGGTTGAGGATTTGAACCAATTTACCTTTATCACCAACAATCCGTTTTGGCAGGGTGTCCGGCATGGAAACCTTGAATTTCAATTGTTTGGTTTCTGCTTTTTTCTGCTGGGCAGCAATCACTTTGGCAAGGGTTGAAGGCAATTCAAATGAAACCTCTTTCAACTCTTGGTCTCCCTTTTCAATTACCGTAAAATCTAAGATGTCCTCAATATTTCCCAAAAGATTTTTTGAAGAACTGAGGATCAACCTACATTTTTCTTCCAAATCCCCATCCTTTTCATTTTGTTGGAGGGCACTGGCCACTCCCATGATCAAGTTCAAGGGTGTTCTCAGTTCATGGCTGATGTTGGAGAGGAAGGAAGATTTTATCTCGTTCATATCCTCTGCACGCTGGAGCGCCAGCAGCTGATTTTTTTCATTCTCCATTCGGAGGAAACGGATCCTGTTGCTCATGGAAATGGACAGGAAGATAATTTCAAACCCAATACCAAACTTTGCCCCGTTGTTGGTGAAGAATGAATTTTCTATGGTATTGAAGTTATTGAGAATGAAAATCACAAATCCAAATACCAGAAAAGAAATACCCATAATAAAGTAAGGGTCCACAGGAACTTTTTTACTTTTCACCAATATCAGTGAACTGATCATGTGGATCAGCACCAATATTCCTATGGCATTGGCCAATGGGTAGCAAAAGGCAAATCCGCCAGGAAAGGTTAACAAAAGCAATGTTCCTACCAAGGTGGAAACACTCAAAAGGTTACCGGTTCGGTGCAAAAGGGCACTGTTCTTTTTCAGGTTCAAGAATTTATCGCCATATCTTCCAAAAAAAAACAAGGAAACAAAGGCAGTCAAGAGAACAGACCTGTCCGAAAGCCAACCTCCTTCAGGAGTAAGATATTGATGGAAAAAACCATCAAGTGAAAACTGCATCAAGGCGATAAAAAGTACATAGAGACCATAATAAATGAACGCCTGGTCCTTGAGTGCGAAGAAGAAGAAAAGATAGATGATGCAGGCCAATACCAAAATACCATAAAAAAAGCCGTAAAAAACCTGCTCTTTATACGTAAGGTTAAAAAATTGGTCTTTTTTATAAAGTTGAAGAGGAAACATGACCACCTCGCCATCACTCTGTATATGGATATAGGCGGTTACCTTTTCGTTGGGCTTCAGTTTGAGGTCAAATATGGATTTACGGTGCTGTACCGTTTTTTTATCAAAGGGTATTTTGTCACCACTGGCCTGTTTGTTCACTTTGCCATTGCCATCAACAACGTAAAGGTCCACCAAATCGGTGATGGGTCTTCCTGTTTCCAAATAATATTCCTGATAAGCGGAAGAGGTGTTCTCTATGTCGAACCTTAACCAATAGTTTTCATTGGAGAAACCGATGTTTTCCTTGAGCGAGGAAAGTTGAATAAAAGCTAGATCATTGTTCTTCCGAATATCCTGGAAATCATATTCCGTTTTCCCTGCCAAAAAAATGGAGGCATTCTGCCGTAGGGAAACAGCATTGGTTTTTCCATCTAAAATGAAGGTGGCGGCCATCATTACTGTCGGTAGCGAAAAGATTACGGCATACAAAAAAGCTTTGGCCGCAAATGAGGTCAACTGTCGCATAAAGTAGGCATTATAATGTTACCCTTTGGGAAAGTAACATCATGTTTGTTTGGTTATCGAACAATAGCTGTTCAAATACAAGTTAAAGGAACAAAAAACCTTTCATCTTGTTAACTTTTGAAGATGTTCTGCATATTATTTCGATGTTCGACATAGTTTGCCCAACCCTGGGATGGCTTGGTTTTATTGGATTAATCTAGTTTTTTGCCCAAGCTTATTATTAAAAAAGTCAAGGAATTCTGAAAGGAATTCCGAACATCGTGGACTAAATTTTCCATATCCAATCCGTTAAAATTGAGATAATGGGAAAAAGAAAACTGATTTTGGCTCTTTTCTTGGCGATAGGGGTCTTGGCCCAAGCGCAAAGTATAGACTACAACACCAAAAAAGGATATGCCGCCAATGGCTATGATGTAGTTTCTTATTTTGATGGAAAGGCTATGGAAGGCTTAAAGGAATTTACCACTACCTATGATGGGGTAAACTACAAATTTGCAAATGCATCCAATTTGGAAAAATTCAAAGCAGATGCCAAAGCGTTTCTTCCGGAGTATGGCGGTTATTGTGCCTATGCGGTCGCTGTTTCGGGCAAAAAGGTAAGCGTGAACCCAAAAACCTTTGAGGTTCGGGATGGCAAGTTATACCTGTTCTACAATTCGGGCAACACCAATACCTTGGAACTTTGGCTTAAAGAATCACCGGAAAACCTTCAAAATGAAGCCGATACCAATTGGCAAAAGATAAAGAACAACTAACTTTTGATGGAAGGCTTCAGAAAAAGGGTTAGAGAAATCAAAGCGGTAAATATGGTGTTGGAAACCACGTACCTTGGATTTTCTTTCTATCTTATGTTCCAATTCATCAAAAAACTAAATTCAATCAAACTTCAATGATCCTATTCAAATCTTCTTTGGATACCCTTGAACAATTCAAGCAGGTACTATTGGGATTGCCCAAAAATTGTTACTCGCGTTCGTGCAGTGTACTTTCCAATTCCAGTATTGGGCAACATACACGTCATATTATAGAACTTTATCTCTGTTTGCTGCAAGGTTATGATACAGCCGATGTGTCCTATGATCGCAGAAAGCGTGACCTTCAAATTGAACAGGATCTTTCATTCGCCATCCAACAACTGGAATTTATCCAAAAACAATTGGATCGTCCAAATAAATCCATCAAGATCAGTTACGAACTGGCAGGTTCCGAAACTCGTTTGGATTCCAATTATTTTAGGGAGGTCATGTACAATCTGGAGCATACCATTCATCACCAAGCCTTGATCAAGGTAGGTATTGAGCACTTTACCAGTTTGTCACTTCCTGAATCTTTTGGAGTGGCACCTTCCACCATGCAATACAGGGAAACATGTGCACAGTAAGTTTCATATCACGAGGCGATTGCTATTATATTACCTCCAACAGGGATGAACACATTTCCCGACCCATTTCCCATGAGCCAAAAAAGGAGACCATTGGTTCCATGAAACTTTTGTTTCCGAAAGATCCCAAAGCAGGGGGTACTTGGTTTGCCGTGAACGAGTTGGGTTCCGTGGGCGTGTTGTTGAACGGTGCCTTTGTTCGGCATGTCCCTAAAAATAACTATGCAAGGAGCAGGGGGTTGATTTTGTTGGATGTGCTTGCATCAAAAAATCCGTTGGGCTTGTTGGAACAAATGGAACTCTACCAAATTGAGCCTTTTACCTTGATTTTGTTCACTTCCAAATTATTGGAGTTTAGATGGGACGGTACCCAAAAATATTTTAGGCCTTTGGATAAGGCGCAAAACCACATTTGGTCCTCCGCCACCCTGTACCAAGATGAGGTGATGGCACATCGCGCTAATTTATTCGGTCGATTTGTAAATGGGAACGACCAAATCAATGCCCGGGATGTGATGATTTTTCATTCCAACAACCACGACGATTTTGAGAACGGCTTTATCATTAACAGGAAAACAGGCTTGAAAACCTTTAGTGTCACCCAAGTGGTTTTGCATGAAGATGAGATCTTGATGAGGCATGCCGATTTGCTTAACGATAGCATCCTTGAGGTACCATTTTCATCCCGTCAACTTATGGTGTAATGATTATGGATTCCCTTAAACTTATGTGGCATAGGATTACCCATTGGGAGTATTGGCCCTTTTGGATGGTGTATTACCCTATGTTCCCGGTTTGGTTGTATTATTCCTTCAAAGCACGCTCCTTTTTCTTTTTCAACGCAGCCAATCCTGCCATGAAAAATGGCGGTATGGCCATGGAATCCAAAATGGTGATCTATAATATGATCCCCCGGCAATTCATCCCAAAGACGGTTTATATTCCAAAAGAACAATCGCCAGAAATGGTGTTGGAAAAGGTTTTGGCTTCGGATATTGGTTTTCCCTTTATTGCCAAACCCGATATGGGCATGAAAGCATTTGGGGTGGAAAAAATTCATAACAAGGATGAATTTCGAAGTTATGTGTCGTGGAGTCCATCCAATTTTTTGGTACAGGAGCTTATTCCCTACCAGAAAGAGGTAGGAATTTTTTATGTCCGCAAACCTGGGGAAGATCAAGGGACCATTACGGGAATCGTTTCGAAGGAATTCTTGTCCGTTAAAGGAGATGGAAAAAGTACCTTGTTGCAACTGATCAAGAAAAACCCAAGGAGCCACCTGCAGTTAAAACCTCTTCGGAAAAAATTCGGCGAGCGATTGAACGAGGTGCTTTCTGAAGGGGAGGACTTGATTTTGGTGCCTTATGGAAGTCATACCCGTGGTGCCAAATTTGTGGATATCAGCCATCGTATCAATAAAGACTTGACAAAGACCATCCATGCCATCTGCGACCAGATGAAAGATTTTCATTATGGTAGGTTAGATGTGCTGTACAATACCTTTGAGGAGCTGTGCGAAGGGAGAAATTTCAAGGTGATCGAAATCAATGGAACAGGGGGGGAGGCCACCCATATTTATGATCCCAAACACTCCATTTTCTGGGCATGGAAAGAAGTGGCCAGACATTGGGGCTTACTGAACGAGATCAGTATTTTGAATCATAAAAAGGGACATTCTTATCTGAGTTTTAAGGATGGAAGGGCCATGCTCAAACAAAACGGGCAGAACCAGGCACGGATACGCATGAGTTTCCACTAGTTTTCCATCAAACCCAACAACTGTTCCTCAGCCCCTTGTCCAGGTCTATCGGCAAATCTATTTACCAACTGCCCATTTGGATTATAAATCAAATAATGGGGTATAGTCTCAATTCCAAGCTCTTCTATAACCTTGGATACATTGCCATTTTCCATAAAATAATTTTGGCTATCCAAGATTCCGTCCTTATCCATGGCGTTTCTCCAAAGTTCTTTTTTATCATAGGAGCTGATGTAGATAAACTCCACATTCTTGGTAGCCAAACTTTTTTTCATGGCTACCGAGGCAGGCATATTTTCCCTACAAGGTCGGCACCAGCTGGCCCAAAAATCAATATAGAGCCATTTGCCAAGATTCTTTTTCAGCATATCTGAATAGGTGGTGGTATCACTTTGGAAATTGGTTAGTATCAAGGTGTTCGATTTGCTGAAATCCAGTTTGTATTTTTTCTGAAAAGCGTACAATTTTTCTGGATTGGTGGTGTTTTGTTGTAGCTTTTTAAAATAATTTTCCTTGTCCTTTACTTTGAAATTTTGTCCAATTCCCTCATAAGTTTTGAACAACAAATGGTTCTTTGCGGTTTGGTTCAGGCGATTATCGGCCAAGATAGAATCGAAACGGATGCGTGAATCGATATAGGAACCTCCCGAACCACCGTGGTTTTCCGTAATCAAGTTGAGATCATACTTAGTGATTTGGTCCAAATAATCTCGGAAAAATGAAAAGGTCATAAGGGAATCGGTTTTGTCCAGATCAAAAGAAACCGGTTCTTCCATCTGGTCCTCACCAAGTAAGTATTGATTCACATTTAACCAATCGGCAATTGGTTTCATGGTTTTATGGGTCTCCATCAACATGTCCAATGCATCTTTTCGATATTTATAGTGCTCATCTGACAAAATAGTGGATTGATGAAGGGAATCCAAATACGCCATTTCCCTATCAAAATCAATTTTTGCCAATTGATAATAATTAACCGAACGTTCGTCAAAACCTTCAATACCATCATCATGGGCAAGCATATTCCCCAATAAAATGAGGCTGTGGCTGGTGTATTTGTTGTCAAAGAGTTCAGCCAAACGATGCTTGTTATAATTTAATTCCCAATCATTTACGGTTCTGTTCGTGATCTTTGCTTCTGGAATAAGATGGTCGTAAGTAAACAATACAGTATCTCCTTTTTTCACCAAAAAGGTTTCTTTGACGGAAGTAAAAAAGTTTTGGGTAGCTAACTCCAAAAACTCTGAATATGTTTCAACGATCAAAGTGTCATTAATGTTCGGTTTGGGAATCCAAAGTTTTTCATTGTTCATATGGTCCAAATAGTAAAAACCCCTATTCGGATGGATAGCTTTAGGCCCGGTACTGTCCTTGACAGATTTTCCAACACTATCCTGGGCCATGAGATGCACATATTCGGCAGGAGCATCAATGGATATCAGAACCACTTGGTTGAGCGTGATGAGCGGTGTATCCAAAATAGGCGACTCTTTTTTACAAGAAGTAAAAAAGACTGTAATAGTAAATCCGAAAAAGTAAAAGGAGCTCTTATTAAACATTGAAAATGAGAGGCTTCCTTAAAAATAGGAATATTTGGAGGAAAAAAAGATTGAAGTGACTAAAGGATCTCCTTAATATAGTCTTCCATAGATTCTGGAGTGCTGATAGGGGCAAAGCGTTTTATCGGCTTACCCTGTTTATCCACTACAAATTTGGTAAAGTTCCATTGTATTTTGCTTCCCAAAAGCCCACCCAATTCAGATTTCAGGTACTTAAAAATGGGATGGGTGTTTTTTCCGTTTACGTCGATTTTGGCAAACATAGGGAAGCTCACACCGTAATTCAATTGGCAGAACTCCTGGATTTCCTCTGCGGTACCCGGTTCTTGGTTCCCGAACTGGTTGCAAGGAAATCCCAAAATCACCAATCCCTGATCTTTGTAGGTTTCATAAAGTTTTTCCAGTCCCTCATATTGAGGAGTTAAACCACACTTACTGGCAGTATTCACCACAATAATAGTTTTACCCTTATAGGTTGACATGGATTCCAAGGTGCCATCCAAGCGTTCTGCTTCAAAGTCGTAAAAGGTCATGGTTCAAGAATTTAGCTTCCTAAAGTTAAGCATTCTTTTGTGCTTATTACTTCTTTTGCAAAATAGACCCCATAATGATCGGAGCATGGATACGGGAATTTTCAATAAACCATTTATGGGTTTCCATGCCTCCACAGATCACGCCTGCCAAGAAAAGCCCTGGAATGTTGGTCTCCATGGTTTCCGGATTGTAGGTTGGTAATCGTTTTTCGTCATCGGAAAGGGCAATTCCTAATTGTTTTAAAAATTCGAAGTTGGGCATATAACCCGTCAACGCCAATACAAAGTCGTTTTCTAAGGTTAAATCTCCTTCTGGGGTATGTATAATGATTTCAGTTGGAGTAATTTCCTTTACTGTTGCATGATAATACGCTTTAATACTTCCTTCTTCAATCCGGTTGATGATATCCGGTCTTACCCAATATTTAACACGTTGACCCACTTCAGGCCCGCGAATGATCAAGGTTACCTGGGCCCCTTTTCGCCAACATTCCAAGGCTGCATCAATAGCAGAATTGCTGGCACCAATAACGGCCACCTTTTGGCCTGCATAAAAATGGGGGTCGTTGTAGTAATGGGAAACCTTGGGCAAATCTTCCCCAGGTACGTTCATTTTGTTGGGGAGGTCATAAAATCCAGTTGCTACCACCACATTTTTGGCACGATACTGGTTTTTATTGGATTCCACGAAAAAGAAATCCGCTTGTTTTTCCACCTTCAACACCGTTTCAAAAAGATGGATATTCAATTGGTTGGAGGTCACGATCCTTCTATAGTATTCCAAAGCCTCACTGCGTTTGGGCTTGGCTTCCTTACTGATAAAAGGAATTTCATCAATTTCCAATTTTTCCGAAGAGGAGAAAAACTGCATGTTCACAGGATAATTGAAAAGGGAATTTACAATAGGCCCCTTCTCGATGATGATGTAGCTCAACCCCTGTTTTTTTGCCTCCAATCCGCAGGCAATACCAATGGGTCCGCCCCCGATGATGGCAACATCAAATTCCTGCATTATGCTCTTACTTCTTTTAAATGTTTTATGGTTTCCGCTGGCTGTTCACTTTTGAACACAAAACTACCGGCAACCAAGGCATCTGCCCCAAGGTCAATCAATTTTTTGGCATTGCCCGCATTTACGCCGCCATCAATTTCAATCAAAGCGTTGGAATTTTTTCTTTCGATCAAATTTTTAAGGTCACTTACCTTTTGATAGGTGTTTTCTATAAAGGATTGACCACCAAACCCTGGGTTTACACTCATCACGATTACAATGTCTATATCTTGGATGGTGTCTTCCAAAAGGTTGATGGAAGTATGGGGGTTAAGAGCCACCCCTGCCTTCATACCCTCTGCTTTAATGGCCTGCAATGTTCGGTGTAAATGAGAACAGGCTTCATAATGAACGGTAAGGTGATGCACCCCTAGATCAGCAAAGGTTTTAATATATCGATCAGGATCTACGATCATCAAATGGGTGTCCAACGGTTTTTTGGCATGTTTGGCAATGGCTTCCACCACAGGCATTCCAAAGGAAATGTTGGGAACAAAAACACCATCCATGATATCCAAATGAAACCAATCGGCCTCACTTTGGTTCACCATTTCAATATCCCGTTGAAGATTGGCAAAATCGGCAGCCAAAAGCGAAGGAGCGATAATTTTTGTATCCATGAAACAAAGTTAGCCAATTACCAGTATCCTTAAATGAAAAAGATCATGTAATCTGGGTGGGATGAATTGTCTTGAAAGCTTTCAATCACACAGGGAGATCGTTTACAGGAGATTCACAATATCCGAACGGTATAGCCTAATTGTTCTGTATTTTTGCTTAATATTGTACCTTGATACTTGATTATGTGCAAATTCGGATCGTAGTCCAAGTATTTTCTTCAACCTCAAGAGCACCTTACCCAAGCTCGATACATCAATTTATCATTTTTTTATTCTGATCATAATCTCATGAAGACAACGTTTTTGTGCCCCTTGATTCGGCTGGTGTTATTATTTATGCTTATTCCTAAAATGTATTCGCAAAGGAGTGGTTTATCCTTTGGATTGGCTCCTAGTTATAAAGCAAATGGCTACGGAATAAGCTTTAGTGCTGATAATTATTGGAGTGATACGGATTATGCCCATCTTTCTATTACCGCAGTGTTTTCAAATGAACAACCAGATGCGACGGTTGAGTTTCCTTATGAGACCTATCTTTTGAATCTTGGATATTTTACTACGATTCTATCTCGCCCTAATAGGGGATTATTTATGTTTTTTGGAGGTGGCCCATCAATAGGTTATGAGTATATCAACAAGGGTGAAATAGATATTGTTTACGGATATCAAATTCCTAAAAGTGGTGTTATCTATGGAGGATTTACTTCTTTTGAAATGGATTTTTACCTAACGGATTCCTTCTCGCTGTTCGTTCCAATAAGCGGATTCTATCATCTTAATGGCAATTTGAATAAAGCTATACTCTTAGTTGGTGCAGGAATTCGATATTATCTATAAGAATTTTTTAATCCCTGCTGTTTGCTTACCACTGTCCATAGGTTCTTCCAGTAGTGGACTGGAATTAAAGTGTTGGGGAGGTGTCTATTTTGGTTTGTTGTGCAAAAGGATATGTTGTTGTAGGTCCAAAGTATATAAATGAAAAAACTCCGGTAATCAGCCGGAGTTTATTCATCAATCAAAAAACGAACAGTCATGATAAACTGTTATAGTGTCTAAATTACAACTTTCCTGCCAAAAATCAAATTTAAGGATAGTTTAACTGTAATTTATTTGGTCAAATTAACAAATTAGCCCAAATATGTCTTTAAAATCTTACTTCTTGAAGTATGTTTTAGGCGACGGATGGCTTTTTCCTTGATTTGTCGAACCCTTTCCCTGGTCAGGTCAAAAGTTTCACCGATTTCTTCCAAAGTCATGGAATGCTGACCGGCCAAACCAAAATAAAGCCTGATAACATCGGCTTCACGGGGGGTCAATGTCTCCAGGGCACGCTCAATTTCAGTACGAAGCGATTCGTGCAATAGTTCCCTATCGGGGTTAGGGGATTCCCCACTACGCAATACGTCGTAAAGGTTAGAATCCTCACCATCGATCAAAGGTGCATCCATGGATACGTGACGCCCTGAATTTTTCAAGGATTGCTTCACATCTTCCACGGTCATGTCCAATTCTTTGGCAATTTCTTCTGCGGATGGGGTACGCTCATGAGCTTGCTCCAAGAAAGCAAATGTTTTGTTGATCTTGTTGATGGAGCCGATCTTGTTCAACGGCAAACGAACGATACGGGATTGTTCTGCCAATGCTTGAAGAATGGATTGACGAATCCACCAAACTGCGTAAGAAATAAATTTAAAACCTCGGGTTTCGTCAAAACGTTGTGCGGCCTTGATCAATCCCAAGTTACCCTCGTTGATCAAATCAGGAAGGGTCAAACCTTGGTTTTGGTACTGCTTGGCCACGGAAACAACGAACCTTAGGTTGGCTTTTGTCAATTTTTCCAGAGCTACCTGATCTCCCGCTTTAATCCGTTGTGCCAACTCCACCTCTTCATCGGCAGTGATCAAATCCACTTTACCGATTTCCTGCAAATACTTGTCCAACGATGCGGTTTCCCTATTGGTAACCTGTTTTGTAATCTTTAACTGTCTCATCTAAAAATTCCCTTCAAATTAAATTTGTGAGCAGAAGCTCATTAGGTTATACGTTGAAAAAATCAAAAAGTTACAATTCGATAAAAATTATTTTTAAATTATTTAAAAAGAAAACCCTGGAACTGGTCCAGGGTTTCACTTTATTTTGAAGAAAGGAACTAATCCCTTCTTGGCTTTCTGTCGCGGTCACCACCTCTACGGTCGTTACCTCTACGATCTCCACCGCCTCTGCGTTCTCCACCACGATCTTCTCTTGGTGGTCTTTCCTTGTACCCTTCAGGTTTAGGCAACAACGCTTTTCTGGAAACTTTCTCCTTTTTGGTCTTAGGATCTATTCCGAAATATTTCACGTCGATTACGTCACCTAGGTTGACCACATCGGTTACATTTTCGGTACGCTCCCACGCCAATTCAGATACGTGAAGCAATACTTCATTTCCTGGGGCATCAATATATTCCACAACGGCACCAAATTCCAAGATTTTGATGACCTTCACTTCATATGCACTGCCAACTTCAGGCTTGAACAACAAGGAATCGATTTTTTTCAATACCATGTCGATACCTTCCTGATCGGTACCCAAGATTTCCACGATACCTTCTTCTGTATCAGGATCTTCATTGATAACAATGGTGGTCTTGGATTTTTTCTGAAGGTCTTGGATAACCTCACCGCCTTTACCGATAAGTGCACCGATAAATTCACCCGGAATAACTCTGGTGATGATTTTTGGAGCGTAAGATTTCACCTCTGGTCTTGGTTCGGCAATCGTCTCTACCAATTTGCCCAAAATGTGCAATCTACCGTCCCTTGCCTGCATCAAGGCCTTTACCAAGATTTCATAGGACAATCCTTTTACTTTGATGTCCATTTGGCAAGCCGTGATACCATCAGCGGTACCAGTAACTTTAAAGTCCATGTCCCCCAAGTGATCTTCATCACCCAAGATATCGGAAAGCACAGCATATTTACCGGTTTCGGTATCGGTGATCAATCCCATGGCTATACCGGAAACAGGTTTTTTCAATTGTACCCCGGCATCCATCAAGGCCATGGTACCGGCACAAACCGTTGCCATGGAAGATGATCCGTTGGATTCCAATACTTCGGAAACCACACGTACGGTATAAGGGCAATCCGCTGGGATCATACCTTTAAGGGCACGTTGGGCCAAGTTACCGTGACCAACCTCTCTACGTGATGTACCACGAATTGGTCTTGCCTCACCAGTGGAGAAAGGAGGGAAGTTATAATGCAAATAGAATGTTTCCTCCCCTTCGTAAGATGGCATGTCAATTTGGTTGGCTTCTCTTGAAGTACCCAAGGTTACCGTTGCCAAAGCCTGGGTTTCCCCACGGGTAAAGATAGAAGAACCGTGAACGGATGGTAAATAATCGATTTCGCACCAGATTGGGCGGATATCGGTAGTCTTACGGCCATCCAAACGAAGTCCTTCTTCCAAAGTAAGGTTGCGAACGGCTTCTTTTTCAGCTTTGTGGTAGTATTTGGAGACCAATCCACCGATTTCTGCCAATTCCTCTTCAGTAAAAGTAGCTTTGATTTCTTCTTTGATGGCAGCAAAAGCTTCTCCGCGCTCATGTTTGGAAGATCCGGCCTTGGCCACGGCATATACTTTATCATAGGCCATTTCGTGGATTTTTTTCTTCAAATCCTCATCTTCGGCCTCATCTTCGTACTCCCTGGTCTCTTTTTTACCGAAAGCTTCGGCCAATTTTACCTGAGCGGCACATTGAACCTTAATGGCATCATGGGCGAATTTGATGGCTTCCACCATTTCCTCTTCGGAAATTTCACCCATTTCACCTTCCACCATCATAACAGAATCTTCAGAAGCACCGATAACCATATCGATATCGGACTCCTTTAATTGAGCCATGGTTGGGTTGATGATCAATTCACCGTTCACCCTTCCTACACGTACCTCGGAAATGGGGCACTCAAAAGGAATATCTGACAGTTGAATGGCAGCAGAAGCCGCCAAACCTGCCATGGCATCCGGCATTACGTTTTCATCGTGGGACATCAATTGGATCATCACCTGGGTTTCGGCGTGATAATCTTTTGGGAACAAAGGTCTCAATACCCTGTCCACCAAGCGCATGGTCAAAACCTCACCATCGCTTGGTCTGGCCTCACGTTTGAAGAATCCGCCTGGGTAACGCCCAGCGGCGGCAAATTTTTCGCGATAATCAACGGTAAGTGGCAAAAAGTCCACATCCGAAGCTTGATAATTGGAGACAACTGTACATAGCAACATACATTTGCCTGATTGGACCACTACAGAGCCATGGGCCTGCTTTGCCAATTTTCCGGTTTCGATGGAAATTTCCCTACCGTCACCAAGGTCAATGACCTCTTTAAAAGTTTTTGGAATCATAAAAATTGTCTTACCCGTAAAAGGTACGGGTCGTTAAACATTTGGTCTACCGCCATCCGGGCGGTCGGGTTGTGTTGTTGTTGTTTTTGCCTTTCGGCACTGACCAATGAAAAACTATATGAAGCTTTTTGTGTTTGCCCAACTTTGGGTTGGGACTTGTCGTTGGAGCCCGTCCAACTAAAACAAAGGGGAAGCCAAAGCCTCCCCGTTGTCATTATTTTCTGATGCCCAATTCTTTGATCAAAGAACGGTACTTTTCAATATCCTTATTTTTTAGGTAATCCAAAAGACTACGTCTTTTACCTACCAAACGAACCAAGGAACGCTCGGTGTTGTAATCTTTGTGGTTTCTTTTAAGGTGTTCTGTCAAGTGGTTGATACGGTGCGTGAACAAGGCGATCTGTCCTTCCGTAGAACCTGTGTTGCCTTCTGAGCCGCCGTGTTTCTTGAAAATCTCGGCTTTTACTTCTTTGGTTAAATACATTCCAATATTATTTAAATGATTTTTATGTATCGATTGTCTTTCAATCAGCGTGCAAAGATAATCCTTTTTTTGAAACTTCGAACTGTTGCCGTAAAATTACACAGCTCATTAATGGCGCAACAAATTATCAACCAAATCATTATGTAAGCTAGGCTAAACTTGACAAAGAAAAAGCCCCGAACCCAGGGCTTTTTTTATGCTCTAATGGGTTGGTTGGTAATCAAGTCAATATAAAGGTTGACTTTCTTTTTCAGCTCACTGCGGTGTGCAATGAAATCCAAAAACCCATGTTCTTTCAAAAATTCGGCAGTTTGGAAACCTTCTGGAAGATCTTTTCCGGTTGTATCCTTCACTACCCTTGGTCCTGCAAATCCTATCAAGGCCCCTGGTTCTGCAATGTTGATGTCCCCCAACATGGCATAGGAAGCGGTTGTTCCACCTGTTGTGGGATCTGTACACAATGAGATGTAGGGAACCTGGGCTTCGGCCAATTGGGCCAACTTGGCAGAGGTTTTGGCCAACTGCATCAAGGATAATGCGGCTTCCATCATACGCGCACCACCTGATTTTGAAATCATCAGGAAGGGAACCTTTTTCTTTTTGGCCACATCAATGGCGCGTGAAATTTTTTCACCTACCACACTACCCATGGAACCTCCGATAAAGGCAAAATCCATACAGGCAACCACTAGGTCTTGTCCCATAGATTTTCCAATGGCGCACCTAACGGCATCTTTCAATCCTGTTTTTTGTTCGGCAGCCTTTAAACGATCTGAGTATTTTTTGGTATCCACAAATTTCAAGGGATCCTTAGAGGTCATATTGGCATCGAGTTCACGGAACTTGTTGTCGTCAAAAAGAATCTCAAAATATTCCTTACTGCCAATTCGAACGTGGTAATCGTCCTCGGGACTTACATAAAAATTTTTGGCGAGATCTTCGGACTCAACAATTTTACCTGTAGGGGATTTATACCATAGTCCCTTGGGGGTGTCCTTTTTTTCCTCGGTTGCGGTCTGTATTCCTTTTTCCTTTCTTTTAAACCAAGACGACATGCAATCAAATTTAAGTTAAACGAAGGGTGGGTTTACAAGGTGTTTACGTTGTTCAGGTCCTCAAAAGCCTTTTTCAAGCGTGCGATAAAGGTTTTTTCTCCTTCACGAAGCCAAACTCTTGGGTCGTAATATTTTTTATTGGGTTGGTCGTCTCCTTCGGGATTTCCAATTTGGGATTGTAGGTAAGCAGATTTACCTTGAACATAATCCCTAACACCTTCCAAAAAGGCATATTGAAGATCGGTATCGATGTTCATTTTGATTACCCCGTATCCGATGGCTTCCCTTATCTCTTCCAAAGTAGAACCAGATCCACCGTGGAAAACAAAATCGATATGGTTGTGCTCCACTCCGTATTTATTGGAAATATATTCTTGGGAGTTTCTCAAGATTTTTGGAGTCAATTTTACGTTACCAGGTTTGTATACCCCATGAACGTTACCGAAAGCGGCAGCAATGGTAAATCGAGGGCTTACTTTTGAAAGTTCCTCATAAGCATAGGCAACTTCTTCAGGTTGGGTGTACAATTTGGAATCGTCCACATCGGAGTTGTCCACACCATCTTCCTCACCACCTGTAATGCCCAATTCAATTTCCAAGGTCATGCCCATTTTGCTCATACGTTCCAAATAGCCCTTGCAGATTTCAATGTTCTCTTCAAGTGGTTCTTCGGATAGGTCGATCATGTGTGAGCTAAACAATGGTTTGCCCGTGGCTTTGAAATGTTCCTCGCTGGCATCCAAAAGGCCATCGATCCAAGGCAATAATTTTTTGGCACAGTGGTCGGTATGGAGAATTACAGTTGCACCATAGGCTTCTGCCAATTGATGAATGTGCTTTGCACCGGCTATACCACCGAGGATGGCGGCTTTCTGACCTTCGTTGGAAAGTCCTTTACCGGCATTGAACTGTGCACCCCCGTTGGAAAATTGAATGATCACAGGAGAGTTCAAAGTGGCAGCAGTTTCCATAACGGCATTGATGGTGTCCGAACCGATCACGTTTACCGCTGGTAATGCATAACCATTCTTCTTTGCGTGCTTAAAAATTGCTTGTACTTCATCGCCGGTGGCAACGCCCGGCTTGATATTGTGGGACATAGTTATAGATGGTTTCGAATTAAAATAGGGAACAAAAGTAATAAAATATTTGCTCTAGAAAGGATAATTGATCCCGATATTGAAGACGGCGTTTCCGAGGTTATAGCCATTGAACCAGCGATCTGATCCCACTTTTGCGGGATTATAGGTTTTGAAGCCCACATCCAGTCGGAAGACAAAATAGGTGAAGTCATACCGTAGACCGAGTCCTGTACCCAAGGCGAGATCGGCCAAGGAGGAAAAGCCTGTGAAGATGGCATCGGGGTTGTTCTCATTGTCAAATACGTTCCAAATGTTACCTGCATCGGCAAAAAGGGCTCCTTTTACATCCCCTGCAATGGGAAACCTGTATTCCAAGTTGAAGGCCAGTTTTAGGTTAGCTTCATTAAAGTCGTTGATGTTGTCCGTTTTACCGGGCCCCAGTTCATAAGCGTTCCAAGCCCTGTTGTCGTTAGATCCGCCCGCAAAGTAACTCCTAACGAATGGAATACTATTGGAGTTTCCGTAAGGGACCGCCATTCCGAAGAAACTTCTAAAGGCCAACACCTGGGAACCTCCAATGTCCCAATGACGGATATAATCGAATTCCGATTTTACATATTGGGAAAAGGGTACTCCGAAAACCAACAATTGTCCATTGTCATTCTTATTGTAAGGTACTGCATTGG
This sequence comes from Flagellimonas sediminis, assembly GCF_010500845.1. Lineage (GTDB taxonomy): Bacteria > Bacteroidota > Bacteroidia > Flavobacteriales > Flavobacteriaceae > Flagellimonas > Flagellimonas sediminis. The sequence goes on along the minus strand of NZ_JAAAMI010000008.1, from coordinate 138,535 downwards.
CAATCAGCGACAGCATGCCGCCCGCACTTTCAACTTTGACCCGATATTGGTAAAAGTCGTTGTCGTTGATATCAGACTTGCTGTTCTTGGTATGGGTAAAGTTGCTTGCAAAGATGAGGTTGTTTTCCGTCAATCGCCTTCTTCGTTCCTCAATGCTGTTCACCTCATCCAGTTCATCGGCCGTAACGGGAATTTGATTGTTAAGTACATCACGGGCAAAATTATTTGCACCTTCGGGGATGTCCAAGCGGAGGGAATCGGTTGCATTATCAATGGTTTTAAAATAGGAGGCATATTGGGGGTCATCCTGAAATTGATCGGCGATGTCATCCAAATTTGAAAAGGTGTTCCGGTATACATTGTAAAAGTTGTCCGGATTCACATTTCTTACAAATTCAACATTCAACAATTCAAAGTTGTTCTTCAACCTATCCGAAGGGGTCCAGTTGTACGACAATATGGAGTTGAGCGACTGTTTATCCAGACCAATGTTTTTCTGAAAATTAGTACCGGCAAGCAACCTACTTTGGGGCAACATGTAATATGGAATTATTTTTTCCGTGCTAAAGGGCAACCAAATCCTTGGGAAAGTAATGTTGATGTCTCCACCAAGCTCTGAGGTGAAGGTTTCATTGGAAAGGGAGGCATCACTCAAAAGACCAATGGATCCCCTGGCCGACACATTCAAAGTTTCTGCACCGCCAAAAACATTTCGGGTGATCACTGAGGTGCTGAATGCAGTCCCCACCTGTTGGATGTTGGAATGGGTCACATCAAAATTCATGTTGAGCGAAAACTTCTTTTTTGCAGCCAAATACACATTGGTGGTCAATTCAGTTTGCGAAGAATCCGGGATAAATTCAATATTGGGGTATTTAAAGGTGTTCAGGTTGGTGATCTGTCTGTAGGTCCGGATGCGGTCCAAATCCCGATACACACTATCCTTTTCAAAAAATATGGCATCGGTGAGTGCTTTAGGGCTATACCTCAATTTATTGGCGTAGTGAATTACAAAATTGTCGTACTCCAAAGTTTTTAACGAATCAGTGTTTCCATTGATGTCGTAGTCCGCATAAATATTCACTTGTTTATGCCTAGCTACCCTATACGGACTATTGGTGTCCGTACTATCCGTGGCACTCCTGAATTTTTTGATATTGAGTTGTACATCCATCAATTGATCATCTGCCAAAAGGGTAGTGTCCCTCAGGATATCATAGTTAATGGAGCTCTCCTGAAAATTGTATACCCCTGAGTTTCGGAACAGGCTGGTCAATCGTTCCCGTTCCAATGTAAAATTTTGAAGGTCGAACTGTTCGCCTTTTTTTACATAACTACGTTTGGAGGCCACATCGTAAATGGAATCCAGTTCTGGGGAGGTGATGTTTTTTTGGACCGTATCAATAATATAGGGCTTGTTCAGGGTAATGTTGTAGGCTATCTGCGCCCTTTTTTTACGGGAACTTTCCACAATTTCATAAGAACCTGAATTATTGAAGTACCCCTTACTGTTGTAATAAGCCTCCATCCTGTTCAGGGATTTGTTGGTCAAAGCAGTATCAATGACCACTGTGGGTTCTCCCACACGTTTTAGAAATTCACTGGCGCCTTTTACCAGAAAGGATTCCTGTAACCTGCTCACCTGTTTTTTGGATAACAGGCTGTTGAGGCGTTTTTCGCGTTTGTCCTTTCTGTGCAGCCAATCCTGAAAGGAGGAATCCGGATTTTCCTTGGCCATGTTGTATAGGTTCAAACGGAGAGGATATCCAAGAACACTGCTGTTGGGTTTTTGGTCGATGAGGCCTTTGATTTCGCTATCGGTTACCTTTTCATCATCCACATAAATGGTGTTCTTGGTGAGCAGCAATTCATCGTCTCCCACCTTTTTAAGTGTATTGCAACCCGAAATGCTTACCATAAGCAACAATAATCCTATTTTTGCCCAGTTGCACATTAGACTTAAAGAACCCCTCATAGACGCCAAAAATACACGATTTAGATGGTTACAAAAAACCAAATTAAACTAGTTGTAAGCCTAAAGCAAAAAAAGTACCGATCTCAACACGGGCTGTTTGTGGTAGAGGGTGAAAAGTTGGTGAAGGAGTTGTTGCGAGAGGGATTAAGGCCTTTCAAGATTTTTGTGGCAATAGGCCATGATTTCAAGGGATATGCTGAAGTGGACCAAATCTCCACAACGGATTTAAAACAAATGAGCAGTTTGAAACAGCCCAACGGTGTCTTGGGAGTTTTTCACATGACCCGAGCACGCCAATTCGAAACTTCTGATTGGATAGTGGCCTTGGATGCTGTTCGCGATCCGGGTAATTTGGGAACGATTATAAGACTGTGCGACTGGTTCGGAATAAAACAACTGGTCTGCTCCGAGGATACGGTGGATTGCTTCAATCCAAAAGTACTCCAAGCTACGATGGGTTCCATTGCCAGGGTAAATATTCTTTATACGGATTTGACTGACTTCATCAAAAAAGCAGGGTTGCCCGTTTTTGGCGCCTTCATGGACGGTTCTTCCATCTATACCCAAAAAATGCCCGAAAGAGGAGTGCTGGTCATGGGAAATGAGGCCAACGGTATTTCCAAGGAAATGACTGATTTGGTCACGGAGCGTATTTCTATCCCCCAATTTGGTGCATCAACGGCCGAAAGTCTCAATGTGGCCACTGCAACAGCAATTCTCTTGAATGAAATCAGGAGGTAATCAGACTGTTGGCTTGATGGACTGTTGGATTTTTGGACTAGTGGCAGTTAACTATCTAATCCTCCAAAAATCTAATAATCTAATAATCCAGGTTATTCAAAAGTAAAGTTGATGAAAATTCCACGGGTACGCATGGCGTTGATGTTGCCCGTCCAAGGACTGTTGGGGTCGTTGTCAGGAACAAGTTCGTTGGTCAGGGCAAATACCCCCCGAATGGATGGGGTAAATTTGAAGTACTCGGTATACAAATCGATTCCAAAACCCAGTTCATAACCGTATACGTTTTTCTTCATCCTGAACTCGCCACTGCTGTTATCGTCCAGACTATCTTCCTTGCTCCCCAAGTTAATGGCGGCATATACCCCACCTTCAATAAAAGGTTTCCAGTTGCCGATCCTTCGGGTACTGGCCTTTAATAGTAACGGAAAGCGGATGTAAGTGGAGCGCACTTCGCGGATGGCATCGGCCTCTGTGGTGAATCCAGGGAATCCTAAAGTTCTTGCGGTATACAGCAATCCGGGTTCAAAACGGGTGTCCAAAAATTCGTTGATATTGAGCTCTCCGATCAAACCCACATTAAAACCGATGCTTTTATCTACCAATATATCCCTACCAATGTCGTTTTTGTATTCAAATTGAAAATCATATTGGTTTAAGCCGAGGTAATAGCCCCAGTTCAAAAGTCTTTTGTCTTCATTCTGAAGATTGAGTATGGGTTCTTTGCCAAATTGTGCAATGGACTTCGGGCCTGTCAATGTCAAGAGCCCAAATAGGATGAGGATGTTTTTCATTAATCTACTTTGTGGCGACATAGATGGTGGCTACACCCAATGTCTGGGGTTTGTTCTCTATTCCTATAAACCCAATTTTGTCCAAAATATTGTTGAAGGCTTTTCCATGTGGGAAAACAGAGGCGGATTCACTCAAATATTGATAGGCCGATCGGTCCTTGGAAAAGACTTTACCGATGGTTGGCATAATATATTTGGTGTAGATGCGATACCCTTGCTTGATGGGTGTTTTGGTAGGTACAGAGGTTTCTAGGATAAGCAGGTGGCCGCCAGGTTTCAACACCCTTCGGATTTCCTCCAACCCTTTTTCCAGATTTTCAAAATTACGAACGCCGAAGGCCACGGTTACCGCGTCGAAGGTGTTGTCGTCAAACGGAAGGTTTTCGCTATCGCCAACGACCATTTCAATGGTGTCCTGAAGATTTTTTTTCGAGACTTTTTCCTTGCCAACTTCCAGCATCCCGGGGGACAGGTCCAACCCTACGATTTGTTTCGCTCCCGTTTGTGACAGCGCAATGGCGAGGTCGCCGGTGCCAGTGGCAATGTCCAAGATGTTTTGCGGATGTTGTTCCTTGAGAAAGGTCACGATGCGTTTCCTCCATTTTACATCGGTTCCAAACGAAATTACCCTATTAAGGCCGTCATAGCTGCCCGAAATGTTATCGAACATCTGTTTTACCTGTTCCTTCTTACCAAGCTCCGATTCCTTGTAGGGCAATACTTTTTTAGACATCTTTTTAATTTGCTGGCAAATATACAACTTAGCAATATGGAAGGTGGACAAAAATATTTGTGTAATTTTGCCCTTCAAGTGGATAATCCATTCCGTATTTAGTTAAAAGTATGTCACTTAGACTACGTTTACTATTCTATTTTTAATTTGTGTGGTGCCAATTGGACTTATTTAGGAACACATCTTTTTTTATTCAATGAAGATCATTATTGCAGGAGCTGGTGAGGTAGGGTTTCATTTGGCAAAACTATTGTCCTATGAATCTCAGGATATAACGTTGATCGATACGGACAAGGAAAAACTGTCCTATGCCGATAACCATTTGGATATAAGGGTGCTGCGGGGTGATGCCACTTCCATACAGGTGTTGAACGACGCCCAAGTGGACGGATCCGATCTGGTGATCGGGGTAACCGCTTCCGAGACCACTAACCTGACACTCTGTTTGTTGGCCAAGCAATTGGGCTGTAAAAGGACCATGGCACGTATTTCGAACACTGAGTTCATGGACAACCGTGAAACTATAAAGTTTGAACAATTGGGTATCGATGAATTGATTTCACCGGAACGTTTGGCCGCCATGGAGATACAACTCATGCTGAACCAGTCCGCGTTTAACGATACCTACGAGTTTGAAGGTGGCCTGTTGACCATGTTCGGGGTGATTTTACCTAAAACCGCTCCTTTTGTAGGTAAAATGGTGAAAGAGGCCGCCCGCATTTTTCCTGAACTGCATTTTATGCCCATCGCCTTGCAGCGAATGGGAACCCAATATACCTTAATTCCCCGTGGTGATACCGTTTTTAAGGAAGGGGATCAGGTCTATTTCATCACCTCTGATAAAGGAGTGGAGGAGCTCTACAAGCTAACGGGCATGCAGAAGCAGGAAATCAAAAACGTGATGATCTTGGGAGGCAGCAAGGTCGGGTTTAAAACGGCCCGTGACCTGTGTGGCAAAAAGTTCAATGTGAAATTGATTGAAAAGAGCAAGGAGAAGGCTTTTGATATTGCAGACGAACTGCCCCATGCATTGGTCATTAACGGGGATGGTAGAAATGTGGAACTCTTGGATGAGGAAAGTTTGGATTCCATGGACGCCTTTATTGCGGTGACCGGGAATTCCGAGACCAATATCATGTCCTGTTTGGTGGCAAAGTCCAAAAAGGTGAAGAAGACCATTGCCCTGGTCGAGAATATGGACTATTTTCAATTGTCCCATTCCATTGGGGTGGATACCCTTATCAATAAAAAACTACTCGCGGCCAATAGTATCTTTAGGTATATCCGAAAAGGGGAGGTATTGGCACTCACCCGCTTGAATAACCTGAATGCGGAAATTCTGGAATTTGAGGTAAAAGCCACCTCTCTGGTAAATGGCGAACTCATAAGGGAATTGAACTTTCCACGGGAAGCCAGCATTGGTGGTGTGATCCGAAACGGTGAAGGTATCATCGCTTTGGGTGATTTTAGGATCAAACAAGGGGATAAGGTAGTAGTCTGCTGCCTCCCCAAGGCCATTCCCAAGATTGAAAAGTTGTTCCTATAATGAGGCTCAATACAAGAATCATCATCCACATTATGGGATTGTTGTTGTTGTGCAACGGTTCCTTTATGCTTTTGGCGGCTTTTGCCAGCGCCATGTACAAGGATGGTGCTACCCTTGATATTTCCTTGGCGGCCATTGTTACCATGCTTTTTGGGATTATGGCCATGTTCTATACCCGGGGGCATAAAAAGGAAGTAAAGCGCAAGGAAGGTTACATTGTAGTGACCTTCGGATGGATTATCATGTCCATTTCAGGCATGTTGCCCTACCTTTTTTCAGGGTCGATCCCTTCCATTACCGATGCATTTTTTGAAACCATCTCTGGCTATACCACCACAGGGGCATCCATTTTGGACGATATTGAGGCTTTGCCCAAGGGTGTTTTGCTCTGGCGTAGTTTGACCCATTGGATTGGGGGGATGGGTATCATCGTTTTGGCCATTGCCATTTTACCGCTTTTGGGTATTGGGGGTATGCAATTGTTTGCGGCCGAAGCTCCTGGTCCAGGTGGGGACAAGCTTCACCCAAGGATTACCGATACCGCTAAGCGACTTTGGCTCATCTATTTTGGGTATACCGTGTTGGAGACCATTTTGTTAAACGTGGCAGGGATGTCATTTTTTGATGCTATCAACCACTCCTTGGCCACCATGTCCACCGGCGGATTTTCCACAAAAAATGCTAGTTTGGCCTATTGGAACAACGAACCGATTATTCAATATATCGTAATTGTGTTCATGTTCTTGGCAGGGAGCAACTTCGTACTCAGCTATTTTGCCCTGACCGGAAAAGTGCAACGGGTATTGAAGGACGAAGAATTCAAATACTACTTTGGTTTTGTGGTCATTTTTTCCATTTTGGCTGCTTTGGGCGTTTATTTTAAGGCCGATGTGCCCGTTTCTGATTTTCATCCCATGGTTTGGGGGAAAGCGGAAAGTGCCTTTAGGCATACCTTGTTCCAAGTGCTGACCGTGATCACTACCACAGGGTTTGTTACGGCGGATTTTACAGGATGGACCCATTTTTTAACCGTTTTCTTTTTCGGGCTGATGTTCCTCGGAGGCTCTGCAGGTTCCACGGCTGGGGGTATCAAAGTAATGAGGCATATTTTGATAATCAAGAACGGAATTTTGGAGTTCAAAAGAACCCTTCATCCCAATGCGATCATTCCTGTTCGCTATAACCAAAAAACGGTTACGGAACATATCGTCTACAATGTAATCGCCTTTTTTGTGCTCTACATGCTCTTGTTCATCATCGGCGCTTTGGTGCTTGGTTTTTTAGGGTTGGATTTTGTTTCTGCGGTGGGAGGTTCGGCCTCGTCATTGGGTAACGTAGGCCCTGCCTTCGGTAGTCTGAACCCTGTAAGCAATTACAACAGTTTGCCCGATGCAGGGAAATGGTGGTGCGGTTTCTTGATGCTCTTGGGCCGATTGGAATTGTTCACCGTTTTGATTGTCTTGACTCCCTACTTCTGGAAAAAGACCTAAAACAAAAAACCTCCTGAAGTTTTCACAACAAGAGGTTTTTACATTTCTATTCTTTTCTGTTTCAATTCGTCACCCTGAACTGGTTTCAGGGTCGCATAAAGCTGTAACAAGATGCTGAATCAATCCCAATAAATATCGGGATGGCATTATATTATTTTAAAGTACCTCCTTTATTTGGGCAATGGCCTGTCTTAATTCTTTTTCTGATGCCGCGTAAGAAATGCGGATGCAGTTCGGGTTACCAAAAGCTTCTCCTGTAACGGTGGCCACATTGGCGTGCTCCAACAGATACAGTGCAAAATCCTCTGCACTATTAATGGTGGTACCTTTCAACGTTTTTCCAAAGAAGGATGAAATATCGGGGAATACATAGAATGCTCCTTCGGGAACATTGAGTTTGAATCCGTCGATTTCTCCAAGTAGATGCAATACTAGATCTCTTCTTTTATGGAACTCGTCAATCATAAACTGGATTTTGCTAAGAGGAGCATCCAGTGCGGCTATCACGGCTCGCTGTGCAATGGAGTTGGCTCCACTGGTTACCTGTCCCTGAAGTTTGGTACATCCCTTGGCGATCCATTCTGGTGCACCGATGTACCCAATACGCCATCCGGTCATGGCAAAAGCTTTGGAAACTCCATTCACGGTAATCGTCCTGTCGTACATTCCATCAATGGCAGCAATGCTTACATGGCCACCAACAAAGTTGATATGCTCATAGATCTCATCGGAAACCACATAAATGTCCGGATACTTTTTTAACACGGCAGCAAGGGCTTCCAATTCTTCCTTACCGTACACCGAACCACTTGGGTTACAGGGTGAACTGAACCAAAGCATACGGGTTTTAGGAGTAATGGCAGCTTCCAGTTGTTCCGGCGTCATTTTAAAATCCGTTTCAATTCCGGTTGGAACTTCAACAGGAACACCTTCGGCCAATTTTACAATATCACTATAGCTTACCCAATATGGGGCGGGAAGGATCACTTCATCACCTGGATTCAAACAAACCATGGCCACGTTGAACAACGATTGTTTTGCTCCGGTGGACACCACAATTTGGTTCAACCCGTAATCCAAACCATTATCTCGTTTGAACTTACCAGAAATGGATTTCTTTAATTCGGCATACCCATCAACAGGGGTATAGGCACTGTAGTTTTCGTCAATGGCCTGTTTGGCGGCCTCTTTTATAAAATCGGGAATATTGAAGTCGGGTTCCCCCAAACTCAATCCGATAATATCTTTTCCTTCACTTCGGAGTTCACGAGCTTTGGCAGCCATGGCCAAAGTTGCTGACGTGGACATGTTCTTGATCCTGTCAGATAAATGGTTGCTCATCTATTATGCTATTTTACTGGTATTGAAGTGCTGGGTTTTTACCCAGTTCCTTCAAATGTTTGAAGTGCGAAATTATAGCTTTTCTGGTAGTTTTATACTCGTTGTAGGGCAAATTGAACTCCTTGGCAGTCTGTTTCACAATTTTTGAAATTTTTGTGTAATGTATATGACTGATATTGGGGAAGATATGGTGCTCTACCTGATGGTTCAAACCGCCGGTAAACCAGTTTACTATCTTGTTCTTGGTCCCAAAGTTCACGGTGGTAAACAATTGGTGGATCGCCCATGTATTTTTCATGTTCCCTTCTGCATCAGGTAGAGGTTGGTCCGCATCGTCCACAATGTGGGCCAATTGGAAAACCACACTCAAAATCACTCCAGCAACATAATGCATGATAAAGAATCCGAGCAATACTTGCCACCATGCAATGTTGGCAAAAATCAAGGGCAAAACGATCCAAACGGTCAGATAAATGACTTTAGTGATTACCAAGGTACTCCAGTTAATGGCAGGGTTGGGCAGTTTTCCATAACTGAGGTTACGCTTCATATAGCGGTACATCTGTTGGAAATCTGTGGTAAGCGCCCAATTGAAGGTAAGTAACCCATAAAGGAAAATGGAGTAGTAATGTTGGAATCGGTGGTGTTTGTGCCATTTGGCATGTTTGGAGAACCTTAGGATTCTTCCGGCTTCCATATCCTCATCGTGCTCGTGGATATTGGTATAGGTGTGGTGCAATACATTGTGCTGTACCTGCCAGTTATAAACATTACCGGCCAAAATATAAATGCTGCTGCCCATAATCTTGTTTACCCATTTTTTGTTGGAATAGGCGCCATGGTTACCATCATGCATTACGTTCATACCCACACCTGCCATGCCCACACCCATGGTGATGGAAAGTAGCAAATAGGCCCAAAAGGGGAGGTGAAGGGTTAAAATTAAAAAATAAGGGGTCAGAAAAATGGCAAACATCACAATGGTTTTCAAGTGAAGTTTCCAGTTCCCGGTTTTTTTGAGATTGTTCTCGTTGAAGTATTCATTGACACGTTTGTTCAACGTCTTAAAAAATTGTGCTGAATCCTTTCTTGAAAACCGGATGGTACTCGTATTCATAAAATAATTGTTTTTACAAAAATAGCTTTTTTAATCCGATGAGATCAAATGCCTTATGTTAGAACGATGTTAAGGTCTTTAAAAGTATTAATTTTGCTAAAAATAAGTTCGTGGGAATGACTGTTGATATCATCCAAAAATATTTTACGACGCTCACCGAGGAACAAGTGGCCCATTTTAAGGCATTGGAAGGATTATATCAGGATTGGAACCAAAAGATCAATGTGGTCAGTAGAAAGGATATCGACGAGCTTTATCTTCGGCATGTACTTCATTCTCTGGGAATTGCAAAGATTCAGACCTTTAATGAAGGGGCCCATATTTTAGATGTGGGTACAGGCGGGGGCTTTCCCGGTATTCCGTTGGCCATCCTTTTCCCGAACGTCAATTTCACCTTGGTGGATGCCATTGGTAAAAAGATCAAGGTGGTTCAAGAGGTGATTGATGGGCTACAACTTGAAAATGTAAAGGCCATTCATTCCAGAGTGGAAGATATCCCTGGACAATTTGATTTTATTGTCAGCAGGGCCGTTGCCGCTATGCCCACTTTTGTGTATTGGACCAGGGGAAAAATAAAAAAGGATTCTTCCCATGAACGGAAAAATGGGATACTCTATCTAAAGGGTGGTGACTTGGAAGAAGAGTTGAAAGATTATACCACCGTTCAGATCTTTGATCTTAAGGATTATTTTGAGGAGGATTTCTTTGATACCAAGAAAGTGGTGTACCTTCCTCAAAAGTTTAAATCTTTCTAACATTTATCGCGGGAATCGTTGGGTTGGGGTTTTAAAACCAGATCCCAAAAACGAATATCTGATTTAAGAGTGTCCAACTCTTTTTCATTTTGTAGCAAACTTCTTTTGGTGACATCCAGTAAAATTGTTTTGGCAATACATTCAAGTGTCATATCATGTGCCCCCTTTTTTGTCAACAAGATGGCTTTCAGATACCACAAATAACAGTAGTCTTTATTCAAGTCCATGGCTTTTTCCAAATGCATGGAGGCCTTGGTTTTGTCGCCCTCTTCCATATATAGCCATGCAAGTGATCCCAAGAGGATTGCTTTTCGTTGTGGGGATTCCATCCTGTCCAAAGCAGTATTTAAAAGAAGTTGGGCTTCATTGGCTTTCTTTTCATAAAGTAATGACGTGGCAAGCCAAAGCGTTACATCAAATTCTTGAGGAGTACCAATTCGAAGAGCTTTCTTATAAGCTGTCACAGCTTTTTCAAAAGCGTTGAGATGATAATGGCAATGTCCGAGCTCTATCACTAAAGAAACATTTTTAGGGGTTTCTTTTAACTTTTGTATACATTGGTCCAATGCATTTTTCAATTCTTGTTGGGCGTAGGAACTATTGTTGATCTTTTGGGTATGCTCCAGTTCTAAATTAGTTTTCAACCTGTATAATTCGCTTAATCTGCTTTCGATGTCGCCAATGGTAGTATGCAATGTCTCGGGTTTGGTAAAGGCAATTTCCCGCAGGACTTTAAAGGCGTCAATTTTAAGATCCAAGATATCTATGTTAACGGATTGAATAGTATAAAGCGTCTGGAACGATTGCTCTGCTAAAGCCGTGTTATTTTCCAACAGCAATATTTTTCCCAAATAATAATGTGGAATGGGTAGGTCATTGTCAATTTGAACGGCCGTTTCAAATTGTTTTTTACTTTGTATGTAATTGGATTTGGAATAGAGGATGATGCCATAGGAAACTAAAGCTTCAATATTTTCTGGATTGTATTGCAGGGCTTTGATGAGACGTTCCATGGATGTATGGTTTTCCCTGTAAACCGAATCCGGATTTACATGGTTGACCCTTCCGTAAGTTTCAAATGTTTTGGAGATGATTTTGTTCAGCTCCAGATTATTGCAATTTTTAAGGGCTATCTCCTCGTAGGTACTTAGTTTGGATTCCAAAGTGTCATCTTTTCCGTAGTACCGACAATAACTGGAAAGGCCATCTTGAGACTGGAAATGATCGATCCAATTTTCATACATCTCGGAGATCAAGATTTGAATGTCCTCTGCATATTGGCATAACCAAAGCAAAACTTGGGCAAAATGCCCATAATCTCCAAACCACTTATCCGTTGGGCAATGAATTTCGATATAAGTGGATTTTTCATCCAAGTTTTTGTGAAAATGCGGAATTTCAGATGATCCCAATATTTGGATGATGTTTTCCAAGCTTGGGGACAACATCCGTATTCTCTTTTTGATTTGGAAGGAATGGGGTTCCTTAATTTTCAATAAAATACTGTAGGTTGAGGTGTTGGATGTGAAATCAATATCATTTCGTCCAATACTCTCAAATTCATATAGCAATCGGGTATAATACAGTTCATCTTCAACACAGTTTTCAAAGAACGATTTGGCATCTGCTTCATCCTTAAAATTGTTTATGCCCATCAAAAAACATTCATTCAATTTGCATGCATGGGAAGGTCGGTAATTGATGTATTGTTCATAGATTTCCCCAAAACCAGGTGTGTTTTGTGCAAACCCCACTGCAATTTTGAGAAACTGTAGTTCCGTGCAATCAAATGACTCCAATTCGTGCATAATGTACTGGACCTTTTCTGGATCATTTTGTTGGAGCAATGCTATTAGGTAGAGGTAATAATGAAGATAGGTTTGTGATAATTGTCTTGTATTTTTTGTTGGATAAAATAAGAAATAGGTCTCCAAGGTATCTAGGAGTTGGCGCAGCTCATTCTGTTCAAGGTAGCAAAGGGCAAGTTGTAAGGAAATGTAATGATCGAGAAGGGGGTCATTTCCAGAAGCGGCAAATGCTTTATGGTAAGCGCTCACCGCGGAACCATACTCGTTCAATGTTATAAAAAGCTCCGCTTCAATACAATAAAACCATGCATTTGGGTATTCAGTATTAATGGTTTGGCATTTATGGAGAGCAGTACGATAATCCTGAATTTTGAAAGAATGGAGTATGTCATTGTAGTTAATCTGGGTCGGAACAGGGTCATCCGTTAAAAGTTTTTCGAATGTATTGGCCTCCTTTTTCATTGCAAAGCAAACTTTGATTTGTGCAACGGAAATCAATTCAGGATGAAAAGGAGGTTATTCCTTGTGCAATAATTACAATAACCAAATATAGGAGAAAATATGGGCTTTTGGGTGAATTTGTTGGTTTGGCAGACAGGCTTTATCAAATACTGTACATCCTTTTATAAACCAACCTACATTTCCGGGAATAGTCTTTGCCAAATTTCCAGAGACGGTTGTATTTATCAACGAATTTTTTCCACCAAACATGTTTTCCTAAGCTCATAACGAATTGATTTGATACGGTAAAAGTAAATAGATTACATTCAAGTAACAATTAATTAACGTTAAATTTACAAATGAATTGTTCGCTGAAGTCTAAAACTTGTCTGGAATTGCTTAATTCTACTCGTAAAGCGTCTCTAAATCGGCCTCCGAAATATCTTTGAAAAGCTTTGCCATTTTTGCACAAACCGCATCAAAAAACAGCTTTCCTTTTTCTGCCGTTGCTTTGGATGGGTCACCTACACCCGTATCCGAACTTATCTTGGACCAAGGTCGTTCCGTCCAGGCCCATCCTTCGGAAAAGGCCTTGATTTTGTTTTTGAACTCTTTTCCATCGCCCCAATCTTCCTTGGGTAGCACCAAATCCGGCGCCAAATGAAGGATGAGACTGGTTTCCATTTCATCCGCGTGATCACCAGGATTTTCAAAAATGTGCTTTTTTTCCACCATTTTGAACCAATTGGTAACACAAAGGAACAAATTGGGGAAGAGCAGTCCCAATTCCCGTACCAGAGCTTCCCAATTATTGCCTCCATGACTGTTCAATATCATGAACTTATGTATTCCTTGTCTGTCCAAAACGGTCAATACATCCTTCAAAATAGCAAATTGGGTGCTGGGGTTCAGGTTCATATCCAGATAGATATCGGATTGTCCCGTGTTTACCCCAAATGGAATAGTGGGCAACACTACCACCTTGCAACCTTGCTCCCAAGCCAATCTTGCGGATTCTTCGGCAATTTTGGTCGCTTCGATTACATCTGTGGCATATGGAAGGTGATAGTTATGGGCTTCCGTGGCACCCCAAGGGAGCACTGCCAAATCAAAGGATTCGTCCTTAAGGTGTTTCCAGTTGGTTTCGGCCAATACAAAGGGTCTGGGCATAGATTTTATTTTTGAGTCAAAAAAAAGGCTGCCATTAATGGCAGCCTTTAAATTAGGTATTTCAGAATTATCCCAAAAATGGATAACGATAATCTTCTGGCGTCACAAAGGTTTCCTTGATCAATCGTGGAGAAACCCAGCGAAGTAAATTTTGGGCAGAGCCCGCTTTGTCATTGGTTCCAGATGCCCTAGCACCGCCAAAAGGCTGCTGGCCTACAACGGCCCCAGTAGGCTTGTCGTTGATGTAGAAGTTCCCCGCACAATCCTGAAGGGCCTTGGTGGCCTCTTCAATGGCATATCTATCAGTGGACAGAACAGCTCCTGTAAGTGCATATTCGGAAGTGCTGTCAACCAATTTAAGGGTTTCACTCCAATCCTGGTCCTCATAGATATACACGGTGACCACTGGGCCGAACAACTCGGTGCACATGGTCTCATACTTTGGATTGGTGGTCAAAATAACGGTAGGTTCCACAAAATAACCTACGGATTTGTCGTATCCCCCTCCGGCAATGATTTCGGCATCCTTGTCGGTCTTGGCCTGATCGATATACTTGGCCAGTTTGTCAAAAGAAGCTTCGTGGATCACAGCGGTAACAAAGTTGCTCATATCTTCTGGTGATCCAGGTTTGTTGAACGAGGCCAAATCCGCTTTTACCAGATCCAAGATTTCATTTGCTACGGATTTAGGAAGGTACACACGGGAGGCGGCACTACATTTTTGCCCCTGTAGCTCAAAAGCACCTCTTACAATCGCAGTGGCCACCTGTTTTGGTTTTGCCGATGGGTGGGCAATGATGAAATCCTTTCCTCCGGTCTCTCCAACAATTCTTGGGTAGGTCTTATAGGAATGTATATTGTTCCCGATCTGCTTCCAAAGTTCCTTGAACACATAGGTGGAACCGGTGAAGTGCAGTCCCGCAAAATCAGGGCTGGTCAAAAGGGTTTCCGAGATCATGACGGGGTCACCCATCACCATATTGATCACGCCATCGGGAAGACCGGCTTCTTTAAAAACGTCCATGATCACCTTGGCGGAGAACACTTGACTGTCGCTGGGTTTCCAAACAACCACGTTGCCCATCATGGCGGCACTGGCAGGCAGGTTACCTGCAATAGCCGTAAAGTTAAAAGGTGTTATCGCATAGATGAAACCTTCCAAAGGGCGATACTCTACACGGTTCCAAATACCTTCGGAAGATTCTGGTTGTTCCCCATAGATCTGCGACATGAACTCTACATTGAACCTTAGGAAATCGATCAACTCACAAGCGGCATCGATTTCAGCTTGGTGTATGGTCTTGGACTGCGCCATCATGGTAGCCGCATTGATCTTGGCGCGATATGGACCGGCAATCAGCTCGGCGGCTTTTAAAAAGACCGCGGCGCGCTGTTCCCATGGGAGATTTGCCCAGGCCCTTCTTGATTCCAGGCAGTTGGCGATGGTTTTTTCCACAAGTTTTTTGTCGGCGGTATGGTAATGTCCCACAACATGTTTGTGCTCATGCGGAGGGGACATGGGTTTGGTATTGCCTGTCTTTACCTCTTCACTGCCAATATAGAGGGGCACCTCTACCTTTCCTTTATAATAGACCTTATATTGTTTTAATACCTCGTCGCGTTCCGGGGTTCCCGGGGCGTAGCTTTTTACAGGTTCGTTATATGCAGTCGGAACTTGAAAAAATCCTTTTCCCATGGTGTAGTTCTTTTTATTTTTAAAATTCCACCAAAGGTAAGCAATCAGATATCGAATAGAAAATGATAGGCTTTAGTTTATGGCAAACGGAGCTGCAAATTTGAAGGTGGGTATCTCCACTTCAAATTCTTCCGTAGTAGTAAAGTTTACCATTTCATAATACCCTTTCATGGCACCGATGGGGGAGGCCAAAAGACATCCTGAACTATAGGTGTGCGACTTGCCGGGCTTGATCACAGGTTTTCTACCTATCACCCCTTCCCCGTCAATGGTCTCCATATCCTTCAAGGCATCAAAAATGTCCCAATGTCTTGCCACCAATTGCACGGCATCCTTGCTCAGGTTTTCAATGGTTATGGTGTAGCCAAAGGCATAATGCATTTTATAGTTCTTGAAGAAAGTGCCTTCAAAAGTGGTCTGTACGGAAACCTTGATGCCTTTTGTTACTTGTGTGAACATACGCTAGTTATAGATAAAGACACTTCCCGTGAACAATACGAGTACGGCGAAAAACGCCAAAATCGTAAAAATCGTGTTCAGAAAAATGTATTTCACAATCGTTTTAAATATGCCTTGTCCGTAAAATTTTTTCATGGCCATGAACAGATAAATACTGAAAATGGTCACAAACAGTCCTGCGGTGCTGATCTTGAAAATCGTGTCCAAGAGCAAGCTAAGGATGAGCAAGATAAACAAGAGGGACTGATTGTGGAAACTAAAAATAAGATGATCGGTGTAGGTGTATTTTTTTCTGATGTACACCAGCCAAATGAAGATGGTGAACAACGGCATGAAGAAGAAAATAACGAACGGAAGCTTGGATATAGTGCTCTTTAGAAAGATACTGGGCCGTTGTAGTATGGTAAGAAAATTGTTGGAAGAATTAAAAGCCATCCTGTTGGACAATGTACTCTCGATGTCATATTTTTCACTAGCCTGCTCAAAGGAATACAGGGTATCCTTCTTGATCATTTGAACAAAAAAATCGACCTTATCGGAGAAGGCATCCAAGCCCGATTTTTTGCTGATGCTATCATAATATCCCTTTGGATTTGCCGCCATTAAGGAATCTTTGTTCACTTTTGGTTTTTGGTTTTTCAAATGGGTCAGGGAATCCAGCATGCCAATGGAACGCGCCACTTCGGGGTCGGCATTCCGGATGGAATCGAATTTTTTAAGACCAAATGCCAATCCTGGACTTTTGTTTTCGACGGAATCCAAGGATTGCAAGACTTCTTCGGCCTGCTGTTTCAATTTTAAACTGTCAACCATGGTTTCGCCGGTTTTTACATTGTACGATACCGGTGATCCTCCTGAAATGGTGCCATCAAAATCCTTGAAACTCTTATCCAACTCCGCAAACCTATTATTGAAGGTGAACATCAAAAAGTAGATAAACGCCAAGCTCAACAAAAATCGAAAAGGATTGGTGTAGGACACTCTTTTCCCGTTGATGTAATCCTTGGTAATGGTGCCAGGGCGCCACAGCAAAGCCGAAAGTGTTTTCAGTAGTTTGGAATCGTAATTGATGACGCTGGAAAAGAACTCGTCAACAAAATCCTTGATGGTCAATTTTTTGGTGCTATTCGCCTGCGAGCAATTGGGGCAGAATTTATCGCTGATGTCCAATGGATGGCCACAGTTTAAACATGAAACGCCCCTAAATTGAAGTTCGTAACGGCCCTTACTGACCAAGCTACCTTTTTTGCCCATAGCCTTCCCAGGATTTGGGATTAAATATAATCAATTGCTGATAGTTCTGGAATTTGCGGTACCTATACCTATTATACCATCGTACAGGTCGCCAAAATCACGATAATAGACCAAGATCAGGTAATTGTTCTCGGTAAAATGAAAATTACCGCTGACAAAGTTGGGCTCAATGGTGCCATTGTTCCTTTCCACCACATATTTGTAGTTATAAAAACCTTGCTTCATCAACAAGGTAACCTCAAACATTCCGCTTTCAGGATTAAAGGTCATCCGGTTTTCATCCGCAAGGGCGTAGTTGTTGAATTTGCCCACCACGTATACTTGGTCCAGGCCTATTAAATTGGAGTAAGGCAGCTTAAAATGTACTTTGGTGTATTCTGCCTCGCGCGAAACATCGTCCCCCTGTAAAGTTCTAACCACGAAATCCCCGTTAATGTCAGGAAAATAGGTGTACGGCTCATCATATCGATATTCGCTGGGGAAAAGGTAATGGTTGTACACTTGTCCCATTTCAATTCGGGAAATGGCAAAGGTAGGTGATCGTAGGTCCTTGGTATCGAAGTTGAGGAATTCGTTGCCTCCAAAAAAGCTGGTCTCCTTATCATATTTATAAACCAGTTCGGTGCCGATGGTGAATTGGGGTTTGATATTGTACAGCGCCGTAGGCCAAAAATAATTTTGAAGGATGGCCACCTTAATCTCGTTCTTTGGGTTCACCACTGGGAACCCATTGGTATTGATGGAAAATTGGACCACTTGTTTATCGTTGAGATAGTTAAAGTCTCGTGATCGTTTGACCACGCCGCCCACGGTAACCGCATCGCGGTACACCACGAACCTTCTGGAAAATTGGAGGTCCCCATAACTATTGTATATCTCCAAAACATAGTTGCCACTCACCTTAAGCCTTATATTGTCGTTCGGAATGGTCAACCGATAATTGGAATAGGGCTGCAGGGTGGTATAGCTGTTCTCGTAATCAATGATGCGTTGATTGTCAGCCCCGGCCAAATATTGGGATTTCAATAATTGGGAAGGCGTCCAATCGTAATTGCAGTGTACTATTTTGTAATAATAATCCTGTTCTTTTGCGGTAATGTCATCAAACTCCAAGGTCATGCTTTCGCCAAGGAGCACCACCGGAAATTGGTCATCCGTGGGACCCTTGAAAATGATGGTCTTGATGTTTTCGGGAGGGTCTACCTCTTCCTGAACCTGTGCAAAGGTGCTGATGGCCAAAAGGCACGGGAAGAAATGTTTGATCAAATAACGCATTTAGGGCATTTATTTTAGGTAAAGGTAAACAAAAAGTGTGCCTTGTGAATTTAGCTCGACATAATCCCAATTTTATGGATAATAATTATGAAAAGAATCTTGTAAGTACTAAATTTGCCAGCGATTTTGATAACAAAAGGTCTACAACAATATGTCTAAAGACATCCGGATTAGAAAGGGGTTGAACATCAACCTCGTCGGGGCAGCAGAACATACAACTTCCAAAGCCGTTACAAGTAACGTGTATGCCCTGAACCTGAATGAGTTCCACGGAATCACTCCAAAAATGTTGATAAAACAAGGGGAAGAGGTAAAAGCGGGTGAGCCCCTTTTTTACAATAAGAACAAAGAGCAAATGCACTTTGTGTCCCCGGTGAGCGGTGAGCTTGTGGAAATTGTGAGGGGGGCAAGGAGGAAAATCCTCAGCCTAAAGATCCTTGCGGATAAAACGCAGGAGTATATGATCAACAAAGTGCCGGATCTGGATACAGCTGATGGTGCTGCCATAAAAAACTATCTGCTGCACAGTGGAGGGTGGCCTTTTATCAAACAACGGCCTTATGATGTGATCGCCAATCCCGACGCGACACCGAAGGCCATTTTTATTTCAGCATATGCCACGGCGCCTTTGGCTGCCGATGTGGATTATGTGTTGAAAGGAAAAGAACAGGAATTGCAGGCCGCCATTGTTGCCTTGGGCAAAATGACCCCAGGTAAAATCCATGTCTCCATAGGAAACTCTGCCCGTTCTCCTTTCGCTGATTTGAAAGGTATTGAACTGCATAAGGTTTCCGGGCCTCACCCAGCGGGTTTGGTGGGAACACAGATCAACAAGATTGATCCCATAAACAAAGGTGAAGTGGTTTGGACCGTTTCTCCGCAGGATATGGTTATTTTGGGAGAATTGTTGCTTACCGGTAAATTCAATGCTGAAAGGACCATCGCTTTGGCGGGTTCGGTGATCAAAGCTCCAAAATACCATACTACCAAAATAGGTGCTGAAATATCTACCTTTCTTTATGCCAGTGGTGTGAGCGAGGATAGGTTCCGATTGATTAATGGCGATGTGCTTACAGGTAGCAAGACAACTACCGAAGGATATCTAGGTTTCTATAATAATACGGTAACCGCCATTCCCGAAGGGGACGATTATGAACTTTTCGGATGGAACAAACCTGTTTTCAATAAAATTTCGACCACAAGGGCGTTGACCTTTTCTTGGCTACAACCCAAGAAAAAATACGATTTGGACACCAACACCAATGGTGAACACAGGGCATTTGTGGTAACAGGCCAGTATGAAGAAGTATTCCCAATGGATATTTACCCGCTTCAGTTACTCAAGGCCTGTATGGTGAAAGATTTGGACGAGATGGAACAGTTGGGACTTTATGAAGTGGCCCCAGAGGATTTCTCGTTGACGGAATTCATATGTATTTCAAAACAACCACACCAACAGATCATCAGGGATGGATTGGATCTGTTGCAAAAAGAACTTGGATAATATGGGCATGAAAGATAAATTACATCAGCTTAAACTAAAGTATGAGGGCAAAAAAATGGCTCCTGCCTTTAATGCGCTCCATACCTTTCTTTATACGCCAAACGAAACTACGCATTCAGGGGCGCACGTGCGCGGAGCGGACGATTTGAAACGTACCATGAACACTGTGATCATGGCGCTGGTACCCTGTTTGATTTTTGGTATGTTCAATGCCGGATATCAACAGTACATCGCCATCAACGGTGCTCCTGAAAACTTTTCTTTGTTCAACGATTTCTTGACCTGGAGCAATTTCTTGGTGGGACTTACCACTATTTTGCCTTTGGTTATCGTTTCTTACGGAATCGGTTTGGGTATCGAGTTCTTGTTCGCCGTGATCAAAGGTCATGAAGTGGAAGAAGGCTATTTGGTCACCGGTATGTTGGTGCCATTGATCGTACCTGTGGATACCCCACTTTGGATGTTGGCCATCGCCGTTGCCTTTGGTGTTGTAATCGGTAAAGAAGTGTTCGGGGGTACGGGGATGAACATCCTCAACCCAGCATTGACCATTCGTGCCTTTTTGTTCTTCGCTTATCCAACTTGGATGAGTGGTGATAAGGTTTGGGTGCACGGTGCTGTGGATGGATTGACCAAGGCAGGTTCTGCCGATGCCATATCTGGGGAAACTATTTTGGGATCGTTGGCCCAAGGTACTTCGAATCTTTCTTATTCCTTATCCGATATGTTCTACGGTTTTATTCCTGGATCGGTGGGTGAGACTTCCAAAATCTTGATTTTGTTGGGTGCTTTGTTCCTGATCTTTTCCAAGATCGCCTCATGGAGGATTATTGTGAGTGGTGTTTTGGGAGCATTGGCCATGGGCTTGATCTTTAACGGTATCGTGGATGCAGGTTGGCTGCCCACTTATAGCAAATTTTACACCTTGATGAGCTTCCCTTACTGGCAACATTTGCTGGTAGGTGGTTTGGCTTTTGGTATCGTCTTTATGGCTACAGATCCCGTGACGGGATCACAGACCAACAGAGGTAAGTGGATCTATGGGTTCTTGATCGGTTTCATGTCGGTCATGATCCGTGTGTTCAACCCAGGGTATCCTGAAGGAGTGTTCCTGGCCATCCTATTGATGAACGTTTTTGCACCTACAATTGACCACTACGTGGTTAGAGGAAACATCAAAAAGCGATTGAAACGATTGAAGACGGCCACCATCTATCCCAAAACTTCAGATGAGGTGGATTCATTAAAAACGGAAACAGCATAGTATTATGGCATTCAATACAGAAAAAAATAGCTACACCGTAATCTTTGCGGCCATCATGGTGGTTGTTGTCGGTTCATTGCTGGCATTTGTAGCATCTGGGCTTAAGCCAAAGATTCACGAAAATCAGCGCTTTGAAAAGCAGCAAAATATCCTCTATGCCATGGGGGTAAACGATAATGAAGGGGAAGGCGATGTTACTTTTGTCCCCACAACTTCGGTTGAAGAGGATTTCAGTAAATACATTGTGAAACAAATGGTGTTGGATGGTTCTACTGCCGTAGAAAAGGAAAACGCTTATCTAATCGATGTTTCCAAGGAGATAGCAAAGGCAAAAAATGGCGAGAAGGCTGAGCTTCCATTACTCATAGGTGAAAAGGAAGGGAAGACATTCTACATCATTCCATTATATGGAAGAGGGCTTTGGGATGCTATTTGGGGATACATTTCGTTGGACGATCATATGGTGGTGCAAGGAGTGTATTTTGATCACAAAGGGGAAACACCGGGTTTGGGAGCCAATATCAAGCAACGCTTTTTTATGGACGATTTTACAGGGGAGTCCGTAATGTCAGGGAACAGCTTTGAAGGAATCACTGTTGCCAAAGGAAACGGAGATCCCTTGAACACGGACAAGGAGGATAACCAAGTGGATGCCCTTGCAGGAGCAACCATTACTGGTAACGGGGTAACCGCCATGATAAAGGACTGCATTAAACTGTACAAACCTTATTTACAAACCATAAGAACTAAATAATATGGCACTACTATCAAAAAAAGATTCAAAACTGGTGCTGGATCCCTTGGCGGACAACAACCCGATCACCATTCAGGTATTGGGTATCTGTTCTGCCCTTGCAATTACCGCGGAGCTTAAAGCTTCTGTGGTAATGGCCCTTTCAGTATTGTTTGTGCTAAGTATGGGTAACGTGGCAATTTCCTTGTTGAGGAACATTATCCCGTCCAAGATCAGGATCATTGTGCAATTGGTGGTCGTGGCCGCTCTGGTAATTATTGTGGACCAGGTGTTAAAGGCCTTTGCTTACGAGTTGAGCAAGACTTTATCGGTTTTTGTGGGATTGATCATTACCAACTGTATCATCATGGGACGTTTTGAAGCCTTTGCCTTGGGCAATGGTCCCAAAAAAGCCTTTTTGGATGGTATCGGTAATGCCCTGGGATATGGTATTATTTTGGTGATCGTAGGATTCTTCAGGGAACTTTTGGGCTCTGGAACTTTATTCGGATTCAAGGTATTGGGTGATCCCGTTACCAAGACAGGATTGTATGCCATTGGATATGAGAACAACGGTTTTATGATCATACCACCTGCTGCATTGATTGTGTTGGGTGTTATTATTTGGGTGCAACGCTCCAAAAACAGGGCATTAATAGAAGAAGCTTAAGGATATGTTAGAGCATTTAGAACTTTTTTTCAAGTCGATTTTTATAGACAACATGGTGTTTGCCACCTTTTTGGGTATGTGTTCCTATTTGGCTGTTTCCAAAAAAGTATCTACCGCTGTGGGTCTTGGCGCAGCCGTTATATTCGTATTGGCGGTTACGGTACCCATGAACTGGTTGTTGGACAAATATTTGTTGAAGGATGGAGCCTTGGCCTGGATGGGTCCGGAGTATGCCGATTATGACCTTAGCTTCCTTTCTTTCATCCTGTTCATCGCAACCATTGCAACCATGGTGCAATTGGTAGAGATTGTGGTGGAGAAATTCTCACCATCGCTATATAACTCTTTGGGTATCTTTTTACCTTTGATCGCGGTAAACTGTGCCATTTTGGGTGGGTCGCTGTTCATGCAAACCCGTGACATCCCTAACATAGGATTGGCCTTCAACTACGGAATTTCATCAGGAATTGGATGGTTCTTGGCAATTTTGGCCATTGCTGCCATTCGAGAGAAGATCAGATATTCCAACGTTCCGGCACCATTGCGTGGACTTGGAATCACGTTCATCATCACAGGATTGATGGGCATCGGTTTCCAGAGTTTTGGTGGAATGCTTACTGGTGACAACGAACCACCAGAAGAGGCACAAACCACCACCGTGAAAGCTGAAAAGGAAAAAGAAATTAAGAAAGAGATTGAGGATAAGGAAAAAGCAGTCTCTTATAACGAAGCCATAAACAAATAAAGATGATAATAGCCGCAAGTACTGGAGGTACTATTCTGATTACCGTTGTAGCATTTCTTATTTTGTTGCTGATGTTGGTGGCCGTTTTGTTGTTCACCAAAGAAAAGCTATCCCCATCAGGTCCCGTGACCATCACCATCAACGGTGAAAAGAAAGTGGAAGTGGCATCTGGAGGTTCCTTGTTGTCCACTTTGGGTAACCAAAAAATATTCTTGCCATCTGCCTGTGGAGGTGGTGGTACCTGTATCCAATGTGAGTGCCACGTGCTTTCTGGAGGTGGAGAGGCTTTGCCGACAGAAACACCGCACTTTTCCAAAAAGGAATTGCAACACGGGGCACGTTTGGCCTGTCAGGTGAAGGTAAAACAGGATATGGAGATTACCATTCCGGAAGAAGTTTTCGGAATCAAAAAATGGAATGCCAAAGTAGTGCGTAACTATAACGTGGCATCTTTCATCAAGGAATTTGTTGTGGAGATTCCAGAAGATATGAACTATAAGGCTGGTGGTTACATTCAGATCGAGATTCCACCTTGTGAGGTGAAATATTCCGATATCGACATCACCGCGCACCCTGAAGAGCATGAGACTCCCGACAAGTTCCAAGCGGAGTGGGACAAGTTCAATTTGTGGCCGTTGGTCATGAAAAACCCAGAAACTGTGGAGCGGGCCTATTCCATGGCCTCTTACCCTGCTGAAGGGCGCGAGATCATGTTGAACGTACGTATTGCAACCCCACCTTGGGATCGTTCCAAAAATGGATGGATGGATGTAAACCCTGGTATAGCATCATCCTATATCTTTAGCTTGAAAAAGGATGACCCTGTGGTTATTTCGGGCCCGTTTGGTGAGTTCTTTATCAACGAATCGGAGGCAGAAATGCTTTATGTGGGAGGTGGAGCCGGCATGGCGCCAATGCGTTCTCACTTGTACCACTTGTTCAAGACCTTGAAGACCAATCGTAAAGTGACTTACTGGTACGGAGGACGTTCCAAAAGGGAATTGTTTTACATCAATCACTTTAAGCAATTGGAAAAGGAATTTCCAAATTTCAAGTTCTATATGGCACTTTCTGAACCGCTACCAGAGGATAATTGGAAAGTGAAAAAGGATATCAATGATGAAGCTGGGGACGGTTTCGTTGGTTTCATCCACAATTGTGTGATCGATAACTATTTGAACCTTCACGATTCCCCTGAAGACATAGAATTGTACTTCTGCGGACCACCGTTGATGAACAAAGCTGTTGAAAAAATGGGTCAGGACTTTGGTATTCCAGATGAGAATATCAGGTTCGATGATTTTGGAGGATAATTTTAAAGTTGATTCATCACCTCAAGTTGAAATCCTGAGAATATTGAAGGAACCATCGAGAGGAATTTATAAAACCAACCGATGCTCAGGCATCGGTTTTTTTGTATCAAATGGGAAGACCGTTAACAGAACAGGAACTGCATAATCTGGCCATGAACATTGTGGGGCGAGAGCTCGAGGCCGGCGGTTTTGAGTTTATGGCCATAAACAGTAAGCTAAAAAAGAATCCCCAGTACGTTTGCTTGAAGGAGAAGGTGCTGCATTTTATCGTGGTGCGGAACATTGAATTTCCCAACGATCCGAGGGATTATGATGAAGAGCTGATGCAGAAAGTGAAGGACCATGCGGAAAAGTTTGAGGCTAGGACCTATTTTGCAGGAGTGGGACTTTCCAATGCGGCGGATAGGGACCTGCCTGTCCATTTGGATGAAGAGTATATTGTGGAATACCAAGGTTTAATTGAGATTTAGATGTTGAAAAGAGCACTTTTATTCTTTGTTGGAGCCCTACTTTTGGGTTGTGGTACCAAAGATTGGGTGAAGAACCAAAACTGGGGGAATGCCCTGGGTACCACCTATTCCATCATTTATTTGGCTGATGAAGAGTTGGATTATCAGCAAGAAATCGATTCGGTTTTTCAGGTGTTGAACCAATCCATGTCGACCTATATTCCCACTTCTGATATCTCCAAGATCAACGAAGGGGATTCTACCATTGCTGTAGATGATATGTTCAAGGAAGTTTTTGATATCTCCACACATGTACACAAGGCCTCAAATGGCTATTTTGATCCTACTATCGGTGTTTTGGCCAATGCATGGGGATTCGGACCCGGCAAGCAAATTACGCTCGATAGCCTTAAGGTAGATAGCCTTTTAGGTTATGTGGGATGGGAAAAGGTGAAGTTGAATAAGGACCATACCATAACCAAGGCGCATCCTGCCATTCGATTCGATTTTAATGCGGTAGCCAAAGGATATGCCATTGATCGCCTTGGCGCTATGTTGGATGCCAAGGGTATCGACAATTATTTGGTGGAAGTTGGGGGAGAGGTGTTGGCTAAGGGAACCAATTTGGTATCGGGTAAAGATTGGACGGTCGGTATCGATGATCCCCAGGTAGAAACCGGGCGACAATTAAAACGCATCGTAACCTTGAAGAATGTGGCCATGGCCTCATCGGGGAATTACAGAAAGTTTAGGGTAGACCCTGAAACGGGGGAAAAGTACGTGCATACCATAGATCCCAAAACGGGGTACACCAAAAATTCAAATGTGCTGGCAAGCAGTGTGGTGGCCAAAACCTGTGCGGTGGCCGATGCTTTTGCCACTTCTTTTATGGCCATGGATCTTGAAAAATCCAAAACAATTTTGAAAAATCATGACGAGCTGGAGGCCTATATCATTTACTTGGACAAAGATGGGAAGACGCAGGAGTTTTTTACCCCGGGTTTTGAAGCTTTGGTAAAACAGTGATTATTTCTTGACCAAGGGGATAAGCTCCCCCTTTGCCAATCGGTACTTTTCCACTTCTTCCTTTGGAAGAACAGTGGTGTAATCAACTTCGTTAACGGTAAAGCCAACGGCACGTAGCTTATCAAAATAGTCTCTGCCGTAAATTCGGACATGATCGTACTGCCCAAAGATTTTGGTTCGTTCCTTTTTGTCCGTGATGGAATTGTCCTCGAAGGTTCTTTCGCGTTTCAAATCTTGTGGAATCTGAAAGATGCCCCATCCGCCCGGTTTCAGTACACGATACAGTTCTTGCATGGCCTTGGTATCATTCGGGATGTGCTCCAGAACATGGTTGCAGAGGATTACATCGAACTGGTGATCCTCAAAAGGAAGATTGCATATATCTGCCTTTACGTCCGCGAGAGGTGAATTTAGATCAGTGGTGGTGTACTCCAAGTTTTTCAACTTTTTGAACCTTTTGTAAAAAGCCTGTTCGGGAGCAAAATGAAGGAGCTTTTGATGAGCGGTAAATAGGTCGGTTTCGTTTTTGAGATAGAGCCAAAGCAAACGGTGACGCTCTAACGAAAGGGTAGAGGGGGAGAGCACATTTTCCCGTGGACTTTCATAGCCGTAGGGCAAAAATGTTCTAAAGCTCTTTCCATCGATGGGGTCGGTGACGTTTTTTCCTTTCAAGGTAAAGGCTATAAAAGGTCGAACCCAATAACTCAACCTGATGAGTAACGGTCTTGGAATAAGATTGAGAAAGTACTTAAATATTTTCGACACGAATTACACTAATTTTCACGAATGGCTCAAAGTAAAACTCTCTATAATTAATTTGGTCCTCACCAAAATTTACAATCAACGTACAAATGATTTTTAGGGTAATTGGCGAAATTCCTGCTCGCTGCTGGCAGGCGTGTCAATATAAAAAAGTAGTGTATTAAAGCACTAATTTCTTTGCCCTAAACTCATCTTCCTCGTCACTAGTGATTCCCAAGGCTTCATAAATGTATTGGAAGGTTGAAAGTAGTTCCGGTTTGCCATCCACAAGCGCAACGTCGTGTTCAAAGTGGGCACTGGGTTTTCCGTCAGCGGTCAAGATGGTCCAACCGTCCTTCAATTGCTTGATGCGTTGGGTCCCCATATTGATCATGGGCTCTATGGCCACAACCATACCGTTCACAAACTTTTTACCCCGACCCCGTTTACCATAATTGGGCATTTGGGGGTCTTCATGAAGGTCCTTTCCGAGTCCATGACCTACCAGTTCCCGTACCACTCCATAACCATGGTCCTCACAGTATTTTTGGATGGCGTAACCCACATCGCCAACACGGTTACCTTCTTTAAATTCCCGTATGCCAATGTAAAGGGATTCTTTGGTGACTTTTAGTAGCTTTTTGGTTTCTTCGGCCACTTCCCCCACTTGAAAGGTATAGGCATGATCCCCATGGAAACCATTTTTTACGGCACCGCAGTCCACGGAAACAATATCACCTTCCTTTAGGGGTTCGTTATTGGGAATGCCATGTACCACTTGGGCGTTGGGGCTCCAGTTTAGGGTGTTCGGAAAATCGTACATGCCCAAAAAACCGGGTACGGCACCTTGGGAACGAATATATTCCTCTGCCATTTTATCCAATTTTAAGGGATTGGCACCTGGTTTGATCTCTTTGGCCAACATCCCCAAAGTTCTGGATACCACAAGTGCACTTTCGCGCATCAATTCAATTTGCTCTGGTGTCTTTACTTGAATCATAGCCGCAAAGATAAATTGAATCTATGGATTTTGCGGCATTGGGCTAAACCAAAGGTTTTTGTGTCATCAGGGAGGGTTGTGGAACCCCTATCATTTTTAAAATAGTTGGGGCAATATCTCCCAAAACTCCACTTTTTACCTCTTTGATGTCCTTGTCCACAATGATCAGCGGCACCGGGTTGGTGGTATGTGCTGTATTGGGGCTTCCATCAGGGTTTACCATGGTATCGCAGTTACCATGATCGGCAATCACGATGGTGGAATAACCATTCTCCAAACCGGCAGTGATCACATCTTTGGCACATTCATCTACCGTTTCACAGGCTTTGATAGCCGCTTCCATAACCCCGGTATGGCCCACCATATCCGGGTTGGCGAAATTGAGACATACAAAATCGACCTCTCCTTTTTTAAGTTCCGGGATGATGGCGTTGCGGATATCGTAGGCACTCATCTCGGGTTGAAGGTCATAGGTGGCCACTTTTGGTGAGGGGCATAGAATGCGTTGTTCCCCTTCAAAAGGCTCTTCGCGCCCCCCATTGAAGAAGAAGGTCACGTGAGGATATTTTTCAGTTTCGGCAATCCGAATCTGTTTCTTTCCATTTTTGGCGAGGGTCTCGCCCAATGTATCCTGAATGTTGTCCTTGTCATATATGACCTTGATGCCCTTGAAGGATTCATCATAGTTGGTCATGGTAACATAGTACAGGTTCATTTTGTGCATGTTCTGCTCATGAAAATCCTGCTGGCTCAAGGCTTGGGTAAGTTCTCGGCCGCGATCGGTCCTAAAGTTGAAGAAGATGACGACATCACCTTCCTTGATCTGTGCCATGGGTTCTCCTGTGCTATCGGTCAACACCAAAGGTTTCACAAACTCGTCGGTAACCCCATTATCGTAACTTTTTTGCATGGCAGCTCCAATATCCTGTATTTTTTCACCTTCGGCATTCACCATGACATCATAGGCCAGTTTTACACGTTCCCAACGTTTATCACGATCCATGGCATAGTACCTGCCGATTACGGTAGCCAACTTGGTGTTTTTATCCGAGCAGAAGCTGGCCAGGTCCACCAAAAAGCCTTTGCCGCTCTTGGGATCCACATCGCGTCCATCGGTAAAAGCATGAACAAACGATTTTTGAACTCCGGCATCCTGTGCCACTTGGATCAGTGCCTTGATGTGGTCTATATGGCTGTGTACGCCTCCATCACTGACCAATCCCAAAAAATGGACCGGTTTGTTGTTGGATTTGGCATAGGCCAAGGAATCCTTTAGCACGGGCTCGTCCTTTAGGGTGTTTTCCTTAACGGCCTTGTTGATCTTGGCCAAGTCTTGGTAGACGATCCTTCCAGCACCAAGGTTCATATGGCCTACTTCACTGTTACCCATCTGACCTTCGGGTAGGCCAACGTTCATTCCGTCGGTATGCAAATCGGCATTGGCGTATTGTGTATAAAGCGAATCAATAAAAGGAGTATTGGCCTGTGCAATAGCAGAAACCTTGGGATCGGGAGACTTTCCCCATCCGTCCAAAATCATTAGGATTACCTTCTTCTTCATGGTGTTAAATTCTACCCCAAAAATAAAGTGATCTCATGGTATCCCCTAGGAATTGTTTGGATTTCTTATTGCGATTTTGTTAATTATTTTATGTTAAATATGTGATATTGTTAAACTTTAGTTATTTAACTGTTAATCCTGTAACACTCATGCTTTTTTCAAGTCTACTTTTATACAACATTCATTAATCAAAATCAATTCATCATGAAAAAAGCAATTTTGGCAGTAGCTACAGTGTGTATGCTAGCAGTATCAGGCGTTTCCGCCAAAGAACTTCCCACCAATACCAAATTGGACATGACCACGGTAACCGAAGACCTTAGTGCCTTTTGCAAGGCAGTAATGCAAGGCGATGTGGAAACCGTAAAAAAACTTATTGAACTAGGAGAGGATGTCAACCAAAAATCTTTGGGCAGGGCACCGATCCATTACGCAGCCCGTTACAACAGGGCAGAGGTACTCCAAGTTCTTATTGACAATGGTGCCGACCTTAAATCGCGTTGCGACAAGGGTATGAGCGCAATTAAATATGCTAAAATGTCCCATGCCGATGAGGCATTGGCCGTATTGGAAGAAGCTATGAAAAAATAGAAGGGGTTTATTCATCCAAAAACAAAAGGCCCGCCTATTAAGGCGGGCCTTTTTGTCTCATTTACGTATCTAGTGTTCTTGCAAAAGAGTGGTTCTCGAAATTAAAATTCGAAGCCGGTAAATGCCCTGTACAACAAAGCGTAAAATGCCATGAAAAGCATTAACGCACAGAAAATGGAGTACCCTTTTAAAAAAAGTACCACAAAACTTGGTTTACAATCGTCGAATGCCTCCAAATAGAGGTGCTTAAAGTGTAATAGTGTTCCCATAATGTTCTCTCTTTTTGGATAGCACAAATGGGATAAGAAAGGTTATGTAGACTTGGGGTTCTTTCAAAGGTAACGAAATTAAGACAAACCTCCTCTTTTCTCGATGAAAGTGTCGATTCTATCGACCTGAATATTTATGGATGGATTCCTTTATTTTTTCTATCCTGTTTTCAGGATCTGGGTGCGTGCTTTGGAACTCCGGAACCCGGTTGGGGCCGGCCGCCGCTTTCAATATTTCCATGACCTTGATCATTTCATTGGGGTCGTACCCCGATTGGATCATAAAAAGAACACCGAGGTCATCGCTTTCCAGTTCGTCACCACGTCCATTCTTCAATAGTGTGTTCTGCCCAATGCCCGCCACCAAATTGCCCATGTCCCCGCCAACGGAAGCTCCCGTTGCCAAGGTTTGCCAAAAACTGCTCTCGGCTATGCGTTCCGCGGAATGCCTGCCGATCACATGCCCGATCTCATGACCCAAAACTCCTGCCAACTGGGCTTCATTGAGTTGCGAAAACAAAGCATAGGTGATAAAGATTTGTCCCCCTGGCAGTGCAAAGGCATTGATGGTCCTGTCATCTGCCAACAAATGGAATTCATACTCATATGGGGTCTCACGGGCCACACTGTGCTGTACCAATCGGTTACCTACATTGTCCACTAGGGACTGCATGCGTTGATCAGGGTAGAGTCCCCCGTGTTGTTGGGCCATTTCGGGGGCGGTTTGCAACCCGATCGCAATTTCCTGCTCGGCAGACATATTGATGTTCTGCACCCTGCCGGTATAAGGGTTTTCTTCTTGGTTGCTGCATCTACGGATAAAGGCAAAGGCCACAATGGCCAATCCTATCAAGATACGGATCCTCCAACTTCCTCTTCTCATGATGGTAGTGTTCTAGCTAGTTGAAGATACAAAAAAAGGCCTATAAAAGGTTTGGGTTGATATCCAAAATATTGTCCTGTACATAGGTTTTGATAAAACCCGTGGTGAAATGCTCCGTACCCAAAAATTCTTCTTTTTCCAGAAGCCTTAAAACGTTGAGCTTACGATAGGCCGCCAACATGGGAATGGAAATGGGTGCATAGCTGTAATGCCAAGGCTCGTATTTAAAGCCCCGTCTTCTTGGGTCATTGTTGTATACCAGATAGAAACCGAACTTTTCCGAATTTTCATCCAACCATGATTTGAGGCCTTCGAACGGACCACCTGTCTCGAATTTTTCGGGGACCAGTACATCCCCGGATGATTTGGGATACCCATCAATGATGTCAATATCGGTTCCCCAGTGGTGTCTACTGGTACCAGGTATGGTAGAGTATTCAATGATCTTGTCAATGGCCCTCAATGGGTCCATACCGTCATCTTCGGTGTATTGGATGTATTTGCGTTCCCAAATGGCCTCTTGCCTATAAAAATCCCGAAAACTGGATACGATCTTGATATCATACCCATCCGTGTAAGCGGCTTTTTTCATTTCAAGGAAGGATTCATAAGCTTCCTTTCTCAAATTGATGCCTTCCCCAAAAAGTTCCACATCGGCCTTTCCCATCAGTTCGTCCGTACTGTAATCGCTGTTGAAAGTTGTGGTGATCAACGGTGGTAGGGTACAGGCCATGCCTGTCAGGGAGGTCGATTTGATAAAAGTCCTTCTTTTCATGGGATGCATTTTGGCTTCCAAGTTAAGAAGTATTTTTTGTAAACAAATCACAAATTGATGGGGAACGCCTGTCGGTTTATCGATCTAGGAAAATAAAACCGGTGTACTGCAATTGCAGGTCCAATAGAGACACTAAATAGAAATAAACCCCCTCGGCCAGCCCTTGTTCTTGGTTCAAGATCATGGTCCCGGTATTGGCCATACCCCTAAAGTCATTGGTGTAGTTGACTTTTTCGAATACTTTTTGACCGTATCGGTTATAAATGCTCAGGAGGTTGTTGGGAGATTCCTCCAAACCGTCAATGATCAAAAAATCATTGATACCATCCCCGTTCGGACTTAAGAAATAATTGCCCAAAGTGGGGTTTTCCACGGCAAAGGTATCGGTTGGCAAGGGTATGGTACCGAAGGTAATGGCAGCATAGTCACTGGGCACAAAGGTCTCCGAGGTCACAAAGCCTTGGTTGATATCCCCACTAACGGCCGTGTTGCCGATGACCGTCCATTGGTTGGCGGCCTTGTTCCAACCTACCACGATTACGGATTCCGCCGTGGCATTGGGGATCAGGCCCAAACCGCTCCTTGGGTTCCATCCGATGGTTACCTTGGCCGGCACATCACTGTCTACGATCCAAAACTCACGATCGGAAACCGTGCCGATGTTCCGTACTTTTTGCTCCACATCAAAAGTGGTGGACAAGGAAGAGGGACTCGATGGATTTTCAAAAAAATAGGCGCAGATCGATAGCGGTGCCGTACCTTCCGAAGTCAAGGTCAAAGGACGCAACAGACTACGATCACCCACGGGGAATGCAAAAAAGCTACGGTTGTTCACCGCGGCAAAACCGATAATTTTGGCCGTATCGTCTTCGCCGGTAAAAAAGCCCTGATCCAGAAAATTAAGGTATACCAAGGGATTGTCCTTTGGGCTCGACACATCGCCCGAAATAAAATTTAGATTGTTGCGCACGTTCAACGTGTTCACCAATTCAATTTGGTCCGAAACAAAGATCTCCATATCCCACAAGGTTGCGGGAACGGTACCCGAAACCTGTAGCTGGTTGGTGCCATAGAAACCCACCAAACCTTCGGTCTGATCAAAAGTGGCATGATTGATCAAGTTGGTATGCAGACCCAGATTACCACTGGCATGTACCACCAAGTTACCGGAATTGTACAGCCCTTGGGCCATGGCAAAACTGGCAACTAAAAGGAAGGATATGTGGAGGAAGGATTTCAAGACCTAGTTTTTCTTCGATTCGGTAAGCAATGCCTTGATTTTATCCATTTCTGCCTTAAGATTATTAATCTCGCTTGAAAGCTTTTCGTTTTCAGATCGAAGTTCATTAATTTTCTTTTCTTGCTCAATGGTGTGTAGGAACAATTCCTCAATTTTTTCTAATTGACCAAGCGATGATTCAGTAAGTCTATATTTTCCAGAAGCTTTGATTTCATATGCTGACCTAATACCTGGCAGGTGATTGTTCTTTTTTACAAACTCTTCTACCTCCTTTAAACTCTTAAATCGATATGAATTGTTAAGTTCTGAAAATCCACTAAAATATTTTTGAAATACAAAATCAGGTACATTCAAAATTGTGCCTCCAGAAATAAAGTCTCCAGTGGTTGAAACATCACTAACAAAAATTGGATTTACCTTACTACCATCAATTCCTGCTCCGGGTTGAATATCATCATTGGTAATTGTACCATCTGCTATTTTAGCGGAAGTCACCGCGTCATTGGCTATCACAGTAGCACTGGTAGGTCCGGTTACATCTCCTAGTAAATTGTCCACTGCAAAAGTTGTGCCTGTCAAGGTTAGCCCAGTTCCGGCGGAATAGGTGGTATCATCGTCAATATCGTCCGCGAAGCCTGCCGGTATTCCTGTCAGGGTGGACCAATCGGGTGCAATCGTTGCATTGTCCACTGCAAAAGTTGTACCTGTCAATGTTAGCCCAGTTCCAGCGGAATAAGTGGTATCATCGTCAATATCGTCCGTGAAGCCTGCCGGTATTCCGGTCAGGGTGGACCAATCGGGTGCAATCGTTGCATTGTCCACGGCAAAAGTTGTACCTGTCAAGGTTAGCCCAGTTCCAGCGGAATAGGTGGTATCATCGTCAATATCGTCTGCGAAGCCTGCCGGTATTCCGGTCAGGGTGGACCAATCGGGTGCAATCGTTGCATTGTCCACGGCAAAAGTTGTACCTGTCAAGGTTAGCCCAGTTCCAGCGGAATAGGTGGTATCATCGTCAATATCGTCCG
>NZ_JAAAMI010000008.1:103756-104059 GCF_010500845.1 Flagellimonas sediminis | reverse complement strand
GTCCGCGAAGCCTGCCGGTATTCCGGTCAGGGTGGACCAATCCGGTGCAATCGTTGCATTGTCCACGGCAAAAGTTGTACCTGTCAATGTTAGCCCAGTTCCAGCGGAATAGGTGGTATCATCGTCAATATCGTCCGCGAAGCCTGCCGGTATTCCGGTCAGGGTGGACCAATCGGGTGCAATCGTTGCATTGTCCACGGCAAAAGTTGTACCTGTCAATGTTAGCCCAGTTCCAGCGGAATAGGTGGTATCATCGTCAATATCGTCCGCGAAGCCTGCCGGTATTCCGGTCAGGGTGGACCA
>NZ_JAAAMI010000008.1:0-103661 GCF_010500845.1 Flagellimonas sediminis | reverse complement strand
GGTATTCCGGTCAGGGTGGACCAATCGGGTGCAATCGTTGCATTGTCCACGGCAAAAGTTGTACCTGTCAAGGTTAGCCCAGTTCCGGCGGAGTAGGTGGTATCATCGTCAATATCGTCCGCGAAGCCTGCCGGTATTCCGGTCAGGGTGGACCAATCGGGTGCAATCGTTGCATTGTCCACGGCAAAAGTTGTACCTGTCAAGGTTAGCCCAGTTCCGGCGGAGTAGGTGGTATCATCGTCAATATCGTCCGCGAAGCCTGCTGGTATATTGGTTATTGAAGTCCAATCCGGTGCTATATTTGAATTGTCTACTTGTAAGGAGCCATCGCCGGCTTGTAAGAGTCCAGTTCCGGCAACATCTAAATTTATTTTGTCGGCAGTTATACTATCATCAACCAGTTCTGCGGTACCCACCGAATTGTCCGCCATTTTTGCAATTGTAATGGCATCGTTTGCTACATCAACCTGAACATCCTCAAATAAGGAATTAGTTGGTGTCCCTGAAATTAATATGGTGCCATCATTTGAGGAAAGTGTACCATCCCCTGTAAATTGGGTTACATCCACCTGCAATGATCCGTCCACCGCTTGTATAAGCCCTGTTCCGGCTACGTTGGCATTTATCTTGTCGGCATCAACACTGTCATCAACCAATTCTGCTGTTCCAACCGAATTGTCGGCCATTTTTGCAAGGGTAATGGCATCATTCGCCACATCTTCGGTTAAAATGGTGCCGTTCAATATTTTATCGGTGGTCACGGCATCGGCAGCCAATTCGGTATTGCCAATTCCTCCATCCAATACATCCAAAGTCAATGGGTCGCTGTCCAATCCCGCACCAAAAAGTTCCAAGGAACCTCCGGCTCTTGGCCCTACCACTTCGTTGCCCACAATACTATCTTTTTCGGTGATGGTCAATGCGGTTTCATTGGTAAGGGTCCACTGGCTTCCGTTCCATCTAAAAATTTCACCGATGTTGTTACCGTCCTCAAACTTGGCCGTAGATACCGACTTGGCCGCCAAAAGGCGCCCGGTTACGGAGGCGGTCTGTATTTTCAAATCCCCGTTGATGGATGAATTCACAATATTGGCCCCGGTAATCTGGTTCACCTCAAAATTGTAGTTGGTGCTGCCATCCGGATTCAAGGATTGTAAAATGGCAATGGTATTGTCAATGGCATTAGGGTTGATCTGTCCCAGGGAATCCGCACGGGTACTCACGGTAAAGGAGTTGTCCAATGCTTCACAGATATTGATCCATTCGGTGCCGTTAAAGTAGTTGATACAGCCTTGGTCCGTGTTGTAGACCAAAGCCCCGGGTAGGGGGTTAATGGTGCTCATTTGGGCATTGGTGACCCTGGTGATCACCAGTACGCGATTGTTGCTCTCCAGTTCCAAAACCGATGCGGCATTCAAGTTTTGAGGGTTGTCGCCAATCTTTACCTGCCCGACAAGGGTGTTGATCATGAGTAGGCCGATGACCAAGGTTGCAATATAAGTTCTCACAGTGTTTGTTATTTGAGGATTTCCAAACGTAAACCGCAAATCTAAGGTTATGCTTCCATATTTATATGAATTTCCGTCAAAACACGAAATTCAGGGGTGAACGGAAAAATCCCTTTGGGTATATTTGCAGGTAGAATTAACAAAAGTTTAGAACCCCTTCACTTTTATATATCCGCACCAAGGGTTTTCTTTAACGTGTGCTAAACACTCTCTTATGAAAAAAATTGTCTTGATCTTGTTCTCGTTACTGGTCTCGGGTTGGTCCCTGGCACAGGATAGCCGCCAACTGCTCAGGGGCAAGGTGCTGTACCGTAGCTCCAATGTGCCCAATGAGAACGTGATCAACTCCACCTCTGGCGAGGCTACCATTACCAATGATAATGGGGAATTTGCCATTGAGGTGAAGGCGGGCGATAAAGTGGTGTTCACGGCAGTAAACTACCAATTGGAAGTGGTGACCATTACCCCCGAAATCTTGCAGAACAACCGCTTGGTGGTAGAAGTGAACGAGAAGGTAAGGGAGTTGGACGAGGTAGTGGTAACGCCAGAAAACCAAGCCAAATTTTTGGAGGTGAAGAACGAGGATTTTAAGGAATTCAACTACGAGATAGACAGGAATACCGAGGTGGTGAACGTAGCGGAATCCAGAACGGTACGCGGCATGCAGGATGGACTCAATTTCGTGAATATTTTTAAAGCACTCTTCAAATCCCGACAAGAGGAAAGTGGTGAAGAAAGGGAACCCCTAAAAGTGAGCGAAGTCCTCCGCCATGTGTATGACGACGAGTTCTTTGTGGTGGATCTAAAATTGCCACAGGATAAAATAGATGCCTTTTTACTGTATTGTGATGATAAGATTCCATCGCAGACCCTACTCAAAAAAGAGAACGAATTTCAATTGATCGATTTTCTGGTGACCCAAAGTAAATCCTATTTGGAAACTCTTGAAGAATGAGAAACCTTTGGGTATGCACGGCTTTCTTTATGACGTTTTTGGCCAGCGCCCAAGATGGGGATGGCAAAACATTGTATGGCAAGGTGGTGAGCGAAGATGAGGATGTAGTGGGCGTAGTGGTCCAGAACATTACCTCTAAACAGGCCGTGATCACCGATTTTGAGGGGAAGTTTGCCATAGATGTACAGGTGAACGATACCTTGGTGTTCTCCGCAATCCAGTTTGTGAAAAAAGTCTTGCCGATGACCGATGTGCTCTACCATGCGAGCTATATTGAAGTGCCCATGGAGGCGTTCGTGAACCAACTTAAGGAGGTGGTGGTAAGTCCGTATAACCTTTCTGGGGATTTGACACAAGATTTGGGTAAATTAAAGTTAGAAAAGGACGTAAGTGCAGAAGCTTTGAAACTACCCAATGCGCACCAACGGATTCCTACCCAAAGTGAACGGATGTTAGATCAGGCTACCATGGGGAAATTCAATATGGGAATGATCTTGAGCCCGCCCTTGGATCCCCTGATCAATGCCATTACAGGCCGTACCAAGATGTTAAAAAATCGGGTTAAGGTAGACAAAGCGTACGCCAGGACACAGAGAGTCCAGGAATTTTATGTAGATTCCCTTTTTGTGGCCACATTGAAGATCCCGATGGAAAAAATTGATGATTTTATGTATTTCTGTGAGGTGGATGAGGCTTTTCAGTCCACCGTGGATACCCATGACAAACTCAAGATCTGGGATTTTATGTTGGAGAAGAGTAGGGCCTATAGGAAAAACAACAACCTGGACTGATGTTTTTGGCAAGCAAATTGCTAAATACTGGGTAAAACTGTAACATTGCCCTAGCAAATGGAGTCTAAAAACAATATGATGGGAATGAAAAAAGCACGAATGATTTGGTTGCCTCTGGCAATGGTTCTCTTTCTGTCCTTCACCTCCGTCCATAAATTTTATGTAAGCGTAACCAATATGGTCTATTCTGAAAAGGATAAGGCCTTCCAGATCACGAGCCGTATCTTTATTGACGATCTTGATGATCTGATGGAGGAACGCTATGGCATCCGATCCCAATTGGCCACCCCGAATGAATCCAAGTTGGCAGATGAATATTTGGAGAAATATTTCCGGGCCAAATTTGTGGTAGAGGTCAACGGAAAGCCTATGAACTATAGTTTTTTGGGCAAGCGGTACGATAAGGATGTGGCCATTTGTTACCTCGAGATTCCCAACCTTAACCTAAATGATGTCAAATCCATTTCGGTACAGAATGAGATATTGACCGACCTTTTTGATGAACAGCAAAACGTGGTGCATGTAAAATGGGCCGGCCACAAGAAAAGTTTTGTGCTCATCAAAGGGAATAATAAAGGAATGTTAAACTTATAACGTAACGTTAACAATTGGTTAAAATGCGTTATTTTTCACCGTTTTAAAATCAAATAGAAAATGAACAAAGTCAAGTATTGCATTGCTTCTGTGTTGTTCCTAATGGGAGCCATGGTAATGGCACAGGAAGAAGGCGACGTAAAAACCGAAAGGGAACCTGGACACTATAACCAAAGCAGGTTTAAACAATTGTACGAGGAGTTTTCTACTCCAAACACCTATCGCTCCGCTTCTGGGGCACCGGGGCCTGATTACTATCAACAACAGGCAGACTACGTGATCAATGTACAGTTGGACGATAAAAATGCCAAGATCTATGGTGAGGAAACCATCACCTATCACAATAATTCACCGGACGATCTAGAGTTTCTTTGGGTGCAATTGGACCAGAATGTCCGTGCCAAGGATTCCAAATCCCCATTGCGTGATGGTAACGGAGTGAACATTGCTTACACAGCAGGCAATTTCGCCGAAACATTCATCAGCGAACCTTTTGATGGTGGTTTCAATATTGAATGGGTGAAAGATGTCAGTGGAAAGCCATTGTCCTATACCATTAATCAAACCATGATGCGCGTGAACATTCCACAGCCGTTGAAAAGCGGTGAAAAATTGTCCTTCTCCGTAAAATGGTGGTACAACATTCCCGATCATACCGTGAACAGGGCCCGATCAGGATACGAATATTTTGAAAAAGACGGCAACCGTGCCTATGTGATCGCACAGTTCTTCCCAAGAATGGCCGTGTACAGTGATGTGGAAGGATGGCAAAACCATCAGTTCTGGGGAAGCGGCGAGTTTGCCCTCCCATTCGGTAACTATGACGTGAGCATAACCGTTCCTGCCGACCACGTTTTGGACGGAACAGGTGTTTTGCAGAACAGGGAGGAAGTATTCTCCAAGGATATGATGAAGCGTTACAAGGAAGCACTGAAGTCTTATGACAAACCCGTGATCATAGTAACCCAACAAGAAGCCGAAGCTGCGGAAAAAGGATTTGCTACCAACACCAAAACGTGGAAGTTCAAGGCTACCAACGTAAGGGATTATGCTTTTGCTACTTCCCGTAAGTTTATCTGGGACATGCAGGCCGTTAAAATCGGTGGTAAAGATGTAATGGCAGTGTCCTTGTATCCAAAGGAAGGAAACCCACTTTGGGAAGATTTGTCCACCAAAGCAGTGGCACAGACCTTAAAAACCTATTCTGAGCATACTTTTGATTACCCATACCACAAGGCCATTTCGGTGCATGCCAAAAACCAAGGTATGGAGTATCCCATGATTTGTTGGAACTATGGTCGTCCTAACGAGGATGGTACCTATTCCGATAGGGTTAAATACGGAATGATAAGTGTGATCATCCATGAGGTAGGCCACAACTTCTTCCCGATGATCGTAAACTCTGATGAGCGTCAATGGGGATGGATGGATGAAGGTCTAGATACCTTTATGCAATATTTGGCCGAACAGGCTTTCGGAGCCAACAATCCAAGTGTAATTGCTCCAAATGAGAAATATCCTTCGCAAAGAGGTAATCCTGCAGCTATTGTACCTTACATGGCCGGAGATCAAAAATATATTTCTCCAATCATGTCCAACCCGGAAAACGTGTACCAATTGGGGCCCAATGCCTATGCCAAACCGGCAACTGCACTTAATATCCTTAGGGAAACCGTTATGGGTAAGGAACTATTTGATCATGCTTTCAAAACGTATGCCCAGCGTTGGATGTTTAAACACCCAACCCCTGAGGATTTCTTCCGTACCATGGAAGATGCCTCTGCCGTGGATCTGGACTGGTTCTGGAGAGCTTGGTTCTACACTACGGATTATGTGGATATCGGGGTGAAGGGTGTTAAAAAATACTATGTGTCCAGCAAGCCAACCAAGGAAATGGAAAAATACATGGCCGATAGGAACATTACCGAGGCCGATCTTCCACCATTGGTATATTTAGCGGAAGAAGATAGCGAGGATTTTATGCCAGAGTTGAAAGGAAAATCCCCAACGGAGACTTCCCAAAATTTGAAGGAATTCATGATGGATAACATGACCGAGGCCGAAAGGTCTAAAGTGAAGGAGCCGAAATTCTTCTATGAGATCACTTTTGATAAACCAGGAGGTGTTCCCATGCCATTGATCGTAGAGTATACCTATGCCGATGGTACCAAAGAAAATGTGACCTACCCACCAGAAATCTGGAGAAAGAACGATGCCGAGGTAAAAAGGGTCATTTCTTCCCAAAAGGAATTGGTGGGCATTGTGGTAGATCCAAAATTGGAAACTGCCGATATAGACACCACCAACAACTCTTGGCCTAAAAAAGAGGAGAAATCAGACTTTGATAAGTTCAAGGAGAACATCAAAGGAAAATAATCAAAAAAAGACTGTTAAAGAGCCCCGTGATTTCGCGGGGCTTTTTTTATTTTGCTGATAAGTTCTGATTATATTTGTTGTATGCATTTTCTATTCATTAGCGGAGCGGAGATATTTTTCATCCTATTTATTGTGGTGATGGTGTTCGGGGCGGATAAGATACCTGGTATTGCCAAAGGTTTGGGCAAGGGTATGCGCCAGCTGAAGGATGCCACGGATGATATTAAGCGCGAAATCCAAAAAAGCGCGGATATCGACACGGACTTCACCAAGGAGATTCGTAAGGAACTCAATGAGGTGAAGAAAAATGTGGACGAGGTTACCGGCTCCATCAAAAGGGACATCAAGTAATACATGTGGGAAGATTTGCTCAAATGGGACCGGGATACGTTTGTGTATCTCAACAGTTTGGGCATAGAACGGTATGATGGATTTTGGTCCACAGTTACCAACATAACCACTTGGATTCCCCTCTTTTTGCTTTTCCTTTACCTGTTGTTCCAAAAGTTTGACAGAAAGGAAGCCCTGTATAAGTTTTTCACGATTATGGGATTGGTGGTATTCATCACCCTGATTACCCATTGGACCAAGATTTCCGTGGCCCGACTTCGTCCCAACAATACGGAAGAAATCAATACGATTATAAGAATTTTAAAAAGCCCGACGGATTATAGTTTCTTTTCGGGACATGCCTCCAGTTCGTTTTCCATAACCACCTTGGTGTTCCTATTTTTAAGGAGGAAGATAAAATGGGCTTCCCTTTTCTTTCTTTGGCCCCTTTTGTTTTGTATGAGCCGGATTTATGTAGGGGTACATTTTCCTATTGACATTATAGTGGGATCACTAGTTGGTGTCTTTTCAGGAATATTGTTCCACGGATTGTATAACCGTTTTATAGCACCCGGCTTAACGTCAGCCCATCCCTAATCGGTAGAAGAACCGTTTCCACTCTAGGGTCGGTTTTCAATTTTTCATTGTAGGCCAGTAATGCTTCCGTGGCTTTGTCACCTTTTTGCAGGGGCTCCACCACTTTTCCGGACCATAATACATTGTCCGACAAAATGATGCTTCCCGATTTTGCTTTAGTCATCACAACTTCAAAATAGGCGTCGTAATTCACTTTTTGGGCATCGATAAAAACCAGGTCAAAGGTCTTTTCCAAAGCGGGGACCAGATCCAAAGCATCACCTGTATGTTGGAAAATCTGGTCTCCAAAACCGCTTTTATCAAAATATTTTCGTTGGAGTTGATGCAGTTCCTCGTTCACCTCAATGGTGTGCAGTTCCCCATTTTTTTGTAGCCCTTCTGCCAAACAAAGGGCAGAATAGCCCGTATAGGTCCCAATTTCCAAAATATATTTAGGATTGATGATTTTGGAGAGCATGCTCAAGACCCTTCCCTGAAAATGACCGGTGATCATGCGCGCTTGTACTACCTTTAAATGGGTCTCTCGGGTCAGATCGGTTAACAACTGCGGTTCCGGTTCCGAGTGGTTGGCAATATAATTTTCCAATAAAGGTGATAGGAAATGCATGTACAAGTTTTCGCAAAAATATAGAAAAGAACTACATTGGAATATCAAATCAACCTGGTACATGATGTCCTCCTCTAAAATACAAATACGCCGTGCCACTTTGCAAGACCTACCTGTTCTATTGAACTTTGAACAAGGTATCGTTGAAGCTGAACGACCCTTCGATGTGACCATAAGGCAAGGTAAGGTGAGTTACTACGACCTGGAAAAAATGGTTCAGGATCCAAATTCATGCGTGGTGGTTGCCGAAGCGGATGGCAAAATTGTGTCCTCTGGCTATGCCATTGCCAAACCGGCGAGGCAATACTTGGACCATGAGTTCTATGCTTATTTGGGTTTTATGTTCACAGATGAAGATTATCGGGGGCAAGGTATCAACGCCTTAGTGGTGGATGCCCTCAAAAAATGGTCCCAAGAGCAGGGTTTCAAGGAAATAAGGTTAACGGTGTACAATGACAATGTGGGCGCCATAAAAGCGTATGAAAAAGTAGGATTTAAAAAGCATATCATCGAAATGCGCCTAGAGTAATAAATACCATCACAAATTGTATTTTTGATGCAAACCTTAACATATGACCTTTCAAAATACGCTTGAATTTGCACAACAATTGGATGCTACCGATGCCCTTGCCCAATACCGGAATGAGTTTCATTATCCTCAGGTAAACGCAAAGGATGTCATCTATTTTACGGGTAATTCCCTAGGATTGCAGCCCAAGCGTGCCCAACGGTTTGTGGACGAGGTAATGAAGGATTGGCGGGATTTGGCCGTAGAGGGTCACTTTTATGCCGATAAACCGTGGTGGGACTATCATGAGCGTTTGGCTGCCGGACTCGGTAAGTTGGTAGGTGCAAAACCCAAGGAAATTTCTGTGATGAACACCTTGACGGTAAACCTTCATTTGTTGATGGTTTCCTTTTACAAGCCTACCGCAAAACGGTTTAAGATCCTTTGCGAGGAAAAGGCCTTTCCATCCGATCAATATATGTTGCAGAGCCAAGTAAGGTTTCATGGTTTTGATCCCAAGGATGCCATTGTCGAAGCAAAAAAACGGGAAGGGGAACATGCCTGGCGTACCGAGGATATTCTTCAGAAAATCAATGAAGTGGGCGATGAGTTGGCCTTGGTGTTGATGGGTGGTGTCAACTATTACAATGGGCAGGTTTTGGATATGAAAGCCATTACCAAAGCAGGTAAATCCGTTGGTGCCTTTGTAGGATGGGATTTGGCCCATGCCGTGGGTAATGTGGAATTGTCCCTGCACGATTGGGGTGCCGATTTTGCGGCTTGGTGCAGTTACAAATACATGAACAGCGGTCCTGGGAACGCCTCTGGAATCTTTGTTCACGAAAAACATTTGGGCAAGTCGGATATTCCCCGATTTGAAGGTTGGTGGGGAACCAAAAAAGAAACCCGTTTTTTGATGAAGCCCGAGTTTGACCCTACTGAAACGGCAGATGCCTGGCAATTGAGCAATCCACCTATACTTTCGTTGGCACCTTACTTGGCCTCGTTGGAACTTTTTGATGAGGTGGGTATGGAGGCACTCATCAAAAAACAGAAGCAAATAGTGGCCTATCTGGAGTTTATCCTACAGGATATTGATGCGCAAGTGGATAGCACTTTTGAAATTATCACCCCTCAGGATAGGGGCTGCCAATTATCGGTTCTTTTGCATGGGGAAGGAAGGTCGCTGTTTGATTATTTGATGAAACAGGGAGTCATCACCGATTGGCGCGAACCTAACGTAATTCGTTTGGCCCCGGCACCTTTTTATTGTTCCTATGAGGATATGTACCATTTTGGACAGATTTTGAAAAAAGGAATTCTTCAAAAATAATTGGTCATCAGCCTCGAAATAACGTTCTCATTCCACACACGCCAATGAAATCACTCCGACTTATTTTGTCCAATCCAAGGTATTTTGCCCCGGCATGGGTATTCACCAGTCTTAACATTTGGTTCGGGACCTGGGCGATCTACATCCCTCTGGTAAAGGAAAAGCTAGGCATCAATAAGGCCGATTTGGGTATTGCCTTGTTCTGTTTGTCGTTGGGAGTGTTCACCATATTTCCGGTAGCCTCCAAAGTCGTGAACCGATTGGGGGTGGGCAAAGCAACCTGGATCGGGGTTTGCTGTAATTCTGTGGCCGCACTGCTTCCCTTAATGGCACCTAATTATTACACTTTAATGGCAAGCCTATTTTTGATGGGGGTCTGCAACGGGCTAACTGATATAGCCATGAACACTTTGGTC
Source organism: Flagellimonas sediminis (assembly GCF_010500845.1). Classification (GTDB taxonomy): domain Bacteria; phylum Bacteroidota; class Bacteroidia; order Flavobacteriales; family Flavobacteriaceae; genus Flagellimonas; species Flagellimonas sediminis. The sequence continues at coordinate 93,646 of NZ_JAAAMI010000008.1, read as the reverse complement.
ACCGAAATTGAAAAAGAAGACAAGCAGAACTTTATGTCCGCTGCCCATGGGTTTTTCAGTTTGGGCGGTATTTTGGTGGGGTTCAGTAGTTTTCTGATTCCCATAATTGGTAATCCACCATTGCATATGGCTTTGGTGGTGGTTTTGGTACTGATCGTCAATTTGATGTTGAGGAAACATTATTATCATATTGTTGCTGCTCCGGTAGAAAAGGATTCCTTCAGTTTTAAACTGTTCAAACCCTTACTTCTATTGGGTATTATTGGTTTTGTGTCCATGGGGAGCGAAGGGGCCATCATTGATTGGAGTGGATTGTACTTAAAAGAAGTGGTCTTGGCCCCAGAAGTTTTGATTGGTTCCGGATTTTTGGCTTTTTCTACCACCATGACTTTGGGCCGATTTTTGGGTGATGGGATCAGTGCCAGGATCGGGTCCATCAAAATTGTGGCACTGGGCGCCTTGATTGCAATTTTAGGGTATGCCATGGTGCTTTCACAGCACACCGTATTGGCCATTGCGGGTTTTGCCTTTTGTGGACTAGGCTTTTCTGTCATGGTGCCAGAGCTGTTCCGTATCGGAGGCAATGTGAAAGGAGTGGATTCTTCCCAAGGTGTTGCCTTTATTGCGGGAACGGGGTATTCAGGGTTTTTGTTGGGCCCTGTGATCTTGGGTTTTTTGGCCGAACGGGCCTCTTTGACCTACAGTTTTGTGTTGCTGCTGAGTTGTGCTGCGTTAGTTTTTGGGATTACCTTTTTTTTGGGGAGGAGGGGTAAATGATCAACAGTTGATTTAAGCTTTGGCTACGTTTTGATTTTGGGCCTTTTTAATTAGTTATAATGTTTTCTTGAGACCGTTTTATTTGTTAAGGTTCCGGTATGGGCTCAACAATTAATTTTTGCCCTTTTTTATCCAAATAGGTAACGTTCATTTCAATCATGTGAACGATCCATTTTTCAACACCTGCATCTGCTGCCTGTTTGCAAAATGTCGGATAATCTGTTTGGCCTTTTTGATGAATTGAAATAGCATATTTGAGGCTATCCGATGAACTGGTTTCATTTACTTTCATCTCAGGATATTTTGGGTTTCCTTCAAGCATAAAATCATTTGACCCATAATATTTTGTTCGCCCATCCGAGACAAAATTGTCGTAGTGGGTTACCCCGATCTCTTTCAGATCTTGAACAAATTGTGGAAAGTCAGCACCACTTTTGACTTTGGAAAATGCTTCATGAATCTGATCTGTTGTAAACATAGATTTATTGCTATTTCAATCTTTGATGACTTTGTTTGTTCTGCTTGTGGGTGACCATTCGTGAAGATAGTCTTACGGTTCCTTTAATTGCTCGATCAATTCCAATCTTTTTACAATTGATCCCCTTTCCAAAATAGTTCCAGGGGATAAGACTGCATTGGCCCCAATTTTGGAACCATCCCCAACAAGGGCTCCGAATTTTTCCGTTCCAGTATCTATTATTTCATTTTTGAAAATTACCCGTATTTTTTTATTGAACCGCTCATTATAATGGTTGGCCGCAATGGATCCCCCTTCAAAATTCACATTTCGACCTATGATACTATTTCCGATGTAGTTTAAATGCGCTATTGCGGAACCGGAAAATATCATGCTGCTTTTGATTTCGGAGCTAGGGCCAATTTTTACCGAGCTATCCAAAAATACACCTTCCCTCAGGTAGGCATTTACACTAATACGGCAATTGTCCATAATAATTATGGGGCCTTTCAGGGTTATGCCATGCTCCAAAATTGCAGATTTATGAATGGCTACTCCGTTTTCTATTTTGAAATCCTCCCCAAGGTTTGGTATAATTCCTTCGATGATATCCTTCAGGTTCGATGTTATTTGCCAGGGCAACTTAGAACTGTCTTTTTGAGGAAAAAAGGGGAAGTTTGAAATGAAATGGTCAATATCAATCACCAACTTATTTTTGGGTATATGTTATTCTGTGTTCTTAGAATGTGATAAAATGTAAAATACGCCCATTGCACATCATTTATGGAATACAATGCATAAAGCCTATTCCGTCTTCACACTCAAACCCGTAAAGTAAAGATTTACATTGCTATCTGGCCTGCTACGTTGTGCCGCTAACTGTAAACCTCCCATGGTGGAGTAATCTTCCCAAGTTGACGACAAAGAAGGTTCAGGCTGGTTAGATTTTCTATAGGTCCATTCCCGAATGATGTGGTCATCCTTAAAATAGAAATCGTAGGCATCGCCAGGGGTATAGCCACCTTCATTTTTATAAACAATGGTCAGCTTTTGCATGGTTTCGTTACTAATGGGGGCCGTGGCTTCTGCTGCATGTTCAAATGTATAGTTGTTGGCGTCCCACATCAAGTTAAAAGGGGCCAATAGCCAATACCGATCGTTAATGAACCCTGAGTTGGTCTTAAAGGCCACACTGTCCATATCCGCCTTGTTGTAGGTAAGGGAATCGGTCCCGGATTTAAAAGTAATCTCGTTCAACTTGGGTTTCCAGTCCCAATGTCTTTCAAAATGCATGGAATCACGGTCCACATTAAAGGTAAAGGTTATCTCCTCCACGTTTTTCCAATTTTGGTATCCATGGGCATCTGCGATCATTTCAGGTACAGTTTTTTCGGGTTCGGCTTGCACTTCGGCTGCCTTGGGTTCGGTTTTGCAACTGGCCAAAACGAAAAGGGTGCACATTCCAACGAGGTAAAAGGTCTTCATATCTGGTTTTTAACCAAATATACCACGAAATTGACTTATTTTGCGCCCCATTTTGGAAAAGCCTCCAAATTAATTTGGCATATAAGTGACTTTTTTTAAAAAACTGTTTCTAATCCTGATAAGTAACCCCGACCAAAAGTTTTTGGAAACAGAAGACCTTCATGCCCATCTGTCGGATGAGGAATTAGTGGAACAGATAGTAGCGAGCAACGATCCCCTTTTGTTCGGGAAGTTGTATGATCGGTATGCCAAAATGGTCTATAACAAGTGTTTTGGCTTTGCCAAATCCGAGGATGAGGCCGAGGATTTGACCCAGGATGTCTTTCTTCAACTGTTCATCAAGCTGAGAACGTTCAAAGGACGTTCCAAGTTTTCAACCTGGCTCTATTCTTTTACATATAATTTTTGTGTTAACTATGTTAACAGGAACAAGCAGCTCAAAATACGGGACCAATCCGTTCAAGTTGATGAAAGCGATCAAAAGCTTACCGAAGAGGTGCCCGATGAAAGCCTCTTTGAGATGAAGGCCGATAAACTTAAAAAATCCTTGGAGCTCCTTTCGGCCGAAGACAAGTCCCTTTTATTGTTGAAATACCAGGACGGGGCAAGTATCAAAGAACTGGTGGAGCTTTTGGAACTGGGGGACAGTGCCGTAAAAATGAGACTCAAGAGAGCCAAAGAAAGATTGGTCGAAATCTATAACACCCTACCATAGATGGCAAAGCAACACAAAAACCCGTTCAAAGAATTAGAGGCGTCACTTCTGGAGGCCCCGCCCGGTATGAAGAAAAAGGTGATGAACGACATAGCGGCCGCAAAGTTGATCTTGGATATGGCCTCCCTTTTTTCCATCAATATGGGAAGTGCTTTGCGCAGACTTTTTAGAACCTTGGGAAATCATTAAATAAACAGCAACACTATAAATAAACAACAATGGAAACAATCAACAATTGGAAGGATATCACCATGGATTCCTTTTCGGGTATGGGCAAGGAAATTGCACAGATAATCCCAAAGATCATAGGTGCCTTATTGGTACTGGCCGTAGGCTGGCTTTTCATTAAGATCATCTTGTTCTTGCTTGGAAAGATCTTAAAATTGGCCAAAGTAGATATGCTGAACAATAAAATCAATGGTATGGTCGTCACAAGTAAGGGTGATTTTACGATTGATGTGGTCAAGATAATTCTAGGATTTGTAAAATGGCTCTTGATATTGGCCTTTTTGATCGTGGCCGCGGATATTCTCAATTGGCAGATCATTTCTGTGGAAATAGGGAACTTACTCCATTATCTACCCCGTTTCTTCAGTGCCCTTGCCTTGTTGATAATCGGTTTTTATATCGGTAATTTTGTGAAGAACACGGTAAAACGACTTTTCGAGTCCTTTGAATTTGGAGGCTCAAATTTGGTAAGTAATCTGTTGTTCTATGTAATAGTGGTGTTCATGTCCATTACGGCCTTAAACCAAGCAGGGGTAGACACTACCATCATTACCAATAACATCACCATGATCATGGGTTCCTTTCTTTTGGCTTTTTCCTTGGGCATTGGTTTAGGCTCAAGGGAAATGGTAGCCGATCTGTTACGGTCGTTCTATATACGAAAAAACTATGCCATAGGGGATAAGATCGTCATAGGAGAAGATATTGGGGTGGTAGAGGCTATAGAAAACAATAGTTTGACCCTTACCACCAAAACTGGAAAATTCATCATTCCGATCAAGGATGTGGTGTCCCAAAAAGTGGAAGTAATCTCCCAATCAAGGTAAAGTAGGGAAGTAGTGCAAAAACTTCCTTGGATTTTGATTATTTTTGATGCTCACAACAAATAAAAAATGAGTTCAAAAAAAGGAAAGGTTCAGGATTTGATCCAAGAAAAATTGCTCGAAGAGCGAAAAGTGTTTTTATGGGGCATGGTCGATGACGATTCTGCCAAGCATGTCATAGACCGCTTGTTCTATCTGGATTCCCTGAACCATAAAGAGATTCAATTAATAATCAATAGTCCGGGAGGTTACGTTACCTCTGGTTTTGCGATTTACGATACCATTAAGCAGATCAAGAGCCCGGTTTCTACGGTTTGTTCAGGATTGGCGGCCTCTATGGGATCCATTCTGTTGTCCGTAGGGGAGAAGGGGAGAAGGTTCATCCAGCCCCATGCCAGGGTTATGATCCATCAGCCCAGCGGCGGTGCCAGGGGGCAGGCTTCCAATATCGAGATCCAGGCCAAGGAAATCATCAAGACCAAAGAGTTGGGTGCCCAAATTTTGGCGGACAACTGTGGTCAGTCCTTTGAAAAGGTAATGAAGGATTTTGATAGGGATTATTGGATGGGTGCCGAAGAATCTGTGGAATACGGTATTGTTGACGGTATTATTAAGTAAAAGGAAAACCCCTAGAAAGGGAAAAAGTCCTTCTCAAGATTTTGGGAAGGACTTTTTGCATATATATGGACGCCGAAGCGGAATATTTTATTTATTAGATATACGGCAAGTTCGGTGCCGATAGACCTTAACGGATTGTTAAAATTAAAAGTGGTCTGGATTACCTATGATATCCTGTGCTCTTGCCCTTAAATTTTGAAGTTCCCCATCATCCTTTTTTTCAAGCAATTGGAGCATCATGCCCATTCTGGGATTGTTCTTGAAGTATTCTTTCTTTTCAAATAGAAAATTCCAGTAGAGGGCGTTGAAAGGGCAGGCTTTGTCCCCAACTTTAAGATTAGATGTATAATGGCAACTTGTACAATAGTTGCCCATTTTGTTGATGTAATTGGCACTGCTCACATAAGGTTTGGTGGCCACCAGGCCTCCGTCGGCAAACTGGCTCATGCCACGAGTATTCGTAATTTCAACCCATTCCAAAGCATCAATATAGACTCCTAGGTACCAAGCATCGACTTCGTTGGGATGGATTTGGGAGAGAAGGGCATAATTGCCTATGATCATGAGTCTTTGAATGTGATGTGCATAGGCATAGTCCAAGCTTTGACCTATGGCATGTTTCAAACAATTCATTTTGGTATTGGCTGTCCAGAAAAATTCTGGCAACCGGTTGTGATTATCAAGAACATTACATTCCTTATATTTGGGCATTTCTTTCCAGTAAATGCCCCGCATATATTCCCGCCAACCAATGATCTGACGGATGAAACCTTCTACCTGGGAAATATGGATTTCGTTGGTATTTATCCTGAATTCCTCTAGAATGGCATCCACCACTTCTTTTGGTGATATCATTTTGGAATTCATGGCAAACGATAATCGGGAGTGAAACAGGAATTTTTCTTCAGTATGCAAGGCATCCTGATAATCCCCGAAATGGATCAACAGGTTCTCGCGGAAATAATCCAAAAGGGCTAGGCACTCTTTTCGGGAAGTAGGCCAGGGAAAATGCTGGGGGTCAATATTCCCGAAAGTTTCTACTTCAGCGTCTCTGAGCTCCTTCAGGAGTTCGGAAACATCTTTATCAAAGTTCAACTCATTGAGGACCTTGGGCGTACCATCCCACTTTTTTCGATTGCTGTGGTCATAATTCCATTTTCCTCCTTCAGGGTGACCATTAGCCATCAAAATGTCATGTTTCTTTCGCATCATACGATAAAAACTTTCCATCAATAATTGCTTTTTACCCTTGAAAAAATCCCTTAACTCATAACGCGTGGTATAAAAATGTTCCGTGTCAAACGCCTCAGAGACAATATCCAGTTCAGCGCATATTTTTTTTAATTGCTCATCCAATCGATATTCATCCGGTAGTTGGTATTCAAATTTTTCAATCTGACTTTTACTGACCAGTTCCTTGATGATAGTTTTCAGATCTTGTGGATTTTGGGAATCGCTGATTTCAAGGTAGATCACTTGGTGACCGTTGAATTCCAAATTTTTGGAGAACTGGCGCATTGCCATAAAAAAGCCGACCACCTTTTGAATATGGTGTTTTACATAATCGGTTTCTTGACGCATTTCTGCCATTACATAAATGACATTGTTATCAACTTTATTAAACCAACTATGATTATTGTTGAGCTGATCGCCCAAAATGAGTCGTAGGGTTTTCATGTAATTAAAAAAGGGAGGGTTGCAACCAAAGCTTTTGGAACTTTTTGTCAGGATCGTAAAGTGCTACTTGGCGTTTGGTATTAAAGGTTCGGTTGCGAGGGTCGTTGCCCACGCCACTGTTGTACATCCAATTGCCCCAATTGCTGTGCGCGTCGTAGTCTAGGAGCATGGATTCAAAGTAAGCCGCACCTATCCGCCAATCTTGTTTGAGGTGTTTGGACCAAAAACTGGCCACATTTTGCCGTCCACGATTGCTCATCCAACCGGTATTTTTCAATTCCAGCATGTTAGCGTTCACAAAGGCATCCTTGGTTTCCCCATGTATCCATTGACGAAGTGTATCTGGGTTCCTATCCCAGGAATAGGATCGGTCTTTTATCCCTTTTGAATGAAAAATTTTATTGCCGTGTTTTAAGGAAATATACTTGAAGTAATCCCTCCAGAGCAGTTCAAAAATCAACCAATAGGAGTCTTCCGTGCTTCCAAATCTTGTTTCAAATTGTTTTACTTCCCAAAATATGTTCCGTGCAGAGATACTTCCATTGGCAAGCCAGGGAGAAAGCTTGGAGCTATAATCCGTGCCGATCAGTCCATTACGAGTCCGCTTGTAATATGCCAATTTTTTAGATTGCCAAAAGTACTGTTGTATTCTTTCCTGCGCATTTTTCTCACCACCAGCAAAGGGAAATGCAGATCTTGGATCAGGCTCTATTTCTTCCAAAAACAACTCAGGCAAAGTGGGTAAGGGAGTATTTTCTGAAATCAAATTGCTTATTGGCATTTGTGTAGGAATGTCCGCAATAGGGCGAACCTTTACCAAGTGCTCACATTGTTTCCGAAATTGGGTGAATACCTCGGGAATGTCAATAAAAGATGCATAAGGAATGTCGTCAGGGTGCAATAGAAACTGGTCGAATACTTCAACGAATCGGACAGAGGGTGGCAGGTTCGCTTTTACACATTTGGTGGCATGCACTTCTTCCGAAGTCCATTCCTTTTGCATGAAAATAGCATCGATTTTATAATTTTTCACCAATTCTGGCACCCTGTTTTCCGGCCGATCAATGAAAGTCAATAAAGTAATATTGAGTTCTTCAAGTTCCCTTTTTAATTGGGCCACGCTCTCCAATAAGAATTTGGCACGGAAACTTTCTGTTTTTCGAAAGCCATAGGTACCTATCGCAAATTGCCGGGGATCAAAAAAATACACTGCGATTAGCTTTGTGCTTTTCATGGCACTTTTCAAGGTCTGATTGTCCATCACCCTTAGATTGTTCCCGAACCAAAGTAAATGGTTTTGCATGTTTTATTTGTTTCTCCGGCAGCGTTCGCTACAATATTTCACTTCTTCCCAAGAGGATGACCACTTTTTTCGCCATTGAAATGGCCTATTGCATACAGGACAGATTTTTTCAGGAAGATGCGTTTTTTTGTGAGCCACTTACCGATAAAATGTCTAATAAAAATACAAAAAAATTAAACATAATTACTTTGGACAGTGTATTTGAAAACCCTTCAATGAATTTCAAAATCCGTATTTTAGCCAATTAACAGCAAAAGGCCCATTAGGCATATATGAAACAGACCCCAAAAAATATTGCCATCATCGGTTCTGGATTGGTGGGCTCCCTATTAGCAATTTATCTCAGGAAATTTGGGCACAACGTTACGGTTTTTGATAGAAGACCTGATATCCGTACCATCCAATTCTCAGGCCGGTCCATCAACTTGGCCATGAGCAACAGGGGTTGGCGCTCTTTAGAGAAGGTAGGCTTGGCAGAAAAGATCAGGGAAATTGCGATTCCTTTGGACAAACGGGCCATGCATGTGAACGATACACCGGTCTATTATCAAAAATATGGAAAGGAAGGGGAGGCCATTTGGTCCATTTCCAGGGGGATTCTGAACAAGCGGATGATCGATTTGGCCGAAGCCGAAGGAACTGAATTTCGCTTTGATGAAAAAGTTTGGGACGTAGATCTTCCCGGGGCAAAAATATATACAGGCGAATCAGAGAAAAGTGAGTGGAAGGAATATCAATACGACATTATTTTTGGTTGCGATGGGGCTTTTTCCAGGGTCCGGCACAAAATGCAACGCCGCAGTAGGTTCGATTACTCCCAAGATTTCATAGATGTGGGTTATAAGGAACTTACCATTCCGCCCAATGATGACGGAACGCATAAGCTCGATAAGAATTCATTTCACATTTGGCCCAGGGGTGCGTTCATGCTCATTGCCATGCCCAATATTGATGGTAGTTTTACCTGCACCCTGTTTTTGCCTTTCGAGGGTGAAGTATCTTTTGAAAACATCACAACGGAGAGCCAAGCCAAGGTATTTTTTGAAAAGTATTTTCCCAATGTCCGCAAGGAAATTGAGAACCTGACCAAGGATTTCTTCCAGAACCCGACCAGTGCCATGGTCACCATGAAATGCTACCCGTGGACCTATTGGGATAAGGTAGCCTTGGTGGGCGACTCTGCCCATGCCATCGTTCCGTTTTACGGACAAGGGATGAATGCTGGTTTTGAGGATATTTATGTGCTCCATGAGCTGATGGAGAAGTACGGTGATGATTGGGAATCCATATTCTCTGAGTACCAAAAGGAACGTAAACCGAATGCGGATGCCATTGCGGAGCTGAGCTACCGTAACTTTGTTGAAATGAGCAGCAAAACGGCCGACCCCAATTTCTTGCTGCAAAAGAAGATTGAAAAACATTTTGCAGCCAAACACCCGGATAAGTGGATACCTATTTACAGTAGAGTCACATTTTCGGATAGACCCTATGCCGAAGCACTTGCCATTGGAGATCAACAGGAAGCCATCATGAAGAAGATCATGAAACTTCCCAATATTGCCCATAAGTGGGATTCCAAGGAGGTGGAGGGTCAGATGTTAAAGTTGTTGAAGGCAAGCAAACATTAAAGAAACAAAAAAAGCCACCTTTAAGGCGGCTTTTTTAATTTTATGGGAAGCGAATTAGATTTTGGCAAAAAGCTCTTGCATTTTGTCATGCTCCTCCTCGGCCAATAGTGGATCTACCAAAATACGACCACTATGTTCGTCGGTAATGATTTTTTTGCGGGAAGCAATCTCTACCTGAACCTGTGGAGGAATGGTAAAGAAAGACCCTCCAGAAGCACCACGTTCCACAGCAACAACGGCCAAACCGTTCTTCACGTTGGTACGGATCCTTTTGTAGGCTTGTATCAATCGATCTTCGATTTTCTCTTCAAACTCCTCTGATTTTTTCAAAAGGGCCTTTTCCTCTTTTTCGGTTTCGGCTAGGATGGCATCCAATTCCCCTTTTTTGTGCTTTAGGTGACCTTCACGTTCAGTCAATTTTTCTTTGGTCTGGGTAATGACCTCTTTTTTCTGCTCGATCTGTGCCTTGAACTCCTTAATGTTCTTTTCGGCCAATTGAATCTCTAATTCTTGGAACTCAACTTCCTTGGTCAAGGAGTTGAACTCACGGCTGTTCCTTACGTTTTTCTGCTGCTCCGTATATTTTTTAATGAGCGCCTTGGATTCGTCGATAAGGTTTTTCTTGGCTGCGATTTCAAAATTGACGGTTTCAACATCCGTTTTCAATTTATCCAACCTGGTTTTTAGTCCAAGTACCTCGTCTTCCAAATCCTGTACCTCCAAAGGCAGTTCGCCTCTAACGTTGCGGATTTCATCCACCCTGGAATCGATAAGCTGTAGATCGTATAGTGCTCTCAATTTTTCTTCCACGGTGCTTTCTTTCTTGTTCGCCATATATGTTATAAATACTTGATGGGATTCGTTATACTCTCCGATAAAGAGACTGCAAAATTAGGAATTTTTTTTGTAAGATGATCAACCAATAAATCTTTTGTAAACTGCTCAGTTTCAAAGTGCCCGATGTCGGCGATGACCAATTGGTTTTCGGCCTCGTAAAACTGGTGGTATTTTACGTCCGAAGTAATGAAAACATCTGCATCCGCCCCTCTGGCAGCGGAAATGGCAAAAGCACCGCTTCCACCCAAAACGGCCACTTTTTTTACTTTTTTGTTCAAGAGTTGTGAGTGGCGTACCACACTGGCATTCATTTTGGTCTTTACATGGAGCAAAAAGTCGCTTTCGTCCATTTCCGTTTGCAAGGTTCCTACCATGCCCATGCCAATGTCTTGATTGGTGTTTTCCAGCGTGACCACCTCGTAGGCCACTTCCTCATAAGGATGTGCCTTGAACAATGCCTGAAGAATATTTTTTTCCTTTTCAAAAGTAAAGATAACATTGATCTGGGCCTCTTTTTCAAAATGGAGCTGACCAATTTCTCCTTTGGTAGGGTTGGCAAGGTTTCCGGCCTTGAAACTTCCAACGCCCTCCATACTATAGCTGCAATCGCTATAATTGCCAATGTCTCCGGCACCTGCCTCAAAAAGTGCTGCCTTTACTTTATCTGCGTCTGCCACCGGGGCGTAGGTGACCAATTTCTTGATAGTACCCTTTTTGGGTATCAATATTTCAGGATTTTTAATCCCCAAAACCTCACATATTTTGGCGTTAACCCCTATTTTACTGTTATCCAAAGCGGTGTGCATGCTATAAATGGCGATGCTATGCCGGATGGCCTTAAGTACCACACGTTCCACATAGGTACTGCCCGTGATTTTTTTCAAACCCTTAAAAATGATTGGGTGAAAACTCACGATAAGGTTGCATTTTTTTGCAATGGCTTCGTCCACTACATTTTCCAGGGTGTCCAAGGTTACCAGTAAACCAGTGACTGTCATGTTGGGGTCGCCAATTAATAAACCTACGTTGTCAAAATCTTCGGCATGCGCCAGAGGGGCCAATGTTTCCAAAGTTTTTGTGATGTCCTTTACCGTCATTCTTAAAATGTTAATGGCCTAAAGATAAAATATTATATTTTCGTCCCATGCTGCAATTGCTCCGCAAAATAGCGTTTCCTTTTTCTTTGATCTATGGTCTGGTGGTCCATGTTCGCAATTATTTGTACGATAAGGGAGTTTTTACGTCCAAAACCTATGGCACACCTACCATTTGTGTAGGCAATCTTAGTGTTGGGGGAACAGGTAAGACCCCTATGACCGAATATTTATTGCGAATATTACAGGGCCATAAGGTGGCTGTATTGAGTAGGGGATACAAAAGAAAATCAAGGGGTTTCGTTTTGGCCTCCCATACAAGTACGGTATTGGATTTAGGTGATGAACCTTATCAATTGCATAGAAAATTCCCCGATGTTGCCATTGCCGTGGATACCGATAGAAGAAATGGCATGGAACAACTTGAAATCAACATTAAGCCGGATGTGGTTGTTTTGGATGATGCTTTTCAGCATAGAAAGGTAAAACCAACTTTTTCTTTATTATTGACGGCTTACGGCCAATTATATATTGATGATTGGTACTTGCCCACAGGAAGTTTGCGTGATGCCAAAAAAGAGGCCGATCGTGCCGATGTGATCATAGTAACCAAATGTCCGGCAGGGTTGGCCACTTCGGATCGGAAAGCTATGGAGACCAAACTGCAACCACAATCCCATCAAAAAATATTGTTTGCCAGTTTGAGCTATGCGGATCAAGTCATTGATGGAAAAGGGAACACTTTGCCTTTGGGAGCCTTGAAAAATAATGAAATTACGCTGGTAACGGGCATTGCTTCACCAAAACCCTTATTGCAGTTTTTGAATGCAGCTGGCATCAAGTACAAACACTACAAGTTTGGAGACCATCATCATTTTACCGAAAAGGACATTCAAAGTTTTAAAGGAAATCAATTGGTGTTGACTACGGAAAAGGACTTTGTGCGGTTGGAGGATAAAGTTGATGGACTTTATTATTTAGAAGTGGCACACCATTTTTCGGAAGTGGACCATACTATTTTGAAAGAATGCATTGAAAGGTTGTTCTAAACAGACCCCTGCATTTTGCTTCTGAGAACGTTCTCCCCAATTTTTTGGTAAAAAACTTCAGGTTTGAAGGGTTTGGTTACCACATCGTTACAGCCTGCGGCAAAGAAACTATCCAAACTATCATCCAAGGAAATGGCGGTCAAGGCAATGATAGGGACGTCTTGATTGAACTTTCGGATCTGCCTGGTGGCCTCTTCCCCGCTGATGCCGGGCATGTGGATGTCCATTAAAATGGCATCATATGTATTGGTCTTGGCAAGATCAATGGCTTCATTTCCATTATTGGCGATATCGCAAGTTATCTCTTTTTTGGTAAGCATTTTTTTGGTGATCACTTGATTGATCTTGTTGTCTTCCACGATCAAAATATGCAAGCCCTTAAATTGGAACTCTTCGGGATCTAACTGGAAAGAGATTTCATCCAGGGCTTTGGTATCACATTTAAGGTCCATTTCAAAATAGAAAGAACTTCCATGATCCAGTTCACTTTCCAAATGAATGGTACTTCCGAACAATCCCAACAGACTCTTCACAATGGTGAGTCCCAGACCAGTGCCACCGTATTCACGGTTGATCTGTATGGAGCCCTGTTCAAAACTATCAAATATGTGTTTTTGTTGCTCCTCTGAAATACCGATACCGGTATCCCGGACTTCAAAGTACAGTTTTGCCTGATCTTCTTCTTTCTTCAATAATTTGGCAATGACCTCCACTTTTCCATTTTTGGTAAACTTAAGGGCGTTGCCCACAAGGTTCATGAAAATTTGGGAAAGTTTTATCGGGTCTCCCAATAGTTGTTGGGGGATGTTGGAATCGTAGTCCAAGATCAGTTTGGTCTTGTTTTCCTTGGCATTCGGTTGAAGGGAATCCACAACATCGTTCAGGATCTTGTGCAATTTGAATTCAATGCTCAAAGGCTCCAATTTGTCCGCGTCAATTTTATTGATCTGAAGGATGTCGTTGATAAAATTTAAAAGGTATTCCCCTGAAAATTTCAACGACTTCAAATGCTCCTTTTGGTGTTCCGATGGGTTTTCCTCCAAAAGTAAATGGGTAAGTCCGGTTACTGCATACAAAGGCGTTCGCAACTCATGGGTAACGGTGGACAAGAAATTGGTCTTGGCCTCCATGGCCGATACTGCAGCATCCCTGGCCAGCTCCAACTCTTTGTTCTTGGTGTACAATAGATCGTTGGTCTTGAGCTTTATCTGGTTGTTCCTAAAAAGGGACACTGCCAAGAGTGAAATGATGGTCAGGAAAGCCGAAGTCAAGATGGCAGTGATTTCCGATCGGTTTTTTGATTCACTCAATTCCTCTATTTTGGCCTGTTGCTTGTTCAATTCATTGGCCATGTGCTCAGAACGAATGTCGTCCGCTGTTTTTGATTCCAATTTTGCTTTTTCAACGTTGAAAATGGAATCCTTTATGTTGGCCAGCCCTTTGTTGAAAATCAAGGCTTGCTGATAGTTTCCCGTTTTTTCGTAAATATTGGACAACTCCTCGTTGGCATCTTTGATTATTTTGGCGAACCCATGCTTTTGGGAAAGCTCTAGCGCTGCCTTGGAGTGGATGATGCCTTCTTCATAATCGTTGAGCTTTACGCTTATGACGGCTAGTTGTAGATTGGCTTTGGCCGCCAAGTAGGCCCGTTCCTTGTCATCAGAATTTACAATGAGGGCATGTAGGTTCTTGATCGCATCATCATATTTTTCAATATTGGTGAAAATGGAGGCTTCCAACAATAGGATGTTGTTACTGAGGTTCCTATTGTTACTGATCTTTCTGGATTCGTCCAATAACTTCAGGGCTTGGAAATTGTTTCCCTCATCGTATCTAAGTGCCGCATCCAAATATAATTGAAAGGCCTGTCCGTAAGAATAGGATATGTCCTTAAGATAGATGCTGGCCCTGTCCCAATACCGAAGGGCCGTTTCCCTGTCACCTTCTTCCAGGAAAATGCGGGCGTATTGTTGGTAGGTGTCCAGTAATAGCTTGGTATCCTCGTTGCTCTCTGCAATGTCGGATGCCTCATCAAGGGTTTCCATGGCTTGGGCTATCTTGTTCTGGTGCCTATATTCCATAAATTGATCGAATATGGCCTGGACTTTTGTTGTAGAGCTTGCATCATTTTGGGCAATAACTGCCTGGGTGCATAGGAAAATGCACAATAGAAATAGCGTTTTTACGCCTATCCATCTGTTTATCAAGTGCAAGATCAAACGTAGTTTTTCTTTATAAGCAAAGCTATTAAATCAACAATTCTGGAACAATACCCAGTTTCATTGTCGTACCATCCAATAATTTTCACCATTTTTCCAATTACGGAGGTCATCAATGAATCAAACGTACAAGAATGACAACTATTGTTTATATCGATGGAAACTATTGGATCTTCTGTGTAATGAAGAATTTGCTTCAATTCCTTATCGGCATACCTCTTAAAGGTAGCATTTATTTCTTCAATAGATGTTTCGCGTGCTACATTGAAAGTAATGTCGGTCAAAGACCCATTCGGAACCGGAACACGAATGCCACATCCACCGATAACATTGGACAATTCTGGAAAAATCCGCGTCAGTGCCTTAGCTGCCCCAGTGGTAGTCGGAATGATGGATTGGCCAGCTGCCCTTGACCTTCGTAAGTCCCGATGAGGGGCATCATGAAGGTTTTGATCTGACGTATAGGAATGGATCGTGGTAATATAGGCCTGTTCTATACCGCAAAGTTCGTTTATGACTTTGATCATAGGAGCGGCGTTGTTCGTAGTGCAGGATGCATTGGAGATGATTTCGTCATCTGCCTGGATGATATCCTCGTTCACGCCCAAAACCACCATTTTAATGGAGTCGTCATCAGGAGGAACCGAAAGAATCACCTTTTTCGCACCATTTTGTATATGATGTTGAAGCTGCTCTTCTTTTTTGAATTTTCCTGTGGCCTCCACCACAAGGTCTACTTGATAGTCAGCCCAATCAATATCCTTGGGGTGGTTGTGGTTGAGGATGGATATGCTGTTGCCATTTATCACCAAAGCATTGGCGTTGGAATGAATATCAGCATCCAAGGTGCCGTGGATGCTGTCGTACTTGAGTAAGTGCGCCAGCGTTTTGGCATCTGCCAAATCATTGATGGCCACCACCTTTATGTTGGGGTGCTTTTGTAATAGCCTGAAAAGAGTCCTGCCGATACGACCAAAGCCGTTTATGCCTATTCTGATGTCTTTCATGACGGTTGGGGGGAACTACTTGATATGCTTGTGGGCTTTGTAGGATGAACGTACCAAGGCACCGCTTTCCACATGTCTGAAGCCCATTTCTAGTCCTATTTCCTCATATTTTTTGAACTGTTCCGGTAGAATGAACTGTTTTACAGGAAGGTGCTTTTTAGAGGGTTGTAGGTATTGACCAATGGTAACTACATCTACATCGGCCTTTCTCAAGTCTTCCATGGTGGCGATGACCTCATGTTCTTCCTCTCCCAAACCAAGCATAATTCCGGATTTGGTGCGATTGGCACCATTTTTCTTCAAGTAGTCCAAAACTTCAAGGCTACGCTCATATTTGGCTTGTATACGGACTTCTCGCGTCAATCTTTTAACGGTTTCCATATTATGGGAAATCACTTCGGGAGCCACGGCCAGAATCCTATCCAAATGAGTTGAAATACCTTGAAAATCAGGTATCAGGGTTTCTAGGGTGGTTTCTGGGTTCATCCTCCGGACGGCTTTGACCGTTTCGGCCCAAATGATGGATCCCATGTCCTTTAAATCGTCCCTGTCCACGGAAGTGAGCACGGCATGTTTAATGTTCATGATCTTGATGGATCTTGCCACTTTTTCGGGTTCTGCCCAATCAACACTTTCTGGTCTTCCTGTCTTTACTCCACAAAATCCACAGGAACGCGTACAAATATTACCCAATATCATAAATGTGGCGGTACCTTCGCCCCAACATTCACCCATATTTGGGCAACTTCCCGAGGTGCAAATGGTGTGGAGGTCATATTTGTCCACAAGACCTCTCAACTGGGTATATTTTTGGCCAGTAGGGAGTTTTACCCGCAGCCATTTTGGTTTTCCTTTGGGAGGTATTACGCTTTCTGCCACGTTTGTGCTCATACAACGGAATTTGATTTACAAAGATACGAAACTGGTAAGGAAAGTTTACCCAAGGAAATGGGTCACTTTTTTTTGATGATTTCTGCCAACAATTTTCTTGCCCGGAGCAATTTTACCTTGATGTTGTTCACGGGTTCATTGAGCTCATTGGCAATGTCGGCATAGCTCATTTCGTTAAAATACCGAAGGTTGATGACCTTTTGGTAATGGGGTTTCAATTTTTTGATGTCCTGCAGCAGATTGGCCAGGTTTTGTTCAATAATCAACCGGTCTTCCACTGATGGGGATTCGTCCAACACTTTTTTTACCTCGTCGCCACGTGGGTCCACACCGTCCAACAAAGTTCTTTTTCTTTTGCGGATGAGGTCTACATGCAGGTTTTTGGAAATAGCGATTAACCAAGTCTTGAACTCGTAGGCATCGTCATAGGTGTCAATACGGTCAAACGCACGGGAAAAGGTCCTGATGGTAATGTCCTCCGCGTCATTTTCGTTCTTGGTGCGTTGTAGCTGAAAACCATAGACATCGTTCCAAAAAGTATCCAAGAGGGTGCTGAATGCAATTTGGTTTCCGGCTTTTGCCCTGCGTATGGTCTCTTGTATGGAATTATCGGTTTTCTCCAAAAATGGGGTGTGTCCTTAGTGGTTATAGTGGATCAGTTCAACTCGGGCAACGAGTCTTTTTTGCATTCCTGCTCATGTGGCAATTTGCCACAGAATCCACAGGCTTCGCCATCCTTGTTTAAAAATGGGCTTTGGCTTGCGCAGGTTCCGGCAAACTTTCCATCCTTTTTGCTCCAAATTTTAATTGCAATGCCAGCAAATGCAAGTGCTAACAGACCAATGGTCAATAGTGCTAACTTCATAGTCCAACTTTTGAGCAAAGGTACAAAATACCCTTGTAAAGCAAGGGTGGGTTTAAGTTTACTTTAGGTTTGTGACCTAATAGGCAATGTTGGCAACAATGTTGTCCACGGATGGAGCGGCATTGCCACCTTCTGGTTCAATGGTGATGTAACCCACGGCGTTGTCGGCATAGGGTAGGGCCAATAGTTTGCCCTTGTCGTCAAATTGCTTGATGACACCCAAGTTGACCAATTCCCCATTTACTTCGGCCCACATTTGGAAGCATTTGTTCTCGGGTAGTTGGGGAACATTGCTCACATTGATGTAAGACAATTTTTTAACAGGGTTGATGTAAGCGATGGCTTTCAACTCTTTTCCTTCACGTTTTCCTTTGACCTCATACTTTTTGGTGGCAGGGTTATTCAGGACGATGAATTGGTTTCTCATATCTTCCAATTGGTCCTTCATGTTGTCCTCCAAATACTTGATCTTATTGGAAACCAAAGTATTCTCCTCTTGTAGGTTCTTGTTTTGGTTCCAAAAGAATAGGGACGATCCCGCGAATACCAAAACGGCGACACTGGCCGCGACAGCATAACGGTAGAACCTTTTGCTTACCATTTTTTCCTTTTTTGCACTGGAAAGGATGATCTCTTTCAGACCTTCAGGGGTGTTCTTGGCGTACATTTTGGCAAAGGTCTCCAAGTTTTTTTGGAGTTCGTCATATGTTTCCCTTACCTCGGGATACATGGCGATATACCTTTCGGCTTGTTGGGATTCTTCCTTTGAAGCATCTCCAATAAGATATTTTTCCAATATGTCGGATTCCAGAAATATTTTTACTTTTTCCTTCATGACAGTAAGTTTAATATTAAGAGTAAGGACATTGTTGTGCCATATATTTTTCCAAGTTCCCGAAGCCCAATTTTTAGTCTTGACTTGATTGTTCCAAGTGGAATGTCCAGTTCTTCACTTGCCTCTTGCTGCGTCATTCCATCAAAAAACAGGGCCTCCAATACAATACGGTACTTCGGGTCGATTTTATCCAAATTGTCTTGGATGTCGATATGGTCGGGCACAATACCCTTAACTCCAACTTTATATACGTTGGAAACATCGATTTGGACTTCCTTATCCGCTTTATTATTTACACTCCTTAATTTATCGATTGCGGTGTTTCTTGTAATACGGAACAACCATGTAAAAAGTTTGGCTTTGGAGGCGTCATAGGAATCTGCCTTTTTCCAAATTTTAATGAAGCTTTCCTGAAGGACGTCCTGGGCCAGATCTTCGTCTTTTACCACCTTAAAAGCCACACCGTAGAGCGTTTCACTATAATTTTCATATAGCAGGGAAATGGCCCTATCGTCCTTTTCTGCTAGTAGTGAAACAATATGTCTTTCAATCAGTGTGCTCATGTATGACGCTTTTGGTAAAATTTTTTTGGGACAAAAATCTAAAATAGGGTTTATCTCGTATATAGAACAAAGCTAAGACAGAAAATGCATTCCCCGTTTGGGCTTTTGAAAAGATTTTATAGGGTTTAAACGCCCTCACAGTATACATAATTTTGGTTAGTTTGGTTTGGTATAACCCTCGTTTCTGTTAAAAGTGCGGGGGTTATTTTATGATGTTCACTTCGGCCTGGATCTCAATCCCGAAGGTATCTTTAACCGTTTTCATTATTTTTTCGGATAGTGCAAGAATCTCCGCGCCTGTGGCATTGCCATAATTGACCAATACCAACGCCTGCTTATCATGTACGCCGGCATCACCAAATCTTTTTCCTTTGAATCCACATTGCTCAATAAGCCAACCGGCAGGAATTTTGAATTGATCGTCCTCGGTTTCATAATGGGGGGCTTCCGGATTTTTTTTGATGAACTTGTCAAATGCTTTCCTCGAAATGACAGGGTTCTTAAAAAAGCTACCGCTGTTGCCCAATTCCTTGGGATCGGGTAGTTTGCCCCTTCGGATTGCAATCACAGCATTGGAAATATCCTGAATGGAAGGATAAACTACACCATTTTTCTGTAATTCCGCCTCAATGGCACCATAACCGGTATGAATATGATGGTCGTGCTTGGTGAGCCTTAGATTAACAGAAGTGATGATGTATTTTCCTTTGGCCTCGTTCTTAAAAATGGATTCCCGATAACCGAATTGGCATTGCTCCTTGTTGAAGGATACCAATTCGCCGGTTGCCATTTCCATGACGGTACAGCTCACAAAAACATCCTTCAGTTCCACGCCATAGGCCCCAATGTTCTGAATGGGTGCCGTGCCTACATTGCCTGGGATCAGTGAAAGATTTTCTATGCCACCATAACCTTTTTCAAGACACCACACAACCAATCCATGCCAATTTTCGCCGGCCATGGCCTTGATTTCCACCGTATCTTCATTTTCTTCAACAATGTGGATACCTTCCAACTTGATATGCATCACAAGGGCATCGATGTCTTTGGTAAGCAACATGTTGCTCCCGCCACTGATGATGAATTTTTTGGGATATGCCTTTAATTCCAATACTTTTTGAAGCTGTGCCAATCCGGTGATATCAACAAAAAATCGCGCCTTGGCATCAATACCAAAGGTATTGTACGGTTTTAAGGATATGTTTTCCAGAATGTTCACCGGGCGTTGTACTTGGTTAAGGCCTTGCCCAAAATTTGGACGGCCTTTACAAGTTGCTCTTTTTCGAGCACATAGGCAATTCTTATCTGATTTTTTCCAAGTCCCGGGGTGGCATAAAAACCTGCTGCAGGAGCAACCATCACGGTATTGCCATCCAATTCAAAATCTTCGAGCAACCATTGGGCAAAATCGTCGGCATCTTCCACCGGGAGCTCCACCACACAATAAAAGGCGCCTTGTGGAACCGCTACTTTTACCCCTTCCAATTTCTGTAGTTCCGAAATCAGCACATTTCTTCTGGATACATATTCCTCGATCACGGCATCAAAATATTCCTGAGGGGTTTCCAAGGCGGCTTCGCTTGCAATCTGTGCAAAGGTGGGAGGTGACAATCGAGCCTGCGCAAATTTTAAGGCTGTTTGGATCACTTCCCTGTTCTTCGAGACCAAACACCCGATTCGGGCACCGCACATGCTATATCGTTTGGAAACCGAATCCACCACAATGGCATGTTCTTCCAAACCTTCCACTTGCAGAATGGAATAATGGGTCCTTCCTTCATAGGTGAACTCACGGTACACTTCATCTGCGATCAAGAACAAATTGTGTTTTTTCACCATTTCGGCCAATTGCAAAATTTCCTCTTTGCTATAAAGGTATCCGGTTGGGTTACCAGGGTTGCAAATGAGAATGGCCTTGGTTTTTGAGGTGATGAGTTTTTCAAATTCCGCTATTGGGGGCAATGCAAAATTGGTTTCGATGCTTGAAGGGATGGGGACCACATTTACACCTGCGGCGGTGGCAAAACCATTATAATTGGCATAAAAAGGTTCTGGGATGATGATTTCATCCTCGGCATCCATGATAGTGCCCATGGCAAAGCTCAACGCCTCCGAACCACCCGTGGTAACGATTATTTCCTTGGCACTGACCTGTATATCCTTTTTTGCATAATATGCAGCAATTTTTTCCCGATATTGTTCAGAGCCCTCCGTCATACTATAGGCCAAGACCTCAATATTGTGGTTTCGAACGGCATCCAATGCAACCTTTGGGGTCTTGATGTCTGGTTGTCCAATGTTGAGGTGGATTACGTGGGTACCACGTTTTTTAGCTGCCTCGGCATAGGGCACCAATTTTCGTATGGGAGAAGCAGGCATGTGCCTCCCTTTGTTAGAGATACTGGGCATTTCCAAAATTTTACGCAAAAATGGGAAAACCAACACATGAAAACAACATATTCTGGAATATTTGTTCACCGATCAAAATGTTAAATTCAGTGGGACCATTCTATGGATTTTGTATATTTAGTATACATAACCTTATAAAAGTGAGTATGTTAAAAAAAATGCTGTGTTTTTTTGTACTTCTTTTAATCGTGCCAACAACTATTTTGGCGCAAGGATATGGTTTGCCAAGAGGGCAGAAGTTTGAAAAAATCAGGTTTGAACTTATCAACAACCTCATGGTTATCCCTATCCAGATCAATGGGGCTGAACTGTCCTTTATCTTGGATTCCGGGGTAAGCAAACCGATTTTGTTCAATCTTTCCGAATCGGATTCCGTGCCCATCAACAATGTTTCTGAAGTGACCATTAGGGGCTTAGGCGATGGCGAACCTATGAAAGCCTTGAGTTCCAAAGGGAATGTCTTCAAGTTGGGAAATGTCAGGAATTTTTCACAGGATCTTTATGTGGTATTGGATCGGGACATCAATTTATCAACTTCATTGGGGATTCCCGTGCATGGAATAATTGGGTATGATTTGTTCCGAGATTTTGTAGTGGAAGTCAATTATGCCTCCAAGAGCATAAAACTTCATGACACGGAACTATACGACTTTAAGCAAAAGAAGAACGATCAGACCATTCCGTTGATTGTGGAGAAGAAAAAGGCCTATGTTGAGGGGACCGTTTTAATGCGGGATACGGCAAACATAAAAGTGAAATTGTTGGTAGATACAGGAAGTAGTGATGCCCTCTGGCTATTTCGCGAGCCTGAACGCGGATTGGAGGTGCCCGATAAAAATTATGAGGACCATTTGGGCAGAGGATTGAGTGGTGATATTTTCGGAAAACGTTCCAAGATCAAGGGGGTCCGTATCGGGGATTTTGAACTGAAGGATGCCAAAGTGGCCTTTCCTTACCGTGAATTCTTTGGAGGATTTGAAAACTTGGGCGATCGAAACGGTAGTGTGGGTGGCGAAGTGCTAAAACGCTTCAACATGGTGTTCGATTACTCCCGTGGTCAGGTGACTCTTCGTAAAAACAGCAACTTCAAGGAGCCTTTTCAATACAATCTTGCAGGTATTGAGCTTCAGCATAATGGTCTTCGCTACATTGCAGAAAGTATCGCGGATAGCAACGGTATTGTAAAGGACGACGATTCCTCCTTCGGAAATGTTAAGATTTTGATAGAGAATCGCACCAAACTGAGCTTGGTCCCCGAAATAGTGGTGTCCAGCATAAGGGCGGGTAGCCCTGCCGCCGAAGCTGGTCTGCGTGAAGGGGATGTGATCTTGGCCATTAACGGAAAAGGAGTGCACCGTTACAAAATCCAGGAAATCCTTAAAATGTTGAATGAAAAAGAAGGAAAACGCGTTAAAGTACTCATTGAACGGTATAATAAAGACCTGCTGTTTTCTTTCGTATTGAAAAAGGTATTCGACGATTAGAAATAAAAAACCCTGGAAACAAAGTTTCCAGGGCTTCTTCTAAAATAATTTCCTTTTTACTTGCTGGCACCAGGTCCTTTAACCTCTCCTTTGATCTTCAAAACCTTTGTAGGGGTATCGGCATTGGAGGTAACGGTAATGGCCTTTCTGATCGGGCCGACCCTGTTGGTGTCGTATTTCACTTCAATCTTTCCGGTTTTACCTGGCATGATCGGTTCTTCTGGTTTTTTGGGGATGGTACATCCACAGCTAGATCTAACATCACTGATTACCAAAGGGGCGGTTCCGGTGTTGGTGAATTCGAATACACGAACACCATCACTTCCTTTGTCAATTTCACCATAGTCGATGGTCTCACTCTTAAATTCAATTTTAGCCGTAGCTTCTTGCGCATAAATCCCTAGGGAAATAAGCCCTAAAAACAGCACGAGTACAGTTTTTTTCATCATTTTTGGTTTTTGGGTGAATTTCAAAAGTAAATGTTTTCACACCTGCTTCCAAAATTCTTTTGTTATGTAATAACGTTACTTATTTTTGTTTCGTATTTCTGAATCGGAATCTATCCGAAGAATAGTTTTTATGTAACGTAGTGCTTCCCCTTCAAAAATCCGATTCAAACCCATATTTAACAAAAACTGTACCGAAAAATGGAAATCCCATCAAAATATGAGCCCAAAAAGGTTGAAGAACGTTGGTATAACTACTGGATGGAGCATGATTATTTTAGCTCAATCCCTGATAAAAGGGAGCCTTACACCATTGTAATCCCCCCGCCAAACGTAACAGGGGTGCTCCACATGGGCCATATGCTCAACAATACCATCCAAGATGTACTCATACGTCGCGCAAGACTTTTAGGGAAAAATGCCTGTTGGGTACCCGGTACGGATCACGCCTCCATTGCTACGGAAGCCAAGGTGGTCGCCAAATTAAAGGAACAAGGGATTGATAAGGCCAATTTGTCCAGAGAGGATTTTTTAAAGCATGCTTGGGACTGGACCCATGAATATGGTGGTGTAATCCTTCAACAATTGAAAAAATTGGGCTGCTCCTGTGATTGGAACCGAACCAAGTTCACCATGGATGACGATATGTCCGCCTCGGTAATCAAGGTTTTTGTGGATTTGTATAAAAAAGGATTGATTTACAGGGGATACCGGATGGTAAACTGGGATCCTGAAGCCAAGACAACCTTATCCGACGAGGAGGTAATCTATGAAGAAAGGCAGGGTAATCTGTATTATTTGGCGTATAATATTGAAGGTTCCGATGAAAAAGTGACCATTGCAACCACTCGTCCCGAAACCATTTTGGGCGATACCGCTATCTGTATCAATCCAAATGATGAAAGATACCGTCATCTTCGAGGTAAAAAGGCCATTGTGCCCATTTGTGGTAGGGTTATCCCGATCATTGAAGATGAATATGTAGATATGGAGTTCGGTACCGGTTGTTTAAAAGTAACCCCGGCGCATGACGAGAACGATAAGAATCTGGGCGAAAAACATAATTTGGAGGTCATCGACATCTTCAATGAGGATGCTACCCTAAATTCTTTTGGATTGCATTACCAAGGTAAAGATCGTTTTGTGGTCCGCAAGGAAATTAGTAAGGAACTTGAAGAAAAAGGATTTTTGGTAAAAACGGAACAACACATCAACAAGGTGGGGACTTCCGAAAGGACCAAGGCCGTTATTGAACCCAGATTGTCCGATCAATGGTTCTTGAAAATGGAAACCTTCGCCAAGCCTGCTCTGGATGCTGTTCTAAAAACCGAAGATATCAAGTTTTACCCCAAAAAATTCGAAAATATCTATAGTCATTGGATGGAAGGTATCCGTGATTGGAACATATCCCGCCAATTGTGGTGGGGACAGCAGATCCCAGCATATTATTATGGCGATGGGAAAGAAGATTTTGTAGTGGCGGAAACCCCGGAGCAAGCTTTGGAATTGGCTAAATCCAAAAATCCGTCAATCCAACAATCCGATTTACGCCAAGATTCCGATGTTTTGGATACTTGGTTCTCTTCGTGGTTATGGCCCATAAGTGTTTTTGGAGGCATCTTGGACCCTGATAACGAAGAGGTCAACTATTATTATCCGACCAGTGATCTGGTCACCGCACCCGACATCATCTTTTTTTGGGTGGCCCGCATGATCATGTGCGGATATGAATATCGAGGTAAACGACCTTTTGAAAATGTGTACTTTACCGGATTGGTGCGTGATAAGCAACGTAGAAAAATGTCCAAACAATTGGGTAATTCTCCCGATGCATTGAAATTGATCGAGGATTTTGGTGCGGATGGTGTAAGAGTGGGGCTTTTGTTGAGTTCTTCAGCGGGAAATGATATTATGTTCGATGAAGCCCTTTGTCAACAAGGGTCCAATTTTGCCAATAAGATCTGGAATGCCTTCCGATTGGTAAAAGGGTGGGAGGTTGCCGATATTCCCCAACCCGAGGCGGCCAAAATAGGAATCGATTGGTACAGGGCCAAGTTGAGCCAGACTTTGGTTGAAATCGAGGATCATTTTTCAAAATATCGAATTTCCGATGCCTTGATGGCCATCTATAAATTGGTTTGGGACGATTTCTGTTCGTGGTTATTGGAAATTGTGAAACCGGCCTATCAACAGCCGATTGACAGCGCCACATTTGGTTCGGTGATCCAATTGTTCGAGGAAAACTTAAAACTATTGCATCCTTTCATGCCATTCTTAACGGAGGAGGTTTGGCAACACATGGCAGAGCGCACTCCAGAAGAAGCTTTGATCGTTGCGCAATGGCCCAAATCCCAAAAAGTGGATTCCAAATTGATAGCCGACTTTGATTTTGCCGCTGAGGTCATTTCAAGTATTCGAACCATTAGGAAAGAAAAGAACATCCCGCAAAAGGATGCCTTGGAACTTTTTATGCTCAATGCCGAAGGAGTTGGTAAAAATATGGATACCATCATCAGGAAGGTGGCCAATGTATCAAAACTGGAAGCCATTGATACTGGAATGGACGGGGCATTAAGCTTTAGGGTAAAGAGCAACGAATATTTTATCCCGATTAGTGGTGCCGTCGACCTAGATGAGGAAATCAAAAAAATAAAGGAGGAACTTCAATATACCAAAGGCTTTTTAAAATCTGTACAGGGTAAATTGAGCAATGAACGTTTCGTGAACAATGCACCGGAGCAAGTTGTGGCCATAGAGCGGAAAAAAGCGGCAGATGCCGAAGCCAAGATTGAAACCTTGGAAAAAAGTCTTGCAAGTTTGCAATAACCTTTGGTCATGAAGACGAATGATTTTTGAAAAAGGAAGAATACTCTCCTTGGCACAAGGCATATATATAGGATGTTTAACAATGCGGGTTTTCCATTTAAAGGAACGTTGCGTGGATATGGGAGAGTGGCACTGGTATTCCCGGGTTTTACCCATGGGCAATCGAAAAGATAGTACGGTTCTTGATTTTATAAGCTAATCCACCAATGATTAAAATACAAGTTCCTGCCCGAATCTGTTTTTATGGAGACCATCAAGATTATTTGGACCTTCCGGTGATTGCTGGGGCCATTGACCGTTTCATCCATTTATGGGCTATACCAAACCCCAAAAAAGAATTTGTTCTTGAATTAAAAGATTTGGGTCAAGAGTTTTCCATTGTTTTGAATGATGACTTAGCTGTTGTCGAACCCGGTGATTTTTTCCGATCGGGTATGGCTGTGCTAAAGCAACATGGATATGTTTTTGAAGAAGGGTATTTCATTGAAATTTCAGGAAATATACCTGTTAACGCCGGTCTTTCCAGCTCTTCGGCCTTGCTGGTGGCCTGGATTCGTTTTTTGGTGACCATCAATGGAAAAGCAGATGAAGTCAGCGATTTTCAGATCGGGCGTTGGGCGTATGACGCGGAGGTAAAATTCTTTAATTCGCCAGGCGGTTTGATGGATCAATATACCATAGCCCAAAAAGGTCTGCTCTTTATCGATACCAAAAGTGGGAAAAGCGAGCGGTTAGTTGGTAATATGGGTAAATTGCTGGTAGCGGAATCAGGCTTGGCGAAAAAAACTTTGTTGGTCCTCAAAAACGCGAATGTTTTTGCCAAGAAGGCAGTAGCTTCTGTAAAGCAGGCCCATCCTGAATTCAATTTAGCAGAAGCTGTTTTGGGGGATTATCAAAGGTATGGGCAATTTGTGCCCGCTGACTTTCAGGATCACTGGTATGCCACCATCCACAATTATCATATTACCCTGCAAGCAAAAGCAGAATTGGAAAAGGAAAGGCCAGATCTTCAAAAATTGGGAAATCTGATGAACCAACATCAACAAATCTTGCAAGAAAGAATTCAGAATACTCCAATGGAAATGGCTAAGATGATGGATGCCGCCAGAATGGCTGGGGCCATAGGGGCCAAGACAATTGGGTCAGGAGGCGGGGGATGCATGGTGGCCATGGTGCCTGAAAATAAAATAACAGCAGTTAAAAAGGCATTTTTGGCCACTGGTGCCAAAAAAGTTTATGAAGTAGAAATCATATCATAAAAATGGAGAACAAGAATTTGATAATCATGGTAGGAGGTGCGTCTTCCCGAATGAAAAGAAGTTTGGAATCCCATTCCGATCATGGGGGCATTATGGACAATATTCCGCATAAAAGTCTCATCCCTGTGGGCAAGAACAACAGGCCATTTCTCTATTATTTGGTGATGAATGCCCAGACCGCAGGTTATGAAAATTTATATTTGATCACCAGTCCGGGTAATGATGCCTTTAAAAAGTTGGTGGATTCACATGGATTGCCTACTGGGTTGAACATTTTTATTGCCGTACAGTATGTTCCCGAAGGAAGGGAGAAGCCGTTGGGAACGGCAGATGCACTTCAACAATGCATGGATCAATTCCCCGTCTTGAAGCAGTCCGCTTTTACAGTCTGTAATGGCGATAACCTTTACTCCGTTGGTGCACTTCAGGATTTGAGAGCAGATCGCATTGCACCCCATGCCCTCATTAGCTACGCCAGTTCGGGATTTGAGTTCACCGATGACCGTATTTCTAAATTTGCCTTAATGGACATATCGGAGGAAGGATTTTTACAGGGCATTGTTGAAAAGCCGGCTTTGGAAGATGTTCCTAAATATAAGGATGAGTCTGGGGAACTTCGGGTAAGTATGAATATTTTTAGTTTTTCTGGTAAAGAAGTCTATTCCTATTTGGCCAATTGCCCCCTTGATCCTGTTCGGAATGAGAAGGAACTGCCCAAAGCTGTAGGGATTCTGGCCACTGAAGAACCACAAAGTATGTTTTGTATACCCAGATCTGAACATATTCCGGATCTGACGGACGCAAACGATATCGCATTATTCAAAAATTTAGAGTAAATTCATGACGCATTACCCTGTGCCTGCGTTGGATAAACTTTAAATTTATACAGATGGAATCGTATGCAACGGCCTTGCTTTATGCCACTCCCTTCTTTATCGGGTTGGTCCTGATAGAAGTGCTCTATGGTCAGTTTGTTAAAAATCAGAAGCATAATTTGATGGATACCATAAGCAGTTTGAGCTCAGGGCTTACCAATGTGGTGAAGGACTCGCTTGGACTTGGCGTTATTTTGATCAGCTATCCCTTTTTATTGGAGCATTTGGCCCTTGTTGAGATCAAATCCACTTGGTTGGTTTGGGTGGTGGCGTTTATAGCCCTTGATTTTGCTGGGTATTGGAACCATCGATTGAGCCATCATATCAATTTCTTTTGGAACCAACATGTGATCCATCATAGCAGTGAGGAATTTAATCTGGCTTGCGCCCTACGGCAGCCTATCTCCAATCTATTAGGATATTATGCCTTGTTGTTGATTCCTGCTGCGCTTTTGGGAGTTCCTAATACGGTAATCGCAGTTTTGGCCCCGATTCATTTGTTTGCGCAGTTTTGGTACCATACCCAACATATAGGTAAAATGGGGTGGTTGGAGTATGTAATCGTAACCCCTTCGCAACATCGTGTACATCATGCAATAAACCAACAATATATTGATAAAAATCTTGGACAGATTTTTTGTGTTTGGGACCGCATGTTCGGAACCTTCCAAGAAGAACTGGATGAGGTGCCGCCTCAATATGGTGTATTGAAACCTGCCCATACATGGAATCCCATTGTCATCAATTTTCAACATTTATGGCGATTGATTCAGGATGCATGGCGTACCAACAATTATTGGGACAAATTTCGTATTTGGTTCATGCCAACAGGTTGGCGGCCTAAAGATGTCAAAGACCGGTATCCTGTAGAAATTATTGAGGACGTGTACCATTTTAAAAAGTACCAACCGGAATCTTCAGTAGCGTTAAAGGGCTACTCCCTTTTTCAATTGTTGGTGACGACGGTCCTGATGCTCTTTATGTTCTACAACTATTCCGAAATTGGCTTTAGGGGGCTGCTATTGTTCGGTTCCTTTGTTTTTCTGGGGGTATATGGATACACCACTTTAATGGACCGCACCTCTTATGCGATTTGGATAGAGTTGTTTAGGGGAATAGCCGGCTTGGCCCTGATTTATTGGACCAATGATTGGTTCGGTATCAATGAATATTTGCCGATGGGTAATTATCTAGTGGGACTATATTTTGTGACTACCATATTTGGGGCCGTTTATTTCACTTATTTTGAAAAGACCTTAGCTACCCCTGATTTGGTTTCTTAATGGAAGTTCAAATCTTTTTTTACTAGCTCAATATATTTTTCCATGGCTTCTTTTGGGCTAATATTCTGTGCTTGAAAAAGGGCATTCGCCTTAAAGGCATTAATCAATGGTGTTCTACTGCCAGGGTTATCATAGTTTCTTTTGGCTATCTTGAAATAGGCGTACAGTCTAAGCAAAAGATCTGCAGGCAGTGGCTCGGTATAGCTATTGACAAAGGCCACGGCCTCATTGAACTTATTATGTAGCTCTTCTTCATTCATCATCCTCAGGTCTGAAGGAAGCGATACAGGTTTTGGCACCGACCACTTTTTGGTTCAACTTAACGGTAATATTACAGTTTAAGGGCAATAACAGGTCTACCCTTGATCCAAATTTGATGAATCCCGCATCTTGGCCTTGCGTAACCTGTTCCCCTTCTTCGGCATAGTTTACAATGCGACGGGCCAAGGCTCCGGCAATCTGTCTATATCCAATTTCCCCAAACTTGGGAGTGTGCAACACTACTGTAGTGCGCTCGTTTTCAGTACTCGATTTAGGATGCCATGCCACCAAATATTTTCCTGGGTGGTATTTTGAATAGGTGACCGTTCCACTGGCCGGGTAGCGCGTAACGTGAACATTCACCGGTGACATGAATATGGAAACCTGTCTTCTTCGTTCCTTAAAATATTCGGTTTCTTCCACTTCTTCAATGACCACTACCTTACCGTCAACTGGGGCCAAAATTTCATTGAAATTGGGGGTAACGGGACGTTTGGGATTCCTGAAAAACTGAAGGATAAGAATCAAAAAAATCAGGGCCGTCATCTGTATCGCATATCTGGCCCATTCCAATTGCATATAGAATTCAGCAGCTAGAATGGCGGCGACCACTATAAAAAATGTAGTAATAATTATTTTTTGACCCTCTTTATGAAACATAGGAGAATAAGTTTAGTATCAAATAGGCGAAAGGAGCGGCGAACACCAAGCTATCCAATCGGTCCCAAATTCCTCCATGGCCGGGCAGTATGGCTCCACTGTCCTTAACACCCGCCATTCGCTTGAACTTGGATTCCAAAAGATCACCCAAACTGCCGGCAACCACAATCAGGGTAGCCATGGCCATCCATTGCGACACGGTAAGTTTTGTTTCGTACCAAGACAGAATGTAGGCGGCTACCAGTGCAAAAATAAGACCTCCAACAGAACCTTCAATGGTTTTTTTGGGAGAAACTGAAGGAAAAAGTTTGGTGCGCCCCAAAGCCCTTCCTACCAGATAGGCAAAAGTGTCGTTCACCCAAATCAATATAAAGATGCCCATAATCAAAAATTGGGCAAAATCTTCTTCTTTATAAGGAATCATGGTCAGAAAAATGCATCCTCCACCGATGTAGAATACAGCAATCACGAATTTATGAAAATCGCTGAATTTCAATGGCTTATCCGAAAAAAGGAACATCAACAACGCCAAATCTACCGTTATGGTCAAAAGCATGAGGACGGTAATGGCCGCACTATCCTTAATTAGGTAAATGTAAGTCCACCAAAGGGCCAAATAGACCAAAAAAATGAAGTACCCCTTTAAGCGCACTATTTTTTTGAACTCGTACAAGCAGGTAAGCCCAAAGGCCATGAAAAGAAAGTCAAAGGCATCCGAACTCAAAAAAACAGTCCCTAAGAGAAGCACAACATAGATGACCCCGGTAATGGAGCGTCGTAAAATTTCCCTCATGTAATCAGTAGTCTTCTAGGAGTAAAAGATAGACATTTTTTGAGGCACTCCCATAAGAAAGGAAATCGTCTTTGTTTTCCTGGGTAAGTTGAAAGTGCTTTAAAGTGGTAATGTTATTGGGAATATTCTTTTGGTAGCGTTCCTTGATGATCTTTAATCCCTCGCTGATGGAGTCCACCAATTGACTGGTGGTGGCAAATACGATCAGGTTGGACGGAAGTTCATCCAATTTTTTCTCTTTGATCTGGTTGGAGCACACCAAGATGGAACCGTTATGGGCCACCAAATGTTCACAGGTGGTAAAAAAGATATCGCTTTCTTGCCTATTACCTGTAAATTCCAGGTTTTCAGAAGAGAAACGAGCTTCCAATCTGGGATCAAGGGAATAGAGAAGCTGATTTTGCCAATCGTTCTCCGAGATAATATTTTTCAAGGCATCGGAAACCTCCGCAAAATCTTCACAATAGATGAATTTGCCTCCGTTTTTCTTGAAATAGATAGTGAATTTTTCATCCACGGGAATTTTTAGATCGGGCATATGTTCTCCACGCGTTTCCGAAGTTTCCTTGGAAACCTTCTTTCCTCCTCCAAAAAGTTTTTTAAAAACTCCCATCTATAGTATGCCGTGCATATTCAATTTAAAATCCGATCAACCGTTATAGGTTATTTGGCCGGTTCCAGCTCTTCGTGTTTTTCAAAGGGTCTTCTGCCAAAGATTTTTTCCAAATCATCCTTAAAGATAACCTCTTTTTCCAATAGACGCTCTGCCAGTTCGGTCAGTTTATCCTTGTTGTCGGCCAATAATTTAATGGCCCTTTGGTACTGTTCTTCGATCATTTTGGAAATTTCCTGATCTATTTTTTGCGCGGTTTCCTCACTGTAGGGTTTCGTAAAACCATATTCGGTTTGCCCTGTTGAATCGTAATAGGTGATGTTGCCCAATTTATCGTTAAGACCGTAAATGGTTACCATGGCCCTTGCCTGTTTGGTTACCTTTTCCAGATCGCTCAAAGCCCCTGTGGAAATTTTGTTGAATATTACCTTTTCTGCAGCGCGGCCTCCCATGGTGGCACACATTTCATCCAACATTTGTTCCGGGCGAACAATAAGGCGCTCTTCGGGCAAATACCATGCAGCTCCCAAAGATTGCCCTCTAGGAACGATGGTTACCTTCACCAAGGGTGCGGCGTGTTCCAACATCCAACTAACAGTGGCATGGCCAGCCTCATGGAAAGCAATGGTCTTTTTCTCTTCAGGCGTAATGATTTTATTCTTCTTCTCCAGACCACCAACGATTCTGTCCACAGCGTCTAGGAAATCCTGCTTGGTCACCGCTTTTTTCTCTTTACGGGCAGCAATAAGGGCGGCTTCGTTACATACGTTGGCGATATCCGCACCTGAGAATCCTGGGGTTTGTTTGGCTAAAAAGTCAAGATCCAAGGTCTCGGCTGTCTTAATAGGTCGTAAGTGCACCTCAAAGATCTCTTTTCTTTCATTCAAATCGGGAAGATCTACATAGATCTGGCGGTCAAAACGACCGGCACGCATCAACGCTTTATCCAGTACATCTGCGCGGTTGGTTGCCGCCAATACGATTACATTGGTATTGGTTCCGAAACCATCCATCTCGGTCAACAATTGGTTGAGGGTGTTTTCCCTTTCATCATTGGAACCCGTAAAATTGTTCTTGCCCCTGGCACGACCAATGGCATCGATCTCATCAATAAAGATGATGGCAGGTGACTTGTCCTTTGCCTGTTTGAAGAGGTCGCGTACCCTAGAGGCACCAACCCCAACGAACATTTCAACAAAATCAGATCCGGAAAGAGAAAAGAAAGGAACTTTTGCTTCCCCTGCAACGGCCTTGGCCAAAAGGGTCTTACCCGTTCCAGGAGGGCCTACCAAAAGGGCTCCTTTCGGTATTTTTCCTCCAAGTGAAGTATATTTGTCCGGGTTTTTAAGGAATTCCACAATCTCTTGTACTTCTTCCTTTGCACCTTCCAAACCTGCTACATCTTTGAAAGAGGTACGGGTATCGGTTTTCTCGTCGAACAATTTGGCCTTGGATTTTCCTATGTTGAAAATCTGGCCTCCGGCTCCGCCTCCTGCTCCACCGGACATTCTTCGCATCAGGTAGATCCATATGCCGATGATCAATACAAACGGCAATAGGGAAAGTAACAATTCTCCGATTACGTTGGATTCCGTATCGAACTCAACTATAGTATCAAGATTGTTTTCTTTTTTGATTTCGGAGATTTCATTCTGAAAAATCT
Organism: Flagellimonas sediminis; assembly: GCF_010500845.1. Taxonomy (GTDB): domain Bacteria; phylum Bacteroidota; class Bacteroidia; order Flavobacteriales; family Flavobacteriaceae; genus Flagellimonas; species Flagellimonas sediminis. The sequence goes on along the minus strand of NZ_JAAAMI010000008.1, from coordinate 60,002 downwards.
GAAGGTCCCCGTAATCCAGTACATATTGTGGCATTAAACTACTGGATGGGAAAAGGGGTTTTTTGGCCACACCTTTGTGTACATCCTTCTTTAGGGCTTCTTCGGTAAGGTAAACCTTTGCCTGTCTGGTATTGGTAATGATGACGATTTTGGAAATATCGCCGTTACGCAAAAACTCCTGCAACTCTGAAGTTGTGGTCTTTTCGGTACTTGAAAAACTACTACCGCCAAAAAACTGGAAACCAATGATCAACGCGATCACTACGCCATATATCCACCACGAACTAAAACGCGGCCTCTTTGGGGGGGTATTTGAATTGTTCTCTTTTGCCATTTTGTTTTAAGAATTGTAGCTGCTCTCCACCATGGTTACTTTGGCGTCACCCCAAAGTCCCTCAATGTCGTAGAATTCCCTAATGTGTTTTTGAAATACATGTACCACTACATTTACATAGTCCATCAATACCCATTCAGCGTTCTCAGAACCTTCAATGTGCCAAGGTTTGTCGTGTAGTGCCTTGCTCACTGTTTTCTGGATCGAGGATACAATTGCGTTTACATGTGTGTTGGAAGTACCATTGCAGATGATGAAGTAGTCGCAAACGGTATTTTCGATTTCCCTCAGGTCCAGTAGATTAATGTCGACTCCTTTAACGTCTTCTATCCCTTCTAAGATCAAGGCAATCAGTTCATCTGCGCTAGCTTTTGTTTTCTGCATTCAAAAAATTTAGTTTCTACAAATTTAGGTATTTTTTGTTTTCTTAGCCTTAGTTTTTAACAAATCGATAAGGCGCACCACTTTGGGAGAACAAACTCAAATAATCAAACTTGATGCCACGGATTCCACAAATCTATATTTGAAGGAACTTCTGCAGGCAACACAGCTAACGGATTACACGGTTGTGGTTACAAAAAAACAGCTCAATGGCAGAGGCCAAATGGGAACTATTTGGCAATCGGAAGAAGGTAAAAACTTAACGTTCAGTGTATTGAAAAGCTTTGAGGTATTGCATGTGGAGCATCAATTTTTATTGAACATCGGTGTTTCCATGGCTGTGGCCGACGTGTTGAAAGACCTTTCCGTACCAGATGTCAGCATAAAATGGCCCAACGACATTATGTCAGGTTCTTATAAGATTTGTGGTATTTTGATAGAGAATGTTCTGAAGGGTGTGCTTATCGGTCAAGCCATTATTGGTATTGGTCTGAATGTAAACCAGGCCCATTTTGAAAATTTGGATAAGGCATCTTCCCTAAAATTGGTTACCGGTAGTTTTTTTGACCTTGATGAACTTTTACAACGTATCTTGGATAGATTGCAATATCATTTGGAGTTTCTGGAAAGCAAAACAGTGTCCCAACTGCTTCCTTCCTATGAAAAATTATTGTTCAGAAAGGACAAACCTTCCACATTTACCAATGCCCGAGGGGAGTTGTTCATGGGATTTATAAGGAACGTATCTCCTTCGGGAAAACTGATCCTTGAACTTGAGGACCACATTTTTAAGGAGTTCGATCTAAAAGAAGTGACCTTGCTTTATTGACCTATTTTGTCCATATTTTGGGACAAGGTCTCCATGAAATTGGTGATCGGGGATTTGATCATCATGGCCATCATGGCGTTGAACTGGCCTTCAAAACTCAAATCTACCTCACTTTCATTTTCGCCCAAAGAGACAATTTTCGCAGTCAAGGTAAATGGTAATTTATCACTAGCAGCTCCTAAAACTACTTTATCATTTGGGTTTTGCTCCTTCAGCCTCAGGACTATCTCTGGCATGCCCTTTAAGGCAAATTTGAAGGTATTCTCATCCAACACCTCAAATTTATCAATATTATCAGGCATCAGGGTTTCAAAGTTCTTGATGTCGGTCAAAAAATCAAAAACCTCTTTGTCGCTCTTGGCGATTTTCTTTTTGGAAGCTTCTATGTGCATTGTTGCTATTTATTTCCATTCCTGCGGATTGGATTTCCATTCCAACAGGGTTTTTAGTTGCGATTCTTTAATGTAGTGTGTTTCCGAAGCCTGTTCGATCAAGTGTTCATAATCGGAAAGGGTATGCAGTTCCACCTCTTCCGATTCAAAATTGGCACTGGCCACAGGAAAACCGTAAGTAAAAATGGCGACCATGCCTTTAACCTTGGCATTTTGGTCTTTCAAAGCGCGAACGGCATTTAAGCTGCTCTTACCGGTACTGATCAGGTCCTCAATGACCACAACGGTCTGTCCGGGTTCAAAATACCCTTCAATTTGGTTCTGCCTTCCGTGTGATTTTGGTTCGGGCCTTACATAAACAAACGGGAGGCCAAGAGCTTCGGCTACCAGAATACCAATTCCGATGGCGCCAGTGGCCACTCCGGCAATCACATCCGGTTTGCCATACAGTTTTTCTACCTGCTTGGCCATTTCCTCCCTTACAAAGTTTCTAATTTCAGGGTAGGAGAGCATAACCCTGTTATCACAATAGATTGGCGATTTCCATCCCGATGCCCATGTAAACGGATTTTCGGGTTCCAACTTTATTGCATTAATTTGCAGCAACAGCTCAGCTGTTTTTTTTGCTATTCCCTTATCTAAAACCATTGCGCAAATGTATGAAGTTTTTGTTAATGAGTCTCCACTGATCTTAACAAACGAGCGCCCGGAACATACCAACGGAAATTTATTTTCGTTGGATGACGATTCCATTATGCAGGCCATTCATCTGTTATCCAAGAAGAAACTGAAAAAGGCCTACCTGTACCATCCGGATAAGGAAAAGATCCTGAAAATTTTTATGCACAAGATACCAGTGATCGTTGCCGGCGGTGGTTTTGTGGTAAATGAAAAAGGAAAGGTGCTCTTCATCAAAAGGAATGGCAAATGGGACCTGCCAAAAGGAAAAGTGGACAAGGGAGAAACCATAGAAAGTGCCGCTATGAGGGAAGTGGAAGAGGAAACCGCGGTAAAGAACCTGAAAATGGAACGTTTTTTGCGAACCACCTACCATGTTTTTAAACGCAATGGTGCCTATTGGTTGAAACAGACCCATTGGTTTTTAATGTCCACGGACTACACTGGGAAATTAATTGCCGAAAAATCCGAAGGCATTGAAAAAGTGAAATGGAAGGGACCCATCAAGACCCAAAAAGCCATTAAGAATTCTTATAAAAATATAGCTATTTTGTTTAAGCAAGTGGCTACCTAGCCAAAATTCCGGAAGCCTCACTTTCTTTGGCAATCCTGTAAATGGGATACGCCAAATAGGCATCTTCCAAATGTTTGGAGCGCTGAAATATCCAATCCAATTGCGCGTACCAATTGTTCGAAAAATTGAGGTCTAGATTTTTCTTGGCTTCAAAGGTCTGCCTCAAAATGGAGTCTTGTTGTAGCATTTCCAAGGCGATATCCTCAAAAACATAAGGTGAAAAGCCTTCTTTTTGTTGGAGTACCGTATCGAAGAAATTCCAGTTAAAGAAAGAATCCACTGCGTGGGGTTCCAGTGTCTCCAACAGATACCTGATCCCAGGTTGACGGGTGGGTACCACATAGTCACCTGCCCTGAAATGGATTTCCTTGGTGCTTTTTTCCACCTTGGTGTTGGAGTGGGGGTAGTGGCCTTCGTACGGGGAATTTCGGGTGTCATAGTCCAAAATTTTATAGGCCTCCACCACTAAAGTGGTGTCCTTGTCCAGCTTAAAGTATTGTATTTTATTGGCATCAAGGCGTTCAGTCACCTTCTGCCAACTTTGTTTCACCACATAGGCATCCGGTACCGAAACGGTGTCAAGTGGATAAAAATAATCCTGATAAACGGTTTCCTTGGTGAATGGTTTCCTTCGGTCGTACTTCAATCTGGGTAGGCCGGTTACCTCACTGATGGGTCGTTCGGCTTCATATCCCTTGAATTGTAAAGTGGAACTTTTGGTGGTGTCAACTGCCCAATTGAAATAATATTCGGAAAGATCTAGGTTTTTTTCCAACGTCTCCTTCCGTAATGATGCAATGGTCTTATATTCCTTCTCCACAACATCCAATAGACTTTTCATGATCACATAATTGCCTTCCACTCGTTGGTCATAAGGTTTTAACATATGGGTTTCTACCATAAGGCCCAAGGTGTTCCAAAGGGTAGTATAACCGGTGGAATACCTGGGATGGTCCATAAATTGACTAAAACCCAGTTCAGGGGGCATGTTAAACACGTTCACGTAAGGGGTAATGTCCCATTCCTTTTCCTGTAATGATCTTTCAATTTTAGGCATGAAAGTATCGTGCAGGTATTCTCCCATTTTACCACCCAGTTTGTTGTGTTGGGTAAACAGATGGGTAAGGGTATATTGGTAGTCTGCCCCATTGCTAACATGGTTGTCAATAAAAACATCGGGTTTTACGGAGTGGAAAATGTCTGCAAAGGTCTTTGCATTTTTGGTGTCCATTTTAATGAAATCCCGGTTAAGGTCGTAATTGAGTGCGTTGCCACGGAAACCATATTCCAACGGTCCATTTTGATTGGCACGGGTAGTGGAATTCCGATTTAACGATCCACCTACATTATATATGGGGATGGTGACCAATACGGTTTTTTTTGGGCTGGGAATTTTTCCAGTGGCCAAATCCCTGTAGAGCATCATGGTGGCATCAATGCCGTCGCTTTCACCAGGGTGAATCCCGTTGTTGATTAAAATGATGGATTTCTCCTTTCTGATGTTCTCATAATTGAAATCACCTTCTGGATTAAAGGTCACCATGTGCAAAGGCAGACCACTATCCGTTTTTCCAATGGTATGGATGTTGATCTGTGGAAAATCACGTGCCAAGGTGATATAAAAATCAATGGTCTGTTGGTATGTTGCCGTTTCCTTCCCTCCGGAGGTTTCGAAATAGGTCTGGTAAGAGTTGATCTTATCCTGCTTTTCTGTTTCGCAGGATAAAAGCAGAACAAGGACTACAGAAAAAATTAAATGTTTCAAGGTGTTGGGGTACTTTGTTAGTTATACCAAATGTAACTTTTTTCGGTGGCCCCAAAAATACGGAATATTATGATTATGAGGCCATATGGAAACCATCCAAATCGGAAACCTCAATCTTGAAAATGGGTTTGTTCTTAAAATTGAGTTGGTGTGGGCACCTTTCCTTGAAATCATTCCACCTTTGATAATCGGAAGGGTCGATGGAAGAGGTGATCATGTTGATGATGACACGTTCATGGATATCAAGATCGATCATTTCCTTCAAAAAGTCCCAGCCATCCATGATCGGCATGTTGATGTCCAAAAAGATGACCGCTGGAATTTCTTTTCCTGAAGTGTGTCTTTCGGACAATGCATCAAAAGCTTCTTTTCCATTCTGGAATATTTGGATATCATCGCAAATTGCCACCGGTTTTAACATTCTTTTGATACCGAAAACGGTTATGGGATCATCGTCCACTATAAAAATACTACTTAGTTTTTTCATTAAAATATACGTTGAAGGTGGTTCCTTTGTCGACTTCGCTGTTCACTGTTATCTTTCCGCCCATGGCTTCAATTTGATTGCGTACCAGATACAATCCAAATCCTTTGGCATCCTTGTTATTATGGAACGTTTTGTACATGCCAAATATTTTATCGCCATACCTTTCCAGGTCAATTCCCAATCCATTATCGGAAACGGAAAGAATTATCTTGTTGTCCACCTTCTTAGTGGTTAATGTTATTATTGGTTTTCTTTCGGGACTTCTATATTTTACGGCGTTGGTCAACAAGTTCATAATAATACTGTCCATATAGGCAGGAATACTTTTAACAACTAGTTTCTGATCCACTTTGTTCTTGATCAATACTTGGTTTTTTTCCAAGAAAGCAGTCAAACCATGCCGGACCTTTATAATATGATCGTAGATATTTATGGGTTCCTTCTTAAGGTTGATATTGGTATTGATGTCGACCACTTGGTTTAAGTTTTCCAAGGTTTCCAATAGGTTGTCAGAAGCTTGGGTCAACATATTGATTATGTGCTCGCGTTCCCTTTCATTGTCTTCCGCTTTCAAAAATTGAAGCAACATTGAAAAGTTGGCCGAATGCGAACGAAGGTTATGGGAAACAATATGGGCAAAATTGATCAGCTTTTTGTTTTGGATCGAGGTAAGGTTGATCAAATTGCGTAACTGATCTTCCTTCTTTTTGATTGAAGAGATATCCATACTGATCCCGATCAAACCGCTAACCTTGTTGTTCAGGTCGAACAAAGGAATTTTTGAGGTCAAGAAATTGGTAGCGGTGCCATCTTTTTTAATGCTGATGGTTTCCTTTCCCAAAATGGGTTTTAAAGATTTGAGTACTTCAAGATCTTCTTCCCTTGAAATTTTGGCCACTTCCTCATCGTACAGGTCATAATCCGTTTTACCGATAAGTTCCTTGGGGCTTTTTTCCAGATATTCACATTCCGATTTGTTCACCAAAATTTTTCTGGAATCCAGGTCCTTGACAAAAACATTCAATGGTAGGTTGTCGATCAAAGTTGTGAGCAACTGCTCATTTTCCATGATTTTGGTTTCGGCCATCACTTGATCGTGAATGTCTTGAAATGTGCCGAATACCTTCACGACCTCTCCGTTTTTTACAATGGCCTTGCCGGCAGACTGGATCCATTTTTCTTCACCGTTTTTGGTAATGATAGTTAGCCTTTCATTAAAAGGGCTTCGCTCTTCGATTGCTTTGTGGAAGAGCATGGAAATTTTGTTCCGACTATATCCGGGTTTGTAAAAATTGATGGCTTCGTTGACGTTTGGTTCGAAAGACAGGGGGACTTGGTGTATTTTTTTGGTCTCGTCGCACCAGAATAAGTTTTCGGTCTGCACATCAAATTCCCAATAACCGACATGTGCAACTTCGGATTTGGTCTTTAGTATGGAATGAATGCGGTCAATTTCAAGTTCCTTTTCAGCTTCACGCGAGATGTCGTTGCTCTGAATGATGGAGCCCACAATGTTTTCCCTTTCGTCGTACCAAGGGGTTATGATGCTCTCCAGCCATATGAATTCGTTTTCACTTCCGCATTTGTGGCGAAAGGAATATGTTTTATTGGCCGCGATGTTCTCTTTGAGGCCGTCGACTTTTTCCAATAAATTGAAGATGTTCACTTCCATGATTCTTTTGGATGGAATCCCAAATAGGGCCAACCAAGAATCCGAAGCGTCAATGACATAACCATCCAAGCCGACCAATACGGTGGCCTGTGGTAACTGTCTCAGTAAAAAATGCTGTTCGATTCTCTCAACTGCTTTCAAAGTACGGGGGGTTATTACAATTAAGAAATTTCTGACCAATGTAAGTGTAATGCATCAGGCTGCTCATTTATTGTTGTGAAAGGCCCGAAAAATGTTGTTTTCTTGACATATGTCAATATTCTGCCCCTATTTTAAGCACATTATTACAAGTGAGGGAAAAAGTACGTAGTAAAAAATCAGAAATTGACCACAACGGTGTCGGGAACAAGACCAGTATAATCACCACCATTGCGGATTACGTCCCTTACAATGGAAGAACTTATGTAGGATTTTCCTGAAGAAGTCAATAAAAATACAGTTTCAATTTCAGAAAGTTTCCGATTGGTATGGGCAATGGCCTTTTCAAATTCGAAATCCGCAGGGTTGCGCAACCCCCTTAAAATGAATTCGGCACCGATCTCTTTGCAGAAGTCCACCGTCATGCCTTTGTAAGTGACCACTTTAATTTTGGGTTCATCCTTAAAGGCATCGGCAATGAACTTGGTTCTTTCTTCCAATGTGAACATGTATTTTTTATCGGCATTGATACCGATGGCAATCACCAATTCATCAAACAGGGTAATACCCCTTTTAATGATGTCGTAGTGGCCAAGGGTGAGTGGGTCAAAGGAACCAGGGAACAATGCGCGTCTCATAAGGTGGATAAGAAAGTTTGTTTAAAAATACACTTTTCTATGTTAAAGCCTCTGTTATGGCACTATCAAAAAGTTCCTCCAGGCTAATTCCCGCCTCTCTGGCCTGCTGTGGCAATAGACTTTCTTCGGTTAGTCCGGGTGTTGTATTCACCTCTAATAAATGTGGCACATCACCGATGAAAATAAATTCGCTACGGGTATAGCCTTTCAAACCAAGAGTCTGATAAATAAACTTTGCCAACTTTCTTACATTTTGTTCTTGGGTTGCATTGATTCTGGCCGGGGTAATTTCTTGTGACTTGCCCTGATATTTGGCCTCAAAATCGAAAAAGTCGTTTTCGGAAATGATTTCCGTAATCGGCAATACCATCACTTCACCTTTGTAAGTGATCACTCCGACGGATACTTCTGTGCCCTCCAAAAAGGATTCGATGATCACTTGGTCATCTTCCTTAAAAGCGGTTTCAATAGCTTTTTGAAGTTCGCTATTTTGGTACACTTTGGAAACCCCGTAACTACTTCCTGCCCTATTGGCCTTCACAAAACAGGGCAGTCCCACTTTTTTAATGATGGCATCTTGATCCACATCCTGACCTTTGTTCAGGTGGTACGAAACGGCACAAGGGATCGCGTAGGGTTTTAATGTGCTCAAAAGATCCCGTTTATTGAAGGTAAGGGCAGATTCGTAATGGTTGCAAGAGGTGTGGGGAATTCCTAAAAGCTCAAAATAGGCCTGCATGAGTCCATCCTCCCCTGGGGTACCATGAATGGCATTGAAAACACAATCAAACTGGATTTTTTGCCCGTTGGGGCATATGCTGAAATCGGCCCTGTCCACGGGAAATTCGTTGTCATCCTTATCTAGATGAAACCATTTTTCCTTGGAAACGATTACGCGGTATGCATTGTATTTTTGTGGGTTCAGGTATTTGTTTACAACGTTCCCACTTTTCATGGAAATACCGTATTCACTGGAGTAGCCTCCCATGATGATGGCAATGTTCTTTTTCATCGGCTTTTAAAATATCGCATGGCCAAAATAAAGAAAAAAGGGTTGGCTTTCCTATATTTGTCCCGATAAGCTTTACTGCATGAAAAATTTTTTGAACTTTTTGAAAAGCAAGACTTTTCTCATCCAGCTTGGTCTGGCTGTTGTAGCCATTGTGGTCCTGGTCATCCTGACCATGCAATGGCTCAAGGGCACTACCAACCATGGTGAGTTTGTTGAGGTGCCGGATTTTTCCAAAATGTCGGTATCGGAAATGCGAAAGGCGGTGGAAGAAGCAGGACTGCGTTATCAAGTATTGGATTCTTCCAACTATAACCCCGATTACCCAAGATTCTCCATATTGGACCAAAACCCACCAGCGGGTAACAAAGTAAAGGCCAACCGTAAAATATATTTTACGGTGAACCCATCCGGGTACAAAAAGGTAAGTGTGCCGGATATCATCCAAGTGACACAGCGCAATGCAACCTCCATGTTGCGGGCCGTAGGTCTTGAAGTGGAACGTGTAACCTATATTGACGAACTGGGTAAGGACATGGTCTACAACATCAAGTTCAAGGGAAAATATATAAAACCGGGCGACAAGCTTCCCAAGACCTCCAAGATCGAGTTGATATGCGGTAACGGTACCATTCCAGGCAGTGCAAAGGTTAAGGCAGAATCCGAATAACCATGGATTTTTCCGATCAGAATGAACTGTCCGCAGATGAGCTTTTTGAGCACCATAAGTTTGTAGCCTCCAAAGGACAGGAGCCTTTGCGCGTGGATAAATTCCTGATGAACTTTATTGAAAACGCCACCCGTAACAAAATCCAACAAGCAGCCAAAAATGGCCATATTTGGGTGAACGGGGCCATAGTAAAACAAAACTACAAGGTAAAGGCCGGGGATGAGGTAAAGGTCCTTTTTGAGCACCCACCTTATGAATTTCTGCTGACCCCTGAGAATATTCCACTGGACATTGTTTACGAGGACGACACACTGTTGGTGGTGAACAAACCAGCGGGAATGGTGGTGCATCCAGGTCACGGGAATTATTCTGGGACGCTAATCAATGCTTTGGTATACCATTTTGAGAACCTGCCAAACAACAGTTCCAATAGGCCTGGGCTGGTGCATCGGATTGATAAGGACACTTCGGGACTTTTGGTCATTGCCAAAACGGAAGCTGCCATGACCCACTTGGCACAGCAATTTTTTGAGAAAAGTAGCGAAAGAGAGTATGTGGCACTTGTTTGGGGCAATGTGGAAGAGGATGAGGGCACTATTGAAGGCAACATTGGCAGACACCCTAAGAACCGCTTGCAGATGACCGTTTATCCAAATGGGGAAGAAGGAAAAGAAGCCATTACCCACTACAAGGTTTTGGAGCGATTGGGATATGTTACCTTGATTTCCTGCAGATTGGAAACGGGCCGGACCCATCAGATCAGGGTGCACATGAAATACATTGGGCATACGCTTTTTAATGATGAACGCTATGGTGGCGATGCCATCTTGAAAGGGACCACTTTTACCAAATACAAACAGTTTGTGGATAATGCCTTCAAGGTTTTGCCACGTCAGGCCTTGCATGCCAAAACATTGGGATTTGAGCATCCGGTAACTGGAAAATTCATGCGTTTTGATACCGAATTGCCCGAGGATATGGTCCAATGTATTGAAAAATGGCGCAATTATTCCAAACATGTGGAACAATAGGTTTCATCAATCGTAGGATTGAAAACCTCATTGACGATCCTTTTCCAAAGTTGAAAATCCGCTGTATTTTTGAACAAAAGAAGCACTGAATGAAAATTGTAATATCTCCGGCCAAGTCTCTCGATTTTGAATCGGAAATTCCAACATCAACCTATAGCCAACCCCTTTTTTTGGAGGAAGCACAGAAATTGAACGCCATTCTAAAAAAGAAAAGACCAAAGGCGCTGTCGCAATTGATGTCCATTTCCGATAGTTTGGCACAGTTGAACTGGGAGCGTAACCAACAATTTTCATTGCCCTTCAGTCCCGAAAATGCACGTCCTGCCGTGTATGCTTTTAACGGAGATGTGTACCAAGGCTTGGATGCACAAACGATTCCGGTGGAGAATCTGGACAAACTTCAGGATACCCTTCGAATTTTATCCGGACTGTATGGCATCTTGAAACCTTTAGACCTGATACAGCCTTATCGTTTGGAAATGGGCACCCAATTAAAAGTGGGTAGAAAAAAGAACCTGCATGAATTCTGGAAAAAACAACTCACCGATCATTTGAACCAAGAACTGGAGGATGGCGAACTTTTTGTAAACTTGGCCAGCAACGAATATTTTGGTGCCGTGGATGAAAAGAAACTCAAGGTTCCCGTAATCACTCCCATTTTCAAGGACTGGAAAAACGATCAATTAAAGATCATCAGTTTCTTCGCCAAAAAGGCAAGGGGTTCCATGGTGCGCTATATCCTCGATACAGATGCCAAGACCTTGGAGGATATCAAAGGTTTTGATTATGACGGATATCTCTTCAGTCAAGAACACACTCTCAAGGCCAACGAGCCAGTTTTCATTCGCTAAATCTTTGGCGAAGACCTCAAGATTTAGTATGTTTTAGTGTTCATTGAATCGTGTTATGATTGATGGGCACTGGTCCTAAATTGTGATACGCATAAATTTAATCCCAAGGTTTCAGTTTAATCACGACCTTTGGGTGTACACTCATTTAAAACGATAACACCGAATAATCCATGCAGCATTCCAGACGGTTAGAAGAATTTAAAAAATCGGTAACCAACAAGTTCAATATTTACAATAGTTTGTTTTTGAGCTTGCCCTATAAAAATGTGGAAAATGTGGGTATTTTGATTCCCCTTTTGCTCGATCAGTGCGAAAAGGGACTCAAGGCAGGGAAGGAACCGCAGGAAATTTTGGAGGTGTTCTTTTCCAATTTTGTCAACATCAAGGACGAAAGGGAACGCTTGGATTTCATGTTCAAGATCATCCAATATGTGGAACGGCAAGTGGTGCTATATGACAGTGTGGAGGATGCTGCTTTCCCAAAATTGCAGAAGTACAGTAACTCTTTGACCATCAAGGACTATTTTGAATTGGTGAACAGAACCAAAAATTGGGACAAAGTATCCAAAAAGCTATCCACCTTTAGTGCGCGTATTGTACTTACTGCCCACCCGACCCAGTTTTACACACCTGCGGTGTTGGATATTATTGCGGAGCTTCGGTCGTTGATCGATCATGATCAGATCTACGATATTGATGTAACCTTGCAACAGCTCGGTCTTACCTCTTTGATCAATGCCAAAAAACCTACCCCGTTAGATGAGGCCAAGAACATCATCTACATTCTCAGGAATACCTACTATGATGCCGTGGGCCAGTTGTACCAATATGTAAAACGCAACATTAAGGACGAACATTTTGAGAATTACAATATCATAAAATTGGGCTTTTGGCCCGGTGGTGATCGTGATGGAAATCCGTTCGTGACGGCTGACATTACCCGGCAAGTTGCGGATGAACTGCGGTTAACGCTTATGAAATGTTACTACAATGACCTGAAGGAATTACGTAAAAAACTCACTTTTCAGGGAATGCAGGAGGATTTGAACGAATTGAGTGCCAAACTCTATCTGGCCATGTTCGATGCCAAGGCACCGGTTCAATACAGTGAGATCATCGGCCATTTAAAATCTGTTAGAGAAAAACTGATTGCCGATTATCATGAGCTGTACTTGGATCACTTGGATAAGTTCATTGATAAAGTCCATATTTTCAAGACACATTTTGCCTCTTTGGATATTCGTCAAGACCACAGTAAGCATAAATTGGTGGTGGAAACGGTGTTAAAGCAACAAGGGGCAATCAAAGAAAGCGTAGATGAATTGAAGGAGAAAGATTTGGTAAAATGGCTTTTGCAAAAAGATCTAAAGATAGATCCATCGGATTATGACGATGACATTGTAAAGGATACCATTACCAACATCCAACAACTTAAAGCAATTCAGGAACGGAACGGGGAAGATGGATGCAACCGTTACATCATCAGTAATTCGGAGGACATCTTTTCGGTATTGTTCGTTTTTGGATTGTTCAGATGGTGTGGTTGGGACGATAATGAAATCACATTCGACATCATTCCACTTTTTGAAACCATGAAGGGAATGGAGGTTTCCGAAGAAGTGATGCAGACCTTGTTCGATATTCCAAAATACAGAAAACACCTTGAACGCCGAAACGAGACACATACCATCATGCTCGGCTTTTCCGATGGTACCAAGGATGGCGGCTATTTAAAGGCCAACTGGTCCATTTTGAAGACCAAGGAAACCTTGAGCAAAGTCTGTAAAAGGAATGGAATCAAGGCTATTTTCTTTGATGGTAGGGGAGGACCACCGGCACGTGGTGGTGGTAAAACCCATAGGTTCTACGCAGCCCAAACCAAAGACGTGGCCAATCACGAGATCCAATTGACCATTCAAGGACAGACCATTACCAGTACCTATGGTACCAAGGAACAGTTCATGCACAATTCGGAGCAATTGCTCACCGCCGGATTGAGCAACAATATTTTCGGTAAGGAATTGGTGTTGACATCGGCCCAACGAAAATTGATGGAAGAGCTGTCGGATCTTAGTTTTGATAAGTATGATGCGTTAAAGCAGCACGAAAAGTTCATTCCGTATTTGGAACATAGGAGCACCTTGAAATATTATACCAAGGCCAACATCGGTAGCAGACCTGGAAAAAGGGGGAATAAAGCCAAGCTGACCCTTTCCGACCTTCGGGCCATATCGTTCGTGGGATCATGGAGCCAGTTGAAACAGAATGTTCCGGGCTATTTTGGTTTAGGGTCTGCCATCCAACAATTAAAAGATGAAGGTAGATTGAACGAGGTTAAAAAATTGTACAAGGAAGTGCCTTTCTTCAAGGCATTGATGCTCAATAGTATGATGTCCTTGGCCAAGACCAACTTTGATCTTACCCGATATATGAAAGATGATCCCGAATTTGGGGAATTCTGGGGTATTCTGCATGATGAGTATGAGCTTTCCAAAAAAATGCTGTTGCAAATTTCCGGATTAAAGATTTTGATGGAAGACGAAGAAGTGTCAAGGGAGTCCGTGAAGATCAGGGAGAAAATTGTATTACCTCTTTTGGTGATCCAACAGAATGCCTTGTACCATATTACCCAAAAATCGGAATACCTGGAATTGTACGAAAAAATCGTGACCCGTTCCCTTTACGGTAACATCAACGCTAGTAGAAACTCGGCGTAGAGAATCCTTAAAAATGTTGCGAATTTGCGGCATTGACTTTTGGCAAATTAATTCTATTTTTAGGCGATGTATTATTATGTAATAGTTGCCTTACAGGGTTTTTGCGTGTATCATTGCTATACGCACAGAAACAATTATTATTGGATATTTGCTATCATATTTCTTCCTCTGGTAGGTTCCATCCTATATCTTTTTATGAATGTCTTTCAAAAAAGGGACATTGAAAAGGTACAGGAAAGCTTGGTCACCGCTATTAATCCTTCTAAAAAAATTAAAGATTTAGAAAGGAGATTTAAGTTCTCCGAAACTTTCGAAAATCAAGTTTCCTTGGCTGATGCCTATTTGAATGAAGGAATGTATGAAGAGGCCATCAAAAATTACAGGGCATCATTAAAGGATGTCTTCGTCAATGATTTTTATGCGATTTCCAAACTCGTGGAGGCCTATTGTTATGCTGCGGATTATGACAATGCCATTCATTATGTGGATAAAATAAAGGACAATCCCTCCTTTAGAAAGTCAAAAGCCTCGTTTTTATATGGATTGGCTTTAGAGAAAACCGGTGGCATTGAATTGGCGGAGGAATATCTAAGAATTTTTGATGCACCTTATTCCAATTTTAATGAGCGCTTGGAGCTTTCAAGGTTTTTGGTTAGGCAAAATAAAATCGAAGAGGCCAAAGAAGTTCTTCAAGAAATGATTTCTGAATCAGAGCATATGTCCAGGCAAAGTTTCAGGACGAATAGGGAAGTTATTAAGAAAGCCAAGGAAGAGTTTGTTGCACTTACATAATGTTCTTACACCAACATCCATACGAGCCATTTCTTTTTCCCGAAGCTACCAAACTTATCGTGGGTACGCTACCTCCGCCTCGCTTCACCACAGGGGAATTGAAAAAGGAAGATGTGGATTTTTGTTACGGGAGTTGCAACGGAATGCTATGGCCTATCTTGGACCGAATCTTTGATTTAGGTTTGAAATATGAAACTACGGCCGAGGCCATTTTCCAAAGGGAACAATTTCTTTTGAAACACAAAATTGGTGTCTGCGATATAGTGCAAAGTGCAGAGCGGACCAAAATTGATGCCTCCGATTTGGGAATGCAAAATGTTGAACTCCGTGATTTAGTGGGTTACCTGAAAAAGTACCCCAACATCAATACTCTTTTGTTCACAGGTGGCAATAGCAAGAATGGCCCAGAATATTTCTTTAGGAGACAGTTAAAGGAATTTGGTTTGGGCTTGGAAGTGATTTCCAATGAAGTGCCCAGGGTCCATCAAGTTGAGATAGATGGTCGAAAAATTAAAACCGTTTCATTGACCGCTCCCTCCGGTGCCGCCAACCGAGCCGTGGGCAGCCTTCAAGCGTACAAGGATATAAAGGATAAAAATCCTAATTTCAATACTGTTGATTTTAGGGTAATGCAGTACCGCAAATTTTTTGAATAATCGTGTGGTGACTGGCCTTAGGAAAGATTTAAAATTTGTTTAAGGCAATTTTAAGACGGTTTCCGCGTATATATAACAATCACAAAACCTAAAATCAAGAAAATGAAATCAATCCATAAAATTATCGGAATTGCTTTTGCTGTAATGTTGTTGGCTTCCTGTTCAGCGCATTATCACGCCAATAAGAATGGAATTCCTCCAGGTCAAGCCAAAAAGATTACCGGTGCACAAAGTGCCAAAGATTATGCACCCGGTCAACAAAAAAATAAAAACAAAAACTGATGTTGTCAGTTTAACAATAAAAAAGCCCCATGCAATGGGGCTTTTTTATTTGGAAAACCTCTTGTTATACTACATGGTTGAAGACAGTATTCCATAGAACGCCTTGATCCCATAGGCCAACTGACTAATCTTTACATTTTCATTCGGGCTATGCTGGTTGTTATCCGGATTTACAACTGGAACAATAAAGGCAGGAATCTTCAATTCGTTGATAAAAGGAGCAATGGGAACCGTGCCACCCATGGTTCTGATCTGGATCACATCTTTACCAAAAATGTTTTTCATGGTTGAAGTCAGAAATTGACCATAAGGATTATGAAGGTCGGTTCGGAAAGCATCGGTTACGCTACCTTCCTTCACCATTACAATTTTATCAAATTGCATCCGCTCTTCTTTGGTTGGCTCATGATCCAAAACTTTGAATCCTTGTTTAGCGATATGGTCCTTGACCAATTTTTTCAATCGGTTGCCATCGGATTCGACCACTAATCTAAGGTCCAACTCGGCCGTGGCACTTTCCGGTACAATGGTGCGAGCCTTGTCCCCGATCCAGGCAGACCCTAACCCTCTAATATTTAATGACGGATATTGAAGCGCTTCTTGATAAAAACTTCCCACTTTTTCGGGAGTCTTAAATTGAAGTCTTTCTGCAATTTCGGCATCACTGTCAGGAACACTTTTCAATACGGCTTTTGTAGTCTCATCAATAGTGATTCCATCATAATAACCGGAAATGAGTACCCTTCCTTCACCATCCTTCATACTGGCCAGCAATTGGGACAACTGGAAACCCGGGTTTGGGGCATAATTACCATAATGGCCACTATGTTGGGGCTTTATGGGGCCGTAGGTGGTCAAACTCAGGGAAGTTATTCCCCTACATCCATAAACCACGGTCGGCTCTCCCGAAGAATGTACCGGTCCATCCACGATCATCAAAAAATCAGCTTCCAATAGTTCTCGATATTGTTTAACGGCTTTTGGCAAAGGTTCACTGCTTTTTTCCTCCTCGCTGTCCAGAATCACCTTTACATTGAAGGGTATTTCCTTGCCATCTTGCTTTAAAAGATCAATGGTGTTCAACAGCATCACAATTGGCGATTTGTCATCCGAAGTGGAGCGACCGAACAATCGCCATTCATAATTAATGTCGTCATTCAATTCGTCAAACGAAACCGTTTTGAACCCATCCCCTTCGGGAACCTTCAAAACCATTTTATACGGGTCGGGTTGGTCCCATTTACTGGGATCTACCGATTGGCCATCCAAGTGCATATAGATCAAAACGGTAGGCTTGTCATTGCTCATGGGCAAAGCTGCAAAGAACAGTGGAAGTCCATCCGTATCCAAAACGGTAGTGTTGAATCCACGCTCCCCGAACTTTCGTTTCAACCACATGATGTTTCTGTCAATATCATCGGGGTTCAAGGCATCGTTGGGGATGGCAATGAATTCCTGAAGCTCCTTTATGGCATCGGCCACTTGGGATTTTACGGCCACATCATCTTGGGCAAATAGTGAAAATGAAAGTATAAGGGAAAGGAACGAAATAATTTTTTTCATGGGACAAAATAGGGTTCATTATAAAAGTTGAAATTTAACGAATTTGACCCACAAAACTACTGATCCCGTCCACCCCATTTTGTGTTAAATGTTTGATGAAGGCCGAACCAATGATGGCTCCCTTCGTTTGTGCTGTTGCCTGCTGGAAGGTCTGTGCATTACTGATCCCAAACCCAACAATCTGTGGATTTTTCAACTTCATTCCTGCAATGCGTTCAAAATAAGAAGCTTGCTCCGTACCGAAACCTTCCTTGGCCCCAGTAGTGCTAGCGGAACTCACCATGTAAATGAAGCCTTCAGAAGCATCATCGATTGCCTTGATACGGGCATCACTGGTCTGCGGGGTAATCAAAAACACATTGATCAAACCATGTTTTTTGAAAATGGTTTCGTATTCTTCTTGATACACATCCAGGGGCAAATCGGGAAGAATGAGCCCGTCAATTCCAATTTCCTCACACTTTTGACAAAAGGCCTCCACGCCATATTGCAACACAGGATTGAAATAGCCCATCAAAATCAGCGGAATGGAAACCGATTTACGGATATCCTTCAATTGCTCAAAGAGCAAAGTAGTGGTCATCCCATTCTTAAGCGCTGCGGTAGAACTGGACTGGATGGTGGGGCCATCGGCCAGTGGGTCACTGAAGGGCAATCCAATTTCGATAAGGTCCACACCACTCTTTTCCAAATCTTGAATGATCTTTACCGTATCGTTCAAAGCAGGGTAACCCGCCGTAAAATATATGGAGAGGATTTTCTTGTCCCCCTGTAGTTTTTGTTTGATTCTGTTCATATTAAAAATTCATTTTGTCATTCTTCATTAGAAGTGAAACATTGTTTTCTCTATGGATTCCTGTTTTCACAGGAATGACATTTTAGTTTTGATTTTTGTCATTCCGCACTTGATGCGGAATCCAGTTTCAACTCTATTTAAAGATTCCAGCTTTCGCGGGAATGATATTTCAATCTTTTGCTTGTTTTGTCATTCCACACTTGATATAGAATCAATTTTCAGCATTTTGTGGATTCCTGCTTTCGCAGGAATGACAATCAAGTCTTTCAATTAATTTGTCATTCCATTCAATTGATAAATCCAACCACTTTGGATTTCCTTTTTCAATCAGTTCAATCTTCCAAAGTCTTTTCCATTTTTTTAGTTGTTTTTCTCTCGAAATGGCATCATTCACATTATGGTACATTTCCAAATAGACCAAAACATCAAGCCTATATTTTTTTGTAAACCCATCAATGGAACCTTGTTTGTGCTCTAATATCCTTCTTTGAATATCGTTGGTCATGCCTATGTACAAAGTTCCATCGGGTTTGTTGCTCAAAATGTAGACATAATATTGATGAACGTTCTTTATCATTTTTTGGATTCCTGCTTTCGCAGGAATGACACTTCGCTATAATTTAAAATAATCAATATAATTCTGTAAATCTTTGTCCCCACGGCCTGAAAGGTTCACCACCACCACATCATTTTCCTTAAACTTCCGGTCTTTAAAAATGGCCAAGGCGTGGGAGGACTCAATAGCTGGAATGATACCTTCCAATTTACACAGATCCAATCCGGCTTTCATGGCTTCATCATCCGTAATGGAAATGAATTCCCCGCGACCCGAAGTGTACAAATGGGCATGCAACGGCCCAACGCCGGGGTAATCCAATCCCGCGGAAATGGAGTAGGGTTCCGTGATCTGTCCATCCGGGGTCTGCATCAACAGCGTTTTGCTCCCGTGGATGATGCCTACCTTTCCCAAGGCAGAAGTAGCGGCACTTTCCCCGGAATGGATGCCTTTTCCTGCCGCTTCCACGGCAATGATGCCCACTTCGGGAGTGTCCAAGAAATGATAAAATGCTCCAGCGGCATTGCTGCCACCACCCACACAGGCCACCACAAAATCCGGGTTTTCACGGCCCTCTTTTTCCAACAATTGGGATTTTACCTCTTCAGAAATAACCGATTGGAACCGGGCCACCATATCAGGATACGGGTGTGGCCCCACAACTGAACCGATAATGTAATGGGTATCCACAGGGTTATTGATCCAATCACGGATGGCCTCGTTGGTGGCATCCTTAAGCGTTTTACTACCCGAAGTGGCTGGCCGTACCTCTGCGCCCAACATTTTCATACGGGCCACATTGGGGGCCTGACGGGCAATGTCTATTTCACCCATGTACACTACGCACTCGATCCCCATCAGGGCACAAACGGTTGCTGTGGCCACCCCATGCTGACCTGCACCGGTCTCGGCAATGATACGGTGTTTGCCCAACCTTTTGGCCATCAAGATCTGTCCGATGGTGTTGTTGACCTTGTGCGCACCGGTATGGCAAAGGTCTTCTCGTTTAAGATAAATCTTGGTGTTGTATTTTTTGGATAGGCGTTCGGCATAATAAAGGGGAGTGGGTCGTCCCACGTAATCCTTCAACAATTGATGGAATTCTTCCTGAAAGGAAGGTTCGGCCATAATCTGGAGGTAGTTCTGCCGTAGCTCCTCACAATTGGGATACAACATTTCGGGAATGAATGCCCCTCCAAATTCCCCGTAATATCCTCTTTCATCAGCGTGATAACTCATAATCAGTTGTCAGTTTTAAGTTGTAAATCGTCAGTGAGTTCATTGATGAATGTTTTCAATGACGGTATGTCTTTTAGTCCGGGCTCGATTTCTAATTTGCTGTTCACATCAATGGCGAAGCAATATTGTGAAGCCGGACTGTTCAAAAATGCTTTCAATTCATCCACAGAATCCAATCCGATTCCCCCACTTAAGAAGAAGGGTTTTGTGGAGGGATAGTGTTCCAAAACGGACCAGTTAAAAGTGTATCCGTTGCCACCGGGCAATTTTCCCTTGGTGTCAAAAAGGAAATAATCACAAACGGATTCGTATTCCTTCAATATTGAAAAATCAAAATCATCCTTGATGGAAAAGACTTTGATGATTTCCAACCCGTCACCCCGAACTTGTTTCGGGATCCCATCTTTTTGAGATGCTGAAACGAGTTCAGCATGACGAAGATGACCGCAATACTCTGAACTTTCCTTACCATGAAGTTGAACCGCATCTAAATGATGATGTGCGACTTTTTCCAAAACTTGTTCCAAAGGAGTATCCACGAACACCCCCACTTTTTTAATGGATTGCGGCAATTGCGGCATGTCTCCCCCAAAATACCGTGAGGAAGGCTCCCAGAAAATGAAACCCAGGTAGTCGGGGTGCAGTTGTGCCACCTCTATGGGGTTTTGGTTCATGCCACAAACTTTTAGTTTCATAGTTTATTATTTGTCATTTCGAAATGACATTATTTTTTTAATTCATCAATAAACATTTTGGCGCTGGTACCTGGATCATCCGTTTTCATAAAATTCTCACCGATCAAAAAACCCTGGTATCCGTATTTCTTTAATTCCTGAATGGCTTCAATGGAACTGATACCGCTTTCCGAAACTTTTACAAAGTCATCTGGAATCTGTTCCGAAAGAGATTTGCTGGTATCCAAACTTACCTCGAAGGTCTTGAGGTTTCTGTTGTTCACGCCCAACATATCCAAACTGGGCATGATGGATTTTTGGAGTTCTTCTTCATTGTGTACTTCCAACAAAACATCCAATCCCATGCTTTTGGCCAATTCGGAAAGTGTCTTGGTTTCCTCACGGGACAGAATGGCGGCGATCAATAAGATCACATCGGCCCCGTAGGCCTTGGCCTCCACAATCTGGTATTCATCTATGATGAATTCTTTCCGCAAAAGTGGAATGTTCACGGATGCCCTGGCCAGAACCAAATCATCCAACGAACCACCGAAATATTTTCCATCCGTCAATACGGACATGCCACAAACGCCTGCATTTGCATAACCCTTGGCCACATCCTGCACGTTCAGGTTTTGGTTTATGACCGATTTGGACGGGGAACGCCTTTTGTGCTCGGCAATAATGCCCGTATTACTTTTCCGCAGGGAGGCAGCCAAGGAAACTGAAGTACGTTCCATCATCACCGAAGCTTCCAATTGGGGAAGGGTGATCAAGGATTTTTTCAAATCGACCTCTTTGCGTTTGTCGGCAACTATTTTGTCTAGTATGTTCATTCTATATTTTTGTCATTCCGAACTTGATGCGGAATCTATTATCGGTTTATGGATTCCTGCTTTCGCAGGAATGACATTTTCTATTGTTATGTCATTCTGAACGAAGTGAAGAATCTATTAAATTCTCTCGACTGCGCTCGAGATGGCACTAATTTTCACTCAATTTTTGCAACTTTTTCAACGCCTCCAATCCTTTTCCGCCCAATAGTGATTCTTTGGCCTTTTCAAATCCTTCTTTTGGCGTAATCCCCTTCACAGTGGCAATGGCTACCCCGGCATTGGCACAGACCACATGGTTCTGGGCCTCGGTGCCCCTTCCTTGTAGTACGTTCATGAAGATTTGGGCCGATTCGGTAATGTCATCACCACCGGTAATCTCTTCTTGGGTTACTTTTTCTACCCCAAAATCCGCTGGGGTCAACATGGCCTCTGAATTATTGGAGATGGTCTTCGTGTCTCCCGTCAAGGAAATTTCATCATAACCATCCAAGGCATGGAGTACTGTGAATTTTTTATCGGTATTTTGATAAAGGTAGCCATACATCCGTGCCAATTCCAGATTGAAAACACCTACCATCTGGTTTTTTGGAAAAGCGGGGTTCACCATGGGCCCCAACATATTAAAAAAGGTCTTTACCGCCAGTTCCTTTCTTATAGGGCCTACGTTCTTCATGGCAGGGTGGAAGAGGGGTGCGTGCAGCACACAAATACCTGCTTCCTCGATGGACTTTTTCAGGAAATCGGCATCATTACTAAATTTGATGCCCAAAAATTCCATGACATTGCTACTTCCACATTTGGAAGAAACTCCGTAGTTGCCGTGTTTGGTGACGGGAATTCCTGCTCCGGCCGTTACAAAAGAGGCCAAAGTGGAAATGTTGAAGGTATCTTTGCCATCACCCCCGGTTCCGCAGAGATCGATGGGGTCGTAATCCGATAGGTTCACAGCCAAGCAAAGGTCCAAAAGGGCGTCGCGGAATCCTTCCAACTCTTCAATGGTGATGCTCCGCATCATATACACGGTAAGGAATGCAGCAATCTGGGAGGTATTGTAATCCCCTTTGGCAATGTTTACCAATACCTGTTTGGCCTCTTCCTTGGGCAATATTTCGTGATTGATCAGTTTGTTTAAAGTCTCTTTCATTTCAGTATTTTGTCATTCCACATGGATGCTGACCGGAGTCGAAGCATGATGTGGAGTCTTTTATTCAATTAGGTTTATTTGGATTCCTGCTTTCCCTTCGGCTACGCTCAGGGTACTGCAGGAATCACATATTACTAGCTATTCAACCAATTTTTAAGCATTTGTTTTCCTTCTGGGGTCAAAACAGATTCAGGGTGAAACTGTACTGCGGTCACATCATATTCCTTATGTCGAAGCGACATGATCTGCCCATTTTCATCCACCGAGGTTATCTCCAGTGCTTCGGGAACATTGGGGTCCACCACCCAAGAATGGTATCTTCCCACCTGAAGATTTTTTGGCATTCCCTTGAAAATGGGGTCGTCTTTCGTCACCGTGATGGTAGTTGAAACGCCGTGATAAACTTTGTCCAAGTTCACCAAGCTACCCCCAAATACTTCACCGATGGCCTGTAGTCCCAAACAAACGCCAAAAATTCTTTTGGTAGGGGCATAGGTTCTGATGATGTCCTTCAAAAGACCTGCCTCATCTGGAATACCTGGGCCAGGGGACAACACAATGTACTGGAACGGTTCCACTTCATCCAACGTAAGCTGGTCGTTCCGTTTTACGGTAACCTCACAACCCAAATCCTCCAGATAGTGCACCAAATTGTAGGTGAAGCTATCGTAATTGTCTATCATTAAAATCTTCCTTCCCATGTTTAGATCGTTTCGGCAATTTCAAGGGCTTTGTTCAAAGCGCCCAGTTTGTTATAGGTTTCCTGTAGTTCGTCTTCGGCGTTGGATGCGGCAACCAATCCAGCTCCTGCCTGATAGTGCAGTTCATGGTTTTTACTCAAAAAGGTACGGATCATGATGGCGTGGTTAAAGTTGCCTTCAAAATCCATGAAGCCAATGGCACCTCCATAATAGGAACGGCTGGTTTTTTCATATTTTTCAATGAGTTGCATGGCCATGTGCTTGGGTGCGCCACTCAAGGTGCCTGCAGGGAACGTGTCCGCAACCACCTTCATGGTACTGATGTCCTTCTTTTTTTGCCCGGTTACTTTGGAAACCAAATGGATTACATGGGAGAAGTACTGCACTTCACGATAGGTTTCCACGTTTACGGTGTTCCCGTTTCGGCTGAGGTCGTTTCGGGCCAAATCTACCAGCATCACATGTTCGCTGTTCTCCTTATCGTCTTGGGCCAATTGTTTGGCGAGCTCGGCATCCTTTTCATCATTCCCGGTACGTTTGTAGGTGCCGGCAATGGGATGGATCTCGGCCTTGCCATCCTTCACGATCAATTGTGCCTCGGGCGAGCTACCAAATATTTTAAAGTTGCCATAATCAAAATAGAAGAGGTAAGGGGAGGGGTTGATGGAACGCAGGGCACGGTATACATTGAATTCATCACCCTTGAATTTTTGCGTGAACCTCCTTGATAAAACCAATTGAAATACATCCCCACGTTGGCAATGTTTTTTGGCGAGCTCAACATATTCCATATACTCTTCATCCTTTAGATTGGATCTGGGTTCCCCATCCTTGCTAAAATTGTAAGAGGAAAAGGTGCGTATGTTGAAAAGCTGCTCAATTTCATCCACATTACTTTCTGAATCATAGCAGTGTGCGAACAGATAAGCCTCATTCTTAAAATGGTTGATGGCAATGATGTTCTGGTACACCGCATAATAGATATCGGGTATGCGGACGGAATCTTCCTTTTTTGAAATTTCCACATCCTCAAAATAGCGGACGGCATCGTAGGCCATGTATCCAAAAAGACCATTGTAGATGAACTTGAAACCGTTTTGGGTCACCGAAAACTGTTTGGCAAAGTTGTGGATGACTTCGGTCACATCCGTTTCAGAACCAATGGGGGTCTCTACTTTTTTACCATCGGGAAATTGTTGGGTAATGATCTCGTTCTCCACTTTGATATAGGCAATGGGATTGCAGCAGATATAAGAGAAGCTGTTGTCATTGGCATGGTAATCGCTACTTTCCAACAAAATGCTGTTCGGGAATTTGTCCCTTACCTTAAGGTAGACACTCACCGGGGTGATGGTGTCCGCCAAGATTTTTTTGTAGTGTGTCTTAAGGGTATAACTCATTGTATAACGCTATAAATTAAAAAAGGCCTGTCGTGATGACAAGCCTCTTGTATGGTTATAATGGGGACTTAGCTCACGACGTTTTACGTAAGTTCATCCACCACCAGTTATTTGCTACTCTGTTATTCATTGCTTCAAATATAGGGAGGAATTTTTAACGGGCAAACATTGTTTTGTGTAAAATCAAAAATCCCGCCCAAGAATTTCCTGAACGGGATTTTCACACACTAAACATGGGCTGGCTACATCTGTAGGTCAACTACCAAATCAAATTCGTCATAGATCAATTTGTCCTTGGCGGTACCAATGATTCCAGAACCGTATTTTACATCATAGTTGGTCCTGTCCACTTTCAAAGAGGCTGTAGCCTTGTCACCGTAAACGGATACATCAAAAGTTACAGGTTTGGTTGTGCCTTTAATGGTAAGGTCACCGGTAACTGCATACGAGTTTTTACCGGTAGCTTTCACTTTTTTGAACACCAATTTGGCAGTCGGGTGTTTTTCGATACCAAAAAAATCATCAGAACCCAGGTGGCCATCCAACTTGTTTTTGTAATCGCCTTCCAAGTCGGTGGTGTTGATGCTTGTCATATCCACCACGAATTCACCACCTACCAATTTTTCTCCATCAAACTCTAGTGCACCGGATTTAAGGGCAATGGTTCCGGTGTGGGAACCCCCAACTTTGTACCCTTTCCAGGTTACATTACTTTCGGAAGTTTTTACTTCCTTGGTTTCTTTTTTGATCGGGTTGGCAACGGCTGCTGCTGCTGCAAACAAGGTAATCAATGCTAAGCTTAAAATGGTCTTTTTCATACTGTTGTTTATAATCTGTTTTAAAGGTTTAAAAATTTATATATGGGTAAATAAAGTTTCACTTGATTTTCTCACTTTTGGTAAGTGTTGGGTTTGATCTTCATCTGATCGGTATCCAATAGGAAGCACGACTGCAGCGTTCAAGTTCTTCTCGGTGAGGCCTAAAATTTCGTTGTACTTATCCGATTCAAAACCCTCCATGGGGCATGTGTCAATTTTTAATTCTGCGGCCGCCTGCATCATGTTGCTAAAGGCAATGTATGCTTGCTTGGCGGTCCAATTGCTTTTGGTCTCGGCCGGTAGGTCCATCAATTTGGATTTCATAAAGTCTGAATATCCCTTAAGGCCCTCCAATGGAACGTTTCGGGTTTCGCCAATATTGGCCAGGAAATCATCTACCAATTCCTCTCCAAAATCGGTGGCATTGGCAAAAACTATCAGGTGCGAAGCGTCCGTAATCTGGGATTGATTCCAGGAAACGGGTTTCAGTTTTTCCTTGGTCTCTTGGTCGGAGATCACAAAAATGTGATAGGGTTGCAATCCATAGGAAGAAGCGCTCAAACGTGTGGCTTCCAATAAGGTTTCCAAATCTTTGTCCGATACTTTTTTTGAAGGATCGAATTTTTTAGTGGCATAACGCCAGGTTCTATGTTCTAAAACGGTGTTCATGTTATTTAAAATTTATCCAATAGGATGTTTAATTGTTCAAGTTCTTCTTTGGTAAAATGTTGTACAATGACGCTTTCGGCCATGGCCACAGCTTTGTCCATTTGGGCTAGTACCTCTGAGCCTTTATCAGTGATCAAGATTTCTACTTTTCGTCGGTTAGATGGGCAAACATTCCTCACCACGAAGTTTTTGGCCAAAAGTTTGTCTACCAACCGGGTGGTATTGCTCATTTTGGTTACCATGCGATCGTTCAAAGTTGAAAGGTTGGCAGGTTTGCCCTGTTGTCCCCTAAGAATACGCAGCACATTAAATTGTTGAAGGGAGACATCAAATGGTTTCAAAGCATTGCTCGTTAACTCATTGAGTTTGTTGTGTACCAAGGTAAGATGGATCAGTGTCCGGGTTTCCAATGGCATTTTCTTAGAGGTCTTTATAATTTCTTCAACATTCATGTACAAACAATATTTGTATATACAAATGTATGTTGATATTTTCATTCCACAACTATTTTTGACCGATAAAATTTTGTTAAAAGGAAACAGGAATATAATGTATCTGTACATTTGTAGATGTAAATATCAGATAGTGAACAGGTTATTTGTTTTAATTTTGAGTGTATCGGTGTTGGCCTGTGGCGATGGTAAAGGGCCTAAGCATGAGGAGCCTACAACAGTATCGGTTTCCCAAGAGGAAGCCGAACAATCCAGTAATGGGGAAGGTGTTAAATTTCCCATTTATAATTTTGAAGGCTTGGAACCTTTGCTGCACAGGGATGACGACCATACCTATATAATTAACTTTTGGGCCACATGGTGCAAACCTTGTTTGGAAGAACTTCCCTATTTTGAAAGGGTAGGGGCGGAACAAAAGGACAATAAGGTAAAGGTGATACTGGTAAGCCTTGATATGCCCCATATGTGGAAATCAAGATTAGAACCTTATGTAAAAAACAAGGGAATACAATCGGAGGTTGTCATCTTGGATGACCCCAAGCAAAATGAATGGATTCCTAAAGTTGATATAGCGTGGGACGGAGGTATACCTGCTACCTTAATATATAAGAAGGACAAGCGAAACTTTTTTGAACATGGTTTTACCTATGAAGAATTGAATGTTGTCTTGAAAGGATTTATTCAATAACCAGACTCAAGTTTATAATGGGTTTTGCTAATGGAGTGGGGATAAGAGGTTGTTCAAAATAATGACAGTAGAAATCCGGAGTAACGCTTCGGATTTTTATTTTTGCAGAACATAAACAAGTAAAATGGCAAATTTATCACAAGAAGAATGGGCGGAACAATTGGAAAATGATGACAACGCCTTCATTTTGGATGTGCGCACTGCACTGGAAGTAGAAGAAGGCTATATTCCAGGTGCCGTAAACATCGATATTTATTTGGGACAGGAATTTTTGATGGAGCTTGAAAAATTGGACAAGTCCAAAAACTACTACGTGTATTGCCGATCTGGCAACCGAAGTGGTCAGGCCTGTGCCATCATGAACAGCATTGGGATCGAAAATGCCTATAACTTGGAAGGAGGCTTTATGAACTGGGATGGCGATAGAGTAGAGTAGGCCTCACATTTACCCCAAATCGATGCGAGAGGACCTACTTCATTTTATTTGGAGGCATAACAAGCTTCCAACCAATCAGCTGTGCACCACGGATGAAGAACCAGTTTTGGTTAAATCCGCAGGGGTACAGAACCGACACTCCGGCCCGGACTTTTTCAATGCCAGCGTTGCCATTGATGGACAATTATGGGCCGGTAATGTGGAGATGCACCTCAAATCTTCGGATTGGTATGCACACCATCACGAAAATGATACCAATTATGACAACGTCATCCTCCATGTGGTTTGGGAAGATGACGTTGTTGTTTTTAGGAGGGATGGTTCCAAAATCCCGACCCTCGAAATACGAAACTTCATTCCAAAGGAGTTGCTGGCCAAATACACGGCGCTCATGGAGCATTCCAGAACTGGCTTCATCAACTGTGAAAAGGATTTTGGAGGGGTGGATCCCTTTTTGCTTGAAAGTTGGTTGCACCGGTTGTACATGGAACGCCTGGAGCACAAATCCGAACTAATTTTTGAACTGCTGAACAAGACCAAGAATAATTGGGAAGCGGTTCTCTTCACCTTATTGGCGAAGAATTTCGGCTCCAAGGTCAATGGTCAGTTCTTTTTGGATCGGGCCACAGAATTGGATTTTGCAATGGTTCGAAAAACGGGTCAAGACCTTCACCAGTTGGAGAGTTTGTTGTTGGGCCATTTTGGTCTGTTGAACGAACCGGATTGCACAGATGGGTATTATCTTCAGCTTGTAAAAGAGTACCATTACCTTTCCAATAAGTTTGAATTGCCCCGTTCAATGTCTAAACCAGAATACTTTGGGCTTAGGCCACCTAACTTTCCCACCATTCGAGTATCCCAGTTGGCGCATTTGTACCATCATGAAATACAATTGTTTTCAAAATGTATGGAGACATCCAGCTTAAAAGAACTGTATGATCTATTTGATGTTGAGGCCGGACCTTATTGGGACACCCACTTTACCTTTGGTAAACTTTCTAGAAAGAGTACCAAAAAACTTTCCCGAAAATTCATTGATCTTTTGGTGGTCAACACATTGATTCCCTTAAAATTTTGTCATGCCAAATACCAAGGTCAGGAGGTGGACGAAGGTTTGGTCGGCTTGCTTTCCGAAGTAGGAAAGGAAGACAATTCCGTGATTGCCAATTTTGATGGGTTGGGCCATAAAACCAAAAACGCTTTTGAAAGTCAGGCCAAACTGGAACTGTACAACAACTATTGCTCCAAAAATAAATGCCTTCAATGCGTGGTGGGCACACATTTATTGAATAGAAATACATAATTTTAACTATGTCTTTATTCTACAATACCCTTTATTACTTTCAGAAAAGGGGCTTCGAGGTCTGTGGCCGGATCGCCGAACGGTTGGGAATACGCGCCCGTGTGGTACGTACCAGTTTTATTTACCTGACCTTTGTGACCTTGGGGTTCGGATTTGCCCTGTACCTCTTCATGGCCTTTTGGCTTAGGATAAAGGATTTGATCTATACCAAGAGAACATCTGTATTCGACCTTTGATCATGATAAGACTCTTGCGCTCCAAAATAGTACTGGCTCTTTCGTTGATGGCGTTTGTCCTGATGATCGGGGTACTGGGGTATAAATTCTTATCGGATTTTACTTGGATCGAGGCGATCTACATGACCATCATTACCGTGACCACAGTAGGTTTTTCGGAAGTTAGGCCATTGGATGCCGATGCAAAGATTTTTACCGTATTTTTAATCGTGACCAGCGTGTTCATTTTCGGTTTTGCCATTTCGGTGGTATCCGAGTACATCTTGGCCAGAAATTCCCTTGAACAGTTAAAAAAGAAAAAAGTGCAGAAACAAATCGATGGACTTTCCAACCATGTGGTCGTTTGTGGCTATGGGCGTAACGGTATGCAGGCAGCGGAAAAATTGATGGCCTATAAAAAACCCTTTGTTGTCATTGAAAAGGACAAAGAGATCATTGAGCGGCACGGGGATGAAGTGTTGTTTGTGGAAGGCGATGCCAACGAAGATGAAATCCTGATGCAGGCAGGTATCCATAGGGCCCAATACCTGATTACGGCTGTGCCCGATGATGCTGCCAATCTGTTCATTGTATTGTCGGCACGCCAATTGAACAAAAGCCTTTTCATCATAAGCAGGGCGTCCCTCGTTACTTCTGTCAAGAAATTACAGTTTGCGGGAGCCAACAAAGTGATCATGCCAGATAAGATAGGTGGAGATCACATGGCTTCCTTGGTGGTCATGCCCGACTTGATCACTTTTATGGACCAACTATCCCTCGAAGGGGAGCACACCACCAATTTAGAAGAGGTGGAAATAGAGGACTTTACAAGTCAGGTAGATTGTAATTCACTACGGGATCTGGATTTGAGAAGAAAAACGGGATGCACCATAATTGGTTATATTGACCCCAACGGCAAATATATTATCAATCCCGAGGCAGACCTGGTTTTGCAGCCAAAAAGCAAGGTAATTGTGCTTGGAAGGCCCGAACAGATTAGAAAGCTTAACCAAATGTTCCAGATAGGATAGTTAAAAAAGGGCAAAATTTGATAGCGTTGTTTTTTTTTTAGATATTGCCGTCTTTACATTATACCAAAAAACTAACTAATACCATTTTATGAAATATTTTCTTATTCTAATGTCTTGTATGGCCCTGACTTTGGGCTATTCCCAAGACTTGACTGTTACGGGCAAAACCTATAATGTCTCCAAGGATATCAACAACGGAGTCATAGAACTTACCGTAAAAGGAGGAGTTGAGCCATATACCTATAAGTGGAGCAATCAGAGTACTCCACTGACATCAAAAAGGGCACAAGGCTTGGTGGAAGGAATACCGTATAGCGTAGTTGTGACCGATGCGGCAGGAAATTCAGTCACAAAGGAATTTGAAATCAAGGCAGAATCCATCACGGAAATTTTTAATGGAACCATGACCCCGGCAGTAAGTGCATTGGGGTCTGTTCTTTTTTGGGACCCTTTTGCCGCTATTGGAATATACGATCCAATAGCCTATGCAGATACAAAGTTGATCGGGGTTCCGGACTGGAGCAATGAAACACAGGATAGGTTTGTCCTAAAAAAATGGCTCAAGGGGGATGGGCAAAATGTTTTGGTAGGAGATGACATTGCGGTGATCACAAGTGATAAAGATGGGGATATTACCATAAAAGCGACGGCAAAAGGAAAACTCATCCATAAGACCGCTGAGGGAAAAGTGATCTACAATTCTGAAAATCAAGAGCACGTCATTGAGCAAGGTGCACATTATTTTGCGGAAGTCAAGTATGATGAACCTATTGCCATGGTGCATCCCAATGGGGATCCCATTATAAAGGGGATTCCGTTTATTGTGATATGGCTTGTTTTGGGGGCGTTGTTCTTTACACTTCGCATGGGCTTTATCAATATTCGTGGATTTAGACATTCCATTGACTTGGCCAAAGGGAAGTATGATGACCCCGATGCTCCAGGTCAGGTAACCCACTTTCAGGCTTTGGCCACCGCTGTATCCGGTACGGTTGGCTTAGGTAATATAGCCGGGGTAGCCGTTGCTGTTTCCCTTGGAGGTGCCGGGGCTACTTTCTGGATGATCGTATGTGGTCTTTTGGGAATGTCGTCAAAGTTTGTGGAGTGTACCCTAGGCGTAAAGTACAGGGATATTTTGCCCGATGGACGTGTGTTCGGGGGGCCAATGAACTATCTCCGCTACGGATTGGAAAAACGAAATATGAAAGGATTTGGAAAAGCCTTGGCAGGGGTCTTTGCAGTGTTGGCCATTGGAGCTTCCTTTGGTGGGGGCAACATGTTCCAGGCCAACCAATCCTTTGAACAACTAGCGGGACAGTTCCCTAGCTTGGCCGGTAATGGGTTCTGGTTCGGCGTGGTTACCGCAATTTTGGTGGGTGTTGTCATTATTGGGGGAATCAACAGTATTGCAAAGGTTACAGGAAAAGTGGTGCCCATAATGGCTTCCATTTATATTGTGGCCGCACTTGCAGTGATCATCATGAACATCCAAAACATAGGACCTGCATTTACGGCAATTTTTGAAGGAGCTTTCAACCCATCTGCATTAAAGGGCGGTATTTTGGGAGTTTTGGTCGTTGGGTTCCAGCGTGCGGCCTTTTCTAATGAGGCCGGGGTAGGTTCAGCGGCCATTGCGCACAGTACGGCTAAGACCAATAATCCACCTTCGGAAGGTTTTGTGGCCCTTTTGGAGCCTTTTATAGACACCGTTGTGGTATGTACGCTTACCGCCTTGGTATTGATCTTTACCGGGATGCATGAAGTTGAGGGAATGGCAGGGGCTCAATTGACATCCGACGCCTTTGGTAGCCAAATAACTTGGTTCCCTTATGTATTGGCCGTTGCAGTATTCCTTTTTGCCTTTTCAACCATGATTTCTTGGTCCTACTATGGAATGAGGGCCTGGACCTATCTTTTTGGAAAGAGCAAGCGTTCGGAAATGATCTACAAAATGTTGTTCCTGATCTTTGTGGTCGTTGGAGCCTCCGTAAGTTTGGGTGCGGTACTGGACTTTTCGGATATGATGATCTTGGCAATGTCCTTCCCAAATATTATTGGATTGTATATCATGTCCGGTGAGGTTAAGGCAGACCTGAACAGTTACCTTCAAAAGTTGAGGTCCAACCAACTCTTTAAAAAGGCAACGGTCAAATAAAAGAGAGTAGAATGAATACAAAATCCCACTTCAGGTTCAACAAACAGGAACGGAGTGGGATTTTCTTTTTGTTTCTGGTCATCATCGCACTGCAAGTGGCATTTTATGTGCTAAAGACCAAACCATTTGTTGGGGAGACCCGGATATTTGTTGATGAGGTGGCCCAGATAATGTTGGATAGTCTCAAATCTGCCGTTCATGAAGATGGTTATATGATGTATCCTTTCAACCCCAATTATATTTCGGATGAAAAGGGGTATACCCTTGGCATGTCGGTGGAGGAGTTGGACCGATTGTTCGTCTTCCGTGAAAAGGATCAATTTATGAATTCACCCGAAGCTTTTCAAAAAGTGACCCAGGTTTCCGATTCCCTACTGAGTGTAATCGCTCCCTATTTTAAATTTCCCGATTGGAAAAAGCGCGATTTACCTTCCAAAACAAATAACCAAAACATCCGCACTAAGGAGTTATTCACCTTAAGGGATTTGAATTCCGCCTCGGCAGAAGATTTGAAAACGATCAATGGCATTGGCGAGACCTTGTCGGCCAGAATCGTAAAATTTCGGGATAGACTTGGTGGTTTTTTGATCAATGAGCAACTTTACGATGTATATGGGTTATCACCTGAAGTGGCTGATAAACTACTTTCCAGATACCAGGTGCTACAACCTCCCATCATTCAAAAAATCAATTTAAATACCGCCAATGTTGATCAATTGGCCAACGTGGCATATCTTAATCATAAGTTGGCCCAACAGATTGTTCAATATAGGGAGGCAAACGGTAACTTCGACTCGCTTGACGAATTAACAAACGTTACATCTTTCCCAACGGAAAGGATTGATAGAATTAAGTTATATTTGGCCCTATAAAAAAGAGCGAATGGTTACGGAGACGTTGTCCAAAATGAACTTTGATTATTCAGAGACCCAAAAGATGGTGGCGGAGTCCGCAAGGGATTTTGCCCAACAATATATAATGCCCCACGTGATGGAATGGGACGAAGCCCAAACCTTTCCGGTGGAGGTTTTTAAAAAGGCTGGCGAATTTGGTTTTATGGGAATTTTGGTTCCGGAGGAATTAGGTGGCTCTGGTCTGGGTTATCATGAGTATATTGCCATACTGGAAGAAATTTCAAAAGTGGATCCATCCATCGGTTTGTCCGTTGCGGCACACAATTCCCTATGTACCAATCATATCCTTTCCTTTGGAAACGAGGACCAATTACAAAGATGGATTCCCAAACTGGCCACTGGTGAATGGATAGGGGCTTGGGGATTAACCGAGCACAATACCGGTTCCGATGCTGGCGGTATGAATACCACCGCGATTAAGGATGGTGATCATTGGGTGTTGAACGGGGCCAAAAACTTTATTACCCACGGTAAAAGTGGTGACATAGCCGTGGTAATTGCCAGAACAGGCGAAAAAGGCGATAGCCATGGTATGACGGCCTTCGCTGTGGAAAAAGGTACTCCTGGTTTTTCAAGCGGAAAAAAGGAAAACAAACTTGGAATGCGTGCCAGTGAAACGGCAGAAATGATCTTTGCAGATTGTAGGATACCCGATGCCAACCGTTTGGGTGAAGTGGGAGACGGGTTTATCCAATCCATGAAAATTTTGGATGGTGGTCGTATTTCAATTGGGGCCCTATCCTTGGGCATTGCCAAGGGCGCATATGAAGCGGCCCTTAAATATTCAAAGGAACGGGTGCAGTTTGGGAAGCCTATCAGCGAGTTTCAAGGCATATCCTTTAAATTGGCGGATATGGCCACCGAAATTGAAGCATCGGAGCTCTTATTGCATAAAGCTGCTTTTTTGAAGAATGAAGGAAGGCCCATGACAAAATTCAGTGCCATGTCCAAAATGTACGCTTCCGAAGTATGCGTAAAAGTAGCCACTGAAGCAGTGCAGATACATGGTGGTTATGGCTATACCAAAGACTTTCCAGTAGAGAAATTCTATCGGGATTCCAAGCTGTGCACTATAGGTGAAGGCACTACGGAAATCCAAAAAGTGGTCATATCCAGAAAAATTCTGAAGTAATTTGTTTTGCAACAAATTAATAAATGTATATTTGCGCTCCAAAAATATAAAAGAAAGGAGGTTGTAGCCCATGTTAATCATACCAGTTAAAGAAGGAGAAAACATCGATAGAGCTTTAAAGCGTTTCAAACGTAAGTTTGACAAAACCGGTACCATGCGTCAGTTGAGAAGCAGACAGCAGTTCACAAAACCTTCTGTACAGCGTAGAGCTGAAATTCAGAAAGCCCAGTACATCCAAGGCTTGAGGGATCAAGAGGAGGTATAGGTTTTTGATCACCATATCAAAATCCCGTTCCATACCGGAACGGGATTTTTTGTTTTGTTACTTGAGGAAATACCAATTTGGCTACCTTTGGGATATGTCCTTAAAAGCCTTCATATCGTACCTTAAACTGGAAAAAAATTATTCTGACCATACTGTTAAGGCGTACGGAAAAGATTTGGATGCATTTGCAAGCTTTTGCAAGGAAAACTATGATGAGGAAAGTATTGAGGACGTAGGTTATCCACTGATTCGTAGTTGGATCGTATCCCTTTCCAACCAAGAGGTGTCCAATCGGTCCATTAACCGAAAGATATCTTCTCTCCAGGCCTATTACAAATTTCTTCTTAAAATAGGCGAGATATCTGTTTCCCCACTGGCCAAACACAGGGCCCTGAAAACGGAGAAAAAGATAGAAGTGCCCTTCTCCGAACCTGAAATGGAGCTTATCCTTACCGAAATTCCCTTTGAGGAAGGTTTTGAAGGGGAAAGGGACAGGCTGATTGTGGAGCTGTTGTATGCCACGGGTATGCGAAGGGCTGAACTAGTGAACCTTAAGCTTGTCGATGTCGATTTGGGCAACCAAACCTTGAAGGTGTTGGGCAAACGGAACAAAGAGCGCATCATACCACTGCTTACAACCATGGTGCAGCAGATAAATGCTTATTTGGAGGCACGTTCCCAACTTGAAAACAGCGCTTCTTCACCTTATCTATTTTTAACAAAAGATGGTCTTAAAATTTATGAAACACTTGTTTATCGTACCATAAATAAGTATTTTAGTTTAGTGTCCCCCAAGGTAAAAAAGAGCCCACATATATTAAGGCACACCTTTGCAACCCATTTGTTGAACAGGGGCGCAGATTTAAACTCCGTGAAGGAATTATTGGGTCATTCAAGTTTGGCATCTACTCAAGTGTACACACACAACAGCATAGCCGAATTGAAGAAAGTACATCAAATGGCCCATCCCAGAAACAAGAAATGAGAGTTTCTTGTATTGTTTAACTCCACTGTCGCTTGACAGTACTTTAAAAACTATGTCTTATGAAAGTAAATGCACAATCGGTAAATTTTGTAGCTGATGGTAAGCTCCTCGACTTTATCCAAAAAAGAATGGATAAGATGGATCTATTTTATGACAAGGTCATTGATTCGGAGGTTTTTTTAAAAGTGGACAACACGAGTACGAAAGAGAACAAGATAGTGGAAATCATGGTTTCGGTACCGCGCGACAAGTTTATGGTAAAAAAGCAGTGCAAAACGTTTGAAGAGGCAGTGGATTCTGCATGCAGTTCATTGGAAAGACAGTTGGTTAAGCGCAAGGAAAAATTAAGGGCCAAGGCCTGATCAAAATTTTTGAAATTTTATTTTGATTAAAAGAAAATATCTCTACATTTGCAGTCCGTTAGAAATAGCGGACTTTTTTTGTGACCGAAAGGGGTTCAAAATGCCGATATAGCTCAGTTGGCTAGAGCACGTGATTTGTAATCTCGGGGTCGTGGGTTCGAGTCCCTCTATCGGCTCGTAAAGTACTGAAAATAAGGCGGGGAGATACTCAAGCGGCCAACGAGGACAGACTGTAAATCTGTTGGTTTTCACCTTCGCAGGTTCGAATCCTGCTCTCCCCACGAAAATTGCCGAAGGCAATTTGAAGAGTGGAAGTTTTTTTGAAATTGTGATTGTCCGGGGTTCAGGCCCCGAAAAAAATGCGGGAGTAGCTCAGTTGGTAGAGCGTCAGCCTTCCAAGCTGAATGTCGCCGGTTCGAACCCGGTCTCCCGCTCTAGATTTGAAACTGCGGTTTCATATAAAAAGGTTAAAGTTTTGGCGAGCGTGCTTGCAACTTTAAACTCTAAACCTGAAAACCCATAGGCCGGTGTAGCTCAGGGGTAGAGCGTTTCCTTGGTAAGGAAGAGGTCAGGGGTTCAAATCCCCTCATTGGCTCAAAACGATTTGTACACTAATATAAACTAAGATTAAAATTATTTTAAAATGGCAAAGGAAACTTTTGATCGTTCCAAACCCCACTTAAATATTGGTACCATTGGACACGTGGATCACGGTAAAACTACATTGACTGCTGCTATTACTACTGTATTGGCAAATGCAGGTCTTTCAGAGAAGAGAAGCTTTGACTCCATCGACAATGCACCAGAGGAAAAAGAGAGAGGTATTACTATCAATACTTCACACGTAGAGTATCAAACAGCTAACCGTCACTACGCTCACGTTGACTGTCCTGGTCACGCGGATTACGTAAAGAACATGGTTACTGGTGCTGCTCAGATGGACGGTGCCATCTTGGTTGTTGCTGCAACCGATGGTCCAATGCCACAAACACGTGAGCACATCCTTTTGGGTCGTCAGGTAGGTATTCCACGTATGGTTGTTTTCTTGAACAAAGTTGACATGGTGGATGATGAGGAGCTTTTGGAGCTTGTTGAGATGGAAGTAAGGGAATTGCTTTCTTTCTACGAGTACGATGGTGACAACGGTCCTGTTATCGCTGGTTCTGCACTTGGTGCTTTGAACGGTGAGCAAAAATGGGTTGATACCGTTATGCAACTTATGGAAGCTGTTGACTCTTGGATCGAGGAGCCTGTTCGTGAGAAAGACAAGCCATTCTTGATGCCTATTGAAGACGTATTCACTATTACCGGTCGTGGTACTGTTGCTACCGGCCGTATCGAAACTGGTGTTGCAAACACAGGTGACCCTGTAGAAATCATTGGTATGGGTGCTGAGAAATTGACATCAACCATCACCGGTGTTGAGATGTTCCGTAAGATTTTGGATAGAGGTGAAGCTGGTGACAACGTAGGTCTTCTTTTGAGAGGTATCGAGAAATCCGATATCAAAAGAGGTATGGTTATCTGTAAGCCAGGTTCCGTGAAGCCACACGCTAAATTCAAAGCTGAGGTATATATCTTGAAAAAAGAAGAAGGTGGTCGTCACACCCCATTCCATAACAACTACCGTCCGCAGTTCTACGTACGTACAACTGACGTGACCGGTAACATCAACCTTCCTGATGGTGTTGAAATGGTTATGCCAGGTGACAACTTGACAATCACTGTTGATTTGATCCAGCCTATCGCGTTGAACGTAGGTCTACGTTTCGCTATCCGTGAAGGTGGTAGAACTGTAGGAGCTGGTCAGGTTACTGAGATTCTAGATTAATCATTTTACAATAAATAGTACACTAAAGGGTGTCTCGGTTTACCCGGGATACCTTTCAGTGTAATTATAAACGGGTGTAGCTCAGTTGGTAGAGCACTGGTCTCCAAAACCAGGTGTCGGGAGTTCGAGTCTCTCCTCCCGTGCAAACAGAAAGAATAGCACAGTGACGAGAAGTTTATCCTGAGCGTAGACGAAGGAAGTTTCTTTTCCAGTGCTGGAAAATACAAGAATAATTATGATCACTTATATAAAGGAATCATTCGAGGAATTGAAAAACAATGTTACTTGGTTGGAAAGAGCCAAGGCATCTAATTTGATGGTCATTGTAGCCGTGTTCTCAATTTTGTTCGCATTGGCAACTTGGGGGGTTGATTCCCTTTTCAGTAAATTGATCAGATTGTATTTTGAAAAATTAATAGGTTAACGATCGGTATGTCTGAGGTTCTGGAGAAAAAATGGTATGTGGTAAGAGCGGTCAGTGGTCAAGAGAACAAGATCAAGGGCTATATTGAGAGCGAGGTAGAGCGCGCCGGTTTCGGTGACTACCTTGACGAGGTTCTTGTCCCTACCGAAAAAGTTGTACAGATCAGAAACGGAAAGAAAATCAACAAAGAAAGGGTTTACTTTCCTGGATATATCATGATCAAAGCCAATTTGGGTGGAGAAATGGTGCACATTATCCGCTCGATCACCAACGTGATTGGCTTTTTGGGGGAAACCAAAGGTGGGGATCCCGTGCCTTTGAGAAAATCAGAGGTGAACCGTATGTTGGGGAAAGTGGACGAGTTGGCCGTCAATACGGACAATGTATCCATTCCATTTGTGTTGGGTGAAACGGTTAAGGTTATTGATGGTCCTTTCAACGGATTCAATGGAACTGTTGAAAAAATCAATGAAGAAAAGCGTAAGCTGGAGGTCATGGTGAAGATTTTCGGAAGAAAGACCCCATTGGAACTCAGCTATATGCAAGTTGAAAAAGTATAATAAGAGCTGTT
Source organism: Flagellimonas sediminis (assembly GCF_010500845.1). Taxonomy (GTDB): domain Bacteria; phylum Bacteroidota; class Bacteroidia; order Flavobacteriales; family Flavobacteriaceae; genus Flagellimonas; species Flagellimonas sediminis. Next base: position 20,946 of record NZ_JAAAMI010000008.1, on the reverse strand, counting down.
ACATATAAAAAGCTGTGTTGCTTCCAATTGACACAACTTTTAATTTAATTAGAAACAATGGCAAAAGAAGTAAGTAAGGTAGTTAAATTACAAGTTAGGGGAGGTGCTGCGAATCCGTCGCCACCGGTTGGACCCGCCTTAGGTGCTGCCGGTGTTAACATCATGGAGTTCTGCAAGCAGTTCAATGCTCGTACGCAGGACAAACAGGGCAAGGTATTGCCTGTTGCTATCACCGTTTACACAGACAAGTCTTTCGAGTTTGTTGTAAAAACACCACCTGCGGCAGTTCAATTGATGGAAGCAGCGAAGATTAAAAAAGGATCCGGCGAACCTAACAGGGTGAAGAATGGTACCGTATCATGGGACCAAGTGAGAACTATTGCAGAGGACAAAATGGCTGATTTGAATGCATTTACCATTGAGTCTGCAATGAGTATGGTAGCTGGTACAGCAAGATCTATGGGTCTTAAGCTGTCAGGAACCAAACCTTTTTAAAATCTTAAAGCAAATTAGTAAATGGCAAGATTGACTAAAAAGCAGAAAGAGGCCCAAGCCAAGATAGACAGGAACAAGCTCTATTCTTTGGAGGAGGCATCAGCTTTGGTAAAAGAAATAACCAATGTAAAATTTGACGCATCTGTTGATATCGCGGTTCGTTTGGGTGTAGATCCAAGAAAAGCGAATCAAATGGTACGTGGCGTTGTTACCCTTCCTCACGGAACAGGTAAAGACGTAAAAGTTTTGGCATTGGTGACTCCCGATAAAGAAGCAGAGGCTAAAGAAGCCGGAGCCGATTTTGTAGGGTTGGATGATTATTTGGATAAGATCAAAAACGGTTGGACTGATGTTGATGTGATCATCACCATGCCAAGCGTTATGGGAAAATTGGGTCCATTAGGTAGAGTTTTGGGTCCAAGGGGTTTAATGCCCAATCCAAAAACAGGAACTGTGACAATGGAGGTTGGTAAAGCCGTTTCCGAAGTGAAGGCTGGTAAAATTGACTTCAAAGTTGATAAGACCGGGATTGTACACGCTGCAATCGGTAAGGCATCCTTCCCAGCTGATAAAATCGCTGGTAATGCCAAGGAATTGATCGATACCTTGGTAAAATTGAAGCCTTCAGCTGCAAAAGGTGTTTACATGAAGAGTATCCACTTGTCCAGTACCATGAGTCCCAGTGTTCAATTAGATCCTAAAGCAGTTTAATTTAACTGGTAGTTCAATATTTAAATTATGACAAGAGAAGAAAAAGCAATCGTAATAGAAGATTTGACTGCACAGTTAGCTGAAAACGCCAATATTTATTTGGCCGATATTTCAGGATTGGATGCTGTTGCAACAGCCAACCTAAGAAGGGCTTGTTTCAAGGCAAACATTAAACTAGCGGTCGTTAAGAACACCTTGCTTGCAAAAGCAATGGAAGCTTCTGATAAGGAGTTTGGTGAATTACCAGGCGTGTTGAAAGGAAATACATCCATGATGTTGTCCGAGACCGGTAACGCTCCAGCTAAACTTATCAAGGACTTTAGAAAGAAATCTCAAAAGCCTTTGTTGAAAGGAGCCTTTATTTCAGAGGCTGTTTATATCGGTGACGAAAACTTGGAAGCACTTGTAAATATCAAGTCCAAGGAAGAAGTTATCGGGGATATCATCGGATTGTTGCAATCACCTGCCAAGAACGTTATTTCTGGTCTTAAGTCAGGTGGAGGCAAATTGGCCGGTATCCTTAAAACCTTATCTGAGAAGTAATTCGCGCACAATAAACTAAGTATATTTTTAAACATTTTCATTAAACGATAGAAAAATGGCAGATTTAAAAGATTTTGCAGAACAGTTGGTAAACCTTACCGTAAAAGAAGTAAACGAGTTGGCTGACATCCTTAAAAACGAATACGGTATCGAGCCTGCTGCTGCTGCAGTAGCTGTTGCTGCTGGTGGTGCCGCTGGTGGTGCTGAAGAAGCCGCTGAGGAAAAAACCGAATTCGACGTAATCCTTAAAGCAGCTGGTGCCTCTAAATTGGCAGTAGTTAAATTGGTTAAGGAATTGACAGGTCTTGGTCTTAAAGAGGCTAAAGACATCGTTGACAGCGCACCTAAAGCTGTTAAGGAAGGCATCTCCAAAGATGAGGCCGAAGGCATCAAAAAATCATTGGAAGAAGCAGGAGCAGAAGTTGAGCTTAAATAATAGCTTTTTGCATACAAGTTTGGTTAAGGTCTTTCCATTTTATGGTTAGACCTTAGCCTATTTTAATAAGGAGTGTATAAAGCCGTACACAGACCCGAATAGTATTCACGTTCAAAATTTGTCCATAGATGTTCACAAACACTATTGAAAGAGTTAATTTCGCATCCGCTAAGAACATACCGGAATACCCGGATTTCTTGGACATTCAGATCAAATCATTTCAAGATTTTTTCCAGCTTGAAACCAAATCTGACGAAAGAGGGAACGAAGGTCTCTACAACACCTTCATGGAGAATTTTCCAATTACTGATACCAGAAACCAGTTCGTACTGGAATTTTTGGATTACTTCATAGATCCACCACGTTATTCCATTCAAGAATGTATCGAGCGTGGACTTACCTATAGCGTTCCGTTAAAGGCACGTCTTAAACTTTATTGTACCGATCCAGAACACGAAGATTTTGAGACCATCGTTCAAGATGTGTACTTGGGTACCATTCCATACATGACCCCAAGTGGAACGTTCGTGATCAATGGTGCCGAAAGGGTAGTGGTTTCCCAGTTGCACAGATCGCCCGGTGTTTTCTTTGGGCAATCTTTCCACGCCAATGGAACCAAATTGTACTCTGCAAGGGTTATCCCTTTCAAAGGATCTTGGATCGAATTCGCTACGGACATCAACGGTGTAATGTACGCCTATATTGACCGTAAGAAAAAATTACCGGTAACCACCCTTTTCCGAGCCATCGGATTTGAAAGGGATAAGGATATTCTTGAGATCTTCGACCTTTCTGAAGAGATTAAGGTAACCAAAGCCGGACTATCCCGAGTATTGGGCCGTAAATTGGCCGCTAGGGTGTTGAACACATGGCATGAGGATTTCGTAGATGAGGACACTGGAGAAGTAGTTTCCATCGAACGTAACGAGATTATCCTGGACCGTGATACTATTTTGGAAAAAGAGCATATCGATGAGATCATTGATGCCGACGTGAAGACTATTTTGCTTCACAAGGAGAACAATGCACAGTCTGACTATGCCATTATCCACAATACATTGCAAAAAGACCCTACCAACTCAGAAAAAGAAGCGGTAGAGCACATCTATAGACAATTGCGTAATGCCGAGCCGCCCGATGAGGAAACTGCTCGTGGTATTATCGAGAAATTGTTCTTTTCCGATCAGCGTTACTCTTTGGGTGAAGTTGGTCGTTACAGGATGAACAAGAAATTGGGCTTGGACATCGGTATGGACAAAGAAGTTCTTACCAAGGAAGACATCATCACCATTATCAAGTATTTGATCGAGTTGATCAACTCCAAAGCGGAGATCGATGATATCGACCACTTGTCCAACCGTCGTGTACGTACCGTTGGGGAACAATTGTCCCAGCAGTTCGGGGTAGGTTTGGCCCGTATGGCCCGTACCATCCGTGAGCGTATGAACGTTCGTGACAACGAAGTATTTACCCCGATCGATTTGATCAACGCCAAGACCTTGTCTTCCGTGATCAATTCTTTCTTCGGTACCAACCAGTTGTCTCAGTTCATGGACCAGACCAACCCATTGGCGGAGATTACACACAAGAGAAGATTGTCCGCATTGGGACCAGGTGGTCTTTCCCGTGAAAGAGCCGGTTTCGAGGTGCGAGACGTTCACTATACCCACTACGGAAGGTTGTGTCCTATCGAGACACCTGAAGGTCCGAACATTGGTTTGATCTCTTCCTTGTCCGTATTTGCGAAAGTGAACAGCATGGGCTTCTTGGAAACTCCTTACCGTAAGGTGGCAGATGGTAAAGTAGATGTGAAAAACCATATTTACCTAAGTGCAGAGGAAGAAGAAGGAATGAAGATTGCCCAGGCCAACATTCCATTGGCCGATGATGGTACTATTGAGCGCGATAAGGTTATTGTTCGTGACGAAGGTGACTTCCCAGTGGTTGACCCAGTGGAAGTAAACTATACCGACGTTGCCCCCAACCAGATTGCATCCATTTCTGCTTCCTTGATTCCTTTCTTGGAGCATGATGATGCGAACCGTGCGTTGATGGGATCGAACATGATGCGTCAGGCAGTTCCATTGTTGCGTCCAGAATCTCCTATCGTAGGTACCGGTTTGGAAAGACAGGTAGCCACTGACTCCAGGGTATTGATCAATGCCGAAGGAGATGGGGTTGTGGAATATGTGGATGCACAGAAGATTACCATTAAATATGACAGAACCGAGGAAGAGCGTTTAGTAAGCTTCGAAGAAGATTCCAAGACCTACGAATTGGTGAAGTTCAGAAAGACCAACCAAGGTACCAGCATCAACTTGAAACCTATCGTTAGAAAAGGGGACAAGGTGAAAAAAGGTCAGGTACTTTGTGAAGGATATGCTACCGAAAAAGGTGAATTGGCCTTGGGTAGGAACATGAAGGTAGCCTTCATGCCTTGGAAAGGGTACAACTTCGAGGATGCGATCGTAATCTCTGAAAAAGTGGTGCGCGAAGACATCTTTACCTCTATCCACATTGATGAGTATGCCTTGGAAGTAAGGGATACCAAATTGGGTGCTGAGGAGTTGACCAATGATATTCCAAACGTATCCGAAGAAGCGACCAGGGATTTGGACGAGTACGGTATGATCCGTATCGGTGCCGAAGTAAAACCTGGCGATATCTTGATTGGTAAGATCACTCCTAAAGGAGAATCCGATCCAACACCTGAAGAAAAACTGTTGCGTGCCATCTTTGGTGACAAGGCAGGGGATGTTAAGGATGCCTCTTTGAAAGCATCCCCATCCTTAAGCGGTGTGGTTATCGACAAGAAATTGTTCTCCCGTTCCATCAAGGATAAGAGAAAACGTTCCGAGGATAAGGAAGCCATCACCAGATTGGAGATGGATTACGAAGTGAAGTTCCAACAATTGAAAGATATCCTTATCGAGAAATTGTTTGGTCTGATCAACGGTAAAACATCACAAGGTGTTATTAACGATTTGGGTGAAGAAGTACTTCCAAAAGGAAAGAAATACACCATCAAAATGTTGAACGCTGTTGACGATTTCGCCCACTTGGTTGGCGGAAGCTGGACAACTGACGAAGATACCAATGAATTGGTGGCCGATCTTTTGCACAACTATAAGATCAAATTGAATGACATTCAGGGTAACTTAAGAAGGGATAAATTCACGATTTCCGTGGGGGATGAACTTCCAGCAGGTATCATGAAGTTGGCCAAAGTATACATCGCCAAAAAACGTAAGTTGAAAGTTGGTGATAAAATGGCAGGTCGTCACGGTAACAAAGGTATCGTGGCCCGTATCGTCCGTCAAGAGGATATGCCTTTCTTGGAGGATGGAACCCCAGTGGATATTGTATTGAACCCACTAGGTGTACCTTCAAGGATGAACATTGGTCAGATTTACGAAACCGTATTGGGTTGGGCAGGTTTAAAATTGGGCCAAAAATATGGTACCCCAATCTTTGACGGTGCTACTCTGGACGAGATCAACGAGCTTACCGACAAAGCTGGTGTGCCAAGATTTGGACATACATACCTTTATGATGGTGGAACCGGTCAACGTTTTGACCAAGCCGCTACCGTTGGTGTGATCTATATGTTGAAATTGGGCCACATGGTGGATGATAAGATGCACGCACGTTCTATCGGACCATACTCTTTGATCACACAACAACCATTGGGTGGTAAGGCCCAGTTCGGTGGTCAGCGTTTTGGTGAGATGGAAGTATGGGCATTGGAAGCCTACGGAGCATCAGCTACCCTAAGGGAAATTTTGACAGTGAAGTCCGACGACGTGATCGGAAGGGCCAAGACCTATGAATCCATCGTGAAAGGCGAGACCATGCCAGAACCTGGATTACCGGAATCTTTCAACGTATTGATGCACGAGCTTAAAGGCTTGGGCTTGGATATCAGATTGGAAGAATAGAACACTATACATATTAATTATATCATCACCATATTGTTATGGCTAGAATAAAAGACAATAACGCACCAAAAAGGTTCAACAAAATCTCCATCGGATTGGCTTCTCCAGAGTCTATCTTGGCAGAGTCCCGTGGCGAGGTGTTGAAGCCTGAAACCATTAACTATAGAACGCACAAGCCCGAGCGCGATGGATTGTTCTGCGAGCGTATTTTTGGTCCAGTAAAAGACTATGAGTGTGCCTGTGGTAAGTATAAGCGTATCCGTTACCGTGGTATTGTTTGCGACCGTTGTGGTGTTGAAGTAACAGAGAAAAAAGTTCGTAGGGACCGTGTAGGGCATATCAACCTAGTGGTTCCTGTGGCACATATCTGGTACTTCCGTTCATTGCCGAATAAGATTGGATACCTTTTGGGATTGCCTTCCAAAAAGTTGGACATGATCATTTACTACGAAAGGTATGTAGTCATCCAACCAGGTATTGCCAAAGGACCAGAAGGAGAGGAAATCCATAAATTGGATTTCTTGACCGAAGAGGAATATTTGAACATTTTGGAGTCCCTTCCCTCTGAAAACCAGTATTTGGAAGACACGGACCCCAACAAGTTCATCGCTAAAATGGGTGCCGAGTGTTTGATCGACCTTTTGGCGCGTATCGACTTGGAACAATTGTCATACGAACTTCGTCACAAGGCAAATACCGAAACTTCCAAGCAGCGTAAGACCGAAGCGTTGAAACGCCTTCAGGTGGTTGAGGCCCTTCGTGAATCTCAGGACAACAGGGAAAACAGACCCGAGTGGATGATCATGAAGGTGATTCCCGTTATCCCACCAGAATTGCGTCCGTTGGTACCATTGGATGGTGGCCGTTTCGCCACTTCCGATTTGAACGATTTGTACAGAAGGGTAATCATCCGTAACAACCGTTTAAAGCGTTTGATGGAGATCAAGGCACCGGAGGTGATCTTGCGTAACGAAAAACGTATGCTTCAGGAAGCTGTGGATTCGTTGTTCGATAACACAAGAAAGGCATCTGCGGTAAAAACTGAATCCAATAGACCATTGAAATCCCTTTCTGATTCTTTGAAAGGTAAACAAGGTCGTTTCCGTCAAAACCTTTTGGGTAAACGTGTAGATTACTCCGCGCGTTCCGTAATCGTCGTTGGACCGGAAATGAAATTGTACGAATGTGGTCTTCCAAAGGACATGGCGGCCGAGCTTTACAAACCGTTCATCATCCGTAAGTTGATCGAAAGGGGTATTGTAAAGACCGTTAAGTCTGCCAAAAAGATCATTGACAAGAAGGAGCCTGTAGTATGGGATATCCTTGAAAACGTCCTAAAAGGACACCCCGTATTGTTGAACCGGGCCCCCACATTGCACAGATTGGGTATCCAAGCGTTCCAGCCAAAACTGATTGAAGGTAAGGCAATCCGCTTGCACCCATTGGCCTGTACCGCATTTAACGCGGATTTTGATGGGGACCAGATGGCAGTTCACTTGCCATTGGGGCCAGAGGCCATTTTGGAAGCTCAATTGTTGATGTTGGCTTCACAGAACATCCTTAACCCTGCCAACGGTTCTCCGATCACCGTACCTTCCCAAGACATGGTTTTGGGTCTGTACTACATGACCAAAGAGAAAAAATCTACTCCAGAGGAGCCTGTTGCGGGTGAAGGGTTGACCTTCTACTCCCCAGAGGAAGTGGAAATTGCCTTTAATGAGAAGAAAGTGGCCTTGAACGCCATTATTAAGGTAAGGACCAAGGATTTCAACGAAGCAGGAGAATTGGTGACCAAGATCATCGAGACCACTGTAGGCCGTGTATTGTTCAACACCGTTGTGCCAGAAAAAGCAGGATACATCAATACCGTATTGAACAAGAAAGCCCTTAGAAACATCATCGGGGACATTCTTGCGGTAACCGATGTACCGACTACCGCTGATTTCTTGGATAAGATCAAGACCATGGGTTACGAATTCGCCTTCAAGGGTGGTTTGTCCTTCAGCTTGGGAGATATTATTATCCCTGCCGAAAAACATGAAATGATCGCCGAGGCCAATGAGCAGGTTGATGGTATCATGATGAACTACAACATGGGTCTCATCACCAACAACGAACGATACAACCAAGTAATCGACGTTTGGACCTCTACCAACGCTATGTTGACCGAATTGGCCATGAAGCGTATCCGTGAGGACAAACAAGGATTCAACTCTGTATATATGATGTTGGATTCCGGTGCGAGGGGTTCTAAAGAGCAGATTCGTCAGTTGACCGGTATGCGTGGTTTGATGGCCAAACCTAAAAAATCGACTGCTGGTGGTGGAGAGATCATTGAAAACCCGATCCTTTCCAACTTTAAGGAAGGATTGTCCATTTTGGAATACTTTATCTCAACCCACGGTGCCCGTAAGGGGCTTGCGGATACCGCTTTGAAAACTGCGGATGCTGGTTACTTGACCAGACGTTTGGTGGATGTATCCCAAGATGTGATCATCAACATTGAGGATTGCGGTACGTTGCGCGGTATTGAGGTAGAAGCTTTGAAAAAGAATGAGGAAATTGTAGAATCCCTAGGTGAAAGAATCTTGGGTAGGGTTTCCCTTCATGATGTATATAACCCATTGACCGAGGAGTTGATCCTGAGGGCCGGCCAGGAAATTTCCGAAGCCGATGTGAGGAAAGTGGAAGCTGCTCCTATCGAGAAAGTGGAAGTACGTTCTGCGCTGACCTGTGAGGCCGCCCAAGGTATCTGCGCCAAATGTTATGGTAGAAACCTTGCTACCAACAAAATGGTACAGCGAGGTGAGGCCGTTGGTGTGGTTGCTGCACAATCCATTGGGGAACCTGGTACACAGTTGACATTGCGTACCTTCCACGTGGGTGGTATTGCCGGTAACATTTCCGAGGATAGCCGTTTGGAATCCAAATTTGACGGTATTGCCGAAATAGAAGACCTTAGGATGGTAGAAGGGGAGAACAATGAGGGTAACAAAACCAACATTGTGATCTCTAGGACTACCGAGATCAAGATCATCGATGCGAAGACCGGTATTACGTTGAGTACCAATAACATTCCTTATGGTTCCCAATTGTTCGTGAAGGATGGGGAGAAAATCGCCAGAGGTACCGTGATTTGTCAGTGGGATCCTTATAACGGTGTTATCGTTTCCGAGTTTACAGGACAGATCGCATATGAGAATATTGAGCAGGGTATGACCTATCAGGTTGAAATCGACGAACAGACCGGTTTCCAAGAAAAGGTTATTTCCGAATCAAGGAACAAGCGTTTGATCCCTACCCTTTTGATCAAAGACGGTAAAGGAGAAACCATTCGTTCATACAACTTGCCTGTTGGTTCCCACTTGATGGTAGATGATGGTGAGAAGATCAAGGAAGGTAAGATCTTGGTAAAAATCCCACGTAAATCTGCAAAGGCAGGGGATATCACCGGTGGTCTTCCTAGGGTAACCGAGCTTTTTGAAGCAAGGAACCCATCCAACCCTGCTGTGGTAACTGAAATTGACGGTGTGGTATCTTTCGGTAAGATCAAGCGCGGTAACCGTGAGATCATTATTGAGTCCAAAACCGGAGAGGTGAAAAAGTACTTGGTGAAACTTTCCAACCAGATCTTGGTTCAGGAAAATGACTACGTACGTGCTGGTATGGCTTTGTCCGATGGTTCTATCACTCCAGAGGATATCTTGGCGATCAAAGGACCATCTGCGGTACAACAATACTTGGTGAACGAAGTTCAGGAAGTATACCGTTTACAGGGTGTGAAGATCAACGACAAGCACTTTGAGGTTGTGGTGAGACAGATGATGCGTAAGGTGCAGATCGAGGATCCAGGAGATACCATCTTCTTGGAGAACCAATTGGTACACAAGGACGACTTCATCCATGAGAACGATGAAATCTTCGGTAAGAAGGTTGTGGAAGATGCAGGGGATTCCGAAAGGTTGAAACCAGGTCAGATTGTGACAGCCCGTCAGCTAAGGGACGAGAACTCTATCCTTAAGAGGGAGGACAAGAACTTGGTGTCCGCAAGGGATGCGGTTGCAGCCACAGCTACACCGATCCTTCAAGGTATCACAAGGGCTTCGTTGCAGACCAAATCATTTATCTCCGCAGCGTCGTTCCAGGAAACTACCAAAGTGTTGAACGAAGCCGCCGTAAACGGTAAAGTTGATGGTTTGGAAGGATTGAAGGAAAACGTGATTGTTGGACACAAGATTCCTGCCGGTACCGGTATGAGGGATTATGACAGTATCATAGTAGGCTCAAAAGAAGAATATGATGAAATCATGGCCCGAAAAGAGGAATTCAAATTCTAAATAAAAACGAAACCCTGGCCAAACGGTCAGGGTTTTTTTATGCTTAAGAAATACATTTATGGCAGAACAAAACCAAAATCAAAAACAGATCAATATAGAATTGGATGAGAAAACCGCTGAGGGAACGTATTCCAATTTGGCCATCATCAATCATTCCGTATCGGAATTTGTGGTCGATTTTATTAGTTTGATGCCGGGAGCTCCCAAGGCAAAGGTGAAAAGTCGGATCATCCTTACCCCGCAGCATGCCAAAAAATTTTTAAAGGCTTTGAATGAAAACGTGGCCCGTTTTGAAAAGGCTCATGGACCCATCAAGGATTATGAACAGCCAGCTATTCCATTGAATTTCGGACCAACTGGCGAAGCTTAAATTCATCTAAGTAAAATACAATACGTGTCAGTTCTAGTACAGTCGTGAACTAGATGATGTGTAAGCTTGATAAACATCTCGACTGTGCTTGATGGAACATTTAATATTTATTCAAACTCTGAAGTGTAGTGCAGTTTTACCGAGGGATATTTCTGTTGTGTCATCTGCAGTGAAAATTGTGAATCGGCCAAAAATACCAACTGTCCCCGTTTATCAGTGGCCAGGAATTTTTGTTTTACCCGCTTGAACTCGGCAAACTCCTCATTGTTTTTGTCCGTGGGTTCTACCCAACAAGCCTTGTATACCGGGAAATTTTCATAGGTACATTTGGCGCCATATTCATGCTCCAATCGATATTGGATAACTTCGTATTGAAGTGCACCAACCGTTCCTATGACCTTTCTTCCGTTCAGTTCCAAGGTAAATAACTGGGCCACGCCTTCATCCATCAACTGGTCAATACCTTTGAACAATTGTTTCGCCTTCATCGGATCGGCATTGTTGATATACCTAAAATGCTCGGGTGAAAAGCTTGGAATGCCCTTATAGTGCAATTTTTCCCCACTGGTAAGGGTATCCCCAATCTTAAAATTTCCCGTATCATGAAGTCCCACAATATCCCCGGGAAATGAAATATCCACAATCTCCTTCTTTTCTGCAAAAAAGGCGTTGGGGCTGGAAAACTTCAATTTTTTATCTTGCCGCACATGTAGGTAGGGAATGTTCCTTTCAAAAGTACCGGATACCACTTTTACAAATGCCAAGCGGTCACGATGTTTGGGATCCATGTTCGCATGGATCTTAAAGACAAATCCGGAAAACTCCTTTTCGTTGGCCTTTACCAAACGCTCCTCTGCCATTTTGGCCCTAGGGGATGGGGCAATGTCTATAAAACAGTCCAAGAGTTCACGGACACCAAAATTGTTCAGGGCAGACCCAAAGAAAACGGGCTGCAGTTCGCCTTTTAAGTAGGTTTCCTTATCAAAATTAGGGTAAACACCACTGACCAGTTCCAAGTTGTCACGTAGGTTTTGGGCGGCTTTGGCACCAATGATTTTTTCCAGTTCAGGATTTTCAATATCATCAAAGGCAATGGTTTCCTCAATGTTTTTTTTGCTGTTACCGCTAAATAGGTTGATATTCTTCTCGTAAATATTATAGATGCCCTTAAAATCGTATCCCATCCCGATTGGGAAACTCAATGGGGTCACGGAAAGCCCTAATTTTTGTTCCACTTCATCCAAAAGGTCAAAGGCATCTTTGCCCTCCCGGTCCAATTTGTTGATGAACACAATCATGGGAATGTTGCGCATGCGGCAAACTTCCACCAATTTTTCGGTCTGCTCCTCAACACCTTTTGCCACATCGATCACAACAATCACACTATCAACGGCAGTCAAGGTCCTGAAGGTATCTTCGGCAAAATCCTTGTGACCTGGCGTGTCCAAGATATTGATTTTCTTGTCTTTATAGATAAAGGCCAAAACAGAAGTAGCCACAGAGATCCCCCTCTGACGCTCAATCTCCATAAAGTCACTGGTAGCCGATTTCTTGATTTTATTGCTTTTTACGGCACCAGCTTCTTGGATGGCCCCACCGAATAAAAGCAGTTTTTCGGTAAGTGTGGTCTTCCCGGCATCAGGGTGGGAGATAATCCCAAAGGTTCTTCTTCTTGCTATTTCCTTTTCAAAATCCATCAACAAAAATTTCGGCAAAAATAGGGTAATTATCTGTTTTGGGCCACATTTATGAATGGATTGGGAATTGTTGATATTATTGGGAAAAAATAAGGTGTTCAAATTCTTCAGAACCAAAAAGTGGAGTAATTTCCCCCCGTTTTTGTTCTTTCTCAGGAGATACCCCCAATTATCTTTTTGTTGCAACAGCAGATATGGTCAATAATGATGAGGAATACGCCTTTTATCGATTAAAATAGGCAGTGAGCTTCAAATGCTTTAAATATGTGACGAAATTGAGAAGTGGTGTGTCAAAGCACAAGAACACTTAGAATTACGAAGAAACCCCAATTTCTTACGCTTACGGGAACCTATATTTTGCCATGGTGATCAGTTGACCAAAACTTATCATTTATGGAGAACATTACTTTTGTAAGACTTGGGAACAGTCTAGTCCGACATATTCGTGTTGTCGCCCTATTATGGGTTTTTGGACTATTTTCTTCCCTTAGTGTTGCCCCTTCATATACTTTGCCTTTTAATGGTTCTTGGGATAACCAAGTGTACCAAGTAGGTGAATTATCCAACAATTCCCTTTGGAATCTTTCGGGTCTTTGGGACCCTTTTCAAAAGCGTATCGATAGCCATCATGCCAATTCTTTTGGTATAATGTTCACTTCTGTTACCGATTGTGATGGTGATGGGGTGAGCTGTGACAAGGAAGAAGAGGACGGCACTGATCCAGATGACCCATGTGATTTTATCTTGGCACATCAAAATTGTGCTCCGACCACCGCATGGAAAAATATGGACTGTGATGGGGATGGGGTTACCAACCAAAAGGAGAAGGAAGATGGGACAGATCCATTAAATCCCTGTGATTTGATCGTGGAACATCAAAACTGCACCGTTCCGGATTCCTGGAAAAAAATGGATTGTGACGGTGATGGGGTGACCAACGAAAAGGAAATTGAGGATGGTACGGACCCCTTCGATCCATGTGATTTGATTGTGGAACATCAAAACTGTACTGTTCCTGATAGCTGGAATAAAATGGATTGCGACGGTGATGGGGTGACCAACGAAAAGGAAGTTGAGGATGGAACGGATCCATTTGACCCTTGCGATTTTATTTTGGAACATCAAAATTGTACACCATCCGATGCATGGAAGCAATTGGATTGTGATGGTGACGGGGTTACCAATGGTAAAGAAAAAGAAGATGGCACCGATCCTTTGGATTCCTGTGATTTTGTTTGGGAGCATCAAAATTGTGAACCATCAGATTCGTGGAAACAATTGGACTGTGATGGCGATGGAGTGACCAATGGTGATGAAAAGGAAGACGGCACCAATCCTTTGGACCCATGCGATTATAATCCTGAGCATGTAACCTTACCACAAAGTGGTGGCTACCTGACCGTCGATTGTGACGGCGATGGAGTGACCAATGGTAAAGAAAAAGAAGATGGCACCGATCCTAATGATCCTTGTGATTTTATTTTGGGAAGCCAATCTGTTAGTCCGTCATCCACTTGGAATAGTTCCGATTGCGATGGTGATGGGGTAACCAATGAAGACGAAAAGAAAGATGGCACCGATCCGTTGGATCCATGTGATTATAAGCCAGAAAGTGTAACCTTGACGCCTTCGGCGGAATGGAATGCATTGGATTGTGACAATGATGGAAATCCGAACGGCACTGATCCAAATCCATTAAAGGCAACGGCAATGGACGATTCAGGGTCGACCCCAGCGCTTACTGAGGTAGCCATCAATATTTTGGAAAATGATGATTTTCTGCCTAATAATGATGGGAACAATGTAGGGATAACTTCCCTTTCCCAAATTGGTGGAAGTGCTTTGGGTACTGTTGGCCTGGATGCTCAGACAGGAATCTTGAGTTATACACCAACTTTGGAAGAATCCAATACTACGGTAACAATAGTTTATCAAGTGTGCAACGTTGCTGTGGATCCCAATGTTTGTGCTTCGGCGACAGTAACCATTCAGGTGGGAGCGAATACTCTTGATGCTGTCGACGATTCTTTCAGTACCGATACTACCGGTGAAGGAATTGTAGGTAGCAATGTATTGGATAACGATACCTTAAACGGTGCACCCGTTTCTCCAGGAGATGTGATATTGACCTCGACTCCAACGGCAGAACTGACCATCAACGAAGATGGTACCATTACCATCAACCCAGGTACTGCAGAAGGTACTTATACCATTGATTATACGATTTGCGAAGTGTCCAATCCAACCAATTGTGACACGGCAACCGTTACGGTGGAAGTGACCCAAGGCACCTCGAATGTCATCGATGCGGTGGACGACACCTTTAGTGGCAATACATCCGGAGTGATTCCCAACAGCAACGTGCTGGATAACGATACCTTGAACGGGGCCCCGGTTACTTCTGGGGAAGTGATCTTGACATCGACCCCAACCACTGAGCTGACCATCAACGAGGATGGCACCATAGCCATAAACCCAGGTACAGCAGAAGGCACTTATACTATTGACTATACGATTTGCGAAGTGTCCAATCCAACCAATTGTGACACGGCAACCGTTACGGTGGAAGTGACCCAAGGCACCTCGAATGTCATCGATGCGGTTGAGGATTCGTTCAGTGGCGATGCCAGCGGAGTGATTCCAAACAGCAATGTGTTGGACAACGATAGCTTGAACGGTGCACCGGTAACTCCGGGGGATGTGATTTTGACATCGACCCCAACTACTGAGCTGACCATAAACGAAGATGGCACCATAGCCATAAACCCAGGAACTGCAGAAGGAACCTATACCATCGATTATACCATTTGCGAAGCAGCCAATCCAAGCAATTGTGATACGGCAACCGTGACTGTTGAAGTGACACAAGGCACCTCGAATGTTATTGACGCCATGGACGATGCCTACAATGCGGATACAACTGGCGGTGCAATTGCAGGTAGTAACGTTTTGGATAATGATACGCTTAATGGGGCATCTGTAACCCTTGAGGACGTTATTTTAACATCCACTCCAACTTCTGAATTAACTATCAATGAAGATGGCAGTGTAACCGTGACTCCAGGTACTGCTGAAGGTACCTATACCATTAACTACACCATTTGTGAGGCAGCGAATATGGAAAACTGTGATACTGCAACCGTAACCGTGGAGGTTGCCGAAGGGATGGCCAATATAATAGATGCAGTAGATGATGCTTACAGTGCTGATACCGATGGCGGATTGATTACAGACAGCAATGTTTTGGATAATGACACCTTGAACGGAACCCCTGTGACTTTGGCAGATGTCATTTTGTCGTCAACACCAACTGCTGAATTGACTATCAATGAAGATGGTAGTGTAACCGTTAGCCCGGGTACGGCCGAAGGCACCTATACCATCAACTACACTATTTGTGAGGCAGCGAATATGGAAAACTGTGATACAGCCTCGGTGATAGTCGAGGTAACGGAACCTATGGTAAATGTTATCGATGCCGTGGATGATAGTTATGAAGCCGATGCAGAAGGCATCATTCCAAACAGTAACGTGCTAAGTAATGATACGCTGAACGGTGAATCTGTTACCTTGGATGATGTGATTTTAACATCGACCCCAACGGATGAACTCGTCATTAATGAAGATGGCAGCGTAATGGTGATTCCTGGCACAAAAGACGGTACCTATACCATCGGCTATACGATTTGCGAAGCATCCAATTCTGAAAATTGCGATTCAGCAATTGTGACGGTAACCGTGGATGGTATTGATGACGATTCCAAAATTGAAGTGAACCAAATGCTGACACCGAACGGCGATTTGAAGAACGACTTCCTTTTCATCAGGGGTGTTGATAGGATCAAATCCAGCACGTTGAAGATTTTCAATAGATGGGGTGTTGCCGTATATGAAGGCACGAACTATGATAACATCAACAATGTTTTTGATGGCCGTTCAAGAGGAAGGTCTTCTTTGAGTGTCAACGATTATCTCCCAGCAGGAGTGTATTTTTATATCTTTAACTACGAAACGGATGAAGGCAGTTTCACGGATTCCGAATATATCTATATAAGCAGGTAACATATTGATAGAATGGTAAGAATGCGTTTTTTATTTACGTTGATAGTTATTGGAATGATCTCCGTGGGGTTATATGCCCAGCAAGATGCCCAATACACTCAATATATGTACAATACATTAAGTGTAAACCCTGCATATGCCGGATCTCGCGGGCAATTGAGTTTTGCCGGATTGTACCGTTCCCAATGGGTTGGACTTGACGGTGCTCCAGAGACCTTTACTATCAACCTACATTCCCCCATCAGGAATAGCAGGTTGGGTTATGGTATTTCTGTGGTGAACGACAATATTGGTGACGGGGTGGTGCAACAGACCTATTTGGATGCGGCCATTTCCTATACGTTGGAATTTGCCAGGGATGCCAAGTTATCCTTCGGCTTAAAGGCAGGCGGCGATATGATCAGTTTGGATTTTAATGGGCTCCGCAACTTTGATCAAGAAGTGGTGAACCAAAACAATATAGACAACAAGTTCACGCCCAATTTCGGATTGGGCATTTACTACCATACCGATACCTTTTATGCAGGTTTATCGGCACCCAATATTTTGGAGACCGAATATTTCGACAACGACAATACCAGTAATTCGGTTAACTTTTTATCGGCCCAGCGCATCAACTTTTATTTCATTACCGGTTATGTATTCGATATGGGTCCAGACTTGAAGTTTAAACCGGCATTATTGACCAAGGCGGTGGGTGGCGCCCCATTGCAAGTGGATGTTTCCGCTAGTTTTTTGTTTGCGGACAAGTTCAGTTTTGGAGCCGCTTACCGTTGGGACGCCGCTTTGAGCGGCTTGGTCGGCTTCCAACTGACAGAGCAATTGATGGTTGGTTTGGCGTATGACAGGGAAACCACCGAATTGGGCGGAACTCAGTTCAACGATGGATCCTTCGAGATATTTTTGAGAGTGGAGTTGCTGAAGAGTTTCCAAAGAACCGTATCACCAAGATTCTTTTAATATAGTTTAGGATGCTGAAAAGAATACTCATTTTACTTATTGTACTTTCAGGTTCGGTGGCCAAAATGGCCGCCCAGGACAGCATTCCCGACAAAAAGATTGATAGGACCATAGAGAAGGCCGATGAGCGCTATCGGGAGTATTCCTTCAGTCCTGCCATCGATATTTATAAAAAAGTATTGGACAAAGGCTATTCTTCTCCTGACCTATTGAAGAAATTGGGGAATTCCTATTATTTCAATGCCAAATACCAAGAAGCAGCGGAAATCTATAAAAAACTGGAAGGGGAATTTCCAGATGAAATGGAAGTGGAATATGTGTTCCGTTACGCCCAAAGTTTGAAATCCATTGGCAATTATGATGAAGCAGCTCGCTTAATGGAGGAATTCAAAAGCATGACGGCTTCCTATACCGGCGGATTTGATGACGATTATATGACCAAGATCGAGGAGAACTCGGGAAGGTATACCGTTAAACCATTTGGTTATAATAGTAAGTACTCTGATTTCGCTGCATCCTATTACGAAAAGGGGCTCATTTTTGCTTCTGATCGTGATACCGGAAATTTGGCAAGATACCGCCATACATGGAATTCTAGGGACTTCTTGGATTTATACAAGGTAAATGCGGATAGTGCTTCTACTGACAATGTGATGAAGTTAGAGGGCGAGATCAATACCAGACTCCACGAGTCCACCTCAGTAATCACCAAGGATGGGAACACCATGTATTTTACCCGAAACAATTTCATGGATGGGAAAAAATACAAGGATGGCGAAGGTATTACCCGATTGAAGATTTACAGTGCCGAAAAAGTGAACGGTGAATGGACGAATATTACAGAACTACCATTTAACAGTGATTCTTATTCTGTGGCTCACCCTGCGTTGAGTCCAGATGGAAAACGATTGTATTTTGTTTCCGATATGCCCGGAAGTTTGGGACAATCGGATATATTCATGACCAATATTATTGGTGATGGCACCTATGGACCCATTGTAAATTTGGGTAAAAACATCAACACCATGGCCAGGGAAACCTTCCCTTTCATTACTTCTGATGGGGTCTTGTATTTTTCTTCTGATGGCCATTTCGAATTGGGTGGATTGGATGTATTTGCCACTAAGATTGCCTTTGACGATTATGACCAGCCAGTAGTAAATGTGGGTAAGCCGATCAATGGCCCAAGTGATGATTTCGCTTTTATTTTTGATCCCGAAAGAAAAACCGGATATTTTTCTTCCAATAGGGAAGGAGGTATGGGGGATGACGACATCTATTCATTTGTGGAAAACGAACCTTTGGTATTGGATTGCATCCAGGATGTGTCGGGTACGGTAAGGGATCGCATTTCCAACGAAGTTTTGGCAGGTGCCACCGTGAAGGTGATCGATGAGGAGAACAACGAGATTTCTTCTACTATTACGGATTCGAATGGGAATTACTTCCTGCAATTGGATTGTTCCAAAGGAAACTTTGTTCGGGCATCTAGGGATGGGTATGTTCCGGCGGAAGAATATCTGGGTAAATCAAATGGAAAGCCAAGGATTATCGACTTTTATTTGGAAAGGGATTTGGTTACCGGAGGGTTCGGTGACGATTTGGCCAAGCTATTGCAGTTAAGTACCATTTATTTCGATTTGAACAAATACAACATCAGGCCCGATGCTGAAATTGAGATTCAGAAAGTGATTGTGGCCATGGAAAAATATCCAAGCCTTAAGATCAAGGTAAATTCTCATACTGATAGCCGTGGGGATGATGCCTATAACCTGTGGTTATCTCAAAAGAGAGCTGAGTCTACAGTTAAGTATATGATTTCTAAAGGCATAGCCAAGGATAGACTTCAAGGAGAAGGATTCGGGGAAACCCGCTTGGTGAATGAATGTATGAACGGTGTTCGTTGCTCAGAAGAGCAACATCAATTGAACAGACGTTCAGAATTCATCATATTTGAATGATAAATTATTGACAATCAATTTGTAAAGATCTAAAATGACCCTCCTCGGAGGGTCATTTTGTTTTGGGCCAAACCTTACGAAATTCTTTATTTCTAATCTTCTTTTGGCAATTCAATCTATTTGTTTTGAAATGACATCGTTCGAAAATGAGTGATATCACATTAAATAGGCATTTAAAAATGTAAGATTTTATATACAATTTTAAACTTATCGAGGTGGCTCCAGCCTATGTATTTCTCAGGTCTCATCGATGAACAGTCTTAAAAAATGATAAAAACTTTAAAGAGTAACCTCAGAATTTGGTGGCTATACTGTTAGATTTAACTAGTACACAACAAATATTTTCTACCCCTATAGGTAAAGGTAATTTTGTAGGGAGTTGTAAAATTCGAGGTGTTCTGTCTTGTCAGAATCGCCAATAATGGAACAACTACAACAACAAAAAACATACGAATACCGAGCCTCAACCAATAGTAACCTCATGAAAAAGAGCATAGTTGCCCTACTGTTTTTACTTTTTACAGGAATTGCCTTTTCCCAAACTACAGTAACCCTACAGGATCAATGTAATTGTGAAGTCCTAAAAGGAACCGATGTTTCCAGCCCAGGGGCTGTAAGCCCCACTGGTGCCGATATTGGGGATATTTATGTGAATACCAATACCGGTACCATTTACTTTTGGGATGGTAACTCATGGGAATTAACATCGACGGATAGTCAAAAGTTGACAGGGTTCACCTTTGATGGAACTTCCAAGACGTTAACACTCTCCTTGGAAAACGGCGGAAGTGCCAATGTGGACTTGAGTAGTTTAAGTGATAGCTTAACGGATACCAATACTACGGTCGCCTCATTTGGAATAGATGGCACCAACACCAACTTGGTCATTACAGATTCGGAGGGCAATACCTATTCTGTAGCATTGGCTGATTTGGCGGCTCTGATAGATACCAATACGGATTCCCAGACCCTTTCCTTAAGCGGAACCGATCTGAGCATTACAGGAGGCAACACCATCGATATCAGTAGTATCGATACTGATACCGATGACCAGACCTTGAGTATTTTAGGTTCCGACCTGACGATTTCCGAAGGGAACACAATTGATATTTCAGGTGTGAACACGGATGCCCAGACCCTATCATTGAGTGGAACGGATCTGAGCATCACCGGTGGCAACACCATCGACATCAGTTCCATTGACACGGATACCGATGACCAGACCTTGAACCTATCAGGGAACACCCTATCCATCGCCGATGGTAACAGTGTGGACCTATCCGTTTTCAATAACAGCGGAACCGATGACCAGGCCTTGAGCCTGAGCGGCAACACCCTGACCCTTGAGGACGGTGGCAACGTGGACCTGAGCGGATATTTGGACAATACAGACGACCAAGCACTTAGCTTGAGTGGAAATACCCTTACCTTGGAAG
>NZ_JAAAMI010000007.1 GCF_010500845.1 Flagellimonas sediminis | reverse complement strand
GAATCGATGAGAAGAAAATTAAAAAATAAAAACTAAGTTTAACCCAAGGATAGATCAAATCTGGGCAGTTCGTTTGCTATGGTCAGTTTTATCCGGCGAAGGTGGGTCAGTTTACCCGGCTTATCCACTAATCATTCCACATTCCCTTTTGTCATTACTTCTATTAAGTCCTGAATATCTTGCCCAATTTTATAATCCAGTACCCTTGCATAAATCTGGGTCGTGGATAGTTTGGTATGGCCGAGCATTTTTGAAACAGTTTCAATAGGAACACCGTTGGAAAGGGTTATTGTAGTGGCAAAAGTGTGTCTAGCCGTATGGAATGTCACCTTCTTGTTTATCCCACAAGCTTTGCAGATTTCCTTTAGGTAATAATTGACCTTTTGATTGCTGTAAACAGGTAGTAGGACTTTCATCACTTTTCTTTCAGGCGAGTCTTCATATTTCTTGATGATTTCCTTTGCCTGTGGAAGTAAGGGTATCTTGAGTTTTTCGTCCGTCTTTATACGTTTGGTGAACAACCAATCATTTCCATCTATACCTTTAAGAACATGGTCTGGTGTCAATGCCTTGACATCGATATAGGATAGGCCAGTATAGCACGAGAAGAGAAACACATCCTTGCATTTCTCAACCCCCTCTTTTTTGAAAGTGGTCTCTTCAATTAACCGCAACTCTCGTTTTGTCAAGTGCTCCCGTTCAGTTTTCTCGAAACGAAGCTTATAATTTTCAAAAGGGTCTTTTGTTATCCAATCCAATCGAACGGCCAATCTTGACATTTTCTTAAGCCGTTCCATGTGTTTCATGGCACCATTATTGGTGCACTTGGTCCGTGTTGATGGCCTGTACTTTCTTAGGTACTGTTCAAAGTCGGATATGAAACGATAATTCAATTTTTTGAGCCTTATATCCTCCATCCCATATTCTTCCTTTAAAAATAAACCTACACATCTTTCTGTGATGTGATAGTTCTTTCTTGTTCCCGGGCGCAACGAAGTGTGCATGGTTCCATTATGATAGGCAATCAATTGTTTCAATGTTTTTCCACCCTCATCTTCCCCAAAAAATCTTGCTTTAATAGATAGTGGAGTGATAACTTTTTCTTCTGCCATCATCAATCTATGGGCCTCATGTAGTCCTGTATAAATTTGGTCTAGGTACTTGTTCAGGGAAATCACATAACTGGAAAAACCTTTGCCTCTTTTCCGGTTATTGTCCCATAAATTGGCTTTTA
Organism: Flagellimonas sediminis; assembly: GCF_010500845.1. GTDB lineage: Bacteria > Bacteroidota > Bacteroidia > Flavobacteriales > Flavobacteriaceae > Flagellimonas > Flagellimonas sediminis. The sequence goes on along the minus strand of NZ_JAAAMI010000007.1, from coordinate 208,999 downwards.
TCTCCCGATTTATGCTAAAATCGGTGCGCTCACCATCGATGGTGATCCTACAATAGACAATTAGGTTCTCGGATTGAACCTTGTGCTTTCTTGTAAAGAAATTGATTGTTAAACGATTGTTTTTCTGCATGTTGTAACCTTTTAGAGTGTGAATACTGTGAAAGTCAAAACACAAGAAAAATGGTTCTAAAAGTCATTTAAAGTTACAACAAGAACTGTAAGTGTTTGCTCCCGATGGGAACACGCTTGATATGATTTTAGATGGTTTTAAATGAATTCAAACGATATGCCTAAAAACACAAAACACTGAAAATCATAAGATAAACAGTGTTTTGATTTTACTTAAATAAGGTAAGTCGGGATGACTGGATTCGAACCAGCGACCACACGCACCCCATGCGTGTACGCTACCAGACTGCGCCACATCCCGATCATTAAATTCGTTTTCTGATGATCGTGGCTTTTGAACTTGCTCAAGAATAGCTGTAAACAGTGGTGCAGTTTATCCCGAGCTTACCGAAGGGCCACATCCCGAAAACGGATTGCAAAAATAAAAATTTTGTTGAGATTTCTATCTAGACCTTTTAAAACTTTTGCCGCTTTATTGAAATGCAAATTTCTCCTCTTAATAGTTTTGGATTTGGTAGTAATCCAAAAAATATGGCCCAAACTAGCTAGCGTGTTGGGCCATTCAATTAATTTTTAAGCTTTTACTTACCATAATTGTTCCTTACTATTTTCATGAATTTCGGTGGCCACCTATTTCTATCCACCTGTATCATCAATACTCGTTTAGTTTATTATGGTCCACAATATAACCAACCTCAACTGTTCGGTTATAGAAATTCACCAGTTTCATCCATTTTCACCCGTAACACCTTGTCCCCATTTTCCAATTTCAATTTGTATTTTTTGGTGACACCTTTCTTATCGTAATACGTGGTAATGTATGTGTCCTTGGTGATGGTCCAACCGGGGAATCTTTCCAAAACAGCTTCCTTAACAGAATTGGGCAGGTTAATGTTGTTGAATCTTTCAGCAGTACGGATAATTTTTCCGTCCTTATCATATGCAGCTAGGATTTTACCTTCTGGAATATAGAATTCGATATTATAAACATCGTAATCATCTTGATAATACCCAGATTCCTTAACATCAAAAGCTGCTACTTTACGTCTTAGCATTTCCACAGGAATGGATGCCTCCTCCTTGGTGTCAATACTGTTCAGATACTTGTAATTTGTGGCATACACAACTACCTCTGACAATTCCTCCGTCTTAATGATTTGAGATTGCATAGGTGCTACAATTCCCATCACAAAAAGAACTAACAATAGCTTTTTCATGATCTTTAATTTTAAGTTAAACACTTACGAAAGGGAAATCGGAGCTCCTTTATCCACAAGCAACCTAAACTACATCACAAATACTTGATATGCCATGATTTAAATCAGTTTGAAACAGCATTGTCCATCCAAAAAATGTCATTTTATTATGGGGTAAAACCTGCTCGTTATCGATACAAAGTGAAATGACCCACGAATCTTTGCTTTTCCCTGTCGTTGGCATTTACCACATACCAGTAATCTCCAGTAGGCAAAGGTTTCCCATCATAATTACCATCCCATTTCTTCACTTGATCCAAACGCGCCACTACCCTGCCATAACGGTCATAGATGATTACATCAATATCCGGGAAATACTCCCTATTTCCTGGATACCAATAATCGTTAAGGTTGTCACCATCCGGGGTGAAGAATGGCGGCATTGTAGGCATCCCTTCAAAATTGAACGGCATAACTAAATTGGCCACACAACCATTTTGGTCGCGTACCATAATGCTGATATTGGAATCGACATTGATGTTGAACACGTTCACTTCTCCGTAGGATTCCCCTTGGAAGAAATACTCATAGCCTCCAAATCCACCCGTGGCCATGGCGGTCACCTCATTGGGTCCTGTTTTGATGGCTTCCAAAGTCAATGGTTCGTATGCATCAATGGAGAACTCCACAAACGTTACACATCCGTTGGCGTGATAAATGAAAACAGTATGTTCTCCAGCAGGAAGATCTCCGAACACGCGCTGATCGGTAGCCATTTCCACATCATCCACATCCAAAGAGAAGAGAAGATCTGAAAGTTGCGAACTATCTGCAATATTAATGGTAGTGGTGCTATTCGGGAAGATTCCTTCGCAGCCATATTCCACAACAGGTTCGGCCACAATGTCCACTCCAATGCCTATTTCGCCCACCACGTTGGTCTGGCATCCATTGGCATCCCTCACAAAAATCACATAGGTTTCACCACCTTGAAGATTTTCAAAGAACATGGTGTCGTTTTGCACAAAATCGGCATCCTCCGCAGAATTTACGCTAGTGAAATAAGGAGCGGTTCCACCTGATACCTGAAGGGTCATAGTTCCGTCACCATCGCCCATACAGGTTTCCGGAGTGGTATAAATTACCCCTGCCAACAATTCCATAGGTTGGGTAATCTCCACCGTTCTGGTAATGGTACAACCCAGATCATCTTGAATGATGATATCGTAGGTTCTAGGAGCCAAATCGTTGAAGATTTTTCTATTGGGATTATTCGGGTCGTTTCCTTCAAAAAACTCACTCAAATTGTCCGAAATGGAATATCGGATAGCCCCGGTACCTCCACTGGCCTCAATAATGATCTGTCCGTTCGCATCACCGGCACACATTACGGGCACAGCTTCCAAATATTCCAATACCAAAGGTGGTTTTGGGTCGATCACGATTGGGTCGGAAATGGCGGTACACCCTCCACTTTCTGCATACACATAATACGTTCCTGGGTTCAATTCCCTGAAAATACCTGAAGTTTGCGCAGGTCTGACTATGGTTGACGTATTGGGCGGCAATGTATTGGAATTCACCAAGGTATAAATATAACTACCGATACCCCCAAAAGCTTCAGAACGGATGATACCTGTTGCTTCCCCTGCACAATTGATGGTCGCGTTGGTCAAATCCAAGGCAATGACCAAAGGTGCCGCAGGATCCAACGAAATCTGGTTGGATCTTTCAAAAGGACAACCGTTGGAATTTTGCACATCATATTGGAATGGCCCTGGGTCCAGGGTAATATCGGCTGCAATTTCCACATTGGTCATTCCAGCCCCAAAAGGAATAAAAGGGTCGGAAGTACCTGATCTGCGGTAGAAATAATCCACTCCCGCTTCCGGATTGGTGACCATGAGTTCCATTCTACCCAAATCTCCGCAACCTGGAGGTTGAAGTTCCACCAATTCCGCAACCACAATTTCTGGATCCTGAACGGTGATCGGTATAGTTGTGAAACTACAGTTCCAACCATCAAAAATGGTGATGGTATAATCCCCTGCCGACAAATTGGCAAAGGTTGGGGTAGTCTGAAGACCGCTATTGGTCCCGTCCGTAATCCGGTTCAACTGGTACAGATAATTGCCGGGGCCTTGTCCACCCCCCACATTATACGCTTCTATAATACCATTGTTATCGTTGTTACAAGCTAATTGTTGTACGATTTGGATATCCGCAGCAATAGGGGTTGGCAATGGTAAATTGATGTTTGTAGAAGATTCACATCCCCTAAGATCTCTCACATTGATGGTATAGGTGTCCGTCGATAGATTTTCGAACACCGGAGTGGTATTGGGATAATCGACCAAGATATTTCCACCTGAATCCATCAATTGGTATTGATAGGTTCCCCAACCACCATCACCTGCTACCGTAATTTCACCATAACCAGGAACATTACAGGTTACCGGGGAAGTTTGGACAGCACTCACGGTCAATGTCCTATCCGGAGATCTAACAGTTACCACATTACTGATCTCATCACAGAATGGTGATGCCATGGCTTCAATATGTACCACAAGATTACCTGCGGGCACATTGGGAATTAATTCTGGGGTGTTTATGGGCGAATTAGTATCGAAAGTACCTGTCACACCGGTAGAAGTTTCAACTCCTGAACTGTTTCTGCTGAATACCTCATAATTATAAACGCCACTATAATTGTTGATCTGCAAACTGATCACCCCGTCATTTCCGTTGAAACAGGTAACAGGCTGTACCTCGGCAATGATAGCTTCAATATTGTTGTACTCGGGCATGTTGATGGTCGTGGTCAAATAGGTACAACCTCCACTACCCACATCGGTCACGGCAAAAATGTAATCCCCTGGTGTGGAAATATCCCAAGTAACACGATCGGTACCACCTGAACTTCTTGCAGGTTCTGAGCCCAAAGGCAAGATTTCCACTTCGTAGTTTCCAGGGCCTTCGTTTACGATAATATCGATGGAACCTGGCGCAACGCCTGTTCCCGAAGCATCACAAGTGATTTGGTTCACATTATAGCTGAAAGTGATATCCGTCGGCGTGTTTATGGTCACGGTTGACGTTTCCTCACAACCATTTTGATCCCTTGCAGTTAAAATAATGGTCTGGTTGGTACCATTATCGATGACTTCAAAGGTATTGCTCGTCTGGAAGTTGGTACCATCAAATTGTGGGGTACCATCGTTCATGCTATAGGTGTAGGGACCCGTTCCCGTAGCGGTTCCCGTTCCATCTCCATTGGTATCGGTATAGATGGTGATGGTTGCCGTACTGAATTGGTTACTGGACGGATTACAACTGAATTGGGTGTTCACGGCATTGGCCATCAATTCGGTTGGCTCATCTATCAAGATATTGCCTGAGCGATCGGTACATCCCCTATCCGAAACCACCTCAACCTGATAGGTGTTGGGCGGAAGGTCATCAAAAACCGGAGAACCTTGCGGTCCGGCCACGATCGTTGATGTAGCTCCAACATACAAAATGTAGTTTAACGGGGTATCCGTATCGCTTCCTGGTTGCAATTCAACCGAAATGGTTCCGTTATCCGCTCCAAAACAGGTTACATCGCTGCTAGGAGTTGCCGTGATCACAGGACTGTTCACGGTGGATACATTCACAATGGCTTCATCGGAACACAGTGGAGCGGTATTTGAATTTAAATCCGTAACCAAAATATTATAGTTTCCAGGCAAAACATTGTTGAATACATTGGTGTACTGTGGAGGTCCTATATTGGCCATACCATTATCCATATCCCTCAATTGGTATTCAAAATTTCCACTACCTCCCGTGGTGTTTACCGTAATCACTCCGTCTCCCGCATTACAGGTTGGGAATGAGGTAGCATCCGCCGTAATGGCAAAGAAATCGAATACTTCTGCGGTGACCGTATTGGTACAGCCATTGCCATCCCTCACCGTAATTACATAACTACCTGGATTAGGCACGATAAAAGTGGTACCTGTTTGAAAACCGCTACCAATATCGTACTGGAAGGTTTCCTCAGGAAGACCAGATCCTGTAGATAATGGTGAAACCATATTGATTTGGTATCCACTGGTTGCCGTACATTGGTTCACCACATCGATTACAGGATTTGGAACCCCCGCCTCCTGGGTCACGGTCAATGTGGTCAGAGCGGTACAACCGTTGGCATCCTGAACATAGAAATCATAATCGGTTGGATAAGGTCCCGGAATTTCAAAAGTGGTTGCCGACGCAAAAACAGTCGGTGCAGGGCTTCCTGATGGCACATAGGCATAATTGAAAGGTGCAGTTCCTCCGAATCCCCTAACGGTTACCAAAGCTCCTGCATTACAGGTTGCTTCCACAAAATTATCAATGGTGATGGATGGGGAACTAAAGCCAATAAAGACCAAGGTACTTCCGCTACATCCGGTATCGGTGTCATTTACAATGATTTGATAATTACCAGGTGCAAGACCTGTAAACGTATCTGAAAACGGAAGTATTTCGTTAGTAAAAGTATTGGGACCTGAAACGGTAGCACCTGTATCTGTATTCTGAAGTGTTACCGTAAAATTTGCCGGATTATTTGGGAACCCCGAAACTTCATAGTCAATGGAACCACTACCCGAAACGTTACAGGATGCCGCTGTAGTGGTTGCCACCACCGTAACAGGATTGGAAGGGCCAATAGGATCAATTTCTTCAATATAAGTACAACCATTGGCATCCCTTACTTCCACAAAATAGGTAACACCCGGAACCACCTGACCGGTAAAGTCATAGGTATCTCCACCTGATGTTGCAGGGTGAAATATCGGATCTCCCACCAATCTAAACTCGTAAGGCGCCGTTCCTCCAGTCGCTTGAACACGATATGGGAAGGATGTATCGGAACAAATAGCGGGATCTGGGTCCAAAGGAATCAAATCCAACTGATTTTGATCGATGATCACTTCATCACGGTCCTCACATCCTGAAGCATCGGTAGTCACCACGGTATAATTGCCCAAAGGAAGATTTGGAAAGTTCACGGTGGTACTTGCTGTTCCTGTGGAGGAAGCTACCAAATTACCGGCCACATCCAACAAAATATAATCAAACGGTGCTACACCATTGTTGATGGTTGTTGAAATGGAACCGTTCACCGCCCCTGCCGAACAAATGGCATTGGTTGGGGTCGCAGTGGTATCCAAAGGATCACTGGCCCCGATGGTTACAGTATATTCTGGGCTCACACACCCTCTACTATCACGGATCACGAAACCACCATGGGTACCGGGTCCATAACCAGAAAAGTAGTTTTGGGTTCCAAAAGTGGCCCCGTTATCGTTACTAAATGTATAAGGAGGAACCCCTTGGGTAGTATCTGGAATCAATTGCACGATACCGCTCGTATTGTCGCCGCATTGGGTATCGATTCCTACCGCTGAACCCGCAATGGTTTCAGGTGGTGAAATGGTCACCATATTGGATTCCGTGGTACATCCCCTGCTATCTGTCACCAAGAACTGAAAAGTGGTGTCCGAAATAATGGAGCCATCATTGGGGACGCTATACACAAAGGAGGTTCCCGTAATATTGTTATTGTCCGAAGTATAGGCTGCCCCGTTGATACTCACTTCATAAATATCATAATTACCACCTGAAGTATATCCGTTGCTGATATTCACCTGAATCTGTCCCGGAGGTCCCGCACAATCCAATTCTTGAATGGTGACCGCATTTGCAATCACCTGAGGTGCAATGGTAGCCGTAACCGTGTCTCTACAATCGTTGGCATCCACCACTTCAATAGTGTAAGTACCCGGCGTTAACCCAGCAAATGTATTGCTGGCGCCCAAGACACCGTTGTTGATCCGATATTGATATGGAGCCAAACCACCAGCGGCATTCACCACCAACGTGGATGCGGTAAAATTATCATAGCAGAAATCCGAAGCACCATTGTCCAAGGTCAAGGTAGGAGCATCCAAACGGGTCAGGGTAAAACTATCAGTTACTGTACAACCATTGGCATCGGTAACGCGAACCTGATAGGTTCCATCTTGTGATAGATTGGAGAATGTGCTGCCATTTTTAGGTCCGCGCACGGAACTATCGGGTTGGATCAAGGTATAGCGATTTCCTCCCCAGCCTCCAACAGTGTTGATGCGCACGGCACCAATATTTCCATTCTGGCAGCTCATGGCTGTAACATCCAGCCCAGAAATGTCAAAAGCCGTGGAAGGTTCTTCGATAACCAAAGTAGCTGTATCGGTACAATTGGTTTCTTCATCCGTTACGGAAATAACATAACTACCTGCAGGTAATCCAGTTAAAGGCACTATACCACTACTTTGCCCTGTAAAAACTGGCCCTGCATCGATACTATAGCTGTAAGTGGAATTAAATCCATCCACCAAATAGCGTCCTTCACCGTCTATACCTCCAACACAGGTAACCACCTTGGTCTGTTGGGCGGCAACACCAATGGAACTGATATCGGTAATGGCATAATTTTCATCATAGGAGCAACCCACATTATCCGTTACCCTAAACGTATAAGTACCCAATCCCAATCCGGTAAAGGTGCTGTTAGTACCATTGTTGATGGCACTGGCAGAAGGTGCAATGATTTCATAAGTGTATGGTCCTGTTCCACCTGTTACCACAACGTCAACAGAAGCGGTGGTAGTGATACAATTCAAACTAGAAATACTGAAGGCAAGGTCCGTAGGCTTGTTCAACGTATTGAACACCACATCTGGAAGGGCCTGTACACAACCGTTGGCGTCTCGCACCATGGGCGTATAGGTTCCCACACCCAAATTTGGAAAGACAGGATTAGTACCGAAACCAGAGCCAATGCTGTATTCATAGGGTGCCGTACCGCCGGATACCCCAGAAATAGTGATTTGCCCCCCAGTTTCATTGGTACAGGAAGGAATGCTATTTGGGGTCGCAGTTGCCGTAATGGTCGATGGCGTGCCAATTGTGGCCGATTGGGGAGCCGTAGTACAGGTAAAGGAATCCTGTTCGTACCTCAACACCACATTATAGGAACCTGGAGCCAAATTGGAAAATACATTGCTTATCTGAAAGGTTGCCCCATTGTTGATACTATATTCAATTTCATAGCCATATCCATTGGTCACGTTGATGGTCACCCTACCATCATTGGCACCACCGCAATTGGCATCTTGTTCCACAATGTTGAAAATAGGTGGTGGAATATCCTGTACATCCACGGACGCACTTCGTTGACAGCCGTTGGCATCTTCCACCAAAATGGAATAGGTACCAGCAGAGGTTACGGTAAAGCTTGTGGTACCGGAATAAGGCGAACCAAAAGGAGTTCCATCCACGCTAAATCGGTAGGGGGCGGTACCTCCTGAAGTGGTCAAATTCACATTGACCGATGTGGCCCCACAACCAAAACTATCCGAAGCGGTAGCCGAAACGGCCAAAGGACTGATTCCCCCACCGATTACAATGGGATCGCCATTAACATCGTTTGTAACCGTTTCAGAACAGTTGTTGGTTTCCACTCTAATACTATAGGTTCCCGGGCTAACATTGGCAAACGTATAGGTATCGGCACCATTTGGACCAAAAGTATCCACGGTCACCCCGTTTTTCACCAATCGATAGGTATAGAAACCAGGAACACCGGATACCAGAACATCGATACTACCCAACTCCCCACTACAAAGAATATCATTAGCCGTAACATCTACGTTGATATCCAAATCCCCTACGGTCACCAAATTGGACGGGAACACACAGGCACTGGCCGAAACATTCTTCAAACGCACATAAACACGATAGTCCCCTGGTGAAGCAATATCAAAATAAGGGGCATCTTGGTACGGTCCTGCCGCAGTGTTCAAACTGTATTCGTATCCTGCAGGCACATTGGTCACCTCTACCCTACCAGGATTCCCACAAATGATATCCTCTTTGATCAATTGTGGATCCAAGGGGTTCAGTGAAGATTTGAAATAGTAATACTGTCCTGAATTGACCCTTACCCTAAACTCACCTGAAGTGGAAAGATTAAAGGTTGGTCCGGTTCCGACGGTGTTCCATGTACAGGCTCCGTTGATGGTAGGACAATCGTCTACCACCGTAGCGGCACAAGTATTGGGATCCAACTTCTGCCATTGATATGTGCTACCGGATTGGGAAAGAGAAATGGTCCTGACATCACTGGTTCCACATAAAAAGAATTTGGCCAAGGTACTTCCATCATTGGGACATACCACCTCTTCATTTGCGCCAATAATGATGGTTGCGAACATTGCCGTACTAGGAGTGAACAGATCCTCGTTGGTTTCCTTTAGGGCTTCGGTTGCTTGGACCGGAGCTTTTTCTTCTGCATCTGTCTCGGTGATGGAGGATACCACTTTGGTAAGTATCCTGTTGACACCTGTTTTTGCCAATACCGTGGAACCGAAGATTGATATGAACACCAACAACACGACATATAGCAAATGCCTTGTTTTCTGTGGGAGCATAGGGTTAAGTCTTGTTAAGAGAATATTTCAGATTTGGGACCTTAATATTCTATAAGTAATTATCTATTCTTATAAAAATCTCTTTATCTTGAACACACCCGATTACCAAAAAGTAACCGTTTATCTATAAAATCTATTATTTCAACGTAAAACTATGAAAAAAAGTCTCTTATTTCCCTATTTTTTCGTTGTACTGCTTAGTACGTCTTGCGCCCAACAACCCGATTTGGGCATAAATCTTCCGAAAACCCTTGATTTTACTGTAGAAACCGTGGTTGAAGGCATTCAGAACCCTTGGGGCATGGCTTTTCTTCCAGATGGTGGAATCCTGGTTTCCGAGAAATCCGGGAAACTGATCCTACACAAATCGGGGAAAAACATCGAAATTGAAAATGTCCCCGAAGTATACAATCGAGGCCAAGGAGGTTTACTGGACATTGAATTGCATCCCAATTACAAAGAAAATGGCTGGGTCTATTTCTCCTATGCCTCCAGCGATGGGGATGACAAGGGTGGAAATACGGCCATCATGAGGGCCAAACTTTCCAAAAACAAATTGGTGGACCAACAAGTGTTGTACAAAGCTGTTCCCAACAGTACCCGCGGACAACATTTTGGATCCAGATTAGAGTTTGATCGTAACGGCTATCTTTTCTTTTCTATTGGGGAACGTGGCGACAGGGACGTGAATCCGCAGGACATCAAAAGGGATGGCGGAAAAATTTATAGGATCCATGACGATGGTAGTATTCCAAAAGACAATCCTTTCATTGGAACCAATGGGGCCAAAATGGCCATTTACAGTTATGGTCACCGAAACCCACAGGGTTTGGCCGTTAATCCTGAAACAGGTTTACTGTGGGAGCATGAGCACGGACCTAGGGGTGGTGACGAGATCAATATTATCCAAAAAGGAAAAAACTATGGATGGCCCATAATCACCTACGGAATCAACTATAGTGGAACAAAAATCACCGATGAGACCTCCAGGCCAGGAATGGAACAACCCATCTATCAATGGACACCTTCCATTGCACCTTCTGGAATGACATTTGTTTCTTCAAGCAAATATCCCAAATGGAAAGGGAATCTGTTGGTGGGTTCCTTATCCTTTCAATACTTGGAACGATTGGAAATCAAGAACAACAAGGTCGTCTACCGGGAAAAGCTGTTGGACGCCATGGGACGTGTCCGAAATGTACGCCAAGCACCTGATGGTTACATTTATGTAGGTATTGAAGGCAAAGGTATTATTAAATTGGTGCCTAAATAAACTGAAGTTTACTTTAGGGCTTCTACGGCCAGTTTAACGGAGCCATACTTTTTAAGGGCCTTTTCCGCCTCTTCATAGCCCAAGCCCAATTCTTCCATAATGTAACGGGTCCCACGATCTACCAGTTTGGTATTACTGAGTTGCATATTCACCATTTTATTGCCCTTTACGCGGCCAATGCGGACCATCAGTCCGGTAGATATCATATTCAGTACCAGTTTTTGGCTTGTGCCACTCTTCATACGGGTGCTACCTGTTAAAAACTCTGGTCCCACATTGATCTCTATGGCAATATCCGAATCCAAAGCCAGTGGCGACCCGGGGTTATTGGTAATTCCCACAGTCAAGATTCCGTGTGCCTTGGCATCGGAAATTCCTCCCAACACGTAGGGCGTAGTTCCTGATGCGGCAATCCCAATCAGGACGTCATTATTATTTATGTTGTACTTCTGAAGGTCTTTCCATGCCTGAGCGGTATCATCTTCGGCAAATTCCACTGCTTTTCTAATGGCAGAATCACCACCTGCGATAAGCCCAATAACACGATCATGTGGTATTCCAAAAGTGGGTGGAATCTCGGAAGCATCCAAAATACCCAATCTACCACTTGTACCCGCCCCTATGTAGAACAATCGCCCCCCTTTTCCAAAGCGCTTTGCGGTTTCTTCCACCACTTGGGCCACCTTGGGTAAAACCTGCTCCACAGCATGGGCCACCTTTTTATCTTCATTATTGATGTTGGATACGATCTCCAACGCGTCCATCTCCTCCAATCGGTCGTACAAAGACGGTTTCTCCGTTATCTTAATGTGTTTTTCCACCACTCTTACAATAATTGTATGTTCATATTTTTGAAAGCATCGAGTTTCTTGTCCCAAGCTTCCAGTTCCGTCACCATGGTACTGATCACATTCAGGTCACAAGTTTTAAAACGATGCTGTGAATTCAATTTTTCCGATATGCACAAAAGTACCGTTTTCTTGGAAGCATTGATCACCGCTTTCTTTGTCTGCACCACTTCCCAGTCAAACTCGGTCAGCCCAAATTCCGTATCTACATATCCCGTCCCGATGAAACTATAGTCCACTTTAATCTGGGTCAATGCATTTATAGTACTGGAGCCCACGGCAATTTGCGAATCCCTGGAAAGTGTGCCTCCAATGAATATGGTTTCCACGTTGGGTTTTGCCAACAATTCCATTGCCACCGGAAGACTAAGGGTGAAACAGGTGAGTTTGATGTTCGTGGGCAACAATCTGGCCAATTCCAGGCAAGTGGTTCCTCCATCGATCAAAATCACACTGTTGTTACGCAATAAGGCCAAGGCCTTTTTTGCAATATTCACTTTTTTGTCAAGTGCATAAACATTGCTACGGACCGGGCTTTGGTTTACAAATCCTAAAGACACTGCTCCGCCATGTACTTTGGTCAGCATATTCTCCGCATCCAACTCTTTAACATCCCTTCTTACCGTATCAATGGAAACATCCAACTTTTCGGCCAAATCAGTCAAAAGCACTCTGTTATGGAGTTCCACTTCATTGAGAATGGCCCGATGTCGTTCTTCCTTGAGCATTATAATCTTATTTGGATTCAAATTCAAAAGTAGAAAACTATTCCAGATCATGCAGTTTATCTACGGTTCAATATAAGTATTGTGTTAAAAAAGCAAAAAACAGCAAAAATACTGCAAATAACGGCAAAATATTCTATATTTGTCCTGTTTAAAACCCTTAATAGCGACAAAACATGCAAGAATTGGTCAAAAATCCAACGAAACTTGAACCTCAGGACACTGAAACTGTCAAGTTCGAAAAAATCAACACCCATATTTATCAAGACTCAGAAAGTGCCTCTTGGTATGTGGCCAACGAAATTGCCGGTCTTATCAAACAAAAACAAGAAGAGGGTAAAAAAGCCGTACTTGGCTTGGCCACCGGATCCACCCCTACCAAGGTCTATGATTATCTGGTACAGTTTTACAAGGAAGGTCGTCTAAGTTTCAAAAACGTCGTAACCTTCAATTTGGATGAGTATTTCCCAATGGACCCTACTTCCATCCATAGCTACAGGCGTTTCATGAACGAACACCTCTTTGACCATATCGACATTGAACCGTACAACGTTCATATTCCGGACGGAAGCCTATCCAAAGAGGAAATCAGAAAATATTGCATGGATTATGAGGAGAAAATCCAAAATGTTGGAGGAATCGATATCCAAATTCTCGGAATCGGTAGAACAGGACATATTGGATTCAATGAACCTGGATCCTCATTAAACTCCAAAACCCGGTTGGTGCGTTTGGACAGGGTTACGCGATTGGATGCCGCCAGTGATTTCTTTGGGGAAGAAAATGTTCCCAAAAGAGCAATCACCATGGGGGTAGGCACCATCATGGGAGCCAAAAAGATCATCCTAATGGCTTGGGGCGAAGGAAAATCGAACATCATTCACCAGGCTGTGGAAGGAAAGATCAAGGAGTCCGTACCGGCCACCTTCCTTCAACATCATGAAAATTGTGATTTCGTTCTGGATAGTGCCGCAGCTTCCAACTTGACCAGGATAAAGACTCCGTGGTTGGTTACGGAATGTGAGTGGAACGATAAATTGATCAAGAAAGCAACCATTTGGTTATCGGAGAAATTGGGCAAGGCTATTTTAAAGTTGACAAACGAGGATTACAATGAATACGGCATGGGTAATCTGATCGCTGAAATCGGTTCCGCCGAACAAATCAACCTTAATGTGTTCAATGAACTACAGCGCACCATTACGGGTTGGCCCGGAGGAAAACCCAATGCCGATGACAGTCAAAGACCGGAAAGGGCAGAACCATATCCAAAAACTTCGCTCATCTTTAGTCCACACCCCGATGATGATGTAATTTCCATGGGAGGTACGTTGCTAAGACTGGTAGATCAGGGACATCATGTGCACGTAGCCTACCAAACTTCAGGAAATATAGCAGTATTTGATGATGAGGTTATCCGATTTTTGGATTTCGCGACCGACATTCAAAAAGAAAACAAAGAGCTTAAAAAGAAATTCAAAGAGGTACGCGAATTCCTGGCCAGCAAGAAACCAGGCGAAGTGGACAGTCCAGAGGTGCAGCAATTCAAAGGGCTTATCAGAAAAGGAGAAGCCTTGGCAGCTTGTAGATATTGCGGGGTGAAAGAAGAGAACGCACACTTCCTCAACCTTCCTTTTTACGAAACTGGAGCGGTTAGAAAAAAACCACTATCCGATGAAGACATTCAAATAACCTACGACTTGTTGAACAGATTGAAACCCCATCAAATTTTTGCGGCAGGTGACCTTTCGGACCCGCATGGCACACATAGGGTCTGCCTGGATAGTGTTTTTAGGGCCTTGCAAAAATTAAAGGATGACAGGGTGGATTGGATTCGAAACTGTTATGTGTGGCTGTACAGGGGCGCATGGCAGGAATGGGACATTGCAGATATGGAAATGGCCATACCTATTGGACCCAAGGATATGTCAAGAAAGAAAAATGCCATCTTCAAACACCAATCCCAAAAGGACAGCGCCATGTTCCCCGGCAATGATGAAAGGGAGTTCTGGCAACGTGCCGAGCAAAGGAACAAGGATACCGCCAATCGTTACAACGCCTTGGGCATGGCTGAATATGAGGCCATGGAAGGTTTTGTACGGTACCATTTCTAATCGTGCACAATAGATTGATTTACTCAAAAAAGGCCTACATTTAGTTCACCGTAGGCCTTTTTTATTAGCCTTTATGAGAAAAATCCTTTATTTCATCCCCTTAATTTTGCTCCTATCCTGTGCGGTTTCAAAAGCACCCAAGGAAGAATTCAGGGGTGTATGGATTGCTACCGTGGCCAACATCGACTGGCCCAAAAACCCGGAAGATGATGTTGAGAAGAAAAAAAAGGACTTCATTGCCATACTGGATTTTTATAAGAAACTAAATTTCAACGCAGCCATAGTCCAAGTGCGCACCGCTGGTGATGCATTTTACCAAACAGACCTTGCCCCTTGGTCCAAATATCTTTCCGGGAAAGAGGGAGAAGCCCCAAAGGGATTTGATCATCCCTTCAAATGGATGATAGAGGAAACCCACAAACATGGCATGGAATTCCATGCGTGGTTGAATCCATATCGGGCCACGGTAAATCTGGATACCACAGTCTTGGCGGAAACCCACGATTTTTACCAACATCCCAATTGGATGGTGAAATACGGACAAAAATACTACTACAACCCTGGGCTTCCGGAAGTACGGAATAAATTCAACCAAATCGTAAAGGAACTGGTTTCCAATCATGAGGTAGATGCCATCCATTTTGATGACTACTTCTATCCTTATAAAGTAGATGGGGAAGTTTTTGAAGATGCAACAACTTTTTCCCAATATGCCCTGCCCAATCAAACTTTGGACGATTGGCGAAGGAGCAATGTGGATTCCTTGGTTAAAATGATCCACAAAACCATCAAAACAACAAAACCCTGGGTGCAATTCGGCATAAGTCCTTTTGGGGTATGGAAAAACCGGAGTACCGACCCCAAGGGTTCGGACACCCAAGCAGGACAGACCACCTATGAAGATCTTTACGCCGACCCCTTACTTTGGGTCCAAAAAGGTTGGTTGGACTATTTGGCTCCCCAAGTATATTGGAGCATGGACTTTCCGGTAGCTTCACATAAAAAAATCACCTCATGGTGGAACAATGCCACACCCAACACCAATCTCTACATAGGGAATGGTGCCTATAAAATCAAGAACAATAGCGACAAGTCTTGGGACAAGAGCAACGAAATCCCAAAACAGCTCAAATTTTCAAGGAATTTGGAACATGTGAACGGGAATATCTTTTTCAGCGCCAAATCGTTGATTGGAAAACATGAAAAAGTGAACCAAAAACTGAAACTGAAATTTTATCGGTTCCCAGCGAAAAATCCAGGTCCATTGAACAAGGTCAAACGAAACATTCCATCTCCCTACATTGAATTTTTCCAAATACAGAAAGAAAATATAGGACTTTGTCTTTCGCATTCGGACAGCATCCCAAGGTTCATCAACCTATATAAAACCCAAGGTAAAAGTCGACAACTTTTGGCAAAGGAGTACTTTGCTGAAAACAAGGGCCAACACTGTTTTTGGACGGAATTGGCACCAAAACATGTAAAAAAGAACCTTGCAATCACCATCATGGATGTCTACGGTAATGAAAGTGACATGCAGACACTAATCCAAAACAACACTAATGAAAACCAATTAAAACACCCAAAATGAATGTAGCGCCGAAAGACAAAAACGCCTGGCTTTGGATTCCCTTCCTGTATTTCACACAAGGAATCCCCTATATTTTGGTGGTGACCGTTTCCGTGATCATGTACAAACGCTTGGGCATTGGAAACGCAGAAATTGGACTATATACGAGTTGGTTGTACCTACCGTGGGTCATCAAACCGTTATGGAGCCCTATAGTGGACCTCAACGGCACCAAACGCAAATGGTTCTTGATGATGCAATTGGTCATTTCATTGGCCTTTTTAGGAATCGGTTTCTTCGTTTCCTCCAACTCCTTCTTTACCATAACCCTTGCCTTTTTTTGGATGGCAGCCTTCGCTTCGGCCACCAACGATATTGCTTCCGATGGCTATTACATGATAGGACTAACCCAGAAAAAACAATCCTTTTTTATTGGCCTACGGAGCGCGTTTTATCGCTTGGCCATGATAACGGGCCAAGGACTCCTCGTCATCTTTGCGGGATACTTGGAGAACCGATTCGTGGACAATACGAAAGCCTGGTCCCTTACCATGATCAGTGCTTCCGTTTTGATGCTGGCCCTGACCATTTCCAATTTCATTGCGGCCCCCAAGTTTGAAGAATCGACAAGTAAAAAGGAAGCGAAACCCTCAGGGTTTTTGGAAGTGTTTGCCTCCTTTTTCCAAAAAAAACAAATTGGCTGGGCGTTGTTGTTTATACTCACCTACCGTTTGGGCGAATCACAATTGGTTAAAATGGCTTCGCCTTTTCTTTTGGACAAATTGGAAGTGGGTGGTCTTGCCTACTCCACGGAAGCGGTGGGCACCATTTATGGTACGGTGGGGATCATCATGCTTTCTTTGGGAGGTATTGTTGGGGGGATATTGATATCGCGCGACGGACTGAAGAAATGGATGTTGCCCATGCTTTTGGCCCTGAACCTGCCCAACGCGCTGTATGCCCTTTTGGCCATTACACAAAGTACCAGCATATACGCCGTGGGGGGCACCGTTGTTTTGGAGCAGTTCGGTTATGGATTTGGTTTTTCCGCATTTTTGATGTACCTGATTTATGTGGCCGATGGTGCTTCCAAAACCTCTCATTATGCCATTGCCACGGGTTTTATGGCTTTGGGCATGATGCTCCCCGGAATGCTCAGTGGCTATATTCAGGAATGGTTGGGGTATGATGGCTTCTTCATTTGGGTGGTCATTGCAGCCATACCTGCGTTTATCGTGTTGAAATATTTGGATTACCCCGCCGATTACGGCAAAAAAACCATGGAAACTGATGAATAAAATTCATTTGCCGTCAAAAGATCAGGTTACACTATTCCAGAAAGTGGGCCAACTGTTCATGCCTGCTGTTTTTATCAACGATACCGAAGAAGAAGTCCAGAAAATGGAACAACTGATCGCGAATTACAATATCGGGTCACTTTGTTTCTTCCATAGCCGTGCCAGTGCTGCCACCAATTTTGAAGGCAAAAAACAGATTGTCTATAATGAAAAAAGCTATGGTCGATTGGTAGAACTCATTGCCCGTTATCAAAAAGCAGCAAAAATTCCACTATTGATCGCCATTGATGCGGAATGGGGATTGGCCATGCGCATTGAAAATACCCCTCAATATCCTTATGCCATCACTTTGGGGGCATTGCAAAATGGGGAGGATCTTATTTACCAAATTGGCAAATCCATAGGCAGAGATTGCCTCAGTGCGGGTATCCATTGGAACTTGGCTCCCGTGGTAGACATCAACAGCAATCCCGAAAATCCAGTGATCGGCTATCGTTCTTTTGGGGATGACAAGCAAAAAGTATTTACCAAAGCCAAAGCATTCATTGGAGGCATGTCCGATGCTGGAATTTTGAATTCCATCAAACATTTCCCAGGTCACGGGGACACTGCAACCGATTCCCATTTAGGTTTGCCCGTAATCGACAAATCTTTGGAAGAGTTGCAAAACAATGAACTTTATCCCTTTCAGGAGTTGATCCAAAAAGGTGTGGATTCGGTTATGGTCGGACATTTGTTACTGCCGCAATTGGACAGCGAAGGACCTTCGACCACTTCAAATAAAATCATTACGGGTTTATTGCGGAATCAAATGGGATTTGACGGTGTCATCATTTCCGATGCACTGAACATGCACGCTGTATCCAAGACCTTTCCGGAAAAAGGAACGTTGGAAGCGAAGTCTTTTTCTGCTGGAATGGATGTACTCTGTTTTAGTGAAAATATCAAGGAAGGTATTGATATCATTCTTCATCAGGAGACAGAAGACCGAATAGAAGAAAGTTTCCATCGGATCTGGAAACTGAAGGAAAAAGCATTTTCCAATACAAATAAATCAGATGAATTGGACTGGGAAACGGCATCCAAAATCAACCAACAGGTAGCCCAAAATTGCTTGACCGAAAGATTTGGTTCCCCTGAACTGCTTGAAGAAATTCAAACTTCAAACTTTCTGAATGTCGCCATTACAAATAGTAAAACCAACCTTTTTTCGAAAGGTTTGGAGGAGGCATTTGGTCACCCGGTTTTGAATACTTCTTCTGACCGAGAAATATTCCGGCTAAAACATGATGAAACAGAAACAGTGGTTTTGGCCATTTTCCCACCTGCCGTAAAACCTAAGGATCGATTCGGTTTTGAGGATGGTGTTTTGAAGACCATAAAATACCTGTTCAAAACAAAAAAGGTTCTTCTATATCTGTTCGGGAATCCTTATGTTTTGGACATTTTAGAAATTCAGCCCAAAACAAACGTTGTCCTCATCTATCAGGATTTTCCTGAATTCCAACAAGTGGCCCTGCAACATTTCACAGGAAAAATATCCGCTACCGGATCGCTTCCAATTAAATTGAAAACATTTTAATCATGAGCATCTATAAAGTATTGGGGCTGATGTCAGGCACCTCTTTGGATGGGTTGGACATGGCCTATTGTCATATTTGGGAAGAAAATGGACATTGGAACTTTGACATAAAACAGACCAAGGACATCCCCTATTCCGATGAAATGAGGAATTACCTCAAGAATGCCATCTATCTTTCAGAACCAGATCATGCCCAGTTGCATCAAGATTATGGCAAATGGCTAGGGGAACAATCCAAACAATTCATAGACGAACTGGAGGAAGAAATTGATTTCATTGCCAGTCATGGACATACCTCACACCATCGACCTGAAGATGGGATTACCTTTCAATTGGGCGATGGACAAGTCTTGGCCAACACCTGTGGCAAACAAGTGGTTTGCGACTTCCGAACCAAAGACGTGTCTCTAAAAGGACAGGGAGCTCCATTGGTCCCCATAGGTGATCGTCTTTTGTTCCATGAATTCGATTTTTGTTTGAATTTGGGCGGTATCAGCAATATTTCTTTTGAAAACAATGGTGAGCGTATCGCTTATGACATTGGGATGGCCAACATGCCCTTGAACTATATTACCCACCAGTTGGGGCTTTCCTATGACGAAAATGGAGAACTTGCCCGTTCGGGAAGTTTGGATCACGACTTGCTGAAAAAGTTGAACAGTCTGGAATATTACTGTTCGCCTCACCCTAAATCTACCGGGTATGAATGGTTTACAAGTAAAGTGGTTCCTTTGATCGATGCATCATCAGGCACCCATGCAGATAAATTGCATACCTTGATCCACCACAATTGTGAGCAAGTTGCCTTTTCTGTGCGCAAACATGGGAATAAACCCACAAGCAGATTACTTGCTACTGGTGGAGGGGCCTTAAATCAATTTTTCATGGATATCCTTCAAGAAAAGTTGGGCCCTACTATTGAACTGGTGATACCTGACAAAATCTTGATTGAATACAAGGAGGCTTTGGTTTTTGCGTTGATGGGTGTACTTCGTCTTGAAGGCAAAATCAATGTGTTGCGTTCCGTTACCGGAGCTATACAGGATTCTTGTAGTGGGGAAGTGTTCTTTCCGATTTCGGACTAAGCCGTAACAACTTTCTTGGGTCGGTGGACCAACAAGAAAATGGCCAAGGAACACAATCCACAGATGGCCAATCCCGCAAACAAGGGCCAAACACTGTCCTTAACGAACTCACCGATGAATGTAGCGATGGGAATGGAGAGCACCGTGGAGACAAACCCATTGATGGCCGCCCCTATTCCTGCTATGTGCCCAATGGGTTCCATGGCGATGGACCGAAAATTACCCCACATGAACCCAAGGCAAAAGAACTGGACGGATAAAAAACCTACCAACACATAAATACTGGGGTTGGGAGAGTTCAAGAACACCACGGAATAGATCAAAGCGACCAAACAAAATACAATGGTGGCCATAAGGGACAATTTCCGCATACCAAAGCGCATCACCAAGGTCCCGTTCAAAAAAGTGGACAGCCCAATGGAAATGGCTAACCCGGCAAATATGTACGGAAACACTTCTTTGAGCGCATACTGGTCTTCAAAAATATGTTGGGCCGAACTTAAATACACCAAAAAGGCACCAGTCACCAAACCGGAAGTAATGGTGAAGGCCACAGTTTCCTTGTATTTCACGAACTCCCTCAAACCATCAACGAACACATGACTGGAGAAGGGAATCTTATATTCGGGATGCAAGGTTTCGGGTTGTCTTTTCCAAAACCAAAGCGCAACGACGAACACAAAAAACATCTGAACATAAAAAATGGACTGCCAACCTGCAGCATCCAAAATCAACTTACCAATGGCCGGTGCCACCACTGGAATTAGGATGAAGAAAGCCACCACGAAGGACATGACTTTTGCCATATAATCTCCCTGGTACGTATCCCTGATGATGGAAATGGCCATGGTACGCGGTGCGGAAAGTCCTATTCCCTGTAGAATCCTTCCGACTACCATAATTTCCAGTGAAGGTGCCACCAAACAAATGATACTGGCCACCAAAAAAATGATAAATCCCACATACACCACCGGTTTCCTGCCAAAACTGTCTGAAATAGGCCCGAAAAACAACTGTCCTACCCCAAGTCCCAAGAAAATCATAGTGACCAACAATTGGTTATCCGTGGAGTCATAGCTTTTAATGGCCTCCCCAATGTTGGAAATGGCCGGTAGAATGGCATCTATGGCCAAGGCTACGATCGACATTAAGGCGGCCATCATGGCCACAAATTCAAAGTTGGGTTTTTGGGCTGTTTTTTGCATGGTGCAAAAATAGGCATACCCGTTATACCAATAAAGCTTTTATGAAAGGTTTAATGATCTGGAGACACAGGCACAAAGAAAATCAAGGAAAATGCAAAAATCTTTTTAGTTCTACCTAGAATCAGCCCTTGTCAAGTCTTTAAAAACCTGAAGTAGCCTTATCTTTAAGGTTTATACATGTAAACATGGGAAAATTAAAAACTTTGGTCGTGGGTTGCGGCAACATGGGAACATCCCATGCCCAGGCCTATCACAAATTGGAAGGATTTGAAATTGTAGGGTTGGTCAGTCGTGGAGCTAAAAGTCGGGAGCAACTTTCCAACGAACTGGGAGGAGTTGCTGCCTTTTCCGATTATGCCCAAGCTTTGCAAACCACCAAACCGAATGTGGTATCCATCAACACTTATCCCGATACCCATTTCAATTACGTAAAAATGGCCTTGGAGGCCAATGCCCATGTTTTTGTGGAAAAACCATTGGCCTTAACTGTGGAAGAAGCCCAAACCTTGGTGGATCTATCCAAAAAAAAGGGCAAGAAAATGGTAGTGGGCTATATTTTAAGGGTACATCCTACTTGGGCCAAGTTTACCGAAATAGCCCAAACGTTAGGAAAACCCTTAGTCATGCGGATGAATTTGAACCAGCAAAGTTGTGGAAACCAATGGTATACGCACAAACAACTCATGAAATCCATGTCTCCTATTGTGGATTGTGGGGTCCATTATGTTGATGTCATGTGTTCCATGACACGATCTAAGCCAGTTAGTGTGTCTGCCATTGGTGCAAGATTATCCAATGAAATTGATGGCGACATGTATAATTATGGACAACTGCAGGTTAGGTTTGAGGATGGGTCCATAGGTTGGTACGAAGCCGGTTGGGGGCCCATGATGAGCGAAACTGCTTTTTTCATCAAAGATGTAATGGGACCAAAGGGCTGTGTTTCCATTAGTGATCTTAATAAAGGGGCTTCGGATGATGTTGAAGGACATACCAAAACCGGAAGCTTGAAACTACACCATAGCTCTTTGGACAATGAAGGTAATTTCAATAAAAAGGACGAAATCATCAGTACCGAAGATGAGCCAGACCATGATGGACTCTGCCTTTTGGAACAAGAGTATTTTCTCAAGGCTATTGTCAATAATTTGGACCTAACGCACCACTTGAACGATGCCATCAATAGCCTTAAAATTGTTTTGGCTGCAGATGAATCCGTCAGGACAGGAAGGACCATAGATTTGTAAGAAGTCATTCGCGCGAGTTAGTGACATTCGTATCAAACCCCTTTACCTTTTACACATAAAATAGATTCTTCGCTTTGCTCAGAATGACTCGTATAGACCTGAACACTTTTACAACGGAATATTCCCGTGCTTGCGTTTTGGAGGTTCCACATGTTTTTTCTCTAACATGGCAAAAGCCTTTAATAATTTACGCCTTGTGTCCTGCGGAAGGATGACCTCATCTATAAAACCGCGCCTTGCAGCCCTATACGGATTGGCAAATTTTTCGGCATATTCGGTTTCCTTCTCCTTCAATTTGGCTACTGGATCATCGGCCTCGGCGATTTCGCGTCTAAAAATAATCTCACTGGCCCCCTTCGCTCCCATCACGGCAATTTCGGCACTGGGCCAAGCAAAGTTAAAATCGGCACCAATGTGTTTGGAGTTCATCACGTCATAGGCACCACCATAAGCTTTTCGGGTAATTACGGTAACCCGTGGCACGGTGGCCTCACTTAGGGCATATAACAATTTGGCCCCGTGCATGATAATGCCGTTCCACTCTTGGTCAGTACCGGGCAAGAACCCTGGTACATCTACCAAAACCAGCAAAGGAATATTGAATGCATCACAGAAACGGGTAAAACGTGCTGCCTTTCTAGAGCTTTTCACCCCCAACACCCCTGCCAAGAACATGGGCTGGTTGGCAATAATCCCGACACTCCTTCCTCCCAATCGGGCAAAACCGGTGATGATGTTCTCCGCATAGTCTTTATGAATCTCATAGAAGGTATCCGAATCGATGATGCCCTTGATCACCTCATGCATATCATAAGGTTTGTTAGGATTATCCGGAACAATGCCACAAAGTTCCTCTCTGATTTCATCTCCCAGAACATAAGGTTTCAGTTCGGGCAGTTGGGTATTGTTCTGTGGAAGGTAGTCCAGCAATTTTTTAATATCATCCAAACAAGCGGCATCGTTGGCAGAAGTCTTGTGTGCCACTCCCGATTTAACGGCATGCGTACTGGCCCCACCCAATTCCTCCGAGGTCACTTCTTCATTGGTAACCGTTTTTACCACATTGGGACCGGTCACGAACATATAACTGGTCTCCTCCACCATGATGATAAAATCCGTCATGGCAGGGGAATACACCGCTCCACCAGCACAGGGACCCATTATGGCCGAAATCTGCGGAATTACTCCGGAAGCTTGAACGTTTCGGTAAAAAATATCAGCATAACCGCCCAACGATCGCACACCTTCTTGGATCCTGGCCCCACCGGAATCGTTCAATCCGATGACAGGTGCACCAACCTTCATGGCCAGGTCCATTACCTTACAGATCTTTTCAGCATGGGTCTCTGAAAGGGCACCGCCAAACACGGTAAAATCCTGCGCATACACATAGACCAATCTTCCATTTATGGTTCCATAACCGGTAACTACCCCGTCCCCATAATAGAGTTCTTTGTCCATGCCAAAATCCTTGGTCCGGTGGGTCACCAAAATGCCCATTTCTTCAAAGGAACCTTCATCCAACAAATAGAGCACCCGTTCCCGAGCGGTCAATTTTTTCTTTTCGTGCTGCTTTTCTATCCTCTTGATACCACCGCCCAAATGGGCCTCGGCAATTTTATCCTGTAGTGTTTTTATCTTGGAATCCATAGGGTTCAATTTGAAGGTAATCTCACTATATTTTTATCTTCCAAATACTGTTGAAGGGCCACCAAAGCGGCAACTTCGGCATGCTTGGAGTTTTCTTCGTGAATCTTATCGGGGGAATAATGATTTTTTACAAAGTGGGTATCAAAATTTCCGGAACGGAACGCTTCATGTGCAAAAACAAAACTTCCAAAAGGCAGGGTCGTCTGCACACCCTTTACTTTGTAATTGTTGATGGCATCCAACATCAATTCAATGGCCTCTTCGCGGGTCTTGCCGTAGGCAATCAACTTGGACAGCATGGGATCGTAATAGATGGGAATATCCATGCCCTCCTCAAAACCATTGTCCACCCGAATACCTTCCCCAACAGGAAGTTGATAGGTTTCCAAATTCCCTACACTGGGTAAAAAGTCATTTAAAGGATCTTCCGCATACACCCGAAGTTCCACCGCATGGCCATGAATGGAAAGATCTTCCTGTTCCATGGGCAGGGCCTCTCCCCTTGCTATCCTGATCTGCAATTCCACCAAATCCACTCCCGTGATCATTTCGGTAACGGGGTGCTCCACCTGCAAACGGGTGTTCATCTCCAAAAAGTAATAGTTGTGGTCGGCATCCATCAAAAATTCAACGGTTCCGGCCCCAATATAGTCACAGGCTTGAGCCACCTTGGTGGCAGCAATGCCCATTTCCTTTCTCTTTTCCGGTGTCAATATGGATGATGGAGCTTCTTCCACCACCTTTTGGTGACGGCGTTGAACACTGCACTCTCTTTCAAAAAAGTGTAATACGTTACCATGGGTATCGGCCATCACCTGAACCTCAATATGCCTTGGCGATTTCACATATTTTTCCACAAAAACGGAACCGTCCCCAAAAGCCGAGGTCGCCTCGCTGATGGCACGTTTCATACCGGATTCCAGATCTTCTTCGCGCTCCACGATACGCATACCCTTACCCCCACCGCCTGCAGAGGCCTTGATCAAGATAGGATAACCCACCTCATTGGCAATCTCATGGGCCTTGGCCACATCGCTAATGGCTTCATCAATACCCGGTACCATGGGAATGTTGTATGCTTTTACGGCTTCCTTGGCCGCCAATTTGCTTCCCATCATGCGGATGGCCTTGCTTTTGGGGCCGATAAAAGTAATCCCGCTCTTCTCAACGGCTTCGGCAAAATCGGCATTTTCACTAAGGAAACCGTATCCAGGGTGGATGCCGTCCACGTTGAGTTGTTTGGCCACTTCAATGATCTTGTCACCCCGCAAATAGGATTGGTTGGACGGTGCTTCGCCGATGCAAACGGCCTCATCGGCAAATTGCACATGGAGTGCATTCCTATCCACGGTGGAGTAGACCGCCACGGTTCGGATTCCCATTTTTTTTGCGGTCTTCATCACGCGTACCGCAATTTCGCCACGATTGGCAATTAATATTTTTTTCATGATATCTTATTGAAATTCAATCAACAACTGTTTTTTGTCAACTGCATCTCCCTTCTTGACGGCTATTTTCTTGATGACCCCATTCCGAGGTGAGGTGATGATGTTTTCCATCTTCATGGCCTCCAAGATCACCAACTGTTCTTCCTCTTTCACCTCTTGTCCTTCGCTTACCAATATATCCAAGATCAATCCGGGCATAGGTGCCTCAATGGAATCGATGTTCTTGTTGGAATTGGTGGCAAAGCCCATTTTCTCAATAAGTTCGTCCAATGGAGTACTGATAACGGCCTGATGCTCACGGCCATTGATGCCAATGGTATAAGTCCCTGCAATAAAATCAGCATCCAAAATCTCAATGTGGTAAGACACGCCATCCTTCAACAGATGATAGCTGTTTGTACCTGTTTTAATCAAATCCAAGGAGGAAATTTGGTCTTTGGAAAGTTTAAAGTCAAAGTCGGCATCAACCTTGACCGAATATGAGTTATCCATAAAAAGTGTTTCCATAGGTTACCCTGATAAAGATAAGATTAATGCGTTAGAATCACACAAAGCTAGTTCCATTAACTTTGGAAGGTTATGACTTTGGTCATCATTTAATTCCTAAAAGGGAACTAATTATGTAAAGTTTTAAACCGAGGGCAGATCTAATCAATTGCTTATTTTTGGTACCAAAATTAGAAGTATGCTGATCTTAGGGATTGCCGGGGGCACTGGTTGTGGTAAAACCACCGTGGTCAACCAAATTGTGGACCAACTTCCTAAAAATGAAGTGGGGGTCATATCCCAGGATTCCTATTACAACGACCTTTCCCATTTGGATCGGCAAGAAAGGGCGAAAATCAATTTTGACCACCCGAATTCCATCGATTTTGATCTGCTCATTGAACATATTGAGCAATTGCGGGAAGGGAAGACCATAGACACGCCCATTTATTCCTTTGTAGAGGAAACACGGTTACAGGAGACCATACCCACCCCTCCCCGAAAGGTGATGATCGTGGAAGGTATTCTGGTCTTGAGCAATCCGAAACTAAGAGATATGTTCGACATCAAGATTTTTGTACATGCCGATTCCGATGAGCGGTTGATCAGGAGGTTGCAAAGGGATATTAGGGAACGTGGCCATGATCTTGACAAGGTTTTGACCCGATATCAAACCGCGGTGAAACCTATGCACGAGCAATTCATTGAACCGTCAAAGGAGTTTGCGGATATCATCATCCCGAACAACCATTACAATACGGTGGCCGTGGATATCGTCCGTACCATCATCAACAATAAACTGACGTAGCTATGGGGCTCAAGGATCTCAAACAAAAAAAATGGTTTAAGTTGATGACGAACACGTACATCCTGGTACTGACCATATTTGTAATCTGGATGGCCTTTTTTGATACCAATTCCCTTTTGATCCATTTAGAACTAAGGAACGAAATCAAAAAACTGGAAAAGCAAAAAGAGTTCTTGAAAGGAGAAATTGCAAAGGACAAGGAGATTCTGGAAAAAATGTCGGATGAAAAGGAAATCGAGAAGTTGGCCAGGGAAAAATATTACATGAAGAAAGATAAGGAAGAAATCTTTTTGATCGAATACGAAGACAGCATAAAGAACAAACACGATGAGTAACACTGGCCTATTTGATGGGTTTCCCAAAGTTTCCGCCAAACAATGGAAACAAAAGATCCAATACGACCTAAAAGGTGCCGACTACAACGAAGCTTTGGTTTGGGAATCGTTGGAAGGAATCAAAGTGAAGCCTTTTTATAACGAAGAGGACGTTGAGGGCATTCCTAGCTTTTCCATTGGTAAGAACCATCCGTGGAACATTGCCCAAACCATCTACGCAGGCGATGCCAAAAAAGCCAATGCCAAGGCTCGTGAAATCCTTCAAAAGGGAGTGGAAAGCTTGATTTTTACGCTTCCAAACCAAGAAATCGATTTTAATGTGCTGCTTTCCGAAATCGATTTAGCTAAAATCCCAGTCCATTTTCAATTTGAATTTTTGGCGGTGGAACCCATCAAAAAATTGTTGGCCGCTACAAAAGATGGTAAAGCCACCATCCATCTCCATATCGACCTAATTGGTCATCTGGCCAAAGATGGCAATTGGTTCCATAACTTGGAGAAAGACCATAAGATTTTGGAAGAAATTTTGAAATTGGCCCAATCTCCAAGAAAGGTATCTGTGGTGGGTGTGGACCTGTCGCTTTATCAAAACGCAGGGGCCAACATGGTGCAACAATTGGCGTACGGTTTGGCACATGCCCATGAATACTTGAACCATTTTTCGAGCGCAGTCGGGGGATTCTTCCCAATCACCTTTAAAGTGGCGGTTGGCAGCAATTATTTCTTTGAGATAGCCAAATTGAGGGCCTTGCGTTGGCTTTGGAAAACCGTAGCTCCTGCTTATGATTTGAATAACGATTGCCACATCTTGGCCGTACCTTCCAAACGCAACAAAACGCTGTACGATTACAATGTGAACATGCTGCGCACCACTTCGGAATGCATGTCGGCCATTTTGGGAGGAGCGGATACGGTTTGTAACCTGCCCTACGATGCCATTTATCACAAGGACAATGCCTTTGGGGAACGTATTGCCAGAAACCAATTGTTGTTATTGAAGGAGGAAGGGTATTTTAACGAAGCTGCGGAAATCTCGGAAGGTGCCTATTACATTGAATCATTGACGAAGCAATTGGCCGAAAAAGCCTTGGCACTCTTCAAACAGTTGGAGGCTTCCGGAGGATTTTTGGATGCCTTGAAAAAAGGGACCATCCAACAAAAAATCAAGGAAAGTGCCGCCAAAGAACAAGAATTGTTTGACGAAGGCAAGATCATTTCGTTGGGCACCAACAAATACCAAAATCCACAGGACCGCATGAAGGATGACCTAGAATTGTATCCTTTCGTAAAGACGCAGCCTAAAAAAACTATAATAGTGCCCATTATAGAAAAGCGATTGGCAGAAACTTCGGAACAAAAAAGATTGGACCATGAGTAGAAAGAACCTTCAAAACCTAGAATTGGCCGCAGGGTCAATCGGAGTCGAGACCCAAAACCTCGGTCACGAAAATTTTGCCGCCGGAATCTCCCCTTTTCTCCGGGGGCCCTACTCCACCATGTATGTGCAACGACCATGGACCATTCGCCAATATGCAGGATTTTCCACTGCCGAGGAAAGCAATGCCTTCTACCGTAGAAATTTGGCGGCGGGCCAAAAAGGGCTCTCCGTTGCCTTCGACCTACCCACGCACCGAGGATATGATTCCGACAATGACCGAGTTGTGGGCGATGTGGGAAAAGCTGGGGTGGCCATCGATTCTGTTGAGGACATGAAAATTCTTTTTGATGGCATTCCCTTGGATGAAATGTCCGTTTCCATGACCATGAACGGAGCCGTCATCCCTATCATGGCCTTTTACATTGTGGCCGCCGAGGAGCAGGGTGTTCCCATGGAAAAATTGGCCGGGACCATTCAAAATGATATTCTCAAGGAGTTTATGGTTCGGAATACCTACATCTATCCACCCACTCCTTCCATGCAGATTGTGGCCGATATTTTTGAGTTTACCAGCAAAAAAATGCCCAAGTTCAATAGCATCAGTATATCGGGCTACCACATGCACGAAGCAGGTGCCCCTGCGGCCATGGAATTGGCCTATACTTTGGCCGATGGCATTGAATACATCCGAACCGGAATAAAGGCAGGTTTAAAAATTGATGAGTTCGCTCCACGACTTTCCTTTTTCTGGGGAATTGGGATGAACCATTTTACAGAAATTGCCAAAATGAGGGCGGGCCGTATGCTCTGGGCCAAATTGGTGGAACAGTTTCAACCCAAAAGTGACAAATCGCTGATGCTGCGCACCCATAGTCAGACCAGTGGTTGGAGTTTGACGGAGCAGGACCCCTTCAACAATGTGGCCAGAACCACGATTGAGGCTATGGCCGCCGCTTTTGGCGGAACCCAAAGTCTACACACCAATGCTTTGGATGAGGCCATTGCCCTACCCACGGATTTTTCAGCTAGGATTGCCCGTAATACACAGATTTTCTTGCAATTGGAGACCCATATCACCAAAACCGTGGACCCATGGGCCGGTAGCCATAAGATTGAAAAATTGACGCACGATATTGCAGAGGAAGCTTGGAAACTGATTCAAGAAGTGGAAAAATTGGGCGGCATGACCAAGGCCATTGAAGCAGGTATCCCCAAAATGCGCATTGAAGAAGCCGCGGCCAAAAAACAGGCCCGAATCGATAGTGGCCAGGATATTATCGTAGGCGTGAACAAATATCAATTGGAAAACGAGGACGACCTTCAGATCTTGGAAGTGGACAATGCCAAAGTACGCAAACAGCAGATGGTAATTCTGGAACAGATTAAGTCCACCAGAAATACCAAAGCAGTCGAGAAGGCATTGGAACAAATTAGGTCGGCGGCCAAAAAAGCCAATGAACAAGCTGGAGACCGTAAAAATTTGCTAGCTTTAGCAGTGCATGCTGCCAAAGAACGTGCTACCCTAGGTGAAATCAGCGATGCCATGGAAAGTGCGTTTGGGCGGTACAAAGCTAAAATCCAATCCTTTACAGGCGTGTATTCCAAAGAAATCAAAAACGACGAAAGTTTTGAAAAGGCCCGAAAAATGGCCGATGAATTTGCGCTTCAAGAAGGGCGAAGACCTCGGATCATGGTGGCCAAAATGGGTCAGGATGGACACGATCGAGGTGCCAAAGTGGTGGCTACCGGCTACGCCGATCTAGGTTTCGATGTGGATATCGGGCCTCTTTTCC
The DNA here is from genome assembly GCF_010500845.1 of Flagellimonas sediminis. Classification (GTDB taxonomy): domain Bacteria; phylum Bacteroidota; class Bacteroidia; order Flavobacteriales; family Flavobacteriaceae; genus Flagellimonas; species Flagellimonas sediminis. Next base: position 178,325 of record NZ_JAAAMI010000007.1, on the reverse strand, counting down.
AAACCCCTGCGGAAGTGGCCAAACAAGCCGTGGAAAACGATGTCCACATTTTGGGCATTTCTTCCTTGGCGGGCGGACACAAAACCCTGGTTCCCGAAGTAGTACAAGAGCTCAAAAAACTGGGGCGCGAAGATATCATGGTCATCGTGGGTGGTGTCATCCCCAAACAGGATTACGGGCACTTGATAGAGAACGGTGCCGTAGCGGTTTTTGGTCCTGGTACCAAAATTGCGGATGCGGCCATGGAAATCTTGAACATCTTGATGGATTGAGCCCTCTTAAATGGCTTATAAATATAACTTTAACTTTCTTTAACGCTTAATGGTGGGTTTATTCACCCTCTGTTAACAATTTACATTTTCTGGCATCTTAAATAATCGTATTTTTAGCACCTAACTTACTATGAAATGGGCAAGATTATTGCTATTGCAAACCAAAAGGGCGGTGTGGGAAAAACGACCACTACGGTTAACCTAGCGGCCTCACTTGGTGTACTGGAACAGAAAGTTTTGTTGATCGATGCCGACCCCCAGGCCAATGCAACATCTGGCTTAGGCATTGATGTGGATTCCGTGGAACATGGAACCTATCAACTTTTGGAACATACCATGGGCGTGGACGATGTGATTATCTCCACCGATTCCCCCAATGTAGACCTTATTCCGGCCCATATTGATCTTGTGGCCATCGAGATAGAACTGGTGGACAAGGACAATAGGGAATACATGTTAAAGGAAGCACTTAAAGACCTTGGTGACCGTTACGATTATGTTTTGATCGATTGTGCACCTTCTTTAGGACTTTTGACTTTGAATGCCCTTACCGCTGCCGATTCTGTAATGATCCCCATCCAATGTGAATATTTTGCATTGGAAGGATTGGGCAAACTGCTGAATACGGTAAAAAGCGTCCAAAGAATACACAACAACGATCTGGACATTGAAGGGATGCTATTGACAATGTACGATTCAAGGCTACGCTTGTCCAATCAAGTTGTTGAAGAAGTGAAAAAACACTTCGCGGATATGGTCTTCGATACCATCATCCAAAGAAACGTAAGGCTGAGTGAAGCACCAAGTTATGGGGAAAGCATCATTAAATATGATGCCAGCAGTAAGGGTGCCTCGAATTATCTTAACTTGGCCAACGAAATTTTGAAGAAAAACAAGGAGAAAGTTTAAATGGCGAAAGCAACTAAAAAACAGGCTTTGGGTAGAGGCCTGTCCGCTCTTTTGAAGGACCCCGAGAACGATATTCAATCCGTTTCGGACAAAAATGCGGACAAGGTCATCGGTAATGTAGTGGAATTGGATATTGAATCCATTGAGATGAACCCCTTTCAGCCGCGTTCCAATTTTAACGACGAAGCCCTTGAAGAGTTGGCCAGTTCCATCCGAGAACTAGGTATCATACAACCCATTACTGTTCGTAAACTCGATTTCAACAAATTCCAGTTGGTTTCGGGAGAGCGCAGGTATCGGGCCTCCAAGTTGGTGGGGCTTGCCACCATTCCTGCCTACATCCGTATTGCCAACGACCAGGAATCCTTGGAAATGGCCTTAGTGGAGAACATCCAAAGGCAGGACCTTGACCCCATTGAAATTGCGCTGTCTTATCAACGCCTAATTGATGAAATCCAGATTACCCAAGAAAAATTGAGTGATCGCGTTGGCAAAAAGCGTTCTACCATCACCAATTACCTCAGGCTGTTGAAACTACATCCCATCATTCAAACTGGAATGCGTGATGGATTCATCAGTATGGGTCATGGCAGGGCCTTAATCAACATTGACAAGAAAAAGGACCAGATCGCCATTTATGAAAAAATTGTTTCCAATGGCCTATCCGTTCGCGAGACCGAAAAGATCGTGAAAGATTACAAAGAACCTTCGGACAGTCCTACGGTAGAAAAGAACAAGAATGGCAAACAGGCACAAGTGCCCAGCTTCGTCTCCAATGGCATTGATGCCTTAAAAGATTACCTTTCCGCAAAAGTCGATGTCATGGCATCCAGCAACGGCAAAGGTAAGATTGTGATTCCCTTCCATTCCGAGGAAGAGTTCAAGCGTATAAAAAAACTATTGACTGGTGAGTAAAAACCTTCTTTTTTGGTTCTTTTCCCTATTGTTCCTTCAGATTGGCTTTTCCCAGGAAAAACAAGAAACCGAGGAAAAAGAACAACCTCAAACCAAAGAAGTGGATTCCTTGTCCCAAGGGTTGAATGGCAAGGGCATTACCTTTGAGGAAGTAAGCAAAAGGGAAAGTGTGAATCCCCTAGCTCCCAGTAGGGCTGCCTTTTACTCTGCCATAGTACCTGGCCTTGGACAGATTTATAATAAACGATATTGGAAGGTCCCGATTGTATGGGGTGCCATGGGAACGGGTATATATGCCTATTCCTATAACAATACGCGATATAGAATAGCTCGGAATGCCTTCAAACGACGTTTGGCAGGTTTTACGGATGATGAATTTTATGGTGATGGAACTACCCCTCGTGTATCGGACGAGGCCCTCCAAGAGGAACAAGAAAGTGCCCAGCGGGACCGCGACCTATCCTTAGTAATTACCATTGCACTGTACGCCCTGAACATCATCGATGCCAACGTGGATGCCCATTTGAAACAATACAACGTGGACGACAACCTGTCCTTCGACATTAAACCTTATTTGGATTTGAACCCACTGACCAACCAACCCAATTACGGGATGGCCTTGGTCGTTAAATTTTAAACTATGAATATTGGTCTTTTTGGATATGGCAAAATGGGCAAGATGATCGAGCAGATCGCTGTGGAAAGAGGCCATACCATTGTAGCCAAAATTGATGCCGGTGCAACAGATATCGATTTCAAGTCCATGGATGTGGCCATCGATTTCAGCGCGCCAGATGCGGCTTTTGAAAACATTACCAATTGCTTTAAAAATGGAGTCCCCGTAATCAGTGGCACAACTGGTTGGTTGGCCAATTATGCCGATGCCGTTGAACTATGTCAACAAAATAACGGGGCCTTTATTTATGCATCCAACTTTAGCCTCGGAGTCAATATCTTTTTTGAACTCAACGCCCATTTGGCAAAAATGATGGCAGGATTGGAGCAATACAAGGTTTCCATGGAAGAAATCCACCATACCCAAAAATTGGATGCCCCAAGTGGTACCGCCATTACCTTGGCCGAAGGAATCATTCAAAACTCGAGCTATAAAAATTGGAAGTTGAATGAAACCGGGGATAAGACCATTGCAATAAATTCCATTCGCGAAGGCATGGTGCCCGGCACGCATAGCATCTCTTATGAAAGTGCGGTTGACAAAATTGAAATCAAACACGAAGCTCATAATAGGGAAGGTTTTGCGCTTGGCGCCGTAATCGCTGCCGAATGGATTCAGGGCAAGACAGGAGTTTTTACTATGAAGGACGTGTTAAACCTAAGCTAAAAAACGTAACAACAATTTAGGCCTTGAGTCTAACTAAGAAACTTTTATATGGACGGAACACAATGGATCATTTTTATCTTGATCATTCAAGTCATCCACTTTTTGGGAACTTGGAAGCTTTACGTAAAAGCAGGTAGAAAAGCTTGGGAAGCCGCAATTCCGGTTTATAATGGTATCATTCTGATGAAAATCATCAAAAGGCCATGGTGGTGGGTGCTGTTGCTTTTCATTCCCATTATCAATTTATTGATGTTCCCCGTGGTTTGGGTGGAAACCATCAGGAGTTTTGGCAAACATTCCCTTTTGGACACTTGGTTGGTGATCCTTACCCTTGGGTTCTATATCTATTACATCAACTATTTTGAAGAGGTGTCCTACATCGAGGATAGAAGCTTAAAACCACGCACTGGTCTTGGCGAATGGGTAAGTTCCATTGTATTTGCCATTGTGGCCGCCACTTTTGTCCATACCTATTTTATTCAACCTTACGTAATACCGACCGGGTCTTTGGAGCGCACCCTGCGGATCGGCGACTTTCTGTTCGTAAGCAAGTTCCATTATGGGGCCAGGGTTCCCATGACCACTTTGGCGGCACCCATGGTGCATGACACCCTTCCCATACTCAAAACACGTTCCTACTTGGCCGATGTTGATCCCGAGACCTACAAGACATCATGGATCAACAGGTTGCAACTGCCCTATATGCGTTTGCCCGGCTTTGAAAAGGTCAAGAAAAATGATATTGTCGTTTTCAGTCTCCCATCGGATACCCTGTACCAGTTTTTCAAGGCGCAAAAAGCTGTGATGAAACCTGTCGACAAAAAATCCAACTACGTAAAACGATGTGTGGGCACTCCAGGTGATTCCCTTCAAGTCATTGACGGATATGTCTATATCAACGGGAAGCAATTGAAGCTATCCGACCGCGCAAAACCCATGTATGATTATGAAGTATATGCCCAAAATGGGGTCTCTAGCCGTTTTTTGGAAGATGTTGATGCATCGGATTATCTTCGAAAATACATTGCAACCAATGTTTCGGAAAGTCAGATCAATGCCCTCTCCCCCTATATTTTGGGTGGTAATAGGACACGTGACGGCAAAATTGAATTGATTACCAAAGAAAAAGGCATCCCAACGGATGTTATACGCCAGTTAAGGTTATCGTTGACAGAGGAAAAACCAAGGTCCAGGGTGGCCAACATGACAGATGAGATGGTTGCACAACTCCGTAAAAATCCCGCCATTGACTCGGTGGTGAAGACCAAGGAGCCCAAAGGCGAATACGCGGGTGCATTCCCTCAAAAACCTAACCTATACCCTTGGAACAATGACTACTTCGGTCCCATTTACATACCCAAGGCAGGTACTACAGTAGAAATCAATGCCAAGACCATCCCACTTTACAAGAAAATCATAAGGGATTACGAACACAATGATGTGAAAATTACTGGCAATAAGATCTACATCAACGGTCAGGAAGCCAACTCCTACACCTTTAAACAGGATTATTATTGGATGATGGGTGACAACCGTGACCATTCTGAAGATAGCCGTACTTGGGGCTATGTGCCAGCTGACCACATTGTGGGCAAACCTGTTTTCCTATGGATGAGTTTTGACAATTTCCAGGAAGGCATAGCTAATTGGAGACCCCGTTGGGATCGAATCTTTACCACTGTTGGGGGAAGTGGCGAACCCGTTTCCTATTTAAAATATTTTGTGGCCCTTTTGATAGGATGGTTTGTTTTTGATTTCTTCCGTAAACGAAAAAAGAAGCAAAACGGATAAATTCTTAAACTTTTAAAATTGAAATTACTGCTCCATCCCACCTATTTCCCAAATATTGCCACTTTTGCGGCTTTGGTTAAGAATGAAGTGATTTGGGAGGTGAAGGACAATTTTCAGAAGCAGACCTACCGAAATCGATGTTACATCTGTACGGATAAAGGTAGGCACATGCTCAACATCCCGATAAAACATGCGGGGGGCGAGGAAGGCAGACAAAAATATGCCGATGTTCATATGGATAACAGCTATCCATGGAAGAAACAGCACTGGAGGACCTTGGAAACTGCATATCGTACCTCTCCCTTTTTTGAGTTTTACGAGGATGATATTAGACCTTTATTCGAAGGCGATGACGCATCATTACTGGATTTTAACTTGAAGACCATTGAAGTTATAGGAAATTGTATAGGCGTGACGATAGGTAATGCACAGACCGATACTTTTGAGTTGGAGCCAACGGACAAAGTAGATGCGCGTTTTTTGGCAGAGGCCAAAAAGCAAAGGAAAATGGAGCTTGAACCCTATCCACAGGTATTTGAAGATCGACATGGTTTTCTACCAAACCTGAGTATTTTGGACCTCCTTTTTAATGAAGGAACCAATGCTTTGGACTATTTGAAGTTGCAACCCTTGGATTTTTAAAATGGCAAGGCATCTTATCCACTACGGGATTCATTTTTTGGTGCCCATTCTAATAGCCCTTTTTATTTTCAAGGATGATCGAATTCGAATCATATTGATTCTGTGGGCCGGTATTTTGATAGATGTTGACCATTTGTGGGCCGACCCTTTGTTCGATCCCCACCGTTGCAGCATCGGATTCCACCCCCTGCATTCCTATTGGGCTATAGCAGGATATGGTATCCTCCCATTTTTTAAGGCGACCCGCATCATCGGGCTTGCCCTCCTCATCCACATTTTTGCGGATATCACGGATTGTTTATTGCTCTGAGTTCAATCGCAATGTGGCCATGACCGGAAAGTGGTCAGAAAGTCTTTCGTTGAAATTTTGATGGGAAAGCACCTCAAATTCGGGGTCGGATAGGATATAATCGATTCGAATTGGGAATTTCAACAGATCATAGGTTCTACCGAAACCTTTCCCCTGTTCAAAATAAGAATCGTTCATTTCTCCTTTAATTACTTGGTATACGTTGGAATATTGGGTATTGTTGAAGTCTCCCACCAATATTTTCTTGTAAGGGGTCTTTTCCATACTTTCCTTGATCAAATTAGCCTGTTCATATTGTTTGAGCATTGCCTTTTTTAATCTAGCAAACAATTTGGAAGACTCTTCATTTTTAATGGTGTTCAAACCAGGTATTATTCTAAAAGACTGAAGATGAACATTATATATCCTGACAGTATCCTTATGGAATAAAATATCAGCAAAAATGGCATTGTTGGCGCTCCCCGGAAAACTAATAGAGTCTATTTTTATAATAGGATGCTTTGAATAGATGGATTGAATCACTTTTCCTCTATGCACTCCATAAATAAAATCAATAAACTTATATTTGTATTGGCTTAAAGCTTTATTGCGCTTTAATGCATACAACGATTCTTGAAAGCAGACGATATCTGGATCTTTTTCCGTAACAAAATTGTAGATTAAGGTATCTACATTGTTCCCGTCCATCTGTTTAAAAAGATTAAAGCCCCTTGCATTGAATGTCATTATGGACAAATCTTTTTCTCCTTTAACATCCACCTTTTCTTGCCCAGAAAACTTGTAAAAAGAACCCAAAAACAGGTACCAAAGCACCAGTAGACTTCCGGACAATAAAAAAATCCTTTTCCTCTTCAACAACCAATACGCAACAAAAACCGCATTGACCAGTACTGATATTGGCACCACCAAGCTTAGGAATGAAAGGAATGAAATATAATTGGTCGGCACATAGGGAACCAATAGGGAAATGGCCAACACCAAGGCAAACAGGGTGTTCAGCAAAAAGATGATCTTATTAAACAATGAGAGGTTCTTCACAAATCAATCTTCCTTACCCGCTTTAAACAAAAAATCCTTTTCTTCCTTGGACAAGCTTTCGTAGCCGGATTTACTGATCTTATCCAAGATACCATCTATTTTTCGCTGTTTGGCCTGTTTGTCATAATCCGTTTTGCCATCTGCAGTAGTATTCCTTTTATAGACCGTCCTTAAAGGAGCCCTCTTCTTTTCCTTGGGCTTAAAAAGATTGGTAATGCCATCCCACAATTTGGTAAACCCTGATCCTATGTCGTTGCCCATAAAAAGCTGACGGGCATATATATATCCGAGAAAAGCACCCCCTAAGTGGGCCAACCGTCCGCCAATATTACCTCCGTAGGGAATTTGGATCAAGTCCATCAACACAAAAAATGCCCCTACGTACCATAATTTAATATTGAAGAAAAACACACGTACCTCTTGATTCGGAATGTACGTGCATACAAAAATCAACACAGCCGTAACCCCTGCCGAGGCCCCGATCAATGCCGTGTTGGTGTTCAATAAGGTCGGGAAGATATTGTAGCTCAACAGAAAAACCAAACCACCTACTATGACCCCTAAGAAATAAACATTGATGAACTTTTTGGCATCAAATAGGTTAAGGAAGATACGGCCCGCAAAATAGAGCATGATCATATTCCAAAATATGTGGGTGAAACCGGCATGAAAAAAGGAATAGGTGACCAACGACCATGGCTGCCCGATAAACTCCAAAAAGTCCTTTGGCAGTTGAAACCATGTGGAAAGGGAATGCCCCATCAAGGCGGTGGAAAGTCCGTCCAGTAGAAAAACCAGCACATTGAGCGCAATCAATTTTTCTGCAATGCTCAGTCTAGCTATCTGGTATTGAATTCCTCCGTTCGACATAGATCAATTCCAACGTTTATTGTTGAACTGGTTCTTTTTCCAGTACCACATCATGATAAACCCGATCAATGCACCTCCAATATGGGCAAAATGCGCCACTCCTGTATTCACATTGCCTATACCAAAGATCAAGTCGCCTGCTATCAAAAGCGGAACAAAATATTTGGCCTTGATGGGCACCGGTAAGAAGATGAGCATCAGTTTTGCCTCAGAATACATAAAGGCAAAGGCCACCAAAATACCATAAATAGCTCCGGAAGCTCCCACTGCAGGGGTATTAAATGCCGTTAACATATTATCAATGGTCCCTTTTGAGGCAATGTCGTACCACCCTGGACTATACTGCCCATTGGTCAAAATATCCAAAATCTGCGTTTTGGCAATACCGGCCCCTTCCAATGCACTGATTCCTTCGGTAAAAAGGAAATAATTGACTCCTGTGTGTAACGCCGCAGATCCCAATCCAGCCGAAAAATAGAAAAACAGGAACTTGTTCCTGCCCCAAATACGCTCCAGGGGTGTACCAAAGGCCCAAAGCGCATACATATTAAAAACGATATGCATCAGGTTGCCATGCATGAACATGTGGGTCACCACCTGCCACCATTCAAAATTGGGGTTTTTGGGAAACCAAAGCGACATCCATTGGTACATTTGGTCCCCGTACAATTGCGTGGCAAAAAACATGATCACGTTAATGATCAATAAATGTTTTACTGCCTCTGTCATTCTACCCATCTAGCTGAATTTTTTATCGATATCTCCTTCGGAGATAATGGTATACGTTACTTTTTGAAATGGACTCAGGGAAGGTTCCTTGCAGGCGAACAAATTGTTCACCAAGGCCAATTGCGACTCTTGGTCCAACACTTCACCTGTTTTAATGGCCAAATTTTTGGAAAGTACCTTGGCCAACATTTCTGCCTGCGAAAGCGACCCACTATCAAATCCTTCCATATAATCCGCAATCAGGCGGTCCAATACCGTGCCAATCCCGCTTTCGGGGACCATCAGCGGCACTCCTGTCACTTTTACAGTCTCATGCTCCAAACTCTCAAAGGCAAACCCAATATTTGTCAGGCTTTCCTTGATTTCGTTCAAAACCGTCAATTCGTTTTTGTTGAAGGTCAGTTCCAAAGGAAAAAGCAACTGCTGGCTCACCCCTTCTTTTACCGTAATCTCCCCTAAAAATTTTTCGAACAGGATGCGTTCATGGGCCCTATTCTGATGGATGACCAATAAACCCGATCGCACAGTGCTCATCACATATTTTCTGCGTAATTGAAAGGTTGCCGCCAAATGTTCCTCCACTTCATCGTCGGCATACAGACTACCTTGGACCTCACTTTCAGATTCGATTACCACACTGCTGAATTCCTCTACATCTATATCCTTCTCCAATCCTTCGAACATACTCTCCCAACCTTTTGCACTGGCCTTTTGAAAGGAACCGCCCATAGCCCTTCCGCCTGATTTCTCAATAAAAGGATTGAAAGATGCATCCACCGTTACCTTTGGTAAAATGGCATCCCTTTCCTTGTAGGCATAAGGTGTATCCAAATTGGGGTCGTGTTCAAAATCCAGAACGGGTGCCACGTTGAATTGCCCCAAACTGTGTTTTACCGTGGAACGCAAGATGGCGTACAAGGTATTTTCATCATCAAATTTCACTTCAGTTTTGGTGGGATGTATGTTGATATCGATAGACGATGGGTCCACTTCCAAATACAGAAAATAACCAGGGTACATCTCTGGCTTAATCAAACCTTCAAAGGCGGCTGTCACCGCGTGATGCAGGTAAGGACTTTTGATAAAACGGTCGTTGGCGAAGAAAAACTGCTCGCCCCTGCTCTTTTTGGCAAATTCGGGTTTACAGACAAAACCCGAGATCTTTACCACCTCGGTTTCTTCGTTCACGGGTACCAATCGGTCCTCCATGCGGTTGCCGAAAATATGGGCAATCCGCTGACGGTGTCTTGTTTTGGGCAGATTGAACAGTTCCGATCCGTTGTTATAAAAATGGAATTCGATGTTGGGATGTACCAAGGCCACGCGATGGAACTCATCGGTAATATGCCGTAGCTCCACTTGGTGCGACTTTAAAAAATTTCTTCTCGCCGGAATATTAAAAAACAGGTTTTTCACGGAAATGGACGTTCCTTTTGGAGTGACCACAACGTCTTGGGAAACAATCTTACTACCTTCGATCTTGATCTGCACCCCTACCTCACTATCCTCTTTCCTTGTTTGCATATCTACATGGGCAATGGCGGCAATGGAGGCCAACGCCTCACCACGGAACCCTTTGGTATGTAAATTGAAGAGATCTTGGGCGGATGTAATCTTGGATGTAGCATGGCGCTCAAAGGACAATCGGGCGTCGGTCTCGCTCATTCCCATGCCATCATCCACCACTTGGATCAAGGTCTTTCCCCCGTCTTTGATGATCAACTTAATGGTGCTGGCACCGGCATCTATGGCGTTTTCCATCAACTCCTTGACTACTGAAGCAGGACGTTGAACCACCTCCCCTGCCGCAATCTGATTGGCAACATGGTCCGGTAAAAGTTTGATGATATCCGCCATTAGGAAGTCCAGAATATCGATAAATCGAAGTCAATGATGATGAGGAACAATAAGACCAAGATGGCTACAATCACGAGAAATCGAAGTTTCAAGTTCTTGTCCCCTTCATTCTTCAGGTCATCCATGGCCGAGCTGAACTTGTTCTTCAACCCTCGATTGGTTTGTACCGTACTTCGGAATTTATCCAGTTTGTGTTCTATCTTAAAAGGATTGCCCTCACCCTTGTAGTATCGTGGTGAATACTCGAAGCTTCTATTTTTTCTAAGTTTCAAGGGGTTTCGCATGATATCCTTCTCCTATATGCCCAAAGGTACTCAAAATAGAAAAAAGGGCTCGGAGACCGTTCCTAAAAAATGTTAACAACCGTTGGTCAGCTTGATGTGTTGTTAGACTACTGGATTGTTGGATTATTGGATTGTTAGATTCTTGGCATATTGGATTTCAGGAAAAACAGAAACGTTCGGCTTGAACTTGAACTTGGCACTTTGACTTGCTCTTATTTTCCCAACACCGCCATCTGAATGGCTGCAATGGCTGCTTCAGTACCTTTGTTGCCGTGTTTGCCACCGCTTCTGTCTAAGGACTGCTGAATATTATCGTCGGTAAGCACACAAAAGATAACAGGTACATCGTAGGCAACATTCAAGTCCTTGATGCCTTGGGCCGTGGCACTGCACACAAAATCAAAATGGCTGGTTTCACCCCTGATCACACTTCCTATGGCGATAATGGCATCCACCTTTTGGGTTTTGATCATTTTTTTGCTGCCAAAGGTTAGCTCAAAGCTACCGGGTACGTTCCAACGGATAATATTTTCTGGCGAAGCCCCACAATCCAAAAGAGCCTCTTGGGCACCTTGGAAAAGGGATTCGGTAATCTGTCCGTTCCATTCCGAAACAACAATCCCAAACCGAAGATCCTTCGCGTTTGGGATTTTATTTTTATCGTAAACGGATAAGTTTTTGTTCTCTGTGGCCATGTTTTAGTTTTGGGCCATCCCGATCAAGGCATCGATACCGATTCCTTCTTGGGAGTCAGGATATTTTTCTTTGATCTGTTCAAAATAACCCAATGCCTTTTCTTTTTGTCCAAGTTCAATGGCAACCACCCCAGCTTTGTATAAAAATCTAGGGGTTGTGAATTCATTATCGCTATGGGCAATGGCTTTTTGATAGTAATCCAAGGCATCTTCAGGCTGGTTCAATTGGGAAAAAGCATCCCCGATACCCCCTTTTGCCATAGCTCCCATAATGTCGTCATCCGATGAGAAACTTTCCAACTGGGAAATGGCGTTTTGGTATTGCTGAAGGTTCAAATAGGTCATCCCTGCAGAATATTTGGCAAGGTTGGCCGCTTTGGTACCACTGTATTCTTCTATGATATCCAGGAAACCATATTTACCTTCGGCGCCGTTCAAGGCCAAAGTGAACAAAGAATCCCTTTCGGTTTCGCTGTTCAAGGCTTGATCAAAATATTGTTGTGGATAGAAAAGTTCGTTGGCGGCTGTTGCCTCCTTTGGTTTTTGGATGAACTGATGGTAACCCAAATAAGCCAAAACCCCTACTGCAACGGCACCAATAACCCCCAAAATATAGTTTTGGTTCTTTTGTACCCATGCCTCGGTGCGCGACGCACTCTCATCCAGGGTGTGGAATACTTCGGCAGTTGTGCTTTCGTGATCGTCTATCTGAGCTTCCTCTTCTTTATTTTTTGGCTTAAAGCCTCTCTTCTTGTATGTTGCCATCCGTCATTAAATTGGTCGCGCAAAAATAAAGTTTTTATCCAAAACCGAAAGGTAATTTATTCGTTATTTTTGGAATCGCAAATTTGGGTGCCAACCTGCAAAACTTCATTGTTTCTCAAAAGCCATATGTTTTTAAGACATTTATCTTTAGTCAATTACAAAAACTTTGATTCCAAGGACCTGGAATTCGACCCGGTGATCAATTGTTTGGTGGGCGATAATGGGGTTGGCAAGACGAATATTCTGGATGCCATTTACCACCTCTGTTTTGGCAAGAGCTATTTTAACCCCGTCTCTACCCAAAACATCAAACACGATACCGAATTTTTTATGGTAGACGGGGAATTTGAAAAGGAAGGCAGGAGCGAAAAAATCATCTGCAGTTTTAAAAAAGGCACCAAAAAAGTGATCAAACGCAATGGCAAACCGTATGAAAAGTTCTCGGAACACATCGGTTTTTTGCCCCTTGTGATCATTTCTCCGGCAGACCGCGACCTTATCTTGGAAGGCAGCGATACCCGAAGAAAATTTATAGATGGGGTCATTTCACAATCGGATAAGGCCTATCTCAACAACCTCATCAAATACAATAAGGTCCTTGTCCAGCGGAATTCATTATTGAAGTATTTTGTGGCCAACCGCACTTTTGAACGAGACACCTTGTCCATCTACAACGAACAATTACATGGCCTGGGCACCGAAATCCATAAAAAAAGATTGGATTTCATCTCCTCTTTTGTTCCTATTTTCAAGGAACAGTACCAACACATTTCGGACAAGGAGGAGCAGATCATGCTGTCCTATGAAAGTCAGTTGGAGGAAGGAAGCCTCCTAGAGCTTTTGGAGGCCAATATAGAAAAGGACCGGGCACTGCAATATACTTCGGTAGGCATCCATAAAGATGACCTCAACTTTACCATTGCCGACCATCCCATCAAAAAATTTGGAAGTCAGGGACAGCAGAAATCTTTCTTGATCGCCCTAAAATTGGCCCAGTTCCATTTTATAAAGGAACAGGCCAGTACCACTCCCATTTTATTGTTGGATGATATTTTTGACAAGTTGGATGAAAGTAGGGTTTCCCATATTGTTGGCTTGGTTAAGAACGACAATTTTGGGCAGATCTTTATCAGCGACACCCATGCGGAACGCACCGAAAATGTGGTTAAAAACATCCATCAGAGCTATAAAATCTTTACCTTGTAGCTCATGAAAAAATTCCTTTTTACCATAATCGCCCTATTGATTCTTGCTTGTGAAAGTGCTTCCGTAAACGAAGCGGACCTTCATTATTTGAACGGGTATTGGGAAATTTCAGAAGTGGTTTTTCCCGATGGCTCCATCAAGGAATATGGTGTAAATCCCAGTATCGACTTTATTCAATTTGAAGACGGAAAAGGATACCGGAAAAAAATGCAACCCAAATTTGACGGCACTTATGACACTTCCAACGATGTGGAAACTTTTACAATAACTCCAGGTAACCAGAATTTTGTCCTTCAGTACAAAAACGAATTCAGTGAGTGGGAAGAAAATTTGGTCGCCATAGATTCCATAGGATTCTCCGTGACCAACATGGATGGCATCCAATATACGTACAAGCGTTTCGAACCCATTAAAATTCCCAAATAATGGCCGAAAGAAACAACGATCATATGGCATTGGGTGAGGCCTTGGGCGCATTCATCAAGGAAAATAAGCTGCAAAAGGGCATGGACAAAGTGGATGCCCGCGAAGCTTGGACCAGCTTGATGGGCAATGGGGTGAACAATTATACCACATCGGTAGAATTGAAAAATGAAACGCTTTATGTTTCGCTTTCCTCTTCAGTTTTGCGTGAGGAACTCAGTTTGGGCAAGTCTAAGATCATCACCATGATCAATGAGGAACTGGGCAGGGAATTGGTCAAAAAATTGGTACTACGATGATTTTGTCAAGTCACCTTTTATGAAAGTCATCCTTTCCACGGAACGGCTCATTGTTTCAGAAGTAGCACTTGCCGATTCAAGCTTTATTTTGGAATTACTCAATAGTCCTTCATGGATTCATTTTATTGGAGACAAAGGAGTTAGAACAGAGGATGATGCTAAAAATTACATACAAAATAGTCTCTTAAACTCCTATAAAACCAATGGTTTCGGACTTTATAAATTAGTCTTGAAAGAATCCAAGGCACCTATGGGTCTTTGTGGTTTTTTGAAACGGGATTATCTTGAAAACCCGGATATTGGATTTGCCCTTTTACCCGAATTTGAAGGAGAGGGGCTAATGTTCGAGGCCAGCCATGCGCTGCTGGAATATGCCACATCAACGTTGAATTTTGATGAAGTCATGGCTATCGTAATGCCTACAAACAAGAGGTCCCGTCAATTGCTTGGCAAACTCGGATTTATGAAGAAGAACTTGATCTTACCTCCAAGTGGTGACGAGAAATTGCTATTATATTCAAACAAAAAAAGCCACTCTTTTGGAGCGGCTTCTTCTTAGTATTTTACTATCCTTAGAAAATTTCCCTACCAGAAAAGTGGAAAGCACCTTCTATGGCTGCATTCTCATCGCTATCGGAACCATGGATGGCATTTTCACCGATACTGGCAGCATACAACTTACGGATGGTACCTTCGGCAGCATCAGCAGGGTTGGTAGCACCGATCAAGGCACGAAAATCATCCACTGCATTGTCCTTCTCCAAAATAGCGGCCACAATGGGACCTCTGGTCATAAAATCGACCAATTCACCAAAGAATGGACGCTCTTTGTGGATGGCATAGAATTCCCCGGCATCCCTTCTGCTCAATTGTGTGTACTTCATGGCCACGATCTTGAACCCAGCAGCCGTTATTTTTTCCAAAATCGCACCAATGTACCCATTTTCAACGGCATCAGGCTTGATCATGGTAAACGTTCTATTTCCCGTCATTTTTTTATAAATTTTGCGCAAAAGTACAGTTTTTCGAAGAACGGACAAGCCTAATAGGTTTGTTTTAACTCCTGAAGCACAGCGCCATTATCGCCCATCATCTTCATATCTGCCTCTTTTTTCTTAAAATTTAGGCTGATAATGCCATAGCTTTTATTCGAAACCACTTCTCCCACCCTATATCGGTTAGGCTCCCCGCTAAAACTAAAATAGGAATGGGTGAGTCCACTGCTGGTAAAATCTATCAGGGGATAAGCCAATCCCGGAAGGTCTTTTTTTGAGAATTCCGAAATGTGCCTGTCCCCCGACAAAATGATCACGCCGTTAGCCCCTGACGCAACGATCATATTTTCCAATTTTTCCACTTCCTTTGGAAAGTTGCCCCAAGATTCGAAGCCATGTTCCCCAGACAAAAATTGGATACTGGACATAATCAGGTTAAAATCCGCATCGGAATTGGAAAGTTCGTTTTGCAACCATACCCATTGCGCATCACCCAAAATCGTGGCATTACTGTCTATATTTGGTTTATAGCGTCTTTTAGGATCTTCATCCTTCACCAAATCACTTCTAAAATAACGAGTATCTAGAATTATGACCTTCAATTTGCCGGCTTCAGTTTCATAATCATGGGAAGCGTACACGCCTTCACGTGTCCTTCTTTCACTATCTTGAGGAACTCCCATAAAATCAAGGAAAACCTGTTGACTCTCCTTTTTCACTGCAAAGCTGGCACCACCATCGTTGATCCCAAAATCATGGTCGTCCCAGGTACCGATAATCGGCACTTCGGCCTTTAATTTGGCATAGCCGGAAACTGTATCCTGCATGGCATAAATGGAGCGTAACCTATCCATGTCCTCCGTATCTGCATAAACGATATCCCCACCCCAGATCCATATATCGGGGTGTTCTGCCAAAATATCGTCCCAAAAAGGATTGGGCTCTTGAGGCATGTTGCATGATCCAAAAACCACAACAAAGTCCGGTTTAACTTCTTCTTGGATTGTGGGCGGTTTTTCTTCCTTCTTCTTGCACCCCAAGATCAGGGCCACCAAAAGGAACAATACACTAAAGTGTTTCATGGTTGGAATTTAGGTCTTCAAAAATAAGGATTAAGCAAGTTAGCTCTATATTATATTATTGTATATTTGGCCGCATGAATCCAGAGGACATCACTACAGTAAAGTCGATACTTTCCCAACCTCAAAAAATTGCGATCATTCCCCATAAAAACCCAGATGGAGATGCCATGGGCTCTTGTTTGGCACTATATGGTTTCCTAAAGGAAATGGGACAAATTGCCCATGTGATTGCTCCCAACGATTATCCCAAATTCCTGAAATGGATGCCCGAAAACGACTCGGTAATCAATTTTGAAAGGGAAAATCAGAAGGCCGTCCGATTGCTGGAAGAAGCCACGGTTATCTTCACCTTGGATTTTAACGACCTGTCCCGTGTGGGGCAAATGGAGACTGCCCTGAAAGCGGCCACAGCCGATTTTATTATGATCGACCACCATCAACAACCCAGCGATTATGCCGTGGTAACCTATTCTGATGTTTCCATGAGCTCTACCTGCGAAATGGTCTATAATTTTATCCAATTTTTGGGTGAAACCGATACCATTACCAAGGATATCGCCACCAATCTGTACACGGGCATTATGACCGATACGGGGTCTTTCAAATACCGATCCACCTCTAGCAAAACGCATCGCGTGGTGGCCGAGCTTATTGATCGGGGTGCCGAAAACATGGAGATACACCGTCAGGTTTTTGATACCAACTCCCCATCCAGGTTACATTTGTTGGGTGTGGCGTTGAGCAATATGGTCATTCTGCAAGAATACCGCACGGCGTACATCACCCTTACCCAGGAAGAACTGGATACCTACGACTATAAAAAAGGCGATACCGAAGGTTTTGTGAACTATGGACTTACCTTGGAAGGGATTATTTTTGCGTTGATCTTTATTGAAAACAAGGAAGAAGGAATCATTAAAATATCGCTGCGTTCCACGGGTGATTTTTCGGTGAATGATTTTGCCCGCAACCATTTTGAAGGTGGTGGACATATCAACGCCGCTGGTGGCCGAAGTGAATTGAGCATGGAAGAAACGGTGATGCGCTTCAATAAAATCCTTAAAACCTATAAAAGCGAATTGAACCCATGAGAATTGCTTTTGTTTTTTTGTTGGCCCTATTGTGCATCAATTGCAGTGGACCGGAACCCAGAAAACCTGTGGAGGTAAAAACGGGCAGTTTTTACAAAGAATCCATAGAGCGAAATAAAAAATTGTTGGCCGAAGAGGAAGCTGCCATCCAAGAAATCATCAAAAAAGACACGGCGCATGCGTATGAGGCCAGCCCCAACGGTTTTTGGTATTATTTTGAAACCAAGAACGATACGGCCGTTTACCTTCCCAAAACCAATGATCAAATCTTGTTCTCCTACAATTTAATGACGTTGAACAACGATACCATCTACACGGCCGAGACAATTGGCCCCATTTCACATGTGGTGGACAAACAACAATTGTTCCCTGGCTTACAGAATGCCGTTAAATTACTGAAAGTAAGTGAAAAAGCCACCTTCATGTTCCCGTCGTTACAAGCCTATGGTTACCAAGGCGACAACAATGCCATTGGCCCTAGGACCCCGGTAAAATCTTCGGTGGAATTACACACCATCATCATAAACAAAGACAGTTTAAACTAAATTTTAAAATGCAATGAAAAAATCCCTTTATATCCTAACCTTGATCTCCACGGTTTTCTTTGGCTGCAAAACCAGCAAGTATGCTGAATTGGGCGACGGTATTTTTGCCGATATCCAAACCACCCAAGGTGATATCATCATTAAATTGGAATATCAAAAGACTCCCGTTACCGTGGCCAATTTTGTCTCGCTGGCCGAGGGCAACAACCCTTATGTAAATGATGAGTTCAAGAACAAAAAATTCTATGATGGGGTTATTTTCCATCGCGTGATCAAAGATTTTATGATCCAAGGTGGTGATCCAACCGGAACTGGAAGTGGTAACATCGGTTACACCTTCAAAGATGAGATCAACGATTCCCTCCGTCACTCCAAAAAAGGAATGATCTCTATGGCCAACCGTGGCCCAAAAACCAACAGTAGCCAATTCTTCATTACGCACAAAGAAACACCTTGGTTGGATGGCAAACACACCGTTTTTGGGGAAGTGGTACAAGGGTTGGACGTAGTGGATTCCATTGCCAATACCAAAACAGGGCCTGGTGACAAACCAATGACAAATGTTGTCATGAACCACGTAGAAATCGTACGTAACGGCAAGGAGGCCAAAAACTTTGACGCCCTAAAGATCTTGGCAGATTACTTTGAAGAAGAAAAAGTAGCTTCTGCGGCATTCATTAAAATGAAGTCGGACTTGGCTGCAGAATTCACCGAGCAGATGGCTACCGCACAAGAAATGCCTTCCGGTCTTAAGATTTTGAAGTTGAAAGAAGGTGATGGGGTTCAACCAGAAATTGGTCAAATGGCATTGGTAAACTATGCCGGTTGGTTGATGAACGGGGACTTGTTCGATAGCAACATAGGAGAAATCGCATTACAATTCAACCAATTCAACGCCGGAAGAAGGGATCAAGGCGGTTATGCCCCATTCCCAATGAAATATAGCCCTGACGCCCAATTGGCAGCTGGTTTCAGGGAAGCGTTGTTGACCATGAAGGTAGGAGACAAACTTCGTGTGTTCATTCCTCCTCACTTGGGTTATGGCGATTACGATTACGGACCCATTCCAGGAGGATCCACTCTGGTATTCGATTTGGAAGTAGTGGGAATAGAAGAATAGACATCCACATAAAAAACAAAAAAGCCGTACTTTTCCGTGCGGCTTTTTTTTATGCCAACATTTTTTGCAAAGCATTCATTTGTATTGATGGGACAAAAGACCAAAACGATTCTAGTCATCCTTTTTCCGATCCAGATTTTTTTGGTGGGTTTGTTGGCTAGGTATCCTGATTGGGTGGAGGAATATTACAGTAACGGCATCTACGTTTACATCTCCCGTTTTTTGAGGATGTTGTTCGGTTGGCTTCCTTTCTCCTTTGGAGACGTATTGTATACCGCACTGTTCTTGTTAGCAGGCAGATATCTCTACAAACAATGGAAGCGAATCAAGGTAAAACCCCTCAACTTTGTAAAAGATGTGGTCGTGGTGCTCTCCATCGCCTATTTTGCATTCCACTTGCTCTGGGGCATGAACTATTACCGCCAACCCATTACTTGGAAACTGAACATTGATCGGCAATATACATTGGACGAACTGGTTCGGTTTACCCAAACTGTGGCCCAAAAAACAAATGATTATCAACAGCAAATAACCCAGGACAGCCTAGCCCCGGTACACATTCCCTACCCCAAAAGGGAAATCTTTCAAAAAACCGAGGATGCCTACGCTCTGCTACAAAAACAATTTCCGGAATTCGAATATACCAACCCGAGTTTAAAATCATCCATCTATAGCCTGCCACTGACCATTATGGGCTATGGCGGTTACCTCAATCCCTTTACCAACGAGGCACAGGTAAATGGAATTACCCCTGCCTTCCGATTGCCCATGGTCAGCGGTCATGAAGTGGGCCACCAGTTGGGTTATTCCGCAGAGGACGCCACCAATTTTATTGGTTATTTGGTCACCTCGAACAGTGACGATGTTTATTTCAAATATGCATCCTACCATCATGCCTTGGGGTATTGTCTATCGGATCTGTTTTACAAGGATGAAACCCAGTACAAAAGGATTTTGGCCACCCTAAATCCTGGTGTGAAGGAAAATTTTAAGGAATTGAACGATTTTTGGAAAAAATATGAGAATCCATTGGAACCCATGTTCAAATCCGTATTCAACACTTTTTTAAAGGTGAACAACCAAAAGGAAGGCATCAAAAGTTACAACGGGGTCGTTGGGCTTATGATCAACTACGAAAATAGCCCCTCCTCCAAATTTTGAAACTTGTGGGGTACATACACTTAGGTTATATTTAAGCCTACTAATTCAATATTAACCTTATGAAATTTAAACTCTTGGCGCTGTCTTTCTTCTTGGGCAGTGTTTCTTTGTTCGCACAAGACTATTTTCCCATAAATGATGGTGTAAAGGCAAAGAAAAACAACAATTACACGGCATTTACCAATGCCAAGATCTACATTACCCCTACTCAGGTAATTGAAAAAGGTACGTTGCTGATCCAAAACGGTAAAGTGGTACAGGTTGGAAAATCTGTAAGCATCCCAAAAAATGCCGTTGTTGAGGATTTGGAAGGAAAATCCATTTACCCATCTTTTGTGGACATCTTCTCCGATTTTGGAGTAAAAAAACCTGATCGCGACAGTGGTGGTGGCCGTTCAGGGCAATATGAGCCGGAAAGAGAGGGCTTTTATTGGAACGATCATATCATGCCCGAAAACAATGCCATCAACAGTTTTAAATACGACTCCAAAAAGGCCGGAGAACTTAGAAAAGCTGGTTTCGGGACCGTAAATGCCCATATTGAAGATGGTATTGCCCGTGGTACAGGATTACTAGTGGCCCTAAACGATGGCGGAAGTGAAGCACAACGCATCCTTTCCGACAAATCGGCCCAGTATTTTTCATTTACCAAAAGTGTTGCCAAGAGACAATCCTATCCAAGTTCATTGATGGGAGCAATGGCCTTGATGCGCCAATTGTATTATGATATGGATTGGTACAGCAAGGGCAATGTGGATACCAAGGACCGTTCCTTGGAAGCCTTGATTGCCAACAAAGGATTGGTCCAGATCTTTGATGCCGGCGATAATGGCAATGTATTGCGCGCCGACAAGATCGGTGACCTGTTTGGGATTCAATATGTAATCTTGGCAGGAGGAGATGAATATGAGCGCATTGAAGATATCAAAGCTACCAACGCCAAATTGATCTTACCTCTTAATTTTCCAGATGCGTTTGACGTTTCCAACCCATATCAGGCACAATACATTTCATTAAGCGATATGAGACATTGGAACTTGGCTCCATCCAACCCAAAGGTTTTGGACGATAACGGTGTGGAGTTCACTATTACCCTACACGGTTTAAAATCTCCTTCAGACCTAAAGGATAAATTGATGAAGGCCATTGAATATGGCTTGTCCAAAACCACAGCCCTTGAAGCACTGACCACCATTCCGGCTGGAATTTTGGGCAAATCAGGACAGATCGGATCACTACAAGTGGGAAGTCAGGCCAATTTCTTGATCACCTCCGGTGAAATCTTTGACAAGAACACCATCCTATATGAAAACTGGGTGCAGGGAAGTAAGAACATTATCCAATCCATGGACATTGTGGATATCCGTGGGGATTACAATCTTTCCGTTGGCGCCAATACTTTCGCTGTTTCCTTGAGCGGTTCGGTGGACAAGCCCAAAGCGGACATTAAAAAAGGGGAAGAAACCTTGGAATCCAAATTCACTTATGATGCCGATTGGTTGAACCTTGCCTTCTCAGAAGATGGTGTGGGATCCTACCGAATGGTGGCCCATGTGATGCCAGGTTCGGAAACCATCAAGGGTAAAGTGGTGCTTCCCAACGGCGATGAAACCACAGCAACCTTGACCAAAACCAAGGCCTTTGAGGAAAAATCCACTCCAGAGGAAGCCGAAAAACCAGAATTGGTGGCACTCACCTTTCCCAATGTAGGATATGGCTATGCCTCCAAACCGAAGCAGGAAACCATGCTTTTCAAAAATGCAACCGTTTGGACTGGTGACAGCATTTTGGAAAATACCGATGTATTGGTCAAAAATGGTAAAATTGCCAAAGTGGGCAAAGACCTTAAAGCCAGTGGCGCAACGGTAATCGATGCAGCGGGTAAGCATTTGACAGCCGGAATCATCGATGAGCACTCCCACATTGCCGCCTTGGCCATCAATGAAGGAGGACACAATTCCTCAGCAGAGGTCCGTATGAAGGATGTTATAGACCCAAAGGACATGGGAATTTATCGCGATCTTGCAGGAGGTGTTACCACAATTCAATTGTTGCACGGTTCCGCCAATCCTATAGGTGGCCGTTCTGCCATATTAAGATTGAAATGGGGTGAAAACGCCGATGGACTTATCTTCCCGAACTCCCCCAAATTCATCAAGTTTGCCTTGGGTGAAAACGTAAAGCAATCCAACTGGGGCAGTTTTTCCCGTTTTCCTCAGACCAGGATGGGTGTGGAACAGGTGTATACCGATTATTTCCAGAGAGCCAAGGAATACGATACCAAGAAAAAGAGCGGACAACCTTACCGTTACGATGAGGAAATGGAAACCTTGGCCGAAATCCTGAACGGCGAACGGTTTATCAGTTGTCACTCCTATGTACAGAGCGAAATCAACATGATGATGAAGGTTGCCGAAAAATTTGATTTTCGGGTAAATACCTTCACCCACATTTTGGAAGGGTACAAATTGGCCGACAAAATGGCCGAGCATGGTGTGGGAGGTTCAACTTTTAGCGACTGGTGGGCCTACAAATATGAGGTGAACGATGCCATTCCGTATAACGCGGCCATCATGGCGAGCCAAGGAGTAACCGTGGCCATCAACAGCGATGATGCCGAAATGTCAAGACGATTGAACCAAGAGGCCGGTAAAACGGTAAAATACGGAGGCGTTTCGGAAATTGAAGCTTGGAAGATGGTAACACTCAACCCGGCTAAATTATTGCACTTGGATGACCGAGTGGGCAGTATTGCTGAAGGTAAGGACGCCGATATTGTCCTTTGGACAGACCATCCGCTATCCGTCTACGCCAAGGCGGAGAAAACAATCATTGAAGGAGCCGTTTATTTTGATTTGGAAAAAGACAAAATGATGCGCGAAACCGTGAAAAAGGAAAGAAACCGACTCATTGGAATGATGCTCAACGAGAAGAAAAAAGGCGGTAAGACCAAAACTCCGGTCCAAAGCAAAAAAGAACTATTCGATTGTGACACCCTATAAACCATACACCATGAAAAAGATATTTTTAATCATAACCATTGTTTTTGGGGTTTCATTGAACGCACAGCAGACCCCAGCACCTCCACAAACCGAACAAGTTGCCATTTTTGGTGCCACGGCCCACATCGGCAATGGGGAGGTCATTGAAAACTGTACCATCATTTTTAAGGATGGAAAAATCACCGCGATCGGTGCGGACCTAATGGCCCCCACCATTGGAACCATGATCGATGCCAAAGGAAAACACGTGTATCCAGGGTTTATAGCTCCGGCTAAACCTTTAGGATTGGTGGAAGTAGATGCCGTAAGGGCCAGTGACGATCAGGATGAAATTGGTGAAATGATTCCCCATGTAAGGAGCATCATTGCCTACAACGCCGAATCGAAAGTGGTGGAGAGCATGAGGCCCAACGGAGTGCTTTTGGGACAGGTAACCCCGCAAGGAGGAACCATTTCCGGCACATCGAGTATTGTGCAGTTCGATGCCTGGAATTGGGAAGACGCTGCCGTTAAGACCGATGATGGCATCCACATGAACTGGCCATCCTTTTTTAGGAGAGGCAGATGGTGGATGGGTGAAGACCGTGGCTTTGTTCCCAATAAGGATTACGGAGACCAAACGGACAACATTAAAATGTTCTTCTTGAATTCCAGTGCTTACGGACAAGCTGCAGAAAAGGAAAAAAATCTTCCTTTTGCGGCCATGGAGGGACTTTTTAATGGCTCCAAGCGTTTATACATCCATGCCGATGGGGAGAAGGAAATGACCGATGCCGTGAACATGGCCAAGGAAGTTGGTGTGAAGCACATTGTAATCGTTGGCGGATACCGTGCCAATAAAATTGCCGATTTCCTTAAGGAAAACAATGTGGCCATTTTGGTAGGAGTGACCCACGCCCTACCCGAATACGATGATGACGATTATGACCTTCCATACAAATTGCCAAAACTTTTGGTAGATGCAGGTCTATTGGTCGGATTACAGAATGAGGAATCGGCCAATTTCCAAGCCAGGAACATGGCTTTTTATGCCGGCCAGACCGTTGGACAAGGATTGGACAAGGAAAAAGCCTTGCAACTTTTGACCAGTAACACAGCCAAAATACTTGGTATCGATGATCAATATGGAACGTTGGAAGTTGGCAAGAGTGCCACTTTGTTCATCTCCGAAGGTGACGCCTTGGATATGCGTACCAACCAGCTTTCCAAAGCTTATATTGATGGTAGGGACGTATCCCTAGAAACCCATCAGACCAAACTTTGGCACCGCTATATGGGCAAGTTTGAAAGAGAAAAGACAGGACAATAGTTCTCTCAATAAAGCAAGCGGCGTTCAATTGAACGCCGCTTTTTTTTAACTCTTCTTGATTTCGACAAATTCTGCCCCTTCCGGTTTCCCATAGAAACTGTCGGGTTTTGGTTTGTTGCTCAATGAGGCTTCATCAAAAGTGACTGTATTTCGGGCGTCAAGAATATTTCTTCCTTCGTAATTGTGCCATGTAATGGTTTGTGGGAGTAGCACACCACTTAAACGTTGCCAATCCCTATAACGGATCCACCTAAAATTATCGGAACTTTCACCGGTTCTGTATGTAACAGTATAGCCCAACCAGGCCATTTGATAGGTTTCCGGGTCAAAGTGGATAAAGTATTCATCTTTAGAGGATGCTCCTACCCCAACATTATAGGAAATTTTGACTCCAGGGTAATGTTTCCCTTCAAAAACCAAATCTTCCGCATGGCCATACACAATGCCTTCATCTGCCAAAACAAATGGCATTCCATAAAAATAGAACATGAGATTATGATAAAAAGCAGCATCTCCCTTGTAGCTTTTATCAGGATCCAAAAGCCAAGCTTTTTCTCCATCAAAACCCATGGAGTACTTTTCCGTATCCACCCTATCCTTTCTTGACCAAAGGTCTATTGTATGGGTTTCAGGAGCTTCTGGATTTGGCAGAACAAAGGAAAGCGTCCGCATGGATTTCCAAAGTTCCAATCCACCATGGGCCTCAAAGACCTTGGCCATGTTTTCCGGATACTTAGTTTTGTTGGTAACTTCTTCAATAGGTTCGGGCACTTCTACTTGTTCCTTTTTCGAGGAAGGTTTACAGGCAACAAATGCCAAAAAAATCATCAGGATGGTTGTTTTTTTCATGGAGTATATTTTGGCAATTGGTCGAAAACAGCTTTTTTAGATTACAAGAAACGCTATTTTTACTCCGTGATGGAAGCCAAATCGATCAGCAGTGTCCAAAATCCATTGGTAAAACATATACTGCTACTTAAGGAAAAATCCCGTGAACGGAAAAAGAGCGGACTTTTTGTGGTGGAGGGACAACGTGAGTTGGAACTTGCCCAAAAGGGAGGTTATACCCTTACAACTTTTTTGTATTGTCCTGAGATTTGGCCCGATCATCACCTGAAAAAAATACTGGGAAATTCAAGCCCCGAGATCATCCAGATCACCCAACCCGTTTATGAAAAATTGGCACATCGCGGAACTACGGAAGGAGTTTTGGGAATCCTGAAAGTCAAGGAGCATGTCTTAGAGAGCATTCGGTTCAAAAACAAACAACCCTTGGTACTGGTGGCAGAAGCTCCCGAAAAACCTGGTAATATTGGTGCGCTCTTACGAACTGCGGATGCCGCGGCCATAGATGCCGTTTTGATCGCCAATCCAAAGTCGGACCTTTACAATCCGAACATTATCCGATCCAGTGTGGGCTGTGTTTTCACCAATCAGGTAGGGATGGGTTCCACAGAAGAAATCATCCATTTCCTAAGATCAAACCAAATCAAGATTTACTGTGCAGCCCTGTCAGCTTCCAAAAACTATGTGGATTGTGACTTTACAGGTGCCACCGCTTTGGTAATGGGTACAGAAGCGACAGGATTAACGGAGGATTGGCTCCAAACTTCCGACCAAAACATCATTATACCGATGCAAGGGGAAATCGATTCAATGAACGTTTCGGTATCGGCGGCAATACTTATCTTTGAGGCCAAGCGACAACGCGGATTTTAGTCTATGGAAAAAACTGTACTCTTTTATGTCATTCTCGCTATCCTTGTTGTCCAATATTTGGTCCACCAATTGTTGGAACACTTGAATGCCCAACGGTTCAAATCCACTTTACCACCCGAGTTATCAGATGTTTTTGACGAAAAGGAATACCAGAAATCACAGGAATACAAACAGGCGAATTATCGG
This sequence comes from Flagellimonas sediminis, assembly GCF_010500845.1. Taxonomy (GTDB): domain Bacteria; phylum Bacteroidota; class Bacteroidia; order Flavobacteriales; family Flavobacteriaceae; genus Flagellimonas; species Flagellimonas sediminis. The sequence continues at coordinate 151,768 of NZ_JAAAMI010000007.1, read as the reverse complement.
TTTGGGTTACTGTCCGATGGATTTTCCTTGCTATTGACCCTATGCTTTTTGTGGTTCGGCGGATTCGAATGGATAGACCAATTGACTCGTTCCATTAGTATGAAAACCATCCCAATGGCCTTGGTATTCTTCGGGTTGATCACCTTTGGCAGTGCCGTATTGGGGTTGCCGTTTTCGTATTACCGCACTTTTGTGATCGAAGAAAAATACGGTTTTAACAAGACCACCAAAAAATTGTTCTTTTTGGACAAGATCAAAGGCGGTATCCTGACAGCTATTTTGGGAGGAGGAATTTTATCGCTATTTATTTGGTTTTATCAATGGACAGGGCCAAAATTTTGGATTTACACCTGGATCATGGTTGGGGTTGTTATTTTGTTCATCAATTTGTTTTATAGCAGGTTGATCGTGCCCATGTTCAATAAGCAGACACCACTCAAAGATGGAACCTTGAAAAACGCCATAGAAGGATATGCCCAAAAAGTGGGGTTTGAACTCAAGAACATTTTTGTGATCGATGGCTCCAAACGCTCCACCAAGGCCAATGCTTACTTTTCCGGATTCGGTAAAGAAAAACGGATTACCCTTTTTGATACCTTGATCCATGATCTGGAGGAAGAGGAAATTGTGGCCGTTTTGGCGCACGAGGTTGGTCACTACAAACGAAACCATATCATTTTCAATTTGGTTTTGTCCTTGGCCGTCACTGGATTTACCCTGTATATTTTGTCCCTTTTCATCAACCATCCGGGGATATCTTTGGCCATAGGGGTAAGCACTCCCAGTTTTCATGCGGCCCTGGTAGGTTTTGCCCTATTATACAGCCCTATTTCCGAAATTACCGGTTTGGCCATGAACTATTTGTCCCGAAAATTTGAGTTTCAGGCGGATGATTATGCCAAGAACACCTTTTCGGCCGCACCATTGGTTACCTCGTTGAAAAAGTTGTCCAAGAACAGTTTGAGTAATCTTACCCCCCACCCCGCTTACGTTTTCGTGCACTATTCCCACCCACCTTTGGTGGAGCGCATCCGAAACCTTAAGGCATAGTTTTTGTTGCCCACCTAATAAGATTGTAGTAATTTTAATATACTATGACAGCCGCTGCTATCGAAAAAGAAAACAAGGAGATTGCCAAGCAATACAAAGAATTGCTTCGCATCAGCTATCAGACCTTGACCGATGAGGACAAGAAGCTGATACGCTCCGCGTTTGACGTGGCCGTTGATGCACACAAAGACCAGCGGAGGAAATCGGGAGAAGCCTATATTTTCCACCCCATTGCAGTGGCCAAGATCGTTGCATCCAAAATTGGATTGGATGCCGTTTCCATCGCTGCGGCCCTTTTGCACGACGTGGTAGAGGACACTCCCTACACCCTTGCCGATATTGAACGAATGTTCGGGGAAACCGTGGCTAGGATCGTAGACGGACTTACCAAGATCGCCCACCTTAAAAAGGACATGGACATCAGTCAGCAGGCAGAGAACTTTAGAAAAATGCTGTTGACACTCCATGATGATGTGCGGGTAATCATTATAAAAATTGCGGACCGTTACCACAATATGCTCACCATGGATTCCATGCCAGAGCAAAAACAGGTGAAGATCGCATCCGAAACACTCTACATCTATGCTCCCCTGGCACACAGGATAGGGCTTTACAATATCAAGACGCATCTTGAAGACCTTGCCCTTAAATATACTGAACCTGAGGTCTATAACGACATACGCGCCAAGATCGAGGATACGGAAGAAGAAAATCTTGCCTACATCGAGGCTTTTTCGGATGTGATCCGAAACTCTCTGGATAAGGAAGGACTCAATTATTTCATCAAAGGTCGGATGAAATCCATTTTCTCCATCCGAAGAAAGATGAAGACCCAGAATGTTTCTTTTGATGAGGTGTATGACAAGTTCGCCATCAGGATCATATATAAATCCGACAGGAAGAACGAAAAATTCCTAGCTTGGAAAATCTATTCCATTGTAACTGACCACTTTACACCAAACCCGGTCAGGTTACGCGATTGGATCACCTCTCCAAAATCCACTGGTTATGAAGCCCTTCACATTACCGTGATGGGCCCCAAAGGAAAATGGGTAGAAGTACAGATTCGAAGCGAACGGATGCACGAAATTGCTGAAAAGGGTTATGCCGCCCACTTTAAGTACAAACACGGAGACCAAAAAGAACAGGGTATTGAGGAATGGCTGAATAAACTTCAGGAAGCCCTTGAAAGTGCCAATGGCAACGCCGTTGACTTTGTGGAGGAATTTAAATTGAACCTTTACGCCAAGGAAATCTTTGTATTTACACCTAAGGGAGATTTAAAATCCATGCCCAAAGGTGCCACCGCACTCGATTTTGCCTTCAACATCCACACCGAAATCGGCATGAAGACCCGTGGGGCAAAAGTCAATGGTAAATTGGTTCCACTAGGCACCCAGCTTCGCAGTGGGGACCAAGTAGAAATCATGACTTCCGAAACGGCAAAACCTAGTCAAAGTTGGTTGGACTACGCCAATACGGCCAGGGCCAGGGCCAAAATCAAATCCTCTTTGATGGAAGAGAAGAAGGAAGTGGCCGACGAAGGCAAGGAAATCCTTCGAAGAAAGTTGAAATCCCAAAAGATTGTACTCAACGAGGATACTGTCAATAAACTGGTGAACTTTTTCAAGCTGAAAACCAGTTTAGATTTGTTCTATAGGGTCGGAATCGGGGTTATCGATAATGATAAGTTGAAGGATTTTGCCTCATCGTACCATAATTCCTTCATCAATTTCTTCAAGAACAAGATTCGTAAGACCCCGGTTCCCAAGGATATTGACAAGGACGAAATCACCGTCAAATATGACATGCTCGTTTTCGGTAAGGAAGAGGAACGTCTCAATTATAAATTATCGCAATGCTGTAACCCCATCCCAGGAGATGATGTATTTGGATTTGTGAGTGTAAATGATGGTATAAAGGTGCATAAAAAGAACTGTCCCAATGCCATTGCCCTGCAATCCAACTATGCTTATCGTATCATCAGTGCCAAATGGATAGATTCCACCCAAGAAGAATTCTCCGTTGATATAGAAATTACAGGTATCGATAACCTAGGTTTGGTGAAGGACATCACCAAGATCATCTCGGAAAACATGCACGTAAACATGCGAAACCTGAACTTTTCTGCCGATGGCGGCACATTTAAAGGCAAAATCACATTGGTGGTCAAAAACAACACCATCCTGAAAAAGCTTATTGATAATTTAAAGCAGGTTGAAGGGATCGACAAAGTGTCCAGAATTTAATTTTTAGCTGTACCTTTGTACATTAGCTTAGGTAGAAAGCCATGAACAACAACAAAAATCAGGAAATTGTAAAAAATGTGTTCACCGCATTCCTTGAGGAAAAGGGACACCGCAAGACCCCTGAGCGCTACGCCATACTACAGGAAATTTACGATAGTGACGACCATTTTGATGTGGAATCCCTCTATATCAAAATGAAAACCAAAAACTACAGGGTTAGTCGTGCCACCCTTTACAATACCATAGAATTATTGTTGGAATGCAAATTGGTACGCAAGCACCAGTTTGGCAAAAACCAGGCCCAATACGAGAAATCCTATTTCGACCGTCAACATGATCACGTAATCTTGACCGACACCGGCGAAGTGGTTGAATTTTGCGATCCTCGCATCCAATCCATAAAAAAAACAATTGAGGAGGTTTTTGACATCAAGATCAATAACCACTCCTTATATTTCTACGGAACCCGTAACAAAAAAGAAGAAAACCTAACCGAATAACCCACATTTTACATGGTAGATTTATTGCTTGGACTCCAATGGGGAGACGAAGGAAAAGGAAAAATTGTTGATGTACTGACCAAGGAATACGATATCATCGCCAGGTTTCAAGGAGGTCCAAATGCGGGTCACACCTTGGAATTTGATGGTATAAAACATGTACTGCACACCATACCCTCCGGAATATTCCATAAAAATGCCATCAATATTGTGGGGAACGGAGTAGTGATCGACCCCGTAATCTTTAAAAGGGAATTGGACAATCTCGGTAAGTTCAACATCGATTTTGTATCCAAACTCCTTATTTCCCGTAAGGCCCATTTGATCCTGCCAACCCACCGATTATTGGATGCCGCTTCGGAAGCTTCCAAAGGAAAAGCCAAAATAGGTTCCACATTAAAAGGCATAGGTCCAACATATATGGACAAAACCGGCCGTAACGGAATGCGCGTCGGGGATCTTGAATTTGACGATTGGAAGACCAAATACAGAGCATTGGCTGATAAACACGAGGCCATGATCGACTTCTATAATGCCGAAATTGAATACAACCTTGCCGAATTGGAAGCAGAATTCTGTGTAGGTGTGGAAGCATTGAAAAAATTGACCTTTATTGATAGTGAGGAATACATTTTCAAGGCCCAAGCCGAGGGCAAAAAAATCCTCGCCGAAGGAGCACAAGGCTCTTTGCTCGACATCGATTTTGGTACCTATCCCTACGTTACCTCATCCAATACCACAGCCGCCGGTGCCTGTACCGGTTTGGGTGTGGCCCCCAACAGCATTGACCGTGTTATTGGCATTTTCAAGGCGTACACCACCCGTGTGGGCAGTGGCCCCTTCCCTACCGAGCTTTTTGACGAGGATGGTGCTACCATGGGTCGCGTTGGAAACGAATTTGGCGCAACAACCGGAAGACCTAGACGTTGTGGCTGGTTAGACCTTGTCGCTCTCAAATATGCTGTTCAAATTAATGGTGTTACGGAGTTGATGATGATGAAAGCAGACGTTTTGAGTGGATTCAAGACCATCAAGGTCTGTACTGCTTATGACTACAAAGGCAAAAAAATACAACATTTACCATACAGTATTGAAAGTGAATATGTTAAGCCAATCTATACTGAAATGAAAGGATGGGCACAGGACCTTACCAAAATGTCTTCCTCAACAGACCTTCCCGCTACGTTGAACGATTACATTGCGTTTTTGGAAGAGCAGTTGCAAGTGCCGATCAAAATTGTATCCGTAGGTCCCGATAGAACCCAAACTATCCACAGGTAAGCTTCGGTTTTTAGCGCATTTTTCAGTACCTTTAAGGATAATTTCCTGCAAAGGAGTTCGGCTTGTTTCTAACCGTTCCGCACATAAGAATTTGTCCAAAAACTGCTAAAATGAACAAACTATTGACCCTCCTTTTTTTGGTCGGGACATTAATTTCCTGTACTGAAAAACAAACAGCCTTATTGGTATCATCTCCCAGTGGAAGGAATTCCATCCAATTTCAACTTTCTGCGGATGGAATGCCTCAATATTGGGTAAACCATGGCGAAAAGATGGTAATCGACACCTCTACCATGGGGTTTGATTTCAATGATCAAGTTTCACTCAAAGACCACCTCAAAATCATTGGAAACACCACCAACACGGTGAACGAAACCTGGGAAATGCCTTGGGGTGAACAAAAAGATGTGGTGAACCACTACAACGAACTGAAGGTAGAACTGGAAGAGACACAGGCACCCAACCGAAAAATCAATGTATATTTCAGGGCTTATGATGATGGCATCGGTTTTCGATATGAGTTTTTACCCCAACAAGGGATCGATAGCATCATCATCATGGATGAAAATACCGAGTTTCAACTGACGGAGGACTATACCTCATTTTGGATACCCGGGGATTGGGATATTTATGAGCATCTTTATAACACCTCCAAAGTTTCGGAAATCGATGCCATAGCCAAAAGGAACAATGCCGACCTGGCCCAGAGCAACATTCCTGAAAATGCTGTGAACACTCCAGTGACCATGCGTTCGGATTCAGGGCTGCATCTTAGTTTTCACGAAGCCAACCTCACCGATTATGCGGGTATGACGTTAAAAGTGGACAATGAAACCCTAAAATTGACCAGTGAACTGGTGGGTTCCGACCGTTTGGGATACAAGGTGAAACGTGCCTTACCCTTTAAAACACCATGGCGGACCATCCAGATTGCGGACAAGGCTACGGAGCTTATCGATTCAAAACTCATCGTCAATCTCAATGAACCCAATAAAATTGGAGATGTAAGCTGGTTCAAACCCAAAAAATATGTGGGCATTTGGTGGGAAATGCACATTGGTAAATCCACATGGGATTATGCCGCTTCGCAAGACATGAATTCCTTTACAACTGATGCAAAACCTCATGGAAAACATGGAGCCACAACGGAAAACACCAAACATTACATTGATTTTGCGGCCAAAAACAATATTACTGGGGTTTTGGTAGAGGGCTGGAACACCGGATGGGAACATTGGATTGGTTTTGAGGACCGTGAGGGTGTCTTTGATTTCATTACCCCCTACCCCGATTATAACTTGGAAGAGGTGACCCGCTACGGAAAGGAAAAGGGAGTGGAACTGATCATGCACCATGAAACTTCCGCAGCCCCACGAACTTATGAGCAACAACTGGACACCGCCTACCAACTCATGCACAAATTGGGCATCCACTCCGTAAAAACCGGCTATGTGGGTAAAATTATACCCAAAGGGGAATATCACCATGGACAATGGATGGTGAACCATTACAGAAAAGTAGTGGAAACAGGAGCCAAGTACCAAGTGGCCGTGAACGCCCATGAGCCTATTAAAGCAACAGGGCTTCGACGCACCTACCCCAACGTGATTGCAAGGGAAGGGCTTCGCGGACAGGAATTCAATGCCTGGGCGTCTGATGGCGGCAACCCTCCGGAACACTTGCCCATCGTAGCTTTTACAAGAATGTTGGCAGGCCCAATAGATTTCACACCTGGTGTGTTTGATATTACGTTGCCCACCAAACCCAACAACCAGATCAACACCACCTTGGCACAACAATTAGCCCTATATGTGGTTATTTACAGCCCTATTCAAATGGCATGTGATCTTCCGGAGAATTATGAAAACCAGCCTGCATTCCAATTTATCCGCGATGTGGGTGTGGACTGGGACCAAACTGTAGTGTTGAATGGGGAGGTTGGTGATTTTGTGACCATAGCAAGAAAAGAACGTAGAACAGGTAATTGGTTTGTGGGCGGTATTACTGATGAAAAGGCACGTGAACTCAATATCAATTTTGATTTTTTGGATGATGGAACATCTTACGAGGCCATTATTTACAAGGATGCGGAAGATGCGAATTACAAGGATAATCCCACGGCAATTGCTATTGAAAAATTAGACCTCAAAAAGGGTTCCGATCTATCCGTACGCTTGGCCGAAGGTGGCGGATTTGCTATCAGTTTGATAAAAAAATAATTTTCCGGTAATTCACAAACCTTTCTAAAGGATATATGCCACTTTGCCCAAAAACCCTACTTTTGGGCAAAATTTCATGGATTTGAAAAGAATTTCTTTTTTGATACTGGTCCTTTCCTTTGTAGGAGCCATGGCCCAGCAAAAAGAACCAAAAACCGAAGGTAGGCAGATCAACATTGTCTATGGGGCCAATTTTACCAAGGATGAGGCCCAGTTCCCAGGTGCTTCCATATTTAGTCGGGATGATGAACGACAGGTACAGTTTGAACATCAAGGTGCCGACCTTTGGTGCGATATTGCCATTTTCTTTACGGAAGAGAATAAACTAAAGGCCATTGGCAACATACGCATGCAACAGGGCGATTCCATAGAAATGAACAGTGGCAAGATGGATTATGACGGTAACACCAAACTGGCCAAGGCATGGGAAAAAGTGGATTTGACCAACGGGCAGATGACCTTGACCACCGATACCCTGTACTTTGATCGAGAAAACCAGAAAGCCTTCTACAATTCGGGCGGGAAAGTTGTGGATTCTGCAAACGTTTTGACCAGTAAAGTGGGTACTTATTTCATGACCCCTAAAAAGTATCAGTTCCAAAGAAATGTGCATATAGACAATCCGGATTATATTATTGATTCCGAGCAGTTGGATTATTACACCACCTCCAAAAATGCGTATATGTACGGTCCTTCGACCATAACGGGTGAAGAATACAAAATCTATTGTGAGCGGGGCTTTTACGACACCAAGATCGAACAGGGATACGGCATCAAAAACACTCGTATCGACTACGACAACAAGATTATTGAAGGAGATAGCCTCTATTTTGACAAGGTCTCGGAGTTTGCCTCTGCCACCAACAACATCAAGATTACGGATACCATCAACAATGGGGTGATCAGAGCACATTATGCCGAGGTACACAAGGCCAAGGATTCCGTATTTGCCACCAAAAGGGCCGTTTCCATAAGCCTCGTACAAAAAGATTCCTTGTATATGCATGGGGACACCCTAATGGTTACCGGCAAGGAGGAACACAGGATATTGAGGGCCTTCAGGAATGCCAAATTCTACAAGACCGATCTGAGCGGAAAATGTGATTCCATCCATTTTGATGAGTCTACAGGGATTACCCAATTGATCAAGAACCCAATTCTTTGGAACGTGGACAATCAGATTACCGGGGATAGCATCCACTTGATATCGGACATGGAAACCGAAAAACTGGACTCCTTAAAAGTCATCGAGAACGCTTTCATCATTTCCTTGGACACCATTAGTGGAACGGGATACAACCAGGCCAAAGGAAAAGACCTGTTTGGCAAATTCATCGAAAATGAGCTGAAGATCATTGATTTGGTCCGCAATACCGAAGTCATTTATTACGTATATAATGATGATCAGGAACTGATCGGAATAGACAAGACCATTTGCAGTAAGATTAGATTGCTCATGGCGGACAACGATATTGAGGATATCACTTTTTTTGTAAACCCGGATGGCGATATTTTCCCTGAAACGGACCTGCCCGTGGAGAGCAGAAAACTGAAGGGTTTTGTGTGGCGGGGTGATGAACGGATCATGTCCAAGGATGAAATTTTTGACGAGGACGACAACAACATCCAATTGGTGAAAATTAGGGGCATTGACAATCCCATTGATATTGATGCAGAGGAAGAAGAACGCCAAAGCAACGAGAACGACCCTGTGAATTCAAAGGCAAACTCTCAGGCAACAAGACCCAAGCCCCAAACTGTCAAAAAGAAGGTACAGACCCCATAAATGCAAAAGGAAGATTTTTTCACATACCAGGCACAGACTTCACCACACCCCTTGGGAATGGAGGTTTCCCGAGCCAAGGGAAGTTATATCTATGACCAAGAGGGCCATGCGCATTTGGATTTTGTGGCTGGCGTATCCGCATGTGGTTTGGGCCATTGCCACCCCAGGGTAGTGGAAGCCATCAAAACACAGGTGGACCGATACATGCATGTGATGGTCTATGGGGAGTATGTGCAGCAACCGGCCGTGGAGTTTGCTAAATTATTGGCCTCCCAGCTACCCAAAAAACTGGAGACGACCTATTTGGTCAATTCGGGCACGGAAGCCATAGAAGGGGCCTTAAAATTGGCCAGAAGACATACGGGGAGATCGCAGATCGTTGCCGCCAACCGGTCCTATCACGGCAACACCACCGGAAGCCTAAGTTTGATGGGATTTGAGGAACGTAAAAGTGCCTTCAGGCCGTTGATGCCCGATGTGCGTTTCATCAACTTCAACTCTGAGGGAGACCTTGAAAAAGTCACCGAAAAAACCGCTGCCGTTGTTTTGGAGACCATTCAAGGAGGTGCGGGATTCATCCTTCCTCAAAATGACTATCTGCAAAAGGTAAGAAAACGTTGTGACGATGTTGGGGCCCTCCTGATCTTGGACGAGATTCAACCTGGTTTTGGGAGAACTGGAAAACTCTTTGCCTTTCAACACTTCAATTGCGTGCCAGATATTTTGGTCATCGGCAAAGGAATGGCCTCTGGATTACCGGTTGGTGCCTTTGTAGCCAGCAAGGACATGATGGCCAACCTGAAGGATCATCCCAAATTTGGTCATATCACCACATTTGGCGGAAACCCTGTGATAGCGGCTGCCAGTTTGGCAACTTTACGCGAGCTGACGGAAACAGAGCTTATTCCGCAGACCTTGGAGAAAGAAAAATTGTTTCGGAAGCTTTTGGTACATCCTTTGATTAAAGAAATAAGAGGCAAAGGTTTGATGCTCGCCCCTATTATGGAAAGCAAGGAAGTGGCCGATTATTTGGTTCTTGAAGCCGCCAAAAAAGGACTGATCCTTTTCTGGTTGCTGTTTGAGACAAAAGCGGTACGAATCTCGCCCCCTCTCACGATTTCCATGAAAGAAATTGAAGAGGGTTGCGACATAATCATTGCCCTGTTGAACAGCTATAAACCCAATGCTGTTAACTAATTTGTTGATAACATACCCAAATTTTGGACTTATTGAGGTAGGCAAAGGGTTAATTTTAAGTCCATAGTTAAACCAAAAACGTTCCTATGGCGTTAGATTCTAACGAGTATCCTGACAAATCCATAAGTAAATTCGAGTCCATGCTGAAGACAGATGACGTCTATTTCTTTGACGCGGAGGACTTTGAAGAGATTATTCACCATTACCTGAACAATGGTAAAATCTCCTTGGGAAAAAAGGCCATTCAAATTGGCTTGGAACAACACCCCAATTCCCTTGAACTAAAATTATTGCAGGTGGAAGTTTTGGCCTTTGAGGACAAATTCGATGCTGCAGAAAAGCTTTTGGATGAAATTCAGAACATAGATGCCCACAACGAGGAAATCTACATTCAACGGGCCAACATCCAATCCAAACAGGACAACCACCAAGAGGCCGTCAACCTATTATTGGAAGCCTTACATTTAACGGATGACACTTTTGATATCCATTCCCTTTTGGGCATGGAATACTTGTTCATGGACGATTACGAAAGAGCCAAGACCAGCTTTATGAAATGTGTGGAGTTTGATGACAGTGATTATTCCTCCCTGTACAATGTGGTCTATTGTTTTGAGTTCTTGGAGGATTTTGATGGGGCCATACATTACCTCAACGATTATTTGGAACGCAACCCCTATTCCGAAGTGGCCTGGCACCAATTAGGCAAAATGTACTACGCCATGGACATGTTCCCCGAGGCCCTCACTGCCTTTGATTTTGCCGTGATTTCCGACGATACGTTCATAGGGGCCTATTTTGAAAAAGGCAAGGTGTTGGAGAAGTTGGGCCGCTATAACGAGGCCATTGAAAATTACGAATCCACCATATCCATGGAAGATCCTACTTCCCATGCTTTTTTAAGATTGGGCAAGTGTCATGAAAAATTGGGGAACAATGATCTGGCCAAATATTATTATTATCACACTGTCCATGAAGACCCCTTGTTGGACAAAGGTTGGCTGGCGATAACCGACTTCCATTACAGGCAAAAAAATTACGAAAAGGCGTTGTACTACATCAACAAGGCGATTAACATTGATGGAGAAAACCCTTTGTACTGGAAAAAGGCCGCCAAGATTTATTTTGCCATGAACAATTTGGATGAGGCCGATTTTGCTTACAAACAAGCCGTAGATTTGGGCAACTATGAACTGGAAACTTGGAAGAACTGGTCAGAAGTACTGAAACAGATCGGTGATTTTGATTCGTCCATACAGGTATTGTTGCAGGGGCTTGAGTTTTATCCGGACAGTGCCATACTCTCCTATAAGTTGGCTGGCATGCACCTTAAGAACAAAGATATAGCAGAGGCAAAAAAAGCCTTGTCCGAGGCCATGGAAATGGATTTGGAGAAACTGCAGCTTTTCGATGAGGAATTCCCGGAATTCAGTGAAGTGAAATGGGTAAAGGCATTGGTTTCCAAAATCAAGAAAACTGCCAAATAGGGCAACCCATTTGCTTATATTTGCCACATGAAATCACGCCGATTACTGGATTATATATTCGTTACCCTTAAGGGTATGGCCATGGGTGCCGCTGATGTGGTCCCTGGAGTTTCGGGAGGTACCATCGCTTTCATCTCCGGAATTTATGAGGAACTGATCACCTCCATCAACAACATCGATTTTTCCTTAGTTACCGTTTTACGCAAAGAAGGCATCAAAGCGGCTTGGAACAAAATCAATGGCAACTTTTTAGTTTCCCTGTTCGTGGGCATTTTTATCAGCGTTCTTTCCTTGGCTAAGTTCTTGAGCTGGTTGTTGGAAAACGAACCGGTGTTGCTTTGGTCCTTTTTCTTTGGTCTGGTTTTGGCCAGTATCCTCTTTGTGGGAAAGGAAATCACCAAATGGAATCTGGGAACAGTGATTATATTTATCCTTGGGGCCCTTTTGGCCTATTTTATTACGGAACTGCCTGTTGGAGAAAACAGCGACAGCCTCCCCTACCTGTTCATGTCAGGGGCTTTGGCCATTTGCGCCATGATCCTTCCCGGTATTTCTGGGGCCTTCATTTTGGTGCTCCTTGGCTCTTACAAGACTATTTTGGATGCGGTCCATGAAAGGGACATCAAGATTGTGTTGACGGTTGGGCTTGGAGCTATTGTTGGGCTGTTGAGCTTTGCCAGATTGCTTAAATGGATGTTCAACCATTACAAGAACATTACCTTGGCACTGCTTACCGGTTTTATTTTAGGCTCCCTCAACAAGATATGGCCTTGGAAAAAGGTTTTGGAAACCAAGGTCTTTGGCGAAAAGATCGTGGTGGTGAGCGATATGAACGTATGGCCTGGCGCATTTGGGGGCGACAGCAAATTAATGCTTGCCATTATCCTAGCCATCATTGGATTTTCCCTTATTTTTATCTTGGAGAAGGCAGCTTCCAAAAAATAGGACAAACATCCGTTGGCCCATGCATCAACCGAGAACATTTCTGGACAATTTCTTTTTGATCATCAAAGGGCTATGTATGGGTGCGGCCAATAAGGTACCGGGAGTTTCTGGTGGCATTGTGGCATTTGTGGGCGGATTTTATGAAGAATTCATCTATTCCCTCCAAAAACTTAATTCCAAGGCGCTCAAACTACTTTTTAATGGCCGTTTCAAAAGTTTTTACCAATATACCAATGCCCAGTTTTTAGCTCTCTTGATCTTTGGTATGCTGGTGAGCTACTTTAGCGTGTCCCGTATTTTGGATTATTTCTTGGACCACAACGAAACCTTGGTCTGGGCCACTTTTTTTGGCATGGTGGTCGGTTCCATCTATCACATCGGAAAGGATTTTGATTCTTGGAACAAACGGACCGTTCCTGCCGGGGTTTTAGGTTTGGTCATCGGCGTTTCCATCAGTTTTTTAAGTCCCGCCAAGGAAAACGATAATCTTATTTTCATTTTTTTCTGCGGCATTATTAGTGTTTCTGGAATGACATTACCCGGTCTTTCCGGATCGTTCATATTGATTCTTTTAGGCAATTATGTATTGCTTTTGGTAGATTCCGTAAACGCCCTCTACGACACCTTCTCCGATATTTTTTCCGGGAATTTTGGGTTTTATAAGGATGCAGAACGCATGCAGACCTTAAAGATCCTGGCCATTTTCACCTTGGGATCCGCAACGGGTTTGGTCACCTTTTCGCATTTGCTAAGTTACGTACTCAAACATTATAAGGCCACCACTACGGCCGTGATCCTTGGTTTTATAACAGGATCTCTTGGCGTAATTTGGCCATGGAAACGTACGATCTTCAAGTTGGATGGAGCCGGAATTCCCGTAATGGACTCAAACGGTGACAAAATCATCCTCAACTACCAAAGATACCTGCCTCACATGAACAATGTGGAAACTTGGTGGGCTATCCTTTTTATTATCCTTGGGATTTTGGTATTATTGGTGCTGGATTGGTATGGAAACAACAGAAAAGCAAACAAACAGGTTCGGACTGCTCGGTAGGAATATCTCCTATTCATTCTCACAAGGCTATTTTACCCAAAAATTCAAGGATTTGGGATTATCAAACTATTCTTATGAAAATTTTGACATTCAGAAAATAGAAGAGCTGAAACACATCCTTTTGCAAGAAAATTTAAGGGGATTCAATGTCACCATTCCCTACAAAGAAGAAGTAATCCCCTATTTGGATGTTTTGGATACGGAAGTAGAGAAAATCGGGGCGGTCAACACCATCAAGATAACTGAAAAGGGTTTGAAAGGTTTCAACACGGATGCGTTTGGCTTTCAAAAATCATTGGAACCCCTTCTTAAGCCTCATCACACCAAAGCCTTGATTTTGGGTACAGGAGGTGCCTCCAAGGCCGTTCGGTTTGTTTTAGATCAACTGGGGATTACCAACACCTATGTTTCAAGACGACATAAAGCAGGACAACTTTCCTATGAAGAATTGGACCAGGCTATCATTGAAGACCACACTCTGATCATTAACTGTACACCCTTGGGCACACATCCCAATATTTCCGAAAAGCCGGATATCCCCTATGCATTCATCAGCGAGAAGCATTTGTTGTATGACTTGATTTACAACCCCGAAAAAACAATCTTTTTAAGCCTGGGAGAAGCACATGGTGCCAACATTTGCAATGGGCTCCAAATGTTAAAATTGCAGGCCGAAAAGGCTTGGGAAATCTGGAACACTCCCTAAAAAAGTACGATTGATAAAGGGATAGGGCCAATCCGTACATCAAAAATCCACCACAAAAGAAGAATCGATACTTTTGCAATTAGACGGTTTAATTTTGTTAAATTGGCTAAAGAATACCATCAATCAACAGGAAAAGAGACTACTAATGCAGGAAAATGAACGCAAACTTCAGCAAGCTGAAGGTGGGAAGGAGCAGACATCGGAGAACTTAAACACACATTTGGAGGAAAGCCCCAATTCCGAACCGAATGTGTCTACAGATGCCTTGCCTGATCAAACAGAAAATACAACTCCGGAGATAGTCGAAAGTGAAGAGGCAAAATCCGAGACAAGCTCCAATAATCCATCAGAGTCGACCAATGGATCGGACGATGCCATGGATGAAATAGATGAGTCCAACGCAGAGGATGCGGAGGATGCTGAAAACGAAAAGCGGCACTATATTCCCATGTTGGACTACCACTCCATGCCCCTTGAAAACTTGGTCGGGGAACTTCAGCGATTGGTAAAAAACGAAAAAGTACAGGCCATTGGCAGACATGTCAGTGCCATTAAATATGAGTTCGATCAAAAGTTTCAAGACTTCATCGAACACAAGAAAGAGGAATTTGTTTCCAAAGGTGGCAATGAAATTGATTTCAGGTATAACTCGGTCGCCAAACGACAATTCAACGAGGTATATTCTGAGTACCGAGAAAAACGTGACCACTATTACAAACAACTGGAACAAAACCTCAAGAATAATCTACACAACAGGTTGCAGATCATTGAGGAACTAAAAGGACTTATCGATGTTGAAGAGGATATCAACACCACTTACAACAATTTTAAAGACCTTCAGGAACGTTGGAAAAATGCAGGACCTATTCCCCGCACCAACTACAACGATGTTTGGCGCACCTACCATCACCACATGGAAATCTTCTATGATTTTCTGCATTTGAACCGAGAACTACGTGACCTCGATTTCAAACACAATCTGGAAGAAAAACAAAAATTGGTGGAGCGTGCCGAAGCTTTGGCGGGTGAACCGGATTTGAGCAAAGCGTTCAGGGAACTTCAGACCCTTCACAAAATCTGGAAGGAGGATATTGGACCTGTGGACAAAGAACACCGGGAAGAGATCTGGGAACGGTTCAGCAATGCCACCAAGGCCATGCACCAGCGTAGGCAGGAGCATTTTATGGAGTTGGAAAAAGATTTTGAAAAGAACCTTGAGATAAAACAGGGAATCATTGCCAACATTGTCAAGATTGCCGAAAATGTTGCGGACAACCACAGGGGTATACAAAAGCAGATCAAAGATGTTGAGGAACTGAGAGATGCTTTTTTTAAAGCAGGAAAAGTTCCGCAAAAGGTGAACGAGGAAACCTGGGGACATTTCAAGGATGCCGTTCGTAAATTCAACAGGAGCAAAAACTCCTTCTACAAAGGACAGAAAAAAGACCAACAGACCAATCTTGAAAAGAAAAAGGAATTGTTGGATCGTGCCCTTGCACTTAAGGATAGTGACGATTATGCCATAGCTACGCCAGAAATGAAGCGCATACAAAACGAATGGAAAAAAATTGGCCATGTTCCCCGCAAATATTCCGACAAGATCTGGAACGAGTTCAAAGAAGCCTGCAACCATTATTTTGATCGCTTACATTCCGACAAAAATGATGCGCAAAAGGAGGAATATGAAAACTTCGATAAGAAAAATGCCTGTTTGGAGCGCTTGAAAGAGTTTCAATTAAGCGGAGACAAAAAGAAAGATCTAGAAGCAATCAAAGCATTTTTGGCCGAATGGAAACAATACGGCAGGATTCCTTACAACAAAAAGCACATCAACGGAAAGTTCAACAAAATTGTGGATGCCCTCCTTAAAAAACTTGGGGTTGGCAGACACGAATCCGAACTGCTCAAATACGGTAACAAGGTACAGGAGTTGGCCAAAACGGAAGACAACTATGCCATTGGCAACGAAAGGGTCTTCATCAAGCGTAAAATAGATGAAAGCAAATCCGAAATCCGTCAGTTGGAGAACAACCTACAATTTTTCTCAGGGGATTCAGAGGACAATCCTTTGGTAAAAGAAGTGATCAAAAACATCGACAGGCAAAAAGAGGCTTTGCAGACCTGGAAGGAAAAACTGAAAAAACTCAACATCCTTGAACATAAATTGAACAAGGAAGCCGAAGAGGGTGAAGATAGCAGCGAAGAAGAATAACAGCCTTCATTTTCCGTTTTAAACTTTGACCTTTTAAATTCTTGTATCAGGAAAAATCCCACGAACCCATTTGAGACCGTCCATCCTATTTGTACAATTTTAAAAGATACTTGATCAAATCCGTTGTGGTCACAATGCCCACAAGTTTTCCATCGTCCACAATGGGCAAAGCATGAAATTCCTTTGAGGCCAATAGGTTGGCCACATCCTTAATTGTGGTATCTGAAGATACGCTTACCACATCACTGGCCATAACCTGAGGAATGGAAAACATGTTGTACACGATGGTATCCACATATTCTTCATGCTCATCGATGGCATCCGCGAAACTGATCCGTAAAAGATCGGTATAGCTCAACATCCCTTTGATGGAATCTCCTTTCACTACGGGAATGTGCCTGATGTGATGTTTTTTGAACAACCGCTCTGCCGTGACCAAGTCATCGGTGGTCTTTAAAGTGACCAATTTTTTGGTCATGATCTCGGAAACAGGAACATCATTTTTCATCTTCGCTGCATTTTAAAATCCATCTATGAAGTTACCTTGATTACCTTAAGTAAAGTATGATAATTGTCATCTGCAAGCACGGTAAACAAATCAAAATGAAACCTTGGAATTTCCTTTTTAAGATCAGCCGTGGATAAAAAAAGTACGTACACTTACTATTTTTAACAATACACCCCATTTTTTTGTTTAACTCTGTTAAAAAAATCAATTTTGAACAGCAAATAACCAACCATGTGCCCCCTATTATGAAAAATCTCATACTTCTTTTCACCCTTCTAGCTTGCTCCTTTATTGTTAAGGCGCAAGAATACTATGAAACCAGTTGGATCAGCGGAGAGGTAAAATACACCGCACTAGTGATTTTTTATGAGCAAGATGAAGCTATTGTTCGGGTAAAATACTATGCGAACGGAGCGGATAAATTGGCCAGCTTTTTATGTAAATATGAAAACTTTACCAAGGCCGATGGCACACAGGACCAATATTTGAACGGAAGTGATGCCATCATTGTGCGTGGCCCTGAAGGATCCAGTTATTCTGCGGACAATTTTTATGTTAAGATTTTGGGCAACAACAACTTTGAGGCGTATACCGTTGATGATAATGGCTTAGGTGGGAATGACATCACCCAATATATGAAACCCATGTTGTATTGGGTTAAAATGAACCCTGATGCCCTTACCAAAGGATACCTGGATGATTACTATAACGAGGACGAGCTACTGTTCAAACTGTTGACATACATCAACAAAGGCGAAGTGGAATACCCTACCAGTAACACCGCCATAACATCCATCACCATGGGCATGGACCATGAATACGATACCCCCCTTTGGTCGGTGGTCATGAGCAATTTGGGCAGCAAGGCCTATTCCGAGCAGAAAATAAAGGAATCTGCTACCTACCCGAGGGATTGGATCAAGGAACAATGGAATTTAGGCTATTACATTACTGCTGTGGAGTACGACTCAAACAAAAATACCTTTGTAGTGGTCATGAGCAAAGCCTATGGCATGGGACCTCAATCTTGGCAAAAATCAGATGTATTTCCAAAAGATTGGGTCAATACCAAGTGGAACGATTCTTATTACATAACCGAAATCACCTACGGAGGTGGGGAATGGTATGTGGTCATGGACAAGAACATTGGTTATACCGCCCAACGCTGGAAAACGAATTATGATCTTCCAAAAGATTGGATTACGGAAAATTGGAACGATGGCTATTCCATTACCTCGGCAACTTACGGAAATGGATTGTGGGCCTTGAGTATGAGTTCAGGCTCCAACCTGGGCCTTCAAACTTGGAAGACCCAATACGAGTATCCCATCGATTGGATCCGGGAACAATCTGACAAAGGTTACAAAATCACAACGGTGGCTTATGGAAACAGCATGTGGTTCGTGGTCATGTCCGATGGATCAACCCATGGCTCCAACCGATCAACCAGCAACTACAATGACCTTCCTGTGGATTGGATCATTAACAATGCCAATTAAAGGAACAGCTTTACTTGGCCACATTAACAGCCCTGGTCTCCCGAATCACCGTTACCTTTACTTGACCCGGATAGGTCATATCCGTTTGTATTTTTTGAGAAATTTCAAAGGATAGCTCGGCCGCTTTGTCGTCGCTTACCTTTTCACTTTCCACAATTACACGAAGCTCCCTACCTGCTTGGATAGCATAGGCTTTTTGTACACCGTGGAACCCGAAAGCAATGTCTTCCAAATCCTTCAAACGCTGGATATAGGAATCCAACACTTGTCTTCTGGCCCCAGGTCTTGCCCCGCTAATGGCATCACATACCTGAACGATAGGAGCAAGCAAAGTGGTCATTTCAATTTCGTCGTGGTGGGCTCCAATAGCATTGCAGACTTCTTTCTTCTCGCCAAATTTTTCCGCCCATTGCATACCTAAAATAGCGTGCGGTGTTTCCACCTCCACTTCGGCCATGGGCACCTTACCTATATCGTGCAACAATCCGGCACGTTTGGCCAGTTTAGGATTAAGACCCAATTCAGCTGCCATTACACCACAAAGCTTGGCCACCTCCCTGGAGTGCTGCAATAGGTTTTGTCCGTACGAGGAACGATACTTCATTCGACCCACGGCTTTTATCAACTCTGGATGTAGACCATGAATTCCCAAATCAATCACGGTACGTTTACCGATTTCCGCAATTTCCTCGTTGATTTGTTTCTCGGTCTTTTTCACCACCTCTTCAATTCGAGCGGGGTGGATCCTTCCATCGGTCACCAACCTGTGTAAAGAAAGACGAGCTACCTCTCTTCTCACGGAATCAAAACAGGAAAGGATGATGGCTTCCGGGGTATCGTCCACGATGATTTCCACCCCAGTGGCCGCCTCAAGGGCACGGATATTTCTTCCTTCACGACCAATGATTCGTCCTTTTACATCATCAGATTCCAAGTTGAATACCGAAACGCAGTTCTCTACTGCTTCTTCGGTACCAATACGTTGAATGGTGTTTATCACAATTTTTCTGGCCTCCTGCTGTGCAGTAAGCTTTGCTTCCTCTAACGTGTTCTGCAGATAGGTCATGGCATCCGACTTAGCCGTTTCTTTCAGGGATTCCAACAATTGGCTTTTGGCCTCCTCAGCTGAAAGTCCGGAAATGACCTCGAGCTGTTGCACTTGGCTTTTGTGCAACTTCTCCAGTTCGGATTGTTTCTTTTCAAGGATTTCGCTTTTATAATCCAATTCCTTGATCTGTTCTTGAAGTTGGTCGCTCAGCTTTTTGTTCTTGGCCAATTCACTGCTCACTTGAGATTCTTTGTCGCGGGTACGCTTTTCAGCCTCGGCTATTTTTTTATCCTTGTGGATGATGACCTTTTCATGCTCGGCTTTTAGTTCCAAAAACTTTTCCTTGGCTTGGAAAATCTTGTCCTTTTTTATGGTCTCCCCTTCCTTATTGGCTTCTTTAAGGATGTCCGCAGCCTCTTTTTTGGCATTGGCTATGGTTTTGGATGCCTTGCCCTTCTCCATCATCTTGGCAATTGCGAATCCAATCGTCAGCCCTACAACAGCTGCTGCGATTATAAATATGATAGTATCCATGTTTGATAGTGTTTAGTTAAAAAAAAAGCCCACATTGACCGAAGTTTTGTACAAACTCCATATTACAGGTTTAGGGCTACCAGGCTGATCAAGAATCCCTATACAAGTAGGGCCTGCTTTTACAACCCAAACTCACCCTCTTGAATTATAATAGCGTTGAGTTTGTCAAAAAATATTTACCAATGTGGGCAGTAACAATATTTTATTTTAAAGAACTTATTCCCCCAATTTTGAATATACCAGTTCGTCCAATGCTTTGAGTCGCTGTAGGGCGGCTTCATTATTTTCCGAACTTTCTATTCCACCTTGCTCAATTTTAGAAGCAAACTGTAAGGCACACATTGCCAAAACATCTTGTTTGTCCCTGACCGCGTAGTTCTGTTCGAACTTTTTGACCAGATTTTCGATGTTTTTGGCGGCCTTACGTAAGCCCTCTTCCTGCCTGGGATCTATCGTTAATGGATATACCCTATCTGCGATCGAAAGCTTTATTTTGAGCTTCTCATCCATAATTCTGGCACAGGTTAATCCGCTAATTTGGCAATGCAAACATCCAGTTCGCGAATCAATGTATTTATCTTGAGCTTAGCCTCAGTTTTACTAGCATTACTACCCAGCATCGTGTTCACCATCTTCAGGGAATTATATTTTTCCTCCCATTCTACAAGAGCTTCTTCCTTGAGCTTGCTTTCTTCCCTAACCAGGTCCAATTCTTCTTTCAACTTGGTGTTTGTTTTGTGCAATAGCTCCATTTTGTGCAGCAATTTGCTCACCTTGTTCTCCAAAGAATCCACAATCTCAACAAGTTCGCCCATAGATGCAAACAACAATACGTATTACACAAAGTTAACTATCCTAGGATAACCTCGCAATACTTTTTAGATTAATTCTTAAAGCTTAGCTTTAAGTCCAAACCAAGGAAAATCCCTTTTCATAAAACAAAACATTGGTTACTTTCGTATGTAATTATAAAGTACAGTATGCGCCTTAACTTTTTAGTCTTCTTTTTTCTTGCTATTAAAATACTTCTGGCACAGGATAATTACCCAAAGGATGCCTTTCAGTCGCCACTGGAAATACCCTTGGTACTTGCCGGTACTTTTGGAGAATTGCGTTCCGATCATTTTCATTCGGGAATCGATATTAAGACCCAACAAAGGGAAGGCTTGCCAATTTTGGCCGTTGCAGATGGCACCGTGGTTCGGATACAGGTCTCCCATTGGGGGTATGGCAAGGTAATTTACGTGGCCCATCCCAACGGATATACTTCCGTGTACGGGCACCTTAAAAAATTTGGCCCTGAAATAGAAGAATATGTTAAAAGGATGCAATACAGCAAACAGTCCTATGAAGTGGAGATGTTCCCGGATTATGGGGAATTGAAAGTGACCAAAGGCAGTGTGATCGCCTACTCAGGAAATACCGGTAGCTCAGCCGGCCCGCACCTGCACTTTGAAATCCGAAGCAGTGTAACCGAGAAACCAACCAATCCGCTACTCTACGGATACGAGGTTCGGGATGCCACCAATCCCACGATATTGGGGCTTTTTGGTTATCCATTGTCAGATGCGGCGCTAATCAATCAAAGTGCAAAAACCGTACAGATCAATTTCACCAAACAACCGGACGGCTCTTTGCTTGCCGACAAGGTTATTGCTTTTGGAACCATAGGTTTTGGCATCAACAGTTTTGATCGTCAGGATTTGGCCGCCAACCAAAACGGCGTGTACTCGGTAAAGCAGACGGTCAATGGCCGGGTCTATTCCGAATTCGACTTTGAAACCTTTTCCTTTGCAGAGACGAGATACATCAACACTTTGATCGATTATCCGTATTTCTATAAAAACAGACAACGCATCCAAAAATGTTTCAAGGAGCCCTACAACCATCTGGACATTTACAAATCGCTCTACAACAATGGCAAGATCGATGTTGAAGAAGGCATGTCATACCAGGTGGAACTGCTCATTTCCGATATTGAAGGCAACATGACCAAATTGATCATTCCAGTGGAAGGCAAGCAAGAAGTGGAAAAAGTAGTCAAGGAAGATCATCGTACCGAAGATTTCATTTTGGCGGACAAACCCAACAATTTTGATCTAGGTGCGGCCAAAGTGTATTTTCCGGCCAACACCTTTTATGAGGATTTTTACATCGACCTGAAAAAAGGCAACGACACTGTTACCATTCACGATAATAGTGTGGCTGCACATCGGAATTTCACCATCAGCTTTGATCCATCCAAATATCCATTGGAGGAAAGGAAGCAATTGTTCATCGCTCATTTGGACGACAAGAAACGCCCCTCCTATTCCAAAACCTACAAGCGTGATGGTTCATTCACAACCAGAACCCGTACTTTAGGGACCTATACCCTGGTTCGGGACAGTGTTCCCCCTTCCATCCGTCCTAAAAATTTCAAGGAAAAACAATGGCTGAGCAATTACAGCTATTTAAGTCTGATCATAACCGATGACCTGAGCGGCGTGGATACGTACAATGCCACATTGAATGGGGAATGGATCTTGATGGAATATGAACCAAAGACCAACACCATCACCTACAATTTTGATGACAAGATCTTGAACACCAACGAATGCGAGCTTCAGGTAACGGTAACGGACAACGTTGGGAACTCCAACACCTTTACCAGTACTTTTTTCCGGAAATAACCGTACTTTTGCAATCGCTCATCAATCAGCCAACCTGTTTTTAAAAACCAATTGGACCAGCTTTTTGGTCATGATTAGTTTAATACATTCTAGATGAAAAAAATTGTCTTCGTCTTTGTTCTATTGGCCAGCGCACTGGTTTCGGCACAAAAGAACATTTATGAGAACACCAAGTTTGACGAGCTTACCGAGGACCATAATATATTGGCTATCATTCCATTCATTGCCCACTTGGAACTAAAGCAAACGGTTAACCATGACGAATTGAAAGTCTTGGCAAAAAAAGAAGGGTATGCAGTTCAAAATGCGTTGGAAACTTATTTTGCCAGACGCAAGAAGCGCAAAAAATTCAATGTGGACTTTCAGAACATCCACAATACCAACGCCATTCTGGCCCAAAATGGAATCGATTACAACAATATAGATACGTACACAACCCAAGAACTCTGCAAGATCCTGGAAGTGGATGGCATCATCAGTGGCAACTTGAACCTGAACATTTTGCTTTCGGAAGGAGTACCCACGGATTTCAGTTTTATGGATTACTTCAGTGGGGATGCCAACTACGGCAGGATCGGACTGAAGATCAGTGATGGCAATACCGGCAAACTTCTTTGGAAGTATGAAAACGGCATCACCAAAAAAACCGGTAAGAACACAAACGAGCTCATTGATAAAATGATGAGGACGGCTTCTCGGAAATTCCCTTATGACAAGGAAAAGAAAAAGAAGAACAAGGACTGATCAAGAATTGGCGTATTCCTTGAGCACCTGTACTGTATAATCCACATCTTCCCTGGTATTGTACATGGAGAATGAGAACCGCAAGGAAGGTTTGTCCATTTCTTCCGGGGATAAAATTTCGGCAAGTACATGGGAACCTTGATCACTCCCTGATTGGCATGCACTTCCCTTGGAACATGCAATTCCTTTCATATCCAAATGAAAAAGCAGCATCAAACCTTTCTGTTTATCAAAAGGCAACCGCACATTGGCCAAGGTATAGGTACTTTTTTCCAAGTCACCGGACCATCCGTTAAAAATGGTACCGGGAATTTCCTGCCGTACCTTTTCAACAAAATAGCGTTTTAGTTCCCTTACGGCATTGGTCTCTTCTTCAAGATGTTCATACGCTTTCACAAAAGCTTCTTCCAAACCAACAATGTTATGGAAAGGTTCTGTTCCTGCTCTAAATCCCCTTTCCTGGGCACCGCCGACAATCAAGGGTTTCAATCCTGAATTTTTTCTGATAAAGGCGAAACCGATTCCTTTTGGGCCATGGAATTTGTGGGCGGCGGCCGTCATAAAATCGATATGTACCGATTGCACGTCCCAAGCGTAGTGCCCAATGGATTGCACGGTATCGGAATGGAACAATGCCCCATATTGTTGGCAAAGTTTACCAACGGAAGCAATGTCCGTAATATTTCCTATTTCATTGTTCACGTGCATTAAGCTGACCAGCTTTTTAGACCCATCCTGTTGCAAAAGGCTTTCCAAATGCTCCATGTTCGGGTTCCCTTCCGAATCAAGACCTACGTACCAAACCGCAATACCGTACTCCCTCTCCAGTTCTTCCACGGTATGTAGTACGGCATGGTGCTCAATTTTGGA
Source organism: Flagellimonas sediminis (assembly GCF_010500845.1). Lineage (GTDB taxonomy): Bacteria > Bacteroidota > Bacteroidia > Flavobacteriales > Flavobacteriaceae > Flagellimonas > Flagellimonas sediminis. The sequence goes on along the minus strand of NZ_JAAAMI010000007.1, from coordinate 127,204 downwards.
AGTGATAATGGTCTTCACCCCTAAATCGCGCACTGCACAGCGCAAGATCATATTATCGGCTTCGGTCCCTCCAGAAGTGAAAATAATTTCCGATGGTTGTGCGTTCAGGGTCTTGGCTATGGTTTTTCTAGCTTGTTCCACCGCGGTTTTTGCAGATCGTCCAAAACTATGGGTAGAGGATGGATTCCCATAATGCACGGCAAGGGCCTCTTGCATTCTTGAAATCACCTCATCCCTCACCCTCGTGGTCGCCGCATTGTCCAGGTATACTTTTTGCATGGTCAAGTCGTCATTTTAACGGTGCAAAAGTACGGGAAATAAAGTTAATTTCCTTTAAAGTCAACATTACGATTGGGCAATTCAAAAGGAATTGCTTTAAATTTGGAACATGGGAAAATATTTCATTTTGGCCTTATGCTGCTTGGCCCTTTTTTCTTGCAGTGATGGCGACCTACAGATAGAGACCATCGACTTTGATAGTGTTTCACTCCAATACTGTTCCGCCCCGGTTGCGACCACCAAGAACATTCTATTCAAGATCAACGGGGATGAGGCCCTTATTCTTGAATTACAAAGCGGGGTTTTGAACAAAGGAGTCGTAGGCGACACGATCGTAACCCAGAGCACAATTTCCAGCCAATCCCAAGTTACCTATCGTATATTCAATGACGATGTGGATAACAGCTATTTCTGTGATGATATCCCCACTGTGGATCCCGTAGTCCTTGAGGAAGTAGAGGCAGAAGACGGACTGGTGATCATTGAAACTTATGCCGATACCGACGGGACCAATTTTGTGCACAATATCAGTTTAAGCGGGGTTTCCTTTGTTACCGGAAGCGGAGAAAGAATCACCAATCTGACCATTAGTGATTTTGGGGAAGTGACTACCGCAATTCCTTAGGGAACATTCTGAAAAATATAGACTTCCGTAGCACCCAGACCATATTTTTGATAGTCGGCGTCATAGTATTTGACGTTGTCATATTTGTTGAAAAGATATTGCAACTCGTCCTTTAGGACGCCCTCTCCCACCCCATGGATAAAAACCATCTTTTGAATGCGTTTTTGGATCGCAAAATCCAGTTGGCGCTTGGCTGTTTCCAGCTGTATGTTGAGCATTTCAAAATTATTGAGACCCTTTGTGGATTTAACTAACTGATGAATGTGCAAGTCCACTTCCATTTTGGGCTGGTTGCGATCCTTTGGCTTTTTATTGACAGTGTTTCTCCGTTTGGGAACCTCCTTTTCTTGCTTGATTTGGGAAACTTCCAAATTGGAGACTGAAATTTTACCGTGAACCTTCACCAAATCCTTTACGTGGTATTTCATTGGGAAACCATCCTTTGTGACCAACGTCACCATATCCCCATCAATGTGTTGCACAATACCTTTTATGGCCTCGTCCAGCACCTCTGCCCTATCTCCTATTGAAAATTTGTCCATATCCCATGTTCGTTCAAAAAAATGACCACAAAGTTAAACCAGTAAACAAAAATAATAGTATTTTTCGGCTGTTACAGACTAAGATGCACCTACAACCAACCATATTTGCCCTCAGTTTAGAGGATTATATGCTGCCTTGCCTCAACAAAAAACTGTTTGGGGTTGATTGCCCAGGTTGTGGCATGCAGCGTTCGGCAGATCTTTTGTTGCACGGGGAATTTTTGGCCGCTTTCCAAATGTATCCCGCCATTTATCCCATCATTATGTTGCTCCTTTTTTTGAGCACCACCTTGTTCGTGAAACTCAAATATGCCCAACAAATAAAAATGGTACTTATGCTACTGGTGGCAGGGACCATCATTGTCAGTTATATCCTAAAAATGAATAACCTTTTTAATTAAAAACTTGAAATTATGGAACAACAAAAACTTCCAAATGCAACACTTATAATGGTCTTCGGAATCATCTCCATTGTAACCTGTTGTTGTTATGGGGTACTTGGATTGATCTTTGGTGTGATTGCGTTGATCTTGGCCAACAAGGCAATGAAACTCCATGCTGAAAACCCGGATATGTACGAAGGTCTATCAACTGTAAAAACAGGAAGAATTTTGGCCATCATAGGTATTGTATTGAATGTTTTATACCTATTGATGTGTATTTGGGCCATTTCAACCTTTGGATGGGAAACCTTGCAAGACCCACAAAAAATGCAAGAACTTTTAGAACAATATCAATAATTTAAGATATGAGCCAACAACCCTTACCCGGGGCAAGTACTGTGCTGACCATGGGAATCATTTCCATAGTCGGCACCTTGGTATGTTGCGGTCCCTTCGGTGCCATTTTTAGCATCATTGCATTGGTTAAAGCAAAGACTGCCAATCAGTTATACCTACAAAGTCCTGAAAGTTACACGGATTACAGCAACGTAAAAACAGGAAAGATCTTGGCCTATGTTGGCTTGGCCTTGTCCTTGGTCTACTTGGTGCTGTTTATCCTTTATTTTGGATTTATCATTGCCATGATTACGGCAGGTGAGTGGAGTGGCAACTATTAGTTTGCCACTTCACTTATAAATTTAAGTCGATACAACCGTAGTTCATCATCATCATAGCTGCCATCAAACTCTTCAATGGCTTTTTTAATGGAATCGGTATCGGCTTCCAAAAAGTAGTCGTGGATTTCTTCTTGTTGGTCCTCGTCCAAAATTTCATCGATCCAGTAACCAATGTTAAGTTTGGTTCCACTGAAAACAATCTGTTCCATTTCCTTGATGAGTTCAGGCAGTTCCAATCCCTTGGCCGAGGCAATATCGTCCAATGGTAATTTTCTATCGATGCTTTGGATCACATAGAGCTTTAGCCCCGAATTGGCCCCTGTGCTTTTTACCACTAGGTCATCCGGTCTTATAATGTCGTTCTCCTCTACATATTTGGCAATGAGGTCAATAAATGGCTTACCATATCTTTTCGCCTTGCCCTCTCCTACTCCTTGAATGTTCAAAAGTTCATCCATGGTAATCGGATATTTGAGCGACATATCTTCCAATGAGGGGTCTTGAAATACCACAAAAGGTGGCACTTCTCTTTTTCTGGCCTCATTTTTACGCAGGTCTTTTAATAATTTCAGCAGGTTGTCATCTGCCGATGCACCAACCGCCCTACCCATTTGGTTAGCAGCATCAGTTGCTTCCTCGGTATAAATATGATCCTTGGTCATCATGAACGACTCTGGATTTTCGAGAAATTGCTCCCCAGCATCGGTCAAATGCAAAATGCCATAACGTTCTATTTCCTTTTTGAGCAATCCAGCCACGAGTACTTGCCTCACCAAGGCCATCCAGTAGGCTTTTTCTTTTTCTGCCCCGATTCCAAAAAACTCCTTTTCATCAGTCTTGTGCGAGGAAATCATTGCATTGGTCTTGCCAACCAAAATCCTTACGATTTCCTTGGTCTTGAATTTTTCCTTGGTATCCCGAACCACGCTGAGCAGTTTTACCACTTCGTTCATGGCTTCTTCCTTCGGTTTCGGGTTTCGGGAATTATCGTCCATATTGGCACCTTCGCCATTTACCTCATCAAATTCTTCCCCGAAGTAATGGAGAATAAACTTTCTGCGGGACATGGAAGTTTCGGCATAGGCCACAATTTCCTGTAAAAGGGCATTCCCAATTTCCTGCTCCGCCACAGGTTTCCCTGACATGAATTTTTCCAATTTTTCCACATCTTTATAGGAGTAGAAGGCCAAACAATGTCCCTCACCGCCATCACGGCCGGCACGGCCGGTTTCCTGATAGTAGCTCTCGATACTCTTGGGAATATCATGATGGATCACAAAGCGAACATCAGGCTTGTCTATTCCCATACCGAAGGCAATGGTAGCGACCACCACATCCACTTCTTCCATCAGGAACATATCCTGATATTTGGCCCTTGTCTTGGCATCGAATCCAGCGTGATACGGAACGGCACTTACCCCGTTCACTTGTAAAACCTGGGCAAGTTCCTCTACCCGTTTTCTGCTCAAACAATAAATGATACCCGATTTTCCTTGGTTCTGTTTCACAAATCGGATAATATCGGCATCTACATTTTGGGTCTTGGGCCTTACTTCATAAAATAGGTTGGGCCTGTTAAACGAAGCCTTGTACACCAAGGCATCGCTCATCCCTAAGTTTTTAATGATATCTTCCTGAACCTTGGGTGTTGCCGTAGCAGTAAGACCGATGATGGGAATATCGTCTCCCAATCGGTTGATGATGCCCTTGAGATTACGATATTCAGGTCTAAAGTCATGACCCCATTCAGAAATACAGTGTGCCTCATCCACGGCAACAAAGGATAGTTTTACGCTTCTCAAAAAATCCACATACTCTTCCTTGGTCAAGGATTCAGGCGCCACGTACAACAATTTGGTGACGCCACTGGAAATATCCTCCATCACCTGTTTTATCTCGGTTTTCGTGAGCGAGGAGTTGAGAACATGGGCGATACCGTTCTGTTCGGAGATGCCCCTAATGGCATCTACCTGGTTTTTCATCAAGGCGATCAATGGGGATACTACAATAGCGGTACCTTCCTTCATAATGGCCGGCAACTGGTAGCAGAGGGATTTTCCACCGCCCGTGGGCATGATCACAAATGTATCCTTATCGTCCAGAACATTCTGAATCACATTTTCCTGAAGCCCCTTAAATTTTGAGAAACCAAAATATTTTTTTAGTGAGGAATGCAAATCGGTATTCGTTAGGCTCATTTCCGCATTTTTCAATTAATAACAAGCAACCTGAAAGGCCATTGATACAATCATTTTAATCAATCTTCAAAAGTAGGAAGTATTCTATCTCCCATAATGGTCTGTAAAAGATAGTTTGATTAGTTTTGTAATCTTAAAGATAAGATATTCTTTTAGGAATACAATTAGATAATCCGTTATTTACTTTGAGCGACATTCAGTCAATTTTATCCATCGCAAAGCGGACACTTGAAATTGAAAGCAAGGCCATTGGCAATTTGATCGAACTGCTTGATGATCAGTTCGCCCATGCCGTGCAATACATCTTGGAATCGCAGGGAAGAGTGGTGGTATCCGGGGTTGGCAAGAGTGCCATAATCGCTTCTAAAATAGTGGCCACCCTTAATTCTACCGGAACTCCCGCCATCTTTATGCATGCTGCGGATGCCATTCATGGGGATCTGGGCACCATTCAAAAGAACGATGTGGTCATTTGTCTTTCCAAAAGTGGGAACACGCCCGAGATAAAAGCTTTGCTACCGCTTATCAAGATCGGGAAGAACAAACTTATCGGGATAACCGGCAACATGGATTCTGTTTTGGCCAAACAGGCCGATTTTGTTTTGAACACTTTTGTGGAAAAAGAAGCCTGCCCAAACAATCTAGCCCCGACTACCAGCACTTCGGCCCAAATGGCCATGGGCGATGCCCTCGCTATTTGCCTTCTGGAACTGAAGGGTTTCAGCAGTTCCGACTTTGCCAAATACCATCCGGGGGGAGCCTTGGGGAAAAAACTGTATCTACGGGTGGCCGATATTGTGGTGAACAATGAAAAGCCACAAGTGGACATCCATACCAGCGTAAAGGAAGTGATCGTGGAAATATCCTCCAAAATGCTTGGGGTTACAGCCGTAATGGAAAACAACAAGGTAGTAGGCATTGTAACGGATGGGGACATACGAAGAATGCTAAGTAAATATGACAATATTAGTGGACTGACCGCAAAAGACATCATGACTTCCAATCCGAAAACGGTAGACGTGGAAACCTTGGCCATCAATGCATTGAAACTGCTCCAGGAAAAGAGCATTTCACAACTTTTGGCCTTTGAGGGTGAAACTTACGCCGGGGTAGTCCATATCCATAACCTTATAAACGAGGGAATCCTGTAATGGCAAAAACACAGAAGAAAAATCCGGATGAAATGTCCTTTTTGGACCATTTGGAAGAATTACGCTGGCATTTGATACGCTCTACACTCGCGGTGGTCATCATTGCTTGCATGGCATTTATTTTTAAGGGGTTCATTTTTGATACCATCCTATTTGGTCCAAAGAACATGGACTTCCCCACCTACAAATTCTTTTGCAACATTGCGACCTTTTTTGGGGTAACATCGGAATTTTGTAGTGAATCCCTGCCCTTTACCATTCAAAGTAGATTGATGGCAGGTCAGTTTTCGGCCCATATCTGGACCTCTATCTGGGCAGGCGTTATCATCGGTTTCCCCTATATTTTATATGAGTTGTGGCGATTCATAAGCCCTGGACTGTATGAAAAAGAGCGCAAGCACTCCAGAGGGTTTATACTAACGGCTTCCGCCCTATTCTTTATGGGCGTATTGTTCGGATATTATGTAGTAGCTCCTTTGTCCATCAACTTTTTGGGATCCTACCAGGTCAGTAAAGAAGTATTGAACGAAATCGATCTTGCTTCCTACGTTTCCACCGTTAGGGCATCGGTCATTGCATGTGGAATCATGTTCGAGCTTCCCATCGTGATCTATTTTTTGACCAAGGTGGGATTGGTAACCCCGGAGTTCTTGAAAAAGTATAGAAAGATTGCCTTGGTAATCGTTCTGATCCTATCCGCTATCATTACCCCTCCCGATATCACAAGTCAAATCGTAGTGGCCATTCCCGTATTGATTCTGTACCAGATAAGCATCTACATTTCCGCTTGGGTAGTAAGAAGGGAGAAGAAGAAAGAAAAAGCACAGAAAAATGCCAAATAAAGTAGAAGAGTTCAATGCCTATCGTTCCAAGATGAACGAAAAGTTGTTGGCAGATAACAACAAGTTGATCAAACGCATCTTTAACCTGGACACCAACGCTTATATGGCCGGCGCCCTTGATGTAAAGACCAAGGAGCTTTTGGGATTGGTAGCCTCTGCGGTACTGCGTTGCGACGATTGTGTAAAATACCATTTGGAAAGCTCCAAAAAAGCAGGTGCCAACAAGGAAGAAGTAATGGAAACCTTGGGTATTGCCACCTTGGTGGGAGGCACCATAGTAGTGCCTCATTTGCGCAGGGCCTATGAATTTTGGGAAGATCTGGAAGCAACCGATGCTTAAAAAAATCCAAAAGACACCATCCCAGAAGAAGAATATGTTTAGTTTTGGCACGTTCCTATGAAGCTACGCGCAGAAAATATCATGAAGGCCTACCGAGGCCGAAAAGTTGTTAGGGGTATTTCCCTAGAAGTGAACCAAGGTGAAATTGTAGGTCTTTTGGGACCGAACGGTGCCGGTAAAACCACTTCCTTCTACATGATCGTAGGACTCATAAAACCAAACGGTGGCAACATTTATCTGGACAGTACCGACATCACCGCTTTCCCGATGTACAAAAGGGCACAGCATGGTATCGGTTATTTAGCACAGGAAGCTTCTGTGTTCCGAAAATTGAGCATTGAAAAAAATATCCTGAGCGTACTGCAACTCACCAAACTGAGCAAAAAGGAACAGCACATGAAAATGGAGTCGCTCATTGATGAATTTGGTTTGGGGCATATTCGTAAAAACCGTGGCGACCTGTTATCGGGTGGTGAACGTCGACGTACGGAAATTGCCAGAGCCTTGGCTACCGACCCAAAGTTTATTTTGTTGGACGAACCTTTTGCCGGGGTGGATCCCGTTGCCGTGGAGGATATCCAGCGCATTGTTGCCCAATTGAAGAACAAAAACATCGGTATTTTGATCACCGACCACAATGTTCAGGAAACTTTGGCCATTACAGAACGTTCTTACCTCATGTTTGAAGGAGGTATCTTAAAAGCCGGTGTTCCAGAGGAATTGGCCGTGGATGAAATGGTCCGAAAGGTATATTTGGGGCAAAACTTCGAGCTTAGAAAAAAGAAACTCGATTTTTAGATTTACTTCCCGGAAGGCGTAAAAAGCGAAGCCAGAATATAGAACACAATGATCAAGGGGATGGCCAAAAACTTCAAGGTCGACAGCATTACCAAACTTCCAATCAAGAACAAATAGCGAATTCCATTGTCCTTAAAACTCCAATTTTTGAATTTGAGGGCAAAAAGTTTAATAGGAGAATTCAACAAATAGGCACTTAAAATGGTCAACCCGATCAAAAACCATGGGTTGAGGATAATGCCGTTGAGCACTTCATTGTTATGGTACAATAAAATCAAGGGTAAGGAAATGATCAAAAGGGTATTGGCCGGTGTGGGCAGTCCCACGAATGACGAAACCTGGTTCTCATCCACATTGAATTTGGCCAACCGGTAGGCAGACGCCAAGGTGATGACAAATCCGAAAAATGGCATTACCGAGAGTTCCATATCATGCCCAAAGCCAAGGTTCCATCCTCCTCTTTCGGCCATATTCAACAATTGGTACATGAAAATTCCGGGAACCAAGCCACTGGTGATCACATCGGCAAGGGAGTCCAGTTGCACCCCAATTTCGCTTTGCACATTTAGGGCTCGTGCCGCTAAACCATCAAAAAAATCAAAGAATATTCCAATAAAAACAAACAACGCTGCCCACTCCAAATGGTTCAATACAGCAAAAACTGTGGCAATGCAACCACTAAAGACATTCAAAAGCGTTAAAAAGTTGGGAATATAGGACTTCATATTTGTTGATTTCCGTAAAAATAAGGGAAAAAACAAACTGTTACGGAATCCTATTTCTTGGAGCCGTAATTATTATGATATTTGCGCTGATGATATTCGGAATGAAACCAAAATCCCTATTACTGATCTTATCCCTCTTGGTAGGGAAGACCTTGTTTTCCCAAGTTCCCGAACTTTCCGAAAAATCTCAGATCAGTTTATTGACCTGTGCCGCCGGAGATGAAGTCTATACCGCTTTTGGCCATAGTGCCTTCCGGGTACAGGATTCCGTTTTGGGCATTGATGTGGTCTATAACTATGGAACTTTTGATTTCAACAAGCCTAATTTCTATCTCAATTTTGCCAAAGGGCGTTTGATCTATTCCCTTTCCCGAACCTCTTTTGATAATTTTTTGTTCTCTTATGAACTGGAAAAAAGATGGATCAAAGAACAGATTCTGGACCTTACCCTAGAGCAGCGCAACCAAATGCTCCAATTTTTCGAGAACAATTATCTGCCCCAGAATCGGGATTACCTTTATGACCCACTCCTGAACAATTGTTCCAGCATTACGGGTACCATTTTAAAGGACCAGTTTGGTGACAAAGTCGTTTTTGACGGTTCTTATCTGAACAAACAATATACTTTTAGGCAATTGGTACGCCAATACCTGAGCGTTAACACCTGGTCCATGTTTGGCATTGATTTGGCCTTTGGATCCCCTGTAGATCGAAAAGCAACCGTACAAGAGCATATGTTCATGCCTTATTACGCCATGGAACAAATGAAGCGCACCGCCTTGGATGGCAAACCAATCGTGAAAAGGGAGCGCACCGTATTGGATTACGAGGAACATATGCGCCAATCGTTCTTCCCATTGACACCGCTATTTTGGTTTATACTGTTATTGGCTTTTACCGGTGTCATCACCTATTTTGATTATCGCCACCAAACCAGAAGTCGTTGGTTGGATTTCTCCCTTTTATTGATCACTGGCCTTGTAGGTACCGTTCTTTTCCTCCTTTGGGTGGCCACGGACCATACCTCCACCCCCAGAAACTTCAATGTGCTTTGGGCTTTCCCTTTGAATGTATTTGTGGCGTTCATCTTTGCCCTTCAGGATAAACTGCCAAAATGGTCAACCCAATATCTTTGGACTGCTTTGGGATTGATAGGATTGATGTTTTTGCTCTGGATATTCAAAGTTCAGATTTTTTCACCCGTGCTTATTCCCTTACTTTTGACCCTGGCCATCCGATACGTTTATCTTATTCGGTATTCCAAGTTGTAAGCTTGATGATTTAAAGTACCCATGAATTTATTGACGGTAGAAAACATATCGAAATCCTATGGAGAACTGGTCCTTTTCTCCGACATTTCTTTTGGCATCAACAAAGACCAAAAAATAGCGCTCATCGCCAAAAATGGCAGTGGCAAGACATCTATATTGAACATCATGTCCGGCAAGGACACCTCGGAAACGGGTCAAGTGAATGTTAGAAAAGGAATCAAGATTTCCTATTTGGAACAAGAACCTAATTTGGACCCCAATCTCACTGTTGAAGAAACCATCTTCGCGACGGACAATGAAATCTTAAAGATCATTGCTGCCTACGAAAAGGCAGTGGAAAATCCAGAAGATACCGTACAATACCAAAAGGCGTTCGAAGCCATGGAACGACACCATGCCTGGGATTTTGAGACGCAGTACAAGCAAATCCTTTTCAAACTGCAATTGACAAAACTCGATGCCAAGGTATCGTCATTGTCAGGTGGCCAGAAAAAACGTTTAGCTCTGGCAAACGCCCTTCTCAATAAGCCGGACCTTCTTATTTTGGACGAGCCTACCAACCACTTGGACCTGGAAATGATCGAGTGGCTGGAAGCCTATTTCGCCAAAGAAAATATCACGCTTTTTATGGTTACGCACGACCGTTATTTCCTTGACCGGGTCTGTAACGAAATCATTGAATTGGACAACAACCAACTCTATACCTACAAGGGCAATTACTCCTACTACCTGAATGAAAAAGAGGGTCGCATGGAACGGGAAGCCGTGGAACAACAGAAGTCCAAAATGCTCTATAAAAAGGAATTGGAATGGATCAGAAGACAGCCCAAGGCCAGGACCACCAAATCCAAGTCCCGAATTGACGATTTTAACGAGATCAAGCAAAGGGCACATCAACGCAGAAAAGAGCACGAAGTACAACTGGAGCTCAATATGGAACGTTTGGGCAGCAAAATTTTGGAACTCCATAACATCTCCAAATCTTATGGGGACAAAGTGATCCTGAACAAATTCGATTACAACTTCACCAAAGGGGAACGTATTGGGATTATTGGGCAGAACGGCACCGGTAAATCCACTTTTTTGAACATTATCACCCAACAGGAAAAAGTGGATGGTGGAAAAGTGGTGGTCGGCGATACGCTAAAATTTGGTTATTACACCCAAAGAGGGATTCCTGATAAGGAAGGCCAAAAGGTCATTGATGTGATCCGAGAATTTGGGGATTACATTCCCCTGCTAAAAGGAAGGCAGATTTCTGCCCAACAACTTTTGGAACGTTTCCTCTTCGACAGGAAAAAGCAGTACGACTTTGTTGAAAAACTGAGTGGAGGTGAACGCAAACGCCTATATCTGTGTACGGTACTCATCCAAAACCCCAATTTTTTGATCCTGGATGAGCCCACCAACGATCTGGATATTGTAACCCTCAATGTGCTTGAAAACTTTCTGTTGGATTTCCCAGGTTGTTTGATCGTAGTTTCACACGACCGTTATTTTATGGACAAGATAGTGGATCACCTATTTGTTTTTAAGGGTAATGGGATTATTGAGGATTTTCCGGGCAACTATACTGATTATCGTGTTTACGAGAGCAGCAAGGTAGAGGAAGAAAGAGAAAACAAGTCCACCGCTGGAGAGAAACAGGAAAAAAACTGGCGGGACACAAGCGGGGGCAAACTTTCGTACAACGAGCAAAAAGAGTACAAGCAATTGGAAAAGGACATCCAAAAGCTTGAGGAGCAAAAAGAGACGTTGCAAAACCGCTTTACCGATCCAGACTTAACTGGTGATCAGATCAACCAATTATCCGTGCAACTCAAGGAAGTTTCGGATGCCATCGAGACCAAAACGGAGCGGTGGTTTGAGCTTTCTTCAATTCTTGAAGGGTAGTCATGTGGTTTAAAATCACTTCTTTTCTTGCATTTCTTTTGAAATCTACCAACGAACACAGGGTACATTCGCCCTTCGTCTTCAACTTTGTAACGAAATGCCTTTACAACAAGAAGAAGTACCAAAAGAACAAAAGCATCAACGTTTTGCTCAAGAGCATCGAATATTTTGAGGCTCAGAATGCTATCATCCAAGACTCAGGAATCAGGAAACTGGTAACCGAAATATTTCCGAAGGTCCAGTTTGAACAACAAATATTGGATGTACTTTTTCTTGAAAACCTTAGTCCTTCCAAATTCAATGCACTCTTGACCGAAGGTAGGTTCCACAATGACACCATGTTGATGATTGACGACATCTACGGAGACAAAAAGAAACTGGAGGGGTGGAACAACCTCATTGCTCAATCTGAGATTACTGTAAGTATGGACCTTTACCATTGTGGGATCCTCTTTATCCGCAGGGAACAGGTAAAGGAGCATTTCACCATTCGGATTTAAAGAAGTATTTTTAGGTATGGAAAATGTTGCAGCAGATAACACAATTTGGTACGTACTAGGCGTATTGGGCCTACTCTATCTGGTGATTTTGTCCCGAAACAAGCGGGCCACCAAACGAAGGAAATCTCGAAGATTTATGGACGGCAAACGGAGACGGGACAATGAACAATAAGCAATGGACAATGAACAAATGGCAATACACACACCGATCAGACAACAGCTGTTAATTGATTATTGTTTATTGAACATTGATAATTGAAAAAATGAAAATATATACCAAAACAGGCGATAAAGGTACTACGGCTCTTTTTACAGGCAAAAGGGTTCCAAAACACCATATACGTATTGAAAGTTACGGCACCATTGACGAGCTAAATGCCCATTTGGGATTGCTTCGTGATCAGGAAATGGACTCCCACTCCAAGAACACATTGGTGCTGGTCCAAGAAAAGCTGTTTACCGTCGGATCTATTTTGGCCACCGAACCCGATAAGGACCAACGCCTAAAAATTCCAAGAATAATTGAAGAGGATGTGTTGCTGTTGGAGAAGGAAATGGACGAGATGAATGAAAATCTTCCTGAAATGACACATTTTATTCTCCCGGGAGGGCACACCACCGTGTCATACTGTCATGTTGCCAGAACGGTTTGCCGCAGGGCAGAACGCATGATCACCTATTTACATGAAAATGAACCCGTTCCAGAAACCGTACTTTCTTATATCAACCGATTATCGGATTATCTTTTTGTTTTGGCCAGAAAATTATCCCATGATTTGAAAGCCCTTGAAATTAAGTGGGTTCCAGAGAAGTTGGACTGATAAAATCGCTTTTTTCACCCATAAGTTTTATCAACAATAAAATAATTTTTAAATAATCCAGTTTTTACTTGACTAATTGGGTTTAAAAATTATTTTTGCAAAAAATTTAAAATCAAACCGTTACTATGTACTGGACGTTAGAACTAGCCTCATATTTAAGTGATGCACCTTGGCCAGCCACCAAAGACGAACTGATAGATTATGCGATTCGTACGGGAGCCCCGTTGGAAGTAGTTGAAAATTTGCAGTCCATGGAAGAAGAGGGCGGCGAGATATACGAATCCATCGAAGAGATCTGGCCTGATTATCCAACAGAGGAAGATTACCTCTGGAATGAGGATGAATATTAAATTCTTAAAGCACAAAGCACGTTAAAAAGTCTCATCTGAGGCTTTTTTTTATGTAATTTTGACAGCCCAGCAAAAGAATTTCATCGCAATCCCATCCTTGGAACAGCTTTTGCCATTCAAACGAAAAATTATTCCATGAGTTTAATTAATTCCGTACTGAAGGTTTTTGTAGGAGATAAATCGGAGAAAGATGTAAAAGCGCTCCAACCTTTGGTGAAAGAAATAAAATCCTTCGAGCAGCAGTTGGAAGGATTGTCACATGATGAGCTAAGACAAAAAACCGCTGCCTTCAAGGCCAAGATTGCCGAAGACTGCAAGGAAATCAACGATAAAATTGCCGCCCTCGAAGCAGAAGTCGAAGCCTCTACGGACATCGACAGAAACGAAGAGATCTATTCCGAAATAGACAAATTGAACGAGGAGGCCTATAAAATTTCAGAAAATACACTGAACACCATTTTGCCCGAAGCCTTTGCCGTGGTAAAAGAAACGGCAAAACGTTTCACCGCCAACGAAACCTTGACGGTCACCGCAACCGAGTTCGATAGAAAACTGTCCGGTGACAAGGATTATGTTAGCCTTGAAGGTGACAAGGCCATTTGGCAAAACTCATGGGATGCCGCCGGTAAAGAAGTTACTTGGGACATGATCCATTACGATGTACAGTTGATTGGGGGTATTGCGCTGCACCAAGGTAAAATTGCAGAAATGCAGACGGGTGAAGGTAAGACCCTTGTGGCCACCCTCCCACTCTATCTTAACGCCCTGGCAGGAAAAGGAGCGCACTTGGTAACCGTGAACGACTACCTTGCCAAAAGGGATAGTGCCTGGATGGGCCCATTGTTCGAGTTCCATGGTCTTTCCGTGGATTGTATAGACAAGCACAGGCCCAATTCCGATGGTAGAAGGGCCGCCTATAATGCCGATATCACTTATGGAACCAACAATGAGTTTGGTTTTGACTACCTACGTGACAACATGGCGCACACACCTGATGATTTGGTACAACGTCCGCACCACTATGCCATTGTGGATGAGGTGGATTCCGTATTGATCGATGATGCCCGTACCCCGTTGATCATTTCTGGGCCCGTTCCAGAAGGAGATCGACATGAGTTCAACGAACTCAAACCTAAGGTTTCCGATATCGTTCAAAAACAAAGACAATATTTGACCGGAGTTTTGGCAGAAGCCAAACGGTTGATCAAGGAAGGGGACACCAAAGAAGGTGGTTTCCAATTGCTACGTGTACACCGTGGCCTTCCAAAGAATAAAGCACTCATCAAATTCTTGAGTGAAGAAGGTGTGAAGCAATTGCTGCAAAAGACCGAGAATTACTACATGCAGGACAACAACAGGGAAATGCCCAAAGTGGATGAGGAACTGTTGTTCGTGATCGATGAAAAAAACAACCAGATAGAACTGACCGATAAGGGAGTTGAATACATCTCCGGAGATCAGGACAAGGACTTTTTCGTACTGCCCGATATTGGTAGCGAAATTGTCAAGATCGAAAACCAAAATCTGGAAATTGAAGAAGAGGCCGAACTCAAGGAAGACCTCTTCAAGGATTTTGCTATCAAAAGCGAAAGGATCCACACCCTTACCCAGTTGCTAAAGGCCTATACCCTCTTTGAAAAAGATGTGGAATATGTGGTGATCGACAACAAAGTGTTGATCGTGGACGAGCAAACAGGTCGTATCATGGATGGTAGAAGATATTCCGACGGTCTCCATCAAGCCATTGAGGCCAAGGAGAGCGTGAAGATCGAGGCCATGACCCAAACCTTTGCCACCATCACCCTTCAGAACTATTTTAGAATGTACAACAAGCTATCGGGAATGACGGGTACCGCCGTTACCGAAGCTGGGGAGTTCTGGGAAATCTACAAGTTGGACGTAATGGAAATCCCTACCAACAGACCAATTTCAAGACATGACAGGCATGACCTGATCTACAAGACCAAGCGCGAAAAATACAATGCCATTATTGAAGAAGTGACCCAACTTGCCACCGCCGGCCGACCAGTACTAATTGGCACCACTTCGGTAGAAATTTCGGAATTGTTGTCCAAATTGTTGAGCGTACGTAAGATCCCGCACAACGTTTTGAACGCCAAGCTCCATAAAAAAGAAGCGGACATTGTGGCCGAGGCCGGTAAGTCTGGTGTGGTCACTATTGCCACCAACATGGCCGGTAGGGGTACCGATATTAAATTGAGCCCTGATGTGAAAAAAGCAGGTGGATTGGCCATTATTGGTACCGAACGCCATGATTCCAGACGCGTGGATAGGCAGTTGAGGGGTCGTTCCGGTAGACAGGGAGACCCGGGAAGTTCCCAATTCTACGTTTCTTTGGAAGACAACTTGATGCGATTGTTCGGATCGGACCGAGTAGCCAAGATGATGGACCGCATGGGACTGGAAGAAGGAGAAGTGATCCAACACTCCATGATGACCAAATCCATCGAGCGTGCCCAGAAAAAGGTTGAAGAGAACAACTTTGGTATCCGTAAGCGTTTGTTGGAATATGATGATGTGATGAACGCCCAAAGGGAGGTGGTCTACAAAAGAAGGAGACATGCCCTCCAAGGAGAACGCTTAAAGGTGGACATCGCCAATATGATCTACGACACCTGTGAAGTGGTGGCGGAGACCAACAAAATGGCAGATGATTTCAAAAATTTTGAGTTTGAGCTGATCAAATATTTTTCGATCACATCACCAATTTCCGAAGAAGAATTCAAAAAAATGGGATTCCAGGAAATTGCCAGCACGGTGTACAAGGCTACCTATGGACACTATCAACAAAAGATGGAACGCAGTGCCACCGTGGCCTTCCAAGTGATCAAAAAGGTATATGAGGACGACTCCAACAAGTTTGAGCGTATTGTGGTTCCCTTTACCGATGGGATCAAAACCCTGAACGTGGTGACAAATTTGGAAAAGGCCTATAAAACGGACGGTAAACAATTGATCACCGATTTTGAAAAGAACATCACCCTTGCCATAATCGATGATTCGTGGAAAACGCATTTGCGTAAAATGGACGAGTTGAAACAATCCGTTCAATTGGCAGTGCACGAACAGAAAGATCCTCTGTTGATCTATAAGTTCGAAGCCTTCGAACTTTTCAAAAGTATGATCGACAAGGTGAACAAAGAAGTGATTTCGTTCTTATTTAAAGGGGAACTGCCTTCAGAGAATACCAACCAGATCCAAGAAGCCAGAACAGTTCGCAAACCCAAAGAAAATCTACAGACCTCCAAGGAGGAAATACCTAATAGTGATGAACTTGCGGCCCAAAACAGGGCGGTCGGTCAAACACAGGGGCAAAGACCCCATGTTACCGAAACCATTGTTAGGGAAAAACCGAAAATTGGGCGTAACGACAAGGTCACCATTAAAAATGTCATGTCGGGAGAGAGTAAATCCATGAAGTTTAAGCAGGCAGAGCCCCTGCTCGATAAAGGAGAT
Organism: Flagellimonas sediminis; assembly: GCF_010500845.1. Lineage (GTDB taxonomy): Bacteria > Bacteroidota > Bacteroidia > Flavobacteriales > Flavobacteriaceae > Flagellimonas > Flagellimonas sediminis. The sequence goes on along the minus strand of NZ_JAAAMI010000007.1, from coordinate 110,332 downwards.
TGGGTATTGGTGGAAGAATAGTCCCTCATCATCCAAATAAAACAAGAGTGGCAGTTATTTATAGCTGCCACTTTTTTTATATCAAAAACATAGTTAGATTTACACCTTGAAACACCCCATTAAGTTTCTTTTACTGGCCCAATTTTCAACCTTTTGGCAGTAAAGGGCAACATCTCGTGCAGCATATGAAAGTTCCTGGTGAGGATAAATATCGATTACAAGATAAGACTGATTTGATACTAAAGGTTAACTATAGTTCTTCCATTTTTGCCGCCGTTTTTGGATTGATCTGCTTTTTCTTATTGGACATCAGGGGCGTTATCCCTTATGTTTTTCTGATTTATGCCTTTATCAACCTGATCAATACCTTATTGTACCAACAACATAACAATCTGGTACTTACCTACAACCTTACTTCCATCCTATCCATGATCGGGGCCATTGTCATCACCATTTATAGTGGTGGCATACAAAGTCCTTTTATATTTGTTCTTGCCATTGTGGTGTTTGCCGGTTATGTGACCACCAAGGTCTTCGGACAACTGTATTTGATCATCAATCTGGCGGTACTTACCATATTGTTTCTTTATGATACAGGTGACTTTAAGATATCCGGAAATACAGTACCCTTGGAATCACGGAATTGGTTTGCCTTTTTGAGTGCTGTTTTTGCCGTGTATCTACTTGGGGGCGTATTTGGAAAAAACCTGTTGAGGGCACACCACAAACTGTACAAATCGCGCAACGAGATCCAGGAACGTATCGAAGAAAAGGAAACCCTGCTCAAAGAGGTGCATCACCGGGTTAAGAACAACCTTCAAACTGTTTCCAGTCTTTTGAGTTTGCAATCCAGGGCCATTGCCGATGAAAAAATCAGCAACATTATCAAAAGTAGTCAAAACCGGGTAGTATCCATGGCCATGGTACACGAAATGCTTTACAAAAGGGACGACTATCTTTCCAAAATAGAACTTAAACCCTATGTGAAGGAACTGTGCGATTATCTGGTCCGTTCCGTAAAGGGAAGCAATAACAGCGTTAAGGTGGATCTGGACATCGATGACCATAAGCTAAGCATTGATACAGTTATACCTTTGGGGCTGATTATCAACGAAACGATCACCAATGCCCTCAAATATGGCATTACAGAAGGACATGATGGAGAAGTCCACGTTTCGGTGCACAAAATTGGCGACAACCGTTTTGCAATGTATTTGGGCGATAACGGAATCGGATATCCGGAAGACATCAGCCCTAGAACTTCCAATTCATTGGGACTTAAATTAATTTACAATTTGGCAAGACAGCTAAGGGGCACCATCAGCAGGGATTACGACAAAAAGGGAACGTATTACCGCATTGAGTTCGAAGAAATTGTGGAAGAATTCAATTCGGTGGATTAATTTAACCACAAAAAATAAAGAAGGCCGGTTCAAGACCGGCCTTCTTCAGTTATGAAATATACTACTGCACCCTATATTCTTTGAAATTTTCTTTCCCTAAGCGAAAAAGCTATCGAAGCAATCACGAAAGCCAAACTCAAAAACAACGCACAAGGAACCAACAAACCTGCAATCATGATCAAGCCAATTTAGCGGTATTCTTTTTTGTAGTAAAAGAAAGCTCTTTTTTAACCCTGGAGTTTTTGAATTTGTACAATCTGGCAACTTCCCTGTTTTTCTTAACAGGGGTATGAAGGTCGATGTTCAATTCAACGCCCACAGTAATGGTATTTACCTTAACTTCTTTGGAAGTTTCGTTGGCCATGGCCACTGTTCCGAAAAAAACTACTGCGATGATGGTTAAAATTGTTTTCATGATTTGGGTTTTTATTACGAGGTAAAATTACCTTCGCACCCACCCCTGATCCGATTTGTGTCGCTTAACCGATCCATATTTTCGGTGTAAAAACTTTTCTTGGTTAAAGTGCATTTTATCGACGACGAACGTTTTTGGGGTCAAATACACCATACCGAAGCCATGTGCATTTCATCGATCATGAATATGTAAGGACATTTCTAAGTGATTGACAATGAATATTATATTTGTAGGAAAAGGATTATTTTTAAACATCAATATGTAGGAAAAATGTAAACTAACGTATTAAACGGCAAACCATAGCTTAGAAATGAACAGGGGTCGGTTTTCAAAATTTTAACACCAGTTCGTGTAATTCTTGGTATCTTAAAACAACTAAGCAAGAAAGACATGAATACTATGAGAATTCCCTTTTTCATCCTTCTGATTCTGGTATCGACCAGTTGTAGACCCAAAGAGAAATCCGCCGAACCAGAAATGGCCCATCAACAGCCGACCGAAAACCAAGAAACCCCCAAACTGACCCCTTCAGAACTGCAGGAATATGAAACGGCGTATTTTGCCAGCGGATGTTTTTGGTGTGTGGAGGCCATCTTTGAGAGTGTAAAGGGCGTTAAGGAAGTTATTTCCGGCTATTCCGGTGGCACTGAAACAAACCCGACATACGAGCAGGTATCCTATGGAAAAACGCACCATGCAGAGTCCGTGGAAGTGTACTATGACCCAAAAGTGCTTTCGTTCACTCAATTAGTGCAAGTGTTCTTCGGTTCGCACGACCCCACCACCTTAAATCGACAAGGGCCGGACAGGGGTGCCCAATACCGTTCCATTGCCTTTTATAAAAATGAGGAGCAAAAGAGAATCATTAAAGATTACATTTCCAAATTGGAAGCCGACCATGTGTACGGTAGCCCGATAGTGACCGAGGTGAAAAAATTTGACAAGTTTTATAAAGCTGAGGACTACCATCAGGACTATGAAAAACTGCACCCAAACAACAGTTACATCCAAAATGTATCCATCCCTAGGTTGAACCGGTTCAAAAAGAATTTCAAATCCTTCCTAAAGGAAGATGTGCATTAAAAAGAGACCATTTTTTGGGTAAAGAACCTTGAATCCTTAGGAATTATTTTTGGCCTGGGAAGGAGAATCGGCCTGCGGCAAGTAGTTGGCTCTTTGGGAATAGGAGGTGTTATTCATTCTTTAGAACCACCTCGCTGTATTTGGATCTGATGTTGATGGATTTACCTTCAGTATTGTTAATATGGTACCCTTTATAAAGATTGGAACCATGACTTTTAGAAGATTGGAGTTTCAAGGCTTGGGGATACTTGAAACCTGACCCCGAGGTGGTTTCGTTTACGGAAATCACAAAGGATGTGGCCGGTAATTTACAATCCAATTCCCCGTTTTCCACAGAAATATCCAACGTATGGAATCCATCGGAAACCGAATTGATGCTTAAGTTGCCAAAGTTATTGGTCATGGATGCTTTACTCGTCAAATTGCCAATCACCACATTGGACGATACGGAGTTCAATTTCAATTCCTTCACTTCCTTTAGACTTACATCATCGGAATAATTGGTTCTCAAGGTACCATAGTTCCAACGTTGCACCACAACTGGGGTATAGGACGCCCTGATTTCGGTCTTGTCGCCATCAATGGTAGAGGCAAGCAAGCTTGCGTAGGACAAGCTTGCGTTAATGTTCCTGGTATTGGCGGCGAGTTTTACCTCGCCGTGCCTCACGTTCAAGTTTAATTTAAGGTATTTTGGCATTTTGATGATGATATGCTTCTTCACCTTGTATTCCTTGTTCTTGCCATCAGATGAAAAGTAGAACACGTTGGGAGAAATACGAACGGCCCTGGCCTCTTCCATTTGTTGTCTCCTGGCTTCTTCCCTTTGGTTTCTTAGCTCTTCGCGCTGTGTCTGCAGTTCTTCCCGCATTTCTTGGCGCATTCTTTCACGATCGACCCTCATTTCCTCACGCTGCTTTTTCAATTCTGCCATTTGCTCCTCGCGAGCCTTGGCCATTTCTTTCATCTCTTTGCTCCACTCCTCAAAGTGCCTTTTATAATCCTCGTCAAAGTTTTTATCAAACTTCTTCTTCCACTCCTTCATATACTTGTCCCCATCCTTTCTATAGGCATCATAATCAAAATCCATATGTGGGATAGGAGGCAGGGGGGGCATGATGGCCAGTTCAGGAAGCACCGCAATCTTGGGCATTTCGGGAATATCGATATTCTCCATGATATGGGCCACGGAGGGAATTTCAGGTATATTGATGTCAATGCTTCTAAAATCAAATGCATAAGGTCCGGCACCTTCGGTGCTCACTTCAATTTCCTTACTATTGCCCATGATCTTTACAAGATCTTGGTCAAAATAGGATTTAGCATCCTCATCGGGCACGCCATCCAACTCCACGATGGCCGTAATTTCCACTTGGTCCTTGTCCCAGGTCACAAACTCAATATCGGCATAACTGGTGTTGATGTTGAGTTCCGTGTCCTTGTCCACGTTATAGGTTTCCTTGTAGGTCTTCGATTTCTCCTGTGCTTGGCAGGTGAACCCTGCCAGCACAGCGAGTAAACCACTAAACAATATTAGACGTTTCCTGTTCATTTTTTGATGATTTTAATTGATTCAACTTTGTTTTTAATTTTTGCAATAACTGTAGCCTAAGCTGTAGATTCTTGATCAGGGCCTCTATAGTCTGGTCATTGGGACCAAATTCGTTCAGTTCGGCATTCAACCTATGGTACTCGGCATCGAGTTCTGCCAAGCGGTCCATATAACTGTCCATAAGCTCTTTGTTGTCCGGGTCTATTTCCAGATCGGAAAGCTGTAGGTTGATGTTGGTGGTGTAATAGGTCTCTATTTTTTTCAAATCCGGGGAAAGATCACCCAAGGAAATGGTCTGTTCCTCCCCATCCGAATCTTGCCTGTCCACCACGGTGATATTTTCATCCGGTTCAATTCCATCACTGAAACCCAAGAAAATATATACCGACAATCCAAGAACTACCACTACCGAAGCGGCAACCTGCAACCACCAGGTGAACGCTTTCTTCATGGGAAGAGTGGTTGGCAATTGTTCATCCAATTTGGCCAAGAACCGTGCCTCGTGCCCCTTTTTTAAGTTGTGGCGCTTTTCCTCTCTCTCTTTTTTAAATAATTCCCTTAGATCATGTGCCATAAGCCAAATCCTTTAATTTTTCCTGTAATTGTGCCTTTCCTCGTAACAACCTCGTGCGAGAAGCCGTTTCCGAGATGTTCAAAATTTCCGAAATCTCACTGTGGTCATACCCTTCAACCAAGAACAGCTGTACCACATATCTATACTTTTGGGGCAATTCCTCAATGGCAGTTTTAACCTGTTCCAAGGAAATTCCTTCCTCCACTGTCCAAACATCATCATCCGCTACATGTAGATGGTTTTCACTGAGTTCCACCATTTGTTGGTGTTTCGACTTTAAAAAATCGATGCTCCCGTTCACCACTATCCTTTTTAACCAAGCCCCAAAGGTTACCTCTCCCTTAAATTGATGGATACGTTGGAAGGCTTTGATAAATGATTCCTGTAGCACATCCTCTGCATCATCTGCATTTTTAAGGAACCGCATGGCCACACCGAACATACCATCACAATACTGATGGTACAGTTTAAGCTGTGCCTGGCGATCGTTCGCTTTGCACCGCTCCACTAGCTCAATATGGAACACGCTCGGTTCTATGCTTGGTTTATTAGTTGTTCATCTTAAGGACGAGACAAAAGTGGCCTCGTTGCAAATTAGTGCGATTTTGCATCCCTTTTAACAAAAAAATCCCGAAGAGTTACCTCAACGGGATTATGAATCAATACGTTATGTAACTTATTCGTCCAACAATAAATTTAGATGGACCGTAATATTGTCACGCGTAGCTTTGCTATAGGGGCAGATTTCATGGGCAGCATTGATCAAATCCTCTCCGGTCTCTTGACCTACATTGGGCAAATAGGCATCCAATGTCGCCTCAAGGTAAAAACCTTCTTCTTCTTTATTGAATTCTATGGTGGCCGTCACACTAAAGTCGCCCAAATCGTCAATGCCCTGTTCTTTGGCGACGGCTTGCAATGCCCCTGCAAAACAGGTGGAATATGCTGCCGCGAACAATTCTTCGGGATTAGTGGACTTTGGATCGGGTTTTCCTTTGGAATTTGGCATGGAAATATCAAAATCCAATACGCCATCCTCACTTTCTACATGTCCGGATCGTCCTCCTGTATTGGTTGCCTTTGCTTCAAAAATTGTCTTCATCTTGTCAAAGTTTTTTGGGTTCATATTCACCGGAAAACCATTGTCTCCGGTCTATAATTGGAAAAGTTAGCAAATTGTAGAGGGAACTCCCCTATTCCGCTTATTAAATTTATGTGAAATGGACATCAATGGAACTACAGAGAATTTGAAATGGATATCATCCCACAAAATCTTGCTATTTTAGTAGTGAAATCCCTGATCAATTCCCTTGACGAACAAAAAGAACACACCTGTAAATACCATTACCAAAATCAAGGCACTCCGCAAACAGGAAATTTCCGTGGAAACCTTGACAAAGGGCATATTTGAGGGAAACCAAACCCTTTTGGCCAGGGCAATTACCCTTTTGGAAAGTACCCAACCGCTTCATTATGAGAAGGCAAATGCCGTGATTGAAAAATGTTTGGCAAAACCCAATAACAGTATCCGATTGGGGATAACCGGGGTGCCTGGCGTGGGCAAGAGCTCTTTTATCGAGACGTTGGGAAGCTATTTGACCGCAAAGGGCAAAAAGGTGGCCGTTTTGGCCGTGGACCCCACCAGTTCATTGAGCAAGGGCAGTATTCTGGGAGACAAGACCCGAATGCAGGAACTGTCCAAAGATCCAAACGCCTTTATTCGCCCCTCTCCTTCGGGAACTTCATTGGGTGGTGTGGCCCGAAAAACAAGGGAGAGCATCATTTTATGTGAAGCTGCAGGCTATGATGTGATCTTGGTGGAAACGGTCGGGGTGGGCCAGAGTGAGATTGCCGTGCACAGTATGGTGGATTTTTTCCTTTTATTGAAATTATCCGGTGCCGGGGATGAACTTCAGGGTATTAAGAGAGGGATTATGGAAATGGCGGACGCTATTGCCATTAACAAAGCGGATGGAAGCAATCTAGAAAAGGCGGAGCTTGCCGCCATCGAATTTTCAAGGGCCCTACATCTTTATCCACCAAAGGCAAATGGATGGATCCCCAAAGTGTTGAAATGTTCCGCTAGCGAAAACACAGGAATCGAAGAAATTTGGGAAGTAGTGGAAAACTTTGTTCAACAGAACAAGGAAAATGGTTTTTTTGATAAAAACAGGAAGACCCAGAACAAGAATTGGTTCCTACAGACCGTGGATGAACACATTAAACAGTTTTTTCATCAAAAGGAATCCTTTAAAAATGCCCAAATTGCCCTTTTGAAGGACATTGACGAGAACAAAATTTCTCCATTTTATGCAGCCAAGCTCCTATTGGATCAGATTACCAAGGAACTTTAAATAAAAGCGATAAATTTGCACAGATTTTATACCAAATGAGCACCGTAACCGATTCCCTTTTATCCATAGTGGTTCCTTTGTACAACGAGGAGGACAATGTGGTCTTGTTAACCCAAAAAATCCATGAAAGTCTTCCGGGATACCATTACCAAATCGTGTACGTAGATGACTTTTCCACGGACAAGACCCGTCAAAAGGTCAAGGAAATGGATGACGACAAGGTCCATTTGATCGAGCTGAAGAAAAATTACGGGCAAAGCCTTGCTTTGGCCGCTGGTCTAGATTATGCGGAAGGGGAATACATCATCACAATGGACGGCGACCTTCAGAACGACCCTTCGGACATTCCGCATATGCTGGAATATGCCGTAAGTGGTGAATATGATGTAGTCACAGGTATCCGTCAGAAACGGAAGGATTCCCTTGTTAAAAAAATCCCTTCCAAGATTGCCAACTTTTTAGTGCGAAGGGTTACCAAACTCGATATCAAGGATAATGGCTGTGCCCTAAAAGTGTTCACCAAGGACATTGCAAAAGGTTTGAACCTGTACGGGGAAATGCACCGCTTCATCACCCTGTTGGCCTTTTTGGAAGGCGCCCAGATCAAACAGGTTCCCGTAAAACACCATGCACGCCATGCCGGGGTTTCCAAATATGGTTTGGAGCGTGTTTTCAAAGTGGTGGCCGATATGATGTTACTGCTCTTCATCCGAAAGTATTTCCAACGCCCCATACACCTGTTTGGCATTTTGGGTGTTTTGCTGGTCATTCTGGGTGTATTCATCAATATTTACCTATTGATCGTAAAACTTGGGTTTGGGGAAGACATAGGTAGTAGGCCTTTGCTTATTTTTGGTATGATGTTCATTCTCGGAGGCATACAATTGTTCACCATCGGTATTGTGATGGAACTCTTGATCCGCACATATTACGAGTCCCAACAAAAACGACCATATCGCATTAAAAAAATCACGATAGGTGACGGAAAAGCTGCGTAAAAAGCTCATCACTGCCTTAAAACTTGTTGTAAGTGCAGCCCTGATCTACTTTATCTTCACGAAAATAGATCTGAAGGACGTTTTGGAAACCCTGAAGAAAAGCAATCCTATATTTCTTTTCTTGGCCTTGGTGTTCTTTGTACTTTCCAAGATTATAGCCGCTTTTCGACTCAATGCATACTTCCATCAAATTGGGGCCAAAGTCTCGCATCAGAGCAATTTAAAGCTCTATTTATTGGGTATGTTCTACAATCTTTTTTTACCTGGTGGAATAGGTGGCGATGCCTACAAGGGATATGTGGTGCAAAAAGCGTTTCAACCTGGGACCAAGAAAGTGGTTTCCAGCTTGTTGTTGGACCGCTTGAGCGGCATGCTGTTGCTTTTCATATATGCCTGTTTCCTAGGTACTTTGTCCAAGAATCCTTTTTTTGATGGATTTGATTGGTTGTTGATTTTGGCCATTCCTTTGAGTTTGATGGCCTTTTGGTTCATGAACAAGCTGTTCTTTACCACTACGCTACCCGTTTTTTGGAAATCGTTCGGCTATTCTGCCCTGGTGCAATTGGCGCAGTTGGTCTGTGTGATTTTCATCTTGAAGGCGCTATCCATTTCCTTGGATGCCATCGAATATCTTTTTGTGTTCTTGGTATCCTCCATCGTGTCGGTCATTCCATTGACCATTGGTGGCATTGGAAGTCGGGAGGTTACCTTTTTATATGGGGCCGAATGGTTGGGATTGGATGCCAGCACCTCCATCGGCATCAGTTTTACCTTCTTTTTGATTACGGCACTCACCTCCTTGGTTGGGATCGTGTATCATTTCAAAAAACCGGAATTGGAATCGGTTGCTTAATCTAGATGCACCAAATGCATCTTGTTTACTTTTTCTTGGCGGGTATCCGGGTTCAGGAACTTGATCTGCAACCGGGTAATCCTAAACTGGTCCACCGTGATTTGATCATCCCACTGAATCCCTTGTTTGGAAAGCTTATCCAATTCCTGATCGGTGGCATATACCCAAACATCCTTTTTGGATTTTAGTTCAGGGATGGAAACAATATTGACAGGGTCTTTGTCGTAAAAATCCAAGGCCCACGTGTGTTGTTCGGAAACTTTGTAGATCTTGTCCACCGGAATATTTTGCTCCTTTACCTTTTCGGCCATGGTGGACCCGCCTTGGTATTCCAACAGTTTCGGATAGAACTGGGCATTCATCAAACCGTTCAACAATAACGAACTGAATAAGGCCACGGTTACAATTTTGGCGGCCAATTCTTCTTTCTTCCAAATAAAATAGGCGGTCAATGCGAGAGCAACTATCAAAAAGACATACCCATACCAATATTCCAATGGGAAAATATAAAAACTGACCAGCAAGACAAACACCACGACCAATCCCAATATAAAATATTGGATGCCCAAGATCACCTTGGACAATTTTGCATTCTTCTTTTGAAAAAGGGAATAAAGAAATGCTGCCGATAGGATAGCGTACAGCGGCATTAAAATGTTCATATAGTGTGGCAACTTGAACTGTGCAAAACTGATGACAAAAAACAGGATGGAAATACCGCCCAAGGTCAAAAACTCCAGATTGGGTCTGTAGGCAAATCTCACCTGCCAAAATGCTTTTAATTGGTTCCAATACCCAATCAAAGCCAAAACCGTCCAAGGGAGGAAGACCCACAAAAAAGTGTGGAAGAAAAAGAAGAAATCGCTACTGTTCTTCCCTACCCCTTCACCGCTCATGCGTTCAAAGCTCTGTTCCCAAAAAATAAAGAAGATACCGCTGCGATGGTCCTTTCCGCGAATCACTTTTTCGGGATGTAGATCAAACTGATGATAATACGCATACAACATAGGCGCAATCGTCAACCCGAACACCAAAACGGCCACCAATAGTTTCCAGTTGAGCAATCGGTACCATTTTCGGGTATAGGCCAAATGGCACAATACGGAAATACCAATAACCACCAACGCAATCTGTCCTTTGGTGGAAAAGGCCATTCCCGCCCCAAATGCACCCAAGGCAATATTTTTCAGGGAATTCTTTTCAATATAGGCCACCAACTGCCAAATGGAAAATATGGTAAAGCCGGTGAGCACGGCATCCGTACGTACATCAATATTGGCCAGCACCATCGTCTGGGCCGTCATAAAGATCAAGGAAGCAAACCGGCCTACATCTTTGTTGTAGAGCAATTTTCCAAGGCCATAACAGCTATAAGCACCCAACAAGGTGGACAGAATACCGGGAATTCGGTACGCCCAATCATGGATACCAAAAATCTTATAGGAAAGTGCCGCCAACCAATAGTGCATGTGTGGCTTGTCCAGATACTCCTCCGGGCCTTTGAAAAGGCTTAAAAAATCGTTTTCCTGGACCATTCGCATGGCCATTACGGCAAATTGTGCGGAGTCGTTCTCAAACAGGGTCACAAACATGCCGATGATGTACACCAGTATAATGAGGGCGATAAAAAACCAATACCGGGTGGTGGAGATCATGTCCCTATTTTTTGGAATGCAAATATAGCCAACTTGGCAAACAACCATCCGAAGAGCGAACCGATAAAAGCTCCCGTGATCACATCCAGTGGATAATGCACCCCGATGTAGATTCTGCTATAGGCCACGATACAGGCCCAAAGTAACAAAACCCAACTGATGTACTTCACCTTTTGATGGAACAACACGATAAAAAATACGGCTGGCCCGAAGGAGTTGGCCGCGTGGGCCGAAAAATAGCCATATTGTCCACCGCAGTAACTTTTCACCAAGCGCATCATACTGCTCACTTCTGGGTCGTGGCATGGGCGCAAACGGCCCACCCCATATTTAAAAAAATTGGCCAACTGATCCGTAGAAGTAATCAAAAGCGCAACGGAAACCAAAACGATGGCCGTATTCTTCCACCCAAAATGTTTATAGGTAAGGTAAAGCAACAGCAGATAAAGTGGAGCGGAATTTCGGGTGGTGGTCATGAACATCCAGAAACCATCCCAAGTTTCCGTTCCCAAACCATTCAGGAACAGGAAGAGGTCTTTATCGTACTGTAGGATTTGTTCGAGCATTATGCGTCGTATCTTGCCACTTCACGATCGTAAAACGCTGTTGCGGCCTCGATCAGACTTTCGGCTTCTTCCATCAAATCGGCTTCATCTTCTTTGGAGAATTCCTCCATCCATTCCACTTCATCATTTTCCAAATTGATGATAAAACGCGGGTATTCGGTATGTACAATGAAAATGGCCTCGGGATAGTCCGTATTGTCGGCCAACAAAAATTTAGGTAGTTCCATGTGTGTTATCAATTTGGACCCAAAAGGGTAAATACTATTCAGTTATCAATTTTTGGGTCAAATACTTAAACCGAAGATACAACATTACGGCCGATGCCGTGAGCCCCAAAAGCAATCCGATCCAAATCCCGGTACTCGTCAAATCTGTATACAGACCCAAATAAAAAGAGACTGGAAAACCAATGAGCCAATAAGCGACAAAAGTGATCAGCATGGGCACCTTCACATCCTGCAAACCACGGAGAGCCCCCAAGACCACCACTTGCAAACCATCTGAAATTTGAAAAAAAGCCGCTACCAACAATAATTTGGCGGCGATGATAATCACTTCGGTATTGTCCATTTGGTTGGCAATGTCGTCCACATCCAAATAAATGGTCGGGAACCAATGTCTACCCACTAAAAAGAGCGTGGCAAAAACAATTTCCAAAATCAAGGTCAAGAAAAATATGGATTCGGCTATACGCTTCAGTTCCCTGAAATTTTGGAGCCCTTTTTGGTTGCCCACACGAATCATGGCCGCCACACTGAGCCCCATACCCACCATAAAGGTCATACTGCTCAGGTTCAAGGCAATCTGGTTGGCCGCTTGGGCGTTTTTACCCAGTACCCCACTCAACCAAATGGCCGCCGTGAATATAGCCACCTCAAAAAACATCTGCATGGACGATGGAAAACCCAGACTGATGATCTTATTGATCATCTTTTTTTCAATAATCTTGAAATTGAAATGGGTCACGTAGGGCCTGAATTTTTCCTTACGATTCAATAAAAACCAGATAAACAATACCATAATGGCTCGTGAGGCCAACGTACCGATGGCCGCCCCGACCACGCCCAGTTTAGGAAACCCGAAGGAACCGAAAATGAACAGGTAGTTAAGGGTGATGTTCACCACATTCGCCAAAATGGTGGCATACATGGGGTATTTGGTTTGGGAAAGTCCTTCCGAAAATTGTTTGAACGCCTGAAACATGATCAAGGGCACTAGTGAAAAGGCTACAAGCTCCAAGTAAGGAACGGCCAGTTCCACCACTTCCGGTGGCTGTTCCATATGATGCAACAGAGGTTTGCAAAGCAAAATGATTCCGAAAAGAGAGAGTCCCAAGAGCGTACAAAGTACCAAGCCATGTTTCAGGGCATTCTTGCCCGCTGCCTGATCACCCGCCCCATCCGCCTCTGCCACCAAGGGTGTTATGGCCGTGGAAAAACCAATACCCAGCGACATGGCAATGAACACAAAACTATTCCCTAATGAAACCGCGGCCAACTCCGTCGGTCCTAATTGACCCACCATGATATTATCGGCGAAAGCCACAAACGTATGCCCCAACATCCCCAAAATAACGGGATAGGACAACTTTAGGTTATAGGCGAATTCTTTGGTATACTGTTGAAACAAAACGGATACGTATGAAAAGATGGCAAATATAGCTAGTTTGACACAACAATGAAGTCAAACTAACATGAGCTAAAGGATAAATTATAGTGCATCACAGTCCTTTGGCCTCTTCCCAAAAAACATCCATTTCAGCCAAGGTCATGTCCTTAAGGCTCTTTCCGTATGCTTTGGCCTTACTTTCCAAATATTGAAAACGCTTGATGAATTTTTTATTGGTCCGCTCCAGGGCATTCTCCGGATTGATGTTCAAAAACCGAGCATAGTTGACCATGGAAAACAACACATCGCCAAATTCGGACTCCATTTTATCGGCATCATTGACTTTCACTTCCTCTTGAAGTTCCCCGAGTTCCTCTTTCAATTTTTCAAAAACCTGTTCAGGATGTTCCCAATCGAATCCCACTCCCGCCACCTTTTCTTGGATACGGTTGGCCTTTACCAAGGCGGGCAAACTATTGGGTACTCCCTCGAGCACGCTTTTTTTGCCTTCCTTAAGTTTGATGTTTTCCCAATTCTGTTTCACTTCCTCTTCATTTTCCACTTTCACATCACCATAAATATGGGGATGGCGGTTGATCAACTTTTCACAGATGCCATTCGCCACATCGGAAATATCAAAATCCTGTGTCTCCGAACCGATCTTGGCATAAAATACGATATGGAGCAGCAGATCACCCAATTCCTTTTTTACTTCCTCAAGATCGTTGTCCAGAATGGCATCCCCAAGTTCGTAGGTTTCTTCAATGGTCAAATGCCGAAGGGTCTGCATGGTCTGCTTTTTGTCCCAAGGGCATTGCTCCCGCAACTCGTCCATGATGTTCAACAGTCGTTCAAATGCCTTTAGCTGCTCTGATCTTGCGTTCATCTATTAAATTTTAGTCAAAAGTACAAATCCCATATTTTAGGACATGTTGGATTATGGGCATTTTTAGGCAACTTTCAACGTTTTTTTAAAAAGTTGATGCGGAAAGCAACGAATAGTCAAGGATCCATGCCATAAATTGTATTTTTGGAAGAAACATTCCAATCCATGAGAAAGATTTTTTTAGCATTTTTATTGGTTTCATCCATTGGGTATTCCCAAACTTCCAAACCTTTTGAAAGTGAAGTGAAGGCTATTCAGATAAAAAATGACAGCCTTTGGGACTCCGCTAGGCCGACCATCGTGTTCACCGGTAGTTCCAGCATTCGTTTTTGGAACGATGTACAGGAACGGTTCCCGCAGCATCAGGTATTGAACACAGGGTTCGGGGGTTCTCAATTTTCAGACCTGGAACTTTACCTGAACGAATTGATCTTGAACTACAATCCGGTGAAAGTGTTCATTTATGAAGGGGACAACGATATTTTCGCCAAGAAGAGGCCTCGAAAAATTCTGGGAACTGCAGAAGGAATCCTGTCGCAGTTACGACAAAAAAATCCAACTATGGAAATTGTGCTCATCTCGGCAAAACCAAGCATTTCAAGATGGCACTACCGCGGAAAGTACCGACGATTAAACCGAAAACTGAGCAAATTGGCCAGTGAACTGCAAGGAGTCGATTTTGTGGACGTATGGTACCCCATGTTGGACAAGAGAAAAGTAAAACAGGACATCTTTGTGGAAGATGGATTGCATATGAACAAAAAAGGGTACGACATCTGGTATGAGACCCTAAAAGACTACATAGACTAAAACTGAACAAACGTGATTAAAAAAACCCTTTTGCTGTTCACCGCAGTACTCTGCATGGCAGCATGCCAAACCGAAAAAAAGGAAATCAACTTCCCAAAGACCGATCTGGCGAGTGCCCCTTTGATCCCAAAACCCATCAAGACCATTGCCACCAATTCGGCCTTTGGGTTGGATAGTGCCACGGTCATTTATACCAGTACAATTGACCCTGAGTTTGAAAAGGTCGGTAAATTTCTTTCCGAGAAAATAAAGGGCAAAACAGGGTTGGAACTTGCTGTAAATTCCTCCCTTGATGAAACCACTGGACGCATGATCTATATCAACCAATC
This sequence comes from Flagellimonas sediminis, assembly GCF_010500845.1. Lineage (GTDB taxonomy): Bacteria > Bacteroidota > Bacteroidia > Flavobacteriales > Flavobacteriaceae > Flagellimonas > Flagellimonas sediminis. The sequence continues at coordinate 95,249 of NZ_JAAAMI010000007.1, read as the reverse complement.
GGATAGCACCGATTTGGAAACGCCTGAATCCTACCAACTTTACATTAAAAAGGATTCCATTTTGCTGAATGCCAAAACGGCGGCCGGGGCGTTCAGGGGTATCCAAACCTTGCGACAATTGATCCCAGAAAAAAGCAATGACACTTTGACCGATCATCCTCTGTGGGTGATTCCTTCGGGCAAAATAATCGATGCCCCAAAATTTGTGCACCGCGGTGCCATGTTGGATGTTGCTAGGCATTTCTTCATCATGGATGAAGTAAAAAAATACATGGACATTCTGGCGTATTACAAGTTCAACACCTTGCACCTGCATCTTTCTGATGATCAAGGATGGCGAATCGAAATCAAATCCTGGCCCAAACTTACAGAGGTAGGCGGTGCTACCGAAGTAGGTGGTGGCAAAGGCGGCTTTTATACCCAGGAGGAGTATAAGGAACTGGTCCAATATGCGGCGGAAAGATACATTACCATTATTCCCGAAATTGATATGCCGGGCCATACCAATGCAGCTTCCTTCAGCTATCCCTTCTTGAACGGAAACGGCAAAAAATTGGAGGCCTACACCGGCACCCATGTAGGTTTTAGCACCTTCGATGCCCGCAAGGATACGGTCTACAGTTTTTTGGATGATGTCATCGGTGAAATTGCGGCAATGACCCCTGGTCCTTACTTTCATATGGGTGGGGATGAAAGCCATTCTACCAAAAAAAGTGACTACATCCATTTTGTGGAAAAGGTGGAAAAGATTGTTCAAAAACATGGCAAGACCATGATTGGTTGGAACGAGATCGCGCAGGCCAAAATTGATCCTTCGTCCATAGCACAACTTTGGAACGAGCCCCACAATGCCATCAGAGCGGCTGAAAATGGGTCCAAGATCATCTTATCCCCTGCCGTAAAGGTCTATCTGGATATGCAGTACGACTCCCTTACCAAATTAGGGTTGCATTGGGCCGCTTATATTCCAGTGGACGAAGGGTACAATTGGGATCCCGAAACCTATGTGGAAGGATTGCCAAAAGAAAGCATTTTAGGTATTGAGGCCCCGTTATGGTCCGAAACCATCAGCAACAGTGCAGAACTGGAATATCTGGCTTTCCCACGCATTGTGGGCGTTGCCGAGTTGGGATGGTCCACCAGTGAAAATTTAAACTGGGACGACTACAAGGTACGTTTGGCCCAACAAGCTCCTTATTTAAAGGCCATGAACATCAATTACTATCCTACCGAGTTGGTGGACTGGGTAGAAGAATGATTATTCCTCTTCGTTAGAGGCATCAACCGCAGTCGGTTCCTCAACATCTTTCGCTTCAACAAAGTCAGTAAGGTTGTTGTCTAGAAGGATGTTGTACCACTGCACAATTTTCTTGATATCGCTGGCATAGACCCTATCCTCATCATAGTTTGGAAGGATTTCAAAGAAGTATTCCTCCAACTCGATTTTATCCGCTTTATGGCTAACGGATGTTTTTTTACCACCTTCCTTTTCCTTTATCTTTTGGAAAACTTCCCTTAAGGGAACCTCTTCTTCCAAGGTATAGATGGCAATTTCTGAAAGTACACTTACATTGCTACGGATGCCAACGGTAACGCGTTTGCCATCCAACAAGGATTCCCCAACAAAACCACTTCTTGTTTGGGTAAGCAATTTATAAAGTCCGGGTTTCCCACCAATAGATAAAATCTTGTCCAGAGCCATGTAGTATAATTTATGCGGGCAAAAATATGTTTTTATCGTAAACTGTGATTTTTTTAACGTCCTTTTTTGATGTTGGGAAACTTCATTTTGTATTCCACATCTATCTTTCCTTTGGAAATTTTATCAAGACGGCTTTTCAACAAACGTTTTTTAAGGGACGATAGCTTATCTGTAAACAGTACCCCTTCAATATGATCATATTCATGTTGGATTACCCTAGCCAAAAGTCCATCATAAGTTTCGGAGTGAGGTTTGAAGTTTTCATCCAAATACCGAATGGTGATCTCCGGTTTACGTTTTACATCCTCACGGATATCCGGAATGCTCAGGCACCCTTCATTAAAATCCCATTCCTTACCCGTTTCGGTCTCTATTTTAGCATTGATGAATACTTTTTTGAACCCGTTCAATGCTTCTTGCTCTTCTTTTGTAAGGTCTTCATCATCTGAAAAAGGCGTGGTATCCACGACAAAAAGTCGGATGGGAAGACCTATCTGTGGTGCGGCCAGCCCAACGCCGTGGGCATTGTACATGGTCTCCCACATATTGTTGATCAACTCTTGAAGTTTTGGATATTCCTCTGTGATATCCTTTGCCACTTTACGTAACACGGGGTCGCCGTATGCCACAATGGGTAAAATCATAAACTAAAATCTGTTAAGGTATGCCTGCAATATAAGCGTAGCACTAATTTCATCAACCAAGGCCTTGTCCCTTCGCTTTTTCTTTTTCATACCCCCGTCCAACATGGATTGGAGTGCCAATTTGGAGGTAAACCGTTCATCTTGTCGGTCCACGGGTATTGTTGGGAATTTGGCTTTTATATTCTTTAAAAAACCTTGGATCAAAGCTTCGGACTCCGAGGGGGCATTGTTCATTTGTTTGGGTTCCCCTATCACAAAACGTTCCACGGACTCTTGTTTGAGATACTTCTCCAAAAACGGAATCAGTTCCTTGGTCTCCACGGTGGTAAGTCCAGAGGCAATCAATTGCAGTTCATCGGTCACTGCAATTCCTGTTCTAATCTTACCATAATCCAAAGCCAAAATTCTTGCCAAGACAATTTTTTGGCAAAAATAACCCTAAAAATGTTATGCCCTTAAAAATGGCGGGCATTATTCTGGGGAGGGCCGTATCTTTGCGAAAATTTTAAGAAAAATGACCAATTTAAGGACGCTTATTGAAGAAGCATGGGACAATAGGGCATTGTTGGAAGACGAACGGACCCAAGTGGCCATCAGGGAGGTGATCGACCTCATAGACATGGGAGAACTGCGCTGTGCAGAACCCACCAAGGAGGGATGGCAGATCAACGAATGGGTTAAAAAAGCGGTGGTACTTTACTTCCCTATCCAAAAAATGGAGGTCCTGGAAGCGGGCATTTTTGAATTCCACGATAAGATTCCGTTAAAAAGAGGCTTTAAAGAAAAAGGGGTTCGTGTTGTTCCGCATGCTGTGGCAAGACACGGTTCCTACATTTCCAAAGGAACCATTTTAATGCCCAGCTATGTGAACATTGGGGCTTATGTAGATGAAGGCACCATGGTGGACACCTGGGCCACGGTAGGTAGTTGTGCCCAAATTGGCAAGAACGTTCATTTGAGTGGTGGCGTGGGTATCGGAGGTGTTTTGGAGCCCCTCCAGGCTGCTCCGGTAATTATTGAGGATAATGCCTTTATCGGTTCACGTTGTATTGTTGTGGAAGGTGTCCGTGTAGAAAAAGAAGCAGTTTTAGGTGCCAATGTGGTTTTGACCGCATCGACTAAGATCATTGATGTTACCGGAGATGAACCCATTGAACTTAAAGGAAGGGTGCCCGCACGTTCGGTAGTGATCCCAGGAAGTTACACCAAAAAATTCCCTGCTGGGGAATATCAAGTACCCTGTGCCTTGATCATTGGCAAGCGAAAAGAAAGTACCGATAAGAAAACATCGCTGAACAATGCATTAAGGGAACATGATGTAGCGGTTTAAAGCATCGTTTTACCCCAAAGTACCAAGTATAGCATTTTTTAAAATTAGGGTTGTTTTTTTTCGATAAAGAGAAGCAACCCTATTTCTTTTTTGGACTCTACCAGTAAAAGGTCTACCCTAAATTTGGATTTTATCAAAAAATAGGTAGGGAAAATGAAGATCTGATTGTTGTAAGAAAAATAAAGCAGGAAACAATTTTTGAGCTTTTTTTTTGTTATAAATTTGTAAAATACCAAAATACTACACCAATAAATATGGCTGGATTGAGCACCCCAAGGCAAAAATTATCAGCATTGATCATCACCTACAATGAAATGGGTTACATTGAAAAATGTCTCAATTCCATTTCCTTTGCCGATGAAATTATTGTAGTAGATTCATTCAGTACCGATGGTACCTACGAATACTTGTTGGGTCATCCCAAAGTAAAGGTAATCCAGAATCCGTTCGAGAATTTTACGGCCCAAAAATCCTTCACCTTAAAACAAGCCACCAACGATTGGGTTTTGTTTTTGGATGCCGATGAAGTGGTGACCGATGGCTTAAAGAACGAAATCATTTCAACCATAAACAACCCTGAGGCCAATGAGGCCTATTGGTTCTATAGAAAATTCATGTTCCAAAACCAACCTCTCAATTTTAGTGGTTGGCAAACGGACAAGAACCATAGACTTTTCAGAAAAAGCAAGGCTGTTTTTACCGATAGAAAAATTGTTCATGAAACCTTGGAGGTTGATGGAAAATCAGGAGTTCTAAAAGAAAAACTGATTCATTATTGCTACAAGGATTATGCAGATTACAAAAGTAAAATGCTTAAATACGGCCAGCTAAAGGCCAAAGAGGATTTCTACAAGGAAAAATATTTCAACTATTTTATGATGGTGGTAAAACCGGCTTGGAAATTTTTCAACCATTACATCATCCGTTTAGGTTTTTTGGACGGAAAAAAAGGCATTACCATTTGTTACCTGAACGCCCTTGGGGTTTTGGAAAGGTTCAAAGAGCGTAAAAGATTGGAAAAAAAGAACGAGCTCGCCTATTATTTGGTGATGCCATAATGGGTCCAAACCATCTTTTGTGACCTAGTTTCTTTTCTTATCGACTGATTTTTGGCAATGGATTCCGGGGTTTTGTATCCTCGCTTATGATCCAGATGTACACAAACGGCACTATACCTCAATTGTTTGGATTTAATCCCGAAATTAAACAATCGTTCCCCTAATTCCCGGTCCTGACCACCATACTGCATACGTTCGTCAAAACCGTTCACATTCAGGATGTCCTTTTTCCAACCCGATGAGTTATGACCGTTCCAACTGGCATTGGTTGGGGTGAACGTATTCAAAAACTTGGAAACAAACCCTTTGGCCGTGAGCTTGTTGTTTTTAAAGGTCTGTGGAATTCCCTTTTCCTTGAGCCATTGTATGTTGAAACAATTCTGCTGTTCAATATCTTCCAGAGTGATCAACTTGGAAATGTTCATCGGCAACATGTAGTATCCCCCCGAGATGAAATAACCCGATTCTTTATTGATATAATGCACCTCAACAAAATCTTCCCTTGGAATACAGTCCCCATCGGTCATGATAATGTATTCCGCGTTGCAGGCCTCCACCGCCTTGTTCAATATCCTCGATTTTTGAAAACCATCATCTTCCTGCCAAACATGGATGATCGGGTAAAAAACTTGTTCGGAAAGCTCATCCAACAACGCTTTGGTCTTGGGACCTGAACCATCATCGGCCACAACCACTTCAAAATCCTTGAAAATTTGGCAATTGAAACCCCAGAGTACTTTCCTCAACCACTCCTCGGCATTGTAGGTACTCACGATCACTGAAATTTTCGGTGCTTCTTGTTCCATTGGGTTCATTCTGGCAAAAATAACAAAGTCTGTAATTTAAAGAATAACTTTGCAAAAAGTACTTTTCTTTTTAAACATCAACAATGAAAAAAGCCGCTCTAGTCGAGTTCAATTCCTATCACGACGAATGCCTTTATTCTCAAATAAAGTTTCTTAAGGATTCTGGTTACGAGGTAACATTGATCATTAGTCAGCAGATCTTTGAAAGGGCCCATGAATATTTACAGTTGGTGGACGATACCGTTATCTATCCCAAAAACTCTCAAAAAAGGTTTTTAAATCGAATTGCCTTTATTACACGGTTATACCGTCTTGTTGGAAAAAAAAGGATACAGACCATTGTTTTCAATACGGCCAGTTCCAGATTGGAGGTGATTCTATTGAGTCATTTATTAAGGCGAAAAGCCCACCTTTTTGGCATATTGCACAATTTAAAAAAGGTGAACCACAGCTTCTCCCAAAAACTGATCAATAAGGCAATAAAGCATTTTTTTGTGTTGAATGATTTCTTGTTGGATTCCGTTCCGCTGAAAGACAACTCCATCAAGATCAAAAGCTTTTATCCCATATTTTTTCCGGAATATGGAAATTCTCTTCCTGCTAAACCCAAAGATGAAGTTTGGATAAGCATCCCAGGAAAACTGGATTTTGGTAGAAGGGACTATTATTTGGTAGCTGAGGCCTTAGAAAAAATGCCCATCAAAAACGACCTGAAAATTCTCATTTTGGGAAGTACTTATCCTTCGGACCCAAAAAACAAAGAATTTTTGGAATACCTAGAAGCACACAATCTTTTAAATTATTTCATCACATTTGAGCATTTTTTGGAGAACGATGCCTTTCATGGGTATCTCAAAAACTCCGATTACATATTGATCCCATTACGTTCCGTGGGAGACAACTATGCAAAGTACAAAATCATGGGATCTTATAACCTAGCTTTCGGTTACGGGATAAACCTCATATCTCCCCAAGATATTCAACACATTCAGGACATGGTATCGCATTCCTTATTTTATAAGGATGCCATCGAATTATCCGAAATCTTCACAAAAATTTCTAATGGGGAAATCAGCAAAAAAGATTACGTTTCGGAAAAGTGGTCTTTTGAAGAACAAAAAAACAGGTATGTCAACTTTTTGGAAAGCAATCAGTAACAAAATATCATGACCGAAGAAATCAACAACTGTATCAAAATATTGAAGGAAGGTGGACTCATCCTCTACCCCACCGATACCGTATGGGGAATTGGCTGTGACGCCACTGACCCTGAAGCCGTAAAAAAAGTATACGCCCTTAAAAAACGCGAGGACAGTAAGGCACTTATCTGTTTGGTAGGCAACCAGGGCATGCTTGAACGCCACGTAAAACAAGTTCCTGATGTAGCCTACGACATCATGGATCTAGCTACCAAACCCACTACCATCGTATTTGATGAACCCAAGGGAATTGCCGAAAACCTCGTAGCTGAGGACAATACCTTGGCCATTCGGGTGGCCTCGGATAAATTTTGCCAATACCTCATCAACAAATTCGGTAAACCCATTGTTTCCACCTCGGCCAATATTTCAGGGGAACCCACCCCAAAACAATTCAAGGATATCTCCACCGAAATTTTAAAAGGAGTGGACTATGTGGTAAATTTGCCGGATGTAAATAAAAATGCCGTTCCCTCTTCCATCATCAAGTTAAGTAATGATGGACAAGTGAAGGTAATCCGCGAATAAATGACGAAGGAGTTGCACACAGAAGCCCTACAACATCCCATTTTTAAACTGATTGGCGAAGCCTCGGACGAACTTGGCGTTGATTCCTATGTGATTGGGGGATTTGTGAGGGATTATCTTTTGAAAAGGGGCGCTCCAAAAGATATTGATATTGTGGCTATTGGCAGCGGTATTGAACTCGCCAAAAAAGTAGCGTCCAAACTTCAAGGGAAACCGGAAATAACCGTGTTCAAAACTTTTGGGACCGCCATGATCAAACACCATGGCCTGGAATTGGAGTTTGTAGGTGCCCGTAAAGAAAGCTACCACCACGACAGCAGAAAACCTGTGGTGGAAGACGGGTCTTTGCAAGATGATCAAAATCGGCGCGATTTCACTATCAACGCCATGGCCCTGGCCTTGAACAAGGACAACTTCGGCACCCTGTTGGATCCCTTCAACGGATTGTCCGATCTGGACCAAAAAATATTACGTACGCCACTTGAACCGGGGATTACCTATTCCGATGATCCTTTGCGGATGATGCGTGCCATCCGTTTTGCCACGCAATTGCACTTTACCATAGAACTGATATCACTCCAGGCCATCTCGGAAAACAAAGAGCGTATTCAAATCGTGTCCAAGGAACGTATTGTGGACGAGTTGAACAAAATTTTGATGAGCCCCAAGCCCTCCATTGGCTTTAAGTTGATGCACCAAACAGGATTGCTACCTTTGATCCTCCCAGAGTTGACTGCCCTTCAAGGCATTGAAGAGGTGGAAGGACAACGCCACAAGGATAATTTTTGGCATACGCTGGAGGTGGTGGACAACATATCCGAAACCACGGACAACCTTTGGTTGCGTTGGGCCGCCCTACTCCACGATATTGGCAAGGCACCCACCAAAAAATTCCATAATAAAATTGGATGGACGTTCCATGGCCACGAGTTCGTGGGTTCCAAAATGGTATACAAACTGTTCAAAAGGCTGCACATGCCCCTGAACGAAAAAATGAAGTTCGTGCAAAAAATGGTGTTGATGAGCTCCCGTCCTATCATCCTTTCCGAAGACCACGTTACCGATTCCGCAGTGCGGCGGTTGGTCTTTGATGCCGGGGACTTTGTGGACGACCTCATGACCCTATGCGAAGCCGACATCACTACAAAAAATCCAAAGAAACAGAAAAGGTACAAGAACAATTTTCAGATTGTTCGTCAAAAAATAGTGGAGGTCGAAGAAAGGGACCACGTCCGAAACTTTCAACCACCGGTCTCCGGGGAAGAGATCATGGAAACCTTCAATCTAAAACCTTCCAAGGAAATCGGCATCATCAAGGATGCCATCAAAGAGGCCATTCTGGAAGGTGAAATTCCGAACGAATACGAGGCCGCTTATCAATTTATGTTGGAAAAAGGCAAATCAATGAACCTAAAAGTCCACTCCAAATGAAAAAGAACAAATATGTGGTGTATTGGTTGTTAACGGGTTGTGCGCTCATCTTTGTGATGGTTTTGGTTGGGGGTATTACCCGCCTAACCCACTCCGGGCTTTCCATTTCCGACTATAAATTGATACATGGTACATTGCCCCCCATGAATGAGCAGGAATGGAAGGAAGCTTTTGAACTGTACCAACAATACCCAGAGTACCAAAAGCTGAACAGCCATTTTGATCTGGAGGATTTTAAAGACATCTATTTTTGGGAATGGCTGCACCGGTTCATTGGCCGGTTTATCGGTATTGTTTTCATTGTACCTTTCCTGTACTTTTTGATCACCAAGCGATTGGATAAGTCTACCACTAAAAAGGCGATTATCCTATTGATCATGGGTGGCTTTCAGGGATTTTTGGGATGGTACATGGTAAAAAGCGGTTTGGTGGATCGGCCAGACGTGTCCCATTTCAGGTTGGCCGCCCACTTGACAACGGCCTTCCTTACCTTTGCCTATAGCCTTTGGGTGGCTTTAGATTTGATATATCCCGACAAAAAGGAAGTCAATACAAAAATCAGGAACCTCATACGAATTGCATTGGTGGGCCTGCTGCTCCAAATCATTTGGGGTGCATTTGTGGCCGGGTTGGATGCAGGGTTCATCCACAATCATTGGCCATTGATGAGCGAGGGGAAACTCATGCACGAAACGGTTTACATTGAGCAACAGCCCGTGATCAAAAACTTTTTTGAAGGCAAAAGTGGGGTGCAATTCGTTCACCGTTATCTTGCCTACGTGGTGGTGGGATTCATTTTGGCGATATGGTTCAAGACCAGAAAAGTGGAGCGTACCCCTTTGCAGGAAAAGGGCCTGAAAATACTTTTGGCCATGGTTTTTGTACAATTTTTATTGGGGGTGCTTACCTTGATCTACGCCGTGCCTTTGTGGTTGGGAATCGCACACCAGATAGGGGCATTTTTTCTTTTGGCCACCATGACGTTTACCTTGCACAGGTTCACCAAATAAGGTCTATTTATTGTAACTTTGTGCCCACTTTAAAAATTTTTGGATGATTTATAAAATCAGGATAATACTTGATGCTGAGGAGGATATCTTTAGGGATATTGAGATTGAGGACAACAATACTTTGGAAGATTTCCACAACGCCATTACCCAAGCCTTTGGTTTTGAAGGCAGTGAAATGGCCTCCTTTTATACTTGTGATGAAGAATGGAACCAAGATGAGGAGATTGCCCTGTTCGACATGAGCGAGAACGGTTCCGATATCCGATTAATGAACGAGACCAGTTTGGACGACGTACTTACGGAGCAAACCCCAAAAATGATCTATGTGTACGACTTTTTCAGCATGTGGACCTTTTTTGTGGAATTGGCCGACATTGCCGAAAAAGAGGATGGACGCATATACCCAAGTCTGTTGTTCAGTTTTGGGGAACTGCCCGATGCCCCACCAGAGAAAAACTTTGAGGCCGAGGAAGGCGAGTTGGAGGACAACTTTGGTGACGATGATGACTTCCTTGACAGCTATGATGATATGGATTTTGATGAAAATTGGAATTGAATCGAACTTAACCTTTCACCCCAAACCCTTTACCCTTTTACTATAAACCTTTCACCCTTAATCCTTTACCCAAAAATGCTAAACCTATATACCGCCCAAATCGAAAGTCTTTCACTGCACCGAGTAGGAAACAAAAGCAAGAACGAAGCTGCTTTTTTATCATCGGAACCTTTTACCATGAACGATGAAATGGCAGGTCTGCTCAAGGAATATTTTTTCAGACCGTTTAGGGAGAAGGAAGAAAATTACTACAGATTCGCCAATGATGTGGATGTAGAGTTCAATGATGTGTTCACGGCCGTTTCAGGCATTTTTGAAAACCCGGCCAACGGGCACGAGCTTTCCAAAAAGATTACCCAACACCTGTATGACCAATCCAATCACCCACACATCAAAAGCGGTGAGGTTTATGTGGTGCATTTTTCGGACGTGGTCATCGATAACAAGAAAACCGATGCCGTGGGCATCTTCAAGAGCGAGTTGAAGCATGATTTTCTTCAGTTCAAGGAAACGGAACAAAATCTGGAAATCTTGATCAAACAAGGCATCAACGTCAACAAACTGGATAAAGGTTGTATTGTCTTCAATGTGGAAAAAGAGGAAGGCTACAAAGTGTTGTCGGTGGACAGCAACCGTTATGATGCCAAATACTGGTTGGAGAACTTTTTGGGCCTAGTCCCTTTGACAGATGAGAACTTTTACACCAAAAACTACCTGAAATTCTGCCAAAACTTTGCCAAGGATGTGGTTTTACCTGCCGAGGACAAACAACAAGAAGTTTTGTTCATGAACCGCGCGGTGAACCATTTTGCCAAGAACGACGCCTTTGAGGAAACCGCCTTCTTGAACGAGGTCATGGAAAACCCGGAATTGATTCCCGAATTCAAGCATTACAAAGTGGAAAAAGGACCCAAGTATAGCATTGAGGATGTTTCCAACTTCGATATTGCTAACAAGGCGGTGAGCGATGCCCGAAGGAAAATCAAGAACGTCATCAATCTGGACACTAACATCCAAATCAAATTGGACTTTATCAACCCGGAATCTGCAGAGAAATTTGTGGAAAAAGGGTGGGACGAGGAACGCCAGATGTACTACTATTTGGTCTACTTCAACAAGGAGCAGAAAAGCTAGAACTTCTTCTCAATAATCTGTTTCATACTGACATCCTCGTAATTCCTACGGACAAAATCCAGGGCATGGGTCAATATTTCCCCCATGTTTTTACTGTCCCTAAAATTGATGTCGCCCGTAAGTTCCTGTAATTGGGTTTTGAGCATTTCAATATTCTCCGGAGTGGAAATGGTATCCTTACGGCAAGCTTCCAAAAGTGAGGTAAGGCGGTGTCCCCAACTCAAAATCCGTTTGGCAATGATGGAACGCTCCTCCACGATGTACTGGTTCACAGAGTCCATTCGCAATTTGTTCTGTACCATGTCCACCATAACCTTGTTCTCCTTAAAAAATTGAGGACGGTACACCTTTAGCTTCCCTTCATAACACTGTTGGTCAAAATCTATGGCGCGTATCTTGTAGACCACACTGTCAAAATCATGGGTGGGGACGATTACATAATTGTAAGAACGCATATCGCCCAAAAGTCGGATCATACATCGCTCATTGAACTTTACGAACTCCTTCGCAATCTGTGCCTTGTCAAATTCCGAACATTCGGGTAAATTGTTCTTGATGAAAAGATCCCCGGGAATGCCCACAATATGCTCCTCGATCAAGGTATTCTCATAGATTACAAAGTTAAGATTGTAAGGAGAGAGCATGTGCTCCAATTCCAGGCCATACACACGAGAGGCATCCGTCTTTTTTACATAGAGCAAGGTGTAGTTATCGTTCAAAATGTTACGGATCTTGATCCGAAAGGGTTTGGAGTTCCCAAAAGTGCAATAGTCCACATAATCCACATTCAGGTATTGCAAAATGGAATCGCTACCATCGGAAACGAAAATGGAATAGACCCGTTTAAGGGCAAGGTCGATCTCGTCCCTATCAAACTCTGCATAATAGACCCTCACCCATAGGGTGTCCTCATCATTCGCATCATAAACCGCCACGCTGCCCGAAAACCGAAGAAGGTCGTCATAGTGGATGGGAATCTCTATCTTTCGGTTGTAGTAATCCAAATATTCATCCAGTTCCTTGCTTATGGGATAGGCAGGTTTCTTTTTGGACATCAATTTTTCTTCGGACATTGTAAAGGGTTATTTTGTAACAAATTTCGATAAACATCGTCAAGTTAGTATAAACCATTCAAAAAACGTTAGCAACCTTTGGAAACAATTCTGACCGTTAACCATCTCACCAAGAAATTCGGTTACCTGACTGCCGTGAACGATCTTTCCTTTACCATTGAAAAAGGAAACGTGTATGGCATTTTGGGACCCAATGGAAGTGGTAAGTCCACAACTTTAGGCATCATTTTGAACGTGGTGAACCGAACTTCCGGCGATTTCAGTTGGTTCGACGGTAACACTACCACGCACGAAGCTCTGAAAAAAGTAGGGGCCATCATTGAGCGCCCAAACTTTTATCCCTACATGACCGCCATCCAAAACCTGAAACTGGTATGCAAGATCAAGGAAGTGCCCGAGACCAAAATCCAGGAAAAATTGGAATTGGTCGGGCTTTGGGAAAGAAAGGACAGCAAATTCAAGACGTATTCCCTGGGGATGAAACAGCGATTGGCCATTGCCTCCGCCCTGCTCAACGACCCTGAGATCCTTATCTTGGACGAACCCACCAATGGTCTGGATCCCCAAGGTATCCATCAGATCCGGGAGATCATTAAAACAATTGCCAGCCAAGGCACTACCATTTTGTTGGCTTCGCATTTACTGGATGAGGTGGAAAAGGTCTGCTCCCATGTGGTCATCTTGAGAAGGGGCGAAAACCTGTATTCCGGCCCGGTAGACAGTATGTTGGCCAGCCATGGCTTTTTTGAACTGAGATGTGGACAACTGGACAAACTACAGGATCTGCTCGAAAAAAATGCAAGTTTTGGGAAAATTGAAAACTTCAACGGCACCCTTACGGCTTACCTGAAAGAGGAAATGGACGCCGAATCTTTGAACAAAATGTTATTTGAAAAAGGTATTATCCTATCCCATTTGGTAAAACGCAAAGAAAGCCTTGAAGAACAATTTTTAACCTTGACCAAAAACAACTAATCAAAAAACGAATGTTACGTCTACTCCAAATAGAATTCATAAAACTGTGGAACAATAGGGCCAGCAAGGTCTTGATCATCTCCTATTTTGTGCTTCTGACCTCCATCGCATTGATCGCGGCCATCAAGTTCGATATAGGACCGGTACAGTTCCACTTGGCCGATCAAGGTATTTTCAACTTTCCCTACATCTGGCACTTCAATACCTTTGTTACGGCACTTTTTAAATTGTTCCTGGCCATTGTGATCGTTTCCATGATGTCCAACGAATACAGCAACAAGACCATTAAACAAAACTTGATCGACGGACTTTCCAAAAAGGAATTCATCCTATCCAAGTTACTGACCGTTATTTCCTTTGCCCTAATTTCGACCGTTTTTGTTTTTGTGGTGTCCATGATTTTGGGACTCATCTATTCCGATTACAATGAAATGTCCATCATCTTCTCCGACCTGGACTTCTTATTCGCCTTTTTTGTAAAACTGGTGGCCTTTTTCTCCTTCTGTCTGTTTTTGGGCATCTTGGTAAAACGTTCGGCCTTTGCTTTGGGCTTTTTGATTCTTTGGAGCATTTTGGAGCAAGTGGTCTTTGGGCTTTTAGGTTGGAAAGTGATGAGTTGGGATTCAGCAAGGATAATCAAGAACTTTTTTCCATTGCAATCCATGTCCAATTTGATCAAGGAGCCCTTTACCCGCCTTTCAGCTGTGCAGAACATCGGTCAACAGATCGGGGAAGACATGAAGTTTGACTACCACACCTACTGGTACGAGTTCCTGATCGCCATCGTTTGGGCCTCCATTTTTATCTATTTGTCTTATGTTTTATTGAAAAAGCGTGATTTGTAGTATCTTGGGAGATACTCATGTCATGTAAATGCTGAACAGAAAATTAGTTTTCCTGATGCTTTTGATGGGTTTGATGGCGCGGGCGCAAAATTGCCCCAACCTTCTAACCCCCGCTGAAGGTGCCTTGAATGTTCCCCTGAACACCATGATTTCTTGGAATCCGGTGAATGGGGTAAATGCATTTATCATCTCAATAGGCACAACACCCGGTGGCACCGATATTGTATCACCCAAATTCGTGAGCGGGACCACCTATGCCCCACCTCTTGGACTACCAGAGAATACGATGATCTATGTGACTATTTCCCTTTACTTTTACGATGGGCCGGATATTACTTGCCTTAGTAAAAGTTTCACCACAGAGTCCTTGACACAGCCCCCTTCTTCATGTGCAACAATGTCACAACCTCCTAATATGGCCACCAACGTGAACCCAAAAACCAACATTTCATGGGATTATGTTTACGGGGCTACCGGCTATTTGGTTAGATTGGGAACAACTGCGGGGAGCAATGACATCTTGGAGCAAGATGTTGGGAACAGTCTAACCTTGAACCCAAGTACCGATCTTCCATCTGAAACCCTCATTTTTGTTACCATTGTTCCCTACAATGAGAACGGAATGGCAGTTGGTTGTTCTACACAACAGTTTACCACAGGCGTGATTACCAATATACCGGAATGCACCAGTATGATATATCCGGCCAATGGGGAAACCAATGTTCCTTTGACTACAGAATTGGAATGGTTGGAAGTGCCTGGAGCCACCTCATACTATGTAAACATCGGGACTACGCCCAATACAAATGACATCCTGAATAACTCACAGTTCTATACTAACTCTACCCCTATTTTCAACCTGGAACCCAACAAGACCTATTTCATCACCATATCTCCATCAAACGAAACAGGCACGGCTTATGGTTGCCAACAGGAAAGTTTTACCACATCCTTTGGATGTGGCCCGTATTGGGATGTAAACGTAGGGGATTTTGTAACCATCAATCCTGAAATTGCCTTTCCTGATACCATTTCTTTCTGTGAAAACGAGGCCCCATACGTTGCCTTCTCAACCGATGTTGCCGATGGCTACCGTTGGTACAAATTGGACAGCATGGATAATGAAACATTGCTATCAGAGAACAGTGAAGTTGCCATCACTGAAAATGGGACCTATCGTTATGAAGCCTACAATATGGTGGACAGGGAAGCTGGCACCTTGGAATGTCCCACCACCAAAATATTCCATGTAGTCTCTTCTGAAATGGCTTCTATAGACAACCTTTCGATTGAAAACAACAATGGCCTGCTCAGCATCCAAGTAGAAGTATCAGGCAATGGCAATTACGAATTTGCTATTGATAGCGCGGATGGTCCTTATTCCGACAGCAACATCTTTAATAACATTGAACCTGGCAACCATACGTTCTATGTCCGTGATAAAAACGGTTGTGGATTGGTCGAAAAAACCTTTGTTCAAGACCTAACTTTGGAAGGTTTCCCTAAGTTCTTCACACCGAACGGGGACAATATCAACGATTATTGGCAGTTCATCCAACCGAAGGAATCCGATGATGTGGTGTTTCAAAGTATCCGCATTTTTGATCGGTACGGGAAATTTCTCAAGCAGATATCACAAGATTCACAGGGCTGGGACGGAAGAATCGCAGGTCGACCCCTACCATCCGGGGACTATTGGTTTGTAGCCATCTATGATGGGAACCAAGAAATTAAAGGTCATTTTTCATTGAAAAGATAATCTTACCGATTCACTTCGGAATGGCAGTATCCTTTACTATTTTTATCAAATGAAATTTCAGGTAGTCTCAGATTTTAAACCCACTGGGGACCAGCCCGAAGCCATACGACAATTGGTGGAGGGTATAGAGGGAAATGTGCGCCATCAAACGTTGCTTGGGGTCACAGGTTCCGGTAAGACCTTTACCGTGGCCAATGTGGTGGAGTCGGTGCAAAAACCCACTTTGGTATTGGCACATAACAAGACCTTGGCGGCCCAGTTGTATTCGGAGTTCAAACAGTTTTTCCCCAACAATGCGGTGGAATACTTTGTTTCCTATTACGACTACTATCAGCCTGAAGCCTACATTCCTACAAGTGGACTTTATATTGAAAAGGACCTTTCCATCAACGAGGATATTGAAAAATTACGATTGAGTGCGACTTCTTCCCTGCTTTCGGGACGAAGGGATGTGCTTGTGGTAGCATCCGTTTCCTGTCTGTATGGTATCGGAAATCCTATCGAGTTCCAAAAGAACGTGATTACCATCCACAGAGACCAAGTGATTTCCAGGACCAAATTCCTGAAACAATTGGTACAGAGTCTCTATTCCAGGACTACCGCAGATTTCCGGAATGGAAATTTCAGGGTTAAGGGCGATGTGGTGGATGTATTCCCAGGCTATGCAGACCATGCGTTCCGTATCCATTTTTTCGGGGACGAGATCGAAGAGATTGAAGCCCTTGACCCGTTCAACAATAATGTCATAGAAATCTACGATTCCCTTAACATTTATCCGGCCAACATGTTCGTGACCTCGCCTGACATCCTACAGAATGCCATTCGTGAAATTCAGGATGATTTGGTGAAACAAGTAGACTATTTCAAAGAAATAGGACGACCCTTGGAGGCCAAACGCTTGGACGAGCGTACCAATTTTGATCTCGAAATGATTAGGGAATTGGGGTATTGTTCCGGTATCGAGAACTATTCCCGCTATTTGGATGGCAGGGAGCCTGGCACAAGGCCTTTCTGTTTATTGGATTATTTCCCTGATGATTACTTAATGGTCATTGATGAAAGCCATGTGACCATTCCCCAAGTGCATGCCATGTACGGAGGTGACCGTTCACGCAAGGAAAATTTGGTGGAATATGGGTTCCGATTGCCCGCCGCCATGGATAACCGTCCATTAAAATTTGAAGAATTCGAGACCCTTCAGAACCAAGTGATCTATGTAAGTGCCACCCCTGCGGACTACGAATTGGAATTGAGCCAAGGTGTTTTTGTGGAACAGGTAATTCGTCCGACCGGATTGTTAGACCCCGTAATCGAGGTAAGACCCAGTACCAATCAAATTGATGATTTGGTAGAAGAAATTCAGCAGCGGGTAGAACTGGATGAGCGTACCTTGGTGACCACCTTGACCAAGAGGATGGCCGAGGAACTGACCAAATATCTTACCAGAATTGATATTCGATGCCGTTACATCCATAGTGACGTGGATACCTTGGAGAGGGTGGAGATCATGCAAGATCTACGCAAAGGTATTTTTGATGTTCTCATTGGTGTAAACCTGCTTCGGGAAGGATTGGATTTACCGGAAGTTTCATTGGTTGCAATTTTGGATGCGGATAAAGAAGGTTTCCTTCGTAGCAACCGCTCCTTAACGCAGACTGTAGGCCGTGCGGCCAGGAACTTGAACGGGAAAGCCATCATGTATGCGGATAAGATCACTGATAGCATGCAAATGACGATTGATGAGACCAATTACCGTCGGGACAAGCAAATGAACTACAACAGGGAGCACAATATTATTCCCAAAGCCTTAAAGAAAAACTTGGACAATGCCCTGGCCAAGAATTCTGTATCCACCTATCATTTTCAGAAAGAAGAACTGCGAGCGGCAGAGCCCGACCTTAACTACTTGACCGGAGACCAAAAGGATAAATTGATTCGGGAAAAACGCAAGGCTATGGAAAAAGCGGCCAAAGAACTCAACTTTATGGAAGCGGCCAAGTTGCGTGACGAGATCAAAATGCTCCAGGAAAAGGAATAAACGAAAGCGCGCCCCGAACATTGCTGCAGGGGCGCGCCAACAAACTAACCAACTAATCCAACCATCATGAAACACATTTAGTTGGTGCCTTCAATTTCTTAAGCGATCTCAATCAATCGTTTTGGTTTTGGTAAAGCTTCTTGCTTTTTGGGCAAGGTCAATTTCAATATTCCATCTTCGTATTTGGCATCTATTTTGGAACCATCAACGGTTTCTGGCAAGGTAAAGGCCCTTCTGAAAGAGGTAAACGAAAACTCTTTTCTGGTGTAGTTTTCCTTGTTTTCCTCATTTTCGGTCTGTACCTCACTGGCAATGGTCAGCACATCGTTATCGATTTCTACTCTGAAATCATCCTTTTTCATACCAGGAACAGCCAATTCCAATTCAAAATTTTCGGTATTGTCCTTTATGTTTACAGCAGGAACGGAAGCATTCCACTTCTCTGTTCCACCAAACCAATCAGGACCTATAAAATCATTCATTAGAGATGGAAAAAACAGGTTGTTTCTTTTTACTATACTCATGGCGATTCAATTTTTAGTTAAACATTTAAATCACCTAGTACTGGGCAAATGGTATACCAATGGCCAAAACATGCCTTTATGGCATTTTTTAAAAGAGAAATGATGTCAAAATGACATTAATTGTAATGTGCCTTGAAGATATCGATGAGCACATTTGGCGGGATCACATTGTCAGGATATCGGTGCATGACCTCCAAAACCTGACCAATGGCCACGGGCGGAAGCCCCATTTTAAGGCCAATATTATAGAGTGTATCGACCTCACTTTTGTGCTGTTCCCTATCAACGTTCATCAAAAGCAACAGTCTGTGGAACTGAACGATCCGTTCAGCCTGTGTCTTCAGGTTTATTTTTGGGGAACGATGTTTTAAAAGACCATCAAAAGTTTCTTTGTCCACCCCCAAATTGGAAGCTACCTTGAGCAAGAATTCATATTCGGACCGCTTCATGGAATGATCCACCCGTGCAAATGCGATCATCTCAGAAAGGATGCTAAGTTTTTCTTCGTAGGTACCCATTTGGTTTGGTTTTAGGGCTTACTTCCTATTACATAACTCAAAAAGGTTGATTTTAGTGCATAAAAAAGCCTTGATGTGATCAAGGCTTTCCAACTAACTCAAACAATCTCCGTCAATTATGCGGTAATTCGTACGGCAACCGTATAGATCTTACCCTCTACAGGATTTCCAGATTCTACTTTTTGGTAGTTCAATCTACTTTTTACAAAGTTTTCCAAAACCTCATTCTTGGTTTCTACAGAAAGTACCACCATTTCGCCCTTTTCATTGATGGTGAAACGGACATCGGCCGTCATCTCGTTATATTGAAGCTCGAACGAGTTCTGCTTCAACATTTCATAAATTTGGGAAGACAAGCTCTTTTCTGGAATCTCGTTGTTTCCTTTGTTAGCGAATGCGCCCAAAGTGGCGAACAACATAAAAGCTACGGATGCAATTTTAATTTTTCTCATGATTTTGTTTTTTGATGTTTTGATGAATGATTTGTGTTTTGTCAAAAAGGACACCCTTTTATAATGACATCACAAAAATAAGACGATAAAAAATGTAAAATGTTACACTATTTTCAGATTTAACCTATGTTTAACTTGTGTAACCAGGAAGTAATATTGCAAATTTTGAAGAAAACAGGGCCAAGCATGAATACTCTTCAACCAATTTTGAAAAGGACAAATAACCTTGCAAACCTTTTCTGAAATCGAATCAAAAATGATATCCCAGATATGGAGAGATTAAAAAACAAAAAAGGGCAACGTTAACAAAACATTGCCCTTTTTTGTTTAGATTTTTGGTTTCTTACGCCAAAACTTCCTTCACTTTATCGGCGGCTTCTTGAAACTGTACCGCAGAATGCACGGCCAATCCAGAATTATCGATGATTTCCTTGGCCAACTCGGCGTTGGTACCTTGCAAACGCACGATTATCGGCACTTGAATGGCATCGCCCATATTTTTATAGGCATCCACGACACCTTGCGCCACACGGTCACAACGTACGATTCCACCAAAAATATTGATTAAGATCGCTTTCACATTGGGATCTTTCAAGATGATACGGAAAGCTTCCTCTACCCTTTTGGCGTCAGCAGTACCACCTACGTCCAAGAAGTTGGCTGGTTCTCCACCTGCCATTTTGATCAAGTCCATGGTGGCCATCGCCAATCCAGCACCGTTCACCATACAACCTACGTTTCCATCCAAATCCACATAATTTAAACCTACTTCCCTAGCTTCAACCTCGATGGGGTTTTCCTCCCTAAGATCACGCATTTCGGCATAGGCCTTTCTTCTATATAGAGCGTTATCGTCGATGGTCACCTTGGCATCCACCGCCATGATCTTGTCATCAGAAGTTTTTAGAACAGGGTTGATCTCAAAAAGACTGGCATCACTTTGTTCATAAGCCTTGTACAGGGAAGAAACGAATTTCACCATTTCTTTAAAAGCGTTTCCGGACAAACCTAGGTTGAAGGCAATCCTTCTTGCTTGGAAAGGCAACAATCCCAATCCTGGATCAATTTCCTCTGTGAAAATCAAGTGTGGGGTCTTTTCAGCCACTTCTTCTATGTCCATACCACCTTCGGTAGAATACATTACCATGTTCCTGCCGGTTCCCCTGTTCAACAAAACGGACATGTAGAACTCGCTGGTTTCACTATCGCCAGGATAATATACATCCTCAGCAATCAATACCTGGTGTACTTTTTTACCTTCTGCAGATGTTTGCGGGGTGATCAGGTTCATCCCAATGATGCTTCCCGCCAATTCTTCCACTTCTTTCAAGTTTTTGGCAAGTTTTACACCGCCGCCCTTACCACGGCCACCTGCATGCACCTGAGCTTTGATCACGTGCCATCCGGTACCGGTTTCTTGTGTAAGTTGTTTCGCGGCCTCTACCGCTTCCTTGGCGTTGCGGGCAACAATACCTCGCTGGATCCTGACCCCAAAACTGGCCAAAATCTCTTTTCCTTGATATTCGTGAAGATTCATCTGTGAATTTTACTTTTGTTTGCCGACAAAAATAGAAAACACTACTGAGAAATTGAAGGCAATAAGGAATTATTGCCAATTATTCGACCATAATTACATGCTTTTACCCCATCTTGGCTTAAGGCTTAAAATCCTGAAAGTCCAACGGGTCGAAATTTTTGAAATGTCCGTTCATTTCAATGACGGTCTTGGTGCGGTTTACCTCGTTCAGAACATTGGTGGTGGATTCCAAATGGGCCTTGATGAAATTCAACCTATCGGTTTCCCTTGTCATCAGAAGGAGTTCGTATTCCTGTTCAAAGGAAAGTCCCATTTTGTGCGCCAACGAATAACTGTTGAACTGTTTGGGCGATGTTTGGGTGAAAGGCACATCCATAAGGTCGTACAAGGTTTCAACTTTTTGAATCACTTCCTTCCGAAGGTCATCGTTTGCATCGTTCTCCATTTCCAAAAACTCTACATCTCCGCCTGCGTACAATTTTCCCGGCAGTTGTTTTTCAAAACCCAAAATCTTAAACACCTGCCTGGCCACGCAGACTACATCCATTTCCCCAGAATTGTATGTGGTGACCACCTCCACCAATTGCACCTCGGTACCGTAGGAAATGGAATTATTGATAAAAACCGGAATACCGAAGGTAAGGGCTTCTTTTCTACAATCATGGATCAATTGTTTGTAACGATCCTCAAAAATATGAAGGGGCACGGTTTCACCGGGATAGAATACGGACTGTAGCGGGAATAAGGGTAGTTTCATGGTTGCGGTTTGGTTAAAAGTACAATGTCGCAGGAAAAGCCACAAACTATTCTTTAAAGGATAAATGTTAAGATTCAAACATTTTGTTATAAATACATAAAATATGTTCAAAGTTCTTGTGTAACCCACGGACTTGCTGTAGATTTGCCCTGTAAAGAAGGATATAACATGAATTCCAAAGATCTATTAAAATTGGTTGACCAATACGGCGCCCCACTATATGTGTATGATGCGGATAAAATTGCATCCCAGTTCAACAGGCTTACCAATGCTTTTAAAGAAGTACCCAGCCTTAAACTGAATTATGCGGCGAAGGCATTGTCCAACATCAGTATTTTAAGGTTCATGAACAGTTTGGGAAGTGGGCTGGACACGGTTTCCATCCAAGAGGTGAAATTGGGTCTCTTGGCCGGTTTCAAGCCTGAGTCCATCATCTTCACACCCAATGGCGTTTCTTTGGAAGAAATTGAAGCTGCCGCCTCCTTGGGCGTTCAAGTAAATATTGACAACCTTTCCATTCTAGAGCAATTTGGAAGCAAACACCCTGATATTCCCGTTTGTATCCGTATCAATCCTCATGTGATGGCCGGGGGCAATTCTAAAATATCAGTAGGCCACATCGATTCTAAATTTGGCATCAGTATTCACCAAATACCTCATTTGTTGCGCATTGTGGATTTGACCAAGATGAACATCAACGGTATCCACATGCATACCGGTAGCGATATTTTGGATATCGACGTATTCCTCTATGCTTCGGAAATCCTTTTTGAGACCGCCAAAAATTTCAAGGACCTTGAATTCATCGATTTTGGAAGCGGATTTAAAGTACCTTACAAAGAAGGCGACATCCAGACCAATATTGAGGAATTGGGTAAAAAATTATCGGCAAGGTTCAATGAATTCTGCAAAAATTACGGTAGAGATTTGACCTTAGCTTTTGAACCTGGGAAGTTTTTGGTGAGCGAAGCGGGGTCTTTCTTGGCCAAGGTAAATGTGGTAAAACAGACCACATCCACAGTTTTCGCCAGTGTGGATTCTGGTTTCAACCATTTGATCCGTCCCATGTTGTACGGTTCCAGTCATGAGATCATCAACATTTCCAATCCAACAGGAAGGGAACGTTACTACTCGGTTGTGGGTTATATCTGCGAAACCGACACCTTCGGCAGTAACAGGCGTATCAATGAAATTTCCGAAGGCGATATCCTATGCTTCAAAAATGCTGGGGCCTATTGTTTTACCATGGCCAGCAACTACAATTCAAGGTACCGTCCCGCAGAAGTGTTATGGTACAAAGGCAAGGGTCATTTGATTCGCGAGCGCGAAACTTTTGATGATATTTTAAGGAACCAAGTGGATGTTAAATCGCTTTTTGAAGCTCCCAAGAAAGAAGCGGTAAACTAGTATGGGCACCATTGCCTTGTTGCTTTCCATTATTTTTATCTTTTTGGCCGGACTCCATTTTTATTGGGCCCTTTTTGGAATCAAGGATTCTTCCGTGGTGCTGCCCACGAAGGAAAATGGCAAGTTTCTCTTTAAACCGGGCAAGTTGGGAATCGTACTTGTGGGGCTGTTCTTGAGTCTTTTTGCATGGGTTTATCTCAATAAAGCTATCAATTTTACCAATGAAAAGGAGCACAGCTTTATTTCCGTGACGATTGGGATGGTATTTTTTTTAAGGGCCATTGGTGATTTCAAATACCTGGGTTTCTTCAAAAAAATAAAGTCGACCAAATTCGCTGAAATGGATAGCCGCTATTATGTCCCTTTGGCTTTACTGATAACCCTTCTGATTTTTGTTATAGAGCTCTGGCCCTGAATACTTTTTTGGCACAATTTTCGTTAGCTTTGTACGGATGGAACGACAATTTGTTCATAATTAAGAGATCATGAGTAGCACATTTACCCAAATCAGTTTGTTTTTTCTTTTGTTGGTAGGACTTCAAGCCAATGCCCAAGATATAAAATGGTTAAGCTGGGAAGAAGCCGTAAAGCTTTCTGAGACCGATGCCAAACCCAAAAAAATGTTCGTTGATGTATACACCGACTGGTGTGGGTGGTGCAAAAAAATGGACAAGGACACGTTTCAACATCCTGAAGTTTCCAAATACATGCAGGCCAACTTTTATATGGTGAAATTGGATGCGGAAGGTAAATCTCCCATTGAATACAAAGGTAAGACCTTCAAGTTCGTGCCTTCTGGAAGAAATGGTTACCATGAATTGGCAGCTGCCCTTTTGCAAGGACAGCTGAGTTATCCAACGGTTGTATTTTTAGATGAGGAAATGAACATGCTTTCCCCTGTTCCCGGGTACCAAAAAGTGGAACCTTTTATGCAGATTGCCAAGTACTTTGGTGAAAACATTTACAAAGACAAGGATTGGCAGACCTACGCAGGGAAATAAATCTGGTTTAAAATCAAACTTTTTTTACCTACTATAATTTGGGCTTTCCTTGGTAATGGTCACATTATGTGGATGGCTTTCATGGATACCACTGGAAGTGATTTTCACAAATCTACCGGTTTCCTTCAAAGTGGCTATATCCTTGGCCCCACAGTAACCCATACCGGCCCTAAGACCACCGATAAATTGGTGCATGCTTTCGTATAGATCGCCTTTGTACGGCACTCGGCCCACGATTCCTTCAGGGACCAATTTCTTGATGTCATCTTCCACATCCTGAAAATAACGGTCCTTGCTTCCTTCTTTCATGGCCTCAACGGAACCCATCCCACGGTATGATTTGAATTTCCTGCCTTCGTAGATAATGGTTTCCCCTGGGGATTCCTTTGTTCCAGCCAATAATGAGCCCAACATTACGGTATCGGCACCGGCCGCAATCGCTTTTGGAATATCACCCGTATAGCGAATCCCACCATCGGCGATTACAGGCACCCCACTTCCCTTAATGGCAGCGGCCACTTCCAATACAGCGGAAAACTGAGGAAAACCGACCCCGGCCACCACTCGGGTGGTACAAATAGAACCTGGCCCGATTCCGACCTTAACGGCATCGGCACCGGCCTCTACCAAGTATTTGGCAGCTTCGGCAGTGGCAATGTTACCTACGACCACTTCCAACTGTGGGTAGGCTTTTTTTACTTCTTTCAAAATGCTCACCACACCTTTGGTGTGACCGTGTGCGGTATCAATGATGATGGCATCCACACCCGCCTCAACCAGTGCTCCTGCCCTTTTCACAGCATCAGCGGTAACACCTATTGCTGCCGCCACACGTAGTCTTCCATATTGGTCTTTGTTGGCTATGGGTTTTTGGGTGAGTTTTGTAATATCTCTAAAAGTGATTAACCCGATCAGCTCATTCTTGGCGTTGACCACAGGAAGTTTTTCAATCTTATTTTCTTGCAGAATGACTTCCGCCTGTTCCAAGGAAGTTCCTTCCCCAACAGTAACCAAATTTTCCGAGGTCATCACTTCAGAGATTGGACGATCATTGTCTTTTTCAAAACGAAGATCACGATTGGTTACGATTCCGATCAATTTTTTATTGGCATCCACAATTGGGATTCCCCCAATGCTGAATTCCTTCATATTGGCCTTGGCATCCCTGACCTTGGAGTCCAAAGGAAGCGTTACAGGATCCATGATCATACCACTTTCCGCTCGTTTCACCTTGCGGACCTTCAGCGCTTGTTGCTCAATGGTCATGTTCTTATGCAACACCCCAATACCTCCTTCCTGGGCCATGGCAATGGCCATACGGGATTCGGTCACGGTATCCATCGCTGCGGAAACAATGGGCACATTTATGGTGATATTTCGAGTAAACTTTGATTGAATATTTACTTCCCGGGGAAGAATTTCGGAATATGCGGGCACAAGAAGAACATCATCATAGGTTAGTCCTTCGCCAACAATTTTGTTTAGGTGGGCTTCCATTGCAATTACGGATTAATTGCGTGCAAATATACCACTATTTTTATTGAAATCAGCCTGCAATCCAAATAGAGATTTTCTATAGCTCAATTCCAGATTTTTTAATCATTATTTAGAATCATTCTAATTTATTTTTATATTTAAGGCACAAAACCATATTATGTGTCAATCCTTGAACGTTCTTAATCGACCCAAAAATGGTGTTTTAACCTTTTGCAACCATACCAAACTGTTCCAACTGTTATTCAATAACCTCTGTTTTGAATTGTATGAATGGGAACTGGATGCCATGAAGGAATACATTGGACAATTGGATCTAAGGTATTGGGAAAGCCACTTGCAGCATTGGGCACACCATAGAAAAATCCCCATTTCTGTAGGCAAAAAACATTTTATAATTTTGGTCAACAGGGAAGAAGTACAGGAATTAATGGGATTACTTTCCTTTGAAGAGCCCGGAATTACCTTTCTGAATTTTCAGGATATCGATTATCAGTTTATTGAGAACTGAGGAAAATCAATTATCCAGCTTTACCGGTCTGATACATTGCCACAATACCAAACTGGCGGCTCCAGTAAAGCAAACCGTCATCAGGATTCCTGAAACGATTACTACATATTTGAACCAACTGATTCCAGACCACATCAGATAAATTCCACCAAAGGTGAGGATTACGGAAAGAAAAGGCTCAATGGTCAAAAAAAGCTTCCACTTTTTTGGAGCTTGGGTCATCCAAACCAGTCCGCCTAATAAAAAAAAGATGAAAGACATGGACAAAATATGGGTGTGAACCGTGGTGAGCATCTCCCTATCCCCCTTTTTGAACTTCATTACGGTTGCCTCCTCATCCTCTTCGTTGCCCAAATAATTCTCCTCAATTCCATTTGGAGATGTAGCCTCAGTATGTTTTATAAAAAGTAGCCCTGTAAAATATCCTATGGAAAGTATGATAACAAAAGTAGCAATAAAGAGTCTGATCTCTTTGGATAAGGTGCAAAGCAAGCCATTGTATTCCATCAAATTTGGTCTTTTGTTTGTAGAATATCAATACTTTGCAAAAGATTGTCCATTTCCTTGGCCATGGAATTCACTGAAATGGTGGCCCCTGAAATTACATCTATATTTTCGCCAGCTTTTATGCGATCTGCTCTTGATTTTCCAATAAATTGTTTTAGCCAACGGTTGCTTCCAATTTCACCTCCATAGTCCTCTCTGTAAACAAGCACTTTTACATTGATAATTTTCAAACTGTCATCAAATATTACCAGGTAGTCGAACATAGCTGTTTTACTTGGCGCCTGATTCCAAAATGCATAACCCAACAGAGCATCCGAAGTATTTACCTTATAAAGATTTTCCCAAGCAATTTTCATCGGCAAAATTGAATTGATTTCCTCTTGGATAGATATGGGTTCCAACTTAAAATCCGCAGTTCCAAAAGTCTTTTCAATTTCCTTTATGGATTTCTTGTCCAAACCTGGAAAAACAGCAGACCCAAAAGAAAATAATAGAAAAATAAAACCTAAAAACCCCGCTTTTGTCATGACTAAATGTAATGTTTTACTAATCCTTTCTTTTGGATTGGCATCTATCAGAACCACACTCCTATACCAAAGTTCAAACGATCAGGAACATCACTATCATCAGCTGCATTGCTTCTGAATTGGTAATCTCCCTTTACAACAACCCCTGGAGCAATATGATAGGTCAATCCTGTTGTAATATCGGAACGATCGTATGCCTCATTGGCTTGTAAAGATCCATCAACTTTAAAGTGCGAGTTGTAAGTTTCATACCGTGCAAAGGCATAAAGCTTTTGTCTTTTGCCCATTGGAAGCACATTATAGGCACTTTCCAAATACCAGCCCTGCAAAGCACTGCCTAAATTACTGCCTGTCAAATTATTATACAAATCAGTATCAGATAAAGACGCGTGGATAAATTGTCCCCTTGCCGTAAAATTTTGATGTGCAAATCGAGCGTCCAGGCCATACATGACCATTCCAATGTCTGAACCATCAAACTCCTCAACATTATCCGCCGCTTGGGTTCTACCAAAATAGGTTGAAAATCCAAGGCGTAGTCCCGGTATACCGTAATAATCCAATTTAGTGGATAGGTTTGGACTATCAATAGTGGATTGAATACCTTTTTGCCTACCACCACGAAGACCACTGGATCCCCCTAACAATCCCTGAACACCACCTTCACCATCTGATTGGGAAGATTTGAACCCATTAAAAAGATATGCCTGATAGCCAAGGGACAAAGAATTAAATCTACCCGTAACTCCAACCCCTAACTCGCGCCATGTTGTCGGTACAATTACATTATCCAATTCAGGGCGCTCAGTTCCATTAAATGTGGTGGGTTCATGGAACTCGTTAATGATGCCCATAGGCACCAACATAAGGCCACCCCTTATGTTAAAATTTGGTGCCGCGTTATAATTGACAAACGCCTGTTCTACATAAACTTCTTCAACATGCTCAAATTCAATTTCGGTAACAAACTGGGTTCTATCATCAAATCGGTAACCGAACAATACCACCAAACGTTGAACATCAAGTTCACCATTCTGGGCTTCGGGTTGATTGTAGAGCATTTCGCCGTAGGCCCCTACTGTTACCGCAGAAGCATAATTACCAGATAGCAAACGCTGGGCGGCATTAATTTGTTTTTGCGGATCCAATTGTATTGAATCAGTTATGGTTTGGCCAAATATTAAACTTGTAAAAAGTAAACTGAACAGTAAAATTGATTGTTTCATGAGATTTTAGATAATAGCGCGGCAAATTTATTTTTACTTTCATGATTAACCAAATTTATTTAGACTTAATTTAAATCACAAGGTAGAAAGGATTCAAAAATGAAATTAAGTATTGATTTTCAGTGATATACGGAAAATAATTCGGTAGCCTTGTTGTATGCTGCCTCAAAAACCATCCAGTTTACTCCTGTATCCGCTTTTTGGGAGGTAAAGTACGAAAGCATTTTTTCCGTGGGCATATTTCCCGTGAGTTCATCCTTGGCCATAGGACAACCACCGAAACCTTGTACCGCACCATCAAAACGACGACAGCCTGCCTTATAGGCAGCATCCACTTTCTCGTGCCATTTGGTGGGCGTGGTATGTAAATGGGCCCCAAACTCAATTTCTGGGTACTTGGGAATCAAATTGGAAAAAAGATAGTCGATCACTTCTGGCGTAGAGCTTCCGATAGTATCGGACAGAGACAAGATATGAGTGCCCATTTCGGCTAGCCTCTCGGTCCACTCCCCCACGATCTCCACATTCCACGGATCACCATACGGGTTTCCAAAACCCATGGAAATATACGTGACCACATTTTTGTCGTGCGCATGGGCCAAATCCAAAATCCCTTTCAGGGTTTCCACAGATTGTGCTATGGTCTTATGGGTGTTCCTCATCTGAAAGTTCTCCGAAATGGAAAAAGGAAAGCCCAAATAGTCAATCGCCTGATGTTCACAGGCATCCTCCGCACCCCGAATATTGGCCACAATGGCCAATAGTTTACTCTTGGTGCGGGAAAGGTCCAGTTTGGCCAAAACCTCTGCGGTGTCCTGCATTTGTGGAATGGCCTTGGGCGAGACAAAACTTCCAAAATCAATCGTATCAAAACCACAGCCCAACAAAGCCTGTATATACCTCACTTTTTCATCTGTGGGGATAAAGGTCTTGATTCCCTGCATGGCGTCCCGAGGACATTCTATGAGTTTGATATTTGACATAGGCAAACGTAAAAATAGCACTATTTATCCGATAAGATCAGATAAATGGCGATGCCCGTAAAAACCACGATTTGGACCCATTTTAAGTAAAATCCGGCCTTGTTATGGGTTGTAAGGTATTTGGAAACACTTCCTGCCAACACGGCAAGAAGGCTAAAAATGATCAGGGCGCAAAGCATGAACAGTAATCCCAGGACATAAAATTGAAGTACGGTATTCAACGTATCACTGAACAAAAACCCAGGAAAAAAGGCCAGAAAAAAAATGGTAACCTTCGGGTTGAGCACGTTCATGGTAAAACCGGTCATGAACAATTTTTTTGTGGATTTGGCCGGCGTCTTTTCCTTGTTCAATAGGATGGATGCATCACTTCGATACACCTTGAAGGCCAAAAACAACAGGTACATTGCCCCAAAAAGCTTCATTGCAAAAAACAAGGTGTCGCTCCGTTTGATGATTTCCGAAACACCAAAAGCCAGCAAGGTCGTGTGCACCAAGCAACCTGAAATCAATCCATACACTGTGGCCAATCCAGATTTTACACCATTGGAAATGCTCTCTGTGAGTACAAAAATATTGTCCGGTCCAGGGGAAAGGGCCAAGGCCAATGAAGACACCACAAACCCTATCAGAATAGGGTAATGCATGGTTTCCTCGGTATACAAAAACAAGCTGTGCATGACCTATTACATCCGGTCCAAAATGGCCTTGTTGATTTTTTTGATGAGTCCTGGGCCTTCGTAGATAAACCCAGTGTAGAGCTGGACCAAATCGGCCCCGGCATCCAATTTTTCCAATGCATCTTCCGCCGAATGGATTCCACCCACACCGATGATCGGAAAAGCTTTATTGCTTTTTTCGGACAGGAACCGAATGACTTCCGTGCTTCTTTTAGTCAAGGGTTTACCACTTAAACCGCCCTTTTCCTCAGTAACAATCAAATGGGTCTTTAAATCCTTGCGTTCAATGGTTGTATTCGTGGCGATGATTCCATTTATATTGGTGGCCTTAACAATATCGATGATATCCATGAGTTGATCATCTGTTAAATCCGGAGCAATCTTCAACAGAATCGGCTTCTCCTTTTGTTTGAGCTTTTTGGACAGCTTCGCATTCTGGCTTTTCAATTTTTTCAACAGATTTGTCAAGGGCTCCTTATCCTGAAGTTCACGAAGTCCCGGAGTATTGGGTGAACTCACGTTCACCACAAAATAATCCACGTGTTCAAACAAAGCTTCAAAACAAATAAGATAGTCCTTGATGGCTTCTTCGTTTGGGGTCACTTTGTTCTTTCCAATGTTTCCACCTATTAATACCCGATGTTTTTTCTTTAATTGTTCCACGGCTTCAAAAACTCCTTTGTTGTTAAAGCCCATGCGGTTAATGATGGCCTTGTCCTGCACCAGGCGGAACAACCTTTTCCGTGGGTTGCCCGGCTGGGGTTTGGGTGTTACCGTCCCGATTTCCACAAATCCGAAACCGAAATCCGAAAATTCGTTGTACAATTTCGCATCCTTGTCAAATCCTGCTGCCAACCCCACAGGGTTTTTAAATTTCAACCCAAAAAGATTACGCTCCAACTTGGGATCGTCCAAGACGAAGGTTTTCCTAAAAAGAAAGCCCAGACCCAACCTTGAAAAAATCCTAATGGCCCAAAATGAAAAGTGGTGTGCAGTCTCTGGATCGAACAAAAAAAGGATTGGGCGGACGAGGATTTTGTACATCAAAAAGATTTTGGACAAAAATAAAAACTCTAGCTACAGATTATCGCAATTCGTTCAATTTTCGTCAACAGACTTATTTACGTAGATAGGACGCAAGGTCATTTGGTTGCACAACTTCGTATAACGCTCATATTGCACCTCGCTGAAGGTGCCCAACAGACGTTTGTCCATCATCCGGATGTTCTGTTTCATGCTATCCAAAATAACCTGATATTCTATGGAAACCGTGACCAAAACCTCAGGCGAACTCTCTTCGTTCTTCTTCATCAGGTATTCGGCCTTTTCCCTTAAAATATCATTCCTGACCTTTAGTTCGGCGCTCCAGTTTTTCAGGCTCTTCTGTTGCTCCTGTGTAAGTTCAAAAACCTTTGTGATGGTCTCGTTGTCCTTTCCGCCCACACCCAGCATACATTCCATTTGGGCATTGGCCGAAATACATAGGATTAGAAAAAAAATCAAACAAATTGGCTTCAATGTAGGTTGATTTAAATGATAGGGAAAGATACTTTTTTAATCCATTCGAAATTCAAAATGAGCCCGATTAAGCCTTATTTTTGATGAAACGCCCAACATGGAAAAACTACTGCCCCGTTTTCTGGACTATGTGACGACCGATACCCAGAGTGACCCTTATTCCAAATCGACTCCAAGTACCGAAAAGCAATGGAACCTGGCCAAAAAGCTGGTGATGGAGTTGCATCAAATTGGTCTTCAAGAGGTTTCCATTGATGAAAATGCCTATATCATGGCCACGCTGCCGAGCAATGTGGACAAAAAAGTGCCCACCATCGGTTTCATCTCGCATATGGACACATCACCTGATTTTTCAGGGAAGAACGTGAAGCCCCAGGTCATTGAAAATTACAATGGTGAGGACATCGTTTTGCACAAGGGAAAGGACATTGTACTGTCTCCCGATTATTTTGAAGACCTGTTGCAATACAAGGGACAGACGTTGATAACCACCGACGGCACTACCCTTTTGGGTGCTGATGACAAGGCCGGTGTGGCGGAAATCGTTACAGCCATGGAATATTTGGTGCAACATCCCGAGATCAAACATGGGAAAATCCGCATTGCCTTTACCCCCGACGAAGAAATTGGCCGAGGAGCCCACAAGTTCGATGTGAAAAAATTCGGGGCCGATTGGGCCTACACCATGGATGGCAGCCAAATCGGCGAACTGGAATACGAAAATTTCAATGCGGCCAAGGCCAACATCACTTTGACGGGCAAAAGTGTGCACCCAGGTTATGCCAAGAACAAAATGGTGAACGCCATCGGCATTGCCAATGAATTTTTAAGCCTGCTCCCCCCAAGGGAAGTTCCGGAACATACTACGGGAATGGAAGGTTTTTTCCATGTGCACAAGATCAAGGGCGAAATTGAAAAGGCCGAGATCGAACTGATCATCCGCGACCACGATGCCGTTCATTTTGAGGCCAGAAAAGAATTGTTGAAAGACATTGTGGACAAACTCAACCAAAAGTACGGGGACTATGTGAGTTTGGTCATTGAGGACCAATACCGCAACATGCGGGAAAAAGTGGAGCCCGTTTTCCATATTGTGGAGATTGCCGAAGAGGCCATGAAATCCTTGGGCATTGAACCCATCATCAAACCCATTCGGGGTGGTACGGATGGTTCCCAACTGAGTTTTATGGGCCTGCCCTGCCCCAATATCTTTGCGGGCGGACATAATTTTCACGGAAAATATGAGTACATTCCTTTGGAAAGCATGCAAAAAGCAGTGGAGGTCATTGTGAAAATTTGTGAGCTGACCGCCAGTCAAATCAAGTAAGATGGAAAGATCGGAAAAACTAGAAGCCTTTTATGAAAAGGAACACCCATTTAAGGATGGTATTGCACTTTTGCGCGAGTTGGCCCTCCAAACCGATTGTGTGGAGGATTTTAAATGGAGTTTTCCGGTGTATACCGTAAATGGTAAAAACGTTTTTGGCATCAGTAAATTCAAAGGCTATTTTGGTGTCTGGTTCTTCAATGGGGCCCTAATGAACGATCCAAAAAAAGTGTTGGAAAATGCCCAGGAAGGCAAGACGAAGGGCATGCGGCATTGGAAGTTCTTTTCTTTGGAGGAGGTTGACAAAAAGGGTGTAACAGCCTACATGCAAGAAGCCATCCAAAACCAAAAAAAGGGAATTGAACTAGCACCTGCCAAACCTACAAAGGCTGTAATTCCAGACCTACTCAAAACCAAATTGTCTGAAAACGCACGTTTAAAAAGTGCTTTTGACGCCTTTGCCCCCTACAAACAGAAAGAGTTCTGCGAATACATTGCGGAAGCCAAACAGGAAGCCACCAAATTGCGTAGGCTGGATAAAATCCTTCCCTTGATCGAAAAGGGGGTTGGGTTGAATGATGGGTATAGGTAGGGCAATGTACAATGAGCCATTACGGAATTCCTCAGTTCATTTTTAAATAGAAAAACTAACTTGACTTATAGATCTATATCAATCATTAAAACGGTTCATATCTAATAACGTTGTGTTTAATTATAAATAAATTGAGAGAACAGGAGTCATTTAGAGATAAAAGAGAACAAAGAAAGTTTGGACTTCAAATTTTCTTCATGAACATTCAGAATAATCATTACGATTTCGTCTCCAATAAACTTATTAAAGACCTTGAAAAAAAAGTAGCCCTACTCAAATCTCAAATTGAAACGGACGAAAAAGGGTCCGGTTACATGAAACACATGGAGGTCTACTTTCTGGAAAAGGAACTGTATGTTGTTTCAGAAATGAAAATACTTTACGGTTACAAGCATTTTGAAACTCATTTAAAGTGGCTATTGAAAGCTTCATACTCTTCGGAAATTAATGAAAGAAAGTTATTTCGTTGGGAAAATGTTGAGGATTTTTTGACTTCAAAAAAGATAAACCCGAAGGAATTGTCTAACTATATAGAATTGCGGGACTTAAGAAATCTCAATAACGCAATAAAACACTCACTTAATATTTTAGACAATAAAACAAAAAATATAAAAGAGTTTCAAAACAAAAAAGATTTGAAATATACGGACTTGTTAAGTTTCTATGCAAGAGTTGAAGACAGTAGTCTAGGCTTTTTACAATCGTTATCTGATCGAATTGAAAAGGATTTGTACGAATTTGATAACGAACGGATTGAAAATATTAGTGATGAAATAGTAACGAGAATGGACACCAAAACTGTAAGCAAATTGATTAAGAAGTTGGAGGCGAAAAAAAAATAACTAAACACAACAAAACCTACTACGTAATGCGGACTTTAGGGAAAAAGGGGAAAGTCTGTGTATATTTAATACGTTGCTATATCTGATGGATTTAGCTTTGGACAAAAAAAAAACGATAAGCTTTAGCTTAGCACCCAGACGAGAACTCAACGCTTCCTTGCCTCCGCACTACGCATAGCCAAACCGATAAGTGCAACAAGTAAACCTAAAACATAACAAGTTAAAACCTAACCCATCTTCGGAAACTTCCAACCGTTATGGTATTCTTTGGTCAAAAGAGCATCGGCCTTGGCATTATTGAACTTTTTATTTTCGGCATCCCAGAACAAACGTTCACCCGTTTTATAGGCAATATTGCCCAAGTGGCTTACCATTGCGGCATCATACCCCACTTTTATGGGCGCTTTTAGGATGGAGGCGTCTCTTGTTTTAACGGCCTCCAAGAAATTTTTGGTATGTAGTCCCAAACCTTGGCCAATTCCTTTTTGCAGGGGAACCGGTTCTATTTTTGGGCCCAAATCTTTACTCCAATGCGGGCGATCGTGTTCGGGGATCACCTCCCAACCGCCTCGGTCGAGCACCAAAGTCCCGTTGTTTCCAATAAAGGCCACCCCATGGTTTCGACCATAATTGCCACCATCAATGCCCGTAGCGTGTTCCCAAAGCAGCGAAAAATCACCAAAATCATAAATGGTCTGCAAGGTATCGGGTGTTTCGGCCGCATCATCAGGATAGGCAAACTTACCCCCCATGGCCATCACCGATTTGGGGTCGGAGGCTTTCATACCAAAAAGGGCATAATCGATCATGTGCACGCCCCAATCGGTCATTAAACCACCTGCGTAGTCCCAATACCATCTAAAGTTAAAATGGAACCTGTTTGCATTGAAAGGTCTACTTTGTGCAGGCCCCAACCACATAGCATAATCTACCCCGGAAGGCACAGGACTGTTGGGCAACACGGGAATGGATTGCATCCACCCTTGGTAGGCCCATGCCTTTACCAATCGTATTTGTCCCAGTTTCCCGGAATGCACATAGTTGATGGCATCCACAAAATGAGGCTCGCTACGTTGCCACTGCCCTATTTGCACCATTCGGTCACTGGCATTCACTTTGGCCAACATAGCTTGACTTTCACCCACCGAATTGGCAATGGGCTTTTCGCAGTACACATCCTTTCCGGCATCAATGGCATCGGTAAGTTGCAGGCAATGCCAATGGTCCGGTGTTCCAATGATGGCAATGTCGATATCCTTGTCCTCCAGCAGTTTTCTATAGTCGGAATACCATTTTGGCTTTTTGATACCGCCCTTTTCCAGTTCCGCCGTTTTTTCACGTAGTACATTTTCATCCACATCACAAAGGGCCACCACTTCCACTTCGCTGTTCTGCAACATGGAGCTCAAATCGGAAAAACCCATCCCGTTACAACCAATGAGTCCCACTTGGATCTTGTCATTGGGACTGATGGTCCTTCGAATGGAGGCCAACATTTCGATCGGGAACATAAAGCTGGCCCCTAGTCCTGCCATTCCCAAGGAGCTTCTTTTTACAAATTGCCTACGTGTGTTCATGCTTTTAAAATTTGGAATAAGATACAAAAAAAACGTCCCTTGAAACGCAATGTTACAAGGGACGTTTTGGATAAAACAATTTGTACGCTATTTACTTTCTTCAGACGTGTTCAATTTTTTGCTCATCTCCATGGAAATGGCAGAACGATCGAACTTTAAACGGCCGGCCATGGTTTCGATGACGCAGGAAAAATCCTTGTCGTTCAATTCCACGATCTTACCGTGAAGACCACTTTTGGTAATGATGCGATCTCCTTTTTTCAATTCTGAAGTAAATTTTTTCTCATCCTTCTGACGCTTCATCTGCGGACGTATCATAAAAAAATACGCCACGGCAAAAATCATGATCAGAGGTAAAAAATTCCCGAGGTTTTCCATTTAAATCTTCTATTTATTTAACCGGACCAGCTGGCATGGCCTCAGGGGCATTAACAAAAGCCTTGATCCTCAAGATCTCGGAACCTTTGGCGGTGTTGGCCGTTACGGTGATGGTCTTGGTCACCTGGTTTTGTCCAGATCCGTTGAACTTCACCAAAAGCTCTCCGGTTTCTCCTGGAGCGATCGGAGTGTTCTTTGGGTATTCCGGAACGGTACAACCACAGCTGCTTTTTGCATCGGTAATGATCAAAGGAGCATCACCTGTATTGGTAAACTTGAATACGGTTTCCTGCGGGGTACCTCTTTGAATGGTGCCGAAATCGAACTCTGAAGTTTCAAAGGTCATTACTGGAAGTTTCTTCTGTGCTTCATCCCTTGTGGTAGCGCTTTCTACATTGTCTGCAACTATTTTTTCTGAAGCTTTGTCCTTGCAGGAAATGCCCATCAAGGCAACCGCTGCGATCAAACTAAAAACTGTTGTTATTCTTTTCATGATTAAAATTTGTTTTCCCAAAATTAAACAAATATTGTTTATTGGAGACCCCTTCCTATTTTTTGCAATTTTCCAGAGGCTTTGTACTCCTTGGCCAGCTTATCCAAAACGCCATTGATAAAGATGCTGCTCTTGGGCGTGGAGTACTCTTTGGCTATCTCCAAATACTCGTTCAAGGTTACCTTTTCGGGTATGGAGGGGAAGTTGAGCAACTCGCAAATGGCCATTTTCAAAATGATGGAATCGATCTCTGCAATACGATCATTGTCCCAATTGGGGGTTTTGCCCTCAATTTCCTTTTCCCATTTGGCATCGTTGAGCAAAGTTTTGGTCAACAGCTCATTGGCGTAATCCATATCCTGTTGGTCCTTTAGTAAGGCCGGCAAAAAGAATCGGTCCGGAGAAGTTTCGTTGGCCTTTTTCAACCGCTTGATGACATAGGTGTTCACAATGGGAAAATCGTCCACCCAGGTAAGTTTCTCATCCTCAAAGTATTCGTATACCTTTTCATTAGGCGCGATGATTTCACGAAACAGTTGCAGCACCACATCACGGTCTTCATCATAACTGTTTTTTCCACTGGTCATGTACCCTTTGTACAAATCACTGCCGATAACCTCTTTGTAGAGAATTTTGATATACTCCTCATTAAGGTACCAATTGTTCAATTTCCTTTTGGAAAGCTCATTTTTTAGGGCCTCATTATTGGCTATTTGAAGCAGCAATCTGTTCTTGACAAACTTTTCGCGGTCAGGGAATTTATCCTCTTCGGTAGCGAGGTATTTTTTATTGGCGTGGCTGACATGTATTTGGGCCATCCGATGAAGTTCGGCCAAAAGGCTCAAAATCAAGAGATAGAGCACATACATGTTTTCTATACTCACTCTTAGGAATTTTTCCTGTTTCACCAAGGAATCGTCCTTGGACTGGATCAATGCATAAATGCACTGCATCACTTTTACTCTAATATGCCTGCGGGTAAGCATTTGTAAGAACTTTTAAAGTCGTTGATTGGCTTTCACCCCGCAAAAGTAATCTTATATTTCAATCTTACCTATCAAAGTTGTTTTCTTATCAGTTTTATAACATTTAGTTTGTGCCCAATGGCATATATTTGCTGGATTGTCTTTAGACACGGACACTCAAAAAACTGCCTCTCCCTTTTATGAAGGAACTAAAACACCTCAATAAATACTTTAAAAAATACTGGTTAAAGCTGCTGGTGGGGATTTTGATTACCATCATTGCACGTATCTTTTCTTTGGTACTGCCTTCGTATGTGAACAAGTCCATACAGGCCGTGGAGGATTTTTTGTCAGAGACCATTTCCCTTACCGATGCCAAGGAATTGTTGCTGCAATACATCTTGATCATCATAGGCACGGCCTTGTTGTCCGGACTTTTCACGTATTGGATGCGCCAGACGATCATCAATGTATCTCGCTATATTGAATACGACCTCAAAAATGAGGTGTTTGATCATTACCAGTTGCTGAGCCTCAATTTTTACAAAAAACATAGGATCGGGGATTTGATGAATCGGATTAGTGAAGACGTGAACGAGGTTCGTATGTATGCCGGTCCGGCCATTATGTACGGTATCCAAACCTTAACCCTCTTTGCCTTTCTTATTCCGCTTATGTTCATCAAGGCACCAACATTGGCGTCCTATACCCTGTTGCCCTTACCTATTTTATCGGTTTTGATCTACCAGATCAGTAAGGTGATCCACAAAAGAAGTACCAAGGTGCAGGAGTTCCTATCCAATTTGTCCACCTTTACCCAGGAATCGTTTTCGGGTATTTCAGTGATCAAGGCCTATAGTATTGAGCCTCGTATCAATGCGGAATTGCGCGATTTGGCCAACGAAGGAAAGGATACCAGCATGGCTTTGGCCCGTGTAAATGCATGGTTTTTTCCCTTGATGATTCTGTTGATCGGTATCAGCAACATTTTTGTGATTTATATTGGTGGAAGACAGTACATCAACGGTGAAATTGAATCTGTAGGGATCATTGCGGAATTCATCCTTTATGTGAACATGCTAACATGGCCCGTGGCCATTGTAGGCTGGTTGACATCAATCATCCAAAGGGCCGAAGCGTCACAAAAACGGATCAATGAATTTTTGAATTTTGAGCCATCCATACAAAATAACGTAATTAAACCGTCCCCTATCCATGGCGACATTGAATTCAAGAACGTAACATTCACCTATGAGGATACCAACATAACGGCATTGAACAATGTTTCCTTTAAAGTGAAAGCAGGGGAAACAGTGGCCATATTGGGTAAAACCGGCGCAGGTAAGTCCACAATACTTGATTTAGTGGCTCGGCTTTATGATCCCACTTCCGGAGAGGTTTTGGTAGATGGTGTTCCCGTTCAACATCTAAATCTGGACAGTTTGCGTGGCGCCATTGGAGCGGTACCCCAGGATGCTTTTCTTTTTTCGGACACGATTCAGAACAATATCCGATTTGGTAACGAAAATGCTTCTTTTGATGAGATAGTGAAAGTAGCCAAACAAGCCGTTGTCCATAAGAACATAGAAGGATTTGCAAAAAAATATGACACCATCCTTGGGGAACGTGGTATTACCCTAAGTGGTGGGCAAAAACAACGGGTATCGATTGCTAGGGCCTTGTTGAAAGATCCTAAAATCTATTTGTTTGATGACTGTTTATCTGCCGTGGATACCGAAACAGAAGAAGAAATCCTGAACAACCTGAAAAAAGTTTCTGCCAGTAAGACCACCTTGATCGTGAGCCACAGGGTCTCCTCCGCCAAAAATGCGGATAAGATCATTGTTATGGATAACGGAAAGATCATACAGGAAGGCACCCATGAGGAGTTGAACAACATGGAGGGCTATTATAAAGAGCTTTACATGAACCAACTCTCTGGCAAAGAATCATAAAAAAGTTGCTGAATTAGCATTTTTTTTACATTTTTGGTAACATATTTCAACATAGTACCAAATACACTATACCATATGGGCGAGAAAGAATTAATGGATCAGGAAGAGATTTACTCGAAAGTCTTAAGGGCAGGGAGAAGAACTTATTTTTTTGACGTTAGAAGCACCAAGGCAGGGGATTATTACCTAACCATCACCGAAAGCAAAAAGTTTACCCATGACGATGGTTCTTTCCACTACAAAAAGCATAAGATTTATTTGTATAAGGAAGATTTCACGGCCTTCAAGGAAATTATGGAGGAAATGATGGACTACATCATCGATGAACGGGGCCAGGAAGTGATTTCTGAACGTCATCAAAAAGATTTCAAGAAAGAGGACGAGGAAGAAACCAGCTTTAGCGAAAATGGTACGGCCACCGGTAGTTTTACCGATGTGGACTTTGACGACATCTAGTATTACCTTTTTAAAAAATTCTGTACGGCCTGTTATTTTGCAGGCCGTTTTTTATTTTTGAACAAACAAACAGCAACCATGGCTCGAACACCCAGTAATATGCTCGCCTTGGGAACAAAGGCACCTGATTTTGAATTATTGGACACGGTTTCCGATGAAATACTTTCGTTACAACAGGTGAAGGGCAAAAAAGGTACTGTGATCATGTTCATCTGCAACCACTGCCCCTTTGTTATCCATGTGAACCCGATGATCGCAAAACTGGCCAAAGCGTATGAACCCATGGGAATTGGTTTTGTGGCCATCTCCAGCAACGATGTGGCCCATTACCCCCAAGACACCCCGGAGCTGATGAAAATCAAGGCCAAGGAGGAAGAATACAGCTTTCCGTACTTGTACGACGAGACCCAGGAAACTGCCGAAGCTTACGATGCGGCCTGCACCCCTGATTTTTATCTTTTTGATGCGAATGAAATATTGGTATACCGGGGCCAGTTGGACAGTTCCAGGCCCGGTAACGGTATTCCGTTATCCGGTACCGATCTAAAAAATGCCATGGATGCACTTTTGGCCGGAAAGCAAATCGATCCGGACCAAAAGCCAAGTTTAGGCTGTAACATTAAATGGAAACAAGATTAGCATGCAACTGACACCGCCTGTCTTGAAGGTGCAAATGATCCCTGTTGACCAAACCAATTTGGATATTTATGTGGCCATCGGCACCCGATCATATCGTCAACATTATTTGCATTTATGGGAGAACGAGGACCCTACTCCTTACATTGCCCACGGATTGACCCAAGAAGCCGTAAAACGTGAGCAAGAAGATCAAAACAATCAACATTTTCTGATCCAATACGAAGGTGACACAGTGGGCATCCTTAAATTGGTGAAAGATTGCGGAATTGATGAGATTCCGAAAGAAACAGCCTTAAAAGCTGAAAAAATATACCTTCTCCAAGAACATTCAGGCAAGGGGTTGGGCAAATTGGTGCTTCAATATATTGAAGAGTATTCCCGTTCTATCCAGAAAAAAATAGTTTGGTTGGATACCATGCAGAAAGGGAACCCCATTCTATTTTATCAAAAAAATGGGTATGTGATCAAAAGGGAAAGTGAAGTTACCTTACTTGGAGCCAAGCCTTCCGAAAAGCCCATGTGGATCCTTACCAAAAACCTATGATTTACCAACCTTCTCTCTGGATCAAATTTGCGATATGGGCATAATGATGGTTGCTATGCCAGGCATACCTGCCCACGTTTTCGTCCAAGCTGGTGGCCACATTCCCATCAGGGTGGATAAATTGCCGTTTAAAATCCTCCTTGGAAAGTCCCTTTAGCAAATAGACCAACTTGGCATGCACGGCCCTTAAATGATCGAGCGACATTTGAATGGGTGCGGTACGGGTATC
The DNA here is from genome assembly GCF_010500845.1 of Flagellimonas sediminis. Taxonomy (GTDB): domain Bacteria; phylum Bacteroidota; class Bacteroidia; order Flavobacteriales; family Flavobacteriaceae; genus Flagellimonas; species Flagellimonas sediminis. Next base: position 53,522 of record NZ_JAAAMI010000007.1, on the reverse strand, counting down.
AAAAAGTTCGGCCCACGCTTTTTCATCATAGGGCTTAATGACGGGACTTTCCTCTGTCAATGCCCATTTAAAACGGATATAACTGTTATGATGGCTATCTGAAATGTGGTGCACCACCTGTCTTGCGGTCCAGCCCCCTGGTCTATAAGGGGTGTCCAATTGCGTTTCTGTGAGTGGTTTCACCATTTCCTCCAATCGTTGGGGCAAATGCTCCAGAACGGAAATCCATTCTTGCAAAAGACTTTCCGTTATGATCGACGGTTTTTCAAAATGACCGATAGGGTAGCAGAGTTGTTCCAAAGTTTCGTTTTCCATATTTCAAAAATAACAAACATTGAACGGTTATAACCTCCTTTTTTCTAACTACGGAGATGTATAGATTTTTAATACACTTTTAACCTAAAATAAGCCATGGTCCCGATTTATCTACTAAATTTGTAGGATAATCACGTATCAACACTAAAACAAAATATATGGCAACTCTTAGATTGGGTGATACCGCTCCGGATTTTACAGCGGTAACCTCTGAAGGAACCCTTAATTTTTATGATTATTTGGGTGATGGTTGGGGAATTCTGTTTTCCCACCCTGCGGATTTTACACCTGTCTGTACCACTGAACTGGGCACAGCGGCCAAATTTAAAGGGGAATTTGACAAAAGAAACGTAAAAATGATGGCCTTGAGCGTGGATGGGGCCGAATCGCACAAGGAATGGATCAAGGACATCAACGAAACCCAACATACCAACGTAAACTTTCCGATCATTGCGGATGAGGACAGAAAGGTTTCCGACCTGTACGATATGATCCATCCGAACGCCAATGATACTTTTACCGTGCGTTCGGTATTCATCATCGGTCCGGATAAAAAGGTAAAATTAACTTTGACCTACCCTGCCTCAACAGGACGTAATTTTTATGAACTGTTGCGCGTTGTAGATTCCTTACAGTTGACCGCCAACCATAAGGTAGCCACTCCCGCCAACTGGGAGCACGGTGAAAAAGTAGTGGTGAGCCCAGCCATTCCTACCGAAGAGGCCAAGGGAATGTTCCCCAAAGGGGTAGAGGAAATTAAGCCTTATTTGCGCCTGACCCCTGACCCAACAGCATAATTTTTTTATTTAATGAATAAAAAACCCTAATTATCAATTATTTAAATGTATCTTTGCGGCTCAATTAATTTTTTTAATTTTTATTATGAGTAAAGGAACAGTAAAATTCTTCAATGATTCTAAAGGATATGGCTTTATCACTGAAGAAGGTTCAAACAAAGATCACTTCGTACATGTCTCAGGTTTGGTAGACGAAATTAGGGAAGGTGATGCTGTGGAATTTGAACTACAGCAAGGTAAAAAAGGATTGAACGCCGTAAATGTACAAGTTATAGATTAAGGTAGAAACACACTTTTTTATAGTTAAGCCTAGGTTTTGCCTAGGCTTTATTTTTTTATTGAATTTTTACGCAACCTATTCTGCATTCCTAATCTAACTAATGTAAACAAGTTTAGCTCCCCCAATAACCAGTAACCTATAATTACAATGAACACCTTTTTTGGAGTACTCTCGTTTCTTTTGGTCATTAATGCCCTATTGCTCTTTTTGAGCGTGAATGGGTCCAAAAAATAACAGAAAACAAGCAATCTATACATTTTGAGCAATAGGTAGGGTATTTTTTCGTTGGATTGTTATAAGATAAACACACACGACCATGAATACCTTTTTTAGCGTTTTGCTATGCCTATTGGCCCTAAATTTATGTTTGCTCTTTTTGAGTGTAAACAGAGCCAAATAAAAAAGCTCCCATTTCTGGAAGCTTTTTTTATTTACCATGTGAGGATTGTTACTTCACTTTCATCAATTCCACATCAAAGATCAAGGTTGCATTGGGAGGAATAACCCCTCCTGCTCCAGTACTCCCGTAAGCCAAGTGCGAAGGGATTACAAATCTGGCCTTGTCGCCCACTTGCAATAATCCGATACCTTCGTCCCATCCAGGGATTACCTGTCCAATACCCAAAGTAAAATCGATGGGCTGGTTTCTTTTGAAGGAGGAATCGAAAACTTTACCGTTCGGCAATGCTCCTTCATAGTGTACCGAAACCGTTTTGCCTTTTTCAGCTTTGGGCCCATTACCCTTTTGAATGATCTTATAGCGTAAACCACTATTCGTCTTGTCAAATCCTGCGGCCAACTTTTCCATTTCGGCTTCTGCTTGAGCTTTTGCCTCTGCTATGCGTTTTGCCCTGGTACCTTCAAAAACCCTAAAGGCTTCAATGGCGTTCCAGTTATGGGCCTCGTCCCCTACCCTTACAATTTCCAAACTATCTATGGTATCTCCTTGAGCAATGGCATCCACTACATCCTGGCCTTCCACTACGTGTCCAAAAACCGTATGCTTGTTGTCCAGCCAAGGGGTGGCCACATGGGTGATGAAGAATTGGCTTCCGTTGGTACCTGGTCCGGCATTGGCCATGGACAGAACCCCTGGGGCATCATGCACGAGTTCTGGATGAAATTCATCATCGAACTTGTAACCAGGATCTCCTGTTCCGGTACCTAGTGGGCATCCGCCTTGGATCATAAAGTCAGCGATCACCCTGTGGAATTTCAATCCATCATAATAAGGTTTTCCCTGAGGTTTTGCGTCATTCTCCATATTCCCTTCTGCGAGTGCAACAAAGTTGCCCACCGTTCCCGGGGTTTTATCATGGGTAAGTTTCACCAATATTTCTCCTTTTTTGGTATTGAACTTAGCGTAAATTCCGTCCTGCATTTTTTTCTTTTTAATAGGATTATTCGATTTCTGAACCTTGGATTTTTCCAAGGTCGCAAAGGTAAGGGTTTTATGGTGCAATACCTTGAACCGGGAAGGATTAAAGTATTTCAAAAGGTTAATTTTTAGAACTGTTTAAGCTACAAGGATTGCAAAACCCAAGTTGCCAAATTGATTTATTTCCTTTTTAAAAAAGTGTTACATTTAAATCTGTTAGATGGTGGCAGAGTTCACTTTCAGGATGTTCCATAACTATATTTTAAATGAAATAAACCCGTTTCCATGACACCACAATCCTTTATCCTGACCCTTCATATGGTATCTAGCCTTGATGGATTCATTGCAAAAAAGGACAATAGCATCGGTTGGTTCGATACTTCGGACCAATACGATAAAGGTGTCACAGGACAAGACCCCGAAGCTTTCCTAAAGACCATCGATTGTTATGTTATGGGTTCCAAAACTTATGAACATGCCTTGGAACTTTCCAAATCCTACGGATGGGCTTATGGGGACAAACCGACAATTGTGATTACCCATCGTGAGCTGACCAACCAAAGACCCAACATAGAATTCTATTCAGGTGACCCCGTTAAACTTGTTGAAGAGCGGTTAAAACCAAAGTATAAAAACGTGTGGATCGTAGGTGGTGCACAACTTGCCAAAGATTTTATAAAACTGAAATTGGTGGATGAAATTCGAATAAGCATCCTACCCATACTGCTTGGGGACGGACTTCCATTTTTTGATCAGATCGGAGAGGAACTAACCTTGCATTTAAAAGATACCACCGCATACAAAAACGGGATGGTGGAACTTTGTTATAAAATCAAGAAATAAGTATGTCCAATGCAAATGGCTATACCTGATCGGTTATTCTTAAAACTATTAAACATGAAGAAAGTCCTACTCCTGCTTTTCACCATAATGCCTTTATCTATGCTATCTGCCTCTACCGTAGATACCGTAGCCATTTACAGCCCATCCATGCAGAAGAGCATTAAATGTGTCGTCATAAAACCGGACAATTACCCAGATTCCGATAAAAAATACCCAGTGGTCTATCTGTTACATGGCTATAGCGGTTCCTACTCTTCTTGGTTGGAAATTGACCCGAACTTGAAGGATTATGCCGATGAGCATCAAATGATATTGGTTTGCCCAGATGGTGGTTACAATAGCTGGTATTATGATAGCCCCATCGACCCAAAGCGTAAATATGAAACCCATGTAAGCAAAGAGGTGGTATCCTACGTTGATGTTCATTACCGCACTATAGCCGACCGCCACCATCGCGCCATTACCGGGCTGAGCATGGGTGGGCATGGTGGCTTTTATTTGGGATTACGACATCCCGATGTTTTTGGAGCGATGGGCAGCACCAGTGGCGGGGTGGATATTACCCCTTTTAAGAAAAACTGGGAGATTTCTGAACAGATCGGGGACACTGTCAACCACAAGGACAATTGGAAGAAGATGACGGTAATCAATATGCTGGACGATTATCCTACCGATAGTCTAACCATCATTTTTGACTGCGGCACCGATGATTTCTTTTATGAAGTGAACAAGGCCCTTCACAACAAAATGTTGGAAATGAAAATTCCCCATGACTATATAGAACGACCTGGTGAACACAATTGGCCTTATTGGAAAAATTCCATTGAGTACCAGCTCGTTTTCTTTAAAAACTTTTTTGCGAAGAATAGCGACTGAAAATGAAGGGGTCCGCTCCATTTCAACCGGTTTTAATACATTTATAATGAAAAACAAAACACTGCCCCTGGCCCTCATCTTTTTCAGTTTGATTTTGATCTTGCTTAATTTCATTTTGCAAGGCAATGAATTGGACACTGGTTTTTGGATGCGTATCAGTTCTAGCGTACTTCTCATTTTAGCCATGCTAGTGACCCTACATGGTCAGAAAAAGCAGAAATAGAAATCCAATTACAAAGGAAATATCAATGAAATTCAACAGTAGAAAGGATATATTGTTCAGCTCCATAATAATTGGGGTTGTCCTTTTGATTTTAATCCTCATCTCCTCCGACATTTTATCAGGGGACGTGGGTTCCCTTGACTATTTTGCTCTTACTATGGCTTTGGGAGTGATTTTCCTTTTACTCTGGATGTATTTTGGCACCCGATACGAACTTGCTGCCGACGGCCTTGTTTACCAATGTGGCCCAATGAGAGGGAAAATTAGCTATGACCGTATCAGGGAAATCGTGAAAGGGAAAACCTTATGGGTCGGCTTAAAGCCTGCAACTGCCAGGAAAGGCCTCATTGTAAAATTTGATCGGTTTGATGAAATCTATATCAGCCCCGATACCAATGAGAGGTTCATTGAAAAGATATTGGAAAAGAACCCGAACATAAAAATTTCGGAATAATTACATTTTTGGCAAATGGGCCGCCACTGCATGATGATGGTTAATCTTTATTAAATCCTTTTAAAAGCTTAATCTGTACCGTAACTTAGGGGTGAATTAAAATTATTTGGCCATGATTTCCATCAAACGACCCCTGACCATTTTGGGCACCGTTGCCCTACTTTTAATGATCCCTTTCATTGCCATGCAATTTTCAAGTGAGGTAAATTGGTCCTTGAATGATTTTATCGTGGCGGGTATTCTACTTGTAGGTGTAGGTTTTGCTGTGGACCTAGTTCTTAGAAAAGGGAAAACGACCAACAAGAAGCTATTATGGATCTCGGCCGTTATTGTACTTTTCCTGCTGCTTTGGGCCGAATTGGCCGTTGGGGTTTTCGGTTCCCCATTAGCTGGAAGCTGAATACCGTTTCTTCAAATGGACTAGGGCAATTATTGGGTCGGGGCCAAGTGTTAATCCTTTGTCCGGTGCTTTAGCCTTTGATATATTTTCATGATCTTTAGGCTTCAACCAAACAAGAATGGGCAAACGGACAAAACAAGCCAAGATACTTCGGATTTTTAGAAAGGTACACCGGACAACAGGAGCCTTATTATTCATCTTCTTTTTTTTCATTTCGGTAACCGGGCTTTTTCTAGGTTGGAAAAAAAATTCCAACGGCATCATTCTTCCCGAAACCCAAAAAGGCACCTCGGTAGAACTAAAAGATTGGTTACCAGTGGATAGCCTTCATACCATAGCCTGTACCGTCTTGCATGATTTGGTTTCCCCCGACCTATCCTTGGAGTTGGACCGTATAGACATGCGCAAACAAAAAGGTTCCGTTAAATTCCTATTTGTGGATTCCTATTATGAAGTGCAGTTGGACGGCGCAACAGGAAAAGTACTTTCCGTAGCGCAAAGAAAATCAGATTTTCTGGAAAATGTTCACGATGGTTCTATTTTGGACCGATATCTTGATACAAATGGGTATATAAAATTAGTCTATACAACGGTGATGGGGGTAAGCTTACTTCTTTTCACCATAACAGGATTTTGGCTTTGGTACGGCCCAAAACGAATGCGGCAAGCTGGCAAGACCAAATCAGGTAAATTAGTTAAACAACACAATTACCAACCTTTAAACTGAAAAATTATGACCAAAGGAAGAATGGAAGCATTTAGTGATGGGGTGTTGGCCATTATCATCACCATCATGGTCCTGGAAATCAAGGTACCACACGGGAACAATTTCAATGATCTTGCCCCTCTATTGCCCGTATTCTTGAGCTATGTGCTCAGTTTTATATATCTGGGCATTTACTGGAACAACCACCACCACATGATGCACACGGTTAAAAAGGTGACCGGAAGAGTCCTTTGGGCCAATCTTCACCTGCTTTTTTGGCTATCACTGGTTCCTTTTGTTACTGGGTGGGTGGGAGAAAACCATTTTGCCACGGAGCCAATGGCATTGTACGGTTTTATCCTATTAATGGCTGCCATTGCCTATTTTATTCTTCAACATTCCATTATACATTCTCAGGGTGAAGGTTCCATCCTTAAACATGCCGTCGGCAAGGATTTGAAGGGAAAATTATCTCCACTTTTCTATATCATCGGAATTGGAATGGCATGGGTAAACGAATGGATTTCTGGGGCCATGTTCGTTTTAGTGGCCATCATTTGGCTGGTTCCCGATAAACGGATAGAGAGAATCCTGAAAAGTCAACCGGAATAATCCCGCTTTACCTAACCTTTTATCCTCTGACTGGGGACCGTTCCATATTTATCGATAAGATAGACCAAACTGGCCATAGTAGCCGCTCCTAGTTCCAATTCGCGCTTGTTCACATGTTCAAAGGTGTCATTTTCGGCATGGTGATGGTCAAAATAACGTTGGGTATCTGGTCTCAATCCTGCCAGAACAATCCCATCATCCTTCAACGGTCCAATGTCCGCACCGCTGCCTCCTTTTTGAAAAACATGGATCAGATAAGGTGCAAACAAATCTTTCCAGCCTTGAATCTGCTTTATGTTTTCGTCGGAGGCATCAATGGTAAATCCCCTTGGGGTAAAACCACCTGAATCGCTTTCCAGGGCAAAAACGTGTTCCTCATTATTGTTCCGGGCCACTTCGGCATATTTGTTCCCGCCACGCATACCGTTTTCTTCGTTCATGAACAGTACTACCCTCAAGGTTCGTTTGGGTTTGTATCCAGTCTCTTTCAACAAGCGCAAAACATCCATACTCTGCACACAGCCAGCTCCATCATCATGGGAGCCATCGCCAAGGTCCCAGGAATCCAAATGTCCACCAACGACCATAATCTCTTTTGGGTAGGCACTGCCTGTAATTTCACCGATCACGTTGTAGGACTGTACATCTTCGTATTGTTTACAGTTCTGTTTAAAATAAAACTTGGTATTGGGGTTCAATTTTAAGGTGGCGCTCAACAATTCTGCAGCATTGGTACTGATGGCGGCCGCAGGAATCCTTTGATTTACTGGAGTATCGCCATAATGCATGGAACCTGTATGCGGATAATCGTCCAACCTTAGGTTCATGGAACGAACAATGACGCCCAAAGCCCCAAACTTTGCAGCTTCCACCGCTCCGGAGGCACGTTGGTCCACGCAACCTGAATAGGCCTCAAAAGTATTGATCAGGGTGGGTTCCATAGGCCTGTTGTAAAAAACGATTTTACCTTCGATCTTGGCCCTGCCCAATTTTTCCAGTTCTTCCAAACTTTTCACCTCTATTACATTGGCCTTTAGGCCACCATCAGGTGTTGCCACGGAACCTCCCAAGGCACAAATGGGTACGTTGGTAGTAAGTCCAGGTGATGTTTCAAAATAGGCGAACTCCGGAATTCCCCTCACCCACTTGGGCACCATTACGGGCTGCAACCAAACCTTGTCAAAACCAAGTGCATCCAATTGTGTTTTGGTATAGTCCACAGCATGTTGGGCCTGTACTGATCCCGAAAGGCGGCCACCAATTTGATTGGACAGATAATTAAGCCAATCATAGGCCTTTCCTTTGGTCAACGCCATATCATAAATGGCCTTGATCTGTTTTTCGTCTTCAGTCTGTGAATAAAAGGGGATACTGGCCAACAAAATGGCCAATAGGAGAACTTTTCTCATTGGGATTCTTTTTCCAATTCTTGTTTAAAGATTTCTAAATTAGCTTTTATTTCATCATCCAACTCGGGTTCCTCTATATCTTTGTATTTTTTTAACGCTTCCAGCATAATGGCGGCCACAATCACCCTTGCCCCCTTTTTACTATCGGCTGGGATCACATACCAAGGAGCGTGTTGGGTAGATGTTTTGTTGATGGCTTCCTCATAACATTCCTGATACTTTTCCCAGAGTTTCCGTTCTGCAAGGTCGCCCGGTGAAAATTTCCAGTTTTTTTGTTTGAGTTCTATCCTTCTCAACAATCTACGACGCTGTTGGTCTTTGGAAAGATTCAGGAAAAATTTGAAGATGATGGTTCCGTTTTCTGCTACATGTTGCTCAAATTCGTTGATCTGCTGGTAGCGCTTTTCCCAAAACTCGGTATCAATATCCGATACGTATTCGATCCCTGGTAAGCTTTCTCCCAAAATATATTCAGGGTGTACTTTGGTTACCAGCACATTTTCGTAATGCGTGCGGTTGAACACGGAGAATTTGCCCCGCTCCGGCAACGCAATGTAATGCCTCCATAAATAATCGTGTTTCCTTTCAAGGGAAGTGGGTACCTTAAAACTGTGTACTACCACGCCCCGAACGTTAAAATCCTTGAAAACCTCCCTAACAAGGCTGTCCTTGCCCGCAGTATCCATTCCCTGTAAACAGACCAGTACCCCATACTTGCCATGGGCATAAAGGGTATCCTGAAACTCTCCCAATTTCTTGCGTATATCCTTTAATTCTTCTTTCAGCTCCTTTTTGGTGGCACCTAGGTCATCAAAGGTGGGTTCCTTGGCCAGTTGTACTTTGTGCTGCACCAAAAACCTCTGTGTGTTTATTTTTTCCATAGGAATGAATATAAGTCATTTTCACCATTTGCTCAACTACCCAAAAAGATGTTGTTCATCGATAATTTTACCACTCATGGGTATAGCAGGTATTTTATCGATTTTATATTCCTTGACAGAATTTACCCACGTAACTTAGTGATAATCAAAGACGCATTGTCCCAAATCAAGAAGCGTTATGAAAACAAGGAAAACCGTCCTACTTATTGCATTTGCCCTTGGGCCACTTGGCTTTTGGCTCACCACAGCCTTTTCTACACGGAACGCCTGTGAATATGCCAACTCCAACTTAACGTACATAAAAAATAAGATTGAGGACGCTGTTGTGGCCACTACCTTGGACATGGCAAAATACCATGCCTACAAAGCCTTGAACGGTATCGAAAAAACCCGTGGAAACTTTCTGGACTGTGGTTGCGATGGCACCATTGAAAGCTTGGAGGGCGCCGTTACGGAATTGAAATTGGCGACCAGGGCCGAATCCATAAAAATGTCCAAATTGGCCCTGCACAAGGCATTGGAAAACACTATGATCGGCATTAAGGTCCTTAAAGTATTTGAGCAGGAAAACGCATCCAATTATAATGATGACATCTTGGTGATGAATACCAAAGAGGTACTGGATAATGAAACTCCTTTGTTTTTGACCCAGAATAAATCGGTGAAAGAGCAGGTACATAGCTGTCTCCTAGGTTTTGAAACATCTTTGGAAAAAGTCGTCACCGATGTGGATTGCGAAGATGCGCACCGTTTTATCACCAATATTTATGAAGAATCACGATTGATCCTATTGAACACAAAGCTATCCCCACATAAGAAAGAATACCATCAACGGGTGATGACACTTTCTGCTGAAGCCCTCGAAAAATTAGGCAACTGTAAATAGAAAGTTACTTACTGGCGAAGAGTTTCACGTCCTCTTCGGAGACTTCCTTGCCCCCAAGAATGATCAACCGCTCCACTACATTGCGGAGTTCCCGCACGTTACCGGTCCAATCGTAACCTTTTAGCAAATCAATGGCTTTTTTGGAGAATGCTTTTTGGGCAGATCCTTGTTCCGAGGCTATCTTTTGTGAAAAATGTTCGATCAACAATGGAATGTCATCCCTTCTATCGTTCAAAGCGGGCACCTTGATCAATATGACGGCCAACCGGTGGTAAAGATCCTCCCTAAACCTACCTTCTTCTATTTCCTTTTTTAGGTCTTTGTTGGTAGCTGCAAGCACCCGAACATCCACTTTGATGTCCTTATCGGAACCCACGCGAGAAATCTTGTTCTCTTGAAGGGCCCTCAGCACCTTCGCTTGTGCGGAAAGACTCATATCCCCAATTTCGTCCAAGAAAATGGTCCCTTGGTTGGCGGCTTCAAATTTGCCGGCACGATCCTTAACGGCAGATGTGAATGCCCCCTTTACATGACCGAACAGTTCACTCTCTATCAATTCTGAGGGAATTGCGGCACAGTTCACTTCCACAAAAGGGGCCGCCGATCGTGGACTTTTTTGATGCAACCAATGAGCCACCAATTCCTTTCCGGTACCGTTCGAGCCCGTGATCAATACCCGTGCATCTGTTGGGGCCACCTTTTCAATCATTTCCTTTATTATCCCTATTTCCTCACTGTCTCCGATCATTTCATAATTTTTGGAGACCTTCTTCTTCAAAATCTTGTTTTCTGTGACCAATTCCTTTTTATCCAAAGCGTTCCGAACGGTGGTCAACAAACGGTTCAGATCAGGCGGTTTGGAGATGTAGTCAAAGGCACCCAAGCGCATGGTATTCACGGCCGTGTCCAAATCACCATGACCTGAAATCATGATGAAAGGGATTTCCGGTTTAATTTTTTTTGCAGCTTCCAATACTTCTACCCCATCCATTTTGGGCATTTTGATGTCGCAGAGTACCAGGTCAAAATCTTCCTTTTTGATGGTCTCTATACCTTGCAGGCCATCCTCGGCTTCCATTACGTTGTAGCTATCGCTTTCTTCGGCCAATATTTTGACCAAAACCCTTCTGATCGCCGATTCGTCCTCTATCACCAAAATCTTTGACATACCTTATCTTTTAAAAAATTCCAATCTTGAAGCCAGTCCTAATATAAAAATTTGACTCATCATTCAACAAAAATACATTCCCTTGCTCATCATTCCTCAATTTGCCCTCTTGCACCACCGATCTGCCCACCATGGCAAAAATGGCCATTCGGTTTGAAATATTGTATTGGTAACCAACGGTGCCCAACAATGAGGTAAGCGAAATTTTTGAGGCCACTTGGCCGTCCTCCAAAAGAATACTGTTCTGGAGATTTATAAAGTACCCGTCCAAGAATAGTGCCATTTCGAAAACATGTTTTTTGGATACGTAATATTTTAGGTCAGAACGCGGGATTCCAAGGGTAAAGGCCCAATCTGGATGAAACCTACGGTAATAGCTAATCAAGGGCAATGGCACCGGAAGCCCCGTAGTACTATTATAGGTAAGGCCCAGGACGATACGATAGGGTTTTTCGGCTTTGGGTTTTTCTTTCCAAAAAGTTGCCGTGGCGTTCAAAAAAAAGTCATCGGTGACCGTTCCGCTGATAAAATTGGAGGCCAACCTAGGCGTAAGAATGGCAACGATGTTCCAGTTCTCGTTCCATTTGGTGATATACCCAAAGTTCATATCAATGATATGGAACCTGATCAACTCCTTTTTATCAAAGGGATAGTTTTCCGTATAACCCATATCGAAACGGTTATATTCCAACCCAGTGATGAGATAATCATTTTTTGCGTTGATCTTTATGGGCAAATTGAAAAGCGCCTTGTAGCGTTGCGTTTTTATGCCCGTATCGTTCGGGGGCATGTTCAGGTATTCTATCCTAAGAACATCGGTGCTCTGCGCGGTGCCCAGGCTGCAACAGAATATTACAATGAAGGCCAACAGCCCCCAGTTTGCACTATGGTGAAATGAGGTTTTTATGTCTTGTTATGATTTTGACTGAATAATATGTACATCGCGTTGTGGGAAAGGAATGCTTATGTTGTTCTCCTTGAACTTGGCGTTGATCTTGTACCGTAGTTCGCTTTTAATCCTTGGATCCCTAAAACTGTCATTGGTGAAAAAATTAAGGGAGAACATCAGTGCCGAATCTCCAAAATCATCAAAGAGGACAAAGGGTTTCGGGTTTTTCAAGATTTGCTTTTGTGATGCGGCCACTTGCTCCAACAACTGGGTGACCAAAACCACATCACTTCCATAGGCCACACCAACGGACACCTTTTCACGAGTGGTCTTATGGTTTTGGGTGTAATTGTAAACAATATCACTGATAAACTTGTGGTTCGGTAGGATCAATACCTTATCGTCCCTAGTAATGGCCCTCGTAGTGCGTAACTTGATCTCGAAAACTTTTCCAACCTTGCCATCGACCTCCACCACGTCACCCACTTGCAGGGATTTATCAATAATGATAAAAATTCCTCCCAGAACATCCTTGAACAATTCCTGAAGGGCCAGACCCAAACCAACGAACAAGGCGGCAGATGCGGTAATCACCAAGGTGATATCAATCCCCGCCGCACTCAAGGTGACCAGTACGGCCACAATATAGATTACATAATTGGTGAACTTAAAAACACTGGTAAACTTTTGCTGGTCCTCCAACTCCATCTTTCGGGTAAGCAGATACCGCAACCATTTTAAAAGAAACTTGGTGGCCACCAGGGCAACCGTAAGCAAAAGAAGCAACCCAAGTGTTAAGTTTATGGACTTCTCCCCTTGGCCAATATGAAAGCCCAGGTCTAGAAACTCCTTGATAGATCCCCAAATATCATCCTTAATGATCTCCTTTAATTCTTCAGAACCTTTTTGCATATCGAATCAATATCTCAACCATTTTACCAATTCCTTGTAGGTAGGTTTTTTACCGTACATCAATATCCCGACCCTATAAATTTTGGCCGCCAAAGTAACAATACCCAAAAAGGTAACAATCAATAGGAAAATGGACAACAAAAATTGCCATAAAGGTACACCTCCTTCTCCTATTCCTCCAGGGAGTCGCATCAACATAACAATGGGCGATGTAAGCGGAAAGAGCGAAAAACCAACGGCAATGGGCCCGTGTGGATTGCTGAACACGGAAAAGAACCCTACATAAATGGCCAACATCAAGGGCATTATAATCGGAAAAATAAACTGTTGCGTATCCGTTTCATTATCCACCGCGGCACCAATGGCAGCATAAATGGAACTGTAGATCAAATAACCGAGTACAAAATAGATGAAAAACGATATGACCAGAATTCCCCAGGGAATATCCAAAATCTCTTTGGTGTACATCATCATATCACTATCCATTGGGGCCAATTGCGACATTCCGCCCATAGGGCCAGCCGGCATATTCGTGTCCCCGGATAGGGCACTTAGGTCAATCCCCAATATCATCACGACCAACGACAACAATACCGATGCCGATATGATCCAAATAGTGAACTGCGTCAATCCCGCCAAGGAATTGCCAATGATCTTACCCAACATCAACTGGAAAGGTTTAACCGACGAAATAATGACCTCTATGATCCTACTGGTCTTTTCCTCGATCACACTCCGCATCACAAATCCTCCATAAATAATAATGAACATCATGATGGCATATCCGAAACCACCACCGATAAAGGCCTTGATCTCATTGATACCCTTTATACTCCTTTCACCATCAAAAGTGGCCAGATTGATCTCGAAGGGGGCTTCCACGCTTGAAAACTGATCCGAAGACACCCCTAGTTTTTTGAGCCGGTCCTGGCGCAACTGCCTCTGGAAAATCGATTCCAATTTTTGGGTCACACTGGAATTTGGGTTGTCCTTGGTGAACAGATAAGTGGCACGGGCCACTTCTTCCACCGTATCGCCTTCAGGAATATGCAACAATCCATAATATTCCAACGCATTGGTGGAATCCTTTGCCTGTTCCAAGGTTAAGTTGTCCAATTGCACAAAGGTCAAGCTTTTGGAGGGTTTAAATTCTTGGTTAAAAAATTGACTTTCGTTCAAAATCGAGATGACCCTGGTCTCATTATCATTGATCTTGGCCAGATAGGCGATCAATAGGATCATGCCCACGATCAACAAGGGACTTAATATGGTCATTACAATAAAGGAACGGTTCCTGACCTTGGCCAAATACTCCCGCCTTATGATCAATCCGAGTTTATTTGCCATTTTCCTTGTTGTTTACAGTTTGGATAAAAATGTCGTTCGCGGATGGGATGGTTTCGTCAAAACGATACAAGTTCCCCATTGTGGACAATTCCCTTAAAATGTCACCCGTATGGGATGAAGGCAACTGCACCTTAAAATCCAATTGTCGATCTTGTCGGTCCAAGTTGGAGGAAAGGATGTTGAATTTATCCGCCAGCGATTTCATCAACGCTTCCCCATTTTCTTCCACTTGTAGGCCCACATCAAAAATATTGTCCTTGTATGCGTTCTTGATATCTGCCAATTTTCCATCCAATATCTTTTCTGATTTATGTATCAAGGCGATATACTCGCACAGTTCCTCAACGGATTCCATTCTGTGGGTGGAAAAGATAATGGAGGTGCCCTGTTCCTTCAGTTTAAGGATCTCATCTTTTATGATATTGGCGTTGATGGGATCGAACCCACTGAAAGGTTCATCAAAGATCAACAGCTTGGGTTCATGTAGAACGGTAACAATGAACTGGATCTTTTGCGCCATTCCTTTGGAAAGTTCTTGAATCTTCTTGTTCCACCAATCACCAATGTTCAACCGCTCGAACCAAAACTTGAGCTTTTCCTTGGCATCGTGCTTGGACAATCCTTTGAGCTGGGCAAGGTAAAGGGCCTGTTCGCCCACCTTCATACTTTTGTACAACCCTCTTTCCTCTGGCAAATAGCCAATCTGGGAAATATGCTTGGGGGACAAACGTTCCCCATTGAAAAAAATCTCCCCAGCATCTTGATGCGTAATCTGGTTGATGATACGTATAAAAGAGGTCTTCCCTGCCCCATTCGGGCCCAAAAGTCCGTAAATGCAATTTTTAGGAATCTCGAGTGAAATGTTGCTCAACGCTGTATAGTTTCCATAGGTTTTGGAAACATTTTTGGCAACAAGGATATGATCCATGTAAACTATTTTTTCAAAGATATGTAATTGCCCAATACCTGATATCCCTTAAAAACAAAAACCCACCCTTAAAAAATTCAAGGATGGGAAAAAAATTGCTATGAAAAAGAAAATTAGATATCGGTCACCCAACATCAGTTTCAAATATACGTTTTTTATTTAAACAGAAATATTTTTTCTAATTAAGAGAACATATCTTTCACTTTTTCAAAGAAAGATTTATCGGATTTTTCTGGTTTTGGCATAAAATTCTCGTCATTTTGCATGCGCTCAAAAAACTCCTTTTGTTCTTTGTTCACTTCCTTAGGGGTCCATACGTTCACATGTACCAAAAGGTCTCCGCTACCATACCCATTCAGGCTTGTGATTCCCTTTCCCCTCAATCTCAATATTTTACCAGACTGAATTCCTGCCTCCAACTTAATGCGCACCTTACCACCAATAGCATCGATTTCCTTAGAACTGCCCAAAACGGCCTCGGAAATACTGATATAAAGGTCATAATGCAGATTGTCTCCTTCCCGTTTCAACGTATCATGTTCCACAGTCTCAATGGCCACCAACAAATCTCCGGGAACTCCGTTCCCTGGGGCTGAATTTCCTTTTCCGGAAACCTTCAGTTGCATGCCGTCCTCTACGCCTGGTGGAATTTTGATGGAAACGGTTTCCTCTTCTATGATGAGTCCTTGGGCATCCGCGCCGGCAGGTCTTTTATCAATGGTCTGACCCGAACCACCGCAGGTACTGCATGTTGTGGCGGTTTGCATTCTCCCCAAAATGGTGTTGGTGATCTTCATGATCTGGCCGGTTCCATTGCAGGTTGGGCAGGTTTTATACGTAACCCCATCTGCCTGCACCTTTCTACGCACCTTCACTTTTTTCTCTACCCCATGGGCCACTTCTTCCAGATTCAGTTTTACTCGGATTCGAAGATTGCTCCCCTTCATCCTACGTTGTCCGCCACCGAATCCTCCAAATCCGCTGAATCCGCCGCCAAAGGCACCCCCAAAAATATCCCCAAATTGACTGAAGATATCCTCCATGTTCATGCCTCCACCACCAAAGCCACCGCTGCCATCGAAAGCGGCATGACCGAACTGGTCGTATTTGGCTCGTTTGTCCGGGTCACCAAGAACTTCATATGCTTCCGCGGCCTTTTTAAACATTTCCTCCGCCTTGGCATCACCAGGGTTCTTGTCAGGGTGGTATTCAATGGCCTTCTTTCGATAGGCCTTTTTTATTTCCGCTGCGGATGCTCCCTTGGAGACTCCCAATATTTCGTAAAAATCCTCCTTCATATAACTCTAGTTACCTACCACAACTTTTGGATGTCTGATGATGCGGTCTCCGAGTCTGAACCCTTTTTCGACCACATCGATGATCTTGCCTTTCAGTTTTTTATCCGGTGCTGGAATTTGGGTGATGGCATCGTGCACATCAGCATCGAAGGCATCGCCCTGGTTCACTTCAACCTCTTCCAAGCCTTTGTTCTTTAGGGTCTCTTTAAATTTATTGCTGATGAGCTCCACGCCTGTAAACATTTCCTTGTCCTCGGATTTGGCTAGTTCTTTAAGGGCGCGGTCAAAATCATCCATAACGGGCAATAGGGACACTATGACTTCTTGTCCTGCCGTTTTGAACAGGTCCATACGCTCTTTTGAGGTTCTTTTCTTAAAATTCTCAAACTCGGCAAAAAGTCTCAGGAACTTATCCCTTTCATTGGCCAAATCTTTCCTCAATTGATCCTCAACAGAAACCGCTTCCTCTTGGTCATTGGTTTGGTCCATATCACTATTTTCCTCGTTCAGCTCAGTACTATCGGTAGTTTGGCCATTTTTTGGCTCGTCTTCCATTTCCTCAACCTTACTGTTATTGCTCATTTTATGTCTGTTTTGTTTCCGTTTTGAAATGGCAAAAGTACTGCCAATTGTCCAAAAATGTCAAAATGTCACCACAAATCATAAAAAAATCCGCCTAGGCGGATTGATAAACATATCGTATTGAACCTTTTAAGGTCAGACCAGCTCGTTTTTAGCGGTTTCCAAGGGCGAGGACTCCTCTTGTTTTTCATCAGAATAAAGATTCAAAAGAGCTGTACAAATGTTGGCATATTGAAAGGTAAATCCCTTCTTTTCAATTTTTTTGCTGCTAACACGCTGACTGGCCAACACCAATGTCGCCATTTTGCCCAACACTGCCCGAAGCACAAATTTGGGAACGTTTGGCATCCACAACGGACGTTCCAATATCCTGGCCACTTCCTTGGTCATTTTGGTGTTCGTCACCGGATTGGGTGCCACCCCATTGTATACTCCTTTCAGGTTATTCTCCACAATAAAGACGAACAGTTGTGCCAAATCCTCAATATGGATCCAAGATTGCCATTGATCTCCACTGCCCAGCGGTGAACCCACAAAATTCTTGATGGGCATGGCCATTTTGGGAAGGGCCCCGCCTTCGGTAGATAATACAACCCCAATCCGGACTTTGGCCACATTGATACCAAATTCCTTGAACGTATCCGCTTCGGCCTCCCATTTTTTGACCACCTTGCCCAAAAATCCTTTGTCAAGATCTTTTTCGTCCTCTTCATAATAATGGGAAAGGGAATCAGGGTAAACACCAATGGCCGATGCGGAAACCAAACATTCCACATCATTGACTCCAACTTGTTGTAGCCCCTTTTTTAGGGCCTTCAAACTTTTTACCCTACTGGATATTACTTTTTTCTTGTGGATGGGGGTCCATCTTTTGGCAATGGTGGTCCCAGCCAAATTGATAATGGCCTGCACATTCTCGAAACAGTCCACATCAATTTCACCTTTGGATGGATTCCAATAAAAACCTTTAAAGTCATCCAACTTGGTGATTTTATCTTTGCTTGTGGTTAAATAGTTAACGGGAATGCCTTTGGAATGCAAGACATTGGTGATTGCTTGGCCCACCAGACCCGTTGCCCCTGTAATCAACACCCTCATACTATCATTTTGAAACAAATTTAATGCTTTAAGTGGCTGTTTATGAGACGTTAATTTAGGTTTAACACAATTGTTCAAACTTTAAAACAATTTAAGACAATTCAAGTCACCCGCATTAACAGTATATTGGCAAGCCTCATTTTTTGACGGCACGGAGCATTTCTCGTTTCCCTGGTGGTCCGGGCAAACGCTGAACCGTAAAACCCACCGCCTGCATGGCCCTACGTACACTACCTTTAGCCGCATAAGTGACCAAAACCCCACCTTGTACCAAGCCATTGAACATGATTTTGAAGATGTCTTCTGTCCAAAGGTCTGGCTGTACCCGAGCACCAAATGCATCAAAATAAACAAGGTTGAACAAATTTTGTTCCTTGATTTCCCTAAAATCCTTCTTTTGTTTGAGCAGATGGAAGGAATCGTTGATAGTCACCATTTCTTCCCAATTGGATTGGTGCATCAACTTGAAAAGTTCACTTGAACTTTCTGCGTTTAATTGATTACAGTAATCCAAATGTTCCACTTCCTCCATAGTAACGGGATAGGCTTCCACCCCAACATATTGGATTTTGAGATGCTGCTTGGGAGCCTCCAATAACGTAATGAGGGCATTAAGCCCGGTTCCGAAGCCTATTTCCAAAATATGGATCTCATCATTTTGGAACAGTCTTAGTCCATGCTCAATAAAAACATGATAGGCCTCCTGAACGGCACCGTGCTTGGAATGATACTGCTCGTCCCAATCTTCAATTTGGATGGTTTTGGAGCCATCCGCGGTATCGATGATCTTTCTTTTCAAGATTTAATTGGCAATGAGCACACCATCTGCTTCAAAGCGAAGGGTCTTTTTTGGGGCAGTGATCAAAGCGATCTCATCTTCCGATGCACCCTCGTCCTCAGCAAAATGTTTTTGGTCGTCAACGGACATTTCCTCAAAAAAAGCGGCACCGTTCATGACCACAGTTTTGCCAGCGGCATCCTTGGGCACAAAGAATCCATAGTCCTTAAAACGAACAAAAACCTCATTGTCGGCATCCAACTTTACCTTCATCCAACAACCTTTTGCTTGGCACACTTCGGTAATCTCCCCGATCATCTGAGTCTGAAGGGAGTCCTTGGCACCGATACCATCATAAGTGGCAGAAGTCTTGGCAGCTTTTCCGGAAACTGCAAATTCCTGACCGTAATAATCACCCTTTATAGCCTCTTGCTTGCATGAGGAAACTCCCAAAATCAATAACAATACAATAGCGATAGTGTTAAAAATCTTCATTTTTAATAAGTTTTAAAAGTTTGTAGATCAAGTATGATATTTAGATTTGCATAGCATTCAAAACTAACAATAAATAGCTAATTTTAACATTGTAAATGTAAGTGATATGGAAACAATGGTTAACAACATAGCTATAGAGAAAGCTAAAACCTCCAAAATCCACGAGGTGGATTTTGACAATTTGTCCTTTGGAAGCGTTTATACGGACCACATGTTGGTCTGTGATTATAAAAATGGTGAATGGGAAGCTCCAAAGATTGTTCCCTATCAACCCATTTCCCTGGACCCTTCATCTAAAATCTTCCATTATGGCCAATCCATTTTTGAAGGAATGAAAGCCTATAAGGATGAGGATGGCAAGGTATGGTTGTTCCGCCCTTTGGAGAATTTCAAGCGATTGAACAAATCAGCGGAACGGTTGGCCATTCCACAACTGCCAGAATCCCATTTTATGGATGGCCTCCACGCGCTCATCCAATTGGAAAGTGACTGGATACCTACCAACGCAGGCAGTTCCTTATATATTAGGCCTTTTGTTTTTGCATCAGGGAATGGTTTTCATGCCTCCCCAGCAAACGAATATAAATTTATCATCGCCTGTGCACCATCAGGTTCCTATTTTTCAGGAAAGGTGAAAGTGTTGATCGAAGAGACCTATTCCCGTGCCGCCAATGGTGGTGTAGGTTATGCCAAGGCAGGTGGAAACTACGCCGGCCAATTCTACCCAACCCAATTGGCGGCCGCCAAGGGCTACCAACAAGTGATCTGGACGGATGACAATACCCACGAATTCATTGAAGAAGCGGGTGCCATGAACGTTTTTGTTCGCATTAACGATACTTTGATGACCGCCCCGACCAATGATCGTATCTTGGACGGAATCACCCGAAAAAGCATTTTGGACATTGCCAAGGATGAAGGCATCAAAACTGAGGTAAGGAAGATTTCCGTTCACGAATTGGTGGAAGCCGCCAAAAACGGCTCCCTTAAAGAAATGTTCGGAGCCGGTACAGCGGCCGTAGTTTCGCCAATTTCCGGTTTTGGTTATCATGGCGAGGATTACACCCTTCCAGAACTGACCGACAGCTATGCATCCATGTTGAAAAAACGCATTACCGATATTCAATATAACCGAGCTGAGGACAAATTCGGATGGCGGTATCCTGTTCAATAACAAATAAAAAAAAAGCACCTTTTAAAGGTGCTTTTTTTTTATTTGTCCATAATAGCTTGAATATCCGGTTTAAAATAGTTGGGACCCTTTAGCACTTTGCCGTCTTCCCTATAGATCGGTTTCCCATCGGCACCTAACTTACTCATGTTGCTTCTTTGTATTTCTTCAAAGACTTCCTCTATTTTGTACTGCAAGCCATGCTCCAAAATTGTTCCACAGAGAATGTACAACATATCCCCCAGCGCATCGGCAACCTCTGCCAAATCTCCATTATTGGCAGCTTCCAGGTACTCCTTGTTCTCTTCGTCCATCAAATTGAACCTCAACATATTTTTCTCTTTCCCCAGATCTGCCACAGGCTCATGCAACACCCCAAGCCCGAAGGAATTGTGAAAAAGTTCCACTGCCTTTATTTTACTTTCCATTACTCTCGATTTGATTTAGATTTGTATAAAAATAAAAAATATGTTCAGCACGGGACAGCTCATCTTCGCCATTCTTTTTTTTCTGGTCTTTGTAGTGATTGTCACCCTATCTTATAAAAAGGACAAAAAACTCCATCGAAAAAATTACAAAGGCGTCATCTGGATTCTTGTTTCCTTTATAACTTTCATAATAATCCTGTTCCTTATCAAATACTTTCTTAAAAATTAACACATGAATTGAGTTTACCACAAAAATGCTCATTTACACAACATTAAACCTGGTTTGACTCGTATACTATAGGAAAAGACGTACTTTTGTTTAACATTAATTTAGCAGAAAAAATGACGTTATTCTTAAGCATCCTTTTCATTTTACTCGCTATTAATGCAATACTGTTGATCTTTAGCGTCAACGGGGCAGGCGAAAGATTAAGAAAACCAATTCGAAAAATTTCGGAAACCTCATTACCAAGACTCTTCCCCCGAGAGGCATCCGAAACCGAATACAAGGAAGCGGTATAGTTTGTACCTTTAGGGCATGAAACAGGCCTTTCTTGTTTTTTTGGGTGGGGGATTTGGCAGTGTACTTCGCTACCTAATTTCCAAACCCTTAAATCCTTTACTCCATAATTTCTTTTTAGGCACCTTTCTTGTCAATATTTTGGGCTGCTTGCTCATTGGACTTGTTTTAGGCTTGTCCGCAAAGGGAAATATCCTTACCTACAATAGCACTTTATTTTTTGCCACGGGTTTTTGTGGCGGGTTTACCACCTTCTCTGCCTTCGCTTTTGAAAAACACTCTCTTTTAAGGAACGGCGACCTTCTGAATTTGGGCATTTATATGGTCACAAGCATCTGTTTTGGCGTTCTTGCAGTGATTTTGGGGCTTTGGCTGGCTAAACATCTGGGATAGTTACAAATTACATTTTTATAGTTAAATTTTGTTAAAACTTAAACATTAACATCTTCTTTATTGGTATTTAATGATAAAAATTAATTTCCAAAGTGATAATGTTAAAAAAAAATCAACAAATAAATAACAAAAGTTTATTTAAAATTAGATACCCCTAAAATATTAGGGGTATTTTTTTTTATACCCGTAAAAATGGACTGATAACCCTCCCTTTTTTAATAGTCTTTTGCGAATTACTATATATTTGAGACATCAATTAACTACTTAATTATGAAAAAAGTCGAGGCAATTATTAGAAAATCAAAGTTTGATGAAGTGAAAAAAGCACTGCATCAGATTGAGGTCAATTTCTTTAGTTACTGGGATGTAACAGGGGTTGGCAACGAAAAACAAGGACATGTATATCGCGGTATTTCTTACAGCACCAGCGATATACAGAGGAGGTATTTGGTTATCGTGGTATCCGATGACTTTCTGGAAAGAACCGTGAACGTCTTATTGGACACTGCAAGCACAGGTAACGTTGGAGATGGAAAAATCTTCGTTTCCGACATGATCGAGGCCTACAGGATCCGAACCAAGGAAAGCGGTAGCGCCGGAATCAATTAAAAGTATAACCAAAAACAACTCAAAAATTTAGATTATGATTCTACAAGAACAAGAAGCGATAGAAAAAGCTGTAGAAGCCATCACAGGCGATATGGGTGCCCTATGGATTACCATTGCAGCTGTTTTAGTATTTTTCATGCAAGCAGGATTTACCTTGGTTGAGGTAGGTTTTACCCGCAGTAAGAACTCAGGTAACATTATTATGAAGAACTTCATGGACCTTGCCATAGGCTCGGTCATGTTCTGGGCCCTAGGTTATGGTATTATGTATGGTAGCGACCTTGTGGCCGGAGGTTTTTTCAGATCCAGCCCATCCGATCAAGGATATTTCTTTTTCAGTGCCACGGATTGGTACAACCTGTTCTTCCAGACCGTATTCTGTGCAACCGCTGCCACGATTGTATCAGGAGCCATTGCAGGCAGGACCAAGTTTTCCACTTACCTTATTTTCTCAGCCGTTATGACCACGTTGATCTACCCAATTTCCGGTAGTTGGTACTGGCCATTTGATGATGATGCTTGGCTGAACACCGCAGGATTTATCGATTTTGCCGGTTCATCCGTTGTACATGCCGTTGGTGGGGGTGCCGCTTTGGTTGCTGCCATCATGGTAGGTCCCCGTATTGGCAAATATGTAGATGGCAAGGCACAGGCTATCCCTGGTCACAACATGATGTTCGGTGCTCTTGGAGTATTGATCCTTTGGTTGGGATGGTTCGGTTTTAATGGAGGTTCCCAGTTAGCATGGGGTGGTGACGATACCGTTGCCGCCACCAGTGTGATCATCAACACCAACTTGGCCGCTGCCATGGGCGCCATCGCCGCACTTCTTTTGACTTGGGTCCGTTACGGAAAAGCGGATATTTCAATGACCTTAAACGGTGCTTTGGCCGGATTGGTTGGTATTACAGCAGGCTGTGGTGCCGTTAGCGCCGTTGGAAGTCTTGCCATTGGTCTTATTTGTGGATTGGCCGTGGTCTTCTCCATTGAGTTCATCGATAAAAAATTGAAGATCGATGATCCGGTTGGTGCTATTTCCGTACACGGTGTCTGCGGATTCCTAGGAACCGTTCTGATCGGCCTGTTCGCTTTGGATGGTGGTTTGTTATACGGTGGAAGTGCCAAACTTCTTTGGGTACAGACTTATGGATCTTTGGCTTACATCGCCTGGGCCGCCCTTGGCACCTTTGTGATCCTTTTCATCTTGAAGAAAACTATCGGTCTCCGCGTATCGGAACAAGAGGAAATCGAAGGGCTCGATATTCACGAACATGGTGTGGAAGCTTATCCAGAGCATATCACCTCTCAGAACAATTAAAAACTCACAACATCAAGAAAAGAAGACGGAGCGTTCTGCCAAACGCTCCGTTGATAACCTTTTCAATCAAAAACTCACAATTTAAACAACAATTTATCCCAAAGGGACAACTCAAAATGAATATGATATGAAAGCGATTATAAATACAAATTTCGTAAAAAATTTGGCCTTTGCCATACTTTCCCTGGTATCAATTTCTGCTTTTGCACAAGAAGAGGAAGAAAAACCAAAATTTAGCTTCAGCGGATCGGTAGATGCCTATTATAGGGCCAACATGACCGCTCCAAATGACGAGGATGCCATTGCTCCAGGTTCCTCTTTTGCCAACTTGCCCGGATTTTCATTGGGCATGGCCAACCTAGTTGCCGCCTATGAAGGTGAAAAAGTAGGTTTTGTAGCCGATTTGGTATTTGGCCCTCGCGGTACGGATGCCGTCTTTGCTTCTCCTATGTATTCTGCAACCGGTGACATCGTTAACCAATTGTATGTATATTGGAATGTTAGTGATGCCGTGACCCTTACCTTTGGTAACTTCAACACTTTCTTGGGATACGAGGTAATTTCTCCCGTGGCAAACTTCAACTACAGTACTTCTTACTTATTCTCTTATGGCCCTTTTAGCCATACCGGTTTGAAAGCTGATTTTGATCTTGGCAACGAATGGTCAGCCATGTTGGCCGTAATGAACCCAACAGACCTTACCGAATTCAACCCGACCGGTGATTACGCCGTAGGTGCCCAATTGGGTTATTCAGGTCAGTTTTTGAACTTTGTTTATAGCCAAAGTAGCTACGAAATCGACTTTACAGGTGGATTTGATCTTTCCGAAGATTTCTATCTAGGATTGAATGCGGCCCACTTCTCCATTGAAGACAATGGTGGTTCTTTCACCGGTGTTGCCCTTTATCCACAATATGCCGTATCCGAAACTTTCAGCCTTGGGCTACGCGGTGAATATTTTATGGCAGGAGATTTCTTTGGTGAAGAAATAACAGGAGTTGGGGCAGATCCAGAGGGAGATGGAAATGTTTTCGCGGTTACCTTGACCGGTAGTGCTACCATTGGAGACCTTATTCTAAAACCAGAAATTCGTTTGGACAGCTCTTCCGAAGATACTTTTATCGATAATGACCTGTCTCCAACGAAAAGCTTGGCCTCTGTACTTTTTGCAGCCATCTATTCTTTCTAGAAACAAATCATATGTAGAAACTAAAGAGCCTTATTCCGTTGGTTTAAGGCTTTTTTAGTCGCTATGAAAGTCTTTAACTCCTGCTCTCACCTTAGTTCTCAAATAGTTTTGCCTTGGCACTAGAGGGCAGGAGTACTTTTTGTTATAGGCACAATACGGATTGTAAGCCTTATTGAAATCAATTACCAAGGTATCCCCATCCGGAATGGAAAGATCTATATAGCGACCTCCACCATACGTTTCTTCTCCATTGGTAGCATCATTAAAAGGTAAAAAAAGATAGTCCTTGTACTTTTCCTGTTGGATCAAGTCCAAACTTTGATAAATTTCCAGTTGCCGTGCTTCCCCATTCAAGGTAAAATGGGCAATACCATATAAAACCTCATGTGTTTTTCTATCAGTAGTGGTCGGCATAAAAAAAGGTTCGGCATCCGGGGTACGCACCAACTTGGCTTTCACCACATAAGTAGTATCGGGCTCAAAATAGTCCAACCCTTCAAAATCCTTTCGGTATTTATCTGGAAGGGGAGATTCCTCAGGATCCCTAAAACTGGCATCCAATTCTTCCTGAAATTTTAAAATATCAGCCACAAGGGCAGATTTTGTGGATTCCGTGGATTCATCATGATACCTTTTTCCCTGTCCACAAGACACCAAGGACAAAAGAAATAGTAGACTCCAATATTTCATCTGAAGGATTTTAAACAAAGGTAACAGGAAAATTAATTTTCATCTATTTCATAAAGAGCATCCTTCAAGTATTTGGATATCAAATCGTTAAATTCAGGAGTAATACGGAACAAGGCCGTACCTTCCAAATTGTAAAGCTTTTCCTTGTCCTTGAACCCTTTTTTGAAGGCTTCTTCCAAATAGAACAAAGAAGTGCCAAAATCCTCGTTTTTGGCACTCAAGGATATGGTTTTCAGATAGTATTCAAAATTATCAGGCTCCAAAATGGTCTTTAACATAAATAGAAATGCCAAGGCATCCTCATCGATCACGTTGTTGGATTGTATCACATCTATATTATCCTCCGCCAAAGCATTGACGAATCCCAATAACCGATTTCCCATTTCCTTTTCATAAGGATCTGTTGCGTTCTTATATTTTTGAATTTCGCCCATTTGATGGTTCCACCAACCCAAATTATTGAAATTATGGGTGTACACATCTTCTTCCATATAATATTGAAAGTCTTCTTTTAACAAGGATTCCTTGAGAAATGCAGCATTTTCATTGCGGCCCATGGCCCTGAATTGCTTGTCCTTTCTCAATTCCTTCTGAACCGATCTAAGGGAGTCCAAATTTTTGTGGGCTCCGTAAATGGACATCATCTCGGTCATATATTGTTCTGCCCAAAGCAAATCCCCGATGCTTTTCAGATGGTTCACTTTGGCCAAATCTTCTGTATAGGCTTTTTCCACATAAACTGAATCCTTGGGAATCAGATTACGCCCCATGGCATCCAAGGTAAAAAGTTGCATTCCTTTTTCCAGATATTCAACGCCGGGCCAATCCTTGTTTCCATCAAACAGCAGCATTTGGTTCGGAAACTTCATTTTGTCCAACAATTTGGTATCTGTCAACATCGATGTGTATTCAAAATTGTCCTTGCTGACCATACCGATGAAATGAAAAGGACTCTTGATGTTCAACAACTCCCTATTTGCCAAAGAAGAACCAATTGAAATGGCACCTTTCACCCCAGGAATAAAAACGGGCACCAAGGTCGCAAACCGGCCGCCAGAAGAAGCTCCCGCGGCATAAACCCTACCTTTCCTAATCGGTAAAATATTCACCACTTCTTCAATGGTCTTGCCCGTTAAAAGCATATTATTGGTCAATGAAAGCGTATCCACCATTTTTGGGGCGGCCAAAACGTACCCTTCCTTTTCGGCAGCCAGCACGAACATGGACATTGCCTGCTTTTCCTTACCGTGCACATCAAAAACCATCAGCAGGGGCCATTGGGTATCCGTACTGAAATTAGTTGGCAAGTAAAGGGAAAATGTACTTTTAAGGGAATCATTGACCATCAGGTTTTCAATGATCTCACCCTTTTTCAAAACCATTTTTTGGGCATTGATGAAAGGTCCTAAAATGGTGAACAGAATGGCGGTAAAATAAATTTTCTTCATAGCAATTGTTGCACAAAAATCTAGCCAAAACCATTTGGCCCTTATTTTTTTGACGAAACCTATTTGGAGACCTTACCCTTCTTTATAGGTGCATGGGCCACAACATTGGATAGCACAATGTGGGTTCGGCATTCACCATATACAATAAGTTCGTCAATGAATTTTTCCAGATGCGATTGGTCCCGCAATACCACTTCCATAATGATATTTTCGTTACCCGTGATCCTATAACAATTGACCACTTCTTGAAAGGATTTCACCTTGTCCAAAAAGGGCTTTAGTTTGCCCATGAAAGCTCTCAACATAATAATGGCCTTCAACTGATGACCTGCCTCCACATAGGAAATATTGGCCCGGTAGCCCTCGATGATCCCAATATCCTCCATCTTCTTGACCCGCTCTGCGACCGCTGGCGAAGTGAGCCCAACCTTACGTCCAATATTGGCAAAAGATTCCCTTGCATTTCGTTGCAGGTGCCCAAGGATTTGCCAGTTCAGATCATCTATCTTCATTTGAAAAGAAAATAAGGCGATAAATTTTGCTTTTTAAAGCCAAATGAAATCATTACTTAAAAAACAAAAGTAAGAATTTTTCAATCGTCCGTAATTTTATGGTACAAAATTGCTTTTGAAAAGATGGAGAGAAGTTCTCTTAATACCTTGCTTGTATACCGTAAATCCTTGGCTCTACGAGATTTGAGCGAAGCGGTTGCCTCTTATTTTGCGCATAATAGGGAAATGCTGTCCTTTCGCCAAATCGATAGTTTTCGAGACGACATTACCAAATCCTTGGTTACCGATGCCCTTCTGATCACCAAAGAGGTGGAGCAGGCCGCTTTGAGCAACTCCTACTCCGTAAGAATGAGAAGTCTTTCCTTTGTAAACATCATGACCCGAAACATTTTAGCCTATTGCAATGGGCTTGAAAGGGATGGTGTAAAGGAAAAGGAATATCTAAACCTTCTTCGCCGTGAAATCAAAACCTTCCGGATCACCTTTAAAAAGTGGAGAAGGTCTCTGTCCAACAGAAACGATTGATACTCCGCTACATATTCCTACGATATTGCCCACCTACTTGGAACAAGGCTTCGGTAATCTGACCTAAAGAGCAATACTTGGCCACTTCCATCAGTTTTTCAAAAATGTTTCCATTGTTGATGGCTACCTCTTGCAGTTCCTTCAATTGTATTGCAGACTGATTTTTTTCCCTTTTGTGAAGGTTTTGCAAGGTCTTGATCTGGTTTTGTTTTTCTTCCTCCGTTGCCCTGATCACCTCAGCCGGTAAAACGGTCGGAGATCCCTTGGAACTCAAAAAAGTATTTACGCCGATAATGGGATATTCCCCAGAATGTTTCAAAGTCTCATAATGCAGGCTCTCCTCTTGGATCTTGGAACGCTGGTACATGGTTTCCATGGCACCCAACACCCCTCCCCTTTCGGTAATCCTATCAAATTCCATAAGCACCGCTTCCTCTACCAGATCGGTAAGTTCTTCAATGATGAAGGATCCTTGCAAAGGGTTTTCATTTTTTGCCAATCCCAATTCTTTATTGATAATCAATTGTATGGCCATGGCCCTGCGAACCGATTCCTCCGTAGGGGTAGTGATGGCCTCATCGTAAGCATTGGTATGCAGTGAATTGCAGTTGTCATAGATGGCGTAAAGTGCCTGCAATGTGGTACGAATATCGTTAAAATCGATTTCTTGGGCATGAAGGCTTCTACCCGAGGTCTGGATATGGTATTTCAGCATCTGCGCCCTGGGATCGGCCCCATATTTTTCTTTCAGGGCCTTGGACCATATCCTTCTGGCTACCCTTCCGATCACGGCATATTCCGGGTCCACACCATTGGAAAAGAAAAAGGACAGGTTGGGACCAAACTTGTTGATATCCATCCCCCTGCTCAAATAATATTCCACGTAGGTAAAACCATTAGAGAGGGTAAAGGCCAATTGTGTTATAGGGTTTGCCCCTGCCTCTGCAATATGATAACCGGAAATGGAAACGGAATAAAAGTTTCGGACATTATGGTCAATGAAGTATTCTTGAACATCACCCATCAACTTTAAAGCAAACTCCGTTGAAAATATACAGGTATTCTGGGCTTGGTCTTCCTTTAAAATATCGGCCTGTACTGTACCACGAACTTGCTGCAAAGTTGCCAACTTTATTTTTTCATAGATTTCCTTCGGGAGCACTTGGTCGCCGGTCACACCTAACAATAGCAATCCCAAACCATTGTTCCCCTCGGGAAGTTGTCCAAAATAGGAAGGGCGTTCCACACCTTTATAAATAGCCTTGATCTGCCTCCCCACTTCTTCCTCCAATCCATTTTCACGGATGTATTTTTCGCAGTTTTGGTCAATGGCCGCATTCATGAAAAACGCCAAGAGCATGGGGGCCGGACCATTAATGGTCATACTCACGGAAGTCATCGGGTCGCTCAGGTCAAATCCTGAATACAGCTTTTTGGCATCATCCAAACAGCAAATGGAGACTCCTGCATTCCCGATTTTCCCATAAATATCGGGCCTGTAGTCTGGATCGTTTCCGTACAGGGTCACCGAATCAAATGCCGTGGAAAGCCTTTTTGCGGGCATATCCAAACTTACATAATGGAAGCGTCTGTTCGTTCGCTCGGGGCCACCTTCACCCGCAAACATTCGGGTGGGGTCCTCCCCTTCCCGCTTAAACGGATATAGCCCTGCCGTATATGGGAATTCCCCTGGAACATTCTCCTGCAAAATCCATTGAAGAATATCGCCCCAGGCCTTGTATTTGGGCAATACCACTTTCGGAATCTGGCTATGGGAAAGGGATTCTGTATGGGTCTTGATCTTCACCTCCTTGTTCCTAACCTTAAACGTATAGTATTCCGAAGCGTAGCGATTCACTTTTTCTTTCCATTTCAGGATGGTTTCCCAATGCTGCGGCAACAACTGCATTTTTACTTTGTCGAATTCCTTGATCAACAGCCCCACTAATTCCTTGGCAGCTTGATTGGAAGCCAGTTTATTGATTTCCATTTCATTCAACCCAGATTTATCCAACAAAAGCGCTTCGTTTGTTTCGGGTTCCACTTCCAATACAGAGGCCAGTGTCAGGAAAATGCCGTATAGTTTTTGTGCTATCTCGGATTGTTGCTTGGTTTGGGCATCATAGGAACGATTGTTTTCGGCTATCTCTGAAAGGTATCGGGTTCTGGCCGGTGGGATCACATATATTTTTTCAGCCATTTCACCAGAAACTGCAAAAGTCGAATCCAAAGGGGCGCCTGCTTTTTCTACCAGAGTATCCATTACCTTTTTATAAAGGTTGTTCATACCCGGATCGTTGAATTGGGAGGCAATGGTCCCGAAAATGGGAAGTTCATCTTCCTTGGCATGCCACAATCCATGATTGCGAGCATATTGTTTTTTTACATCGCGAAGGGCATCTAAAGCACCTCGTTTATCAAACTTGTTGATGGCCACAATGTCCGCAAAATCCAGCATGTCAATTTTCTCCAATTGGGTTGCCGCACCAAATTCCGGCGTCATCACATATAGGGAAACATCGCTGTGCTCCAAAATCTCCGTATCGGATTGCCCAATGCCTGAAGTTTCCAAAATGATGAGGTCAAAATGAGCTGCTTTAAGGACTTGTACCGCTTCGGCAACATGCTTGGAAAGGGCCAAATTGGATTGACGGGTAGCCAAGGAACGCATATAAACCCGTTCATTGTTGATGGCATTCATCCGGATGCGATCACCTAAAAGGGCTCCGCCCGTTTTTCTTTTTGAGGGGTCTACGGAAATGATCCCGATATGTTTTTTTGGAAAATCGATCAGGAAACGGCGCACCAGTTCATCCACCAAGCTTGATTTTCCTGCTCCACCAGTACCGGTAATTCCAAGTACTGGAACTTTTCCCTGCTTTTTTTCTATTTGAGGCTGGAACTTTTCAAAGGTTTCATGTCTGTTCTCGGCCAAAGAAATTAACCTAGCCAACGTATTTGGATCACGTTGTTCCAACAACGACTCCAATGTTTTTTCCTTCGGAATGGATAAATCAGGAACAGCTTCATCACAACGTTTTACCAAATCATTGATCATCCCCTGAAGGCCCATTTCCCTACCATCATCTGGTGAATAGATGCGCTCGATTCCGTAGGCCATCAACTCCTTGATTTCTTCGGGGAGGATGACCCCGCCGCCGCCTCCAAAAATCTTGATGTGTCCAGCACCCTTTTCCTTCAGCAAATCGAACATATACCTGAAATACTCGTTATGTCCACCTTGGTAGGAAGTCATGGCAATGGCGTTGGCATCTTCTTGAATGGCGCAGTCCACCACTTCGGCCACACTT
The DNA here is from genome assembly GCF_010500845.1 of Flagellimonas sediminis. Lineage (GTDB taxonomy): Bacteria > Bacteroidota > Bacteroidia > Flavobacteriales > Flavobacteriaceae > Flagellimonas > Flagellimonas sediminis. The sequence goes on along the minus strand of NZ_JAAAMI010000007.1, from coordinate 21,853 downwards.
CTATCGTGCCCCAAGTGAATCACCTCAACCCCAGTAGCCTGTATGATCCTCCTCATGATATTGATGGCCGCATCATGCCCATCGAAAAGCGATGCCGCGGTCACAATCCTGATTTTGTTCTTGGGTTTGTAGGGTGTTATTTGTTCCATCTGCAATAAAAGGTCTGAATTTGCCCTGCAATTTACAGAAAATGCAAGTCAAAATGTATTTTGATTAGGATTTTACAAAAACCGAACGAAGTTTAGGCTTCACTTTCTGAAACCTATAATTTTACTTGGTCAAATATTGGACATGAAGCTTACCATTCTTATACACTGTCCCGATCAAGCGGGTATTATTCGGTCGGTGACCACTTTTATCCATCAACAAGAAGGGAACATTATTTACCTCGATCAACATGTGGACAAACAGGCCGGGGTCTTTTTTATGCGGTTGCAAAGTGAATTTGAAAAAGAGTTGCCTTTGGACCAGTTCAAAGAAGAATTTGAAAACGAATTGGCCGATCAATTTCAAATGGAATGGGAGGTGTATTTGGATGGGTACAAACCTAAAATGGCGATTTTCGTTTCCAAATACAACCACTGTCTTTACGATTTGTTGAGCCGCTACAATTCTGGTGAGCTTTCCGTGGACATTCCCTTCATTTTGAGTAACCACAAAGATTTGGAATACGTTGCGGAACAGTTCCACATTCCCTTTTTTTATATTCCGGTCACCAAATTGAACAAGACCGAAGCGGAGGACCAACAATTATATCTGTTGAAGGAACACCAAGTGGATTTTATTGTATTGGCTCGATACATGCAAATTATATCGCCAAAGGTCATCAATGTATACCCTCAAAAGATCATCAATATCCATCACTCGTTCCTACCCGCCTTTATGGGGGCCAAACCCTATCATGCCGCTTTTGAACGTGGTGTAAAGATCATTGGGGCCACCAGCCATTATGTTACTGCGGATTTGGATGCAGGACCTATTATTGAACAGGATGTTACAACCGTTTCCCATACGCACTCTGTTAATGACTTTATTGCCAAGGGAAGGGATTTGGAACGTATTGTACTTTCACGTGCCGTACAACTCCACGTGGCAAGAAAGACCATGGTTTACAATAATAAAACGGTGATTTTTTCCTGATTCTTAAATACATTCAGTTGGTATTTTTGATTTTGTGGATTGACCTTGCATCTAATTTTCCCTGCAATACTTCAAAAAAACATATCTTTAACTGTACTGGTTTTAAGATTTGTTCATCATGAATGACAATCAAACCTTTACTAATTCGGTTGTTTATTCTCGATTACCCAACATGTTTGAAAAGCGTCGATTAAATTTTTGGCAAATTTGGAACCTTAGTTTCGGATTTCTTGGTATTCAAATGGGCTTTGCCCTTCAAAATGCCAACGCCAGTAGAATTCTTCAAATTTTTGGGGCCGATGTCCATGAACTATCTTGGTTCTGGATCGTAGCGCCCCTCACCGGACTCATTGTGCAACCCATTATTGGACATTACAGCGACAAGACATGGAACCGCTTGGGACGAAGACGGCCATATTTCCTTACTGGAGCCCTTCTGGCCTCATTGGGACTTGTTTTAATGCCCAATGCGGATATGTTCACTGCCTTTATGCCAGCTCTTTGGGTAGGTGCTGGAATGCTTATGATTATGGATGCATCGTTTAATGTGGCCATGGAACCATTTCGGGCCTTGATCGCGGATATTTTACCCTCTGACCAACGCACCCTGGGTTATAGCCTCCAAACCGTTCTCATCGGAATAGGTGCAGTGGTAGGTTCTTGGTTGCCCTATGTATTGACCAATTGGATCGGACTGGAAAACACCGCAGGAGTTGGTGAAGTACCTTTTAACCTTTTGCTTTCATTTGTTATAGGTGCCATTGTACTCATCACCAGTGTCTTGGTCACGGTATTCACTACCAAGGAATACACCCCGGAAGAAATGGCCCAATTGCATCAAGCGGAAGGTGCTGCAACTATTGAAGAAGCTCCCGGTAAACTTAGCGACATTTTTACGGATTTCAGAAAAATGCCCCGTACCATGCGACAATTGAGCTGGGTGCAATTTTTTTCCTGGTTTGGGCTATTTGGTCTTTGGGTTTTTTCCCTTCCGGCCATTGCGCAACACATTTATGGCCTGGATCCCAATGACAACCAGAGTATGGCGTATCAAAATGCAGGGGATTGGTTGGGCATCCTGTTCGGGATCTATAATGGTGTTTCGGCAATTTTTGCCTTCTTTCTTCCTGCAATAGCCAAAAAAGTAGGGCGTAAGAAAACACATGCCATATCCTTAATTATTGGTGCATTTGGGTTTTTATCCATTTACATTATGCCGGATGAAAATTGGCTGATCCTTTCCATGATAGGAATCGGGGTGGCATGGGCGAGTATTCTGGCCATGCCCTACGCTATTCTTGCCGGCTCCATTCCTCCACAAAAAATGGGTGTTTATATGGGTATTTTTAATTTCTTCATTGTGATTCCCCAAATCATAAATGCTTTGATCGGTGGACCCATGGTGAAATACCTATATAACGAACAACCCATTTTTGCCCTCGTAACAAGTGGGATTTCCTTTTTGATCGCTGCGCTTTTGGTGGCGAGGGTGGATGACAAAGATGACGAAGTCGTAAGCATTTAATTGGGATTTATCCCCTCTTCAAAAAATTGTTACCTAAAAAAACTGACCCTTTTTCAAACTTGAAATTGGCTCATTAAATATTCAAACACATGAAATACAACATTTCAATATTGATGTTGATGGTCTTGACCAGCAGCATGGGCCAAGTGCAACGTATAGAGCCCCCTTTTTGGTGGACAGGTATGAAAAATCCTGAAATTCAGGTCTTGGTTCATGGCAATCAAATCAGTGACCTTCAACCGGAATTCACTCCAGAAATTACCATCAAAAAAATTGAAAAGACTGAAAACCCGAATTACCTGTTTATCACTTTGGATACCAAAAATTTACAACCAGGCAGCTACAAAATAAAGTTCAAAAAGGGAAAGCGAACCATCTCAACCATGGATTACAAATTCCTTGAACGAAGGGAAGGCTCTGCAGACCGAAAAGGCTTTGATTCTTCGGATGTAATCTATCTTTTAATGCCAGATAGGTTTGCCAACGGAGACCCCTCAAATGACAGTCATCCCAAAACCATCGAACTCACCAATCGAAGTGATCAAGGCGGCAGGCACGGGGGAGACATCCAAGGGATTATCGATCATCTTGATTATATTGATGAGCTAGGGGCCACTACACTTTGGAGCACTCCGCTGACCTTGGATAACGAAAAGACCTATTCTTATCACGGATACGCCTGCAGCGACCTCTACCAAATGGATCCGCGTTATGGCAGTAATGAGGATTTTATCCGCCTGACAGAAGAATTGCATCAGCGTGGCATGAAACACATTATGGATTATGTACCCAATCATTGGGGTCTTAGCCATTGGCTAATTCAGGATTTGCCAGCCCAAGATTGGTTGCATTATTGGGAAGGCGGTGAAAACGGTTTTAAACGAAGCAATTACATCCAAACCAGCCAAATAGATCCGTATGCATCAACATATGATGCCAAAGGATGCATGGACGGTTGGTTCGATTACACCATGCCGGATATGAATGAAAGCAATCCCATGGTAGTCAATTATTTGGTGCAAAATGCCATTTGGTGGATCGAGAATGCCAATTTGGATGGTATGCGGGTAGATACCTATCCCTACAATGATAAAGAAGGCATTACCGAATGGGTTACTCGGGTGATGGAAGAATACCCCAACTTGAATATTGTTGGAGAGATTTTTATGCACGAAACGCCCCATATCGCATTTTGGCAAAAAGACAGCGCTATTGGTGCTATCCAAAGTTTCAATTCCAATTTGCCTTCGGTGATGGATTTTCCCTTGTACGATATTTTCCCTGAAGTATTTAATCAATCAGAACAGAATTGGGGCGATGGACTCTTTAAGGTTTATGATCATTTAACGTTGGATTTTCTCTATCCGAACATCAACAACCTTTTGATCATGATGGGCAACCATGATGTAAATCGCATCAATCAGGCTTTTGACGGGGATCTGGACAAGTATAAATTAGCCATCTCTCTACTGGCAACTTTGAGGGGAATTCCCCAAATTTATTATGGAGACGAAATCGGGGTGTTAGGTGAAAAAAGCAAGGGAGATGGGGATATCCGAAGAGATTTTCCCGGGGGATGGCCGGACGATCCGCAAAATGCTTTCTTGGAATCGGGAAGGACTGAAAATCAAAAAGCATATTTCAACTATTCCAAAAAACTGTTGAACTGGCGTAAAAGTAAATCGGTAATCCACAAAGGAAAGACCCTTCACTTTTCTCCTACGGACAATGTTTATGTGTACTTCAGGTATTTTCCAGACAAGCCACAGGAAACAGTAATGGTGGTATTGAACAATTCCATTAAAGACCAACAAGTTGATATGACCCGGTTTAAAGAAGGGATTCAAAATCATCAAAATGGTAAAAACGCCATTACGGGTGAAACAGTTTCACTAGGTACCATGTTGGAAATAAAGGCAAAATCGAGCTTGGTATTGGAACTGAATTAACTCCAAGTTTGCATTCAACAGTCATCTTTAACAAAAAAGATGTGCGTGATTTTATCTAAAAAATAGAAGAACCAAGTCGTCCTTTGATGGTTTCGCAGTAATTTCACCTTAACCAAAAAGATTTATCATGAAACGAATACTAGCCTTCATTCTACTTTTCCAATTGGCAGGATGTGCCGAACTACAACAAGTTGTAAACCAATTGCCCCAAGGAACTGGAATAGGGAATGCGGAAATTGCCCAAGGTTTGCGCGAAGCTTTGAACATGGGCATTGAAAAACAGGTGAACAAACTGGCCCTTGAAAACGGATTCTTCAAAAATGAATTGGTCAAGATTTTATTGCCCGAAGAGCTTCAAAAAGTAGATAAAACCTTGCGGGATATTGGATTATCAAGCCTAGCGGATGAAGGTCTGAAAATATTGAACAGGGCTGCGGAAGATGCGGTAGGAGAAGCCACTCCTATTTTTGTAGACGCAGTAAAAGGCATCACATTCAACGATGCCAAGCAGATTTTGTTGGGGAACGATAATGCCGCCACCCAATATTTACAACAGGCCACCAAGACACAGCTGTACAATAAATTCAACCCCATTATTAAGAATTCGTTCCAAAAAGTGGGCGCCGATAAGATCTGGACCAACATCATCACCAAGTACAACAACTTACCCCTGACCAATGACGTAAACCCAGATCTAACTGATTATACCACGAATCAAGCCTTGTCCGGAGTGTACACCATGATCGCTGTAGAAGAAAAGGAAATTAGGACAAAAGTTTCGTCTCGAACAACAGATCTGTTAAAAAAAGTGTTTGCTTTGCAGGATTAATTATAATTTTTTTTGAATAATGCAATAAGTTGAAAACATCTCCGTTATATACTCAATGAAATGAAATAATTATAACAAAAACCTAAAGTTAAGTTAACCTTGACATGAAGGTTTAAAGAGAATTTTGTAACGAGTTATCTGAGTTAGCATTTTTTTGAGTTAGTTAGTTAAAAAGCCAGTGTTCCCACTGGCTTTTTTTATGTTTCCTTCTTTCCCAATCTCCTTTTTGAACAAACTTGTTTCCACTCCCACGACTATTTCTTAGTTGGTGCCAGCCATTTTGCGTACGTTAATTCTATCCTAACCCATTGTAGGAATAAATCCCATTTTGGACCTCATACGTTAAATTTTAGATAAAAGACCTGATTTCTAGATGTATACCGCTCCAAGCCATAATCCATGGGCAGCATTTCAACGTATCTTTGATATTAACAAATCTTGGAAATCATGAACAATCAATATTGCAGAGTCGGAACCGTAACCCCGATCACCAGTGGAAGTGAAGCCATTTCCGTTTTGGAAGTGATGTACAACAATTTTATAGCGAAAGCCGCCGAGGTTGCCCATGTAGATACACGCTTGGGCGAATTCTTCAAAAGAAAAGCTCAAGGAATCAAAAAAGTATTGGAAAGTCTATCCTAAGACAGGAAATACCTTTCAAGCTCGTGTTCCATTTCCTTTTGGATTTCTTCCGCTTTAACAGCAGCTATTTGCGCGAAGTCGCTTCCCGCGGAGGCGTACAATATGCCGCGCGAAGAATTGACCAACAACCCAACGTTTTTGGTCATCCCGTATTTGCACACGTCTTGCAAACTACCTCCTTGCGCCCCTACTCCAGGGACCAATAAAAAACTTTCCGGGATAATTTCCCTTATTTCCTGCAAATAGGTGGCCTTGGTCGCCCCTACCACATACATCAACCGTTCAGAGCCCTTGTAGGTCTTGGAGGTCTTCAATACTTTTTTATACAGTTCCTCTCCTTCCAGTTTTTTGGTTTGAAAGTCGAAAGCACCTTCATTGGATGTCAATGCCAACAAAATGGTGTGCCTATCCTCAAATTCCAAAAACGGTTCCACCGAATCCTTTCCCATATAAGGCGTAATGGTGATGGAATCAAAATCCATGGTTTCAAAAAAGGCCTTGGCATAACGGGTGGAAGTGTTCCCAATATCGCCCCGTTTGGCATCGGCAATCGTGAATATTTCAGGATAGTCGGCATTCAAGTATTCCATGGTACGCTCCAAGGATTTCCATCCAGGTAAACCATATGCCTCATAAAAGGCAATATTGGGTTTGTAGGCCACACAATATTGATGGGTAGCATCAATAATCGCCTTATTGAACGCAAAAATGGGATCTTCTTCTTTCAGAAGATGTTCCGGAATCTTTTCCAGGTCCGTGTCCAATCCCACGCATAGAAAGGATTTCTTTTTTCGTATTTCGGCAACAAGGTGTTCTATCTTCATGCTAAACGGTTCTCGACTTGGCTCGGCCAGAGAAATCTATTTCACAAAACAAAGGCTTAGAAAATCTCCGAAGCCTCTTTTAGTTTTTCGGTATTATCAACCAACATCAACTCGTCGATGATTTTTTGGATATCCCCGTTCATGATGTTTTGCAAATCATAAAGGGTCAATCCAATTCTATGGTCGGTTACCCTACCTTGGGGATAGTTATAGGTGCGAATCTTGGCTGAACGGTCACCACTGCTTACCTGTGAATTCCGTTTTGCAGCATCCTCGGCCTGTCTTTTGGCCAACTCCATATCGTACAACCTGGCTCGCAGTACCCTAAAGGCCTTATCCTTGTTCTTGTGCTGCGATTTTTCATCCTGACATTGAGCCACAATCCCAGTAGGAAGGTGGGTCAAACGTACCGCGGAGTAGGTGGTGTTCACCGACTGTCCACCAGGTCCTGATGAACAGAAGAAATCGATTCGGACATCCTTGGGTTCAATATGCACATCAAATTCCTCAGCTTCCGGGATTACCATCACGGTTGCGGCACTGGTATGAACCCTTCCTTGTGTTTCTGTTTGCGGAACACGTTGTACACGGTGCACCCCTGCCTCAAATTTCAGCGTACCATACACATCCTCACCGGAAACCTCAAAATGGATTTCCTTGTACCCGCCACTGGTTCCTTCGTTAAGGTCAATAACATTGGTTTTCCATCCCTTGGATTCACAATATTTGGAATACATTCGGAAGAGGTCACCGGCAAAAATACTAGCCTCGTCCCCACCCGTTCCGGCGCGGATTTCCATTACCACATCCTTGGCATCTTCGGGATCCTTGGGAATCAATAAAAACTTGATTTCTTCCTCCAATTTGGGCAAGGCACTTTTGGCCTCGTCCATCTGCATTTTGGCCATCTCCACCATTTCTGGATCACTTCCATCAGAAATGATCTCCTCCGCTTCCTGTAAATTATGGGTGAGTGTTACATATTCATCACGTTTTGCGGCAAGGACCTTAAGGTCCTTATATTCCTTGTTCAATTTGATGTAACGCTGCTGATCGGCGATTACATCTGGCTGAATGATCAAATCGGAAACCTCGTCAAAACGTTGCTTTACGATATTCAGTTTGTCTAGCATAAACCTGTCCTCCTTAAGACTGCGAATTTACGATTAATTTGTACATTTAGTAAATACCATGCATGCATTGTTCCGTCCTAAAACCTACATTCTCACTTTCTTGTTTTACAGGTCACTCTTTCTTGTTTCTACGATACTATGTACAATTCTCTTTGTAATTGGATCGCACTTGTCAACTGTCTTGATAATTAAGTTGATGCTTTTAGGATCCTATTTCTTAAAATTTTTGGACCCTAAATTCAGAAGGGAATTGGTATTTTATCAAAATTTTGGCCTAACAACGGGACACCTTTTCCTTCTATCCTTTACTTATGATACACTTCTAACTCTTTTAATCTATTGGTCCTTCTTTTTATGGTCTTAGAGGTTGATAGCATAGAACTGAATTATGGAACCAAGAAAATATTGTCAGGTATTTACCTTAAAGCACTATCGGGCTCGGTTACTGGCATAATGGGAAGAAATGGTTCAGGCAAAACCTCACTGCTAAATATCATATATGGCAGTTTACCACCAAAATACAAATCGATTCGAATTAATGGCCAAAGCATTAAAAAACCATTTTTTTCAACAAACAGAATCGCATATCTACCGCAACATAGATTATTGCCAATTCAAATTAAACTTAAAACGGCATTCAAACTATTTAATATTGACTGGGATAAATTTATTGATCATTTTGATGGATTTAAAGACTATGAGAAATTCTACACCCATCAACTTTCAAGCGGTGAATTAAGACTCGTTGAAACCTTCTTGATTTTAAAGAGCGACCATGATATTATTTTATTGGATGAGCCTTTTTCTTTTATAGCTCCTATTTATGTTGATAAAATAAAGTCATTGATCAAGGCTCAAAGGTCAAATAAAATAATCTTGATTACCGACCACTCTTATGAGCACATCTTGAATATAAGTGACAACATATATTTGTTGAAAAACGGTTGCTCCAAGGTAATCAGTAATATAGATGAGTTAATCTACGAAGGGTATTTACCTTCTAATTCCCAACAAAAGTGGTTCCCAAAGTGATGATGAACGCATTTAGGCCATCACTGCGATCGTACTGGCTGAAACGCAGATCAACGGTCTTCAAACCAAAATTAAGCACGCGTGCCGTAGTGAAAATATCCCGATACTGTATGCCCATGCCATATTGATGGGCATCATAACCGGATAGGTCATAGTCCGAGGTATAGAAGGAGTAGGAAGAAAGCGCAACTTCCTTCGGATAAAAATAATCTGCTGCGGTTTGGGTGTAATAACGATAGGTTGGGTACAGCGTAAATTTATCGGTAACTTTGAACGGCACTTCCACACTTGCCGTATGGGAGGTTATGCCCCAATCATCCCAATAGTAGCGATAATAGGTACGCAACACGACCAAATCGTTCAGGTAATAGTTCAATCGACCTCCGAAAGGCACCTTCAACCTTGTATCCGGTAATTGCTCCACGTTGTCCGCCAATTGAAAATCATCGATATAAAAATCCTCAAAATCAGCAAAATAAACCCTTTGAAAAGGCGTGCTGAGCAATCCATTTTGGGAAACCAAATCCAAAAACAGTGCTCCTTGCAGTTTTTCAGAGAGAATTTGGGAAAAGCTCAAGGACAAGGAATAGGAGTTTCTTGTTTCCTTATCGAATTCAGAAAAAATGGGATCATACGTTCCGTTTCCTGTGATGCGATTATCGAAAAAACCTTCCCGAAGCTCAATAGGGTAGACAGGGTTCCACTTATCCAAAAACACTTTTCCACTCAACGAGATTTCAGTGTTCTTCTCATTAAACAATTTGGTATAGCTACCGCCAAAACCGATAGAAAAATAATCGTATTCAGAGGACACATAGGCATTTGCACTCCAAATGGTGTTTCGATCTTCAGAACTGTGGGAATACGTTGGATTGATGTAAGCCAACAAATCCTTCCTGGATTCTCCAGAAGAAGCATCAAAAGGGGTTACATTGATGCCTCCATCCAACGGATTGATGTTACTGGAAGATGCCGAAGTATAGGCTGAAAGCCCAACATCTATGGTCAACACATCATCCTCGTTCATGGGCATGCGCAACACAATGGTTGAAGTGGCATCGGTCAGTTCCTCCGTACCTTCCCCACCTGTAACGGCCGCATGGGTTCCATCTTGGTTGTAATAGCTGAACAACAAATCAACCTCACTGGTCTCCAACACCCGCTTTTGGTAAGAAGTATCATTCTGTTGGGCAAAAACGAAGGCTCCCATCAACAAGAAAACCACGAACAGAACATTTCCTAAAAAGGATATGCTTTTGATTTGTTGTGGCTTGCCCTTCATGATTATCGAGTTAGTTACAGCCACAACCACCACCTGTTTTACCTCCATTGGCACCTGAGGACGCTTCCCTGTAGATATGGAAATTGGTTTCGAAACGTTCATTGGCCCTGGCCCCCAATTGCATTTCCACATCGTTCAGGTAGACCTTGTCATACTCCCGAACGGCCACGCAAGAACTCGAAGAAATCAGAAGGAGCAATAAGAAGAGAGGTTTTCGCATGTCGTAAATTTACGGATTCACTTCAAACATAATACCAGTGGTCTTGTGAATTTTATTTTCGGAGTCCACCACCACAGCCTCTACCCCATCAATTTGGTTGATCATATGAAGCCCAACATCCTTTCCCATAATGAAAACGGCCGTCGCCAGGGCATCACAAAGTTCCGCCTGCTTGGCAAAAATGGATACACTGCTGATTCCCGAAGTGGGATAACCGGTTCTAGGATCGATGATATGGGAATATTTTTTACCGTTCAAGGTCACGAATTTTTCATAATTGCCTGAAGTGGCCACGGATGACTCTATGATCGGCAACCAACTGAACACCTTATCCTTGCTCAAAGGATTGGCAATACCTACCAACCATTTTTCCCCCGTAACCTTGGTTCCCCAAGTGGTCAAATCCCCGGATGCGTTGATGATACCCCCTTTCACGTCCTTTGAAACCAATAGTTCTTTGGCACGATCCGCGGCATATCCTTTCCCGATGGCTCCAAATGCTATCCGCATACCGGGTTCGGGCAAAAAAACCGTTTCCTTTTCAGGATCCAGAACAATTTTTTGAAATCCGATCTTGGCAATGGATTTTTGAATCTCTTCCTTGGATGGAAGAGCGGTCATGGTGCCATCAAACTTCCAAATATTGTCCATGGACGCATACGTGATATCAAAAGCTCCATCGGTAATCTCAGAAATCTTTATAGAGCGTTCTATTAGTCCAAAAAGTTCGGGACTTACCTTTACAGGTTTTATGCCTGCATTTTTATTGATCAATGAGGTTTCGGAGTTTTCATCCCACGAAGAGATGATTTTTTCGATGCGCTCAATTTCAGAAACGGCCAAATCTATATTGATGTAGCCTATTTCCTCATTGGGGGCAACCACGGTAATCTCGAACCGGGTTCCCATCAACTTCAGGACTTTTCTGACGGTCACATCTTTCTGAAGCATCTGCCCTTGGGACAGCATACAGAAGAGGCTGAACAAAAGAGCAAATAGCTTTTTCATTTGATGAACTTATTGAGGGTCGCAATATATTTTTCGGGTGTAGAACGGGCCACAAAACCTGTTTCTCCCAATACTTTTTCATTTTTATCCAAAACCACCACCAAGGGAAAATAACCCTTCGGGTTATACCTCTCGATCAGGGATTTATTTGTGGCCATCAAAGGTTCTGGAAGTTGGTTTTGCTTCTTTCTGGGAAAGTCGGCATTGTACAGCACATAATGTTCCGAAGCATATGCTTTAAACTCATCGCTATCAAAAATATGCTTCTTCAATCGGATGCAGGGCGCACACCAATCCGACCCGGAAAACACCAAAACAATGGGTTTATTCTCTTCCGTGGCTTTGGAAATGGCATCCGAAAAACTAGACTGCCATTCTTGGGCCTGAAGCGTAGTGGCCAAAACCAATAATAGTAGGAACAATATCTTTTTCATGGATTCGGGACAAAAAGGTTTACTCATAAATCCGAAGTATGGAACCGTTCAACTCGGTGTTGTACACTTTTATGGCCTTGGCGGGTGCGCTGTCCACTTGGTTCAAAGGCGTACCATCTTGATCAAAACGGGAACCATGCACATCGCAATAAAATATGCCTCCACTTTGGTTCACAAATCGAACCTGGTCATAGGATTCATGGCTACATACTTGGCTTGCGGCTATAAATTCACCTTCCAGATTTTTGGCTATCACCACCAAATTTTTCAAGATAAAGCCACCGTTATTGGCCAAGTTCGCCGCTTCGGCTGCATTTAGGTCGACAGTAAAATCAACACCTGTAGGCTCTTCCACAATATTCCCGTTGGCTTCGTCCTTGGAACATCCTTGCAGACAGGGAAAAGCTAGGGCGAACGCTGCACCAGCACCCAAACTCCTCAAAAATTCCTTTCTTTCCATAGCTTGAGGTTTATAATAAAACGCTATTTCAGGAAGATTCGTATGCTAATATTCAAACTTGCCGTACTCGCTTTGGATAGTCAATTTTTTGGTTTCGGAAGGCTCTACCCTACCAATAATCCGGGCATCCACATCAAAACTTTTCGAAATGGAGATGACATCCTCCGCAACGTGCTCATTTACATAGATTTCCATCCGATGCCCACAGTTGAAGACTTGGTACATTTCCTTCCAATCGGTACCGGATTGTTCCTGTATCAATTTGAACAAAGGTGGTATTGGGAACATGTTGTCCTTGACGATATGGAAACGGTCCACAAAGTGCAAAATTTTGGTCTGGGCACCTCCACTGCAATGTACCATTCCGTGGATATCTTCAGAAGTATATTTTGATAGGATTTTCTTGATGATCGGGGCATAGGTCCTAGTAGGTGACAATACCAATTTCCCCGCATCCAAGGGTGCTCCCGGCACAGAATCCGTTAACTTCGTTTGGCCAGAATACACCAATTCCTCTGGGACCGAAGCATCGTAACTTTCGGGGTATTTTTTGGCCAGATATTTTCCGAAAACGTCATGGCGGGCAGAGGTAAGTCCATTACTACCCATACCCCCATTGTACCCACTCTCATAAGTTGCCTGGCCGTATGATGCCAACCCAACGATCACATCCCCTTGATTGATATTGGCATTGTCTATAACCTCACTGCGTTTCATACGGGCCGTAACAGTGGAGTCCACAATGATGGTTCTGACCAAGTCGCCCACATCGGCTGTTTCACCTCCTGTGGAATGGATGGTAATCCCATGTTGGCCCAAGTCCGAAATCAGCTCCTCAGTACCGTTGATGATGGCGGATATCACCTCGCCGGGCACCAAATTTTTATTTCTACCTATGGTAGAGGACAGCATAATATTTTCGGTCGCCCCTACACAGATCAGGTCGTCCACGTTCATAATCAGAGCGTCCTGCGCAATTCCCTTCCATACCGAAATATCATCAGTTTCCTTCCAATACATGTAGGCCAAGGATGATTTTGTACCTGCACCATCGGCATGCATGACCAAACAATGGTCTTCGCTTCCGGTGAGAAAATCGGGCACTATTTTACAGAAAGCCTTGGGAAAAAGACCTTTATCAATATTCTTGATGGCATTGTGAACATCTTCCTTGGAGGCCGAAACACCTCGTTGCGCATATCTTTTACTGGAGTCGGACGACATAAATTAGCTTTGGGCAAAAATAACGGAAACCCTTCAAATTATGGGTACTAAACCACCTCTTTTCAACCAAAACCTTTATTTGGAAAAAAGCATTTCCCTGTATTTGGTAAACGGCCAGAATTCGTCGGCTATCAATTTCTCCAAAGCATCGGACTGTTCCCGTATCGAATCAAAATAAGGTTTTACGTTATTGCAATAGGCCTGGGCCTTTTTGTTCCGCATAGACATACTATTGGCCCGTTTTCTGGCATCGGTCATTTCATCGGTAAGTTTTTTGATCTCGATGATGTGCTCCCCGATCTGTTCCAAGATGTTGAGTTGGGCCTCGGCCACTTTTTTATGGGCAGCACCGTACACTTCCCTGAGTCCGTTTATGTTTTCCAATAAAAGATTTTGATACTTTACCGCGGCCGGGATGATGTGGCTATATACCATTTCACCCAACACGCGCCCTTCTATCTGAATATGAAAGATATAGGCCCCAAGTTCTACATCCTGGTGAGCGGTCAGTTCCACCTCGTTCATCACATCCATTTCCTTGAAAAGGGCCACACTTTCTTTGCTGGTGATCACTTGCAGGGCCTCAGGAGTGTTTTTATTGATGCTCAACTTACGTCGACGTGCCTCTTCCTGCCATTCCATTCCGTAGCCATCCCCTTCAAACCTGATTCGTTTGCATGTTTTGATGTATTCGCGAAGCACATTGAAAACGGCCTCGTCTTTTTTCAACTTTTTCTTATCTATCAATGCATCCACTTCCTTTTTAAAGTCGGTGAGCTGTTTGGCCACAATAGTATTGAGAATGGTCATGGGTTTGGCGCAATTCATCTTGGAACCCACTCCCCTCATTTCAAATTTATTCCCGGTAAATGCAAAAGGCGAGGTACGGTTACGATCGGTATTGTCCAACAAAATTTCGGGAATCTTGCCCACCACATTCAGTTTGAGTTCCGTTTTTTCCTCTGGTGACAGTTTTCCTTTGGAAACCCCTTCCAACTCGTCAAGTACATCATTCAGTTGCTTTCCTATAAATATGGAAATGATGGGTGGTGGTGCCTCATTGGCTCCCAAACGGTGGTCATTACTGGCTGATGCTATTGATGCCCGGAGCAATTCCTCATAAGTGTCCACCGCCTTGATGGTGTTCACGAAAAAGGTTAAAAACTGAAGATTTTTCATGGGCGTGGTACCAGGACTGAGCAGGTTTACCCCGGTATCGGTGGCCAAGGACCAGTTGTTATGCTTGCCCGATCCATTGATGCCTGCAAAAGGTTTTTCATGGAAAAGCACGGAAAAATTATGACGGTCTGCAATCTCTTCCATCACATCCATCAACAATAGGTTATGATCAACGGAAAGATTGGCCTCTTCAAAAACGGGAGCTAGCTCAAACTGGTTGGGTGCCACCTCGTTATGCCTTGTTTTTACAGGAATGCCCAATTGGGTGCACTCCTTTTCCAAATCGCTCATAAAGCTCAAGACCCTCGGTGGAATCACACCAAAATAATGATCATCCAATTGTTGTCCCTTGGCGGAAAAACTTCCCACCAAAGTTCTCCCTGTAGTGGAAAGATCTATTCGGGATTTGACCAAGGCCTTGTCGATCAAAAAATATTCCTGTTCCCATCCCAAAGTGGCATGTACTTTTCGGACGTTCTTATCAAAATATTGTGCCACCCCTGTCGCTGCCTGATCAATGGCATGCAATGCCCTCAACAATGGCGCTTTATTGTCCAAAGCCTCTCCTGTATAAGCCACAAAAATGGTAGGGATACAGAGGGTTGTCTTATAAATAAATGCAGGAGAGGTCGGGTCCCAAGCAGTATAACCGCGTGCTTCAAATGTGTTTCGGATGCCGCCGCTGGGAAAACTGGATGCATCGGGTTCCTGTTGTACCAATTGGGCGCCTCCAAACTTTTCCATGGCACGACCGTTAGGTAGTATATCAAAAAATGCATCGTGTTTTTCAGCTGTGGCTCCCGTCAAGGGCTGAAACCAGTGGGTATAATGTGTAGCTCCCATGGATAATGCCCATGCCTTCATACCCTCGGCCACTTGATCGGCTATTTTCCTGTCAATTTTATTGCCTTGGAATATGGCGGATTTTACATTATCAAAAGCCTCCCTGGTCAAAAACTGGAGCATTTTCTCTTCATTGAAAACATTCTTGCCGAACAGCTCCGATCTTTTACCGGATTCACTTATCGTAGTATGCTCTCTTCTTCTGCTTTGTTCCAAAGCTTGAAATCTGATCTTTGGCATTTCTAAATGGTTTAAACTCCAAAACTACAATTAACAATTTAATAATATAAGAGGTAAAATTTACTTTTTTTTCACAGATCCCCCACTAAAACAGGGGTAATATAAATAATAAAGGGAAGTTTGTGATTTTACCCCCTTAAAACATTCATAATTAAATGAAAAAATTATTTTTGTGTCTCATTACTTTTGAGAACAATTAACTACCAGAATTATGAGCAAATCAAAATTAGAGTATATCTGGTTGGACGGTTATCAACCTACCGCCAACATGAGGAGCAAAACAAAGATTGAAGACAATTTTAGCGGAAAGTTGGAGGATTGTCCAATTTGGTCATTCGACGGAAGTTCCACGGAACAAGCAGAGGGAGGTTCTTCAGATTGCTTGTTAAAGCCGGTTGCCATTTTCCCAGACCCGGGAAGGATCAATGGTTATTTGGTAATCGCCGAGGTTTTGAACCCTGACGGAACTCCGCATGAAAGCAATTCAAGAGCCACTATCGATGATGAAAATGACGATTTTTGGTTCGGATTCGAGCAGGAATATTTTATCATGGACACCAGGACCCAGCTGCCGCTTGGTTTCCCAATCAACGGTTACCCAGGACCCCAAGGTATGTACTATTGCTCTGTAGGTGGTAAAAATACCCACGGAAGGGAATTGGTTGAGCGTCATGCCGATATGTGTTTGGAAGCTGGAATCAATTTTGAGGGTATCAACCAAGAAGTTGCCTGCGGACAGTGGGAATTCCAGATTTTTGCCAAAGGTGGTAAAACCGCTGGTGACCAGGTTTGGGCCGCACGTTATCTTTTGGACAGATTGACCGAGGATTATGGCTATTACATTGAATACCATCCAAAACCTATTAAAGGAGATTGGAATGGTTCTGGTATGCATGCCAACTTCTCCAACACCACTTTGAGAACCTGTGGTTCCAAAGAAATCTATGAGAAAATTTGTGAAGCCTTCAGACCTGTTACCGCTGAGCACATTGCCGTTTACGGCGCATACAACGATCAGCGTTTGACCGGTAAGCATGAAACCGCTTCCATCCACGATTTCAAATATGGTGTTTCTGACAGGGGTGCCTCTATCAGGATTCCTATCATGACCGTAGAAAAAGGATGGAAAGGTTGGCTGGAAGACAGAAGACCTGCTTCTAACGCTGACCCATACAAAGTGGCTTCCCGTATCATTCAAACGGTTAAATCCGCCGATGTATAGTAAATAAATTAGTTGTTGATTATAGATGAAAACCGTCCTGCTCTTTGGGGCGGTTTTTATTTTAGGGTCATAAAGACAAAAACCGCATAGACCAGCAACAACAATATTCCATCCCTCCATCCCAACCGGAGTCCCTTCGGAAAGAATACCAAAGGTAAAATCAAGAAGGATATCCCCAACATCCAGAAAATATCACTGGATAACAATCCCTGATCCATAACGGTTATGGGAGTTATGATCGAGGTGAGCCCCAAAACGGCCAGCAAGTTAAAAATATTGGAACCGATCAGGTTGCCAAGGGAAATGGCTTTTTCCTTTTTCAATACTGCGATAACAGAGGCAGCCAACTCTGGGATACTGGTCCCGACAGAGACCACGGTGATTCCTATGACGCGGTCACTGACCCCAAATGTTGAGGCCATTCCCACCGCTCCCCTAATGAGCAGCTCAGAGCCACCCCAAAGAGCCACTCCACCTACGCCCAAAAACAGGACAATCTTATATAAAGGCAAGATTATGTCATCTTCTGGCAGTTCATCCACCACTGCAGTCTTTTGGTACCTTAATAAATAGACCAAGAAAATAAAAAGCAAGGTTACCATCATGACTCCTTCATAACGCTGCAGAACGCCATCAAAATAAATAAAGCCGAAAAACAGAAACGAAGCAATCATCATCATGGGCCAATCGGTGGCGTAAAACCCTTTCCGCACATCAATACTTCCCATGATCACGGTTATGGCCAACACCAATCCCAAATTGGCAATATTGGAACCTACCACATTGCCCAAGGCCAGATCAGGAAAACCTTCAAGGGCGGCTTGTACGCTCACAATAAGTTCAGGGGCGGAGGTGGCAAAGGAAACCACCGTCATACCGATCACGATTTTGGGAATGGCCAACCTCAAGGAGAGGGCCACAGCCGATTTCAACAGCCAATTACCCCCAAATATGAGGAGTACAAGGCCCAAAACAATAAATAATAGATTTCCCAAAGAATATAACTTGGTATAAAGATAGCGGAAGATTACCAGTTAAGAAAAGAACCTTTCAAAATTAAAACTATAAAAATAGTTAACAAACTATAAAAATAGTTGTTTAACTATGTTATTAGTATTATGTTTGGAACATCAAACTGTGCAACATGCAAAAATTGACCAATAAGGAAGAAGAGGTAATGAAGATTCTTTGGAAGATGAAAAAAGCCTTCGTAAAAGAGATTCTTGAGGAAATTGAGGGAGAAAAACCCCATTACAACACTCTTTCCACCATTGTTAGGAACCTTCAGGAAAAAGGCTTTGTAGACCATGAAGCCTTTGGAAACACCCATCGCTACTTTCCTACCGTAACCAAGGAAAACTACCGAAAAAAGTATGTGAACGCTGCCATTGCCGATTATTATGACGATTCCTATAAAAGCTTGGTATCCTATTTTGCCAACGAGGAAAAAATTTCGGTGGAAGAATTGAAGGAAATCATAGACCTAATCGAAAAGAAGAATTAATGGAATCCATGTTCATTTATTTGGCCCAATCAGCCCTAATATCCGGTGGTTTCTTGGCCATTTACCATCTGTTCCTGAAGCGGGATACCTTTTTTACCGAAAACAGGCTGTTTCTTCTGTCTGGCCTGGTATTGTCGCTCACCTTTCCCTTAATCAAGATCCAGCGTACCATTATTGCCACCAAACCCCTTATCATAAACAGTTCGGCGGCAAGTCAAGGGAACGCATTGATAAATTCAGCGGAAACTGCTTTCACCCTCGAAAATATTTTGTTGGCCCTTTATTTATTGGTCTCCTCCATAATGATGGTGCGCTTCATTCTACAACTGGGTTCCTTAAAAAAACTAGCGACTCACGCCAAAATGTGGCGAGAACATCCCTACCTGCATGTGGAGACCGAGAAAAAAATCACCCCCTTTTCATTTTTCAACTACCTATTCTATAATCCAAAACTTTTCAGTCCAACGGAATTGAACACAGTATTGGCCCATGAAAAAGTGCATGCCCGACAGTTCCACTCCTTGGACATCCTTTTATTGGAACTATTAAAAATCGCATTCTGGTTCAACCCTGTATTGTGGCTATATAAACCGGCCATTAAACAAAATTTGGAATTTTTGGCAGACCACCACACCCTTAAAAGTGCGGAAAGCAAAAAGGATTATCAATACCTCATGCTGAAACAAGCTGTGGACCATCAAAATTTCAAGCTTAGCAATTCATTCTATAATTCATTAATCAAAAAACGAATAGTCATGTTAAATCAAGATCAATCAAAAAGAATCAGTGTCTTTAAAACCCTATTGGTGCTGCCCTTGTTGGGACTTTTCCTGGTCAGTTTCAGTATTGAAAATGTGTACCAGTATACCAATGGGGACAGTATTGAAAGTGTATTAGAGGACAAATCCGTGGAACTTACCATTGATAAAGACACATCCAACGATGAGCTGGACAAAATCAAAAGCGACCTTGCCAAAGACGGAATCGACTTTAGCTACACAGCGGTCCGAAACGATAACAGGGAAATTGTGGAACTTTCATTGCAAATTAGCGGCAAGAATGGAAAGGGGGAGAAATTCAGTGGAAACTATACTACCAATTCGGATGGTCCTATTGATCCTGTGGCCGTTTTGTATGATGATGATGCCAATCTAGTATCCTTTGGCAGCATGATGCATAAAAAAATAAAAATCCGTAAAATGGACAGTGACAAAGTCCACTGGACCACCGACGATAATACAGAAATCGTTATTCGAAAAGATGATTCAAAGAGAGTTGTAATAAGGAATGGCAAACAACTATCCGATGATGAAATCGAGGAAATGGAGATCGAGAAGGGAACTGCTGTATTCGTAACTTCCGATGATGAAGGAGAGGTCTCCAGAAAAATTAAGGTAAAACGTCTAAAAAAAGATGGCGGACATGTAATGATCATTAAAGATTCTGACGAGGACGAGGACATAGAAGTCATGGGAAATAATGGCAGTTTCTTCTTTATTGATACCGATGGCGGTGAAGAGCCTCTTTATTATCTGGACGGTAAAAAAGTGAAAGCCGAGGAGATAAAAAAACTTTCCCCCGATACCATTAAAAGTATGGAAGTTTTAAAAGGAGATGAAGCAATAGAGAAGTACGGCAAAAAAGCCAAGGACGGGGTTGTGGTGATCACGACCAAAAAAGGCGACTAAACTCGATTTAAACAACCCAAAATTTGAGGAAGAACCGTCAGAAATCTGGCGGTTTTTTTTGTGCCAAAAAAAACGAAAAGGCCAAAAACGGGCCATTTTTAAACGAAACGTCCCTAGGTTTTTAAAACATCTCTAAAAACACCCCTATAAATGTATCAATATATAATAGATATTACATTTTAAGGCTACACTTTATAACTTTTTACAAGGCATGGTATTACTATCGTAGGAGCAAAGCATTTTTTTAACTACAATCTTGTATGCAATTGTATAGATTTAACCATAAATGTTTGGAAGCTTGACTTTTATCATTATATCTTCAAAAAATATAACCGGTTTATAGTTGTTTTTTTAACCAGTAAATCACTCAAACCATGATCGCAATTGTTAAGTTTTTCGTTATGATCCTCATCCATATCATAGCCGTTATTTTTATTTAAACCTCCCTATATATGTCAAGCTTTGGGCCAACCTTTTTTTGGATTATCGGAACCGGCGGACAGTGTTTGGGACCATTAGTATCTTCCTGACTATATTTGTAGTCTAGTTAAGATTCCATGCTCTACAAGACACTGGCCAAGATCAATAAGGCATTACTGCCTTCCTATTCCAAAAAGGGGTTGGACCTCTCCAAGGCGACCAAATTGCAATTGGCCATTATAGGTTGGCGTTATTTTGTGACCACAAAAGCCTTGGATGAACGTTAATATTGAAGTAATGCCCTTATAGGGAAACCGTTCAGTTTTTCGGCTCCGTTCAAAAAAGTAAGCTCGATCAAAAAATTGCACTGCACCACTTCCCCACCCAATTTCTCGACCAATTTGCACACGGCACTAGCGGTTCCACCCGTTGCCAATACATCATCATGAACCAGTACCTTTTCTCCCTTCAGGATGGCATCGTTATGCATTTCCAAGGTACCCTCTCCATATTCCAAGGCGTAGGTTTCGGACAGGGTTTTAAAGGGAAGCTTGCCCGATTTTCGCACAGGGACAAACCCAGCACCCAATCGTGAGGCCAAAAGTGGCGCAAAAATGAACCCCCTGCTATCCACTCCTACTACTTTATCAATCTTCATATTGGAAGTTAACCCCAACAAAGCTTCGCCTGCTTTTTGGAACACCTGTGGATCCTTAAGAAGAGGTGTAATGTCCTTAAAAACAACACCAGGTTTTGGAAAGTCTTCTATATCACGAATGTATGAGGCAAAATCCATTATTTTGTATGCTAAGGTTTTGTGATAAAGTTAAAAAGAAATATATTTGCAGCCCATTAAAAAGGCCTCGTGGCGCAACTGAATAGCGCATCTGATTACGGCTCAGAAGGTTGCAGGTTTGAATCCTGCCGAGGTCACTAAACGGGATTTTTCACAAATTGAGTGGAATTTCCCGTTTTTTATTTCCTTCAAATTACCTGAAAACGAACCGATTGTGCCAAAAATTTCGTTGACCCGAAAAGTTTGAACTGCTTTGTTT
>NZ_JAAAMI010000006.1 GCF_010500845.1 Flagellimonas sediminis | reverse complement strand
AAATCCTTTTTTCTTAATCCACTTGTAAATCAAAAAAGAAATTCCAATAGGAATTCCGATACCTAAAATTATTATGATTAAAAAAGCGATTATCAATTCCATGCAGTTTTTCAGTATGACACACAACGTTAAAGATATGATTCGTTTCAATGAATTATATCGACCGATAAGTGAAGTTAGGGTTTTTCGCGCTCAAAATCCAGTCCAAATGGATGGACATATCCTATGAATTGATGTAAATTTAAAAAGAATTGGAGCTGTTATGAACTCAACGCCTGTTCCATTTTTGCTTTTATCTGTTCCAAGCATAGATTTCCCAAACTGCCTTCGTGGGTATGCTCAATGTCCTTTTTGGGTTTAAAATTACCATTTTCAATGGCCTTGCCCATGGTTTTCTAGGCATCCCGGAACGGCATTCCACTTTTGACGAGTTCGTTCAAGGTATCCACACTAAAGAGGTAATCGTATTTGGGGTCGTCCAAAATCTTGGGGTTCATCTTAATTTCCTTCAAACTAAAGGTCATCAGTTCCAAACAGGCCTGCATGTCCTGCAAGGCAGGAACGATCACTTCCTTCACCAATTGCAGATCACGGTGGTAGCCAGTTCGAGTTTTTTCTTTAAATCATTACTATTGAATTTCCTCTAATGTCTTTATGTTATCATCTGGAATACGGTCTATCATTTTGTTATACGGGTCGATACCTGCTTTGATTGGCAGTTTCTTTGTGATAAACGTATAGGTAGATTTTCCGGGTTTCACCCAAACTTTCTTCATAACTAAAGGAGTCTTTGTAGTCATCCCTTGTTTGTTTTTAGTATCATTATCAAATACTGCAATTTCTAATAAGTTTGGTTTAGTTCCTGTTGACAATAACTTACCATTTCCATCAAAATAGCCTTTCGAACTTTCAACTTCGAGAGTTACTTCATAGTTGCTGTTGGCAATTTTTTTATAGGAAGCATTTGTTACCTTGTTAGAATAAAGTGTAATCTTTTTGAAACTATCTTCTATATAATACTGTAAGTCAGCTGGCGTTGCTGCCTCAATAAAGTCATACCATTCTAATGTAGTTGTGAAAGGCGCCTTTTGTCTGAAACGTGCTGCCTCCAAATAGGATTTGAAAGCGTTGTTCAAGTTTTTTTCACCTATTAAATCTTGAAGACCATACAGCACTAAAGCACCTTTTTGATACCAAACATAACTTTGATTATCATTGTCCATCAATGTTTTTTCAAACTTACTCTCGTTTGCTCTATTGCGTAAATATGTATCCAATACTTCTTTTAAAAATTTTTGCATGGCATCTACTCCATATTCTTTTTTCATAACCATCAACGATGAATACTCCGCCATAGATTCTGAAATTTGATTGGCGCCACGAGTTGCAGAAGGCATAACTTGATGACTCCACCATTGATGGGCAACTTCATGTGCAGTTACTGTATAAACGTAATCCAAATTGTTTGGATCGCTAAAATCCCCTAACCAACCAAAACTTTCTGCAAACGGAACAGTATTAGGAAAGGATTGTGCAAAACTGGCATAACGAGGAAATTCGAGTATCCGCATTTGAGTGTACTGGTACGGGCCATAATTCTCTGAAAAATAATCCATTGAGTGTTTTACGCTTCTTACAAAACGATCAATATTATAGATATGTGTTGGATGATGGTATATTTCTATATTTACTTTTTCGCCGGTTCTGCCTTTCCAAACTTCTTTATGAACATCATATGCAGCTGACGAAATGTTATAGAAAAAGTCTAACTTATCATTCATTTGATAAGTATAATACTGTCTGCCATTGGCTTTCCATTTTTTCTGCAAATAGCCCGGCATAATAGCAATCTGATCAGGTGCTGTACTCACTGTTCCTTCAAAAGTGATAAAATCACCATCATCGTTAAATAATAGATTATTCAATCCCCAGGCATCGGTTTGTGTTGGTAAATGATAATCTTTAATAGGCAGCTTGTATTTTTTTCTGTCCTGGTCACTTGTTAGCTCGCTTTGGACATCATAACCAAAAGAAGGGAAGAAGTTGTTGTTTAAAAATGTACCATTGTACACGATATCGGAACCCAAACCTTCATTAGGAAACCCTTTATAGAAGCCGGTTACTTGTAAAACCATTGTAACGGTATCCTTGGGTTGTAATGGTTTGTTGAAAGCATAAATTTCA
This sequence comes from Flagellimonas sediminis, assembly GCF_010500845.1. Classification (GTDB taxonomy): domain Bacteria; phylum Bacteroidota; class Bacteroidia; order Flavobacteriales; family Flavobacteriaceae; genus Flagellimonas; species Flagellimonas sediminis. Next base: position 224,551 of record NZ_JAAAMI010000006.1, on the reverse strand, counting down.
TAGCCAAAATCCATGTACTTTTTAGTAAGTTTTGGAGTTTCACCTTCAATAGTAAAGGTATTTACTTCTTTTTTTAGTACACCTTCCGGACCCCAATTCAAATGTAAAGCGTTGATATCTTCATTGGATTTATTTACCATTTTATAAGTTACCTTAATTTTGGCTGACCTGTTTTCTGGAAATAAATCGGCGTTTACTTTTACATCAATAACTTTTGGTTGCGCAATTTTATCATATTTGCTAAGTTGTTTTTCATATTCGGCAGTAGCAATAATTCTTTCTTTTTCTGTTTTGTAGTTGTTCAGAATTTTGGTATTGTAATAAATAAAGCCACCGGAACCCATAAAAATGCAAAGCAAAACAAAGAATGCTGAAATCGTTCTAACATTCAATCGCTCTCTTGCTATTTGCCAACGTGCCTTTATACCAGAGTCAGTTCCACGTTTCCAGAATAGATATCCAATAATTAGTAAAACGCCACCACAAGCCAACCAATAGGTTCTGAACCAAAATAGTGCTTCGGCAAAATGCCCAAATCCATTCATGTCAGATAACGTAAAGTTTGGTGAGTAACTATATAAGTATAAATTATTGTCTATACCGGCAAATTGATTCAATCCAAAAATGAATACCCAAAGCGCAATCGCAATAACGTGCCCCATAAACTTTTTTGTCACTAACGAATGCACAAAAAAGGCCAATAAAGCGAAGATGATGTACTTTGGAAATTCAATTAAATACAAATCAGCGAAGTACATATCAAATTCGAAATTGAAATACCCCTTAATGATTTGGATGAGTACACCGTTAAACATAATGATGTTGACCAAGACAAAACCGATCATCACTATGGATAAAAACTTGGACCCATATACCAAGCGATTCGGTAACGGAAGCGCACCAAATATCTGATCATAATTAACGTTGCGTTCTCGATGCAATACTTCGCCTGTTACAAATACGATAAGGATAAAGATGAGAATCATATACGTATCATTTTTTATCTCCAACATATAGTAGGTCGTTGGTAACGAAGGTGTTCCGTATATAGGAGTGCCAAACCATGCATCAAAAAATAGGGAGCAGACAGCAGCAATTAGAATGGCTATAAAGTAGTTATCCTTAATGATGTTCTTGAATTCCATAAAGGCTAAATCAATCAATAATCTAATATTTAGGCCTTTGGAGAACACTTTTGAAACCTTGGGGATTTTAGTAAAGGCAGCAGTTACATTGGCTTGATCTACGTTGTCATTTTTCTTTTTTGAAGTATAATTTTTCTTTAAAAAATTCATGAAGTCAAATCGGAACAATGTGAAAAGCAAAGCTGACACACCCAAGCCAACCCATATAAGACGATTCCATATAAGCATTCCTTGAAACGGAACCGTCATTGAGTTTTGTTCTTCTGGCGTCCAATATCGAATAATATTTAGATACGTTCCTAAACCAAAAGGGTCTAGTAAGCTTACTAAGTTTTCTTTTTCAATATCTTGGGTTAAGGTTATGGTAATTATATAGATAATAAATAAAATGGCGCCACCAGCATAGGCCAACATCACCCTTTTTGTCAAACAAACCAATGCAAAGAAAATGCATCCTGCAAAGAAAAAATTTGTCCAATACAGCATTAAAGTTGGCTGCAAATAATACCAAAGATTAAAGCTTGTAAAGCGTTCAGGTTCCTCGTAACCCGCATATGGCCCAACCATAAAACCCATAATTAAGCCCAATTGCAATCCCAGACTTACCATAAGCAGTATTGTCATTGAACCAAAAAAGCGGCCTAACAAATAGCCTTTTTCAGTAATGGGATAGGAAAAAAAGTAATTCTCGGTTTTATGCTCAATATCTCTATACACGGGAACGCCCATAATAGCACTGGCCAGCATAATACCAAAAACACTAAAGGTTGATAAAATAGTGGCGATAGCGATAGGGGAGTTCACAAAAACCTTCTCCGAATTTGGACCATTTCCGCTAATGGCCATAATTAATCCAAACAACATTAGTATTCCAAAGTAAGACCAAGTAGCGGGTCTTTTTAATCTATATCCGATTTCGAATAAGAATATTTCTTTAAACATAATTGAATAATTTTAGGGGATTGGATTAAACAATTAATCTAAAGTACCAGCGATGCGTGAAGTGATTTCGGCAAAATACACATCTTCTAAATTGGCTGTAAAGGCTTCAAAAGATGTATCAGGTTGGTTATCGCTCAAGACATGAATAACGGTTTTCCCGGCCTTCAAATGTGTAGAAATAACCTGTAAATCGGTACTATAGCTTGCCAACTCCTCTTTTTCGATGGCTTTAGTCCATATTCTGCCTTTAACGCCATCGGTCAATTCATTTGGATTTCCTTTGGCCACAACTTCGCCCAAACAAATAATCGCCATGTTAGGGCATAGGTTAGAAATATCCTCTACTATATGGGTCGATAAAATAACAATCGTATTTTCTCCAATTTCACATAATAAATTATGAAAACGATTCCTTTCAGCAGGATCTAAACCAGCAGTGGGCTCATCCACAATAACTAATTTTGGATCACCAATTAAGGCTTGTGCAATACCAAAACGTTGCTTCATTCCACCAGAATAGGTTCCTAAACTTCTATTTCGAGCATCCCATAAATTGGTTTTGGCTAAAAGGGACTGTACCAACTCTTTGCGCTCACCTTTATTGGAAATACCTTTCAAGGAAGCAATATGATCAAGCATGGTATAAGAACTAACTTTGGGATACACCCCAAATTCTTGTGGAAGGTATCCTAGAATTTTTCGAACCTCGGCTTTATCTTTTAAAATATCCAAATCACCTAAGAAAGCTGACCCGGAATCGGCTTGTTGCAATGTAGCGAGCGTCCTCATTAAGGATGATTTCCCCGCTCCGTTAGGTCCTAAAAGGCCAAACATACCTTGAGGTATGTCTAATGTGATATCTTTCAATGCATGAACACCGTTTGAATAGGTCTTACTTAAATTCTTAATTTTTAATTCCACAATTTGATTTATTTTTTGAGGGCATTTTTATCAATATTTTTGCTCGTCAATTGATTTTGTAATATGAGATTTGACTTTTCCGGTATGTTCAGTTGTTTTTGACTCAATTAGCATAATCAAGCATTCTTCTTTAGATGAAACTCTGTGATTGATTCCTTTTTTTAAAACATAAAAATCCCCTTTTTGGATAACGATATTTTCCTGATTTTCAATTTCTATTAACAAAGAACCTTCAACGATATAAAATAATTCGTCTTCACTTTCGTGATTATGCCAAGGGACTTCTTGCCCCTTTATTTTTACGACTTTAATATATTGGTCATTTACTTCACCTATAATCCTTGGTGAATAATAGTTGTCAAGACCTAAAAAGGCATTTTTTAAATTCATCTTTTAAACAAATTACTTTTTACAATTTTGCCCTCTCTTTTTGCTAAATAATAAAGTATGATTCCTATAAGTAATAGAAAAGATGCTGTAAAAATTGAACCCTCAATTCCGGCTGCACCTCCTGTCAATAGTTCAGGACCATTGAATTTTGATTGAATGATGGTGCCCATATCATTTGTCCCAGTGAGATTTGAACCATAAAAAGGCTGGGCAAAATTCCAACCTATATGGAAAAAATAAGGTAGCCAAATTCTTTTAGTATAGATAAACAACATGGCCATAGTAAACCCCCAAATCAAATAATAAAAAAGATTAAATAGGTTGGAATTGGGATTGTAAATGTGTTGAAGCTCTACTAACATTGCAATGACGAGTGTTAGATGAGTACCTAACCAATTTTCACATACACGAACTATTAACCCTCTATGAAATAAGTCTTCAACCAAGGCGGCCAACATTAATACCGTGAAAAACTTTATGGAGTAGTGCGTTGTTGAAAAACTAATAACCTGATAAGACCCTAATAAGTATAAAATGAAAATTGATAATGAAATTGTAAAAAAGCCTAAGAAAAATCCTCCAAGCATTTCTTTAAGCAAATATTTTGTGGATAGCTCTGTTATTTTTCTTTTATCATAAAAACGGAATAAATAGTAATAGCTAACCAATAATACTATTAATGAGACACAATGAATAATTGGGTCGGCAATACTTTTATCTTGAATAATGCTATATAAAAATGGTTTTAATACAAAGTTTTGAATTAATACAAATAGAGAAAAACAGACTACAATTCCAATGATAATTTTTGTTATTGGAAAATGCAGCACTCTTTTAATTGATACATTCATTATTTATTTTATTTAAGGTTTCTGCAAATAAAAGTATTTGATACCTTTACAGCAAGTACATACAATAAAGTAGAGTACTTACCGATAATATAGTAAAGCTGATTATCAATGATTTGAATTTATAAAAATGAAGAAAAATGTTCAAAAGGCACATTGTGCTGTCGATTATGCCTTTCAGCGAATTGGTGGAAAGTATAAAGGTCGAATTTTATGGGTACTTAGAGAAGGTCGTCTTAGGTATGGAGAGTTAAGCAGAGCTGTGGTTGGGATAACTCCAAAAATGCTAACCCAAACACTCAAAGAATTGGAAGCTGATCAGCTGATTACGAGAAAAGCTTATTTTGAAGTTCCACCAAAAGTTGAATATTCACTTACTGATACAGGAATGGAATTAATTCCTTTTATCAGTCAAATGAGAAGTTGGGGTGAAAAGCAAATGTCAACAAATTGAAACTTACAATTCGCAGGGTGTTGCGATATGCTTGCCACCAACGATATTAGGTATGAATCGATATTAATGGTATATATCGACCGGTACTGAAGCGAGTTCAGCACAGGTAAGTGAAGATAACGCTTTTTATATGCTCAATGCCCTATCCATTTTGGCTTTAATTTGCTCCAAACACAGATTGCCCAAACTTCCTTCGTGGGTATGCTCAATGTCCCTTTTGGGTTTAAAATTGCCGTTTTCAATGGCCTTGCCCATGGTTTTATAGGCATCCCGGAACGGCATGCCACTTTTTACGAGCTCGTTCAAGGTATCTACGCTAAAAAGGTAATCGTATTTCGGGTCGTCCAAAATCTTGGGGTTCACCCTAATTTCTTTTAAACTGAAGGTCATCAGTTCCAAACAGGCCTGCATGTCCTGCAAGGCAGGTACAATCACTTCTTTTACCAATTGCAGATCACGGTGGTAGCCACTGGGCAGATTGTTGGTGATCAAGGTCAATTGGTTGGGCACCGCTTGTATTCTGTTGCACTTGGCGCGGATCAGCTCAAACACATCGGGATTCTTCTTGTGCGGCATGATGCTGCTGCCCGTGGTCAGTTCGTTCGGGAACGAAATAAAATCAAAGTTCTGGCTCATGTACAGACAGATGTCCATTGCCATTTTAGATAAGGTGGCGGCCACGCTGGAAATCCCAAAAGCAGCGGCTTTTTCCACTTTTCCGCGCCCCATTTGGGCAGCCACCACATTGTATTTTAAGGTTTCAAAACCCATTTCGGCGGTGGTGAACGTCCGGTCTATAGGGAAGGAACTTCCATAACCGGCAGCACTTCCCAAAGGGTTTTGGTCGGCGATCTTATGGGCCGCCTGTACAAAGTACAGATCATCGATCAAGCTTTCGGCATAGGCAGAAAACCAAAGTCCAAACGAGGAGGGCATGGCAATCTGAAGGTGGGTATAGCCTGGCAAAAGGACGTTCTGGTGTTTTTCGGCAAGCTTCATCAAAAGGTCGAACAGGGATTTAACCTGCTCCTTGATTTCGGTAAGTTCTTCCTTCAGATACAATTGCATGGCCACCAAAACCTGGTCGTTCCTGGATCGTGCGGAGTGGATCTTTTTACCGGTATCACCCAATTTTTCGGTCAGGATGAATTCGATTTTAGAATGCATATCCTCAAAATCGTTCTCAATGGTGAATTTCCCTCTTTCGATATCCTTGCCGATTTCACCCAACGCTTTCACCAAATCCTTGGCTTCCTCTTCGGTGATCAACCCGACCTTGCCCAACATTTTGGCGTGAGCGGTGGAGGCAATCACATCATATTTGGCGAGTACCAGATCTAGTTCGCGGTCGTTGCCCACGGTAAAATGGTCTATTTTTTTATCGGTGCTAAAACCTTTGTCCCAGAGTTTCATATTTCAATTATCAGTTGACAATTAACAATGTACAATGGCTGAATGTAAATTGGTAATTGATTATTGTTCATTGGTTATTGTAAAAATCCTGAAAGGATTTTGATATACAGGTCGATTCCTTCCTCAATCTCATCCACAAAAATGAATTCATTGGCGGAGTGGGAACGCGTGCTGTCGCCAGGGCCCAGTTTTACCGATTGGCAACTCAATGCCGCCTGATCGGACAATGTAGGGGAGCCATAGGTTTTTCTGCCCAACGCCAGACCACTTTTTACCAAGGCATGGTCGGGATCAATGCTGGATGAATTCAAGCGCAACGAGCGGGGTGTCATTTTGCAGGGTGCCTCTCGTTGCAATCTATCCGAAATCTCCTGATTGGTATAACAGTCGTTTACCCGAACATCTACCACTAAATCCACTTGCGCTGGCACCACATTATGTTGCTTGCCCGCATTGATTTGGGTGACGGTCATTTTAACTTCACCCAAAGCCTCGGAAATCTTTTCAAACCTGTAATCCTTGAACCATTGCAACACAGGTATGGTGTTGTAAATGGAATTGTTGTCGTTGGGATGTGCGGCATGTGAAGGCGTACCTTCCACAACGGCATCAAAAACCACAAGGCCTTTTTCGGCAATGGCGAGGTCCATCAAAGTGGGTTCGCCCACTACAGCTACGTCAATTTTTGGAAGAATGGGTAACAGTCCACGTAAACTTTTATCCCCAGCATCCTCTTCTTCTGCGGTTGCCGCCATGATGATGTTGTGGCTCAACCCTTCCTTGTCATAAAAATGGACGAAAGTGGCCAGAAGAGAAACCAAACATCCACCCGCATCGTTGCTGCCCAAGCCGTACAACTTGCCATCTTCAACATGAGGATGGAATGGATCCTTGGTGTAGGCGCTATTTGGTTTTACGGTATCGTGGTGCGAGTTAAGCAATAGGGTAGGTTTGCTTTCATCAAAATATTTGTTGAAAGCGTAGATGTTGTGATATTGGCGTTCCGTTTTTACGCCAAATCCCTGCAAGAACGCTTCAATGGCATCCCCAGTTTTGTCCTCTTCACCTGAAAAGGAAGGGATGGAAATAAGCTCTTTCAGCAGTGCTACGGCTTTTTGGGTCAATATGTCTTGGGATATCGTCATAAAGTCAGGGTCGTATATTCCACATTGCTCTGATCGAGCATTTCACTGTTCCCCACACAAACTTTGGACACATGGTTACGCAGAGCATAGAAGCAGTTGTGCAACTTGGGGAGCATGCCATCGGCAATGATCCCATAGGCCAAAAGCTCATCGTAGGTCTTGGAATCGATTTGTTTGATTACCGAATTTTCATCCTCTACATCCTGTAAAACCCCTTTTTTCTCAAAACAGTAATACAGTGTGGTTTCAAATTGATCGGACATGGCAATGGCCAGTTCAGCGGCAATCGTATCGGCATTGGTATTGAGCAACTGGCCTCTTCCGTCATGCGTCAAAGCACAGAAAATGGGTGTAAACCCGGCTTGTAGCAATTTAAAAATCGCATAGGCATTCACCTTGTCCACATCGCCCACCAAACCAAAATCCACTTTTTTAATGGGTCTTTTGTGTGCTTGTATGGTGTTGCCATCAGCACCGCTCATGCCTATGGCATCGGTTCCCAAAGCTTGCAGTTTTGCAACGATTTTTTTGCTCACCAAACCTCCATAAACCATTACGGCAATATCCAAAGTTTCAGGGTCCGTGATCCTTCTTCCGTTGACCATTTGACTCTCAATGCCTAATTTATTGCCCAGTTCGGTAGCTTTTTTACCGCCACCGTGTACCAAGATCTTGTTTCCATCCATTTTGGAAAACAGGCCTAAAACATGTTCAAATCCTTGGGCATCCTCAATGAGGTTGCCTCCTATTTTTACTATGGATAGTTTTTGTTTCATTCTATGTATTTATTATTCCCCCATCAATGGTTATCGTTGTTCCGGTAATCCAGGAACTATCATCCGATACCATAAAAAGGGCCAGCTTCGCAATATCTTCCGGAGTACCCAATCTTTTCAATAACGTTGCATTTTCGGCCTTGGCCACCGCCTTTTCTGGATTTTCAAAGGCCTTGGCCGATTCCCAAAGCAGTGGTGTGTCCACTGGTCCCGGGCATATGGCGTTCACCCGAATTTTGGGAGCATATTCCACCGCCATTTGTTTCATCAGTGCAACGGCTCCTGCTTTGGATGCACAATATGCAGGATGATTGGGAAAACTCTTGAAAGCTGCAATAGAGGCATTGATCAAAATGTTGCTATTTGACCCCTTTTGCAAATAGGGTAATCCGTGCTTACAAAGATAAAATATGGAGCTCAAATTGGTGTCAATAGTTTTGTGCCAAGAATCGAAGGCCAATTCTTCAACATTCCCCAATCCAAGAATACCCGCATTCAACGATAGGATGTCCAACTGACCAAAGGTATCCATTGCCAATTGGACCAAATTCTGGTTATAGATAGGATCTGTTACATCGCCTGCCAAAAAAACGGAATTGCCCAATTGCTTTTCCAAGTTTTGGCCACGCTCCTTGTTTTGACCGGATAAAACAAGTTTGGCACCTTCGGAAGAAAATGTTTTGGCAATGGCTTTCCCCATGCCGCTTGTTGCACCGGTAACAATACAGACCTTATCCTTTAACTTCATTTGTTTTGTTCCAAAATCTTTTTCAATACGATCTGTGCCGAATAGATCCTGTTTTTGGCCTGCTCGGCCACTAGGGATTGTTTTCCGTCCAACACGGCATCTTCCACCACTACGTTTCTACGAACGGGCAAACAATGCATGAATTTGGCCTTTCCCAATTTTTCCTCCGTCATGGTCCAGTTCAAGTCCTTGCTCACCACTTTGCCATAATCGGCATAATTGCTCCAGTTTTTCACATAGACAAAATCTGCATTTTCAAGGGCTTTTTGTTGGTTGTACTCAATGTGGCATCCTTCCGTGATTTCCGGATTCAATTCATATCCCTTTGGATGGGTGATGACAAAATCGGCATCTTGCAATTTCATCATCTGCACAAAGGAATTCGCCACTGCATGGGGCAATGCCTTTGGATGCGGTGCCCAGGACAAAACCACTTTGGGTCTTTCCTTGGTCTTGTTTTCTGCTATGGTGATGGCGTCTGCCAAAGCCTGAAGGGGGTGCCCAACGGAACTTTCCATATTCACCACCGGAATGGACGCATATTTGGCAAACCCGTTGATGACCTCCTCCGCTTCGTCTTTTGCTTTGTCCACCAAACCGGCAAATGCCCTGATGGCCACGATGTCACAATATTGTGAAACCACTTGAGCCGCTTCTTTGATATGTTCTGATGTGCCTTGGTCCATAATGGTACCATCTCCATATTCCAAGGCCCAGCCCTCGTTGCCAAAATTCATGACCATCACCTCCATACCAAGGTTCATGGCCGCTTTTTGGGTGCTTAAACGGGTACGTAGGCTATTATTGAAAAATAATAGGCATAAGGTTTTTCGTTTGCCCAAAGCCTCAAATTGATAAGGGTCTTTTTTTAGGTTGATTGCTTCCTCCACCCAATCGGGGAGGGAGTCGATATCGTTTACGGATAGGTAATGCTTCATTTTAATGCTTTTTTGAGCGCGTCAAAGAATAGGTCGATGTGTGTCTTAGTGATGTTCAAAGCCGGTAAAAATCGCAGCAACTTTTTGTTATTGGCGCTACCCGTGAACATATGGTGGTCATAGATTAGTTTTTTTCGCAGTTCGGCCACCTCAAAATCAAATTCGAGGCCGATCATCAGACCTTTGCCCTTTACTTTGATGATGTCGGGTACCTCGGCGGCCTTTTCCCTGAAATAGATTCCCAATTCCGAAGCATTCTCAATCAAGTTCTCGGATTCCAACACTTCCAAAACGGCCAAACTTGCAGCACAGGCCAAATGGTTGCCACCAAAGGTGGTGCCCAAAAGTCCGTAGGAAGGTTTAAAGGATTCGTGGATCAACACCCCGCCCACAGGGAATCCGTTACCCATCCCTTTGGCAATGGAAATGATATCAGGCTGAATGCCATGATGCTGAAAACCAAAGAATTTTCCACTTCGTCCATAGCCGGATTGTACTTCATCGGCAATCAAAACCACGTTGTTCTCCTTGCATTTTTCAGCGATGAATTGGTAAAATGCAGTAGTCGGTTCATCCAAGCCGCCCACACCTTGGATAGCCTCCAGGATTACGGCACAATACCCATCAGATGTAATGGCTTTTTCAAAGGCCTCAAAATCGTTCAATGGCAAAAAGGTCACCTCTTGCTGTAAATTGATAGGCGCGTTGATCTTTGGATTGTCCGTGGCCGCCACAGCTGCGGAAGTACGTCCATGAAAACTGTTCTTGAATGCGATTACCTTAGCCTTTCCAGTGTGAAAGGATGCCATTTTCAAGGCATTTTCATTGGCCTCTGCGCCAGAATTGCACATGAATAGATCATATTTCTCACAGCCGGACAATTTCCCTAACTTTTCCGCCAATGCCTCTTGTACAGGATTTTGTACGGAATTGCTGTAAAAGGCAATTTTCTCCAATTGATCCTCAATGCGCTTTACATAATGTGGATGTGTATGGCCAATGGAAATCACGGCATGGCCTCCGTAAAAATCCAGATATTTTTGTCCTTTGTCATCCCAGACCTCAATGCCTTTGGCAGAAATTGGGGTTACATCATAGAGTGGGTATACGTCGAATAGTTTCATAATTTTTTGTTTGTCATCTCGAGTGCGGTCGAGAGGTGCTTTTGATGTGTAATTGGGTCTCGCATCTCGACTCCGCTCGATGTGACAGCTCGACCTGAATTTTTTATCCTTTTTTGATATGGCTAATTTTTTCATAGGAACTCACGATTCCCTTGATCAAGGAAGAACTCAAACCTTGGTGTTCCATTTCGTTCAAGCCTTCAATGGTGCACCCTTTGGGTGTGGTTACCCTATCAATTTCCTCTTCGGGATGGCTGCCCGATTCAATCAATAGACTGGCCGCTCCGTTACAGGTGTGCATGGCCAATTCTTGGGCTTCCTTGGCATCGAAGCCTAATTGAATGGCCCCTTGGGTGGTGGCGCGGATCAAGCGCATCCAAAAGGCGATCCCACTAGCACAGATCACCGTTGCGGCCTGCATTTGGTCTTCGGGAATTTCCATGGTGTGGCCCATGCGGTTAAAGATAGCCTTGGCCAAATCGATACGTTTTTTGCCCAATTCGTTGCTGCAAATACAAGTCATGGATTTACCAACTGAAATGGCTGTGTTGGGCATACTGCGGATGATAAATTTATCCTCCCCGATGATACTTTCAATTTTTGGGATGCTGTACCCAGTGATGGTACTGATGATCACATGTTTTTCGGTCAACAGGTCCTTGCTTTGTTCCAGCAAGGTTGTAAAATGACCGGGCTGGACGGCGAAAATTAGAATATCGGAATTTTTTATGGCCTCCAAATTGTCGGAGGTCACGGTCACATTCCCATATTTTTCCCAATCCTTGATGGATTTGGTGTTCCTTTTAGTGAGGTACATGGTGGTGGCGCCGTTGGTGTGTAAAATACCTTTGGCAATGGCCAAGCCCAAGTTCCCTGCTCCTATGATGGCTATTTTCATATTTTTCTTATTTGTCATTCCCGCACTTTGCTTTGCTCAGCATAAACTCCAGCGAGAATCTATTTATATCAAGGTTTAACCCTTCGACTCTGCTCAGGGTTCCAGTTTAAAATACCCCTGCTTTTAACAACAGCCCTTCGGTCTCTGGAAAACCGAACATTAGGTTCATGTTCTGTACCGCTTGTCCAGAGGCGCCTTTCAACAAATTATCGATGGCCGAGGTCACCAACAAAAGGTCCTCGTGCTTATGCAAATGGATGTGGCACTGGTTGGTGTTCACCACTTGCTTCAAGTTGATTTCCTCTTCAGACATGTGGGTGAAAACGGCATCCTTATAAAAAGCAGCATATAGTTTTTTTGCATCGTCCAACGAACCTTCAAACTGGGTGTATGACGTGGCCAAAATTCCTCTAGTGAAGTTGCCGCGATTCGGTAAAAACATCAATTTGCCTACAGCATTGCCAAATGATTTCAAGCTTTCCCCAATCTCCCCCAAATGTTGATGGGTAAAAGGTTTGTACCATGAAACATTGTTGTTCCTCCAACTGAAATGCGAGGTAGCGGACAATCCTACACCGGCCCCTGTACTCCCCGTTACGGCGTTCACATGGATTTCATGGTTCAACAAATCTGCTTTGGCCAAAGGCAACAAGGCCAACTGAATAGCTGTGGCAAAACAACCGGGATTGGCTATCGCTTCTGCAGATTGAATGGCAGACTTGTTCAGTTCCGGAAGCCCATAGATAAAACGCTTACCATTAAACATGGAATCGGCTTGTAATCTAAAGTCGTTGCTCAAGTCGATGATCTTGGTGCTTGCCGAGAACGGATTTTCATTCAAGAATGCCTTGGAATTCCCGTGGCCTAAACAAAGGAATACAACATCTACATTGGGATTGATTTCTCCAGAAAATTGGAGGTCTGTCATCCCCAAAAGATCAGGATGCGCCGAGGAAATCGGTTTTCCCGCCCTTGTGGTGCTATATACAAAGTCGATTTCGGCATGGGGATGGTTGAGCAGAATTCGAATCAGCTCTCCACCCGTGTATCCGGAACCGCCAATGATGCCCGTTTTAATCATAATCCTGGTTTACGTGGTTGGCTATTTTCCCCGAGTTGGACAAAATCTTGATAAAGCCCTTGGCGTCGTCAGCCGTCCAACCCTTGTTCATTTCTCCATAACTTCCGAAGGAAGCGTTCATGAGATCGTGTTCGGAAGAAATTCCGTTCAATTCAAAACGGTAGGGATGAAGGGTCACAAAAACATCTCCCGAAACGTGCTTTTGGGAATCGGTCAAAAACGCCTCGATATTGCGCATCACCTCATCCAAATAATGGCCTTCATGCAACAACATGCCATAAAAACTGGACAATTGCTCTTTTTGGAACTGTTGCCATTTGCTCAAGGTGTGTTTTTCCAATAGGTGGTGTGCTTTGATAATGATAAGGGGTGCAGCAGCTTCAAAACCAACCCTGCCTTTAATCCCAATAATGGTATCACCCACATGGATATCCCTACCGATGGCATATTTGGAAGCAATTGCCGATAGCTTTTCAATATTGGCCACTGGATGGTTCTCTTCGCCATCAATGGCCACCAACTCCCCTTTTTTGAAGGTGAGTTTTACCTCTTTTGGAAGTTCTTTTTCCAACTGGCTCGGATAGGCGCTGTCCGGTAATGATAAGTGGGAAGTCAAAGTTTCCGAACCTCCCACGGATGTTCCCCAAAGCCCTCTATTCACTGAATATTTGGCTTTTTCCCAAGGATAATCGATGCCGTTTTTCTGTAGGTACTCGATCTCCACTTCCCTGGCCAATTTTTTGTCACGGATAGGGGTAATGATCTCGATTTCAGGGGCCAAAATCTGAAAGATCATATCGAACCTTACTTGGTCGTTACCCGCTCCAGTACTTCCGTGGGCGATGTACTTAGCGCCGATTTTTTTGGCGTGTTTTACAATTTCCAACGCCTGTACAATCCGTTCCGCACTTACAGAAAGGGGATAGGTATTGTTACGAAGTACGTTTCCGAAGATGAGATATTTGACCACGGTATCGTAAAATGTGGAAACCGCATTGATGGAGGTATAGCTTGTAGCTCCCAAGGCAAGGGCCTTTTTCTCGATTTCCTCGATTTCGGTTTTGGAAAAACCTCCAGTATTCACGCTTACCGCGTGGACTTCAAACCCTTCGTCCTGTGAAAGGGATTTGGCACAATATGAGGTATCCAATCCGCCACTGTAGGCTAAAACTAATTTTTTCATTTTTATAATTCTTTAAATTCAATGTCAGTTCGAGCGCAGTCGAGAACTGACATCCATTATTGTTTCTTTTTTAGAAAAAGGGTTTCCTTGATCTGTTTCAATCTTTGGAAAACCTTGCTGTCAATTTTTTTTGGTTCTGTTTTTTTGGCCGTGGGATCGTACAACATACCCGTGCAAAGGCACATTTTCTTCTCCGTACGGGTAAGGATGTCGAAGTTTTTACAGGTTTGGCAACCTTTCCAAAATTCAGGATCGTCCGTTAATTCAGAGAACGTAACGGGCTTGTAGCCCAGTTCGTAGTTCATCTTCATCACGGCAAGACCTGTGGTGATCCCAAATATCTTGGCATCGGGGAATTTTTTTCTGGATAGGTCGAATACGGCCTTCTTGATCTGCTTGGCCAGTCCCTGGTTTCGGTAATCGGGGTGTACGATCAATCCGGAGTTGGCCACAAAATCCTTGTTGCCCCAAACTTCGATATAACAAAACCCGGCGAACTTATCTCCATCTAAAGCAATGATGGCGTTGCCGTTCTGCAACCTTTTCATGATATATTCGGGGGTACGTTTGGCAATTCCTGTTCCGCGGACCTTGGCAGATTCCGCTATGGTATCACAGATGATCTGTGCGTATTTAAAATGTGATTCGTTGGCAACTAGAATATCCATTGCAAGCGTTTAAACTGTAAAAAAATAATAAATTGTTGATTGTATTGGGGAAATGGACTCACCTATTTCCAATAAAAGACTGCACCCTTACGGGCGGCGACGGGGGCTAAATGGACTGATCGGAGCGGGTACGCTCAACGTAAATGCTATGTATTCTTGTCCTTTCATTTGAGGGCTAAAAGTACAAATTAATTCCAATAAGCCTAGGAACGGGTACTATTTTTTGAAGAAATATAACTTTTTTGATGCCACTCCTATCATTTCATAAATAAAATAGCCAATCACAAAAATGTATTCAATGGCCAATAACCAAAGATGCTCCTTGTAATCCACATTGGCATAGGCCTGGTAGCTCAAAATGACCATCAACGACCACAACAACGGAAACTTTAGGGATGAAAATATGGAAATCCCCATGAGGAAGACCACGTACCAAGGGTGCACGGTGCTGGTCAGAAAGTAATAGCAGGAAAGTGCCAAAACCATTGAGGTGATTGCGGTAGGCAGCTTTTGGTTTTTCAAAATGAAGGCAATCAATAATGTGGCTAAGACAACAATTTTGGTAATCATGGCACCATAAGCATCAATAAGTTCCCATGGTTTGGCTTCGTAATAGGTCACTGCAATTTTCTTTACCACATTATAGACTCCGGCGTTAAACTCAAAATTGGAAAACCAAAGTTTCAAAGTTTCGGAATAATTGTCGAGGAAAACCGGGGAGTAAAACGGGAGGAGTAAGGCAAAACATGCTAGTATGGTTAGTACATAGAACCCAATACTTTTTTTGAAACCAAGGTATTTAAGTAGAACAGGCAACAATAGCAGGGGAACCAATTTGACCATAATGGACAGTGCATAAACCGGGGAGGCCCATATCCACTTTTGTTTGGCCAGTAGATAGAGCGACCATGCAAAGAAAAACAACATGACCCCTTCAAAATGGAGATTCCCTGTAAGTTCTATGATGACCAAGGGATTTAAAAAGTACCAAAAAACCATATGGTTGGCTTGGTTAAGCTGTTGGAGCAACTTCCTTCCGAAGTAAACCACCCCAAGGTCCGCCAAAATGATGATCAATCGCATGGCGATCATGGATCCCAAAACATTTCCCCCGCCCAAAAAGGCGGAAAGGGCAAAAAGGATTTGGTTTACAGGAGGGTAGTTGCTGTAATGGCCTGCATTCAGTTCGGTCATACCCGCATGCAGTTCCTGCATGTTGGCGAATACTACCTTCCCTTGTTCCATCAACTGGTCTGGGGTGTACAAGTAGGGATTGATTCCATTCTTGATCAATTCCCCGTCCCAAATAAAGCGGTAAAAGTCTTGGGAAAGATTCGGCTCTGCAAGCAAAAAAACCAATCGGAAAAGGATGCCTATCACCAGAAGGAACTTAAAGTTCCATTTTTCAAACTGAATGATCTTGTAGTACAGGAAAAAAGTTGCACCAAAGAGCATGAACATTTTTACCGTGTCCGTGCGGACAAGATCATAGGCAAACGAGGCGTAGAACAGCATACTGGCGATAGCAAAAAGTATCGGGTATCTGTGCAGTCGCCAATAAGATTGCATGTTTTATGCCTTGGAGGTCAATGATTTAAAGAAAACGAAACCAAAACCTAGGAACAACATCAAATGGAAAGGGAACAATCCATAATCGTTCAAAGGCACGGCACTGTACATTCCGAAAAGGAAATAGATCATCAAGGCGAATTCCAAAATCATGTTAGGTGAAAGCTTTTTTGCCAAGTATTTGTTGCCCTTCCAAGAATCCGTAATGCTGTTGATGTTGAATTTTGGGGTACGAACAAATTCACTTCTTTTGCCCAAATGTCCTTCCAAAACAGCAACGGTATTGTGCAAAGAGAAACCCAATGCCACAGAGAAGAAGGTAAAGAAGAGTTTAATATAGTCCACAAAATTGTCGAAACTACTACCCTGAATGCTCTTGTAAGTGAACCAGTAACAAATGAAAAGGATAATGGTACTTACAATGAAGAAGCTGGTTACTTCAAAGATCCAACCCAAATGTCCATAGGTGTTTTTGATGTAAAGCATAGGGATACTCAACAAGGCCACGATGAACACACAAAGGAACATGGAACTGTTCAGCAAGTGCATTACGCCGTGGAACTTGGTCTTGAACGAAATGTTCTTGGAAGTAATCACACTCCAGAAGGATTTTCTAAAGTTTTCGGCACCACCTTTGTTCCAACGGAATTGTTGGGAACGGGCTGCACTAATTACCACTGGAAGCTCTGCTGGGGTTTCCACGTCTTCCAAATATTTGAATTTCCAGTTTTTCAATTGGGCGCGGTAGCTCAAATCCAGATCCTCGGTCAAGGTATCGCCTTCCCAGTTACCGGCATCAAGGATACATTCCTTTCTCCAGATACCAGCGGTACCGTTGAAGTTGATGAAGTGTCCTTTGGAGTTTCTTCCAACTTGCTCTAGGGTAAAGTGTGCATCCAAGGCGAAGGCTTGAATACGGGTCAAAGTGGAGTAATCACGGTTGATGTGTCCCCAACGGGTCTGCACCACACCGATTTCCTCGTCCTTGAAATAGGGAACGGTCTTTTTCAACCAATCACCTTCGGGAAGAAAGTCGGCATCAAAAATGGCGATGAACTCGCCTTTTGCAATGGCAAGACCTTCTTTAAGCGCTCCGGCCTTGTACCCTTTTCTGTTTTCCCTGCGGATATGTTGGATGTCCAATCCAGTTTTCTGAAGTTCTTCGATTCTTCTGGCGGTCTCGAAAACGGACTCGTCAGTGGAATCATCCAAAACCTGGATTTCCAATTTGCTTTTTGGATATTCGATCTTGGCGATATTGTCCAGCAGACGTTCCACTACATACTCTTCGTTGTAAATGGGCAGTTGGATGGTCACAAAAGGGATTTCCTTGGGGTCTAGTAGGTTGAACTTGGGAGCCTCCTCGTTTCGCTTTTTATAGCCCAAGTAGTTGATCAAAAGATTCAACTGAGAAAGGCTATACATAAAAATCAAGATTAAGGCTGTACTGTAAATGCCGATGATGATGTAAGCGATAGTAAGTCCCATTATTTTAAACTGTATTTAAAGATCCAACCCAAGATTTTTATGCCCGCAAATATAGTACCTTTTACCGTACCTGATACTTTTGATACCCCAATTCTTCGTTTGTAACGTACTGGTATTTCGGCATATGACATTTTTTTTCTTAATATTTTTAACTGCATTTCCACAGTCCACCCATAAGTTGTGTCCTGCATCCCCAATTCTTTGAGCTTTTCATATTTTATGGCCCTAAAAGGTCCTAAATCCGTAAATCTTGACTTAAAGAGCACCCGCATCAAAAAAGTGGCCAATTGGTTCCCAAAAACCTGTTGCGGGGTCATTGATCCGGGTTCCCTTAACGATTTTTTCCGCGCCCCGACCACAAAATCCACATCATTTTCCAATATTGGGGCGACCACCTTATCCAATTCCTCGGGATAATCTGAATAATCTCCGTCGATAAATACGATGATATCGGGTACTTTGGATTGTTTGGATATGTATTCCAATCCTTTTAGACAGGCATAGCCATATCCCTTGCGGGTTTCGGTGACTACGGTTGCCCCGGCTTTACGTGCATTTTCTGCCGTATCGTCCTCGGAACCATTGTCCGCGACAATAATTTCGGTAACATGTTCGGGCAATTCGGAAACGACCTTTCCTATGGAATCTCCTTCGTTGATTGCGGGAATAATGACTCTGATATCCGCCATGCGAGGGGGGTCAATTTTGGTTTGTGTTTGAGGACCAAAACTAACCTTTTCTTTGGATTTTGGGTGGAAATAAGCAGGAAATGAAAGTTGGCAACCACAGATTTATGGGATGTTTATTTTTGATTCACCAAACTCATCAAATCCACATCGTTTCCCAAAAGAACTTGGTTACTATCGATTCTGCCCTCCAATGGGCCATTTTCCAGTTTGAGCACACCTCTGGGGCAAACCGCGGAGCAAATGCCACAGCCCACGCAGCTGGCTCGAACAATGTTTTCGCCCTTTTGGGCATAGGCGCGTACATCGATACCCATTTCGCAATAGGTGGAACAGTTACCACATGAAATGCATTGACCGCCATTGGTGGTGATTCTGAAACGGGAGAACAATCTTTGTTGGAAACCTAAAATAGCAGCCATGGGGCAACCGAAACGGCACCATACCCTGCTTCCAAAAATGGGATAGAAACCTGTACCGATCACTCCGGAAAAAATACTTCCAATCAAGAACGAATAGGTCTTCCGAAGGGTTTCCGATTTGAAAAGGAACACATGACCCCCATCACTGAAAAAATGAAACCCGATCAAAGCCATAATGATTACAAAATAACCGATGGCACCATATTGTGCATCTTTTTGCAATTGGTCTCTTTTAAAAAGCATCACCCAACCAAAAACGAGCGTTAGCAATACGGTTACCCCGATTAAAAAAGTACTTTTGGTAAGCCAATATTTGCTGGTATCGGTTCCCAAATAGGAATAGACAACCGCAGTGGTCATCAGGGTGACAAAAACAACCACGCTGTGAACTACCCAACGTTCTATTTTCCAGGCATTCAACGATTTATCACTCAATTGTCTAAAAGCATCCCCGGCAGTTTCGGCCAATCCCCCGCAACCGCAGACCCATGAGCAATACCACCTTTTTCCATATTTATAAGTGAGGATGGGCGTAATCACGAAAATGGACAAGATGCCAAAAATCAACAGGGCAAAGCCGATATCACCCGAACTTAAAAAACCTTTTATGCGATACCCTTCAAAATTGTAATAGTTCAGCGGCCAGACACTTTTTAGGTCGTAATAGGGAAGGCTTCCTCCATTGAGGATTTTATGTCCGTTCAAACGGGCCATCACTTCGGGAATAATGAAGGCAAAGGCCAATTGAAAGAACATCACACTGAACGTCCGTAATCTTTCATAGCGGTTATGGCGGTATTTCCAAAGGAATTTCACCCCAAAAATTAAAATGGCCACCGTGTACAACGTGCCATAAACGAACCATTGGCTAGCGGGATTACCGCTCAATAATTTGCTCAAAGGGTCAAAAAGTGCAATGACACCTTTATTTTCCCCACCATTCACTTGGCCCAAATACTCGGGATAGAAATAGAGGATGATGTAGAACCCGGTCAAGGCCAGTCCGGCCATCCATCCCCATAAGCCCCTGCTGGAAATAGATTTGAACCATACCCCGTCATTTTTGATACCTGGGAGTTTATTGGAATAGGTATCCCATGAAAACCATATAGTTCCTAGGGAGATTGCCAATAAGGAAATCGTTAACCACAATGTTTTGTTCGGAAAGGAGACATTAAATGCGGCCAATAACAGAATGCCCATGCCTATCATGCCCAAAACGGTAGCAAACTTTTGGTTAAGGCTTAAACTTTTGGGTGGTTGCCCGGTCAGGGCCATACTTTTATCGTAGTTGCTCATGGTCAATGATTATCATCCCAATTGGAAGATTCTTTTTAAGCTTTTCTTTTTCAGTTTGATGGATTTTCCAAAATCGGTATTGAATTTGGAAATAATATGGCTCTCGTAGGTCCTGTAAAATTCTGGGTCGAAATTCGCATCGGCTAGATGAGCCACCACAAAATCGATGTCCCTTTTATCGTTGAGCCATTGGTCAATCACCTGATGGCGCAAACGGATACCAAAGGTATTGATACCCAACAGCTGTTTGGAATCTTGATCAAATGCTATGGTGATGCATTTTTTTTCATGAGGATGTCGCCAGTGAAAATGGACTTCGTTCTCTTTTTTCTTCTTTTCTGGAAAAACCCATCCGTAGGTCTGGTATTCAATGTCCAGGAACTTGGCCGAATTGAACCAATGTCCTGGATTATACTCCATTTTGTTGCCACAAATGGTCTGGGCCAGAGTCTCGCCCATCATGCGGCCTGTATACCAAACGGCTTCCACGGGTCTACGGTTGCCAATGGCTTCGTGTTGTTCCGCGCAATCACCAATGGCATACACGTCTTGTATATTGGTTTCCAAAAATCGGTTCACCTTAACGCCACGGCCCAATTCAATTCCAGAGTCTTTCAAAAATTCGATATTTGGAGACACACCAGCCGTCAACCCCACCAAATTACATGGAATTTCTTCTCCGGTTTCTTCCAAGACCACCGATTTTACCCTTCCATTCTCATCTGGAATAATTTCCTTCAAAGTTGCATTCAACCGAAGGTCGATATGGTGCTCCAGAATATGCTCGTTGATCATTTGGGATTCCCCGCCCGGTAGAACTCCATTCCAAAAACTACTTTCTCGGACCAAAAAAGTCACGGGAATGTTACGTGTCCGAAGCATCTCTGCCAGTTCAATACCGATCAATCCGCCCCCAACGATCACGGCCCGTTGGCAAACTTTGTTGTTCGGGGCATTTTTTTCCAAAAGATCAAGATCTTGTTTGGAATATAGTCCTTGAACACCATCCAAATTCTGGCCCGGCCAACCAAATTTGTTGGGTTTGGATCCCGTAGCGATGATGAGTTTGTCATAAGGGATAGCATGGCTGTTTTCTAATAAAACGCTTTTATTGCCAGTGTTAATTTGGGTTACAAAACCTTGGATCAGATCAATGCGGTTCTTTTTCCAAAAATGGTTTTCGTAGGGTTGGGTGTGCTCAAATTTCATGTGGCCCATGTACACATACATCAGAGCGGTCCTGGAAAAAAAGTACTGGGTTTCAGAAGAGATGATGGTAATCTTTTTATCGGAAAGTTTACGGATATGTCTGGCAGCAGTTACGCCGGCAATCCCATTTCCAATAATGACGATGTGTTCCATGGGTTTGGTCTGTTTAAAAACTTGAGTCGTACTAAAATTATGGAACTTAACACAATCTCAATAAATTAGTATGATTTTAAGGAGCGACACTTTGTATAAAAATGTATTTTAGAAGCGTATTTTATTGACTATGAAGAAATTGATAATACTTGTTTTGCTGATTTCCCTCTCCTGTAAAAAGAACGTGGAGGACAAGGTGAATGGGGTAAGTTTTGTGAGTTCTGGGGATGAAGTGGCACAGATCCATGTAAATCCCGTTCTGGATATCCATGCCAATTATGCGGCCATTATGCCCTTCGGGTTTATTCCCGAGGCCGACTCTTCCGAGTTGCTATTCAACTCTGAGAGGCAATGGTTCGGGGAAACAAGGGTTGGGGCGAAACAGTATATAGAAATGTTGCACAAAAATGGGGTACATACCATGATGAAACCCCAAATTTGGATCCGCCGGGGGGAGTTCACTGGAAATCTGACCATGCAAAGTGAAGCCGAATGGGAGAAGCTCGAAGATTCTTATTCCAAGTTCATTTTGTTGTATGCCGAATTGGCCCAAGAGACCAATACTGAAATTCTTTGTATTGGTACCGAACTCGCTTCCTTTGTCAAGAACCGTCCTGAATACTGGAACCGCCTTATTGCTGAGGTCAGGAAGGTTTACAAAGGTAAAATTACCTATGCTGCCAATTGGGACGAATATGCCAAAACACCATTTTGGGACAAGCTCGATTATATAGGGGTGAATGCTTATTTTCCTATTTGCGAGCGTCAAAACCCTACCATGCAGACCATGCGGGAAGGATGGCAACCTTGGAAAACAAAACTGAAGGAACTTGCCTTGGAAGTCAAAAAACCGATGTTGTTCACAGAGTTTGGTTACAGAAGCATGGACTATACGGGCAAAAAGCCTTGGTTGGTGGACCGAAATGAAGAAAAAGTAAACCTGCAGGCCCAAGCCGATGCCACACAAGTACTTTTTGAGGAATTTTGGGACGAAGAATGGTTTGCTGGTGGATTTGTATGGAAATGGTTCATGCACCACGACAAAGTCGGGGGGCTGGCAGACAATCGGTTTACACCCCAAAACAAACCTGCGGAATCCGTGATACGAAAACAGTATGCCAAAGTAAAGAAGTACAGTCTATAGCCCGTGAAAAAATTGTGGGAAATTTTTTGCGGTACCTGTTAAATAGTTGCCGTTTTTTCGCCATATTTGTGTACACCCCTTCCCCTAAAAATTACAGTAATGAAATCAATATCAACCCTTATTATTTGGGTCTGGGCGTGTTTTGCCATTTTTGCCCAGGAAGAAACGTATTATAAGGTCGTAGCCGAACAAGGAGATGGGATATTTTCGATGCTTCGAAAACAAGGACTTGATCCCGCTAAACACTATGAGGAATTCGTAACGTTGAATGCGGGCCAGATCAAGGATGGCAGTTTTCTTAAGGTCGGGGTGGAATACAAGATTCCACAAGTAACCGACTCCTTTAAAAAAACAGGGGTAATGGTCAAATCCGTAGAAGGCACTGAAGCTCCTATTTTTGACAAGGAACTGGCCCAAATGAACCTGAAGAGCGAAAAACTTAAGGATGCGGTGTATTACCTCATTGTGGATTCCAGTAAAAATACAGATGATAGTTTTGTGAAAGAAGTTGCCCAAAGTCTGGCCGCCGATCTTATGGTGAATGGGGCCAAAGTTTATATTTTGGGAAATGAAATTCCAGAAACCGTGGTGACAGATAGTGTTATGGTCACTGAAAACCAGCGAATGGGCAAGTATATTGAAGTAATCAACAA
This sequence comes from Flagellimonas sediminis, assembly GCF_010500845.1. Taxonomy (GTDB): domain Bacteria; phylum Bacteroidota; class Bacteroidia; order Flavobacteriales; family Flavobacteriaceae; genus Flagellimonas; species Flagellimonas sediminis. The sequence continues at coordinate 201,254 of NZ_JAAAMI010000006.1, read as the reverse complement.
ACGTTACCTTCAAAATAGTGGCAAATACCAGCGGGTACTCATCATTCGTGCCAAGGGCGTGACCGAAAAGACCAATATGGATGTTGCCGTGTATCACTATAACAAAAGTGAACAAGGACAGCGGTTTGCCGAGAATATCAAGAACGTTTTTAAGAAGAACAGTATCTCCAACAAGTCGTATAAAGATGTCAATATGATTTTTGAGGACCAGAACGGCTTATATTTGGCAAAAAATATGTTGCCGGCCATTAGTTTGCTGACGTTGGAGAACACGTCCAAGGAATCGAATGACAAAATTGCCGTCCGTCCCGACAGGAAGAAATTTGCAGGGTGGATCAGTAACGGAATCATGAACGACTACGTGGACCTGGAAATTGAAAATTGAATGATAGACCGAAAGAACCCCTTTTCATTTCTATTGATATGCTTGCTGCTGTTCCCCATTTTTGTTGGGGCGCAAAAATCTTTACCGAGCGTGGTGGCCGAAAAAGGAGACGGTATCTATTCTTTACTCCGTAGATATAATGTGAGTCCCACCAAGTATTACAACAAATTTGTGGAACTGAACTTGGAACGATTGGGAGAAAGCGAGTCCCTTTATGTGGGCCAATCCTATTTGTTACCGGATACGTTGGCCCTTAAAAAGGTTGAAGAGACCAGTACAGGGATTATCTATCCTATTTTCGGTAAGGATTTCGCCAAGATAGATTCTGTGAGTAACCGTTTGGACGATACTGTTTATTACCTTATTTCCGGCCATGGCGGTCCCGACCCCGGAGCAGTCGAAAAATATGAGGGTAAATTAATTTCCGAGGATGAATATGCTTATGATGTTACCCTTCGCTTAGCTCGAGAATTGTTATCCCATGGAGCAGAGGTACACATTATTGTGCAGGATGGGAACGATGGTATTCGCGATCAACGCATTTTAGAATTGGATACGGATGAAACTGTACTTTCCAACACCATCCCCTTAGGGCAATTAGCCCGCCTAAAACAACGTACCGAGGCCGTAAATGACCTGTACATGAAGAACAAGGGGAAATACCAACGCCTTTTGGTTACCCATGTGGACAGCCGCAGCAAAGGAACCAATATCGATGTGTTCTTTTATCATCACGAGAACAGCAAAAACGGTCAACGATTGGCCGAGAGCATACACCAAACGTTTTTGGCGAAATACAAGAAATTTCAACCGAATAGGGTCTACAGTGGGACCTTTATGGAGCGCAGTGGTCTCTATTTGGTGAAAAATACGCTTCCGGCCATGGCCTATATTGAAATAGGGAACATCCGAAGCAAACTCGATCAACGCCGGATTTTGGATCCGGATAACAGACAGGCCTTGGCCAAATGGATTTCCGAGGGAATCCTTTTGGACTATGAATCCTCCAAAGATTTTACAGCCAAATAATTAGCAACAGCCCCCGCCATTATAGTGCCAGGTACTTTCGCTTACATGGATTTCATCAGATTCCTTGGCTAAAGCGGCCGCTGTTTTGTCACAAACCGCTAAAGGTTGGTTCTGCAAAAGTACGTGCCCCTTTTTGTCATCAAAATATTCCTCGTTTCCATAATAAATGGCCGTTTTGCCTGTGAACATGCAAGGCCCATCGGCTGGCATGGGATCTTTAATGGCGGCAATTTCTATGGATTCAATATGGATGAGTTCATCCGTGGGGTAATGGTTTGGAGACAATACCCGGTATGATCTTCTACCTCGTATTTCGATGGTGCCAAATCCTGCATCGGTAAGCACTTTTACATAATCTTTCAATGGAATACTGCCGCTCAGGCACTGAGCGCGTAACCTGTCATCATTACGTAGCGCGTCATTCATCGGTTGTTCGCAGATGGGGTCGCTCATCACCAAACGGCCATGGGGTTTCAACACACGGTACATTTCTCCAACAGCTTTTTTAAGATCTTCCATTTTGAAGATATTGAAGAGACAGTTCTGCGCGGCCACATCAATACTTTCATCTTCAACAGGAAGGTTTAGGGCATCGCCTTTTACCAAGTTCACAAAATCACTTTGGAACCAATCGTTTTCTTCTTCTGCTATTTTGAAGTTCTTTTTTGAAGCTTCCAACATTTCATCCACGGTGTCCACTCCGGTTACCCCTCCCTTTTGTCTGGAGAAATAGGCAAATTGAAGCAGTTCCATGCCTCCACCGACACCTACATACAGAATTTTGGGATTGTTGACCAAATCCTGGGCTGAAACCGTACTGCCACACCCATAGTTCATTTCTTGCATGATTTTGGGAATGGACAATCCCGGGAATTGCCAAACAGGCGTAGTGGTACAACAAAGCCCAACATCGGGGGTCAGGGCCGCTTCTTTGTAAAGGTCTTGGGTAGCATCTAAATAGCTCATATTTCCTTGATTAGTTCTCTGAATAATTTGATCATTTTGGGTTCTGCCTTGGCAGCGATGTCCAGAATCTCCTGAATATTAACAGGTTCCAGGTTTTCTGGGTCGCATTCATCCGTCAACACAGATACCGCTACAACAGGTAGTCGTAAATGATTGGCAACAATTACTTCGGGTACGGTACTCATACCCACAGCATCTGTACCCAGAATTTTCAGCATCCTATATTCTGCCTTGGTTTCCAGTTGGGGCCCTACCACGGAGGCGTAGACCCCTTTTTGGATGGAAATACCTTCCCTTATGGCAATGGCATGTATTTTTTTGCACATATCCACATCATAGGGTTCGCTCATGTCCACAAACCGATTGCCGAACTCGGAAACGTTTCGGAACGCCAATGGTGAACCACTTTGAAGATTGATATGGTCTTCGATCAACATAATATCCCCTTTTTTAAAGTTGAGGTTGATGGCACCTGCGGCATTGGAAATGAACAGTTTTTTAATGCCCAACAGATGCATGACCCGTATGGGATAGGTGATGTCCACAAAATCATAGCCTTCATATAAGTGGAAACGACCCTGCATCACCACCATTTTTTTGCCCTCTATGGTTCCAAAGATCAATTTGCCTGTATGGAATTCTACCGTGGCCAACGGAAAGTGTGGGATATGGTTATAGTGTGCCTCGATGGGGTTTTCTATATGATCGATCAATTGGCCGAGCCCTGTGCCCAGGACTATGCCTATTTCAGGGGTTTCGAATCCCCTTTTTTTCAAATATTCAACAGATTCTTTTAATTGTTCCTGCGTCATGCTTTTATATGTTTTATAAAGGGCTGAAAAGCCCCAATGTCTTTAATGTCTTCGTAGTAATCCACGTCGTTCCGCTCGTCCAAAAGGGCAATGTTGGCTCCTTCCATATCTTGAATGGTCGATGCAAGTACCGAATCGGTGCCCCATGCCTTGTTCTGGAACAGTTTTTCGTTCAATTGCTTCATTCCCAATAGATAATACCCGCCATCTTCTGCAGGCCCTACCACATAATCATGGTTTTTCAATTGGTGAAAGGCTTCTTCAAGATCCTTCTGGGCCAAGTGGTACATATCACTTCCTATAATGATGACTTGGTCGAAACCTGCTTGAAAACTTTCCTTAAAAGCATTCAACATCCGTTCCCCAAGATCGTTCCCTACCTGCAATTTTTTCTGATAAAAGTGGTTGTCCCAAATATCATTTTCCCAAATCTCTTCCGAATAAAAGACCCATTTGTCCACGCCTAAATACTTGGTCAGTGATACCGTATGGTCCAAGAGGAACTTATAGATTTCAAGTGCAGCAGGGTCCCCGACCGTGGCGGCCAATCGGGTCTTGCATTTACCAAGTTCGGGGTTTCGCGTAAGAATCAAAAGAAGGCTTTTGCTCAACACATTTGAATTTAGAAAGAGATTGCAAAATGCTGTTTAAAGATAGTTAGATTTTTCTGTTTCGATCCTAGATTGATGCATGCTTTATTATTTGATAACCTGCTTCCGAAATGGCTGTATACATCATCCATCCACATAAAATGATTATCTTCAACCAAATGCGCGTAGATGAACAAATTGTACTTTTTAGGGGCCATAACTTTAATGGTGTTGGGTTGCAAGGATAAGAAAACCGAGGACAAGGTGGTTACGGAACCTGCCTATTATTCGGAACCCTACCGGCCACAGTTTCATTTTTCACCTGAGGCAAATTGGATGAACGACCCCAATGGACTGGTGTATCAGGATGGGGTATATCACTTGTTTTATCAATATTATCCCGACGATACCGTTTGGGGTCCCATGCACTGGGGGCATGCCGTGAGCAAAGATCTGGTCCGTTGGGAACACAAACCTATTGCCTTGTATCCTGATGAACATGGGTTGATTTTTTCCGGTAGCGCTGTTGTGGATAGTCAGAATACTTCTGGGTTCGCTAAAAATGGGGAGACACCTTTGGTGGCCATTTTTACCTATCATGATATGGATGGGGAAAAGGCAGGCAGAACGGATTTTCAGACCCAAGGGATTGCCTATACTCTGGATAACGGCGATACCTGGACCAAGTTTAAGGGCAACCCCGTCATCGGGAATGAAGGTATCAAGGATTTTAGGGATCCCAAAGTTACTTGGCATGAGGCATCTAAAAGGTGGATTTTGACCTTGGTTGCGGGAGATCATGCCCAATTTTATACATCACCCAACCTGAAGGATTGGACCTTGACCGGGGAATTTGGTAAGGACTACGGTGCCCATGGTGGCGTTTGGGAGTGTCCGGACCTGTTTCCATTACAGGTTGATGGCGAAAACGAATCCAAATGGGTATTGATCATTAGTATAAATCCTGGGGCACCCAACGGCGGTAGCGGGACCCAATATTTTATTGGGGATTTTGATGGAAAAACCTTCACCACAGACCAAAAGGAACCCAAATGGATTGATTATGGTACGGACAATTATGCTGGGGTTACCTATAACAATGAGCCCAATGGAGATCGAATTTTTATTGGGTGGATGAGCAATTGGCAGTATGCAAGGGATACCCCAACGAAAAAATGGCGAAGCTCCATGACCGTCCCGAGGAAATTGACACTACAAAAAATCGGGATGGATTATTATTTGACCAATTTCCCTATTAGCGGAATAGATGGCCTGGCCTCTTCGGAACTTACCAAATCTTGGGAGGTGGGTTCAAGTGAAACGGCAACACAAACCATAAACGGTCTGGACCAGTCTAGTATCCAATTGAAAACGGCATCAAAGGATTTTAGTATTGTTTACGGGAATTCCTTAGGTGAAAAGGTGGTTTTAACTTTGAATGCGGGGCGAAATCAGTTTTTGGTGGATCGCAGTGCATCTGGTAAGATTGATTTTCAAGAAGACTTTGGAAATAAGACCCATGTAGCACCACTACAACTTTTGAACGGCGACCCTGTGGAGATGGAAATTCTATTGGATAAATCTTCCATGGAAGTGTTTATCAACGGTGGTCTATTGGTGATGACGGAGCAGGTTTTCCCGAACGAGCCCTATAATTCCATAACGGTTGAAAACAATGATCCCGAGGCAAACGTGATAGTGGAAAGTATCAAGAAAATGGAATCCATTTGGTAATTGGGCCCTGATCTGATCATTGTCAGTTTTTTTAAACTACTTCCTACCGATCTTTAGGAAAAATTATTCCTATGCCTACCACCCATGAACAACTTGAACATTTGGCCGTCCAACTGGAGGAGGTTATCCATTTGATTCAGGGACAGGACGAGGGGATTCTTGCCAAAACTTCGGGCGTTTGTCCAGAATATTCCAGAAGTGCCCAAAATTTGATGCATTATGCAGCCTTCCGAAGTCTCGATGTTCGGGGAATGCAAAAATCATTGAAACAGTTGGGATTGACCCGTTTGGCCAATGCCGAAGGAAATATTTTGGGAAGTTTGGTAAACTTGAAATCCATGTTGGACAATTTAAGGTCCAAACCATCTGAAGATGTAGTAGCCAAGTACTTATCCATTGGTGAGGGAAAAAAATTGTTACGCAGACACACCGATAAAATTTTTGGGGAGCATACCAAGGAAAGAAGGGTACGGATTATGGTTACCCAACCTTCCGAAGCGGCAACGGACTACGACCTGGTTTTGGGTATGGTGAAAAACGGAATGGACTGTGCCCGGATCAATTGCGCGCACGACGGCCCGAAAGTCTGGGAATCCATCATTGATAATATCCGAAAAGCGGAGAAGGAGTGTTCCGCCACCGTAAAGATAGCCATGGATTTGGCAGGGCCCAAAATTCGCACGGGGGCCATTGGGGAAGGGCCAAAGATCAAGAAATTCAGACCTGCAAAAAACGCCCATGGAGAGAAGGATATGGTATTCATCAAATTGGTGACCCAAGGAGGGCATGAACTGAAACCCAATGAAATTCCTGTGGATAAGCGGTGGATGGAAAAGCTTCGTGTCGGGGATGACATCAAGGTAAGGGATGTTAGGGGAAGAACGAGAAAGATCAAGGTGGTTCAAAAGGATAAAGATTTTGTTTTGCTTTTGAGCCCTAAGTCGATTACCCTGACATCTGGAACAATCTTGAAACCTTCAAGGAAAAAGCTGAATAAAGGAATGGTGGGGCAACTTCCGGGAGTGGAGCAGTTTTTATTGTTGAGGAAAGGTGATTATTTGATTGTTGGTTCAGAAGAGGACGAGGCCACTTTGCCCATTTTTGATTCGGAAGGAAATTTGGTCCAAGCTGGCAAGGTGAGTTGCAGTCCTCCGGAAATTGTCCGTAAAATGAAAGAAGGTACCCCCATACTCTTTGATGATGGAAAGATTGAAGGCATTGTGGTGGAAACCGCATCGGAATGGTTTAAGGTAAAGATTGTAAGGGCGGGTGAAAAAGGCTCAAAACTGAAATCGGAGAAGGGAATAAACGTGCCCGCCCTAGATTTGGGCATTTCTGGCCTGACCGAAAAGGACAAGGAAGACCTGAAATTTGTGGCAAAACATGCCGACATCGCCAACTTTTCCTATGTGAACAATGAGGAAGATGTAAAGGAGCTTTTAAATGAATTGGAGCAACTCGGAGCAAAGAATACCCTAGGGGTCATTTTAAAAATTGAGACGCAGATGGCCTACAAAAATTTGATAGGGATCCTCATTGCAGCCATGCAGGCCAAAAAATTAGGTGTCATGATCGCAAGGGGTGACCTTGCCTTGGAAGTAGGCTGGAAGAACATGGCCATGGTGCAAGAAAGCATCCTATCGTTCTGCAGCGCCGCACATATCCCCGTGGTTTGGGCTACCCAGGTTCTGGAAAGCTTGGCCAAAAAGGGCATGCCATCAAGATCGGAGATTACGGACATTACATCATCCGTGCAGGCAGAATGTGTTATGTTGAACAAGGGACCACATATTCAGGAGGCCATCGCTTTTTTGGACGAGGTTTTGGCAAACATAGAGGCTTCACATGATAAAAAAGAGGTAATGTTGCCTAAAATGCAATGGGGATGAAAACGAAAAAGGCACCTAAAAGGTGCCTTTGAAAGAGACATTATTAAACTACAGGAATTTTTTGATGGGTAGTGTTTAGTATAGCTCAAAAAATATAATTGTAGAGACTGCTAATAAGGGAATAAACCGATAGTGCAATTACAAAATACCAAAACAGGTATCCTAATTTTACTTCAATAGTGTTCATTTTTCAGAGTGTTTGCTTATAAGATTGAGGTTATCTGCTGTCCGAAATTAGTCAAAACCCCTTACCCACAATCCACATTTTTATTCGTTGCAGGAATTAACACGTAACTGGTCAAAAATGCCTTGTAAATGGAAAAACCGCCAATTAAGGCGGTTTAGGTATATTGTAAACAATGTATTTATTTGGTTTACAGTTTATTGTGGTGTAAAACTGTAAAAACTAGCTACATCACTTCGGGTGGTCTCAGTTGTCAACGCAGTGTTTCTCTTGGTATTTAGACCAATGGGGTACCCTTAAGTCGCTTTTCTATTTTACGCTTCTTTTCGGTAAGACTTTTCATGACCTCCATTAATTTGGAGTCCTTGGTCTTTTTGTAGATCTCGTTAATGGAAAGTATGAGTTTTTTGGCCTCTCTGGAGGCTTCAACCCTATCGCTGGTGGACATGTGGCTCATGGGTCTGTTCTCAAACTCCTCTGCCTGTGCTAGTAACTCTTGGGTCATTTTTGTTTAAAGTTATGCTGAGTCCGTTAAATATAAGAGTTGTCGCCATATTTTCTTGTTATGGAACCATTTGATTTTCATATTTATGAAAACATTAAGAGTTTAAGATTCAATACTTTATAAAATGTTAAAATAAGGACCCTAGGGTGCCATTATTTGATCAAGGCTGGCCCTGTACCTCGTTTTTATATGATTCAAGTTAACCTTAAAATGAATTGAGGAAAACATTCAAAAGTTCCAAGCGTAGTTTTGGTTTATACAATTCAAAAACTTTCGATATGGCAATTATTGGAAACATTATAAAAGGATTCATTGAAGCGAGGGATACCTTGAGCAAGGAGCGAAATCCTATCGAAGAACAGAAAAAAGTACTCCAAGAGCTTTTGGAAAAAGCCAAGGAGACCCAGTTTGGACAGCATTATCAATTCGGTGCCATTTTAAATTCAGAAAACGTTGCAAAGGCGTATGCTGAAACAGTACCTTATTTTGATTACAACAAAATTTCCGGTGAATGGTGGACACGTACCTTAAAGGGCGAACCGAATGTGACGTGGCCCGGAAGTCCTGATTTTTTTGCCCTGAGTTCCGGTACCACTGGGAAAAAGTCAAAAAGAATTCCCGTGACCGAGGATATGATTGCTTCCATAAAAAAGGCAGGCATAAAACAAGTATATGCACTGAGCAATTTTGATATGCCCGCCGATTTTTTCGAAAAAGAGATTATGATGTTGGGCAGTTCCACCGATCTTCGGGAGCGGCAAGGCCATAAGGAAGGGGAAATTAGTGGTATCAGTGCCAGTAATATCCCTTTTTGGTTCAAAAAGTATTACAAGCCTGGCGAAGAGATTGCCAAGATAGATGATTGGGACGAGCGGGTACTCACCATTGCCAAGGAGGCCAAAAATTGGGATATTGGTGCCCTTAGTGGTATCCCTTCATGGATGGAACTGATGTTAAAAAAGGTCATCGAATACCATAACCTAGAGCACATCCATGAGATTTGGCCCAATCTGCAGGTGTATACCTCTGGTGGGGTGGCCTTTGATCCCTATGAGAAAAGCTTCAATGCCTTGTTAGGAAGACCTATCCAGATCATTGATACCTATTTGGCCTCGGAAGGCTTTATGGCGTTTCAAAGTGGACCCGATACCAACGCCATGAAATTGATTACGGACAATGGGATTTATTTTGAATTTGTACCCTTTAAATCGGAGTACATCAACGAGGATGGTTCCTTGGTAGAGGATGCCCCGGCTCTCACTTTGGATCAAGTACAAAGAGATGAGGATTATGTTTTGATCATCTCCACAGTTTCCGGTACTTGGAGGTATTTAATTGGGGACACCATTGCCTTTACGGACGTGGAAAATGCCGAGATCAAAATAACGGGGAGGACCAAATTCTTTTTGAATACAGTTGGGTCGCAATTGTCCGTGAACAAGTTGAACGATGCGGTGAAACATTTGGAAGAGGAACTCGATATCAAAATTCCCGAGTATACACTTTGTGCCAAACGTTTTGACGATGGGTTCTATCATTCCTGGTATTTGGGATCGGATCGGTCCGTAGATAGCACCAAAACTGCCGAAATCCTCGATTCCTTTTTAAAACAGGCCAATAAAAATTACAAAGTGGCCCGTTCCAAGGCATTGGAAGGTGTAAAAGTTGCCTTTGTGCCCCAAGAGGTATTTGCCGAATGGAGCGGGGCCAATAAGAAAAAGGGCGGTCAGGTAAAGATGGAAAGGGTGATGGGGGAAGAAAAATTCGAGGAATGGGAAGCCTTCGTGGCCCAAGAAATGGAAAACTAACCGCTTTTGGACGAATCTTTCTCTTCCACCATTTCCATGATCTCATCCGGGGATAGGTAATATTGTTTGATCCTATCCTTATAGGTTGGATGAATGGCAGAATTGTCCAAGATGAACCTTTTGGTCCTTAAAATATAGTCGGACATGCCGTGGGTCACCGCAAAGGAATCCGCAGCACGTTCGGCTTTTTTCACAAATTCCTTTAAGAGAACATATCTAAACCCAAATCCGATGAGGTTGAGCCCACTTCTGTGTTGGTAGTCCATAATGTGTCCCATTTCGTGCCCCAGCCATCCGACCAAAACATCCGACGGTACATCTACCGTTTTGAACTCTTCCCCGGTAATCTTGAATTTTTCACTGATAAAGATGGTATAATCCCGCTTGTCCTTTGATCGGAACAAAGCCCCAAAAGTGGGTTGGGCCTGCATCACTGACTTTTTGATGTTCTTCTTGAACCTGAACTCAATAGGAATGTCCTTGAGCTCTGGATAATGCATCAGGGCGATCCGAACCTCTTTCTCTATACTTTTTGGGATTTTTTTATTGGGCTGGGACACAAGTTGCGGAATTAAGATTAAGCATGTAATGAACAGTACTAATTGTTTAAATCGTTTTCTCAAAACAAATGGGTAAAAAAAAGGGGAAACCTATGGTTGCCCCTTTTAAGGTGTTAGTGTTTATTTTAAAACTGGTATCGGAGCCCCAAGGCAATATCAAGGTCCAGATCATCGGAATAACGGTCGTTAAAACCAAGCTCCGGCCTCATATCCAAAGAAATCACCAGGGGAATGTCAAAATCGTATTCGATACCCAAGTCACCGGCTACAAGTGCAAAGGCACCGTCATTATCACCGGCATCAAAAGAGCCTACACCACCACCGGCACCCACATACCAGTGGAACCCTCCGTCAATAGGCATCACCCATTGGTACAGGCCTACCAGTTTAAAGGCATCTACGTTATTCGAGTCTCTCCATCCGAGGTCAAACTCCAATCTGTTATTTTCTTTTAAGTACCGCTGATAGGAGATTTCCCCGCCAAATCCGTCATTGTCCCCAACACGTATACCTAGGGCGTTCTTGGCTATACTCTGGGCGCTCATTGTGGTGGCTCCCAATAAAAAAAGAATAATTAAGATATTTTTCATGATGTGTTTATTTTGATACAAAACTAGATTGAAGCTCATGGGAAGCTTGTCTCATTTCAATCAATCATTGATCCATTACCAATTAAAGAATTGTTAAAGAAGGGGCTTTAGGAATTTGAAGAGTCCTTCCAAGAATTTTCGCCAAAACGGTCTGTTGCGAAAGCGTTCCAAGGTCATGATATCCGCTTTTTTACAAACGGCAAAAAATTCTTCCTTAAGTTCTGAAGTAATCTGCTGGTCATAGATCAAAATGTTGGCCTCGTAGTTGAGCTCAAAGCTGCGGATGTCAAAGTTCCCCGAACCAATGGAGACCAGATCGTCATCCACCACCAAGATCTTGCTATGTGAAAAATCTTCCCGCAAGTAAATGTTCACGCCAATGGTTAGCAATTCCTCAAATTGGGAGAACATAGCGAACTGGGCCGCAATGGAATCCGATCTTTTTGGAACGAGGAGGGTAACATCCACACCTTCAAGGGCCACTATTTTTATTGTCTGAAGAAAGGCTTCCCCTGGCAAAAAATAGGGATTGGCGATCAAAATGGATCGTTGTGCCTGGTTCATCATGCTGATGTATTGCTGCATGATCGCCGGATGATCGGAATCCGGGCCGCCGACCACCACTTGGGCGCAGGCAGATCCCATTTGATCCTGTTCAAATAGGTAGTCCTTTATTTGAAAGTCTCCATTCTTGCTGGCAAAATAATAATCCTTCAAAAAAACCAGATGGATGTCATTAACGATTGGGCCTTCCAATTTTAAGTGGGTATCCTTCCATTTGCCCAGTTCGCTCTTGGACGTGATATATTTATCCGAAACATTGACCCCTCCTGTAAAGGCCACTTTATTATCGATTACGACAATTTTTCTGTGGTTTCTAAAGTTGAGGGAAAACAACAGGTTGTTCAGGCGTATGGGCATTATTGGATGGATATCCACACCAATGTCCTGGAACTTCTTTTTGGGCTTTCCCCTAAGGTGATAACTACCTAAGGAATCATAGAGAATCTTAACCTGTACACCTTCCTTGATTTTTCTTTGAAAAAGATCCAACATTTTGTCCAAAAGGCCACCTTGTTCCAAAATGTAGTATTGCAGGTGGATAAAATGTTCGGCCTCTTCCATGGCCTTGAAAAGCGCATTGAAAGTCTCCCCCCCATCCTGTAGCACCTTGATCTGGTTGCCACCTGTGGCCTTGGTGTTGGCATTGGATTGGATTAGGGTACTCAATCTTTTTTTGCGGATATCGGTATCAAAATTGACTTGGTGCTTTTCAAAGGAGGAGCCTTCCGGAAACCTATGGTGTCTCCTTCTCTCAAATTCCTTGCCGTTGAAGAATTTGAACTTTCTCCGGTTCATCCCGAACAGATAGTACAACACCACTCCCAAATAAGGCAACGCCACTATCGTTAAAACCCAACTGATGGACCTTGAGGGGCGTCTACCATGGTAGATCACGGCACCAATGGCCCAAACGGTCAAAACCAGATATAGTATGGTTAATGCTATTTTCATGGGTTTTGTTCAAGTGTTTAACTATGTTAACGTGTAAAATTGAAAATGTAAGAAATTAAAATCGGGTAATACAACCCTAACAAAAAAACTCTGGCAATTAGGGCCAGAGTTGTGCGCATGACTAACGAAGTCTTACTGTGGATCGTCATCGGTGACCTCTTCAATTTTGTCGCCCACCTTGTCAGCGGCATCCTCAATTTCGTCCCCGGCTTCTTCAACCCCATCTTTTACATCTTCAATGGCATCTTCAACCTTGTCTTCTTTTGTTTCCCTGCAACTGTTCATACTCATGGTAAATGCCAAGGACATGAACAATATGATTATACTTATCGATTTTCTCATGGTTCTCTGTTTTTAAGTTAATGATTCTTTTGTGTTTATGTGTACTTCTAAATCTTTTTCCTACCGGTTATCAAAGAGATGATAAACAATACGAGAAAGATGAAGAATAGGATTTTGGCTATACTGGCCGCACCGGCGGCTATTCCGCCAAAACCGAAAATTCCGGCCACAATGGCCAAGATTATAAAAATGACTGTCCAACGTAACATATTTTCAGGTTTTAGATTAATGCCTGACTAACACTTAATCAGTACACTACAAATTTCGTGATCTAAATGCCGGGTCGTTGTCGCTATCGGTTTTAATGTTGACTCTTTAGCTATAGCAATTGACCAATGTGGTGCCTTAAACATTATAAGTGATGTTGTTGAGGAAGAATTCGTTCGACATAAGGTTGGCCTTAAGGCTCACCTCGGGAGGATCTTGGATAAAATCTTTAAGGTCTTCAATCTTGGTATTATTGGACAACCAAAAATTGGCCCTCTCATTGGGGACCATGATGGGGGCCAGATTGCTTATGTCGTGATAGCTGGAAACAAATGGACCCATCTTTGTGGTGATCAATGCGGTGCACTGGAACCCATCTTCCAAGGTATTGTATACCCCCGCCAAGAAAAAGGGTCGTTCATCAGGTTTGCATAGATAGTAGCTACAGGTGTTACCATTCTTGATCATATGGGTGTAAAAACCGGTTACCACGATCAAACATCTTCTTTGGTGGAAGGATGCCCTCATCCAATCCACTTGCTCCAGATCGTTCAATTGAACATTTAGGGTATTGGCGTTGTTCTGGAAAATATACCAGTCTTCCTTGAAGTTTTGGGGCATCAGTCCCCAAATGGCAAAGGTGATCTCTCTTTGGTTATCCGTTGTGACAACGCAGAGATTGGTCTCATGGAACCCATTGACCAACGGATTTTGGGTGTACAGGTTGGGATACTTGAAAGGGATACCAAACTCATTTTCTATGTCATTTTTTTCAGCAGCATTTGAAAGTTTGTAAATCATAGCTTTTCAATTTTTAGGGCAAATAACCTGTTATTTTGAAAAAGGGTTGACTCAAAAGGGTTTAATGATGATGCTTTTGCTTTAAAATATGTAAAATCAAAATAAATGGAAATGGTGATTGTGCAAGATCAAACAAAAACTATCTTTATTGGTTGGCGAAATATGTATTAACGTTGGTCAGTACGGAACACCTATGATAAAAATTTATATAGAGGCCCAGAAAACTGCCGATTCGGTGGAGCAAGTACGAGAAGTTATAGGTGGAACCATTATGGAGCGCTGGGGACAATATACCCTTGAGGTTGACAATGAAAAGGCCCGCGGGCATATGAGGTACATCGAATTTGAATGGGGCGTGAGCTTGGTGGAGTATGAGTTGATCTTTTTTGATGAAGTGACCATCATTGTGGATACGTCAAAATTCAACCCTATCAACTTTTACTACTGTTTAGAAGGATATAGCGGCCACAAGTTCGGGTACCAATCCACGGATGAGATCAAGTTTATTGAACAATTTCAGTCCGTAATCTTGACCAATAGAAGTGGGGGTATAAGCGATCGTTATTTTCCAAAAGATGTGACCATTTCCCTTAGTGTGATCCAGGTACGCCGAAAACCTTTTTTAAAAAGAAGGTTGAACCAGGGAGACTCTCTAAATAGACAATTGTATGAAGTGTTCATGGATACTGACCATGAAAAAGTGTTCGCCTACTTTGGGTCGTACAATCTGAAAATGGCCGATTTGATGACCGCCCTTCGCGAAGTGAAGGGTAAGGGCATGATCCGTATCATGCAAATTGAAGGTTTGGTCTATCAGATCCTGTCCATGCATATTATGCAACACAATAAGGAAGTAAAGAACAAGCAATTGCCCACTTCGCTGTTAAAAAGGGAATTGAAGGAAATTAGGGAATACGCCAAAAAAATTGAGGACAATATTGCCAAGGAGTTTTCGTTGGAAGAGATTTCTGCAGAAACCGGGCTTACCCAGGCCAAATTGCAGGAAGGTTTTAGGTTGCTCTACAACAAGACCGTAACGGAATACATCCGGAACGCCAGGTTGGAAGTGGCCCGAGACCTGATTGCCAATTCGGAGATGAACATTTCGGAGGTGGTCTACTCCATAGGTTTTACCAGTAGGAGCTATTTTTCCAAGATTTTCAAGGAAAAATTTGGGGTAAGCCCAAGCGATTTTATGGCGAGCAAAAGAAAATAGGAACCACCCAAGGTCAATCCATTTCAATGTTAATTGAATGTTTATTAATCGTAAATTTATTTGCAAATTATCCTATTTTTGTAAAAAAATTAGGTTTGGAAATCCATTGGAAACATCTTTCGGCGGCCAATGCACTGGATCAAGTGCAACGCATCAATTTGGAATATGCGGTACAACTGCAGATCATTCGCATTTTGATCAATGAAGCCGAACATTTGATGGATTATCTTTCCCTGATCGTTTTGGATATCGATTGTCGAAACGGACAGGTATCGGTGCACAACGATACCCCAGAACCTTTGTATTCCTTGGTGGAACGAAATTTTGTTCAGATCAATACGGCTCAAGAAGAGGTTGAAAAAAGGTTGCTCTCCGATCTGCAGACCTCATTGATGGCCATTTCTTAATCCATTGCGATTCTTTACTTTAATCAATAAAGTTGGTCTGGATTTGGCTCTATTCCTTTTGAATTAGGCCAAAAAACAAAACCCCCGCAATCCTTGTGGATGCGGGGGGGGGGGGGGTGTGGTGGTACCTCCAGGAATCGAACCAGGGACACACGGATTTTCAGTCCGTTGCTCTACCAACTGAGCTAAGGTACCATGCCCTAAAGCGGGTGCAAATATAATTTCAAAATTAGGATATACAAACAAAAAGAAGAAAAAAGGCATCGAATTTTTTCCAATTCTCGATCTTTGTACCATGAACCTTGTGATCGACATCGGGAATACCTTGGTAAAATATGCCGTTTTTGAAAATGGTAAAATTATTTACGACCAAGCCTCAGAATCGGGACTGTTCCTGTCCAAGGTCAAGGAACTTTTTGAGGCTTACCCCAAGATTGGTCATGCCATCATATCTTCAGTGGGTAAATTGGACCATAAGGAACGAGATATTTTGTCTTTGTTCTGTAAGGTGCATGTGCTATCCAGTAGCTCCAAAGTGCCTTTTAAGAACAGTTATGCCACGCCGCAAACATTGGGTGTAGATCGGTTGGCACTGGCCACCGCAGCGTTTTGCCAAAATCCATCAGGAAACACCTTGGTCATCGACGCCGGTACTTGCATTACTTATGAAATGGTGAACAATGCCGGGGAATATATGGGTGGGGCCATTTCGCCGGGTGTTCTCATGCGTTACAGGGCCATGCACGAGCAAACGGCCAGTCTTCCATTATTGGAACCGCAAGATTTTCTCGACTTCATCGGCAACGCTACCCATACCTGTATGCATAGTGGTGTAATCAATGGGGTGGCCTGTGAAGTGGATGGGGTTATAGACCAGTATCGTTCACGCTTTCAACATTTAACAGTTATTTTAACAGGCGGCGACTCCCATTTTTTTGCCAAAAGGCTAAAAAACACCATATTTGCGAACTCCAAATTTCTCTTGGAGGGGCTCAATGGCCTGCTGGAATACAACAAAGACTAAATGGTTAAAAAAATTCTGATTGCATTTTTTTGCGTGATGGCCCACGGCATGTTCGCGCAAAATGGGACCATTTCACCATACTCTTATTTTGGTATCGGGGATCATAGGGACCAAGGGTCTGTGGAAAATCAAATGATGGGAGGTATATCAATGTATGGAGACAGTATCCATATCAACCTGACTAACCCGGCCGCCTATTCTAAACTAAGGGTAACTACCTATACCGCTGGAATTTCACGCAGGGAATACCGATTAAAGGATTGGTCGGAACAGCAGAATACCTCGGTGACCACTTTGGACTATCTGTCCATAGCGTTTCCACTTTCCCGAAAAATAGGGATGGGATTCGGGGTAATGCCATTTACTTCCGTGGGGTATAGCCTGAACAATGTTAGAACCAACAGTGAGGGTGCAGAAGTAACCAATATTTATACCGGCGATGGTGGGTTGAACCGATTATATACTTCCATCGGTTTTGAACCTATCAAGAACCTTAGCTTGGGAATAACCGCCAATTTTAATTTTGGCTCCCTTAAATACCAAAGGATACAAAGTGTGGAAGGAGTGCAATTCGGTACCTTGGACGACCGCGTTTCAAAGATCAACGGCTATGATTTTAACTATGCCTTGAACTACACTCCAACAATAAAGGATAAGTATACGCTGTTCGCTTCCGTTTTGGTGAACACCCAAGGAAATTTAGTGTCCAAGAACACCCAAACCTTAGGGTCGTTCTCACTTGCCAATGGGAACAATGTGGAAGTGGTGGATGTGAATTTGGATGCAAGTAATTTAAGGAACACCGAGTTGAAGATACCCACACGCACCACTCTGGGACTCGGTTTTGGGGAGGATAAAAAATGGTTCATGGGGGTTGAGTACAGTTTTCAACAGTACAGCGATTTTGACAACGCCTTTTTGGGACTCCAAAATGTGACGTACAATGATGCGGCCACCTATGCCTTTGGAGGGTATTGGGTGCCTGATTACCGTGCCTTGTCCGGCTATTTTAAAAGGGTTACCTACCGTGCTGGATTGCGGTATGACGTAAGCGGTTTGGAGGTCAACGGAAAAGAGATAAACAATTTTGGCATAACTTTTGGTCTTGGTATGCCGTTGGGTGGTACCTTCTCCAATGTAAACCTCGGGTTTGAGTTGGGTAGAAGGGGAACCACGGACGCGAACCTTATAGAGGAAAGTTATTTGAAGGTCAATGTAGGGTTATCCTTAAATGACATATGGTTTCAGAAAAGAAAAATAAATTGATGGGACCTTTTTTTTAAAATTTGATAAATAACCACCCATTAGGGATCCTTTAGGAGGATTTTATAATGAAAATTTGTACTTTAACCACTTTAAAATTAGTAAGATGAAAAAGAGACACTACTTAACAATGATAACGGTCGTTATGTTGACGGGATTAAGTATGGCCCAAGCACAGAACCCCGAGTGCATGACGAATCTTTCCATTTACGCAGAGCATGCCAAAGTAAAAAATTACGATGCAGCTTACGAGCCATGGAAAATGGTATATGAAAGCTGCCCCGATATCAACAAGGCCAACTTTTCCTATGGTGAAAAGATTTTGGAACATAAAATTGACAAGTCATCCGGAGCGGAAAAGGATAGATTTATTCAAGAATTACTCTCCCTTTATGACAATAGTATAAAATATTTCCCTACCAATTATACAAAAGCCGATGTGGCCATTGATAAGGCCTTGTTGTTGTACGACAATAAAATGGCTTCCGATGAGCAATTGTTCAGTATGCTGGACAAGGCCTTCAAAGAGGACAGGGAAAACTTCACCAACCCAAAGGCACTTTACCTTTATTTCTCCAGCTTGGTAGATTTGCATGGTGCGGGTAAAAAGGATCTTCAGGATGTTTTTGATACGTATGATGATGTGACCTTAAAATTGGATGAGGAAAACCAAAAATTGACAGATGTCGTAACCAAATTGTTGCCCAAAGATTCATTGGGGACTTTGACCAAAAAAGAGAGCAGTATCTTAAAAGCAGCTACCGTAAACTCTGAATCTTTTGGTAAAGTGGCCAGTAGCGTAGATTCCAAATTGGGTGCCCTTGCCGATTGCGACAACTTGATTCCACTTTATGAAAAAAATTATGAAGCCAGAAAAAGCGATGTAAAATGGGTGAAAGGTGCCGTAGGTAGAATGTTCTCCAAAGATTGTACGGATGATCCCATGTTCAGAAAATTGTTCGAGGCCCAGTTGGCCCTTGACCCATCTGCCGATGCTTACGTGTACGGCGGTGCTTTAAAGCTTCAATCTGGTGATATGAAAGGGGCTATTGCTGATTACAATAAGGCTGCGGAATTGGAAACCAATTCCTATAAAAAGTCCAACATTCTTTACAAAATCGCAACCAGTGTGCGCAGAAGTAGCCCATCCCAAGCTAGGAACTACGCCCTTAAGGCAATTGAGGCCAACGCCTCCAATGGAAAAGCGTATTTGTTGATCGCCAACTTGTATGCAGGAAGTGCCAACGATTGTGGTAGTACCCCATTCGAGAAAAGGGCTATCTACTGGAAAGCTGCGGAAATGGCCAGAAAGGCCGGTAGGGTAGACCCCGCCATAAGTGGCCATGCTAACCAAACCGCGGTCAGCTACGAAGCCAAAGCACCTACCAAGGAAATGATTTTTAGTTCCGGTATGGCAGGTAAAACAGTAAGCTTTAGCTGTTGGGTAGGTGGTAGCGTTACGGTACCTAATCTATAAGTTTGATACCAACATCACGAAATATTTTAAAGTGTTTTGCCACGGTCTTTACCGTGGCAATCCTTTTTATGTCCTGTGAGGATGATTACAAAAGGGTGGGCGAAGAAGCCGTGAAACCCATTTTTCCTCAATGGATAGCCCAAAACTTTACGCTCACCTATACCGAAACTATAGAAGCCATGAGCTCTCAGGATTCTGCCAATTCCAGAGTCATTGCAGTACTTACAAGTCCCATCACCGAAAATTTCGATAACCAAAGCTTCAAATTCCGTACCTTTCCTAAAGGACTCAAGGTCGATTTCTTTGACGACAAAGGCCAAAAAAGTGTGGTGACTGCAGACTATGGTATTATTTACACACAGACCAATTTGATAGATTTGCAGGGAAATGTGGTCATTGATAGTTATGACGGTAAAAAACTCAAAACCGACCAGTTATATTTTGACAATAAGAATAACTGGATTTTCACCGAAGCCGCCTTTACCTACACCAATCCCGATGATGGCACCGTCATGGATGGCGAAGGGATGGACTTCAACAAAGATTTTAGCTTTTTTAAAGCCAACAAGACCTTTGGTCTTATGACCATAAAAGAAGAAGAGGAACAATTATGATCAAAATTTTAAGATACACAGAATACCTATACTTGGCCGTAGCGGCCATATCCCTTTATAAGATTGCCACCTTGTGGAGCATCAACCCCAAGGATACCTATATTTTTATCTTTTTTGCCATAGTGTCCGTGGCCATGTTCGTTTTTAGGAGGCGATACCGGAAACGTTTTGAGCAAAGAAAGAAGGAAAATCAATAACCATCTTGGATACCTCGATCATCATCATACTTCTTTGCCTGTTGTTCTCGGCATTTTTTTCGGGAATGGAAATTGCATTTATATCCGCCAACAGGATTCATATCGAGATTGAGAAAAAGCAAGAAGGATTTTTGGCAAAAGTACTGGGCCTCCTTACAGAAAAACCTTCCAAGTTTATTGCAACCATGCTTATTGGCAATAATATTGCCCTTGTGGTCTACGGATTGTTCATGGGTGAAGTGCTTATGGAATGGTTCCAAGGGATGTTGCCCGCCGAGTCTGAGTTTTTGAATTCGATCCTGACCGATTTTAGCCTGTTGACCCAGACCATCATTTCCACCCTGATCATTTTATTGACCGCGGAGTTTTTACCAAAAGTGTTATTCCAGATATACGCCAACACTCTCTTGAAATTGTTCGCGATTCCGGCCTATATCTTTTATGTGCTGTTTTCGTTCATCTCCTGGTTCGTGATCAAGGTTTCCGATTTTATCCTTCGGGTATTCTTTAAGACCAAAGGGGATGAGGTACAACTTTCTTTCACCAAATTGGAACTGGGCGATTACATCAACGAACAAATGGAAACCGTGCAGGAAGAAGATGAAGTGGATTCCGAAATACAAATTTTCCAGAATGCCCTTGAGTTTTCAACCGTGAAAGCCCGAGAGGTTATGGTCCCCCGTACCGAAATAACGGCAGTTGAGCTCAATGAAACTCCAAAAACCCTGACCAAACTGTTCACGGAAACGGGTTATTCCAAAATATTGGTCTATAAGGACAATATTGATGAGATCATAGGCTATGTGCATTCCTATGAACTTTTTAAAAAACCAAAAACTATCAAGAGCATTTTAATGCCGGTGGAGTTTGTCCCCGAAACCATGTTGATTCAGGATATTCTGAACGTGTTGACCAAAAAACGAAAGAGTATGGCGGTGGTGTTGGACGAATATGGCGGAACAGCTGGAATTTTGACCGTGGAGGACATCATTGAGGAACTTTTTGGGGAAATAGAGGATGAGCACGATACTACCGATTTGCTGGAAGAACAAATCAGTGAGGATGAGTATCGGTTCTCGGCCCGATTGGAGGTGGACTATATCAACGAAAACTATAAATTGGAGCTGCCCGAAGGGGAGGAATACGAAACATTGGGCGGTTTGATAGTGAACCGGACCGGAGAAATCCCGGAACAAGACTCGGAAGTCATCGTAGATCAATTTACCTTTAAAATCCTTGAAGTGTCCAATACCAAAATTGATTTGGTAAGTGTGCGTATCAATACTGAGGATTAATCATTTCCACAGCTTTTTAATCTTTCCTATTTGAAAAGAAAGTGGTATTTTCGCCCACTGAATTTAAAGAAAAACGCAGTAAAATGGCAATATTAGAGAGTATTAGAAAACGGACAACCGTTTTGATCTTGATCATAGGTCTGGCTTTGTTCGCATTTGTAATATCCGGAGTTTTCAAAAGTGATGGTTTTGGAGGTGGTAAAGTAGGGTCTTCTGTGGCCGAAGTAAATGGTGAGGATATTTCCATTGAAGATTTTAGGAGTAAAGTAGAAACCGCGTCTAGAAGTTATCCCCCTAGTTTCACTTCCATGCAGTTGGTGAACATGGTGTACGATCAAGAAGTTCGTAAGGCCATTTTGAACCAACAGTTCCAGGATTTGGGCATTGATGTGGAAAGCGACCAGATCATTGAGTTTGTAAAAACTTCTGGTTATGCACAAATTCCTGATTTCCAGGATGAGAACGGAATCTTTAACGAAGAGGTTTTTAAAAATGCCATTGCCGATTGGAGGGCCAACGATCCCTTGCGTTATGACGCATGGTTGCAAGATGAAAAAGCCATAATAGAAGCTGCCAAAGAGCGTATGTACTTCAACTTGATCAAAGGGGGTGTAGGCGCTACATTGGCCGAAGGCAAATTCGATTACAAATTGGCCAATGATAAAGTGGATATGCAGTTTGTTCGTATTCCTTATGTTTCCATTCCAGATAGCACCATTGAAGTTTCCAAGGAGCAGATCCAGGCGTATATTGATGATCACAAAGCTTTGTTCGAACAGAATGTGGCCCGTGATATCCGTTTCGTGTTTTTTGAAGAAAAGCCTTCTGCAACCGATGAGAGCAATGTAAAAGCTGAGATTACTGCTTTATTGGATGATACCGTAGAGTATTCACAAGGAAGTGATTCATATGATACCGTTCCAGGTTTCAGGACCACTAAGGACATGGTTGCCTTCTTGGATAGACATTCCGATACCAAATTTGATACCATTTACAAGGCCAAAAATGAGCTACCTTCTTCGGTTGCCGATACCTTGATGGCCATGGGGGTAGGTGAGATCTACGGTCCTTACAAGGATGGCGATTACTACAAACTTTCCAAGGTTATGGGGAAAAAGCCCAACGGAACCGTTAAGGCAAGCCACATCTTGATTTCTTGGGCCGGTGCCGAAAGGGTAAGCCCAACGGTAACCAGGACCAAGGAGGAAGCCGAGGCAAAGGCAAAGGAACTTTTGGCGGAGGCCAAAAAGGAAGATGCCGTATTCACTGCGTTGGCCAGGGATAATTCAGACGGTCCTTCTGCTCCACGTGGCGGGGATCTGGGTTATTTTCAAGAAGGAATAATGGCTGATGCGTTCAATGATTTCTGTTTTAATAACGCGGTTGGTACCATTGGATTGGTAGAGACTCAATTTGGATACCACATTATAAAAGTTGATGACAAACAGGATATCATACAGGTTGCTACTTTGGCCAGGGAACTGGAACCTTCGGAAGAAACCATCAATGCGATTTTCACGGATGCCACCAAGTTTGAAATGGCCAGTATGGATTCTGAACCTGAAAATTTTGGCGACATTGCAAGGGAAAGTTCCTTTACGGTAAGACCTGTGAACAAAATCGGGGAAATGGATGAGAACCTTCCAGGTCTTGGTGCTCAAAGAAGCGTGGTACAATGGGCCTTTAATGAAGACACCAATGTAGGCGATATTAGAAGATTCAACGTGACCAATGGATATGCTGTGGTGCAGTTGACCAAAAAGTACAAAAAAGGATTAATGTCAACAGAAGATGCATCGGTTATGGCTTTGCCTGAAATCAGAAAGGAAATCAAGGCAGAACGAATCATTGCTGCGAATAAGGGCAAGGCTTTGGAGACTATTGCATCAGATAACAATGTGAGCTTGAGTACAGCATCCGCTGTAACTATTAAGTCACCAACATTGCCAGGTGCGGGTCGCGAGGCTTTGGTGGTAGGAACGGCCTTTGCATTGGATCAAGGCCAGACCTCCAATTTGATCGAGGGTGAAACAGGGGTGTTTATGGTCAAAGTGACAAAAAAGGAGGCAGCTCCCGAAGTGGACAATTTTACTACCTATGCCAACAGTTTGAGAAGCAGTGCGGCCGCTAGGGTAAATGGCGCTGTTTACAATGCTTTGAAAGACAAGGCCGAAATCGAGGACAACAGAGGGATTTTTTACTAGGATCCCTACATATAGAAAAACAAAAAGCCTCCCAATTTGGGGGGCTTTTTGTTTTAGCTTTTTAACGGAAATAGTTCTGGTCACGACCGTTCATTTTCATCCCATTTCATTTTATAACAGATGCCTGTTATTTTTCCGGATGGATCGATGGTCACTTCAAAACCTTGTTTGCTCCTGAAATAGGCATCGCGGAGAAAGTACCATTTTCCATTTTGGGAAAAGTATTCCCTTTTGTCTGGTTTCCATGTTGGAAGGGGATAAATGGCATCCAATACGGTTTGAAATAGGGAGGCGGACTCTGCATTCAGGACAAAATCTTCCTTTATATAACCAAGAAGTTTGGGTAAGTTGGTGTTTTTACCAACGTGTTCAAAGGCTTGTGCTTGTTTTCCATCATCAATGACAATGAATATATTGGTGTTTGTGCTCTTTTGGCCGTATATGTCTTTAATTTCTTGGGTTATGCGGTATACTTTGTATTTGAGTACTTCGGAAATACGTACGGAATCAATTTCTTCGTAGGTGGTTTTGCAACTTTCA
The DNA here is from genome assembly GCF_010500845.1 of Flagellimonas sediminis. Taxonomy (GTDB): domain Bacteria; phylum Bacteroidota; class Bacteroidia; order Flavobacteriales; family Flavobacteriaceae; genus Flagellimonas; species Flagellimonas sediminis. The sequence goes on along the minus strand of NZ_JAAAMI010000006.1, from coordinate 177,100 downwards.
CTTATGAACCTGTCCAATCTCTTGGAAGCTTGCCCCTTGACTTGTGAAAGGCAGTTGAAGGAACAGATGAAGGAGCATCCTATGACCAGAACACGGGAAATTTTTTGAAGAACTTGAAACATATGGCCCTAAAATTGGTGACTGACTCCAAACATAGGGGCAAAGGCTGGGATTTTTTGATGAGAATTGATGAACACCCCATTTGGATGTATGCAGGATGGATTTGAGCAAAATAATAAGGGAGGTCAAGTTTGACTTGAAGCCTCCCCTAAAATTGTATGGTGAATAAGTTTATTGTTTTATCAATATCATTTCTCGATCAGCAAAATAACCATCTACTGTATAGTACAGGGTAATGGTACCTGTGTCTGGATCAACACTTCCAGCACCTGAAGTTGCAATTCCAAAATTGTCCATAATGTAACTTCCGGGTATGGTTAAGGTATTGCATACATCAGAAATATACAGGGGGTATGGATTTGTAAAAGCATTGTCCCTGCTAACTTCATAAGTTCCCGTGCCAGTACTTGTGATTGTCACTGCACTTTCATTCCCATTTATATACATATAATTACCTTCCAAATTGGATGGGCAAATGGCCTGTAAGGTGATAGCAGTTGTATTTTTGTCGGATACTGTTTGTGATGAGTTTAAAATCTCCAGAATAACGGTTTTTGGATTTAATGCGTCCAAGCTTTCAGAATTCACTTGGATTACCACATTGGCAGATTTTTGGCCTGCAGGAATTACAAACTCAGTTTGGCTCAAACTAAATTCAACATCCTCATTTGCCGTGGACTCACTGTTTATGCCAATGGTTACCGTAACATCTTCTCCTAAGGGATTACCATCTGCGCCTTGATATTCAATAGGAATTTCAAAATCATAAACTGTTCCACTACCGTCTTGTAAAAAGTTATTTGTTATTGATTTTTGTTGAAATTGAACAACAATTGGACCTTTTCCAAAATCGGTTTCTTCCTGATCTAATAGTGCGTCACACGCAACTAAGCTTAACATCAACAGAGATGTAGCAGTATAAACTAAGGTATTAATACTTTTTTTCATGGCTCAGTTTTATTGTTTCCAAAAAGGATATTTAGTAAAAGCATCATTAATTGAACTTGGAGGAACATTATCTCCGTTGGTAGAATACTCTGATGTGGGATAAAGCAACCTTACTGGGCGAACCCCGTCGGAATCATCAGGTGTTGGAAGATTATTGGGAAACCCGGTACGAACCCATTCCATCCATGATTCAATAGAGGATGTTCCATTTAAAGCAATCCATTTTTGAACAATTATTGCTTGTATTTTATCGGTGGATGCATTCCAGCTTACATTAGGTATATCTTGGTTATAGTAATCACTAGGGTTTTCGACTACGCCTAAATAATCAAATGAAGCCGTAATTGCTTTTTCGTAAAGGTCTTGTGCTTCACCTGATCCACCAGGGAGGTAACCTCGAACAACGGCTTCGGCCTGCAAGAATAGAGCTTCGCTCAATAGCATGATGGGTTGGTCCTGATCAAAACTTTTCAATAGACCTACACCGATCTTGGAAAGGTCTCCTGAAGTAAATCCTTCTCCAGGCAATGCAGTAGATTGCCATACACCTTTAAATTCTCCTCCATTCTCAGATGCTGAATATAGATATCCAATTCTTGGATCGTTGGTAGTGGTCAAATAGTCAATAGTGTAATCTGATGCAACTGTATAGTCATGCCTGTCCTGCTCGGAGTCCGAAGTGTTGTAACCTGCATAGTTCCAAAATGGACTTTGCTTGTTGGTGTCTTTGGAATAACCGGGATTGGCAACCACGTCCTCTGTTATGAAGCCTGCACCGTTATTGTTGATTAGATCGATTTGTTGCTTAATGTAATTATCTTGTCCTGTGTTGCTCAATCGGATTAACATTCGGAGTTTTATGGTATTGGCAAATTGTACCCATTGCTCCATATTACCGCCAAAAATAATATCACTGCTTTCAGGATTTTCTGCAATTTCTGGCAAGTTCAAAGCCTTTTCCGAATAAATGGTCAATGAGTCGATGACACTTTTATAGATGGTTTCGGAATCATCATATTTCGGTGTTGTATTCTCGGCTCGTTTGTTGGCCTCGGTATAGGGGACATCACCATAAAGATCAACCAAATATTGGTATTGAAATCCTTTGATGACCTGTGCGATTACCTTATAAGCGGTATAATCAACCGCACCAGTGGGGTCTTCATAACCTTGGATATAGGTAAGATCTTTAAAAATTGAACCATAAGGTGTGGTAAATACAGAATTGTTAAAGGAGTTTGTGAACTCATATCTAAACAACTGACCGTTGGCAGACCAATTGGAAGGTGTTGCCCAGTTATACATGACCATGTTCCCTAAATAGGTCATGGTTGTGCCATTCAGGGATGCAAATGTATTCTGTGCGACGGGTAGTGTAAGGCCAGGTGTTGATACAGGGGGGTTGTTTGGATTTTCGTTTACATCAAAAAAATTATCACTGCAACTTGCAGATAGCATCAATGCCACTAGGATGAAGCTACTTTTTATTGATTTATATGAATTTTTCATGGTGAATTTTTTAAAATTTAGCGGTAAGGGTCATACCAAATTGTCTAACGGGAGCAGTTTGATTCTGTGTTCCAAAACCCACGGCATTGCCGCTGTTGTAGTTGAATTCTGGATCCGTGTATACATTGTCCGCAGGTCTCCACATATAAAGGTTTCTTCCATATATGCCAAAATTCAGATCCTGAAAGCCCAACTTGTTGGCCAATTTGTTTTCAAAAGCATAGGAAAGGGATACTTCCCGGAGTTTTAACACAGTTGCATCGGTCACATAGTTGGATTTAGTATCGTTATAGGTGCTCCAGAAGGCATTTCCTCCTCCTGATGTCAACCGATTTGTGTTTTCTATGTAACCATCATTTCCATCGGAATAAACTGAATTGGGAAAAACAAATGGTTGTCTGCCAGAGGTTGCACTGTGCTTTGTTAGTCCGGTGAACTCCAATGCATCTACCAAGTTGTTGTAAAACACATGTCCAGTTCGGTAATCAGCAACTGCATATAGCGAGAACCCTTTAAAATTGATTGTGCTATTAAGGCCAACGATATAATCTGGAGTGGTTTTGCCTTGAACAATCAAGTCGCTGCTTGGGATGGGGTCTCCATCCTCACCTACAATTACTCTTCCAAGGTCATCCCTTTCGTAATCTGTAGTTTTGATTAAAGGATATGGTTGTCCCTTTTGCGCTACAACCACGGCACCATAGGCAATATTGTCCGAATAGGGGCCACCAACGACCACCTCGTCCACACCTTCTGTAAGTGAAACTACTTCCGATTTGATCAATGAATAGTTTATGCCTAAATTCCAACTGAAATCTTCGCTTTTTAGGATAGTACCCTTTAAATCAACCTCAATACCTTGGTTTTGTAATTCTCCCAAGTTGGTGTACAATCTGGAAGCCCCAGAAGTTGTTGAAATGTCAATAGGGACAATTTGATCGGTAGTATTGGTCTGATAGACGGAAAAACTACCTGATAGCCTATCATCTTTAAAAATGCCAAATTCAATACCGGCTTCCATAGATTTTGTAAACTCAGGTTTTAAATTCGGATCTCTGTCGGTGCCAGAAAGCGTAAGGCCAGCTGTGGATCCAAATGGAAACCCTGCAGGGGCGCTAAATGTGGTGCTATTGGAATATGGCCCAGGGTCATTTCCAGTCTTCGAAATACTGAAGCTTGCTTTTAAGTATTGAAGGGTGCCTTTTAATCCTTTAAAGGCATCTGTAGGTACGAAGGAGATACCACCTCCTGGGTAGAAAAAAGATCTATTCTCTTTGGAAAGTGATGAAGACCAGTCATTTCTTCCCTGGCCGTTCAGGAATAGAAAATCACCAATACTTAACGTTATGTCCCCATAAACACCAACTTTTCTATAGTTTTGGGATGTTTCACTTCCTTGTAGCTCACCTGTACGTGTGGAAACATTGTAAAAACCGGGGATAATCAGGTTATTTCCCGTTATATCAATGACTTTGTAGTCTGTCATTCTGATATTATGGCCAAGGTTTGCCTTTACATTCAATAAATCCGAAAGATTTTTGTTTGCCGTCACAATAAAATCACTGTTAAAGCGGGAACTATTATAAATGTAATCTCTGGTCGAGGGAGAAAACTCATCAATTCGTGAGTAGGTTACAGGTAATTCGAACGAGTATGATAAACCGCCATGGTATTCTTTTAAATCATAAGTATACTTGGTATAGCCTACCCTTACTAAAGCTGAAAGCCAATCTGTGAATTTGTAGTTTGCATCACTAATAAAAATCATTTCCGAATCATTGGATTTATTTCTTTGTGTGTCAATAATGAACCATGGATTTTCATAAAATGCATAATATGATACTTCATTCCGGGTAAACTCACCTGTCCTCCAGTTTTTCATTTGATTGATTGGTATATGTAGTGGGGTGTTTAAAAGATACCAGTATAAGGGTCTGGCCTGATGACCACCAACACCGACAGTATTTGAATGCGACCGATAAAAGGATATATTGGAACTTACCTGCAAATTGCCAAAATCATACATCCCCTTTGCCCTTGCATTGGTTCGGTTGAACTTATCTTGTGGAACCGTGCCTTCTATATTGGAGTGATCAATGGAAAAAAGAAAGCTTGATTTTTCACTGCCTCCTGAAAATTCAAAACCATTCCTGATAAGACTACCTGTTTGGAAAAAGGATTTATGGTTGCCTGGAATCGGACTGTAAGGAACTTTCCAAACCCTGCCATCTTCATATTGTTCGCTTGCATCTACAAGACTTCCATCAAAACGGGGCCCCCATGCAACATTTTCCAACGGTCTTATGGTTCCATCAGGGAATCCGCCGACGCCAAATTCATCCTGAAGTTCAGGTAAAAATGAAATGTTATCCAATTGAGCGGTAGATGTGAAAGTTATAGATGCTTTTCCAGTTCCGGATTTAGTGGTAATGATCACAACACCATTGGCAGCATCCGATCCATATAATGCGGAGGCATTACCACCTTTAAGTATGGAAATTTCTTTGATGTCATCAGAATTCAACCGATCCAGTGCATTTCTATCAGCAGGAAAACCATCAATTACAATTAATGCTTGATTGTTTCCCAAAAGTGATCTATTGCCTCTAAGTACAATTCTGGTAGATGGGTTTACACCGTTGCTGATGGTATTTATCTGCATGCCTGAAACCTTTCCTGCCAAAGCTGTCACAGTGTTTACAGCCCTAGTTTTCGTCAATGCGGAATTGTCAACAGAAGCCACCGAATAAGATAATTCTCGTGGCTTGCGTTTTATTCCAAGAGCCGTTACCACCACTTCCTCCAAAGCTTGGGCATCCTCTTCCATGGAGACATTGATAACAGAGGAGGCACCAACTTTTCTTTCCACTGTCTTTTGTCCTATATAACTAAAACGCAAAGTACTACCTGTACTTGCCATGATGGAGTAATTTCCATCAAAGTCGGTTTGGGTCCCGACCGATGTTCCCACCACTATGATTGATACTCCAGGAAGTGGTAGGCCCTCTTGATCGGTCACCGTACCTGAAACATTCTTTTCTTGAGCCAGAACTGTCCCAAAAACAAAGAGAAACAGCCCAAGCGCCATCCAATAATTTTTCGTTCTCATAAAAATTGATTAAAAGTTAGTTAGTGCAATCACCCAAGGCAGGAGATAAAATCTTATTTGTAGGCTAATTCAAATAATCTTCCGAACAATGAAAACTAAAATTTGGGAAGAAGTAAGTTTTAGAGCCCCCACCTTGTGGATTGCCGAGCAAAAAAACTAAAAGAATGGACTGACCTTGTTAAGGCTTAAAAACCTTTACAACATCCCCGAACGAGATTAACATTAACACATTGATTGAGGGTTCAGTATGGTTTTGTGACCTATTAAAGGGTATTGGAGGCCATTGGCCTTTTATGGGAAACCTTAAACTCGTATATTACTGGAAGTAATGGAGATGTCCTGTTGATCAGGCTAAATAATAGGAAAGCATATTGGGACAGGACCCATCCCAAAATGCTATACTCAAGACACCAGAAATGTGTTTCAAGAAAATACTATGCGGCTCTTATCATGAATTCAGTGGGTGTGGTGTGGGTAATCTTTTTAAATGCCTTATAAAACGAAACTCGGTTGTTGAAGCCACACTGGTACGCAATATCTGAAATGGATTCCGATGAATTTTCAAAACCGGAGCATAATTTGGCTTTGGCTTCCTCTATTCTGTAGGCATTTACAAAATCATAGAAATTCAGATTAAAGTTCTCATTGATTACTTGGGAGGCGTGATGTCTGGAAATGTCGAGCAACTCGGCAATGTCATCCAACCTAAGTTCATGTCTCAGGTATAGCTTTTCTGAGCTCATCAAATGCTCCAATTTATTTTTTAGCTCCAAAGAAAATGATTCGGACAAACCAGTTTTTTCATATTTTAAATGCTTTTGCTTCAGTAGAAAATGTTCATTTCTAACTTCGGGGCTCCATGCCCAAAGGTATATGAGAATCCCGTATAGAAATAAAGGAACCAACAGCCCGTATATAGCCAAACCATAAAATGAATTATCCGGCTGCGCCCAACTATAAAAGGTCGAGAGCGCATTATATGAGTACAAAAACAAGAAAATAAAAATTATTTTATTTCTGGATAGTTTTAACTTCCTTTTCAGATGAAAAAAGAAGATGATTAGAAACCCAGAAATTGTTAAAACCAATAATGTGTACTTCCAAAAAAACGACATAATATCTTTTCTTTTTTTTGGAAGATTTTTGAATTGCCTAGGTCTTCTTATTGCTAAAGTGCGAAAAACTATAGTTACACTGGAGGTGTAATTGATGAAGGCCCTTTGTGGATTTATAAATCGAAGAAATGTATTGGTCGGTCAAGGTTTGGACACTATTTAAAAAGTGCGATGGTGTAATCCAGTAACCGCCTGTCTCCGTATTGTCCATGGCCAGGCACAATTAGGGAAGCATTTGGATATTTCGCTTTGACTTGGGCCACGGTCTGCGACCACTCTGCGGTATTGGCATCCTCCAGATTACCTTTGCCGGCCCCGACGGATTTTATCAAACATCCACCGAACATGGTTTGGTCTTTTGGGAAATAACCGATAATATTGTCCACGGTATGTCCTTCTCCCATAAAATCGAGGATAACGGTTTCATTGCCAACTTGCAACTCCAAAGTTTTTGAAAACCCATTTAACGGAATGGTTACGTCCTTGTCCTGAACCAATGCTATGGTATTCTGGTTGGCGTAGGAAGGAATAAGTCTATTGTGAAACGCTTGAAGACCTCCCAAACAATCATCATGGAAATGTGTGGCCACTACGGCTTTCACATATAAATCTTTCGATTTTACCCATTCTAAAAGTTCTTCCGAAATTTCATTGTTCACTGGAGTGTCAAAAACAATGGCTTCACCATCATCAACCACGATCATTCCATTACAGGCTACTTTCCCAAAACTTTCGGTTTGCAAATACGATACATGCAAATAGGTGTGCTCGGTAAGAGGTTCTATTTTTAAAGTTGGAGTCTCATAGCCCAGCGTAGGGGAAGAAGTTTTGCAACCCATCAATCCTAAAAGTGCTGAAAATAGAAGAAATCGCTTCATTGGGATGGAGTCACAAAATCATTTTGGAATAGGGGAATACTGTTGGGTATCCTTTGTCATGAAAATATGCGATGGATGATTCATCTCCCGAGGCCATCACAAAATCGCCACCCCAAGCTCCCAAACTTTTAACGGCTCCAGCATAATCAGGAAATAATTTTTGCTTAATGGGAGATAGACCAAGGACTTCGGATAAAATGGATTCATGCTCTTCCATCAAAATTTCAAATTCCGACAAATTGGGGGCAGAGACCATTCTTAGGGTAATGGCCGAAATGCGTTTGACCAGTGCTTCCTTATCAAAGGAACGGCTTCTATAGGCTTCAATGGCATCCTTGCTGTTCTGCTTTTGGTTCAGATGGACAAAGAACAAGGAATCCTTAAAATAAGGGTCAAATTGGACTTCTTCCACTTGTGGCACTCCTTTTTTCAATTGGTAAGTTAATGGCGAATTGTGCTGCGCACAGGCAATATCGTAACCACTTCCACCAAAGGCTTTCCACAAAAGTTCATAGGCATCCACCCGGGCCCATTGGGCCAAATTGTTGATCAATGTGGATGAGGTGCCCAAGCCCCATGACGTTGGAAAACTGAGGTGGGTTTCCACCAAAAATCCATCATGGTCCGAAAGAAATAGGGGATTGTCCCATTTAGCCTGTTGCAGCAAAACCACTAGGGTTTCGGCAATTTTCGGGTCCGATGTCGATTTGATTTTTAAGTCTTCAACATCAAATTCTGCACGGAACCACTCGTGCCCAGCTTCGTCATAACTTACCCAATTCAGTTGTGTAGAAGATATGGGGGTTGCTTTGAGTGATTGACCATAACTGGTAGGGATGGCCAATGCCAGCGCCCCATCCAGCACGGCATATTCGCCCGATAGCAACAATTTTCCGTTGCTGTAAAACTCCTTTTGCATCATGATCTTTGTAGTTTTTCCAGGGCTTCCTTTACTGAGGCGTTGGTTACGGTTTCATGCTTGAAATAATGTACAAGCTGCTCCTTTTCGCTTTCAGTGGCCCCCATTTGGTTGAGCATGTTGAGCAGGTGCATTTTCATATGACCCTTTTGGATACCTGTGGTCACCAAACTTTTTACGGCGGCAAAATTTTGGGCCAATCCAGCAACTGCCACAATCTGCATCAATTCCTTGGCCGATGGATTTTGAAGGATTTCCAATGCCAACTTCACCAAGGGATGCAGAGAGGTTAGTCCGCCCACCGTGCCTAGGGCAAGGGGAATCTCAATCCAAAATTTAAATATCCCATCTTCGATGGCGGCATGCGTCAAACTGGAATAGCTCCCATTTTTAGAAGCGTAGGCGTGTACCCCCGCTTCCACGGCCCTAAAATCGTTTCCGGTGGCGAGCACCACGGCATCGATTCCGTTCATGATGCCTTTGTTGTGGGTCACCGCACGATAGGGTTCCACATTTGCAATATTCACCGCCTGCACAAATTTTTGGGAAAAGTCTTCTGACGATATGTCCTTAATGACCAACTTTTCAACCGGGCATTCCACCTCTGCCCGTACCAAGCAATTGGGAACATAATTGGACAAAATGCTCATGACCACCTCTATGTTTTTCTCCCCTTCCGAAAAATCTTGATGGTCTTTGGCCTTTTCCTTTAATGTTTTGGCAAATTGCTCCAAACACGAATTGATGAAATTGGCACCCATGGCATCCAAGGTCTCAAAGGTGCAGTGCAACTGGTAATATCCGGGAATCTTGTCGGTACAATCCCTTAATTCAATGGCATTGATGCCGCCTCCCCGTTTTTCCATGTTCTGGGTGATGGAGGCAACACTACTAAACAAAATTGGATGGATCTTCTTGAAAAAGGCCTGCAGTTTTTGGGCATCACCATTATACATAAAATGTACTTGTCCCACTTTTTCGGTGCCCAAAATGGTGGTCTTGAATCCGCCTTTATCCAACCAAAATTTGGCAGCTTTGCTGGCAGCGGCCACAACCGAACTTTCTTCAATGGCCATGGGGATCGCATAAAACTCCCCGTTGATCAAAAAATTGGGTGCCACGGCAAAGGGCAGATAATAATTGGATATGGTGTTCTCAATAAACTCATCGTGCAATTTTTGCACGTTGGGATCAGGGTTCCAATAGCGCTCCAACAGTTTTTTGGTGGCTTCGGGGTCCTTGGTGCATTGATTGGCGATCCAATCCATCTTTTCAGCTTTGGAAAGTTTGGAAAATCCTTCAACTGGCGTGTTCATAGTGTTTGGTAAAAGGATTCAAATATAAGGATATTGCCACTTTGGGCGATGACCACCAAAAATTTGCCGGGTTTTGGCCAAATGCTTTGGTCCGATTCTTGTTGCAAATGCAACATCAAAGTTTATTTTTCCGATAAATATTAGTAAACTTGGGAGTTTTTAATCAATTTCTTACCACATGAACAAACAGTTTCTCCTGTTCATTTCCTTATTGGGATTTTTGACGATTTCCACGGCCCAAAAGAAAAAAATAACCCTGGAAGAAATCTGGGGAGGTGAATTCAGGACCGAATACATGGACGTCTTGCGTTCCATGAACAACGGTAAACAATATACCATCCTCAATTTTAACCGTTCCCCCAGAACTAGCAGTCTGGACAAATATGATTATGAAACCTTGGAAAAGGTGGAGACCATTGTGGCTTCCTCGGAAACCGTTCCCTATTTTTCTTCCTATTCCTTTAGTGATGACGAATCAAAAGTCTTGCTGGCCACCGAAGTGGAGCCTATTTTCAGAAGATCCAGATTGGGCATCTATTATGTGTATGATATTGCCACCAAAGGTTTGGTGAAGATTTCCGAAACCAAAATACAGGAGCCAACGCTTTCCCCTGATGGTTCTAAAGTGGCCTACGTTTTGGATAACAACCTTTATATTTTGGATCTTTCATCCAAAGGGGTACAAAAAGTGACCACGGATGGGAACAAGGGAACCATCATCAACGGTGTGACCGATTGGGTGTATGAAGAAGAATTTAGCTTTGTTCGCGCCTTTGAATGGAACAGTAACGGAACCAAGATCGCTTTCCTTCGTTTTGACGAAACAGAGGTGCCCAATTTCTCCATGGATATCTATGGGACCAATCTATATCCCTATCAATATGAGTTCAAATATCCCAAGGCCGGCGAGAATAATTCCTTGGTTACCCTGCATATGTTCGATGTGGCTTCGGGGGCCATTTCAAATGTGGATTTGAACGATGCCTATTACATTCCTAGGATCAAATGGATGAACAGTCCTGATCATTTGAGCGTGCAAACGTTGAACAGACATCAGGATGATCTGAAATTGTTCGATGTTAAGGCAACTGATAATTCCGTTTCACTTCTTTTAGAAGAAAAGGACAATGCTTATGTGGATATTGATGACGACCTTACTTTTTTGGCCGACGACAGTTTCATTTGGACCAGCGAAGGCGATGGCTACAACCATTTGTATTTATATGGTAAGGATGGTAAATTGAAGAACCAGATTACCCAAGGCCCATGGGAAGTGACCCGCTATTATGGCTATGACAAAAAAAACAATAGGATTTTTTATCAGTCTGTGGAGAACGGTTCCATCAATCGGGATGTGTATAGTATTTCTACCAACGGGAAGAAAAAGAAACGCCTTTCTACCAAAGTGGGCACCAATTCGGCCGCCTTCAGTACCAACTATACCTATTACATCAATACCTTTTCCAATGCCACCACCCCTTATGAGTTTACGTTGCACACTGCTTCGGATGGCAAGTTGGTGAAAGCCATCAAGGACAATACGGCCTTGTTGGAAAAATTGGATGGGTATGAAATGTCTCCCAAGGAATTTTCCACCATCAATATCAACGGGTATGATCTAAACATGTGGATGATCAAACCAGCCGATTTTGACCCTAATAAAAAATATCCCCTTTTCATGTTCCAATATAGTGGGCCGGGATCTCAGTCGGTTTCCAACAGTTGGATCGGCAGCAACGATTACTGGCACGAAATGCTGGCTTCCGAAGGCTATATTGTGGCCTGTGTGGATGGTAGGGGAACTGGATTAAAAGGCAGGGATTTCAAAAAATTGACCCAAAAGGAATTGGGCAAATACGAAGTGGAGGACCAGATTGCCGCAGCCAAAAAATTGAGTGAACTCCCATATATTGACGAGGACCGAACAGGGATTTGGGGATGGAGCTATGGAGGTTTCATGTCCACCAACTGTATTTTAAAGGGCAATGATGTTTTTGAAATGGCCATTGCCGTGGCGCCGGTTACTTCATGGAGGTTTTACGATACCATTTACACGGAACGTTACATGCAGACCCCGCAGGAAAATGCAAGCGGTTATGATGACAATTCCCCTTTCAATTATCCTGAAATGTTGAAGGGAAAATATCTCTTGGTCCATGGATCCGGGGATGACAATGTGCATGTACAGAACAGCATGCGCATGATCGAGGCGTTGGTTCAGGCCAACAAACCGTTCGATTGGGCCATTTATCCTGATAAGAACCATGGTATTTATGGTGGGAACACCCGATTGCACCTGTTTACCAAATTGACCAACTTCGTCAAGGAAAATCTATAATCAAACTAACTAGAAAATTATGTCAGATGTTTTAAAATCAACCGGAGGCAAACCAAAATTCAGGCATCCAAGAGGATTGTATGTGCTGTTTTCTGCCGAAATGTGGGAGCGCTTTTCATACTACGGTATGCGGGCCATCCTCATTTTGTTCATGACCACCGATGCTGCGCAAGAAGGGCTCGGCTTGACCACTGAGACCGCGGGTGCAGTTTATGGACTTTATACGGCTTCGGTTTATTTAATGACCTTGCCCGGAGGCTGGTTGGCCGATAATGTCTTTGGGCAGCGAAAGGCCGTTTTTTATGGAGGTGTCCTGATTATGATAGGTCATTTGATTTTGGCCATACCTGGTTCTCCGATCATATTTTTTACTGGACTTGCCTTTGTTGCCCTGGGTACCGGATTGTTGAAAGGAAACATCAGTACTTTGGTTGGGGAACTTTACGAAAATGAGGATGGTGCCATGCGTGATGCCGGTTTCTCCATTTTTTATATGGGGATCAACCTAGGGTCTTTCGTTGGGCAGATCTTGGTTCCTCTTTTGGCAGAATACAACTGGCATTTAGGTTTCGGATTGGCAGCTGTGGGAATGTTATTGGGACTCATTTCCTATAAGTTATTTGCTCCAAAATATTTGGGAGATATAGGTATGGTTCCCAAGGTCAAACAATTGGAAAAAATTGGAAAATCCAATTCAAAAGGCACCTATGCCATTGTTGCAATTGTGTTGGTGCTTTTGGTCGTTCTTCAATTCACGGGCAGTATAGATGTGACCACGGCAACCGGAATTGCCCAGGCTTTGGGGCTTATCATCGTTGTGATCACCATGGGATATTTTCTCAATATCCTTTTCAATGGTGGTCTTTCTGTGCTTGACAAGAAAAAAGTGTCCGTAATTTTCATTTTGTTTGTGGGCATTGCCATTTTTTGGTCAGGTTTTGAGCAGGCAGCATCATCTTTGAATTTGTTTGCCAGGGATTTTACGGATAGATTTATCGGAGACTGGGAAATGCCCGCGGGAATGTTGCAATCCTTCAACTCCGGTTTTATCATCATTTTTGCCCCGATTGTTGGGGCCATTTGGGTAAAATTGGCCGCTAGGAACATTAATATCAGGACCCCGTTTAAATTTGCGATCGGATTAATTTTACTTGGAATCGGTTTTTGGGTGATGGTAGAGGCCGCCCATGTGGCCGCCAGTGGTGCCAAGGCGGGAATGTTTGCTTTGATTCTTACTTATTTCTTGCATTCTATCGGAGAGTTGACCATTAGCCCGGTAGGACTTAGTGCCACCAGCAAATTATCGCCACGAAAATATTTGGGCCAAATGATGGGTATCTGGTTTGTTGGAGCTGCTTTGGGTAACCTTATAGCTGGGCTCATTGGAGGTAACTTTGACCCCGAAAACGTGCTTGAAATGCCGAATATCTTCCTCAATGTGGTGTGGGTTTCGGTTGGTGCCGGAATCATATTCTTTGCCGCCAGTCCGTTCATCAAAAAATGGATGGGAGACGTTACCTAGAAGGTTTTGGAATAGCATTATTGAAATTGAAATATCCCTTTTCACCCGTGTAGTGAAAAGGGATTTCTTTTTGTTTGCAAGTCTTCTCCCACCGTTTTACCACGCTTTTGTAATTGCTGCCATCCGCCAATACCATTTTAGGTCGAAGGGAATCCATGACACGTTCCAAATTCACTTTTGGGGATTGTGTCAACAATAAATAATCAACTTTTGAAGTGGGGGGATACAGGGCCAAACTATCCATTACATACAAGGTTTTCTGGCTGATGGAATAATAGTTTTTTAGCTGTTGAACAGTTCTGTCTTGAATCCGTTCCCCCACGGAATAATCCTTGATCAAACTCCCTAAATTAAGGGAATCGGAAGTGTAAATATGCAAGGAGTTCCCTATTTGATGCAATAAAACACTGTTTCTGGAACGATGGGCCAAGATGAGGTTTTCCTTGTTTTGCAATTCCAATTGGTTCCATAGGCTCCAGCTTTGCATACCGATGATCCCGGATAGTAGGATCATTGCCGATTTCCATTTGGGTCGGGAAAGAAAGATCACCAATGCAATGATTACCACATACCCCAACACCATTTGCACGGCATCAAACGGAATATCTTTAAAAATGAATCCTTCCTGATGCGCCACCCACGCAACAATCGTGTCCATCAATTTGATGATTTGGCCATAAACAAGTGCCAAAGTTGCTGGCAATGCATCCATCAGCGCTAAAAAAATAATCAGGATGCCCAGTCCCAATATCAAACCCAAGAAAGGAATGATCAACAGGTTGGCCACAAAAAACAAAGCTGGAAATTGATGAAAGTAAAAAAGACTAATGGGCAACACCCCCAATTGTGCTGTCACACTGACCGATAGCAATTGCCATGTTTTTCGAACTAAAAAGTTATCGGGATACCAAAACCGTTGCATTTTGGGATAGATCCAAACAATGGCGAACACGGCGGCATAGCTCATTTGAAAACCTACCTGGAACAGGAACAAAGGTTTTACCAACAAAATGAACAACATGGACAAGGCAATAATGTTGAACGAATTCGTAGGTCGGTTAAGATACATGGCATAGGCCAAAAAGGAGAACATGGTTACTGCACGTGTGATGGAAGGGGAAAGTCCGGCAACAAACGCATACGCCCATAGCAAGGTTACAATAATGACCAGTTTAAATGTTCTTCCGGTGGGGAATTGCTCTAATGGGGAAAAGAGGAATTGCAATAAAAGCAATAAAATCCCCACATGAAGTCCGGAAACGGCCAGAATATGCACGGCACCGGCATTTACATAGTTGTTGTAGGTATCATCGGAAATATCATCCCGTTGCCCTAACAACAAAGCTTGGATAACGCCCAGTTCTTCTTGGCCAAAATCATAGGTTTTTAATTTTCCAATGATGTTTTCCCGAAAATTTGAAGCTATTCCAAATAGGGTTTTGGATGGATTCTCAATGGTAATCAAGGCATTTTTATTGGCCCTTATCCGATGATGAATGCCCTGTTTTTTCAAATATGCTTGGTAATCAAATTGATGGGGGTTAAGGGGAGGGGGAACGGTCTCAGGTTGTGCCCAAACAAGAAGTTCATCACCAACTTTAAAAGTTTTAGCAGTGCTGTCAGATGGTAGGATCAACAGCATTTTTCCTGAAGAACTTTCGGTGTTTAGGGCAATAACCTCTGCCTCATATCTTTGGGAGAATGAATTGGGCTTCAACCTCTCCGTAATTTTGAGATGCCATGAGCTTTCCATATTCAAATCGAGATCAATTCGATAAGAATTGGCCGGGAATGCAGCTATGCCTACCACAAAAACACCCAGACCAATACCAAAAAGTGTAGTGGTCAGCTCAAAAACAGGGAACCCATCCCTTGCCTGTTTTTTGCCGGTCCAATACAAAACGGGAAGCAGAACCAGCAACATTAACAAAAAGGGCAATGGTGGCAACCCACCGTAATAGCCCAGTACAATGCCCGTCATCACAAACAAGGTGAGTTTAACGGACACACAATTCAATTGGCGCACTATAGGATACGCATGGCTTTTACAAAGGCATATTTCCAATATCCTTCCCGTAATGAGGATACCAGAACGCCCCTTGAGGTTGTGGCGTGAATAAATTTAATGTCGTCCCCGTCCACTTCAACAACCAGGCCCACGTGGTTGATCCGCTTTCCGGTTTTGGAAGTCTGAAAATAAAGCAAGTCGCCTTTTTGGACTTCCCCCACTTCAATTTTTTGACCTTCCATGGACATTTGATAGGAACTCCTTGGAAACATAATGTCATTTTCCTTTAAGGAAACATATACCAGACCAGAACAATCCATGCCTTTGTTCGTGGTGCCCCCGTACTTGTAACGTGTGCCGGAATAGGACATCGCTGTGGAAATTATGGCCTCGGCCTTTTCGTTCACGATTTCCTCTTTTTCCGATTTTAAGGGGATAGTGTCTTCGGTCGACCCCTCAACCGTTACGGTCCGGGTCCTGCTGTAGGTTCGTTTTTTTTTGCCGGGACCGCAGGCCGCCACTGCAAAAAATAACAGTAAGATTATGGTTTTTCGAAACATCCAAGAATAGATTTTCTTTCTTGGAAGATAAAACTACACATTTTCAACGATTAATTTGGCCGCCAATTGACTGGCACCGCTTCCTCCCAATTTTTCACGCAACAGATTATAGTCTGATAAAATGCGTTCTCGTTCCGGTCCCCCGATAATTTTAAACAACTCTTTTTTAAGATTTTTTGATGTCAATTCATTCTGAATCAATTCTTTAACTACTTCTCTGTCCATAATAAGGTTTACCAGGGAGATGTAATCCAGGGTGATGATCCGCTTGGCGATTTGGTACGAAATCCAATTTCCTTTATAGCATACCACTTGAGGAATGGCAAAAAGTGCGGTCTCCAAAGTGGCGGTTCCACTGGTGACCAATGCGGCATGGGAATGTTTGAGGAGGGTATAGGTTTTGTTGGAAACGTACCCGACTTTGTTCCCTTTTAAAAAAGCTTCATAGAATTCATCGGGAAGGCTGGGCGCCCCTGCAATTACAAATTGATAATCGGGAAAGTCGCCTTTCACGGATAGCATTACATCCAACATTTTTTGCACCTCTTGTTTCCGGCTACCTGGTAGAAGGGCAATAATCGGTTTTTCAGGATCTAGTCCGTTTTCTTTTCTGAAAGATTCATTTTCTTCCACCGCAGTATTTTCGATGGCATCAATAAGTGGGTGTCCCACAAACTGAACAGGGAAGCCATGTTTCTTTTCATAAAAATCCTTTTCAAAGGGAAGGATCACATACATGGCATCGATGTCCCTTTTGATTTTTTTGATTCGACCCTCGCGAGAGGCCCAAATTTGGGGCGAGATGTAATAGTTGGTCTTAAAACCTTGTTCCTTGGCCCATTTCGCAATCCGAAGGTTAAATCCGGAAAAATCAATAAAAATGATGACATCCGGTTGGAATTTTTGAATGTCTTCTTTACAATAGGCAATATTTTTGAAAATGGTGGGAATGTTCTTGAACACCTCCAAAAAACCCATAAAGGCCATGTCCTTGTAGTGCTTGGCCAGTTTTCCTCCAGCTTTTTCCATTAAATCACCCCCCCAGCAACGGATATCCGCTGAGGCATCCTCCTTTTTGAGGGCCTTGATCAAATTGGAACCGTGGAGGTCCCCAGAGGCTTCACCGGCTATGATGTAGTATTTCATGGAGAAAGTTCAAGTTCAAAATTAATCTATGATAGTACTTTATACATCAAAATAACCAACGCCGTAACCAATGTGGCCAACATAACCCCCTTGGCCCTTTGATCTCTTTTGATCCTCAAAAACCCAAAAAAGGCGATCAAGTTTAAAATAGCGCCCAACGCAAGCAAACTGCCAATATGACCTTGATCCACAGCAGCATTAAAAGTATCAATGATGCTCAGGTCTGAAAAGAGAAGTATATAGAGCAAGGTACCGAACGTATTGGCAATGAGTCCTACCACAAAGCCAATGATGATTTCTTTTCTATTGTTCATGTAAGTTCCAATTGTTGATTAATGGTATGGCATGATGCGCCGTAAGGTCAAATTGCGTGGGAACCACCGAAATATAACCTTGTGACAAGGCCCACTCATCGGTATCCTCCCCTTTGTCCAAAAGCTCAAACTCCCCGGTCAGCCAGTAATAATCCTTTCCGGATGGACTCCTGCGTTTGTCAAATTCTTCCTTCCAATTCCCTCGTGCCTGTCTGCATATTTTTATTCCCTTGGGTTTTTCAATTTTGGGAATGTTCACATTGAGTACGGTTCCCTTGGGCATTCCGTTGGTCAACGCCTCGGAAACGATTTTCTTGACAGCACCCAAACAAGGTTCAAAATCGGCGTTCCAGGAATAATCGCATAGGGAAAACCCAATGGCGGGAATACCTTCAATGCCCGCTTCAATGGCAGCACTCATGGTACCTGAATAAATCACATTTATAGAGGAGTTGGAGCCGTGGTTGATGCCACTTACGCAGATATCAGGAGTTCGGTCCAAGATTACCCGAAGGGCCAATTTTACGCAATCTGCCGGGGTTCCACTACAGCTATACTCGCTAGGGGCACCTTCTTTGTGGTCTACCACCACTTTCTTGGAAAACAGCGTGCTGTCTACCGTAATGGCATGTCCCATACCCGATTGGGGGCTATCCGGGGCCACGACGACCACCTCTCCGATCTTTTTCATGGTACGGATCAGTGCCCTAAGCCCGGGAGCTGTGATGCCATCATCATTGGTGACCAAAATGAGCGGTTTTTCCATGTGGTATAATTAAAGGCATAAAAATACGTTTTTCATAAGGATATGGAGCCTTCACCGTTTAACAAAAAATTAAAAGCAGCGAACGGAACTGGCACGGTTTTTTCTGTATCTTAGAGAATTCATACAATTAAGAACGACGGATGACGTAACGAAGATTTGACGGTATGAGGTCAGATTATTTCGCTCCAGAAAAAAATCACACTATGAAGAAGAACTTTATCTTGGCACTTTTGGTTATTCTTGTTGCAGTAGCCTCTTGTAGCTTTACCAATAAGTCTTTTGAAAACGACGACAAGGATAAGCTTTTGCTGGATTTGATAACGTATGTTTTGGAAAGGGGACATTATGAGCCCAAAGACCTAAACGACAATTTTAGTTCCAATGTTTTTGATGACTTCATCGACATTGTAGATCCCACCAAGAGATATTTCCTTGAAAGCGATATCAGGGAATTTGAGAAATACCGGTTTATGATCGATGACGAGATCAAGAATACCGACATCACTTTTTTCAATGCCGTGTATCAACGCTTGATGGTGCGTATGGAAGAAGCCAAGGAAATCTACAAGGAAGTATTGGCAGAACCATTTGATTACACCCTTGATGAAACCATCAACATTGACTACGAGAACCAAGAGTTCGCGGCCAACAAAAAACAGTTGAAAGAACGTTGGAGAAAGCAACTCAAGTACAATACCCTTACTGTTTTTGAAAACAAAGTTGACAACAGGATCTCTGATGCCAACCAAGAGGCCAATGTGGACTCAGAAACAATTTTAGCCTTCAACGACATTCCAACAAACGTGGATAAAATTGCCACTGAGCAAGAAGCCAGGGAAGTGACCAAAAACACTTTGGACGAATTCTTCGACTTTGTGGACGATTTGGAACGCAAGGACTGGTTCGTACAATATTTGAACACCATTGTGGAAGAATTTGATCCCCACACCTTCTATTTTGCTCCTGAGGAAAAGGAACGATTTGATATTGGTATGTCCGGTAAATTTGAAGGTATCGGTGCCCGACTTCAGAAGAAGCCGGAAGGTGCCAAGATTGTGGAGATCATTTCCGGTGGACCTGTTTGGAGGGACCAGACTCTTGAAGTAGGTGATGAAATCCTGAAAGTAGGTCAGCAGGGGGAGGAACCTATCGATATCGTGGGAATGCGTCTTGACGATGCCATCAAACTGATCAAAGGCCCAAAAGGAACCACTGTAGACCTTACCGTTAGAAAAGTGGATGGAACCATTCAAATAGTATCCATAGTCAGGGATGTGGTAGAGTTGGAAGAATCTTATGCAAAATCGGCCACTATAGACAGTGACGATCACAAATATGGTTTGATTAACCTTCCCAAGTTCTATGTGGATTTTGAGGATTACACCGAACGCAACGCGGCTACCGATGTGGCCAAGGAGGTAGAAAGACTGAAAGAAGCCGGTGCCGAAGGTATCATTTTGGATCTTAGAGATAACGGAGGAGGTTCTTTGAAGACCGTTGTGGAAATGGCCGGATTGTTCATCAAAGATGGTCCTATAGTACAGGTACGATCCTCAGGACAGCGCAAAGAAGTACATGAGGACAAGGACGAACGCATTCAATGGGATGGACCTTTGGTAATTTTGGTCAATGAATTGTCTGCCTCCGCCTCCGAAATTTTGGCCGCGGCCATGCAGGATTACAAGAGGGCCGTTATCATAGGCAGCAAACAGACCTTTGGTAAGGGAACCGTTCAAAACGTGATTCCTTTGGACAATATCGTAAGAAGCAACGACCAAGGTGATTTGGGGGCCATTAAATTGACTACCCAGAAGTTTTATAGGATCAACGGGGGTTCTACCCAGTTGGAGGGTGTGAAGAGCGATATCGTAATGCCGGACAAATACAGCTATATCGACCTTGGGGAGCGCGATCAACAAAACCCATTGGGTTGGGATAAGATCACTCCAGCCGATTATAAAATTTGGGATGGCTACATCGATTTTGAAACAGCCGTGGCCAACAGTAAAAAACGTATGGAAAACAATCCGCAGATCAAGTTAATTGAGGAAAATGCCAAATGGATCAAGGCTCAGCAAGATGAAAATGTGATTTCCCTGAACTATGACGCCTATGTTCAAAAGGCGGAAGAGGCCAAAAAACAATCCGATAAGTTCAAGACATTAAGGGATTATGATTCCAAGCTTTCTTTTGGCTCATTGAAATATGAAACGGAACTCTTTACCCAAGATTCTGTGCTTAGGGAGAAGAGGGACAGATGGCACAAAGATTTGGCCCGCGATATTTATGTTGAAGAGGCCGTTAACGTGCTAAAAGACCTTCATTTGAACAACATTAAACAACAAGAAAGGAAATTGGCCAGTGTAAAAGGATAACCGATTTCATCCAATATTAAGAACCGACCCTTTTTGGGGTCGGTTTTTTTATGTTCAAAAATCACATAACGTAAAAATCGTTGGATTCAATTGGCTGTGGAATCCCCGTTTCGTCCAAAAGTTGCCTTAAGTTGATGTCGATAGTCCTCGCTATGGATGTTACAGGGGTATCGGTAGGCTGATTTTCAAAAGGGTCTTGTAATCTGAAGGCAGCCTTTTCAAGAAAAAAGAAAACCATGGAAATGATGACCAAAATAAAAACCTCCAATACTACGAACAATCGGAGCGGTTCTGACATGGCTAGAAAAATCACGAACAGGTAAATGGCCAAGTGCAAGCCCTTACGGTATGTGGTAGGGAACACCGTGTTCTTAATTCGCTCACATTTCCCCATCGATGCGGTCAGTCGTGCCAAAGTTCCTTCCAATTGTAGTCTCGAAAAACCGTCCAATTTTCCTTCGTCAAATTGTTTTCTAATGGGATCGATTTGAAAATTGAGAATACCCAAGGGAACATTTTTTTGTGATTGTAATTGTTTTAGTTCTAATTCAGAGACCAATCCACCCAAATTTTTTAATGGATCTGTTTTTCTTAAAGATTGCCCCAAGGAATAACACCACGCAATCTGTCGGTAAGCAATGGTCTTGATTATGGGGTCGCTTGGATCCATATACATTTTTAATTGTAAAACCAGTGTGCGGGAATCGTTTACAATTTCTCCCCAAACTTTACGGGCTTCCCACCACCTGTCATAAGACTGGTTAACCTTAAAAGAGATCAAAATGGAAATGGCAATGCCCAATGTGGTTGCTATTGAAATGGGAATGTCTGGTAAAAAACCAGGAAAAAAGATTGGAAAAATATCCACCACTACGCCGATAAGTGTAACGGTAAGCAGGGAGATTTTGATCTCGCTAAAAATATATGTTAAGGGAAATATCTGTTTGGTAATCATCGTTGGGTACCTTAGGATGCTGTATAAAAGTAATGACAAATCAACGCAAATAAGCCAAAACTCCTCCCTCAATTTTGGTTAATTTTGTGTCGATTTTGGTTATCCATGAATAAAAAAACACTTTACTCCGTACTTTTTGCCCTATGCCTGATTGCATTTTGGTTGGTAGAAAATTATTATGCCCCATCCACCTATTCTGATCCGGACAGTCCTGGAAGTGTTGAGGTTGATACTAATTTTTTGCCGAGTTCCACTACAGGGGAAGTGGTCCACCACCAATTTTTTTCCCTTTCCTATAATGAACCTTTTGAGCAAGCGGAATGGGTGGCCTATGAACTTACAAAAAGCCAACTGACCTATGATGACAGAAAGCGACCTCACTTTATTGAAGACCCGAAGGTGAGCACCAAATCCGCAGATTGGAAAAACTATCGCGGTTCCGGTTACGATCGCGGACATTTATGTCCGGCAGGGGACCGTCGCTTTTCAGAGTTGGCCTATAACGAGACATTTTATACCAGCAATATAAGTCCGCAGGATAAAGATTTCAATGCAGGGGTTTGGAACCGATTGGAGCAGCAGGTAAGAAGATGGTGTAAAAAATATGGGGATCTTGTTGTCATCACAGGAGGAGTGCTGGAAGATGGTTTACGTGAAATCGGGGAAGAAGATGTAGATGTGCCCAAGGCTTTTTATAAGATCGTTCTCAAACAGAATGGAGGTGTGCCCCAAGTTTTGGCCTTTTTGATCCCCGCTACGGAAAGCAATGTCCCATTGCAACGTTTCTTGGTTTCGGTAGATGAGTTGGAAGAGAAAACGGGAATCGATTTTTTTCAAAATCAGCCGGAATCTTGGCAAGAAGCCATCGAGCAAAAAGTGGAATTTTCCGGATGGAAATTTTAGATACCGTCTTTCAAACGGTTAGAATCCAGTTTCAGGAAGATGAACAGCAACATACTGAAAAAGATGAGTCCTGATCCGCCATAGCTAAAAAAGGGCAGGGGAACCCCGATGGTAGGCAATAATCCGATTACCATTCCAATATTGATGAAATAGTGAAAAACCAGTAATGAAATAACCCCGTAGCCGTACATTCTGCTAAAATCACTTTTCTGTCTTTCGGCAATAAAGATCAACCGGAGAAAGAAAATCGAAAACAGGATGATGACCGTGGTAGTACCCAAAAACCCCCACTCTTCCCCAACGGAACTGAAAATGTAATCGCTATGTTGCTCCGGCACAAAGTCACCTTTGGTACGGGTACCCTCCAAGAATCCCTTTCCAAAAAATCCGCCGGATTCAATGGCCTTTTCCGATTGATAGGTGTTGTATCCTATTGTTTTTCGGATTTCTTCCAATTTCTTCTCATCCTTTTCCAAGCTCAGCCAAAGCACGAAGCGGTCACGGTGGCGCTGTTCAAACACATGTTCGAACACAAAGTTTACAGACAGTGAAAAAAGCGTTGAAACCACAATTGCCCCAATAACAGGCAATACAGGAATTTTAAGAGAGGCTTTTTTAAAAGTATAGACCAATAAGGCAAGTGTCACCAATCCGATCACCACCCATACCGTTCCGAACATCAACGTGGTGGCGAACAACACTACGATTACTAGGAGAATTCCAAGGTAATACAGCGGAAAACCTTCCCTAAAAAGCACAAAGAACAAGGAAAAATAGATCAACGAACTCCCCGGGTCCGGTTGCGGCAGGATGAGCAATGCAGGCAACAAAATGATGGTCAAAGCATACAATTGATGTCTCCTATTCCGGATATCGGTTTGGATATCACTCAAGAATTTGGCCAAAGCCAAGGCGGTGGTAACCTTTGCCAGCTCCGAAGGCTGAAAATTAAAAAATCCCAGATCGTACCAAGAGGTGGCTCCGGCAATTTTTTTCCCAAAAACAAAGAGCCCCAATAATAAGACTATGGAAACCACATAGAAAATGGAAGCAAAACGTTCAAAAAAGCTGGATTCGACAAAGAGCACGAAAATGATTCCAAGAAACGCCAACCCAATGAAAAAGAGTTGTTTCCCATAAAGAGTGGAAAAATCAAAAATGGAAGTGCCTTGATCGGTCAAAGAGGTGGAATAAATATTGGTCCAACCAATAAATACCAACAACGCATAAAGGATTACTGTGATCCAATCTATCCTTCCAAAGGGGCCCTTACCACTCACGCTCGTTTATCTTGAAAGGTTCACCGGAATAAGGCTTGGCATATTCATGCTCCAAGGTCTTTTCCAGCATGCGTGTTTCCAGATCTTTCCGGGTAATTTCACCATTGATATATTTTTCAATCAATAAAGAAGCAATATGTCCCGCATACCTGGCACCGAAATATCCGTTTTCGATATAGACTGCCAAGGCAATCTGGGGATTTTCAACGGGTGCAAAAGCAACAAAGACGGAATGGTCCGTTAGCTGCATACGTTCACCATCCACCCGAATATAGTTTTCCACCGTTCCGGTCTTCCCGGCTATATCGATACCGGGAATCTTCAACCATCTGGCTGTTCCGTAGTTGTAAACATCGGCCATGCCCTGAATCACCGGTTCAAAATATTTTCGATCAATGGTGGTGTAATGGGGCGTGGTAAACTTGGGGTCTATGGCACCAGAATTCCCCACGCTTTTTATGACATGCGGTGTGTAGAAATAACCCCTGTTAGCAATGGCGGCCGTCATATTGGCCAGTTGAAGGGGTGTTGCGGCAACCTCACCTTGCCCAATGGAATTGGAAATGATCGTGGAAGCGGCCCATCTGCCATCTCCATACCACTTGTCATAATATTCCTTGTCCGGAATTCTTCCCGGGGCACCCGTAGGAAGGTCGGTGCCCAAATAGTCACCAAGGCCAAAACTTTTCATATGCTTATCCCAAACATCCATACCTTCGTCGGTGGTGCCATATTTGTCATATATCTTTCTAAAAACCCCGGCAAAATAAGCGTTGCAGGATTGGTAAATACCCGAGTTCAGGTCGCGGACACCACCTCCGCAGTGACAACCCCTCAACGTATTGCCCACATAAAAACCATGGTAGCACCTAAACTTGGTACTCGGGTCTATGACACCCTCTTGGAGGGCTATAAGCGCATTCAATGTTTTAAAGGGCGAACCAGGTGATGGCTGGGCCAAAATGGAACGGTCCCAAGTAGGTTTGGAAATGGTGTCGTAATGGAGCTTGCTGTAATTCTTGGAACGTTCTCTTCCCACTAGAAGGGCCGGGTCATAGGTCGGGCCAGAAATCATAGCGAGAATTTCCCCTGTTTTGGGTTCTATGGCCACAATACCACCTCGCTTGCCATGCATCAACTTTTCTCCATACTCCTGCAATTCCTTGTCCAAAGTAATATGGATTTCCTTGCCCTGTTTTGGCAAGGTATCCAATTTTCCATCTTTGTAAGGCCCAATGTCCCTGTTGAAGCGATCTTTTTGGATATGTTTTACCCCTTTCCGTCCCCGAAGGATTTCCTCATATTGCTTTTCAATTCCGGTCCTTCCCTTGAGTTCGCCCGCTACATAATAGGGGTTGTTCAGAAGATCGCCCTCATTTACTTCACTGATATAGCCCAAAACATTGGCCGCACCATGGGTGTTGTAATAGCGGAGTGATCTTTTTTGGATATAGAAACCCACAAAATGGCGCATTTTTTCCTGAAGTTTGGCATAATCTTCTTTGGATAATTGGGGTACCAAAACCGAGGGCAACCTTGGGGAGTAGTTCCTTGCATTTTCCATTTTGCTGAGGAATTCCAATTTATCGATGCCCAAAAGTTGACAAAACTCCAAAGTGTCCAAGGGTTTCACTTCGCGTGGGATGACCATAACGTCGTATGCAGGTTGATTGCCAACCATCAACTTCCCGTCACGATCGTAGATATAGCCCCGTTCCGGATAGTCGTATATTTTTTTAATGGCGGGATCGTCCAGTATTTGATCGGGAGAAAATCGAAACAATTGCAAATAAGACAATCTCCCAATAAAGGTGAACCCAATAATGACGATAATTGACGATAACAGCAATTTTTTCATAATCGACCAGATTTGTAGACACTAGCTCTAAATATCCAACGATGCAGTTTCAAAATTATTCACTTTTCGGACTAAAAAGTGAACTAAACAATGTACAAAGTATTAAAGTTACGATACCTGTGGCAAAAACCTTTTTCAAAATTAAAAGGATATGGGCAATACTTAAAATTTCCAGCGAAAAGAATATCAGATGGTGAATGAGTACCATCAAGGCCAAAAGGGTTACCCTTTGGATATTTGTGGTATTCTTAAAGCTGAAATTCTGAAATTCGTAATTGACCCCAAAGCAGAAACGCATCAGTACCGGTCGGGCATATGCAATAGTCAATGAAGCCAGCGCATTCAAGGCCATTGTGTCGGAAAAAATATCGATAATGAAGCCTAGCAA
Organism: Flagellimonas sediminis; assembly: GCF_010500845.1. Lineage (GTDB taxonomy): Bacteria > Bacteroidota > Bacteroidia > Flavobacteriales > Flavobacteriaceae > Flagellimonas > Flagellimonas sediminis. The sequence continues at coordinate 150,773 of NZ_JAAAMI010000006.1, read as the reverse complement.
GAAGGCTATGATCATAAATAGGGCACGGTTGCCCTTTATGGGGTACCAATAAAAAAAGATCACATAGACCATTGGATTGATGAAACCCATAAAATTCAGGTTGTTGAAAATCAGGACCTGGGTCAAGATCAATAACACAAATCTGAATATGTTAATTAAAATCGTGCTATTCATTTACGGTTCTGTTCTCCAATTCCTTGATTTCTTCCTTATTTCGGTTCTCTATCAGATATACATTTTTGATGTTGGCCATGTCGTTGAACAATTCCACATCAATATTGTAAAAGCTACGCGAGACGTTAAGGTCGTATTTTTTGATGACCCCAATAGGGATGTTCTCCGGAAATATGCTGGACATGCCCCCCGTAACAATGGTATCGCCCACGACCAATGGCACCAATCTGGGAATATCTATCAATTGCGCCGTGGTGTAATTCTCGCCGTTCCAGATCAAAGACCCAAAATAGTTGGTGTTCTTGATCTTGGCATTGATGTTGGATTTGGTGTTGAGCACACTCTGCACGGTGGCAAAATTTTTCGATACATTTTCAATGATTCCCAAAATACCTTTGGTGGTGATCACGCCCATATCCTGTTTTACACCGTCATTGCCGCCTTTGTCTATGGTGAGATAGTTTCGGGGCGATGAAAAACTGTTCTTGATGAGTTTGGCACTTAGCACCCCATATTCCAAATAAGTGGAGTCTAGGGATGGAATGGTATCAAATTCGGTGTTGAAAAGCATTCTTCTCAACTGTTCATTTTCTTCTACCAATCTTTCGTTTTCCTCACGTAGCCCAAAATAAGATGAGATGTCGTTTCCGGTACCATAAACATTTCCGGAAAGCCATCTGGAAGAATTGAAGAATTTGGATTGATGGTAGGAATGCGACCTGAAGGTCATCACCAACGAAATAAGCGCAAGAAAACTATAAAGAAAAGCATTTCTGTAGCGTAAAATAAAGTTGATGATGCGTTGCATGCAATCGTATCGTTAAGTAAGGTTTTGAATACCTATAAAGTAACAGAACTGTTCTAAAACAGGACTATTTGATCAAAATACTTTTATAGCGCTCCAAGTTTTTAAGGGCGATTCCCGTACCACGTACCACGGCCCGCAAAGGATCTTCTGCAATATAAACAGGAAGATCGGTTTTTTGGGACAATCTTCTATCCAAACCTCTTAGCATGGAACCACCTCCGGCCAAATAGATACCGGTATTGTAAATGTCAGCAGCCAATTCGGGTGGTGTTTGTGATAAGGTCTCCATTACAGCATCTTCAACCCTTAATATACTCTTGTCCAGTGCTTTGGCAATCTCCCTGTAGGAAACCTGTACTTGCTTGGGCTTTCCGGTAAGCAAATCACGTCCTTGAATGCTTTTGTCATCTGGGGGGGATTTCAAATCTTCCGTAGCCGAACCGATCTCAATTTTAATGGCTTCTGCGGTGGTTTCTCCCACATATAGGTTGTGTTGGGTACGCATGTAATAGATGATGTCGTTCGTGAAAACGTCCCCCGCAATCTTTACCGATTTGTCGCATACGATGCCTCCAAGCGCAATTACGGCAATCTCTGTGGTACCACCACCGATATCCACGATCATGTTCCCTTTGGGCTGCATGATGTCCAGACCAATACCAATGGCAGCGGCCATGGGCTCATGGATCAAATAGACTTCCTTGCCATTTACACGTTCGGCGGATTCCCGAACGGCACGCATTTCCACTTCGGTAATTCCTGATGGGATACAGATGACCATACGAAGGGCAGGCGGGAACCATTTCTTCTTAAGTGCAGGAATGCTCTTGATCATCATGTTCATCATCTTCTCCGAAGCATCGAAATCGGCGATCACACCATCTTTCAAAGGTCGTATGGTCTTGATGTTTTCATGGGTCTTCCCCTGCATCATGTTGGCTTCGCGGCCCACCGCGATTATTTTTCCTGATACGCGGTCCCTTGCCACAATGGAAGGACTGTCCACAACCACTTTGTCCAAGTGGATGATCAGGGTGTTTGCAGTACCAAGGTCGATTGCGATCTCCTCGGTCATGAAATCAAAAAATCCCATACAAAAGCGTCTATTTCGGATTAACGGTAAAAATTATCGGCTAAAGTACTAAAATTAATGTTTAAAATGTCTAGTACCTGTCATGACCATGGCCATTCCGTTTTCATTGCAATAATCGATGCTCAATTGGTCCTTGATGGAACCCCCTGGTTGGATCACGCTTTTGATGCCGGCCTTGTCCGCAATCTCCACACAATCAGGGAAAGGGAAGAAGGCATCACTGGCCATAACGGCACCATTTAGGTCAAAATTGAAGGACTGTGCCTTTTGGATGGCCTGGTTCAAAGCATCGACCCTGGAAGTCTGACCCGTACCGCTGGCACAAAGCTGTTTGTTCTTGGCCAAAACAATGGTGTTGCTCTTGGTGTGCTTGCACAATTTGGATGCAAACAAAAGATCCTCGATTTCTTCAGTAGTTGGTTTTTTATCGGTGACAGGGGTCAAGTCTTCCTTGGTATCGGTTTTGGAATCCTTTTCCTGAACCAAAACACCGTTCAAACAAGTGCGAACCAAAGTTTCGGGAAGCTCTATTTCGTTCTGAACCAAAATAATCCTGTTCTTTTTGCCTTTCAAAATTTCCAATGCCTCGTCGGAATAGCTGGGAGCGATGACCACTTCACAGAAAAGGTCGTGGATTTCTTCTGCAGTAGCCTTGTCAATTTCAACATTCGAAATCAAAATACCTCCAAATGCGGAAACGGGATCTCCTGCCAACGCATCCACATAAGCTTGTTTTATGGTACTTCGCGTGGCCAGACCGCAGGCATTGTTGTGCTTTAGGATGGCGAAGGTGGGGTCGTCATGTTTAAATTCCCCGATAAGGTTGACGGCTGCATCCACGTCCAATAGGTTGTTATAGGAGAGTTCCTTGCCGTGCAACTTGGTGAACATGGCATCAAAATCGCCAAAGAAATATCCTTTTTGGTGCGGGTTTTCACCATAGCGCAATATTTGGCCCTTGGTCTCGCTGATCTTTAACACCGCTTCTTCTTGGTCCTTGTTGAAATAATTGAAAATGGCGGTGTCATAATGGGAAGAAACATTGAACGCCTTGGTGGCAAATCGCCTGCGCTCTTCCAAAGTGGTGATGCCATTTCCTTTGGAAATGATTTCCAAAAACTCGGCATAATCTTCCATGGAGGAAACGCAAAGTACATCCTTGAAGTTTTTGGCGGCTGCCCGTATGAGGGAAATGCCACCGATATCTATTTTTTCAATGATGTCCTGCTCGGAAGCACCACTCGCCACTGTTCTTTCAAATGGATATAGGTCTACGATCACAATGTCCAATTGCGGAATATCGAATTCCTTCATTTGGGCCACATCGCTTTCATTGTCCTGTCTGTTCAAGATCCCTCCAAAAACTTTAGGATGAAGGGTCTTTACACGTCCACCCAAAATGGAAGGGTAGCTGGTCACGTCTTCAACCGGCACCACATCAATGCCAAGATCACGGATAAAGGTTTCGGTTCCTCCCGTGGAATAGAGGGTTACCCCAAGTTGGTCCAGTTTTTTTACGATGGGTTCCAGACCATCTTTATGAAATACGGAAATCAGTGCAGCGGAGGCTTTTTTGGCAGTCATCTTCTGTGTCTTAGAATCAATTTAATAAGCGCACAAAATTACCCCTTTTGTCAAGAAAAAGCAGAACGGTTTATCAACAAAATCGTAGAAGTTTTACAGAATTTTGGCCACCTCTCGGTTCACGAATTCCAAAAAGCGTTCATCGGCTTCCGTGAAGGGGTCTGGGGTGTTGGAGTCAATATCGATTTGCCCCACATTTTCACCATTCACAAAAAGGGGCACCACTATTTCCGCTCTAACGGTAATGCTGCAGGCGATATAGTTGTCCTGAGCGGCTACATCGGGTACCACAAAATTCTGGTTGCTCACAGCCACTTGACCGCAGATACCTTTTCCAAAGGGAATAATGGTATGATCGGTTGGTGCACCGGCATAAGGACCCAGTTTCAATTCCTCTTTGTCGCCGTTCCTAAAATAAAACCCTACCCAATCATAGTAGGCTACTTCATTCCGCAATAATTCGCAGATTTCACCCAAACGGGTTTCAACAGATTGGGATGTATTCTCAAGGATTTTTAACACTTCGGGCTCCAAAGATGTAAGCATGGTATTCTTTTTTTGCAAATGTATTGAATTGGTTTTTTGTTCGACAAATGAAGTGGAAATTACCATATAGAGACATAAACTTCTGTTAAGCAAAGCAATAAATGTTAATATTTTGTAGTTTTGTAGTCAAATGAAGCAGATTTTCCATCGATTCATATCATCACTAATGGCCATTTTGGTCTTGGCCTCTACCGTTTCTTGGACGGTGGACAAGCATATTTGTATGGGCCGGGTGATGGATGTTGCCCTGTTTTCCCATGCGGATGACTGTGGGATGACCAAGGATATGGAAAAAACCTGTTGTGACGATGAATCCTTTACGATCCAAGGGCAACATGACCTGAAAATCACCTTTGATGATTTTAGTCTGGACCAACAGTTCTTCATTGTAAGCTTTGTGCATACCTATTTCCATTTTGTTGAAGTAGACGAGAAGGAACCTAATCATTTTAGTGAGTACAACCCCCCACCGTTAATACGGGATGTACAGGTTCTGGACCAGACTTTCCTTATTTGATTTAACATAGATTGACCCATTCCCGATCCTTATGGTCGGGCTAATGCGTTTACGCACTTTTTTCACTCGTTCTATTGTCTAAATCAAATTTTTATGCTGAACAAAAGCATCAAATTTCTAATCGAAAACAAGCTGGTAGCCATTTTACTGCTTGTGCTTTTTTTGGGATGGGGAACCGTGAACACTCCTTTCAATTGGGATACGGGATTTCTACCCAGTGATCCTGTTGCGGTGGATGCCATTCCGGATATCGGAGAAAACCAGCAGATCGTATTCACGAAATGGCCTGGTCGCTCACCACAGGATATTGAAGACCAAATCACCTATCCCCTGACCACATCTTTACTGGGAATTCCGGGGGTTAAGACCATCAGGAGCTCTTCCATGTTCGGGTTTTCGAGCATCTATATCATTTTTGATGAGGATGTGGAATTTTATTGGAGCCGAAGCCGTATTCTGGAAAAATTGAACTCCCTCCCCAATAACCTGTTGCCCGACGGCGTAAACCCAGCTTTGGGACCCGATGCCACGGCTTTGGGGCAGATTTTTTGGTATACGTTGGAAGGTCGTGACATAGATGGCAATGTAACGGGAGGTTGGGACCTTCAAGAACTGCGTAGCGTTCAGGATTACTATGTAAAATACGCCCTCTCCTCAGCTTCCGGGGTGTCCGAAGTGGCTTCCATCGGTGGGTTTGTTCAGGAATATCAGGTGGATGTAGATCCTGAGTTGATGAAACAGTACAAGGTGGGACTGGCGCAGGTTGTAAAAGCGGTGAAACAGAGCAATCGTGACATTGGGGCCCAAACCTTGGAGGTCAACAAGGCAGAATATTTGGTCAGGGGATTGGGGTACATCAAATCTATAGAAGATATTAAAAATGCTGTGGTCACTTCCACCGATTATACTTCGATTCGTGTAAAGGATGTGGCCCATGTTTCCTTGGGTCCTGCCATACGAAGGGGCATTTTGGACAAGGAAGGTGCGGAGGTCGCTGGCGGTGTGGTAGTTGCACGATATGGGGCCAATCCGTTGGAGGTCATCAACAATGTGAAGGAAAAGATCAAGGAATTGAGTGCGGGGTTACCTTCCAAACAACTGCAAGATGGAAGAACCTCACAATTGACCATCGTGCCTTTTTATGATCGTACCGAACTGATTCAAGAAACATTGGGTACCTTGAACGAAGCCCTGACCCTTGAAATTTTGATCACCATTTTGGTGATCGTGGTGATGGTATTTAACCTAAGAGCTTCTGTTCTGATCTCGGGATTGCTGCCCGTTGCAGTGCTCATGGTTTTTATCGCCATGAAATATTTTGGAGTGGATGCCAACATCGTGGCGCTATCCGGTATTGCCATTGCCATTGGAACCATGGTGGATGTGGGTGTGATTTTGTCCGAAAATATCATTCGGCACATGGATGAGGATGATGGTAAACTATCTATCAACGAATTAGTCTACAATGCCACTTCCGAAGTTTCGGGTGCCATTGTAACCGCAGTACTTACAACAATCATCAGTTTTATACCGGTTTTCACCATGGTAGGTGCAGAGGGGAAATTGTTCCGTCCGTTGGCCTTTACCAAGACTATGGCGTTAACAGCATCCATTATCGTTGCCCTGTTTCTGATACCGCCGTTTGCTGCCATTATTTTTAAGAGGAACGATCGTAAACCGATTTTTAAACATATATGGAATGGCTTGTTGATCGTGTTGGGATTGTTGGCAATCATATTCGGTTATTGGCTTGGATTGATGTTGATTGCCTTTGGGATTTCTGGGATTTTGAGTTTGAAGGAAGTTATCAGCAAAAAGCAATGGAACATCCTTAATGTTGGGATAAGCATTGCCACCATTGTTGCTCTTTTGGCTACCTATTGGAGACCTTTGGGATTCCATAGGAGCATTGCCATCAACTTGATTTTTGTATCGCTGATCTGTGGGGTGTTGTTGGGTATTTTTTATCTGTTCAGAACCTATTATCGTCGCATATTGACCTGGGCATTGGAGAACAAATTGATGTTCTTGTCCATCCCGACCGTAATCGTGGTCTTTGGAGTATTGATCATGCGCAACACGGGTCAAGAGTTCATGCCCTCCTTGAACGAAGGTTCTTTCTTATTGATGCCCACCTCCTTGCCGCATGCCGGGGTTGAGGAAAACAAACGGGTATTGCAGCAATTGGACATGGCCGTGGCCACCATCCCCGAGATTCAAACTGTGGTAGGCAAAGCGGGAAGGACCGAATCGGCTTTGGATCCGGCACCCCTTTCCATGTATGAAAATATTATTCAGTATAGATCAGAATACCAAAAAAATGAGGCAGGAGAACCACAAAGGTTCAAAGTAAACAGGGATGGTTACTTCGAACTAAAAGACGGCAAATTTGCCGCCAATCCAAATTTGGAAGTGACGCGGGAAGAAAAGTATAAGGATTTACACGTTGCCGAACCCCTTAAGATCGATAGGGCACTTTTGATCCCTGATACGGATGGGGAATACTTTAGGAACTGGCGCCCCGAAATCAAGAGTCCGGATGATATCTGGAACGAAATTGTAAGGGTAACCAAATTGCCAGGAGTTACCTCTGCCCCCAAACTACAACCGATTGAAACCCGTTTAGTGATGCTCCAAACTGGAATGAGGGCCCCCATGGGAATCAAGGTAAAGGGGCAGGATTTGAAGGAAATTGAAAATTTTGGACTTCAATTGGAATCTATTTTAAAAGAAGCCAATGGAGTAAAGGACGAGGCCGTTTTTGCAGACCGCATTGTGGGTAAACCTTATTTGATGATCGATATTGATCGTGAAAAATTGGTGCGATACGGACTGGTTATAGAAGATGTACAGCAAGTTCTTGAGGTGGCCATTGGCGGCATGTCGCTTACCCAAACCGTTGAGGGGAGGGAACGATATGGGGTCCGTGTCCGTTACCCTAGGGAATTACGGGAGAACCCTACCGATATTGGGAACATTTATGTTCCAGTTGCCAAGGGAAGCCCTGTTCCCTTAAGTGAACTGGTGACCATTAAATATGAACAGGGGCCACAAGTGATTAAAAGCGAGGACACCTTTTTGGTAGGCTACGTTCTTTTTGACAAACAAGATGGTTTTGCCGAAGTGAATGTGGTGGAAAATGCCCAAGCCAAGATCCTTGAGAAAATAGAAAGTGGGGAATTGGTGGTGCCCAAGGGTATCAGCTATAAGTTCACAGGTACCTACGAAAACCAGTTAAGGGCCAAGAAAACGTTATCCGTGGTGGTGCCATTGGCCCTGTTGATCATTTTCTTGATCCTCTATTTTCAATTCAGGTCTGTGGCCACCTCGTTGATGGTTTTTTCGGGGATTGCCGTGGCCTTTGCGGGCGGTTTCATGATGATCTGGCTTTATGGACAGGAGTGGTTCCTGAACTTCAGCTTTATGGGTGAAAATGTTAGGGGCCTATTCCAGATGCATACCATCAATTTGAGCGTGGCCGTTTGGGTCGGATTTATAGCTCTTTTTGGTATTGCTACGGATGATGGGGTGGTCATGGCCACCTACCTTACCCAAACCTTTGCGAAGAACGAACCGGAATCCATTAAAGGTATTCGGGCTTCCGTTCTTGAGGCCGGGGAGAAAAGAATAAGACCTTGTTTAATGACAACGGCCACCACCATACTGGCTTTATTGCCGGTGCTCACCAGCACAGGCAGAGGGAGCGACATCATGATTCCCATGGCCATACCTAGCTTTGGCGGTATGTTGATCGCATTGATCACCCTTTTTGTGGTCCCAGTGCTCTTTAGTTGGAAAAGTGAGTTACAACTTAAAATGCAACAACGATGAAAAGAACAATCATGATATCGTTTTTTGTTTTGATGGCCATGGTCTCGAAAGCACAGACCCTGGAAGCCTACCTTCAGGAAGCGGAGTTGAACAGTCCCGTAATTCAAGCCATGGAACTGCGGCACACCATTGCCTCGGAAAAGGTGAACGAAGTCAATACACTGCCCAATACCACAATCGGTGCGGGATATTTTGTGAGCGAACCCGAAACCCGAACCGGTGCACAGAGGGCCCGCTTTTCGGTTTCCCAGATGTTGCCCTGGTTTGGGACCATAACCGCAAGACAAAATTATGCCGGTTCCATGGCGGATGCAGAGTACACCGAACTGGTAATTGCCAAACGAAAATTGGCGTTGTCCATAGCTCAATCCTATTACACTTTGTTTGGCATACAGGCAACACAAAAAGTGTTGGATGAGAATATTGCCTTGTTGAAAACGTACGAAAAGTTGGCCTTGACTTCCGTGGAAGTGGGGAAGGCTTCGGCAGTGGATGTGCTTAAACTACAGATTCGTCAGAACGAACTCCAACAAAAGAAACAAGTTTTGGACCAACGGTATATGGCCGAACAGGCGGTCTTCAACAATCTATTGAACCGGGACGAAAGTATTTTCGTCGAAGTCGTGGACGACATGCAAATTCCTGCGGAAGATGTTTTGTTCGACAAAGAAGATCTGTCCTTGAACCCCGAACTTTTAAAATACGATCAACTATTTGAATCCGTAGTGCAATCCGAAGTGCTCAACCAAAAGGAAAATGCCCCAAGTTTTGGCGTTGGGTTGGATTATATTCCCGTGACGGAGCGCCCCGATATGGTGTTCAGCGACAATGGAAAGGACATCTTAATGCCCATGGTCACCCTTTCCATTCCCATTTTCAACAATAAATTCAAGTCGGTCAGCAAGCAGAACGAACTGAAACAAAAAGAAATTGAGTTTCAAAAAGAAGAGCGCTTGAACGTGTTGGAGAATGCCTACGCGAAAGCGGTATCCCAGCGCAACGAAGCCAGAATTTCCTTTGAAACCCAAGCACAAAACCTAAAACAGGCCAAGGATGCTGAGGAAATCTTGATCAAGAACTATGAAACGGGCACCATCAATTTCAATGATGTGCTGGATATCCAGGAATTGCAATTGAAATTTCAAACCAATCAAATACAATCCGTGCAGCTGTATTACATGCAATCTACCATCATTAATTATTTAATCAACAAGTAAATTTAATTTTAACAGACATGAAAACAAACATCAGAACAATCATCGGAATCGCATTCGCATCTGTATTGGTACTAACGGTATCCTGCAAAGGCAAGGCGGAAGAGAACAAAGAACCCGCTGTGGAGGAAACCATGGATCACGATATGGACCACGGCAACGATCAAATGAACCACGAAATGGACAGTATGGACCACAAAGACCACGATATGGGTGAAATGGGCACTGCCGATAAACAGGGGAAAGAATACACCTCCAAATATGTTTGCCCAATGCACTGCGAAGGGAGCGGTAGCGATGCTGAGGGAAAATGTCCGGTTTGTGGAATGACCTACGTATTGAACGAAGATTACCAAGAAGGGCACGGCGAAAACTAAAAGACACATTTGGCTCCTTAAAACCTGAACCATGCGTATAAAGGTCAAAAATATGGTCTGCAACAGATGCAAGAGCGTTCTGAAAAGTGAATTTCAGAAAGAAGGCATCGAGGTGGTGCAAATTGATCTGGGAGAAGTTCGGTTTGCAGATGGAGCCGAAGCAAAAAAAGAGCGTATTCGAGAGATTCTGATCCAAAATGGCTTTGAATTGATCGCCGATTTGAATGAAACCATCATTGTGGACATCAAAAAACATTTGATCGAAGCTGTTGAAAATGGCATTTCACAGAATCTCTCGACATACCTATCAGAAAAGATGAACAAAGAGTACTCAATGCTGAGTAAATTGTTCAGTGCGAAAGAAGGATTGACCATTGAAAAATATTTTATCCTTCTGAAGATGGAAAAAGTAAAGGAGGAGATTCAGATGGACAACAAAACCTTTTCTGAAATCGCCTATGACCTGAATTACAAAAGCAGCAGTCATTTGGCAAAACAGTTTAAAACCGTAACGGGAATGTCGATGTCCGAATACAAAAATGTACAGGATTGGAACAGGAAATCCTTAGATCAAATTGTATAAAAGAAACCCAAAATTGTAAAAATCCTCCAAGCTGCGATCAACTAGTTTTGAAATAAAAAAACAAACAAGATGAAGCATACCTATCACATACACGGAATGAGCTGTAACGGCTGCAGAAGCCATGTTGAGAAAACCCTTTCCAACGTGGATGGAGTGCAAGCGGTAGAGGTGAACTTGGAGAAGGCCGAGGCTACGATAGAAATGGGGGAGCATATTCCCTTGGAAACATTTGAAAAGGCATTGGAGAACGATGGTGGTGGGTATACCATACATATGCCCGGCCATCACCACCATGAGCCAAAAAAAAAGAATGATCGGCCGGTCAAGGGTGGAACGGGCACCTTTTATTGTCCCATGCGCTGCGAAGATGACAAAACGTACGACCAACCGGGTGACTGCCCCGTATGTGGGATGGATTTGGTGGAAGAACAGAACATAACCTCGGGTTCCAAGGAAAAATGGACCTGTCCCATGCATCCCGAAGTGGTGGAGGATGGGCCTGGTTCCTGTCCGATCTGTGGTATGGATCTCGTAGCGATGAAACCCGAAGCCAGTGCAGAAGAGAAGACCTATAAAAAACTGCTGAAAAAGTTTTGGTTGGCCGTTGGATTTACCTTGCCCATTTTTTTGATCGCCATGAGCGATATGGTGCCCAACAACCCTTTGTACCAGGCCATGTCGCCCAAATATTGGAATTGGGTGCAGTTTGCCTTGTCTTTGCCTGTGGTATTTTATGCTACATGGATGTTTTTTGAGAGGGCCTACCGGAGCATCAAAACGTGGAACCTGAACATGTTCACCCTCATCGGAATTGGAGCCGGGGTCGCTTTTGTGTTCAGTATATTGGGGCTGTTGTTTCCTGATTTTTTCCCAGATCAATTCAAAGACGAATCCGGTGCGGTGCATGTATATTTTGAGGCCACCACCGTTATCCTCACTTTGGTATTGTTGGGTCAATTGTTGGAGGCTAGGGCTCATAGTAAAACCAATAATGCGGTAAAGGAGCTATTGAAATTGGCTCCCAATAAGGCTACCAAAGTGGTGGATGGTGAGGAACAGGAAGTCCATATCGACGCGATAGAATTGGGGGACATCCTTAGGGTGAAACCAGGTGAGAAAATTCCCGTGGATGGGGTCATAACAGAAGGGGAGACATCTGTGGATGAATCCATGATCACTGGGGAACCCATCCCAGTGGAAAAAACTGTGGATGACAAGGTAAGCAGTGGAACCATTAATGGTAACCAAACCTTTTTGATGAAAGCCGAGAAAGTGGGCAGCGATACCCTACTTTCCCAGATCATCAATATGGTAAACGATGCAAGTCGAAGCCGCGCACCCATCCAAAATTTGGCAGACAGGGTATCTGCCTATTTTGTGCCAACGGTGGTCCTTATTTCAGTCATCACTTTTGCGGTATGGGCCATTTGGGGACCACAGCCCCCCTATGTGTATGCCTTGATCAATGCCATTGCGGTGTTGATCATTGCCTGTCCATGTGCTTTGGGTTTGGCTACCCCCATGTCCGTAATGGTCGGTGTGGGCAAAGGGGCCCAAAACGGGGTGTTGATCAAGAATGCCGAAGCCTTGGAAAAAATGGCAAAGGTAGATACGTTGATCGTGGATAAAACGGGAACCATCACAGAGGGCAAACCTACTTTCGACCATTTTGGAAATTTTGGGGACGACTACTCCAATGAGGAATTGCTCCAATACCTGATTTCGGTCAATGCCAATAGTGAACATCCCTTGGCGCAGGCAACCGTCAAATTTGGAAAAGAAAATAATATTGGAATTTTAAAGTCTAAGGATTTTAATTCAGTAACCGGCATGGGGGTCGAAGGTGTTGTGGACGGCAAAAAAGTGCTGCTGGGCAATACTAAACTCATGGACAAAAACGGAATTGAGATTACCCAAAAAATGAAGGATGAGGTTGCCAAATCCCAAGAGCAAGGGAAAACAATATCCTATCTTGCTGTGGATGGCAAATGTCGAGGCTATGTAGCCATTGGGGATAAGGTGAAGGAGACCAGTGCCAAAGCGATCAAAGCGATTCAGGACAAGGGCATTTCCGTGATTATGCTTACTGGTGACAACAAAAATACAGCGGCTGCCGTGGCGAAGGAACTCAACTTGGACGATTTTAAGGCAGAGACCTTGCCCGAGGACAAAATGAAGGAAGTGGAACGTCTACAATCCGAAGGAAAGATTGTGGCCATGGCCGGGGATGGCATCAACGATGCCCCTGCATTGGCAAAAAGCGATTTGGGCATTGCCATGGGCACCGGTACCGATGTGGCCATTGAAAGTGCCATGATCACTCTGGTCAAAGGCGACCTTCACGGTATTGTAAAAGCAAGGAACCTCAGTGAAGCGGTCATGAAAAACATCAAGCAGAACCTGTTTTTTGCCTTGATCTATAATACGATAGGTGTGCCGGTGGCAGCAGGGGTGCTCTATCCTTTTTTTGGAATCCTGTTGTCACCAATGATTGCCGCACTGGCCATGAGTTTCAGCTCGGTATCGGTGATAGGCAATGCATTGCGCTTACGAACAAAATCAATTGATTAAATATGGTAAAAAGAACCACGGCGGTAAAAATTCGAAAGGCCCATCGGTATTTGGGGCTGTTTTTGGGCATTCAGTTCATTATGTGGACGGCCAGTGGCCTCTATTTCAGTTGGACCGACATTGACGAGATCCATGGCGATCATTTTAGGAACATGGAATATGAACCCATGGCGTTCAATGATCTGATCGGCCTTTCAGAGATTAAGGTTACCGAAAATATCAGTGCAATAAGTTTAAAGGAAATCGCGGGCAAACCCTATTACTGGATCAACAACAAATTTTTGGTGGATGCCAGAACGGGCAAACTGAAAGAAGGCATTACAAAGGAGGAAGCTCTGCAAGTGGCCCATAATCAAATGTCCCCTGATCTTAAGGTGAAAGGTGTTGAAGTGCTTTCGGAAACTGACAAACACCACGAATACCGCGAGAAGAAATTACCCGCCTACGTTATTTCGTATGATTCGCCCGAAGACATCAAGGCCTATGTGTCCGTAGAAGATGGTTCGTTTCAAACCGTCCGACACCGCAATTGGCGTTGGTTCGATTTTTTATGGATGACCCATACCATGGATTATGAGGGCAGGGACGATTTTAACACCACCGTACTTCGAGCATTTTCACTTTTAGGATTGGTCACGGTGTTGAGCGGATTCTTGCTGTGGTTTACCTCGTCGCCGAGTGTTCGCAAGTTGATACAACGAAAAAAATAACAGAGATGAAAAAGGAAAATATTGTTTACATCGGAATTGCGGTCATAGTAGGGCTGCTTGTGGGGTATTTCATTTTTGGCGGTAAAGCTGAAACCGCTTCAATGGATGCACATAACCATGATGCAGAGATTGCCGCCGAAGAAATGTGGACTTGCTCCATGCACCCCCAAATTATGCAACCAGAGCCAGGAAGTTGCCCCATTTGTGGCATGGATTTGATCCCTGCGGATGCCAATGGGGAAGGCTTGGCGGCCAATCAAATTAAAATGACGGAAAATGCCATGGTATTGGCCGGGGTGGAAACCCTTGTTGTGGGGTCCGATGTTCAGGGGGATGATCAAATCAAACTTTCGGGGAAAGTGGCCATCAACCAAAATTCGGATGCAGTGCAATCGGCCTATTTTGATGGTCGGATAGAAAGCCTGTCCATCAATTTTGAAGGGGAAGAAGTCCGTAAGGGCCAAAAGTTGGCCACTATTTATGCTCCCGCATTGGTGTCCGCCCAGCAAGAATTGTTGACCGCTGCGGGGTTGAAATCAAACCAACCACAATTATACAATGCGGTGCGCAACAAATTAAAACTTTGGAAACTGTCCGATGCCCAGATCGATCAAATTGAAAACTCGGGCAAGGTGGTGGAAAATTTCCCGGTTTATGCCAATGTAAACGGGGTCGTATCTGCTATCATGGTGGAAGAAGGGGATTACATCAAAACAGGTTCACCTTTGGTGAAAGTGGCCGATCTTAATTCCGTTTGGGCCGTTTTTGATGCTTATGAAAACCAATTGAGCCAGTTTAAGACCGGACAGGTTATGGAAGTGACCACCACATCCTATCCGAATGAAAAATTTAAGGCTAAAATTTCCTTCATAGACCCGATTTTGAACGCCCAAACCAGAACGCTCGAGGTACGAGCAGAACTGGATAATAAAAAAGGCTTGCTAAAACCGGAGATGTTCGTTCAGGGTGAGGTGGAAGTTTCCAAAATGGAAAACGCCGAAGTATTGACCGTTCCGGAAAGTGCTGTGCTATGGACCGGTAAAAGATCCGTTGTCTATGTGCAACCCGATGGCAACAGCCCCATATTTGAACTGCGTGAAGTGGAATTGGGAAACCTAATGAATGACGTGTATGTGGTCCATTCTGGTTTGAAATCAGGAGATCGTGTGGTCGCCAAGGGTACATTTACAGTTGATGCCGCAGCGCAACTACAGGGAAAGAAATCCATGATGAACCAAGATGGTGGCAAAACCATGACGGACCATGAGGGCCACATGGGCATGTCTTCCGCCATGAAGATGGAATTTTCCGAAAAAGCCCAAAACATGTTTGAGCAATTGCTGGGCAGTTATATGAAATTAAAGGATGGTTTGGTTGCTTCCGATGCTACACAGGTGCAGCAACTGGCCAAGGAAGGAGTTGAAGTTGCAAAGCAAATGAGCACAACCGACATGAATGATATGGCCAAGCAACACCTCGCTATTATCAGTGAAAAGTTAACTTCAATTTCCAAAGCCAGCTCCCTTGAAAAACAACGTGAAGATTTTATTATGTTGTCTGAAAATATGATCATGATGGGCAACCAAATGAAAGGTTTGAACGAAAAAGTGTTCGTGCAACATTGCCCAATGGCCGACAATAACAAGGGAGCCAATTGGTTGAGTCTGGATGAGGAAATCCGGAATCCCTATTATGGCGATGCCATGCTCACCTGTGGCAGTGTTGTCTCAACTATTAATTAGTTGCTTAAAAAACAACGAGTTATGTTATCTGTTTAGAATTATTAAAAGGATTTTAGTTAATATTTAGCCAACAAAAATTTTTGGATTCAAAACTGAGATACATTTACTATAGTTTTTAATTTATTGACTCATGAAACAAGCGAAGTCAACTGGAAAGTCATCTCCTGCCAAAGCTGTAAAACCAGCTGCTAAGAAGACTACCCAAGCTACTGGTAAGAAAAAGTAACTTGGTATTTGGGTCCACTGGTGGATCCCCTACTAAAGCAAAAGAAAAACGCCCTGATGAAAGTCAGGGCGTCCTTTTTTTATATGAATGCTTTGTGCATTACATCATTCCTGGCATACCGCCACCCATCGGAGGTCCAGCTGGGGAATCCTCTTTAATGTCGGTCAAGGCACACTCTGTGGTCAAGATCATACCTGCAACAGAAGCTGCATTTTCCAAAGCGATACGGGTCACTTTCTTGGGATCGATGATACCAGCCTCAAGCATATCCACATACTTGTCGGATTTGGCATCGTAACCGAAGTCCTTTTTGCCTTCCAAAACCTTGGAGATCACAACAGAACCTTCACCACCAGCGTTTTCTACGATGGTACGCAATGGAGCCTCAATGGCTTTGGCAACGATCTGTACACCTGTGGTTTCGTCCAAAGAGTCGGTAGTCAATTTTTCCAGGACTTTTTTGGCCCTTACCAAAGCAACACCACCACCTGCAACAATGCCTTCTTCAACAGCGGCACGGGTAGCGTGCAAAGCATCGTCCACACGGTCTTTTTTCTCCTTCATTTCCACTTCGGAGGCAGCACCAACATAAAGAACGGCAACACCACCGGCCAATTTGGCCAAGCGCTCTTGCAATTTCTCTTTGTCGTAATCAGAAGTTGTGGTCTCGATCTGGGCTTTGATTTGGTTTACTCTTGCCTTAATGTCAGATGGTTTACCGGAACCGTTAACGATTGTGGTATTGTCCTTGTCGATGGTTACAGTTTCAGCAGTACCCAACATATCCAAAGAAGCATTTTCCAAAGAAAAACCTCTTTCTTCAGAGATTACAGTACCGCCGGTCAAAATGGCGATGTCTTCCAACATGGCCTTTCTTCTGTCTCCAAAACCTGGAGCCTTTACAGCAGCAATTTTAAGACCCCCTCTTAATTTGTTCACTACCAAAGTAGCCAATGCCTGACCTTCTACATCTTCGGCAACGATCAATAAAGGTCTTCCTGATTGAGCTACTGGCTCAAGAATAGGAAGGATTTCCTGAAGGTTGGAGATTTTTTTATCGAATAGAAGGATATAAGGGTGATCTAGGTCTGCAACCATTTTATCGGTATCGGTCACAAAATAGGGAGAAAGATATCCACGGTCAAACTGCATACCTTCAACAACGTCCACATAAGTATCGGTACCTTTGGCTTCCTCAACGGTGATCACACCTTCTTTACCAACTTTGGTGAAAGCGGTGGCGATCAAATCCCCGATGGCTTCATCATTGTTGGCAGAAATAGAGGCAACTTGCTTGATCTTATCAGAATCATTGCCTACTTTTTTGGCTTGTTTTTCCAAGTCCACTACCAAAGCCTCAACAGCTTTGTCAATACCGCGTTTCAAATCCATCGGATTTGCCCCGGCAGCAACGTTTTTAAGACCTTCTTTTACAATGGCCTGTGCCAATACGGTTGCGGTAGTGGTACCGTCCCCGGCTTGGTCGTTGGTTTTGGAAGCTACTTCCTTCACCATTTGTGCACCCATGTTTTCAAGGGCGTCTTCCAATTCAATTTCTTTTGCCACGGAAACCCCATCCTTGGTTACTTGGGGTGCTCCGAAAGCTTTGCTGATGATCACGTTTCTACCTTTTGGTCCCAAGGTCACTTTAACGGCCTCGGCCAATTTGTCAACGCCTCTTTTCAGTCCGTCACGTGCATCTATATCAAACTTAATATCTTTTGCCATGTTTCTTTAGTTGATTTTTTTGATTAAACAATTGCCAAAATATCACTCTCTCTCATCATCAAATAGTCGGTACCGTCCAATTTAAGTTCGGTTCCGGCATATTTTCCATATAGAACGGTATCACCGACTTTAACCGTCACCTTTTCATCTTTGGTGCCCGGGCCAACGGCCACAACAGTTCCCTTTTGTGGTTTTTCTTTTGCGTTGTCAGGAATAATGATACCGGAAGCAGTCTTGGTCTCGGCCTGTAGCGGCTCGATCAGTACCCTATCTGCCAATGGTTTGATATTAACTTTAGCCATATAATTAATTTTTAGGTATTTGATTTAAAAATTCTCGAATCTATTGGGCAGAAATTGTGCCAATGCCCAAAAACTGACATTCTGTAGAACAAAAATGCCAGCTTGTCATTCAAGCTGGCATTTTTGTACGCTTTGTCACTTCAATTACCCGATGGTGTCTGTCGGATTGGTAGTGCCGGCGGGTGGAAGTTGTTCCGGGACTTCTTCGGGAACCGTTTCAGGAACCGTCTCGATGTCATCGCCCTGCAAAAGTTTTGAATCTGCGCTCCCATAGTTCCCCTTCAAGGAAACATTGGAAAGCAAAATCAACACAATCAATACGGTGGCAAGGGTCCAGGTACTTTTGTCCAAAAAGTCACCTGTTTTCTTTACGCCACCCACAACTTGGGTTCCACCTCCTCCAAAAGAAGAGGACAAACCACCACCTTTAGGGTTTTGGACCATGATGACCAAGACCAACAAAAGGCACACGATAATGATCAATATCAAAAAAATTGTAAACGTGCTCATCTCTTTATTTTACTCTTTTTCGTTCTGCAGCTTCTTCACCGCCTGAATTTGGTCTGCAAAGAAACCACTTTTTTCTGGATATTTCAAACTCAATATTTTAAAGGCTTGAATTGCCTTTTTATATTTTTTCTGCTCCAAGTATACCTTGGCCAGGGTTTCGGTCATCAACTCGTTTTTATCGAACTTTGAGGATTCTTTTAGGTTGATTTTGACGTTGGTGGATGCCGAAGGGACAATTTTTGGGTTGGTTTCAATGAATTTGTCCAAGAGCTCAAACTTTTTCTTGCGCTCCAACTCTTCCATAACATTTTCCTCCGATGTTTCTTCGGATTCCGGTTCTTCACTTTTGGAAGTGAGTTGCAACCATTCCGTGAACGAATGTTTCTCCTTTTTGGTAAAGGGGATGGGTTTGCCCAAATTCAATTCCTTTTCGTTCTGGGCCCGTTCCTCTTTGGTTGACGGAACAGATTGTTCTTTTTCTATAGGTCTGGTTTTGAAAAGTTCCGGGTTCAAGATCTGTTCCGCATCCTGAAGGTTTTGTGGCAACGCAGGTTCCTCGGACTCAACCAGCATACTTTCCGCAAGCGGATTCGGTTCTATTTCTTCCGAAATGGCCTTTTGATCCTCCAATTTGGAGCCCCGGCCGGCAATGGCGTCGGCTATATTGTTTTGGACAAATTCGTTGGAGGTAATGTAGTCGAACAAAACATCCCGATCGGTAGAGTAGGCGGCGGTGACCTTTAGGGCATTGTTGTATTTATAGCTGTCCAGATTTTTCAACCCTTTCAGGTGCAAGGCCCTTGCTGCCTGAAAGTAAGGGTATTCCTCGATAATATCTTCCAGCTCCCGCGTTTGCTTTGGGGAAAGGATGGTATTGGAGTTTTGAAGAATATGTATAAAATCCGAAACGTTCATAATACGGTTACCAATTGCCCAGGGATGCGTTGAAAATATCCTGTGTCAGTCGTTCAAAAATCTCTTCATGTGCCGCGGACTGAACGGATGTCAGCGATGCGGCGGCATCAAAATCATAAAAGAAGGAGAACCTTCGCTCAAAATCGTTGTCAGGTTTTTTGGTGTTGAAAAAACGAACGTTTACACTCATGGTGAGCCTATTCTGCGCAGTTCGTTGATCCGAGGTGGCCGTCATGGGGATGACCTTGTACTCCACAATTTCACCTTCATATATTAAATCGCCATTGTTGCCGGTTAGGGAAAGGCTGGTCAGGTTGTTTATCATGTCCTGAAGGGAGAGGGTAAAATCCCTATCCAAGCTGGGAACAATAATGGAGCCAGGGGTCTGGTCCGCGTAATTTTGGAAGAAGTTTACCTGAAAGGTCTTGGCTTCGCCAACATCTGCACCCGAAAAATTATAGGCTCCACAACCGGAAAGAAATAAAATCAATCCCAACAATGCGACCCTAAATTCATTTCGTATCCTCATATGCTTTGCAATCATGTTCATTAAAGATCGTATTGTTTTATTTTGCGGTAAAGGGTTCTTTCCGAAATGCCCAGCTCTGCCGCTGCGGCCTTTCTTTTGCCACGGTTGCGTTCCAATGATTTTTTGATCAGTTCGATTTCCTTCTCCTGTAAAGATAAGGTTTCTTCCTCTTGGATCTCTTCGGCAAAATGATAACGGTCTTCCTGAGGCTGTACGGCGGCGGTTGGAGTTGTTGCCTCCATCACCGGTTCTGGTAGACCTAAAACTTCTGTTGCCACATTTTCTTCAAGATCTATATCCTCTTCCTCTTCATGGCTGCCATAGATTTTGCGGATCAGGTTTTCATTTTCCTTGTGCACTTTGGAGGTGTCGTTGTCCTTCAACAGTTCCAAGGTCAATTTTTTAAGGTCGTTCAGGTCACTTTTCATATCGAACAAAACCTTGTACAGGATTTCCCGTTCGTTACTGAAATCGCCATCCTTTTTGGGTTGACCTACCACGGCTGGCAAATTGGAGCCCGCGGCATCTGGCAGATAGCTGTTCAACGTAGCGGCCGTAATGGTCCGGTTTTCTTCGAGCACAGAGATTTGCTCGGCTATGTTCCTCAACTGTCTGATGTTCCCGGGCCAGTGGTATTTCAACAACAAATGCACGGCATCGTCTTCCAGACGAATGGTCGGCATCTTGTATTTTTGGCCAAAATCCGAAGCAAATTTGCGGAACAGCAAATGAATGTCCTCCCGTCTTTCCCTTAATGGTGGAATATGGATTTCCACGGTACTCAACCTATAATAAAGGTCTTCCCTAAATTTTTCCTTTTTGATGGCCTCGAACATATTGATGTTGGTCGCTGCCACAATGCGTACATCGGTCTTCTGTACTTGGGAAGAACCTACTTTAAGGAATTCCCCGTTTTCCAATACGCGGAGCAAACGTACCTGGGTGGTAAGGGGCAGTTCCCCTACCTCGTCCAAAAAGATGGTTCCGCCATCGGCCACTTCAAAATAACCGCTACGGGTTTGGGTGGCCCCGGTAAAGGCACCTTTCTCGTGCCCAAAAAGTTCACTGTCTATGGTACCCTCTGGAATGGCCCCGCAGTTTACCGCAATATACTTGGCATGTTTTCGGTGCGAAAGGGCATGGATGATCTTTGGGATGGATTCCTTTCCTACACCACTTTCCCCGGTCACCAAAACCGAAATGTCCGTTGGTGCCACTTGAATGGCTTTTTCTATCGCTCGGTTGAGTTTTACATCGTTACCGATCAGCTCAAACCGTTGTTTTATGGATTGTACACTTTCCATTTTGTTCTTGTACCTGCAGTGGCAGGAATCTTTTCTTTTTTGTTCCTCAAGCGGTTGCTAGGCGTAGTCGAAGCAACCATATGGGTTAACAAAAAGTGGTTAATTATTTTTTGAGTAGCCCACTGCTTCACCGATCAAGGTGGCGGAGGTACATTCATTGATCTTTACGTTGACAAAATCGCCCACTTGGTACTGTTCCTTTGGGAAAACGACCACGGTATTCTGCGAATTTCTACCCATCCAATGGGCATCGGATTTTTTGGAAGGCCCTTCGATAAGTACTTCTTCAACCCTACCTACATGTTCTTGGGTACGGAAGAGACCGTGCTTTTGTTGCAGGTCGATGATTTCGCGAAGGCGTCTCTTTTTGGTCTCTTCGGGAACATCGTCATCCATTTTGCGTTCCGCCAAGGTTCCGGGTCGCTCAGAATAGGCGAACATAAAACCGAAATCGTACTTAACATACTCCATAAGGCTCAAGGTATCCTGATGGTCTTCCTCGGTCTCCGTCGGGAATCCAGTGATCATGTCTTGGCTAATGGCACAGTCGGGAATGATTTTTCTGATGTTGTCGATCAGCTCAAAATATTCCTCACGGGTGTGCAGACGATTCATGGCCTGCAAAATCCTGTTGCTCCCACTTTGAACGGGCAAGTGGATGTATTTGCAGATGTTGTCATATTTGGCCATGCTCTCGATCACATCCAAGGTCATGTCCTGTGGGTTGGAAGTTGAGAAGCGGATTCGCATCTTGGGTTGTGCCTGCGCTACCAGTTCCAGTAGTTTGGCAAAGTTCACCGAAGTGGCCTTCTGCATTTCGGAGGCTTTCTCAAAATCTTTTTTGAGGCCACCGCCATACCAAAGGTAACTGTCCACATTCTGGCCCAAAAGGGTCACTTCCCTAAAGCCCCGTTCCCAAAGGTCGTTCACTTCTTCCAAAATGGATTGTGGGTTACGGCTGCGCTCGCGGCCACGGGTGAAGGGAACCACACAGAAGGTACACATATTGTCGCAACCTCGGGTGATGGACACAAATGCAGTCACCCCATTACTATTCAAACGAACGGGGGCCACATCGCCATAGGTTTCGTCCTTGGAGAGGATCACGTTCACGGCATTTCGGCCTTCGTCAATTTCTTGGATCAGGTTGGGGAGGTCTTTGTAAGCATCGGGTCCTACCACCATGTCCACAATTTTTTCCTCTTCCAGGAATTTGCTTTTAAGGCGTTCGGCCATACAGCCCAATACGCCCACTTTCATTCCCGGATTGACTTTTTTAACGGCGTTGAACTTTTCCAAACGCTTGCGCACGGTCTGCTCCGCTTTTTCACGAATGGAGCAAGTGTTGACCAGGACCAAATCGGCTTCTTCCAATAGTTCGGTGGTATTGAAACCTTCCTTGGCCAAGATGGAGGCCACGATCTCGCTATCGGAAAAATTCATTTGGCACCCATAACTTTCAATATAAAGCTTGCGGGTGTTTTTAACATTATGTTGAAGGGCCAAAGGGGTTCCCTGTTGGCTCTCGTCTATTACTTTCTCTACGCTTTCGTCCTTGATCATATTGCTTCAATGGGGTGCAAAGATAGTGCTTATTCCATTTTAGTGACAATATGGCAGTATTTTTTAAGATTAAATTGAGGAAAGCCCGGGTCCGGTCTGTTTTTGGTGATGGATGCTATCGGTAATGTTGAAAAGACAGTAAGATTTTAAGGTGGATGGCGCGCAACTTTTTAAGGGTTTTTCATCTATGTGGTTAAAAGACAAACCGCTATGAAAAAGACCCTCTTCCTTTTATTTTCCCTGAGCACATTGTTCTTGGTTTCTTGTTCCAATGATAATTCGGATGATCAATATGCGGAATATATTGTGGCAAGACCACTGGTCATGTCCAAGGCAGAGTTTGCCACCAGTGTTACCATTATTGCACCCCAACCCATTGAAGAATCGGGAAAGGTGTATGCCTATGGGGACTTTATCTTCATCAACGACAAATATCGTGGTATCCATATCATCAACAATAGCAATCCCCAACAGCCTTTAAAGGTCGGGTTTATCAATATTCCTGGGAACATAGATATCTCTATTAAGAATGATTATCTGTTTGCGGACAGCATGATGGATTTGGTGGTACTTGATATTTCGGATATCAATAACATAAAACTGGTCAATCGGTTGGAGGATGTATTGTACAACAATGTGTTTTTTCCGATGGAGGCCGATTTGTTCGAATATGAGGACTATGACTATGATACGGAAATCATAGTAGGGTGGGATACCACAACTGAAAGAAGGTTGAGATCTGAAGTGGAACAAAGAAATGGTGGTGTGGTGTTTATGGATGGATTGATGGCTTCGGAATCTGCCGATAGTGGAACTGGACAAGGAGGGTCATTGGCCCGTTTCAAGATTGTGGACCAATACTTGTATGCAGTGGATAGCCACAACATCAATATTTTTGATATCTCTGATCTGGACAGTCCCAAGGATTTGGAGGATGTATTTGCCGGATTCGATATCGAGACCATTTTTAATCAGGGCAATTACCTTTTTTTGGGAAGCATGAGCGGGATGTACATTTATGATATTACCACTCCTGCCACCCCAACATTTGTATCCGAATTTCAACATGGAACAGCATGTGACCCTGTGGTGGTGGATGGCAATTATGCTTATGTTACCTTACGCGGCGGGAATAAGTGTGGGGCAACGGAAAGCGGTCTCTTCATTGTGGACATCACCAATATTGAAAACCCGGAACTTGCAGAATCCTATCCTTTGGATGGACCTTATGGTCTGGGTATTAAAGATGAAAAATTATTTGTTTGTGATGGCTCGTCCGGGTTGAAGGTCTATGATAAAAGTGATATCCATGATCTTCAGGAATTGAACCATTTTGAAGATATTGTCACCTTTGATGTGATTCCCTTGGAGACCCACCTGATCATGGTCGGGGACGGAGTACTCTATCAATATGAATATTTGGATAGCAACATCAAACTCTTGAGTCAAATCGGCCTTGATTGATGTTGATAACGAATAGTAACAAAAAACGCCCCATTAACAGGGCGTTTTTTTGTTTTTACATATTCATGGTCATTCCATCGAAATCATTTTGATATGGTTTTCTTCCACTTTTTCATTAATGGCAGTGGCCTGTTTTTGGACCAGGGTATTCAGTGCATTGATTTGTGCATCGAGCTCTTTGGTGACTTCCCCAAAAAAATCCTGGGCCTGTTTGGTTGGTCTTTGATCCCCACGCTGCGAGTCTGCCAATAGAAAAGCAAGTCTATTATTGATTCGGATACCAAAGTTTAAAGGATCTTGACTGCTTTGGTTTTTGGTCATATGGATATTGTTTTCAATTGTGGAAAGCTCGGATTCGAAGGCGTCCACTAGCTTTTGGATTTCAGCATTATCCGTGGTCTTTTCCTTAAGATATGACAGGTCCTTTTTAATGTCCCTTATGTTGATGACGGCCTTGTTCGCGCGTGTTACCTGATCTCGAACAGCCATCAAAAAGTCAAATTGTTGTTGAAAATCGTCTTGCGTGTTGGTAATGCGCGGGTCTTTTTCAATGGACAAGGTCTGCTCCATGGAGTTCCCATTGTATGTCAACCGCACTTTGTAGTGGCCGGGTACCGCTTTTGGACCCACATTGGGCGAGGAATAAAAAATCATTCCCTTGAATTCTTCAAAACCAGGATACCTCATGTTCCATACCATGCGATTTCCGCCTTTGGCCACTTCCAACTTTTGGGTGGAAGCAGGGTTCATTTTGTCTGCCGAAGCGGTATTGGCGTAACTACGGATAATCGTGCCATCCATTTCCAAAATATCCAGGTTAACTTTATCCCCTTCCTTTACATCTTTCAGGTAAAAATTGATGATGGCACCGTTCGGATGGTTTTCACCCACCAATTTGGTGTCCGGCTCTTGCCAACCACCGCTTTGGTGCATTCGGTAGGCCATGTCCGGTTTGTACAGATAAAAATCACTCTTGGTGACCTCGTCCGATAGTTGATGCAGCGGGGTCAGGTCATCGATCATCCAAAAGCTTCTACCATGTGTCGCGGCAATAAGATCATTGTCCCTAACATGGAGGTCTCTGATGGAGGTAATCGGCAAATTCAACTGGAAAGGAGACCAAGACTCCCCATCGTCAAAGGAGATGAACATGCCCCATTCCGTTCCGGTGTATAACAATCCTTCGCGGGTCTTATCTGAACGAATGGCCCTGGTGTAATAATCCTCCTTAATGCCATTGGTGATAAGTTTCCATGTTTTGCCGTAGTCATCGGTTTTGTAGAGGTAGGGTGTATAATCCCCAAACTTGTACGAAGTTGCAGCCACGTATACGGTCCCTTTTTTAAAAGGGCTTGGGTCGATGCAATTGATCATGTTCAATTTGGGCGACATGGAGGATGGAGGCGTTACATTTTCCCAAGTAATCCCATTGTCCCGGGTCACATGGATGAGACCATCGTCACTTCCTGTCCATATCACCCCTTTTTCAAGAATGGATTCACTGATCACAAAAACATTGGAATAGAATTCTGCCCCGGTGTTGTCTTGGGTGATGGGTCCACCGGAAGACATAATGGTCTCGGGAAGACTCCTTGAAAGATCAGGCGAAATGGTTTTCCAAGACTGGCCACCATCGGTAGTGGCATGCAGATAATTGGAGCCTGCATAAAGTACATTGGAATCATGTCTGCTGAAAGTGACCGGATAGTTCCAGTTAAAGCGGTACTTCATGATTTCAGCTCCAGAACCGGCAGGATTGTCCGGCCACACATTGGTGGAAATGGTCTGGCCCGTGGTATGGTCCATTCGGTTCATGTAGCCTTTATAGGTGCCACCATACACTAATTGATTGTTTTTTGGGTCAGGGGCCAAGTGGGCGCTCTCACCTCCAGCGGTGGGTTCCCAATCCTTTTCCGTAATGGCATTGCCAGAGGATCGGTGGGAGATGCGCAACGCGGTGTTGTCCTGTTGGGCACCATAAATGCGATAGGGAAAAATACTGTCTGTAGCAATACGATAAAACTGGGCGGTAGGCTGGTTGTAATAGGTGGTCCAATTGTTGCCACCGTCGTTCGAAATCTGTGCGCCGCCATCATCAGCAATGATCATGCGTTGGTTGTTGTTGGGGTCGATCCATAGATCATGGTGGTCGCCGTGTGGCGCATTTTTTAAAGTAAACGTTTTTCCACCGTCAGTGGAAACGCCATAGCTTACGTTCATTACCCAGACTTTGTCAATATTTTGGGTGTCGGCATAAATTCTACTGTAATACCATGCCCGTTGGCGAAGGGCACGATCTTCATTGATTTTTTTCCAAGTCTTTCCGGCATCATCTGAACGGAACACCCCTCCGTCCTTGGCCTCAATGATGGCCCAAACCCTATCCGAATCCAATGGAGAAATGGCAATGCCCACAATTCCCCAAGGAAATCCGGGTAAGCCGGAATTTGTGGAAATGTCGGTCCACGTGTTGCCCCCATCCGTACTTTTGAACATTTTGCTATCCGGTCCACCACTGTCCATTCGGTACCCGTTGCGTTTCATCTCCCAAGTGGCCGCATAAAGGACCCGGCTGTTGTTGGGATCCATGATCAAGTCCCCGGCCCCGGCCTTATCACTCACATATAAAACCTTTTCCCAGTTTTTGCCTCCATCCATGGTGCGGTAGACGCCACGGGTTTTATTAGGCTTCCATAGATTTCCAATGGCTGCCACATAAACGATATCCGGATTTTTTGGGTGGATTCGGATCCTTGCAATATGTTCGGAATCTTCCAAGCCTATAAATTGCCAAGTCTCGCCGGCATCCATGCTTTTCCAGAGTCCTTTGCCCGAAGAAACATTACCGCGAAGGGTCTGTTCCCCTTCGCCAACATAAATAATGTTTGGATCAGATTCCGAAACGGTGACCGCTCCAATGGAGCCGCCGAAATACCCATCGGAAATGCACTCCCAAGAATTTCCTGAATCGGTGGACTTCCAAACGCCACCACCAGCAGTACCCATATAATATAGGTTAGGGTCATTGGGCACGCCTGTCACGGTACCGGCACGTCCTCCTCGGTGCGGGCCCACCATACGCCATTCCATACCGCTGTAGAGGGATTGGTCATAGGTCAACGTATTTTTATTCGATTTTTTTTGTGCCAGGGTTGGATACCAACAGACCAAGGCCAGGGCCATGATCAAGTAACGATGGTTCATTTTGAATGAGGTTTAGCTGGTTATTGTCTTTAAAAATACTAATAAATTCAACTTCAATTTTAATCCCTAACTTATAATTGTTGGTTTTCAATTTTGAAGAAGATTTTAGGTGATTTGTATCAAAATCAAAGCATTCAAATCCTAAAGTTTAAATTTTAATATACTTTTGTTACCACAAAACCCTGTGCATGCCAAAGAATTTAGTTATTGTAGAGTCCCCTGCAAAGGCGAAGACCATTGAACGATTTCTAGGAAAAGATTATCAAGTTGAGTCCAGTTTCGGTCATATTGTCGACCTTCCTTCCAAAGAATTGGGTGTAGATGTTGAGAACGATTTCAAACCTAAATATACCGTAGACAAAGACAAGAAGGCTTTGGTGAAAAAACTCAAGGACCTTGCGCAAAAGGCCGATGTGATCTGGCTGGCCAGTGATGAGGACCGTGAGGGAGAGGCCATCTCTTGGCATTTGGCCGAAGAATTGAAACTGGACAAGAGCAAGACCAAACGGATTGTTTTCAACTCCATTACCAAGTCGGCGATACAAAAGGCCATTGAAAATCCGAGGGACATCAATTACAATTTGGTGAATGCGCAACAGGCCCGAAGGGTGTTGGACCGTTTGGTGGGTTATGAATTGTCACCGGTGCTTTGGAAAAAGGTAAAACCAGGACTTTCGGCAGGTAGGGTACAATCCGTTGCAGTGCGTTTGATCGTGGAACGTGAGAGGGAAATCGAAGGTTTTACCCCAGAAGGGTCTTTCCGGATAAAGGCAGAATTCAAGACAGACGGGGGCAGTGTGTTTGCCGCCAAGTTGAACAATACCTTCCCGACCAAGGCTGCTGCCGAGGCTTTTTTAAAAAATAACATCGGTGCTGATTTTGCCGTTGCTGACCTATCCAAAAGGCCGGCGAAAAAATCCCCTGCACCGCCGTTTACTACGTCGACCCTTCAGCAGGAAGCATCACGTAAGCTGTATTTTTCAGTGAGCCGCACCATGCAAGTGGCCCAACGTCTGTATGAGGCCGGTTTGATCACCTATATGAGAACGGATAGTGTTAACCTTTCTAACGAGGCCCTTTCTGCGGCCAAGGAAGCCATTGTTCAAAGTTATGGTGAAGAATACAGCCAAGTGCGAAACTTTACGGGCAAGACCAAAGGTGCCCAAGAGGCCCACGAAGCCATTCGCCCCACAGATATGAAATTGCAGTCACCATCCTTGGAACGGGACCAGTCCAAACTTTATGAACTGATTTGGAAAAGGACCCTTGCCTCGCAGATGAGCGATGCCGAGTTGGAACGCACCAATGTGAAGATCAAGGCCAGCACCCATAACGAGGAATTTGCCGCCAATGGAGAGGTGGTCAAGTTTGATGGGTTTCTAAAGGTTTATCTAGAAGGTACGGACGACGAAGATGTTTTGGAAGAACAAGAAGGGATGCTGCCTGCTCTTCGAGTGGGGGAACCTCTTCAAAACATATACATTTCTGCAACTGAAAGGTTTACACGACCCCCTTATCGCTACACCGAGGCTTCTTTGGTGAAAAAGTTGGAAGAACTGGGTATCGGTAGACCGTCTACGTATGCACCGACCATTTCCACTATCCAAAATAGGGGTTATGTGGAAAAAGGAACCATAGAAGGCACGGAAAGAAAATACATTCAGTTGGTGTTGGAATCTGAAAAGGTGTTGGAACAGAATCTCTCTGAAATGGTGGGATCAGACAAAGGGAAATTGGTGCCAACTGATATCGGAATGATCGTGAACGACTTTTTGGTGGATCATTTCACCAAGATCCTCGATTATAATTTTACGGCCAAGGTAGAGGAAGATTTTGATGAGATTGCCGCCGGAGATGAGGATTGGCAGGAAATGATGAAAAACTTTTACAAGGATTTTCATCCGAATGTACTGCAAGTGGAAGAAAATGCGGAGCGTGCCAGTGGGGAACGTGTTTTGGGCGTAGACCCTAAAACCGGCCGTCAAGTATCTGTTCGTTTGGGCCGTTTTGGACCAATGGTGCAGATAGGGACCGTGGAGGAAGAGGAAAAACCCCAGTTTGCCAGTTTGTTGCCCGATCAGTCCATTGGTACCATCACTTTTGAAGAGGCCATGGAACTTTTCAAATTGCCAAGAAAGTTGGGGGTGCACAAAGGAGAGGAAGTAGAGGCGAACGTTGGCCGTTTTGGACCATATGTTAGGTTTGGAAAAAAGTTCATTTCCTTGGATCAAGGTGAAAGCGCCTTTGATGTGGATTTGCCTCGCGCCATTGAATTGATCGAGGAGAAGGAAAAGGCCGATGCCCCCATTGCCACTTATGAAGGAAAAGAAGTGACCAAGGGTAAAGGAAGGTTCGGACCATTCATCAAATGGGACGGAATGTTCATAAACGTGAACAAAAAGTATGATTTTGATCATTTGTCGCAGGCCGATGTGATTGAATTGATCGAGGATAAAAAAATTAAGGAGGCCGAAAAAGTAGTGCAGGAATGGCCAGAGGAAAAGATTAGGATAGAAAAGGCAAGATGGGGTAGACATACCATTATTAAAGGAAAGATAAAAGTGGAGCTTTCCAAGGATGTAGATGCCGCCAAGATGACATTGGAAGAGGCCAAGGCACTTGTTGAAAAGAAAACACCAAAGAAAAAAGCCGCAACAAAAGCGAAAAAATAATATGGCGTTCGATTTTTTGATCCCTGTTTCGGACAAGGTATTGGCACATTCCGAATTGTTGCCACAACAGGCATTGGGCAAAAATATTTTCATGCACACCGAAAAGGACGGACTACCTGTCTTCGCCCAGGCCGATGTTGCCATTTTTGGTGTATTGGAATCCAGGAACGCTTTTGAAAAGAAACCTGAGAAACTCGATTTAAGCGAAGTCCGTATCCAATTGTATAAACTCATGATGGGCAATTGGAACTCCACCATCATCGACATTGGGGATGTGGAAGAAGGCGATACCGTTGAGGACACCTACTTTGTGGTGAAGGAAATCGTGGCCGGACTCTTGGAAGAAAATATCATTCCGATAGTGATCGGTCTTACCCAGGATATCACCTATCCCACTTACCGTGCTTTCGATAAGATCAAGGATATGGTCAATCTGGTGTCCATAGACAGCCGTTTTGATTTTGGGGAAGATGAGGAACTGATATCGTCCCACTCCTATATGAGCAAGATTATTACCGATAAACCCAACAATCTTTTCAATTTCTCCAACATCGGTTACCAGAGTTATTTCAATGCCCAGGAAGAGATGGATCTTATGGAGCGCCTTTTCTTTGATGCGTACCGATTGGGTGAGATTGCGAACAATATCGGCTTGGCAGAACCCGTCTTGAGAAGTAGCGATATTGTAAGTTTGGATATGAGGGCCATCCGAGCTGCGGAAATAGGCATGTCCAAAAACTTTTCACCTAACGGATTTACAGGAAGGGAGATATGCGCCATAGCCCGGTATGCGGGTATTAGCGACAGGGTTTCCCTTTTCGGTATTTATGAAGGTGAGAATTCACCACAGGCATTTCAGATGATCGCCCAGATCATTTGGTATTTTATAGAAGGGTTGAGTTTCAGGATCAAGGAACAGCCCAGCTCCAAGAGCGAAGACTTCACAAAATTCACCGTACCCACAGATTCCGAGGAGCTTGTCTTTTTCAAGAGCCATGTCACGGAACGCTGGTGGGTAGAGGTGCCATCAATTTTAGCTGAACATACTAAAACAAATTCGGTTGCGTTATTACCATGCACCGAAGAGGACTATTTGGATGCGTGCAACCAAATTATTCCAGAAAGGTGGTTCAAAGCCTACAGAAAAGGCTTTAACTAAACAAATTAATTTTTTGAGCATTGCTTGTGTTTGCACAATAATTTATTCAAAAAGCAGTTTTGAGAGTAATGAAAATGTGTTTCACAGTCTAAAATCTTGAATCGATAATTTAACCTAAAGTATGAGAAAGCTATTCTTTTCATCTCTAGCACTTGTTTTTTTGCTTAGCAGTTGTGGCTCTAAATCAAGGTCAAAAGGTGAACTAGTTGGGGTCAGTGGAAAACAATGGCATCCAGAAAAACCCTATGGGATGGAACTGATTCCCCGCGGCGCCTTTGTTATGGGTAAGGCTGAGGAGGATCAGGCGAAAGTATTGAACGCTCCGACAAGAACGGTTACCGTACGTTCCTTTTATATGGACGATACGGAAATCACCAACAGTGAATACCGACAGTTTGTGGAGTGGGTAAAGGATTCCATTGTTAGGACCAGGTTGGCCATCCTGGCCGATGAGCTTGGCATTGGACCAGAAGATGAAGGTATCGGAGAGTATGCTTTTAAGGATACCGATACTACCGAATTGTCCGCTTATGACAAATACATGCTCGACAACTATGCCGGACTTGGTGAAACAGGCTATGAGGGCAGGGCATTGAACAAGGATGTGGATTTGATATGGGATACTTCAGAATATCCGGACGAATATTATTCCGAAGTAATGGATTCTATTTATCTTCCTGAAGAAGAAAGCTATAACGGGCTTAGGTCTATCGATGTGACCAAGTTGAAATACAAGTATAGCTGGATGGACATCGAGGCTGCCGCTAGGGCAAAGACCGGAAGAAGAAAGGATTTTATCCGACAAGAGGAATTGGAGATTTATCCAGATACCACGGTTTGGATCAAGGATTTTGAATATTCCTACAATGAACCCATGCACAACGATTACTTCTGGCATGACGCCTATAGTGATTATCCAGTAGTGGGTGTAAACTGGATGCAGGCCAAAGCGTTCTGTAACTGGAGGACCAAATTCAAGAATGACGATCAAAAGTCTCGTGGCAAGCAGTTCGTGAACCAGTTCAGGTTGCCAACAGAGGCCGAGTGGGAATATGCCGCCAGAGGTGGTATTGAAGGAGGAACCTACCCTTGGGGGGGTCCATATGTGATCAGTGATACCGGTTGCTTTATGGCCAACTTTAAGCCACAGCGTGGTGACTATGCCGCTGATGCAGCGTTGTACACCGTGGAGGCCAAATCGTTTGAACCGAACGATTACAATTTGTACAATATGGCAGGAAACGTTTCGGAATGGACCAATTCCAGTTTCGATTCGGGAGCCTACGAATACCTTTCTACCATGAACCCCAACGTGGGGTCTGGCCAAAACAAGAGAAAGGTGATTAGAGGTGGATCTTGGAAGGATGTTGCATACTTCCTGCAAGTGAGCACCAGGGATTACGAGTACCAAGATTCTGCAAGAAGCTACATCGGCTTTAGAACGGTACAGGATTACATGGGAGAGGAAGATTCTACCAACGGAAGAGGAGGTTTATAAAACAACATTTATCGAGAGCATTATATAAATCAAAGTTTGTAACCAAATACTTATTTATATAACTTAATTAAAACTAGAATTATGGCACAGTCAAAATCAACAAAAAAATTGTTTAACATGGCCTACGGGCTTGGAGCATCGGTAGTAATTATTGGTGCATTGTTCAAGATTCTTCACTGGGAGTTTGGACCCCTTACAGGTGGACTACTTCTTGCGGTTGGACTTATTACTGAGGCATTGATCTTCGCAATCAGTGCATTTGAACCAGTAGATGACGAATACGATTGGGCTTTGGTTTACCCAGAATTGGCCGGTGGTCAACAAACCGCCAGCAAAAAGCAAGAAGCCAAAGATGCCAAAGAGGCAGAAGGTATCCTTTCCAGAAAATTGGACGAATTGCTTAAAGAAGCCAATATCGACGCCAATCTATTCTCTAGCTTGGGTGAGAGCATCAAAAGTTTTGAAGGTGCCGCTAAAAACATCGCGCCTACTACAGATGCTATCCAACACACCAAAAAATACTCTGAAGAGTTGTCTCACGCAGCGGCTCAAATGGAGTCATTGAACAGCTTGTACAAAGTACAGTTGGAAAGTGCTAGCCGTCAAGCTTCCATCAACGAGGAAGTAGTACAGAACGCTGGTGCCTTGAAAGATCAAATGGAATCTTTGGCCACCAACCTTTCTTCTTTGAACGGAGTTTACGGAGGTATGCTTTCCGCCATGGGAGGTAGAAAATAATTAGAGTTTTTGATCAACAGAAAACAACCCCAAATCAAATTAATTTTAAAATCTAATTAGAAAACATGGCAGGAGGAAAACAAACACCACGTCAGAAGATGATCAACCTAATGTACTTGATCTTCATCGCGATGCTGGCCCTGAATATGAGCAAGGAAGTACTTGCGGCTTTCGGACTTATG
The DNA here is from genome assembly GCF_010500845.1 of Flagellimonas sediminis. Classification (GTDB taxonomy): domain Bacteria; phylum Bacteroidota; class Bacteroidia; order Flavobacteriales; family Flavobacteriaceae; genus Flagellimonas; species Flagellimonas sediminis. The sequence goes on along the minus strand of NZ_JAAAMI010000006.1, from coordinate 117,029 downwards.
AACGAAAAGCTGGAAACTTCAAACACGAGCATGGACTCCAATAACGCTAGCTTCTTTGCAAGCCTGGAGACCAAAGCTTCGGAAAACGAAGAAGAGTACGGAGAATTGTACAAAGATGCTCAGAAAGTAAAAGAACTTTCAGATGACTACTACAGTTATTTGCAAGGTTTGAAGACAGAAATGACCAAGGATCTTGAGGATCCCAAAGATTATGTGGTCATGGACAAATCAGACTACTTGGACCAAAAATTCTTCCAGGGCGACAATTTGGGCCCAGAAGGAAAGAAGTTCATGGAATACATCAACAATTACCGTGAAGGTGTGATCAATGCATTGCCTGAAGGTAAGTACGAATCATTAAAAGCGGCTGTAAAAGCTCGTTTTGCGACCGGTGATGCAGATGGTAAGGTTGAAAAGAGAGACGGTACCCGTCAAGATTGGATCAACTACCACTACGAAGGATTTCCTTTGGTAGCCTCATTGACCAAAATGACCCAGTTGCAGGCCGATATCAAGACTACCGAGCAAGAAGTGTTGAAAACTCTTTTGGAAGGTGAGTTGACAGAGGCGGTTTCTTTGACCAACTTTGCCAGTGCTTTGCAAGCTCCTAAAACTGCTTACTATTCCGGTGAAAAATACGATGGTAAGATCATTGTGAGCAAGACCGACAAGACTTCTACTCCGGTAAAAGCTGAATTGACCTTGGATGGTAGACCATTGAAGGAAGGAACTGATTACGCATTGGAAGCTGGTGGTATCAAAATGTTGATTAGTGCCGGTACCCCAGGTGACCACACCATTAAAGGAACCATGACCTATATGCAGGACGGTAACGAGGTGCCTGTAGAAGTGAACAACACGTTTGCTACCATCTCTATGCCCAATGCAGCCGTTATCTCTGCAGATAAGATGAACGTGGTTTATCGTGGTGTGGCCAACCCCATGACCATCTCCATTCCTGGTATTCCTGACAACAAAGTATCCGCTTCTGCTGCTGGTTTGACCAGAAGAAGTGGTAGCCAGTACATCATGAACCCAGGTACAGGTAGAACAGTGACCATCACCGCTTCCGGTACTTTGCCAGATGGTAAAGGTATCTCTACCAAATCCGAGTTCCGTATCAAGGATATTCCAAGACCTAGTGGTACCGTACGTGGTGAGGCTGGTAGCATCAAAATGCCAAAGAACAACCTAGAGATTTCCACAGTAAGTGCTATGTTGGAAGACTTCGATTTCGATTTGAACCTTTCTGTAAGTGAGTTCAAGTTCAAAGTTCCTGGTCAACCTACCGTAGTGGTTAGTGGAAACAAATTGAACGATCAGGCCAAATCAGTTCTTAGAAGAGCTGGCAGGGGAGATGCAGTTCAAATCTTTGATATTCAAGCTTACATCACTAACAACAGAGATTACAAGTTGAAGAAAGTATCTCCAGTAGTGGTTGAGCTTACAAACTAATAAAGTATAAAAGTATACAAGTGATCATGAATTGGAAAAATGTATTAATAATCGGATTGTTGGGCATTTTGCCTGTATCAATGATGGGTCAGGCAAACATTTTGAATGCCAAGTTGCCCGATGATATTGGTAAAAAGACCGAAGCTCAGATCGAGCAAGATGCCGATGAACCTCTAAAATACGGTTATGTGGATGATAGGGATATCCTTTGGTCCAAGACCGTTTGGGAAATCATCGATCTTGACGAGCGTGTAAACTTTCCGTTGTACTATCCAACCGATACCATTGGCATCGGCGCTGATAGAAGGTCTTTGTACCACGTTCTGATGAAGAACATCAGAAATGGAAAGCTAACGGAAATTTACACGGATTCCTACTTTACCGAAAAGAGGAAACTGGAAGATCTTTCCGCTACCTTGAGCAAAATCGATACCACGGACCTTGGTTACGAACAATTGAATGCCGGTGAGCAAATTTCCCCTGAGTTTATTAACAAAAGGGACCTTACCGCCGCTGACATAGAAGAGTACCACATAAAAGGTATCTGGTACTTTGACAAGCGCCAGGGAGAGCTTAAATATCGATTGTTGGGGATTGCACCCGTTGCTCCTGACGTGAACTTTATTGACGATGAGTCTGTAGATCCAAATTCCAACAAAGTTGAATTGTTCTGGGTTTGGTTCCCAGCGGCTAGGCAGATCCTGCACGAGGCCAAGGTTTATAACCAAAGGAACTCTGCAAGACCCCTTTCCTTTGACATGCTGTTGAACGCAAGACGTTTCAACGGGGTGATATACAAAGAGGAAAACGTACATGAAGACCGTAAAATCGACGAATACATTTTTGACAACGCATTGTTCCAGTTGCTTGAAGCCCAAAGGATCAAAGAATCCATCAGGGATAGGGAGCAGGATATGTGGGCCTACTAGATAGGTCTGTGAGATAAATTTCCAATTCACTACAAATTACGCCGCACAATTGTGCGGCGTTTTTGTTTTGATCATCAAGGTTTCAATGACCATTTGAGCTTTTTGAGCCATTCGGTCATCAAATCCAGATACCCGGGAGCAAATATTTTCTCAGGCTCCTTTTCAAAGGTTTTTCTTCTTTCAATGGTTTCTTCGGATTTGCCACTTATATTGAAAGTAAGGGTATGGTCTGCTTGCGGCACAATCACGATCGTTGCCTTCTTGTTTCCTATTTTTTTCATGGTGTTCCTATAGTGTTCCGAACTTGCTACCGAAGGTACGAGCAAGTCATTTTCACCCCAAATGGCCAAAACAGGACATGTCAGGTTTTCAATGTTCGGAGCTTGATCACCTTTAAGAATGACTTTTAGGTATTGGTAGATTCCTTCATCCCCCGTAATCACAAACGAACTCCAACCATGCTTCCGTGCTTCCTTTTGCAAGGCATCAAAGTCAACAAAAGGTCTTTGACCCCCAACCAGTTCTTTTACTTGGTTAGTATAGGTTACTGCACTGTCCACCGCTGCAGGTTTAAAACCATTAGCCTGCAAATTGGAACGGAGTCGATAAATTTCTTGGTCCATGGCGGTGGTCACTGGACCCGATACCACTATGGCAAATGCAGGTATACGGGTTTCCGTAACTTTTGGAATTACCCAACCTGCTTGACTAATGCCCCATAGACCAATTTTATTTCTATCGATTTTTTCATGTTGCTCCAAAAAATGATATGCTTCTAACACTATCTCCGCACGGTCCTCAATGGATTGTTGAAACCAATTTCCTTGGGAGGACCCCACGCCTGGTTTATCCCAAGAAAAACAGGCAAAACCTGCTTCGGTGAATCGTTCCCATAAAGGTCTGTACAAATTGGAGGAACTATAATCCTCGGGTCCGGATCCATGCACAAATAGGATGACTGGATAACCGTTTTTTACCTTCTTTTTGGGTAATATCAGTTTCCCGAAAATGGTATCCCTGTCATGTAAAAAATATGCTTCCTCTTCAGCGTAATTTGTGGTCAACTGACCAAATACGGAACCAACTGCCCACAAAAGAAAAAAGTTTGCCGAAAGTAATTTTGATTTTTTAGCCAACATTGTTTTAGGTTTGTTTAATTATTAGACGTTTTCAGGTTGATTGAGGTTGCATCGACCTTGAATAAAACATAAATATGCTGTAGTACTATGTTGGATTATTTTGTTGTTGGTTTGGGCTTGGCCGGAATTTCCTTTTGTGAGGTTTTGGAAAAGGAAGGCAAATCTTTCAAGGTGGTTGCGGACAGTTCCCAACAGGCTTCCCAAGTAGCGGGCGGATTGTACAACCCTGTCATTTTAAAACGTTTAACCATGGCTTGGAAGGCCAAAGAGCAATTGAAACAGGCCAAACCTTTTTACACAGGTTTGGAGCAGAAATTGGGGGTTAATTTGGATTACCCATTACGAGTACTGCGCAAATTCGCCTCCGTAGAAGAACAGAATAGTTGGTTTGAAGCAGCCGACCGACCGGTTTTGGACCATTTTCTATCCACCACAATAGTTTCAAACCAAAACCCATCCATTGTCGCTCCCTTTGATTTTGGAGAGGTAAAATATACGGGCAGAATTGATACGGGAACATTGTTGAATGCCTATGCCTCATATTTGGAAGGGAAAGGAATCCTGAACAGAAAAACATTTGAGTTTACTGCCCTTGTACATCACAATGATCATGTGGAATACCAAGGGATAAAAGCAAAACAGATTGTATTTGCATGTGGCTATGGCCTTACCCACGACCCCAATTTTGGGTATCTACCTTTGAACGGAACCAAAGGGGAGTTGTTGATCATCTCGGCGCCCAATTTTAAGGAGGATAGTGTAATAAAGTCTTCCGTATTTACCATACCCATGGGAGAAGATAAATATTTGGTTGGAGCCACGTACAAATGGCACGACAAAACCAATCTTCCTACGGAAGAATCCAAAAACGAGTTGTTGGAAAAATTAGCCACCTTTTTAAAATGTGATTTTGAGATTTTGGACCACGTGGCCGGAATCCGTCCTACCGTTGTAGATCGCAGACCCTTGGTGGGTAGGCATCCGGTATATCAAAATCTGTATGTATTGAACGGCTTTGGGTCAAGGGGCGTGCTTATTGCCCCATATGCTTCACGTCAATTGTACGATTATATTGAAGAAGGAATATTGCTCGACCCAGAAATAGACATTCATCGTTTTACCAAAAAATACTATAAAAATTAGCCTTTTACGGGATGATGATGCTCCACCGCATGAGGATCATATTTGATAAAGAAATTGATCCAAATATTGCGGGACAGCCTGATGATTACCGGCATAAAGACTACCAAGGTGGACACGATTGCAATAAACGAAGTCTTTAAAGAGGTGCCGATAAACAGATAGGAAATCACAAAAGCAGCCACGGCAAACGCAATACCTACCGCATAGCTCACATACATGGCACCGTAAAAGAAAGAAGGTTCGATCTTGTACTTCAAACCACAATGGGAGCACCGCTCATGCATTTTGAAAATTTGGGAAATCGCATAGGGGTTGGAGGCTTTATACATGCTCTCTTCATGGCACCTAGGGCAACTTCCTGTTAAAATGCTGTTGATTTTGGTTCCTTTTTTTAACATTTGCACCAATTTTTACGCAAAAGTAAGGATACTTCGCGTTTTCTTATGTAATTCAGGTCACTTATAATGCTAAATGTTCACAATCTTTCCGTAGCCTTTGGAGGCGAATATCTTTTTGAGGAAATCGCATTTCGATTGAATGGCGGTGATAGGGTAGGTCTGATCGGAAAAAATGGAGCAGGTAAATCAACCTTGCTCAAATTGTTGTCGAAGGAAATGCGTCCTGATGAAGGTACCATTGCCATGGAGAAAGACATCAAGATCGGTTTTTTAAAGCAGGATATCGATTTTGAACAAGGAAGATCGGTTTTGGAAGAATCCTACCAAGCCTTTGCCGAGATAAAATCCCTTGAAAAACAATTGGACGAGATCAACACAGCCTTGGCGGAACGTACCGATTATGAAAGTGAAGGATACCACCAGTTGATGGTAGACTTGACCGATGTGACCCATCGGTATGAGATTTTGGGCGGTTACAATTATCAAGGAGATACCGAAAAGGTGTTGTTGGGGCTCGGTTTTAAAAGAACTGATTTTGAAAAGCTGACCGATACCTTTTCTGGTGGATGGCGTATGCGAATTGAGCTGGCCAAACTCCTTTTGCAAAACAACGATGTATTGTTGTTAGATGAACCTACCAACCACTTGGACATTGAATCCATCATTTGGTTGGAGCAGTTCCTGAACAATTATTCCGGCGCTGTGGTCATCGTTTCGCATGATAGGATGTTCCTGGACAACGTGACCAACCGCACCATAGAAATTTCATTGGGCAGGATATATGACTACAACAAGCCCTACACCAAATTTTTAGAATTAAGGAAGGAGATCAAGGAACAACAACTCAGTGCACAAAAGAACCAAGAAAAGCAGATTCAACAGACTGAACGGTTGATAGAAAAGTTCAGGGCTAAGGCCAGCAAGGCTTCCATGGCGCAGTCGCTCATAAAAAAATTGGACAAGATAGAACGAATAGAAGTGGATGATGAGGACCACAGTGTTATGACCGTTCGTTTTCCTGTTTCCGTTACCCCAGGTAAGGTTGTGGCGGAGGTAGAAAACCTTTCCAAGAGCTATGGCCAAAAAAAGGTCCTGGAAGGAATAGACCTTCTGGTGGAGCGGGGCAGCAAGACCGCTTTTGTTGGGCAGAACGGCCAAGGGAAGACTACTTTGGCAAAGATCATGGTTGGGGAATTGGACTACCACGGGAATGTTAAAACGGGTCACAATGTGCAGTTGGGGTATTTTGCCCAAAATCAAGCCGAATATCTGGATGGCAACAAAACCATTCTTGACACTATGCTGGAAGCTGCCAATGAAAGCAATAGAAGCAAGGTAAGGGATATTTTGGGATCCTTTTTGTTCCGTGGTGATGATGTGGAAAAATATGTAAAGGTGCTCTCGGGAGGGGAACGTAATCGTTTGGCACTGGCCAAAATGTTGTTGCAGCCCTTCAACGTGTTGGTGATGGACGAACCAACCAACCACTTGGACATCAAGTCCAAGAACGTACTGAAACAGGCACTTCAAAATTTTGAGGGAACCCTGATCCTGGTTTCCCACGACAGGGATTTTCTACAAGGACTAACAGACCGGGTCTACGAGTTCAAGGATGGCAACATCAAGGAATATTTGGGCGACATCGATTTTTACCTGGAACAGCGGAAGGTAGATGATTTTAGAAAAATTGAGAAAGGGGACAAAAAGGTTGAGGAAAAACAGCAATCTGAAACTAAAGAGAATGATTACCACACCCAAAAGAAATTAAAGTCCCTGAAGAATAGATTGAGCGGTGTGGAAAAGCGGATTTCCCAGTTGGAAAAGGAAATATCTGACATTGACCATCAGTTGCTCATGGACTACGACACCACCATTGCCAAAGCCGGTTTTTTTGATAAATATCAAGGGAAAAAAAAAGAACTGGAGACCCAAATGAAGGAATGGGAAAGCATTTCCGGCGAATTGGAAACCCTAGAATAATCAGGGGTTTGCAAAGTTGACCACAGAAAAGGTTCGATTCACAACAAATCCACATCAATTTACTTAAATTATTTGTAGGGTTTTTCATATTCTTATTACTTTGTAAGTAAATTCCCTACAGATAAATAAGTATTAAATGAAACGATTGGCCATTTTCTTCTTTTTGTTGACTGCCACGGTGGGCATATCCTTGGCAAACGGACAGGTTTCCCAAAGGGAAAGGGACGTTTTAATTGACCTTTATAAAAACACCAACGGAGAGCAATGGACGGTAACCTGGAACCTTGAGACCCCTGTTGAAAAATGGAAAGGCGTTGAGGTGAAGGATGGACATGTTGTGGGAATTACCCTTTTCATGAACAACTTGAACGGTACTTTACCGGAGAGCCTTGGCAGGTTAAAATACCTGACCCGTTTGAATTTGGCCTTTAACAATATCACCGGAGTATTGCCCAAGGACATTGTTAAGTTGGAAAGCTTGAAGGAATTCCGCTTGGAAATGAACAGGATTAAAGGGTCTATCCCCCAAGAAATAGGACAATTGAAGAACTTGGAAGTCTTTTCCATGTTCAACAATTTTTTAAGTGGTCCCATTCCGGAGACGTTTGGAAACCTTCAGAATTTGAAGGAGCTTAATTTATCGAGCAATAACTTAAAGGGAATTATCCCTAAATCCATTGGCAATTTGACCAAATTGGAAGCTTTGGGACTTTTCGAGAATAGCTTGGAAGGAGAAATCCCTGCCGAAATTGGCCGATTGGGTCTATTGAAGGAATTGGTTTTGGCCAATAACCAGTTAGGAGGCGAAATTCCTGCAGAGTTCTCACAATTGGCAAGTCTTCAGATCTTGCAATTACAGAATAACCGTTTCAATTCGTATACGGGACTAATGGCAATGGATTCCAAACAATTTCTGGTATTCGATACCGATGACAAATCCCTTAATCCTAGGTTTAACAGTATTGAGTTTGATCGAACCCGAATGGCGGATACCAAGTTCGAGGACGATGAAAACGATGAAAATAATGAGTAGTTAGTTATTACTTTAGTTTGTTTGGTTTGGGGATACAGGGATGTATCCCCATTTTTGTTTCAGGTGTTTAGCGAACAATTTAGGATTTCTTTAACCTTTTCAAAGAATGTAGCGAATAGTTTTGCAACGACTAAATCAACTGACCCATGCGAAAGCTCATCATTTCGGCTGTATTAGGCGGCTTCCTCATTTTGGCATCCCTGTATTTTGCAGGCATTATCGCTGGTAGCAAGGACAATAGAAGGCCACAGTCCCCTAAAGTGGTAAAGACCGTTTTTGTAGATACCGTAAAGAACAAAACAATTCCGCTAGTGGTTCCGGCCAATGGAAACTTGAAGGCCAAAAAGCGGGTGGAACTATACTCCGAGGTGCAAGGTGTATTTAGACCGGGCAGTAAGCTATTTCGAAGTGGACAGGAATATACGGCAGGGCAGACCTTGATCCGCATCGACTCCGACGAATATTATGCCTCAGTACAATCGGCGAAGAGTACCTTGTACAACTTGCTTACATCCATTATGCCCGATTTGCGGTTGGATTATCCTGAAATCTATCCCAAATGGCAAACCTACCTCAATAGCTTTGACATGGAAAAAACTACCCCGGCCTTACCTGAAATGGGTTCGGAAAAGGAGAAGTTCTTCATTACGGGTAGGGGAATTATATCCAACTACTACGCGGTTAAAAATTTGGAACAACGTCTATCAAAATATATCATTTCCGCTCCTTTTAACGGAGTGCTTACTGAAGCCTTGGTTACCGAAGGTACTTTGATCCGCTCAGGACAAAAACTGGGAGAGTTCATCAACACAGGGGAATACGAATTGGAAGTTTCCGTGAGTAAAACCTATGGCGATTTCTTAAAAGTGGGCAAGGAAGTGGAACTCCACAACTTGGACAAAACCAATACATATACCGGCAAGGTTACACGTGTAAATGGAAGGGTGGACCAAGGTTCACAAACGATTACAGTGGCTATAGAGGTAGATGGTGCAGACCTGAAAGAAGGCCAATATCTGGAGGCTAGTCTTGAGGCTAGGGAAGAAGCCAACGCTATTGAAATTAACCGTTCCCTGCTATTGGACAACGACCAAATCTTTGTGGTGAAGGACTCCATTCTCGATTTGATGTACGTGGACCCCGTTTATTTTACGGACAAGACCGTGGTGCTCAAAAATGTTCCCGATGGGGAGGTGATCGTTTCCAGGCCATTGTCCGGGGCCTATGCGGGCATGTTGGTGAAAGTGTACAATAAAACTGCCCAGCCGTGAGAAAGGTCATTTCCTATTTTATAAAGTACCACATGGCCGTCAATATTTTTATATTGGCGTTCATCGTGTTCGGAATCGTGGGGATGCTCTCCTTAAAATCCTCATTTTTTCCGTTATCGGAATCCAAGAATATCCTGATTACCATTACCTATCCCGGTGCGTCCCCGCAAGAAATTGAAGAGGGTATTGTATTGAAGATCGAGGACAACCTGAAAGGTTTGGAAGGCGTGGAGCGGGTGACTTCTACCTCTCGTGAAAACAGTGGATCCATCAATGTTGAGATTGAAAAGGGCAGGGAAGTGGATTTCATGCTTTTGGAAGTAAAAAATGCAGTGGACCGTGTGCCGACCTTTCCAACCGGAATGGAACCTCTTATCGTGGCCAAATTAGAGGCCTCCCGACCCACCATCAGTTTTGCCATTAGCGGGAAGGATATTCCACTGGCTACCCTGAAACAGATCGGGCGTCAAATAGAGAATGACCTAAGGGCCATCGATGGTATTTCCCAAATTCAGATCGATGGGTATCCGGATGAAGAAATTGAAATTGCCGTGGACGAGAACAGACTTTTGGCCTACAATCTCTCCTTCAACGAAGTTTCGCTAGCTGTGGCCAACCATAATATTTTGGTTACCGGGGGTAACATCAAGACCGATACCGAGGAATATTTGATCCGGGCCAATAACCGTTCCTATTTTGGGGATGAACTTTCCAATATTGTGGTACGCGGGGATAGTGAAGGCCGTACTGTTCGTTTGAAAGATGTGGCCACCATCCGTGACCGCTTTTCTGAAACACCGAATGCCTCATACTTTAACGGGGAACTGGCGGTCAACATTACCATAACGAGTACTAACACGGAAGATTTAATAAAATCTGCTGATAATGTAAAAGACTACATTAAACAATTCAATGAAAAATACACCAATGTACAACTAGATTTGGTAGATGATCGATCTGTTACTTTAAATCAAAGAACAGAGTTATTAGGTAAAAATGCTGTTCAAGGAATCTTATTAGTATTGTTGTTCCTGTCTTTGTTTTTAAATACTAGATTAGCATTTTGGGTGGCATTCGGACTTCCTATTGCGTTTTTGGGAATGTTCATCTTTGCACCTATGTTTGATGTGACCATCAATGTGTTGTCTTTGTTTGGGATGATCATTGTAATCGGTATTTTGGTGGATGACGGAATTGTGATCGCCGAGAATATCTATCAGCATTATGAAGATGGTAAACCTCCGGTTCAGGCCGCCATTGAAGGAACCATGGAGGTGATACCGCCTATTCTTTCGGCTATCATCACCACTATTTTAGCATTTTCCATTTTTTTGTTCTTGGATAGTGGTATAGGGGAATTTTTCGGGGAAGTTTCAGTAATCGTTATCTTGACATTGATTGTTTCATTGGTAGAAGCACTGCTTATTCTTCCTGCCCACTTGGCCCATTCCAAGGCATTGCACAAACTGGATGATAAACCCAAGAAAGGGATTGCAAAGGTTTTTGCCAAATTGCGTGTCATCAACAAAATAGGGGACGATTTCATGGCGTTTATGCGCGACAAGTTGTATGGACCTGCTCTCAGGTTTGCCCTGCAATATAAAGTATTGACGTTCGCCTTATTCTTTATGGGATCAGGAACAATTGTTGTGTTTATGCAAATATCGTAGTTAGCCTGAATAGGAAGAATTCTGTGTTTTTGACTCCTCTGAATTGCGCTCTAAAAGCCTTTATTTTTGCATTAAAGGATTCTGCTGAAGCGTTCGTGCTTCTGTTTATAAAATAGTTCAGGATAGATCTGTAGTTGAGGGATATCGTGTTTGCCATGGTGTTGAATGCCCTAAATCCCGTATTTTCCACATCCTTGTACCAATGTGCCAGTTTTGTGTAGGCGGTCTCTATGGAGGTTGCCGTGTCGAATATGCTCCTTAGCCCTTGGACCAGGTCGAATGCGACCTTTATATCGGGATAATGGGCAAACAATATTTTGCTTCTTTCGGATTGGTTCTCCGTCCAGTTATTCGGGGCCTTGTACAGTAAGTACCTGCTTCTGGCCAACAGTTGCTTTCTTGTATCCCCATTGCTGAATTCTTTTGGGAGGAACGTCCTGTTCCTTGCCCTGGCCTGTTTGATCTGTTCGTTCTCCAGGTCTATGGCCTCCCATCTGTGTTTGACCCGGATATCCTGAAGGGCCTCCAGTGCCAGTTTCTGTACATGGAAGCGATCGGTGACCTGTACAGCTTTAGGGAAGCATTTTTTGGCGATGGTCTTCATGGAGTTTGCCATATCCAGGGTGATTTCCTTGACCTTGGCCCTTTCCTTGGCGGAGATTTTCATTAGTTGTTCTATGATAGGTTCCACCTTGGTGCCGGAAAATATGGCCACTATGGACCCTTTTTTGCCCTTGGCCCTTTTGTTGGTGATAATTGTATAGAGCTCACCCTTGGACAGTGCCGTTTCGTCAATGGACAGGTAAGGTCCCATATTTTTGGAAAAGATGAGCCATTGTTTGGCATGTCCCTTTTGTTCCCAGTCCTTAAAATCGCTCAGATAATCCTTGTACTGGCGCTGGAGTTTTTTTCCGTCGACCCCATAGAAATGGCCTATGGTTCGGCAATCCGAAGCCTTAGTATCGACCAAGTACTTTTAAAAAAGCAGCGAACTCGACGGTCATTCGTGTTCCCTGTGCTACCAGATCCCAATCTCTTTGCACTATATCGTTGGTGCGCTTATCAAGCCAACGCCGCCGCTTGATGTGGAGATAAACTGACTTTCCCCTTAATGGAAAGTCCTGGACAACGATCTCCCTATGAAAGCCATGGGCTATTAAAATGCGATGTTTTTCTTCTTTAGGGGTGTCCTTCTTTTCTTCAAAATATAGATGGAGCGTACCCTCTTCCGTTTTATGGGAGACTAGGTCAAAATGTGTCGTTAATACTTCAGGCAGTATAAACTTTAATAGGTCCGAGGATAATTCCAATGCTGATCGTTTTCTTGCAAAGATCGAACTCCTATTTCAATCCACACACAACTTTTGAGATTGATCCTCTTTATGGCCTTGGTGCTCACCTTTGGATCCATTGGGGGAGGGATTGTTCGTACTTCTTTCTTCCCTATGGTTGCCAGTGACCAGGTCACAATTCAACTTCGTATGCCGAACGGAACCAATGAAAAGGTGACTGATTCCATTATCAGCTTGATACAGGAAAAGGCCCACATCGTAAATGATGAACTATCGGAGAAATACCTGAAGGGCATGGATAAAAAGCTTTTCTTGAACATGATCAAAAATTTGGGCCCAGGATCTTCAACTGCAAGATTGCAAATTAATCTATTACCTGGAGAGGAAAGACCTGATGGTATTCGTTCTGATATGGTCACAGGAAGGTTAAGGGAACTCGTAGGTCCCGTAATCGGCGTGGAGAGTTTGATCTATGGTTCCGGTGGAAATTTTGGCGGAAGCCCGGTTTCTGTTTCCCTTTTGGGCAACAATATTGCAGAATTAAAAGCTGCCAAGGAGGAGTTGAAACAGATTATGCTCAACAATGCCACCTTGAAGGATGTTACGGATAACGATCCAGCAGGTATCAAGGAAATTCGGTTACAACTCAAGGAAAATGCCTACTTATTGGGATTGGATCTAAGAACCGTTATGAACCAAGTAAGGGCTGGTTTCTTCGGTACCCAGGCACAGCGATTCCAACGAGGACAGGATGAAATACGGGTTTGGGTTCGCTATGATCGTGAGAACCGATCTTCCATTACCGATTTGGACGAAATGCGCATTGTGGCACCCAACGGTGACCGTATTCCCCTTATCGAAATTGCCAACTACACCATTGAACGTGGGGATGTGGCCATCAACCACTTGGATGGAAGAAGGGAAATCCAAGTATCTTCTGATTTGACCAATCCTGAAACTACCAGTGGTACCGATGCCATGGCTTGGATCAGGAATGAGGTAATGCCCGAAATCGTATCCAAATATCCCTCCATTACCCCTTCCTATGAAGGCCAGAATAGGGAATTTAATAAGTTGTTTGGTTCACTAAAATTTGTGGGGCTCATTGTACTGTTCCTTATTTTCATTACCATAGCCTTCACCTTTAGGAGCATAAGTCAACCGTTACTGTTGATTCTTTTGGTGCCCTTCAGTTTAACGGCTGTGGCTTGGGGCCATTGGATCCATGGTTTCCCCATCAATATATTGTCCATGTTGGGTATCATTGCCTTGATCGGGATCATGGTGAACGACGGATTGGTGTTGATCGGTAAGTTCAACATCAACCTCAGAAATGGTCTAAAGTTCGATGAGGCCCTTTACGAAGCTGGTCGTTCCCGTTTTAGGGCCATCTTTTTAACTTCGGCCACCACCATTGCTGGTTTGGCACCGTTGCTTTTGGAAAGAAGCAGACAGGCCCAGTTTTTAAAACCTATGGCCATTTCCATTGCCTATGGAATCGCATTTGCTACTATACTCACTTTGCTCATGCTACCACTGTTCCTATCCTTTGGAAACAGCGTAAAAGTTGTGGCAAAAAGATTGTGGACCGGCGAAAAAGTGACACCGGAGGAGGTAGAGCGCGCCATTAGGGAACGGGATGAAGAGGATTTGTTGGAAAGGGAGAGTTTGCCCAGCGACAATGCTCCAAGCCAAAATGGAATGGATACTGAAAAACACGGAACTTCAATTGAAGAAGAGACCTCACGATAATGAAAAACAGGCATAATTACACAGCACTTTTATTTTTGATTTTTGGTCTTTACCTACATGCGCAGGATCAAGTACTTTCCAAGGAAGAGGCTATAGACATGGTCTTGGAGAACAACTTGAGCATTCAAGTGGCCAAGAACACCAAATTGATTGGGGACAACAATGCCAATATCCTGAATTCGGGCTATTTGCCAACGGTGACTGCCAATGCTGGGGGTAGTATTGACAAGCAGAACTCCGAGGGGGTTTTGGCCAATGGCGATACCCGAACCGCCGAGGGTGCGGAGACCCGAAGGTACAATGCCTCGGTAAATGTTAACTATATATTGTTTGATGGTTTGGGGCGACATTATAATTATAAAAGTTTTCAAGAGCGGTCGCAACAAACTGAACTTCAGGTTCGGCAGACCATAGAGAATACCATTCTTCAATTGTTTTCGGTCTATTATGAAGTGGCCCGTTTGACCGAGAACACCCATACCTTGGAACAGGCCATGGAAATTTCAAAGGATAGACTTAAACGAGCCCAATATCAATTTGAATTTGGTCAAAATACTGGGTTGGATGTACTTAATGCCGAGGTGGACATCAACACGGATAGCATCAACTTGTTGAATTCCAGACAATTGTTGCGTAATACCATGCGAGATTTGAATCTAATCTTGAACAGGGACCTCACGGAAGTTTTCGTTGCCGATACCACCGTAAATTTTGTTCCGGGCCTACAAATGGAAAGCATGTACAATGAGGCTAAAATGAACAACGTTAGGCTTCAAATTGTGGAAAAGGATATCAATATCAGCGATAATAACATCAAAGTGGCCAGAAGCGGTTTTTTGCCCACCATCGGCCTTACTGGTACGTATGGTTGGAACGAATCCAACAACAACAGTCCCTTGGCTTTCACCTTGCAAAACACATCCACAGGGGTTACAGGGTCCATTAATTTGTCCTGGAACCTTTTTGATGGTGGCAGTACCATAACCGGTATCAAGAACGCCAAGATCAACTATGCGAACCAAGAACTTGCGAAAAAGCAGATAGAGTTGGAGGTGGAGCGTGATATTCGCAATGCTTGGGACAGTTATTCCAATGCACTATATGTGCTGGAGGTACAGGAAAAGAACCTTCAGACCAACCAGAACAACTTTAATCGTACGGACGAACGTTACAAATTGGGCAGGGTGACCTCCATTGAGTTCAGACAGGCCCAATTGAACCTATTGAATGCCGAGTTGGCAAAAAGCCAGGCCAAGTATAACGCAAAATTGGCCGAATTGTTCATGTTGCAGGTAAGTGGTCAACTGCTCAATGTTGAATTTTAGGCGATGTACGAGCATTTTTTTCAATGTCCCTATTGTTGGGAAGAGATTTCATTTTTGTTGGATTCCTCGGTGACGAAACAGACGTATGTGGAAGACTGCGAGGTCTGTTGCAACCCCATAGAGGTTACCGCAACCTTTCATGACCAAGAATTGGTGGGATTCGAAGCAAGGGAGCTGGGCCAATAAAAAAGGCTGGAAATAAATTTTCCAGCCATCTTGTAAAGGGTCTTCAATACCACCACTAAGTTCCAAGAACGTCGGGCTTGATACGGATAATCTGCCATTTCCCTGTTTTGTACAATATGATTATTGGTATATTCTCACGTAATCAATTTCAAAGGTATCTTGTGTGAAATTAGCGGGGACCTCACCGCCCAAGTTACCACCCATGGCTATATTCAATAACAAGTAATGGGCATGGTTATATGGTTTGTCCGAGGAATTGGGCAACTCAAACACCAAAGTGTCATCCACATAGGCTTTCATGCTGCTTGCGTCCCATTCCAAGGAATAGATGTGGAACTCAGTGGAAGCATTGGAAACCGCAGTCTCGCCACCGGTATCTTTATACTCTTGGGTGTTTAGGTCTCCCCAATGAAAATGGGATATAATGCTGTTTTTGTCCCAACCCGTCTGTTCCATGATATCGATTTCACCGCACAAAGGCCAGCCTACACTTCCGTATTGGTCACCAAAATAGTTGCCGGTTTCGTTTACATTGGCTCCCAAGGTCCAAATGGCGGGCCATGTACCTGCAGAACCGGGAAGTTTTGCCCGTACCTCCACCCGGCCGTAGGTAAATGCATATTTAGAGTTCAATCGAGCGGAAGTATAGGCTTTGGTGGAGCCGCTCGCAGTATACTCCTCTTTTATGGCATGTATTTTCAGTGTACCATTACTTGCAAAGGAGTTTTCAGGTCTGTCGGTGTAATGTTGTAGTTCGTTATTGTGCCAACTCCCGTTGTTTGGTGGAATGACCTGATGGTGCCATTTTTGGGTGTCAGGACTTCCTTCGTATTCAAATTCGTCGGAAAAGACCAAAGTAGCGAACTCTTCATCGGATCTGTAAACATCGACAGTCACCGTTTTATTAATGAATTCTCCCGTTTCTGAGTAGGCCCACGCCACAATGGAATAGGAGTTCACCCCATTTTTAGTAAAGGTGTGCTCTATGGTTCCCGAAGCACTCTCCACCAAATCTTCCCCATCAAACCGGAAGGCATACCGAACGGCATTTTGGGCAGACGCGGAAACCTGGATCTTGCCTGATCCATCCCCGTTGGGATTGTTACTGTTGGCCCCGACCAAGGTAATCTCCAAATTAAGGTCTATAGGTGTATCATTGGATCCCGAACTTTCCGAACTACAGGATAGCACAAGGGTCAGTGTTAAAAAGGCAATGTTTAGAAAGTTCATCTTAAATAAGTATTGAATAAAGGTTCTGCTTATTTTTTTCATAACAAATAGGACTTGTGATGTAGGCTTCCATCCTTTAGGATGGAAGCCAATCATTAACTAAACTAACTCAAACCGCTCAATGGTAGCGAGATTTTAACTCCAAACTTTATTGATTATTTGTGGAAGTATACATTATCAATAAAAATGGTCATAGATCCTGCGGGTTGCCCGGCATAGATCAACTGTGCTATATTGGCCCGCGTCGTGAGTCCTGTAAACTCTGAAAGCGGAATGTCCAGGGATATCCACGTGTTCATTTCCGGGTTGGGGATCGTAATCTCGTGTTCCACATCGTCCCCTCCACCGTCATAGGCTCCATTGGCTCCAAAATCTACCAATTTTATCCGTATTTCGGTGGCATCGGCTGTCCAAACATCGGTATGGAAATGGGTCATGGCCGTGGCATCTATTTGATTGGCAACGGTTTCTACCCCAACAAAATTCAGGCCGCTGTATTTTTTGACTGCATTGCCATCTACGGTGATGTCTTCCAATGTGGCCACGGACCAATCTGTTCTCCATGTATCCACGGGCACATCGGTATATGCATCGCTGAACATTGAAATCACATCGGCTTCAGGGACCGTTGGAGTGGCTGCTGCAACTGTTGGTTCCGTGGCAGGCGGGTTATAAAAATAGATGTTGTCCAGATAGATGGTACCATTTCCATCGAACTTCAGTTGGATTACATCGGTTAGGTCAACTACCCCTGAAAATTCTGTTAGTGGAATATCCACGCTTACCCATTCCCCTGTTGTAATAGCAAAGGAGTGTGCGGTCTCGGCAGGACCGGAGCTTATCAAGTATCCGTTTAGAGTAGAGGAATCGGCGGTCCAATAATCCACATGGAGCATGGTCATCCCGGAAACATCAAGTGCCGAGGCAAATTGGGTGCCTTGATAGTTGAGGTTTTCATACTTCAACGTGTTGTTACCACTCACATCAACTTGGGAAACTATGGTTGCTTGCCCCCAGTTTGGATTAAAGTCGGTCCCGCTTACGTTGGTATAGGAGTCGCTGAAGACAGAAATCACATTGGCCTCCGGAACCGCAGGTACAGGAGCTCCAGAAGTCGGTTCAGTGGAAACACCGGCTTCATTATAGAAATAGACATTATCCACAAATACCGTATTCTGTTTTGATGGGGCTCCCACAAAGATCAATTGGGCAATGTTGGCACGTGTGGTCAACCCGGTAAAATCAGAAAGAGGGATGCTCAAGCTTACCCATTCCTGCTGGGCTGGACTTTCAATTACAATTTCATGTTCCACATCGTCCCCGCCGCCATCATAGGCGCCATTGGCACCAAAATCTACCAGTTTTATCCTGAACTCGGTAGCATCGGCTGTCCAGATATCAGTATGGAAATGGGTCATGGCCGTGGCATCAATTTGGTTGGTCACCGTTTCCACGCCTACAAAGCTCAATGCACTATATTTCTTGACCGCATCCCCCTCAATGGTGATGTCCTCCAAGGTAGCATCGGACCAGTCTGTTCTCCAGGTATCTACGGGTACATCTGTATATGCGTCACTGAACATGGAAATGACTTCCAAGGGATCCACTGTTGGGGTAGGGGCGGCGGTTGTGGGTTCCGAGGTTTCACCTCCCGGATTTCCGGAAGAACCTCCCTCTCCCAATACAATATCATCAAAGTAATGAGTGGTAGGCGCACCCTTGTCCCCATTAAAGTTAAAGAAAAGCACCATACGGTCAAACTTGTCGGAGTCACTTTCTGAAAAGTCGAAGGTCAGTTCTTCCCACTGGTTGGCCACCGTTGTTACAGCTTGAACCTCTTTGGCGATTGAACCGTCCGCACTGTCTTCAAACTTCAAAAGTACGTTTTGATTGGCGGCTGGGGAATAGACCTTAATTTTTATGGCTTGGTATTCCGAGAAATCAACTTTGCCGGCAAGGTCAAAAAAGAAACCTGCCCAAGGCTCCACACCTTCTGTTTGGGTGTATTCAACAACCCTGTTGGAGGTATTGATTCCACTGGCATCAGGGTTTTCAACATAGGTGAGGGTAAAAGAGCCGTCTTTTTCACCAAAAAAGGTTACCTCTGGGCCGCCACATTCAAAGTCCAACCCTTCCGAAAGTTCCGGTACAATGGTCTCAAAAGTGCAATCACCAGGTTCCGGTTCTGGCTCAGGTTCTGGCTCCACGTAGGCAGAGGGTGGTGGGGTGTCATCCTCGGTCTCACAGGAAATTATGATTCCGAAAGTCCCCAGGACAAAAAATATTGCCATTAAGGATAGGGCTATGCTGGGTATATTCTTGCTGTTTCTATACTTGTTCATTTCTCCGTGTTTTAGTTAATCCTAGTTTGCCTACCAATCAATTGTATCCGTCGTTTTGGGGGTAGTTTGGCCCCAATAGGTCCATTTGTTGTTGGGGTATGGGCCAGTTTTGCATGTATTCCCGAAGTATTACCTTGGGGTTTCCTTCCGGATATGACTCATTCATATTGTCGTTGTTCATATGATCCAAAAGAAACTCAAAGAGTTTCCCCGTTCTTTTTAGGGTGAACCAACGCTGACCTTCAAAGGCGAGTTCCCTTGCCCTTTCATCCAAAATGGCCTGGAGGTTTATGGCATCAACGGGGGCGGCATTTGCCCTGGTACGAACTGCATTCAGATATTCTAAGGCCTTTGGGGTATTGTTCCGCATCATGTGCGCTTCGGCCCCTATCAGATAGGTTTCTGCCAATCGGTAGATCATAATGTTCTTAAAATGGTTGCGATCGGTGGGTTCAGCAGTTTCATCGAAGAACTTCAATACACCTGGATTTTGTCTCCTGTAGTACATCATGAACTCATTTTGGTCGGTAGGACTGTTTTCATACAAATCCAAAGGGTCGCCCAATTGTTTTCCGTCTGGAAGCGAGGCCTCGTCATTATAGGCATAGGTAAAGATGTAATACGTGTTGTTCTTCCTGTCATCGTTGGGGTCTTCGTTCAAGAGATCGATGGTGTACTGGTTCAAGGAGATGAACCCTGCACCTGCACCACCATTTTCAACCGATTGTACAAGCCCGGGGGCATCGGAATAGGCCGAAACCATATTCCAGTTCATGATGTGAGGACTGCCTCCGCCAATGGTTTCCCTTTTAAAATTGATGGCAAAGAGTGTTTCCGAATGATCAAGGTCGCCCGCAAACACTTCTTTGGTTGTTGGAACCAGACTGTGACGGCCACTTGTTATAATGGCGTCCGCTTGTGCTGCCGCTTCGGCCCAGTCGCCTTCCCACATGGCCACTTTGGCTCTTAGATGTCTAGCTGCCCCTTGTCCCCATCTGCCAAATTGTTCTGGGTTGTAATCCAAGTTTTCTATGGCAAAATCCAGATCGGTATGTAGTAGGGTGAAAATTTCTTCCACGGAGGATTTGTCCTGTGGAACATCAAATGCGTTTTCAGGAGTAGTGGGCTCCGTGGTAATGTAAATATTGTTGAACAATCGGTATAGTGAAAAGAAGGCATTGGCCCTCATGCATTTTGCCTCGGCCAAGATTTGATTTCTTCTTCCTTCATCAATGTCCTCCAAGTTCTCGGCCCCTTTGATGATGGCATTGGCCCTATCCACGATCCTATAGAAGTGGACCCAATGGGCATTGATACCCGATGTGGTACCGTAATCCCCAAGGCTGGCACCCCAAAGCAACCTGCTGTACAGGGAAACTTCCCCGGTAATCCCAACCCCTAGATCGCTCTTGGCTTGTAGGATGAGAGGGTAGGTGCCGTTTAGACTAAGGTCTTGGTAGATGTTCCGGTTAAGTGAATAAAGTCCTACCACGGCAGACTCCAGCCCTTCAGGGGTGGTGTACAAAAAATCGACCGAGGTGTCGGAAAGTAGTTTGTCTTCCAAGAAGTCTTTTTCACAAGAGGTGAACAGTACTATGGCAAAGAGTATTGTAAAAAGTCTTTTTGGTACTAAAAGGCTGTTCGTATTTTTCATATCCATTTTTTTAAAATCCTAATTTGACCCCGAGGGTTATGTTTCTGGTCTCTGGAAAAGCCGTTTCAAAATCATTGAGTGGGTTTTGCTCCGGACTGTACGATCTAAAATCGGTAAAGGTGAACAGGTTGGTTCCCGTTACATATATCTTGGCTCTCTGCAGCCCGATCTTTGAAAAGGTTTCCTTTGGGATGTTGTACCCAAGGGTCAAAGTCCTCAAACGAACGTACGATGCATCCCTTACGGCAAATGGGAATAGGTGCAAGTGGGTGTCCGGCTTGGGCCTTGGATACTCCGTTGAAGGATATTCCGGGGTATAGTATTTGGTTCGGATACCGTTTATGGCACCCTTCCATAACTCACCATTGGCAAGTACGGTGTTCAATTTGGTGGCGCCCTGCACAATGTAAATATCGGCGAATAGATCAAAGTTTTTATAGGTAATGGTGTTGGTGATGGAACCATACCAATCTGGATCGGTGCTCGTGAACACGTTGTCCCTATTGTCTATTTGCCCGTTGCCATCTTGGTCTACCACCCTTACATCGCCCGGTTGGGCCAAAGGGTTTCCAGAACCGGCAATATCGTCCCCTTCTTGGTAGATGCCATCATATTTGGGCAACCATATGTTGTTGATGGATTGTCCGACGGAAAGCCTTCTGCCAAATGTATCGGTTATGTCGATCGGGTTTCCTTCGTCATCCAACTCACCGGTGAGTGATATTACTTTGTTTCTGTTTCTGGAAAAGACCAGACCCAAAGACCATCTGAAATCACTTTTGCGAATGATGTTTGAGGTTAAGGAAGCTTCAACACCCTGGTTTTGCAATTCCCCAACGTTGAAACGTATTACGTTGAAACCTGTAGTGCCTGCAATGGACCTGTCCAACAGTAGATCGGTGGTATTGGCCTTATAGTATTCAAAGGTTCCTTCGAAAAGGTTGTTGAAGAGTCTAAAATCCACACCGGTGTTGAGTGTTTTGGTGGTTTCCCATTTTAGGTCAGGATTGGGTAGCCTGGAGGATGCCGTGGCACCTGCTACCGTTTGGTCACCAAATACATAGGGCAGGTCGTCTGCAACCCCTAACGATTCCAAAGAGTTGATACCTTGATTACCGGTGGCCCCATAGCTTACCCTTATTTTCATTTCATTGATGGCGTCCACATTTTGCATAAAGGGCTCGTTGTGCAATTTCCATGCTACGGAGACTGCGGGAAAGAACCCCCATTTATTGTTTTCGGCGAACACGGAGGCTCCATCGGCCCTTGCTGTGGCTTCCAAAAGGTATCGATCTAGATATCCATAGCGCATTCTTCCCAAAAAAGAAAGGAGCCTGCGTTGGGAAACGTTTCGGACATTGTTCAACAAAGTGGTCGCATTCCCGTTAAAACCCAAAGCATCATTGGTAAAACCGGATTTGTCCAATTGGGTGTATTCGTTGCGCTGTTCATCAAAGGCCTGCACCGCTGTAAAGTTGAGGCTATGGTCATCATTGATCTTTGGGGTGTAATCCAAAATGTTCTCCACCAAAACTTGTTTGAACAAGGTGTTGGATAAAACGGCAATACCATCAACTCCCTCATCTCCTGCAGAGTGCAAGGAGCTTCTGTATATTCCCCTGTTCGTATTTCTGTTCCTTAAAAAAGTCTTTAGGGTATAGCTCAAATTGGGCGTAAAGTTGTAAACAAGGCTAAGGTTGATGTCTGTTAAATTGATTTTGGTCTCATCGGTCGACTCCCTTTGATCCCATAATGGGTTGACCGCGGTGTTGGATGGGCCCAAATAGAATTTGACCAATTCCCCGTTTTCGTCGTAAGGTTTGGCCAAAGGGGTAATGGTGGTGAAGTTCAGCCCCCCGGTTTCCCTGTCCTGTTTGGCATTTTGGTAGTTGAAGATACCTCTGAAAAGTAGCTTTTCGGTCAATTTCTGCTCAAGGTTCAGTTTGAAGGTTCCCCTATCAAAACTGGAATTGGGAATAATACCTTCCTGCGAAAAGTAGTTGACACTTGAAAATACTTTGGTGCTCTCCGTCCCGGATGAAAAGCTTAAGGCATGGCTTTGTATAATGGCATCCCTCAATACCAGATCTTCCCAATCCACAAAGTTTCTGTTATCAATGGCCTCGAGTTCAAAAGGGGAAAATATGTTTTCGTCCCTGAGATATTCTCCCGTAAACCTGTTTCGATTGGCTTCCCTTCTTAGGTCTATGTACTGTTGTCCATCATACTGGTTAAAGTTTTTGGTCAATGTCTGTATGGTGGTATAACCGTGATAATCAATCATGGCCTTACCTGTTTTACCTGTTTTTGTGGTAACAAGGATAACACCGTTAGATGCCCTGGATCCATAAATGGCAGTGGAGGAGGCATCCTTCAGGATTTCAATGTTGGCAATATCATCGGGGGAAACATCGTTCAGGTTGTCAAAAGGTAATCCATCTACAATGATCAGCGGTGAGTTTCCATTGGGAGCAACGGAAACATTACCCCTAATAACAATGTTGGATGCCCCTCCTGGCCTTGCATCACCCAAATTTACCTGAACACCCGCAGCTCTACCGCGCAACATTTCCGATACATTGGTTGTAGGTACGTTGGTGGCTTCCTCTACTTCGACACTGGCCACGGAACCGACGACATTGCTCTTCTTTTGGGTACCGTATCCCACAACGATGACCTCGTCCAGTGCCTGGGTATCCTCCTGCATGGTAATGTTTATGGTGTTCTGTGTGCCAACGGGAACTTCTTGGGGTACAAAACCAACATAACTGAATACCAGAATGTCGGTATCAGAAATGCCGTCGATTATAAATTCACCATCGAAATCGGTGACCACTCCATTGATGGTTCCCTTTACAAGAACATTTACACCGGGCATGGGGCCCATATTATCCGACACGGTTCCGGTTATTGTCCGGGTCTGTGAAAATCCATAAGCAGTACTCAGTAGTACCAGTAATTTTAAAATGGCATATCTCATCTTAGAGCGATTTTGATTACCTGTAAAAATAAAATCTTAACGTACCCTTAACAAAAGGAGAGCCTCTATAAAAAACCTACATCGTTAATTATGAAGGTTTAAAATTGATTTTTTGACAGTAAAGCACTATAAAATATGAGGATTTGACAAGTTTAGGTAATTTTTAAAAGAGGGCGTAAAAAGATGGGCGATGGCTCCAAAACCAGCACATGTAGGGTCAATGTAGAGTTGATTTAACAATATGTAGAGTAGTAATGGAGGTGGTGGGAGTACTTTAAAAGTTCAGAATATATTCAATGAGGTTGTCTTGGTGGGGCAGGTCAAATTTTTTGCGCAGTCTGTATCGTTTCATTTCAACACTTTTGACCGAAATGTTCAAGAGCGGTGCTATTTCTTTGGATGAAAGGTTGAGTCTGAGGTAGGCGCAAAGCCGTAGATCGTTATGGGTCAAATTTTCATGTTTTGATTTGATCCTTCTTAAAAAATCTTTGTCGGCGTTGTTGAAGGCATCTTCAAAAAACTTCCAGTCATCTTCACTGTTGATGTTCCTGTCTATTTCCCTTATTACAGACTTTATGCTCTTGTCCTTGTTTTGAACATGGTTCAATTGGGATTTTATGGAAGACAGGAATTTGTTTTTTTTCAGGATACTCATAGTTGAAATGGCAAGCTCCCGGTTTTTGCCCTCGATTTCATCCTGTAGCTTTTCATTTAGTATTTGGGCAATTTTTTGTTTTTCTTCCAATTCTCTTCTGGCCAATTCTTTCTGGCTCTTTTTGATCAAGGTTTCTTGTTTTTTGCGATAATATCTTTTGTACAGGCGGTGGACGGTTACAAACAGTATTGCTACACAGCCCAAGTAAGCCGCAATGGCAAGGTTTGATAAGTACCAAGGCCTTAAAATCGCAAATTGATATGTTGCCGTGTTTTTGGTAAGGTTGTTGCCAACCATGGCCCTCACCTTGAAAGTATACTCCCCAAAGGGTAGGTTGTTAAAGGTATACTCCGCCGTCTCATCCCATGGACTCCAGTCATCGTATAGGCCTTCCAAAATATGTTGGTACCGTACCTCGGTATATTTGTCAAATTCCGGTACACTGTATTCAAACCTTAGGTTGTTATTGGAAAATTTGAATTCACCAATAGAATCCAATGAAGTCTTTAAGGACATATCGCGGTAATTACCATGGAATATGGCATCCATCTTTATGTTGTAGCTTGCAGATGATACTTTGTCAAGATTAAGGGAAACAAAGCCATTGGAGCTTCCGATCAAATATTTGTTGTCCGCAATTTTTGAAATATTTTCAAAACCCGATACACCTAAATTGCTTCTTAGAGCATAGGGTATGGGTATACTTGTTCCTTTTAACTTACCACTTAAGGGGCTTTGGGTGATATATTTTATTCCATTTTCAGTAAAGAACCATAATTTCTGAGTGGTTACATCAGGTATCACAATGCTGATGGGCCTTTCGTTTTCGCCAAATACAATCTTGGTAAGAACTGTATCCAATGAAACCTCGTTCAACTGGTCCCCTAGGGTATATATTCCCGTAAAGCACTTATAGTACAATTGATCATTAAAAGTGAAGATGTTGGAACTATGGCTAATGGGAGGTGAGTTTACAAGTTTTTCAACTCGTTTTAGGTCTGCGTCCAGTTCAAGATAGTAGATCCCTTTTTGTTCGTGGTTCACTACTATTTCAAGGGAATCTACCTCAAAAAAGCGGCTCGATATGGTAAACCCGTCTATGGTATTGCGCAACGACCATGACCCATTTTTTCTTTCCAGCACGCTCAATCCGTTGTAATTACCTTGCAATAAAAGATTTTTGGTATGCCGTAAGGACCTTACCCCCCAAGTTCCTGGAAAATCAGATATCAAGGTTGCTTGGTTACCATCCACTATAAAAGTTCCCGCATTGTGGCCGCAGAAAATGGTCGAATCGACAAGTTGAAGGTTCCATACTTGGCCCTCCGTATCCCTGATCAACCTAAAACCTTCCTGGGAGTTGTTTTTTCTGTAAAATAAGCCTTGATTGGTACCTAAGTACAGATAATCCTGATAGTTCAAGGCGGTGTAGACCAACCCTAAATTGCCCAGTTTGTCAAGATATTCATTAAATGGGGAATACAGGTTGATCACACTTATTCCATTGTCCAATCCTAGCCATAGGTTGAAATCCATATCTTCAAAAAGAGAAAGAACCGTATTGTTGTTCAATCCCTTGGCTTGGTTGATGTTTCGTATGAGCTGCCCATTTGGCGACAAATGATAGATACCGTTTGATATGGTTCCCAATACAAAACTTCCGTCATTCAGTTTAATGGAACTGTAGACTTTTACATTGAATTGGTCCATCTCGGTGGGGAATGGAACCGGGGTATCAAAATTATACTTATAAAAGCGTGCATCCTCGGTAGCCACTAAAAGCCCATTATCGGATTCATAGATTCCCATAATGGGTTGTTCTGAAAAAACAGGGTCTGCGCTCACTAGGACAGAAGTTCCATTTTCTATGGTGAACAAACCTTGTTTGGCCTTTTGGAAAAAAACGCGGTCGTTTAAAAGATGGAGCTTGGCTTTGGTGGACGGGGCTTCAATAATTTTAAAGCTGTCTTCTTGGGTATCATAAATATATATTCTGTCCAAGGATTGAAAAAGTACCCAGTTATCCATAATCAAGATTTCCCAAAACTCTTCATCTTCGGCCGTGGGCACCTTCAATCTTTTGGATAATGAGGCATAATTTAGTTTTCCTGCGTTGTCCTTGGCCCAAAAACCGAATTCTCGGTAAGATCCTGTATATATTTTGTTTCCATTGACCTTTACCGACCTAATGATCGACGAATTAGGTAAATGATAGGAGCGCCATTTACTTCCATCAAACTCTAACAGGCTTGTATGGTTGGCAACAAATATGTTTTTTGAAGAGGATTGTGAAATTCCCCAATTTTGATACTCCCCTGAATACTGCTGCGCCGTATAATTTTGTATGGGAGGGAGCTCCTGGGCGTTTATGCCCAAGGTGACAATTACCAGTATGTAGAGGATATATTGTTGCAAACCAGATTGCTTTAGTTGGGAACTGAAACTAAATATGGTAAAAAATAGGAGATATATTGCTATTTGGGAATTATTTGATCGGGTAATGGGACAAAACCTCATTTTTTAAGCCAAGGTGCTAAAACCACAAAAATAATGATGTTGTGTATTTTAGGCCTGATTATCAGGGACAAAAGGTTTTTTTGTGCTTCTTGAAATTGCTCTTTGATAGTATAAGATGGCAATCCCGATACCCGCGCCGATACAGGCCAAAATGGCCCCGACCACACTGGCATAGGTAACGGGCAACCCAAAAACCATGGGTAGCCCACCAAAATAGGCACCAGAGGCATTGCCCATGTTAAAGGCACTCTGGTTCATGGAGGAACCCAATTTTTCGGCGCCTTTGGCCGCTTTGATGATAGCGACTTGGATTGGTGCGGTCACTGAAAAAGTGATCATTCCTACAATAAAACTAATGATAAAAACGGCAATGGTGTTACTGGCAAGAAGGGAGTTGATCAATAATATCCCGGTCATGCTCAATAGGCTTATGACCACCGATTTTACCGGAGAAAAGATTTCTACCATTCTGGCACCCATAAAATTGCCCACGAACATACCCAATCCGGCCACGATCATTACATATCCAACGGTGGCTTCGGGTAGATTGGTTATATCGATGACCAACGGTGCAATATAGCTGTACCAGGCAAAAAAACCACCGGTCCCAATGGTGGTCAAGGCAATCAGGGCCCAAAGTTTTTTACTTTTCAGTCCTTTCGTGAGATTTTCGGCGTTTAAAGAATCCATATCTTCCAGGGATTGCCCGGGCATCCAAAAGTAAAGACTGGTCAGTGTAGCCAACCCTGCCACGCCGACTAGCAGGAAGGAAAAACTCCAATGCCATTCCAGACCAATATAGGTGCCTAAGGGGACTCCTATAATATTGGCAATGGTAAGGCCCGAGAACATAATGGCCATGGCCTGGGCCGCTTTTCCTGGTTTGGCCAAATATCCTGAAACCACTGCTCCGATACCAAAAAAGGCCCCATGGGGCATCCCCGATAGAAACCGAAAAAGCATCATCACCCAATAATTCCCTGAAAACGAAGACAATGTATTGAAAACCGTGAACCAAACCATCAAGAACAATAGGGTCCTTTTTGGAGAAAGTTTACTGGTAATCTTGGCCATAAACGGGCCCCCAACCACTACACCCAACGCATAAATAGCAATAAAATGCCCTGCTTTGGAAATGGAAATACCCATGGATCCCGCAATATTGGGAAGGATTCCCATAATAACGAATTCGGTAAGGCCTATGCCAAATCCTCCTATGGCTAGGGACAATAATGCCTTTTTGTTAGTAGTATTCGAGTGGTTGTCCAAATTGGATAGGTTTTAGGTAGACTTTGAAACGAAAATGCAAAGGTACGAGGTAACCACCAATCTACTTACAACCATATTTACAATAATCTATATGGGTTTATCCTGATGGATAAAAACAAAAGGCCCCGTTTTTAAAAACGGGGCCTTTAATAAGTTGTATTACCTATCTGCTAGTTAATGCATGGGCTGGGATTGGGTCCGAAGGGTCCACGTACATCGCCATCGGGTGTTTGGATGGTAAATACATGTTCTTCTTCAAATGCGCCACTGGTATAGGATATCACCAATTGGCTTGTTCCTGTTGGGACATCCACGTTAAAGGTTGCCGCATCTCCAGCTGTGAAAGTATAATTGGTGGTTACTCCATCAATTTCAAAGGTTACGAAGGCTCCGTCCCAACCATCACCATAAAGGTCCTGCATATCAATGATCCAAGTTCCGGGTACCGTTGCATCCGAAATAGTAGAACATTTCACCAAAACAATAAAATTGAATGCTTGTAACTGTTCAGGTTGGCCCGTAACGTTTGCACTATAATTGTCTACAGTGGTCACCGTGCCATCCGTGCCTGTAGACTTTCCCAAAAACCGGATAAAGTCCCCGCCAGAAATATCATCTACAGTTAGGCCCAAGGCACCGGCAATGTCTGTATAGGGAATGGAAATATCACTAGGGAATTGGGTAACGGTCGTTAGGGCAACAGTGTCAGTGGCCACTCCGCCTGATTCAATGCTGACACTGAGTTCCCAGGAAGCCACATTGTCACTGGCATCGTCCACGGTCCCCGAAAGAGCCGAGGAGGCCAAATCGCCTTTGGCTACAATGGTCTGATCTAGTTTAATTCGAACATAGGGTGCCTTGGAATTGTCCAGATCGAACACATTAAGTGGGTTTTTGTCCTTGTCCTCACATGCAGAAAAAGCTAGTACCACAATGAGAAAACCGAAAATATATTTAAAAGTACTTTTCATATTTGTCATTTTTAATATTTATCAATCAACAAAACCTTCAGGGTTCGTATCCCAAAACACGGGAGTGTCTGGGGCACTTTTCTGTGTGATGTTCGTATTGCTGTCCGCAGCGGTCTGTGAATACCACATGGATCTTAAGAAGGTGCCAGGATCCTGCAATGCAAAGGCAGGGGTAAGGTTATCCGGTTGACCGGTTCTTCGATAGGTGTTATAGGCCTCTATTCCACTGCACCAAAGGGCAATGAAATATTGTTCTACTATGATACGCAACTTATCGGTATCGTTACCCGCGTCATAATCGGTCAAAATCTCGGCAATATGGTTGTCAATGGCCGTACTGGTTGGTTCAAACCCACTTCCACTGGCAAGAGATGCCCCAAACTCCACAACAGTGTTGATGGATTGTCTGATCCCTGTTTCCAAGTAATCCCTTGCATTTCCAGTGGTGTTCAAAGTCAAAGCCGCTTCGGCCAACATAAAATAGGTATAGGAAGACATCAAAATAGGAGAGATTCCTGCTCCTGCCAATCCTTCATTCACAGCTCCAGACCCCGATACATTCCTAAAGGAATCATCATCGAAAGGCCCCCCGATCGGATAGGTTCCATGTAGGGTCCTAAAGGCATCATCAGGAGGGATACCATCATTGTCCAAGTGGTTTCTTCCCCAATATCCACCCAAACCATTAGTGGCGGGCACAATACAATATGGTTCACTGGGATCCCACCATGAAGGTAGGGAAACCTCTGTAACACATTCCTTGGTGATCACGTCAGCACCGGAGAAATCACTTTGTTGACGGTAGAAGTAATATCGAATCCTTGGATCGGGTTCATTGTATTGGTTGGCCATCAGGTTCATGTAGTAGTTACAGGTATAGAAGTCTGAACTTGGTCCTGCACCATCATAATTGGCATCAAAATAAGGGTGCCTGCTGTCAGGGGAAGCATTATTGGTCCCCCACTGGAAAAAGAAATCATCAGCAGAGTCCATGATCAATTGGTTGCCACTAATCAATTCATTGATGCGTGCCGTGGACACTGCAGCCCCAAATCCGTCTGCATTGGCAATGCGTGTCTGAAGGTACAGTTTAAGGCGCATGGTATTGGCCACTTTAATCCATTGGCTTTCGTCTCCTTTATAGAACAGATCGTTAAGTGGGAGTGCTGTTTCATCCTTATTAAGATTGACGATGGCATCGAGCAAAAGTTGATCGGCAGCCGCATAAATGGATGCCCCGGAATCCAATTTTGGGTTAAGGATACCCTCTCCCCCCTTTGCTGCTTCGGAATAAGGCACATCGCCAAAGAAATCGACCATGGACATCATAATGTATGCTTCCAAGATCTGGCCAATGGCAATATGGGTATATTGGCCTGCTTCTTCCGCCAAAGGGTTCATCGTACGGATGTCTATCAAGGCCCTTGCATACACATTGTCCCAAACCCTATCAAAATTGGATGGGTCGTAATTTTCACGATAAGTTGGGCCAAACCCATGCTGCATACGAACGGGTTCCATGCCAAACTGGCTCAGTCCATTCTCTGCGCGACCTTCTTCCCCGGAATGGATCTGGGCGGTCATAAGTTGTATCTGATTTAGAAAGAAATCAACACTCGCCTGTGATGGGTTAAGGGCATTGGGGCTCTCAACAACATCCAAGGAGGTAGTCTCACAGCCCATCAAAATGGCAAGGGCAACAAATGGGAGACAAATGATCTTTGATATTTTTTTCATAATGTATTTTTTAAACGAGTTAGCTGTTCTTAAAATGACGCCCTAACGGTCAGTCCATATCTTCTTGTGGATGGTCCGGTGAAGAAATCGATTCCCTGACCATTGCCGACACCCGTACTGGAGGAGTTGGTGTCGTAACGGACATCATCGGGGAAATTCACCGCTTTGTACCAAAGGTTGGAACCGGAAAGGGTGAACGACATGCTTCCAAACGGCGTTTTGTCCAAGAATTTCTTAGGAAGGGAATAACCCAATGAAGCCTCTTGAAGTCTGATAGTGGTACCATCGTAAATATTCACTTCGTTGATTCCCCCAGCAAAATAGGTGTTGAAACCGAACTCGGTGGAAGTGATGGCTACGTTATTGGGTGTTCCATCAGCAAAAACCCCAGGAAGGATATAATTGGCTTCCCGGTCAATGGGATCATCGGCATCCACAACACCCCTACCGATCAAACCGGCTGTGGTCACGGAATACACATCGCCACCATGTCTATACTGCAAATTGGCGGACAATGAAAATCCTTTGTAGGTGAAGGTAGGGATCAATCCTGTGGTCCAGTCTGGATTGGGATCGCCAATTTCAGTGATGTTGTTGTTCACCAAATATTGTCCATTGTTCCCTACAACTTTGTTTCCATTGTCATCCCTAAGAATGGTGGAGCCCAAGAATACACCGAAAGGTCTTCCCTCAACGGCATAGTTGGCAGCCTCACCGGAGATGGCAAAGGTCAATAGGATATTGTTGGTGCCTTCCGCAAGATCGGTTACAATGGTTTCGTTGGCAGTGAAGTTACCAGCCAGGTTAAAGCCAAAACCTGCCTCACTTTCCCTCAAGATGTTAAGGTCATAATCCATTTCCACACCTTTGGTTTCCACTTCCCCTATATTGACAAAAGTGGAGCGAAAACCGGTAGAACTATCAAGAGTTCGATTGGTGATCAAATCCTTGGTCGACTTTTTGAAAAGGCTCACATTGAAATTCAATCTATTGAACAATCTGGTATCCAGACCTATTTCCAGTTCCTGAACTTTTTCTGGGGACAAATCCCTATTTCCGAGGACATCGGAAACAGAGTTGCCCGATACCACATTCCCGTTGACATCAACAAAGGTTCTGGCACCCAAGGTCAACACATCCCTTGTGTTGAAAGGAGTTGGGAATCCGGCGGAAGAGCCATAGCCCACTCGGACCTTGGCATAGTTAAGTGCGTTTCCTTGAATGGCAGGGAAGGCCGTAGTTGGAATGAAAGAAAGGCTTGCCCCTGGATAAAAAAGAGAATTGTTTTCTGTTTCCAATGTGGAGGACCAGTCGTTCCTACCCACAACGTTCAAGTACAGCAAATCTTTGTAGGATACTGTGGCGTCTAAATAAACGCCCACTAGGTTTTCCTCAAAATTCTGGTTGAGGTTGGCCCCGGAGAACGAGTTCACTGAAGACGGGGTGGTAAAGTTATAGTGTTCCAAAACCCCGAATACCAACTGTCCTTGACTTTCGATCCCGTCCTGTGCATAAGTGTCCCTTCTGCTGTTGGCACCAAAGGTGGCGGTAAGGTTAAGGTCCTCCGATAGGCTTTTTTCCGCACTCAAGATCAAATCATGGTTCCAAATGGAGTTTCTTACGGAAGTTGTCCTTAGGATACCCAAGGTTGGACCATCTACACCGCCTCTGTTTTGCCCGTAGGAGTTTAATTCTGTGTAAGTGTCCAAGCCAACACGATAGGTAAGGTTCATCCAATCGTTCAAGGCATAGCTCATGGACATGTTGCCGGTAAAGCGGTCAGTTTCCTGCGATGTTTTAGAGTTGGCCACGGTCCAATACGGATTTTGGATATCATTGCCGGAACGGTAATACACGCTACGTCCGTCCGCCGCCTGATAGGGAATGTTGGTCAGGTCCACGCTGATCGGGGTGTACAGAACATCCCCAAAAATGGCTGAACCATTAAAGGCCGCCCCACTTCCAGTACTCACTGCATTGGGTGGTGATTTGTAACCGGTACGTGCAAAGTTGAATACTCCGGAAACAGTGAAATTGTTGGATAATTTGGCATTGCCACCTAAGCTAAAATTGTTTCGAAGTAAACGGTTGCCACGAGTGACCCCAATATCTTCGGTACGACCGTAATTGGCGTTAAAGTTTACCTTTTCCGAGCCACCGCGAACATTCACCGAGGTACTGTACACATATCCGGTCCTAAAGAATTCTTCAACCCCGTTGTATGGTTTATAAGGATATTCGTCATCCAATAGATCCTCAAAACCGGCAATCAAAGTGGGGTCTGCCATATAGTTGAAGGGATGTCTTAAAATCGCTTCGCCATTTGGTCCTGTGCCAATGTATTGTCCAGCACTGGCAATCCCGTCATCGTCCGTACGATCAAAGCGGGGTCCCCAATTACTGAAGAAGTATCCAAAACCTTGATGAAATCCACCTCCATAATTTTGCTGGAATTTGGGCAATACCGCATTTGACATGAAAACCGACTGGGTCACGTTCACTTCGGTCTTGGTGGGTGCATCACCCGAAGCAGCACCTTTGGTAGTGATCAAAATTACCCCGTTTCTACCCCGGTTACCATAAAGTACGGTAGCACTCAAGCCTTTCAGGACGCTGACACTGGCAATGTTGTTGGGGTCTAGGTCCAAGAATCGGCTTGACTCGGTGTTACCGTCCAAAAAATTGGTTTGGGTGTTGGTACCTGAATCAAAAGGGATACCGTCAACTATGAACAAAGGTTGATTGGATTGTGTTGCCGAGGAATATCCCCTGATGATGATATTGGTACCGGAACCGGAAAGACCATTGTTGGAGGTAATGTTGACCCCGGCTACCTTTCCGTTCAATACCCTAGCGATGTCCGCCTCTGGACGTGCCTCCACTTTTTCAGATTCTACCGTGGTTACCGCATAACCCAAAGAGCGTTTTTCCCTCACGATACCCTGCGCGGTCACCACCACTTCTTCCAATTGGGAGGCATCTTCCTCCATCTGAACATTGATGGTGCTTTCGGCACCTATACCGCGTTCAATGGTTCTTTGTCCCAAATAGGAAAAGACCAGAACATCGCCCGTGTTAACGGACAAACGATATTGGCCGTCGAAATCGGATTGTGTACCATTGGTTGTGCCCTTAACAATAATGTTTACCCCGGGCAAGGGTACACCATCTTGGTCCATAACCGTTCCGGTAACCGTTTTTTCTTGAGCATGGGCAAAAGCCATTGACAGGCAAAAGGCCAGCAGTGCTCCAAACAGATTCTTTACTTTCATACGAATAAAGTTTTGTTAGTAATTGAATTGAGTCAGGCAACTGAGAAAGGTGGGCGGAGCTAGGAAAAAATGATAGCTAATTCAAATAATACTTCTGGGAAGTGAACAAAACTTAATGGATTCTGTTTTTTTAGAAGTAAGGCCTCTCACCGCCCTACCTTTACAATTGCACAACAAATCAACCCATTAAAAAACGGGGAGGGGTACTTTTAAAACGGCAAGTACCTCAAAAATAAGGACGCCCATGGGGAAGGACTTTTTTTAACATTTGTCGACTTGATGGTTTTGAGAGAAGGATTAAAAACAAAAAGACCCCTTCAAAAATGAAGAGGTCCTTTACCGAATTGAGGAAAAATGGACATTTTTACTGTTGCCTATGCCATCTGTACGTCATATTCGTAGCCGACTATATTCCTATAATCGTTTGGACTGAGTCCGGTGACTTTTTTGAATGATGAATAAAAACTGTTCTTGCTATTGAAACCAACTTCGTACATAATGACCTTGACACTTAGTTCAGGGTCCTTTTCCAAAAGGATTTTTGCTTCTTGAATACGATACTCATTTAAAAAGGAGTAAAAGTTTTTGGAAAAATACGTGTTGATTACTTGGGAAACCTTGTATCTGTTATGTTGAATATGGTCTGCAAGGTCATCCAACCCAAGGGCATTGTTCCGATAAAGATGGTCTTCTTCCAAAGCCAATTGGATTTTCTCTCTGATGGTTGCAGCCTGTTCTCTTGTGAGTCCTGATTTCCTGTACTTTTTGCACGATTTTTCGGGAATTTTCATGGGCTTTTCATCGCCTAAGTACCTGGATAGGATTTTAGTTAGTAGTCGTTTCATTGTTCGATGATTTTGATTGATGACTACTAGTTAGGAAGAATCCGTGTTAATTTAGGTGTCCCCGATAAGAGTTTACCTGGTTTTGATGGTTCCTAGGTACTGACTTGGGGTAAGATTGGTATCTTTTTTGAAGGCTTTGTTGAACGATACTTTGTTGTTGTACCCGACCTCGTATGCAATGTCGATGATGTTGCGTTCGTTTTCCCTTTCTAAAAGTTTTTTGGCGTCGTTGATCCGATGGCTGTTTACGAACTCATGAAAGCTCATTTGAAAATGTTCGTTGATCAACTGTGAGGCATTATGCCGTGTAGTGCCCAGTTTTTCAGCTACTAGGTCCAAGCTGATATCGTTCCTTCGGTATAATTTTTCATCATGAAAAATAGAGTAAAGGCTTTCTTTTAATTCTTGTGATAGGCTTTCCGTTAATCCTGATTTTATATACTTTGGGAACAATCGGTTGGTGTAGTCATATTGTCCACTGAACACATTGGGCTGCACATTGGCGGCGTAACCGATATATAGCACCATGGTGCTCATTAAAACAATGGGGGCATGAAATAGGAAACCACTGTTCTTGCCTGCCATAATGGAAAGGCCATAAACCAAATAGATCACTACATAGCTCACATGAATGCCGTACATGTTCTTTTGCCAAATCCTGGTTTTTTTGGCGAGCCCGTCTTTGTTCCTAGTAATGATCAGATGTACAAAATAGGCGTAAACGGCCAAGGAAATGGCCTTTATAATGACCAATAAGGTAAGTTTTGTGGAATCCCCGGGGTTTAATCCTTGTTGTAACCTAGTTAACATTTGGTCTATTTTTTCAGGACCGGTAAAGGCATAAACGTAAAAGACCATATAGATCAATAGTCCCACGGTTGGCAAAAAGTGCCAAACATCCGTCCATTTGAACCCACTTGACTTGGCCACCCTTCTAAAATAAAAGTATAACAAGGGCCCATACAGAAAGGATGACCAAGTGGACATTAAATAGGTGTGTGGAAATTCAAAAACGTAGTTGGTGTTGTTCACACAGATATTCAAAATAAATAGGGAATGTATAAAAACGAAGATTGAAATCAGGATCCTGGCCTGTAAGTCAATGTTTTTATTCAGCAGTAGTAAGAACATGACATAAAATCCAATAATGGAAACAAAAAAGTACAGAACGGACCATGTTGAAATTTTTGGTAAGACCGAACCTGATAGCTTGGTGAATTCCTCGGATTCCCGAATTTCATCAAAATCCTCGTGCTGGAGAAAATTTGGTTGAAAATCAATTTTAAAATAATCGTAAATATGGGAAACAGATTCTTTGGATTTATGCAGCGCAGCTTCACTAAGGGCCAATTTTTTTAAGGAATGAACCTTTTCTTGGGTATTGGATTCATCCAGACTCTTTTCATAAATCGGAATGGCTTTTTCGTATTGGTGAATGTTGAAATAATAATCTGCCCATTCAATGGAATCTTGAAAACTTAGGTTATAGAATTCCTTGCCATTTATTGAGTTGGGCGCGTTCCCATATAAACAAATAACATAGCACAATAGTAGAGAGAAGACAATATTTTTGGAAAATTGTCCCATTTTGATTGATGATGAATTAGCGTTGTTAACAATTTAGTGAAAACAAGCGTTAAATTCGTTAATGAACTATTAAAATAGGTAAGCCCCGATAATAATTTACTCTAAAAACCTAGCCTTAATGACAATCCTGATCGTTGGAGTGCTATGTTTCCAATTCAGGTTTTCTTGTTTGAAACCCCAAGTTTTTTAAAGTTGAATTTGAAACAAGGGATTTCCTAATTGAAGAATTAGACATGTTTGCTAGTTGATCACTACCCTAAATCCAACATCCTGTCTTCTAAGGTACTTGTTGAATTTTTTCTTGGAGTTGACCTTGACCGAATTGGCATCCTCAAAAAAACTACCGCCCATTACTGCTGGGTTGGTCGGATCTCGCTCCCCGGCAAGAGTCCATTCCCAAACATTTCCGCACATGCTGTACAAACCTAATTCGTTAGGTTGCATGCAAGTTATGCAATCTGGTTTTTCTCTGCTATTTCCAATATACACTACAAAGGCATTGGGCAAGTCCTTGTTATAGATGAAGTCAGGGGTGTCAAAATTAGTGGAACGTGCCGCATATTCCCATTGTTCAGGGGTAGGAAGGGTAAATGTTTCCTCATATTGTTTAGAAAGCCAATTACAATACTCAATGGCCTCTGCATAGGTTACATTTGCAATGGGCAATTTAGGGTCTCCCCATCCCCATTCCGGTGCCGGGGGCATTTTTCGACCTGTGTCTTTGCAGAATTGTTGAAAATCTTGAATGCTTACTTCGGTTGAGCCCATGTAAAAAGAACGTATCTCTTGGGTTAAATGAGTTTTGACCGAACCGGTAACACTATCTGATACCTGTGTGCCAAAAAAGCCTTCTGGAACCAAGATCATGTCCACGGGCAAATTGTTCTGGGCAAATGTTCCCTGTATGGAAAGCAGCAATGTGAAAATTATCAATCTTGTTCTCATGGTTTTGCCTTTAAAGATTATTTCTTCTGTTTCTGAAGGACCTTGATTTCCGTTCTCAATGCATCCAACAACGCTTCAGATAGGGTCACAGGGAAACGAGCCACATACGGATGGTCCGTTTCAATGAGTTCATAATCTGCATCGGTCACATTTCCAGCATTCCAAATGGTAGGATCTATGCCATAGACTTCCCTTTTGGAGCAATTTTCATGTTTCATCCAAAAACCGATATAAGACAGCGGTGGCTCAAAGGTATCGGTTGCCCCGAAGGTAAAGTTGAAGATGTCCACTTCTTCAATACATGATATGGGAATAACCTGTTCAATTTTTTCTACGGTGACCAAGGTGTCATATCCCTTGATTCTTTGAACATAACAGAGAAAAAGGCTATCACCAACAGTAGTTGTGCTGGCATTGTAAAATTTATAGGTCAAGGAGTCCGATGCCATTTCCTCTTCCAATTCCCTATGGACAAAAGTGACATTTTCGGAAAACTGGGATTCCAATGTTTTGGTAATCCCAGTTTCAAGAGGGGTGTGTTTGGCTTGACCATAGATGGAAAAGCAAGAAACCAAGCAAAGGATTGCCATCAAAGCGTGCCCAGTGAATCTTTTAAAAGAATTTTGATTTAACATGGTTGTTGGTTCCTTTGTAATATTTCCATTCCCCTGTTTTCACTCCATTTTTATATTCTCCTATGGAGTGGCTATAGCCTTCCTCCACAATAGCGGCCAGTCTTTCGTCCTCTTTCCACAGCCCTTCTTTTACCCCGTTGGAGTAGTTACCTTCAGAAGTGACCTCACCCGCACCGGACTCATAAAGTTTCCAATACCCATGTTTTAGATCACCCTTATAAGTTCCCTCTACGTGTAAAGTGCCAAATTTGTAGGACTTGTAGGGGCCATCCATTTTATCGTTCACGTAGTTTGTTTCGATCCAAATGCGGCCATCTTCATCATAGGAAACACATTTACCCTGAAGTTGCCCATTGATATAAGTGCAATCTGAAATAAGCTGGCCATTGGCCCAATAGGACTTGTTGCTCATAATATTCCCTTCGTTGTACTCGATAATGGAACCTATGGTTCCATCTTCATTGAAGTGTTTTGTTTCTCCATGAGGGATTCCGTTCTTAAAATGACCGATCTGCTCAATCTTGGGTTGGACATCCTTGGCGGCCAAGTATGCTTCGTTCAGAAAATATTTCTTCCATTGCCCATGTTTTTGGTTGTTGAGAATTTGACCTTCGGAAAGGATTTTGCCATATCCATATTCCTTAAGATAGATTATTTGATCGTTTTCATAGGTCAACTTTCGTCCAATGTTGCCATCATTGTAATATTGGGTCCATTCACCCACATGTTTCCCGTTCTCAAATGCCCCCTCTACATTGGTTTTCCCATCTTCGGAATACATGGTGTATTTCCCATGCAATACCCCGTTGACCTTACCGACCCGTTCCATGATATTTCCACTGGAATAGTAGGTTATGGTATCGGTTTGACCGAATGCTAGGGCAATCGAACAAAAAAGAAAGAGAGATAAAACAGTAGGTCTCATTGGTCTATTGTATGGTTTCTATTAATGGTATGGAAGTATCCTGTAATACACCCCCGATCATCTCGGCACTTAATTTTGCGGTGACTACGGCACTGTCATGTGGGGAAAGCATATTGGCCCATTTCAAAACTTTTATGGTATCGCCCGCTAGGGAAGTGATTTCAGATACATCAAAATCATAATCGTTTTTCATATCGGTCTCCAGATGGGTTCCTATTTTATTCCATGTAATGCGTCCTAAGAAGGAAAAATTGTTCAATGTCTTGTTCAACAATCGGAGATTTTCCATCGCTTTTGCACCCAGTTTACTGTTGGAGTTGAAGACGAAAGTTGCAGGAAATACGATTCCGTCCTCATTTACATAATGAATGATGAGTTGTGCAGCGTCCACGTTGAATTTTGCAACCCGAGCTCCTCCGGTCTGTGATGCAGCACTGACCACGGTCTGCGCCATTTTTCGGCC
The DNA here is from genome assembly GCF_010500845.1 of Flagellimonas sediminis. GTDB lineage: Bacteria > Bacteroidota > Bacteroidia > Flavobacteriales > Flavobacteriaceae > Flagellimonas > Flagellimonas sediminis. Next base: position 77,429 of record NZ_JAAAMI010000006.1, on the reverse strand, counting down.
TAGATCGGCCCCAACTCTTTTAAGTTGCCTGCCCTCGGCAAGATCCACAACCTCAAGTTTTATGATGGAGGCCAACGGGATATCGCTAAATTTACTATCGAGCGGGCCTCCTTTTTCAAATGAGGCCGCATCTGAGTTGTAAAATTCCAATTTTCCGTTTGAAATTTGGGCAACTGTAAATTGTTGTTTCAATTCGGAGGGCCTTAACAAATTGGGTCCTGGTAGCCCACTCACATAGCGGTTTAGGGCAATAGTGTATGCATTGTTTGTTTCAGAAAGTGATTTTTGCAAAGCAAGACTTTCATAGTTGTTGCGATTTCGTAACTCTAAGGCTTCACTTTTGGAGTATTGTGTTTTGGACAGAAGTTCTTCGTACTGTTTTTTGGTGGCGTTACTCTCCATGTCCTTTCTCGAAGCCTTCCTTTCGGCCTGCGCTCCCGAGGTATCCGCACCGTAGTCGAACGCTTTTTGTTTTAAGTTGGTGAACCAATTATAGATGCGTAAAAAGAAAGGCAGCAAAATCCAGGCCCATCCATATTCGATGACCATCGATTTAACACTTTCAATACCATCGGTGGCCCATAATACAATACAAGTCAGTAGAAAAAGAACTATGGTAAGTTTAAAGTTCTTGATAAGTTTTTTGATCATTGGTCTTGATAGATTGGTGGTTAAGTATGAAATAGTTAACGAAAGAGAAGAACAAAATGATATATCCGACTAGTCTTAAACAATTAAATTTGGGCTTCACCAAATTTAAAAGTCAGGAACAACAAGTTACAATACCCTAAATTGGGTATTTTATGAATGGCAGGCCAAATTGATACATTCAATTTTAAATGTATCCTTTTCTAATACATTCAGCGATAAGCTCCGAAGTGTTTTTGGCACTGGTCTTTCGAAGGATATTCTTACGGTGGGTAAACACGGTTTGTACGGAAATGTTGAGGTCCAGTGCGATCATTTCTGTGGACAGGCCTTGGGCCAACAGTTTGATAACTTCCGTTTCACGAGTCGTGAAAATAGGCTTTTCCATGGTATATTCGAACGGCACAAAATCATCAAAGACCGTATCATCAAAAACATCCAGTTCCAAGTAGGAGGGAGACCCGTTAAGACCGATCAACGAAAGCTTTTTATTATTGATGGAAGTGATGTGTTCAATATCGGTATGGGTGCCGAACACCTTCAATAGCGCACCATCTTCCGTGGTTTGCATGGTAACGGTCTGCATCAGGAACAAACGGTATGATCCATTGGCCACTCTCTCCCTTAGACAATAATTGATTTTGTAGTTAACCATGTCGGATGGAGGTATCCTGTTTTTTAAAAAGTGTGCCACCACATCTTCACACCGAAGAAAAAAGCTTAGATCTTCTGGATGGATACGATCAATGAACATGTTCAGGGTAAAATCTTGTGGTTTAATACCAAATACTGTTTGTATAGAATCACTGACAATGTCCAAAGTTAAGGTTGGGGAATCAATAATGTAGTAGTAATAGGGCCCTGGGCAGAACAAATTGGCCAGATAATCCACAACGTTTACGGTTTCCAGGTTCACCGACTTTTTGGCCAAATAATTGTTGTGCGACTTCCATATGTCCACAACAACCTCTTTACTGCTTTTCATACAATAGGTTGGTTGGTATTGACTATTTTAATTTGAATGCTTGGATTAAAATACGATAGAAAAATCAAAAAAGGGGGTTAAGGCCTACCCGTTGCGGAAATTTGACTGTTGACTATGAAAAATACAGATGGGTAAGGTGATACAAAATAATAGAATATGGTGAAAAAAAAAAGGGCTCTCCTTTGGAGAACCCTTTTTAGTAGCGGGAACTGGACTCGAACCAGTGACCTTCGGGTTATGAGCCCGACGAGCTACCTACTGCTCTATCCCGCGATATGGACGGCAAATATACAAACAATAAATAAATCTACAATGGATTTGTGTTTTTGTTTTTTATATACCGTTATATTGATAGGTAACTGGAAGATATATTTCTTTTAAAGCTCGACCTAAAGGTTAAGGCTTGTGATTTCTGGACTATCTTTTGAGTAAAATACACCTCTCCAAAATTGCTTGCCCAACCCATTATATGTCCAAACAATCTCTCCGTTGGGGGCTACTTCCCAAAAGCCAAAATCACCTTCACAGATTAAGGTGTTGCCATTTGGAAGCCTGGATGCGCCACCAATTCTTGGAAAAAACAGGGTACTATCCGTAAATTCAAAAATGATATTTGGGTCTGATCCAATGGGAGTACTTCCATTAATCTCCGGCAATAAAAATTCCATTGCGCTAGATTGTCCTGCGGCATTATTATTGTTGAAAATCAACACACTTATTTCCCCTGAATTGTTGACAAAGGAAGGGTTATGGTTGAAATCAAAAATGTTACTGCCCTCAATATCCCCAAAAACTCTTTGGTTGCCAAATCGATATAGCAAATCCCCGCCTTTATCAAATTGTCCTCCACTGCTGGTTCTTGCTTGTTCGGATGTGGTGCTATGGTCGATGATCCAGACTTCACTGAAAAAATTGATGCTCAGTGCAATGATGTCCTCTTCTGGCAAATAATCAATTCCGTTGGCATGCATAACATCTCCCAAGGCTACAAACTCATGAACATCGGAATTTGCATAAAGAATATTGATTTTATCCGTTTCCACCGCTGGATCACCAAAAGAACCCAATTCCGAATTGAAGTCTTGAACTATATGGTCCCAACTTTTCCATTGCCAAACTATCTCATTGGAATCTGGATTGATTTCGATTACTTTTTCAGTAAATATGTCCGATGTACTGTTCAAGCCAACGGCTGTTGCTTCGGCCAAAGGGATTCTTTCCCAAACAAGTACCAGGATATTTCCATTGGGCAATTGGGTAAGGTCGTGATGGGTAATTTCATTTTCAGTGGCCAAAACATATTCCCAAAGGATGTTCCCTTCTTTGTCAATTTCCCTGATAATTCCACTTTGACCACCAAAGGCAATAGGTGTTGAATCAACCTTGAAAAGCCCTATCAGATTACCTTCGGGAGTAAGTTCTATATCTTGGCCCAAAACCCGATCAAAGGTCCAACTAAAGACTTTTGTACCATCATGGTCTATCAAATAACAAGTGTTTTGTCCATTTTCTATAGCAAGAATATACCCAGAATCATCAATTAGGCCAGAATTGAAAAAAGTGATTTCTGCATCAGAATTGGTAGGTTGCTCATCGACTTTTTCCTTAAAGTTGGCATGTAGGTCAATAGGTTTATTCATTGTTATTGACAGCACAGCAGATGTTGATTCTGAATCTCCGCTCCATTTTTCGAATTCAAAATTGGCATCAGGAGTAGCCGTAATGGAAATCTCAGTACCCTCTAAATAGATGCCAGAATCCACGTCAACTGTGCCGCCGGTGCCTACGGTTATGTTTAAGGAGTGAAAAATTTGTTTTGGAGTTTGGTCCTTATCACACCCAAGGCTTAAAAGACAAATGGTAAGATAAAGGACGGTCAGTCTTTTTTTCACAGTACAAGTTTTAATTTCTAAGTTAATCAAAAATAATTGGGTTAAATATAACTGTTATTTTAGATTGAAGATATGGGTTTAGCTTTGCTGACATTGATTCCTGCCCTTGAGCTAAAATGATTACCTTGTGGATTTTTTGATATGTATGGAAGCTATCAACGATTTTCTTACCACCATTTTACCCTATACCGAATGGCCCATGTTCATCCTGCTAATTGGTGGTGGCCTCTTTTTGGTTTTTTATTCCAAGTTTGTTCCCTTTCGATATTTTGGCCACGCACTTGCCGTGGTTTCTGGGAAATATGAGGATAAAAATGCCAAAGGCGATGTGAGTTCGTTCCAAGCTTTGTCCGCAGCTGTTGCCGCAACCGTTGGGTTGGGTAATATTTCCGGTGTGGCGATTGCCATACATGATGGTGGGCCAGGAGTTGTTTTTTGGATTTGGATGACGGCACTTTTGGGCATGGGGATTAAATTTTATTCCGGTAGCTTGGCCATCATGTTCCGTGGTATCGATTCTCAAGGAAAGTTACAGGGTGGACCAATGTTCTACATAACCCAAGGGATGGGAAATTGGGCAAAACCTATGGCCATTTTTTTTAGTATTTGTGGGTTGGTCGGATTCTTAGGAGTCTTTACCGCCAATCAGTTTACCGAAGCATTTATGGGTGTGGTAAAACCTCATGAAACCCTTTTTGCCACCAGTGAGTACAACTGGAAATTGATCATAGGGTTCTTTTTGGCCATTGTTACCTCCGGGGTGATTTTTGGAGGATTGAACAAAATTGCAAAGGTGGCATCTGCTATTGTGCCCTTTATGGTAGGAGTTTACTTGTTGGCCGTAATTTTTGTGATGGCCAGCAATGCGGGGGACATTTTGCCTGCCCTTAAAATGATCTTTGTAGAGGCCTGGAATTTTGATACTATGGTAACCGGAGGCTTTTGGGGATTGGTGATCATTGGGGTCAGGAGGGCCATGTTCTCTAATGAGGCTGGTTTGGGAAGTGCACCCATGTACCACGGTCAGTCTCGCAACGATGAACCCACCAAGGAAGGGCTTGTGGCCATGTTGGGCCCATTTATAGACACTATTATGGTCTGTACCTTTACCGCGGTGGTCATTATTTTGAGCGGAGCCTACTTGGAAGAGGGTAGCGGTATCACTATGACCATGTCCGCTTTTGAAAAAACAATGTACGGCATCGGGGATACCTTGTTGATGGTAATTGTGGCCGCTTTTGCACTTTCTACCCTGTTTACCTATTCCTATTACGGGGTGAAGAGCCTTTCGTTTTTAACCAATCCGAAAATTGGAAAATGGTATAATGTGTTTTTTGTCATCATGATCGTTTTTGCGGCAGTGGCATCTTTGCAACTCGTCAAAAATCTTATCGACCTATCTTATGCTTTGATGGTGATACCGAATATGATTGCAGTGTTGTATCTTTCGCCCAAGGTAAACGCTGCCTCCAAACAATATTTTCAAAAAATGAAGAAAGGTGCATAGATCGGGTTTCGTAAATATTATTGGTAATCCCAATGTTGGGAAGTCAACGTTGATGAATGCCTTTGTAGGAGAGAAACTCTCTATCATCACCTCCAAGGCGCAGACCACACGACATCGTATCTTGGGAATCGTGAACGGGGAAGACTTTCAAATGATCCTATCCGACACTCCTGGAATCATTAAACCAGCCTACGAACTACAGACCTCCATGATGGACTTTGTTAAATCCGCTTTTGAGGATGCCGATGTGTTGTTGTATATGGTGGAGATTGGGGAAAAGGCATTGAAGGACGAAGAGTTCTTCAAAAAAATCAAGAACAGCAAAATTCCGGTGTTGTTGCTCCTCAATAAAATTGATACTTCCGATCAACAGGTTTTGGAAGAACAGATCCAATATTGGCAAGAGCAGTTGCCCAATGTAGAGATCCATCCCATTTCCGCTTTGGAGAATTTCAACGTCAAGGAAGTGTTCGAGCGCATTTTGGAATTGCTGCCCGAAGGGCCACCCTATTACCCCAAAGATCAGTTGACGGACAAACCCGAACGTTTTTTTGTGAACGAGACCATCCGAGAAAAAATCCTGCTCCATTATAAAAAGGAGATTCCTTATTCCGTGGAAGTGGAAACCGAGGAGTTTTTAGAAGATGAGGACATCATCCGAATCCGCTCTGTAATTATGGTAGAGCGAGATACCCAAAAGGGAATCATTATCGGTCACAAAGGGAGCGCCCTAAAAAAGGTTGGGGTGGAGTCTAGAAAAGACCTCCAAAAGTTCTTTGCCAAACAGGTACATATAGAACTGTATGTAAAAGTCAACAAAAACTGGAGGAGCAATGCCCAACAACTCAAGAGATTTGGGTATAACGGATAGGTTTCCTCAAATTCTTTGAAATCCCGAAATGGTTTCCCTGAACAAGGATTTCAATTGCTCCATTTGTCCTTCCCCCTTCGATTTTCCCAATCGCCCAAAAGCGTATAGGGCAAACCAGAGCAATACCAAAAAGAACATTCCCACCATCAAAAAAGTAATGTCCTTGCCCAATGAATGGTTGGAGTAGGCAAAAATACCCAGGATCACAAAAAGGGTACCCACCCCAAAATGAAGGAACATGAAAAAAGTCCAAAGGGTAGGGTTGGGGCCAAAAACCCCTCGGATGTTGCTCACGCCCTGCTCGTATGAGGAAAGCTCAAGGTGTAATTGCGGGGTCCAAAAATTGGTATCCGCTTTCCGGAACTTAATAAAAACATGCTCATCGAGCCTATTGATCAAAAAACCATCCTTTTTTAGAGTGTCGTAACTATGTTTCAATGCTTCCACATCCGTCCTCAAAGTAACATGGAAACGTGGCCTTAAAACGATCTCATTGGTCAGGTCGCTCATAACAGTTTGAAAATGATAAAAAAAGGTATCATTTTTTCTTCATAATAAATGGTACTTTTGCCAAAATTTAATGCAGATGGGAGCTATTGTAGCTATCGTAGGAAGGCCCAATGTGGGCAAATCCACTTTTTTCAACAGATTGATCCGTCGCCGTGAGGCGATCGTGGATGCCGTGAGTGGGGTTACCCGTGATCGGCATTATGGAAAAAGTGATTGGAACGGCAAGGAATTTTCTCTGATCGATACCGGTGGATATGTACTGGGAAGTGATGACGTCTTTGAAAAAGAAATCGATAAACAAGTGGAACTGGCCATTGGTGAAGCGGATGCCATTATTTTTATGGTGGATGTGGAATCTGGTATAACCGGTATGGATGAGGACGTGGCCAAGTTGCTTCGCAAAGTGGATAAACCCGTCTTTTTGGCCGTGAACAAGGTAGATAATGCACAACGTATGGCCGATGCCGTGGAATTCTATGCTTTGGGATTGGGCGAATATTTTCCGCTTTCCAGTATCAATGGAAGTGGTACAGGGGAATTGCTGGATGCTTTGGTAAAGGTGTTACCCGATGTAAAGGAAGAAGAAAGTGAATTGCCCCGTTTTGCAGTGGTAGGTCGACCCAATGCAGGAAAATCATCTTTCATCAATGCGTTGATAGGGGAAGACCGATACATTGTAACCGATATTGCAGGAACTACGAGGGACAGTATTGATACCAAATACAACCAGTTCGGATTCGAATTCAACTTGGTGGATACGGCCGGTATCCGAAAGAAATCCAAAGTGAAGGAAGATTTGGAGTTTTACTCCGTAATGCGTTCCGTTCGCGCCATTGAGCATTGCGATGTTTGTATCTTATTGATGGATGCTACCCGTGGTTTTGACGGACAGGTGGAGAACATTTTTTGGCTGGCCCAACGAAACAATAAAGGTATCGTGATTTTGGTGAACAAATGGGATTTGGTGGAAAAGGATACCAATTCCGTAAAAGAATATACGGCCAAGATCAAAGAAGCCATTTCTCCTTTTGAAGATGTGCCGATCCTGTTCATATCCGTGTTGAACAAACAGCGCATCTATAAGGCCATCGAGACGGCAGTGGAAGTGTTCAAAAACCGTTCAAAGAAGGTGCCTACCCGAAAATTGAACGATATCATGTTGCCCATTATTGAGCATACTCCACCCCCGGCTTACAAGGGTAAGTATGTAAAGATCAAGTTCTGTACCCAGCTGCCAACACCATATCCACAGTTTGCTTTTTTCTGCAATCTGCCGCAATATGTAAGGGATCCCTACAAGCGGTTCTTGGAAAATAAGTTGCGGGAGAATTTCGACTTTACGGGTGTTCCGGTGACTATTTTTATGAGGAAGAAGTAGCGTTTTACTGCTCCGAGGCTAAAAGTACCTCCAGTTTTTGTTGAATTCGATTGCCCAAATTGTCCATGGCCGTTAGGATATATGCCCCAGGTTCAATGTCCAAAACAAGCTCGTGGAAGTTTTCCGTTTTGCCCATATAGGTATCATCCAAATACCAATATACCGTGGCATTGTTTTGTTGATGGGCCAATTTTAAAAGGATATCCTTGGTTTTGGTACCTAGGTCTTTTGGCAGCAATACCGCTTCATTCGCTTTCGGATAGATGAATTCCATCAATTGGTTCTCCATTTCGGAACAATTGGCCATGTAAGGGGGCAATTCATTGTAATTGGGATTGGAAAGGGCATAATAGTACTCGATGGTAGGTGGGAGAACGAACCAGTTTTTGGCTACCATGTTCTCCAAAGGGTAACATTCCGAGTTTACCCGATAGGTTTCCGAAGCATCCAAAAACAATTGTTGGTGGAAAGGGCAGGGGCCGCTTCGGGTACCATGGGTAGGAACGTATTCTTTTTTTACATCGTCACAAAAGACCGAAGCCCGATAACCACTTTGCGAACAGATCTCTACTTCTACCAAATCATCAAAAGGTTCTTGGAACCATCCGCTATGAGGAAGGGCATCCAAAACTTCGAATAACAAGGGGGCGGCCGCTGTGATTCCGGTCAGGCCGGGCCTACCTTCGCCATCGGCATTGCCGGCCCACACCCCAATGGCATATTTGGGCGTTACCCCAACGGCCCAGGCATCCTTAAATCCAAAACTGGTGCCCGTTTTCCAGGCAATGGGTTGGGAGGAATCAAAAAAGTGCCAGTTTTCATCCCCTTCGGGGCGGTTTACTTCATACATGGATTGAAAGGTGGAGTAAATGGCCCCGGCCCCAAAAATGGGAGGGTCAAATTGTGGGGTTCCCAAATCGATTTCTGTTTCAGACAGGTATGAAGGTTTTACAAATTCGTTGGTGCGATAGGTGCTGGAATGTCCCACGAAATAGTTTAAAGTGGAAGCCATGGACGCATAGGATTCGGTTACCTCCCAAAGGGAGCTTTCTGCACCTCCCAATATCAAGGAAAGACCATAATAGGAGGATGGCCTGTCCAGTGAGGCCATGTTCATTTTCTTGAGTTTGTTATAGAATTTTTGAAGGCCATATTCCCGTAACAATCTCACGGCCGGGACATTCAGGGAGCGGGAAAGTGCTCTGCTGGCAGGTACGGCGCCTACATGTTTTTTGTCAAAATTTTGGGGATGATACCCATTGACCACGGTCGGTACGTCCTCCACCAAACTATGCGGCAACAACTGTCCTTCATCCAATAGGGAAGCAAACAAAAATGGTTTTAAGGTACTTCCTGTACTTCGGTTCTTGGTGATGATGTCCACGTAATTGGCATGTTCTTTTCCCGAAGGGGAATTGCCCACATAACCCAAGACTTTTCGGGTTTCCACATCGAGCACCAAAATGGCCAGATTATGGATTTCGTTGCTTTTCAATTGATGGTAATGCCTTTCGGCCAAGATGTTCAATCTTTGTTGCAAAGCCCTGTCAAGGGAAGTCGCTACACGTTCCCCGGGATGTTCGTTTCGGATGCGTTCGGTAAGATGGGGGGCCATGTCGGGCAAGGGAACCGGTTTTTGGGGAAGGGGCTCGGCAATGGCCAGTTCATATGTGGTAGCGTCAAAGGTTCCTTTATCCCTTAGTTTTTTCAGAAGCGCATTTCGTTTTTCAAGAAGTATTTGCTCGTTCCTTCCGGGAAAAATGAGGGAAGGTGCATTGGGCAATACGGCCAGTGCCGCGGCTTGGCCCCAACTCAGTTCTTGGGCGGGGATACCGAAATAACGCCAAGCCGCTGTTTCCAATCCTACCACGTTACCACCATAAGGGGTGTGGGAGGCATACAATCGTAAAATCTCTTTTTTGGAATACCTCCATTCCAGCCGCGTGGCTAGGAAGATTTCCACCACTTTTTCCGCATAGGTCCGAGACTTGTTCTTCCTGCTCAACCGGATGACCTGCTGGGTAATGGTGCTGCCACCCCTTCGGGATTTTTTGGTCAGGTTATGACCAATGGCCTTTACAATGGAGATGGGATTGAAACCGGGATGTTTATAGAAATATTCATCCTCGAACATGAGGACGCATGCTTCAAAACGTTTGGGAACCGAATCCATTTCGGGAAACCGCCATTGACCGTCATCTGCAATCCGCGCCCCGATCAAAGTGCCATCAGAACTGTTCACCACGGTTGAGGTGGGGTCGTCAAACAGATTTTTAGGCAAACAGAACAGCCACAAGACCAAGAAGGCCATAAAAATGGCCAACTTGATTTTATGCTGGTATGCAAACTTCTTTAATCGTTCCCAAAACCTGTTCATTCCAAACACATCACTGTACTACTTTGATCCAATTTCCTTTGTTTCGTGCTTGGTAGTTGTTGTCGTACATAGCCTCTACTTGGGCTCCCGGCAAATAATAATCACCGAGGAAAGAAGCATTCAATTTAACGGTAAAAGTGGCCGACTTTCTCGCCCCAAGGTCAAAATATAGATGTGTACGGTCGTCGCGGGTATCCACATAATCCGCTTTGGTTGCATTCGGATTGTCCCCGCCAGCAAAGGAAGTGTCCACAATCTCCCAACCACTGGGCACTATGTGGGTCAACGCCAGGTTGTCGATATAGTCGTTGGAACTGTTAAAGACGGTAATCTCTGCTTGGAATTCGGTTCCTTGTCGCAGTTCAGAAACATCCAAGGTATTGCCCAAGGCATCTTTGTAGGTCACATTGAGGTTCAGGTTCTGTTGTTGTGCCAACTCTTGTCCCACAGGCAATTTTCCGGTCTGGGTCAGGGTGGCATAAACGGTATTTCCCTGTTTGTTGGTCACTTGTATCTCATTCTTGAATGACGTAATGGTGAGTCCTCTTTGTGCAATAGCCCGATCGGTTTTTACCACAATCTCCTTACCGTTGTTGGTATAGGTCAGGTCGATGGATTTTCCTCCGTTTTTCATCACCATTTTGGAAAGGGACAACAAGGCAAAAGCCGTTTCCTGGGTGCTGTACCAACTTTGGGAAGACAGGTCCTTGGCAAGGGAAATGGACAAATCCCTTTGTTTGGAATCTCCCAAAATCACCATGGTTTCCAGTGCCATGGCCCTATTCCTGAATACGGAACCATAGGTTCTGTAATCATAATTGCTAGGTGTAAAGTTGATATTGGCCTTTTGTGCGATCTCTTGGGCCACTTCTTTTTTTCCGGCCAACGCGTATGCCGCTGCCAAGCGCCATTTGGCCTCGTTGCTCAAGTTTTTGGCTTCGCGAAGACGGTTCATTGCTGCCAATTCGGGCTGTTGCGCCAAAGCCAAGGTGTACAGGCGATACGCTTGTGAAATATCATCGTTATAACCAGTACTTTGATTGCTCCATTGACGGGCTGCTGTCTTTTGATATTTCAACCAATTGGTCAAGAACGTCAACGGTAACTGATAGCCCTGTTGTTTGGCTTCCAGCATAAAATGACCTGCGTATGAGGTGCCCCAATCATCGGCATTGCCATAACCTGGCCAGTAACTGAGTCCCCCGTTCGGGGTTTGGAAATCGCCCAATTTTTTGATGGCCGCCTTTACGTTTTTCCCAATCTCCTTTTTCTTTTCAAAAGTGATGTCCAGCACATCCGCCAAAAACAATTGTGGGAAAGCCGCCGAGGTGGTCTGTTCCACACAACCATGAGGATATCTCAACAGGTAATCCAATCGCTTGCTGAAATCCATAGGAGGTAAAGTGGAGAATTCGATAAAGGCCTCATTGGTCCCCGAAGTGCCGAACGTTTCAAAAGGAATGGTCATACTGCCATTGGCATCAATGGTATATACATCGCTTTTTGTGGTGATAGGGTTCGGGTTTTCCACATCGATCTCCGTTTTGCTGCTCGCACTTTCCCCGGCACCACTTGCCGTTACGGTAATGGTCTGGAATGAGGAAGCGGGCTTCACCTTAAAGTCGAAATTCACGATCTGTTCCCCAACAGAATTGAAGTTAATGTTCTTGGTTGTTTCCCCAATAGCCTCCAAGGCCTTGCCTGCATTGATGGAAACTTTTACATTTTTCACTTTGGGTTCCATGGCAAAAACGGTAACCGGAATGGTCACGGTTTCTCCAGGGGACAATTTTCTGGGGATAGACGTCAACACCATCAAAGGTTTACGCACCGGAGTGGTTTTTTCGGTGTTTCCGTAGGCACTGTTCAAGTTGCCCGCTACAACCATGGTGCGAACCGAGCCCACATAATTGGGCATTTCAATGGTGTGGGATGCTTTTTCACCCGCCTTCAAGGTAAAAGGGCCTAAATACGTGACCACAGGTTTGAAGCGTTGGGCCTTGCGGTTTTTCGCTCCGGCCCCGATGCCACCTCCACCAATGGCGTAGATGTTGTCCACACTCACAGAGTAGGCACCCATCACATCATCAAATATATCGAAAGTCTTTACCCCCAATGCTTGTCTTGCATAAAAGGAAGCATGGATATCAGGGGTCCTGAAACGGGTCAGGTCCAAAAGACCATCATCCACTACGGCCAAGGAATAGGTCATAGGTTTTTTATTCGCTTCCGAAACAGTAACCTTAAATGATGATTCGGGTTCCAGTACTTCGGGCATCGAAATCTGGGGTTCCAGCAACGTGGCCGGGTTTTCCACCAATAAGGGAACAACGCCGTATAATCGGATGGGGAGGTCGTTGGCTATCTGTCCATGCGGTTGCAACAAAGAAATGTTGATGTAGGCATTCGGAGCCATTTCCGCCGTAATGGGAATGGTGGCCTTCGTTTCCTTGGCAGTGGTCTCGATCCATTGTTGGGACACGACTTCGGTGCCGTTTTCGATGCTGATCAAGGCCCTTCCACCTTTATCCGAAGGGAAAGTAATGGTAGCCTGTTCTCCCAATTTGTAGTTCTCCTTATCTGCCGAGAATACCAAAATCTTGGAACTTTCAGAATCTCCTGATGGCCTTTTCCACCAATTGCGGTAGAAATAAGCCGTGCGCCCTGTTGCATGTCCTGCTTCATCGATCACCCGAATAAGGAAACGTCCACCATCATCGTCGGGTACATTTAGGTTGAAGTTGGCCTTGCCATCCGCTCCGGTGGTCACGGTCATTTCCTTGAACGGACTGTGAACGGAGGCATTCTCATATCGGGATAGGTTGTCGTACCCCCGGTTCCACCACCAGCGCCATTCAATTTTGTACACCTGTACTTTCAATTTTCGATTGCCGGATGGCTTGCCTTGGTCGTCCACGGTGATGACAGCAAAGGTGTTGTTCTCATCGGTCATGAATGAACCGTACTGCTTGGCCTCTGGGGAACGCAATCCCACAAAATAGGGATAGGGCGCCACGTTTTTGGTGAACACGTCTATGGAAAAATCCCCGCCACCTTCAAACACCTTGGTGGTGAACGTTGCTTGGAGCATACCGGGGGCGTTACCGTTGATATTTATTTTTTCGTTGATGTCCAACTCTCCGTTTGCATCCAATTTGGAAGAAATCCATTGCAGTTCGGTATCATAAAAATCGCGTGCAGGGTCTTGGAACACATAATCCTTCAGCTTTGGGAACGCATTGGAAGCTTTGCTCAAGTTGGCATTGATATCGATTTTGAGATTACGTGCGGGAGCACCGTGCAACCATTGAACAATGGCTTTGCCACGGTTGTTCGTGTTGGCCTTCAACACTTCGTCATCAAAAGAAAAATCCACTTTTAAACGGTTGGGTTTTACCGTGGCCACTTTCAGGGATTTGTTGAACTGGGCACCGCCCACAAGAACTTTAGCTGACCAATTTCCCGTTGGGGCATCGGCTTGGGTCGGAATAGGGAAATAATAAAAATTTTCCTCTTTTTTGGCAAACAATCCTTCCGAAACAGGAAGGGTTCCCTCGGTCAACACATTGCGCTGTACCAACTTTCCGCGGGCATCACTCACCTCTAAAGTAACAGGGTGACCCATGGGCAATGGGTTTCCTTTATCGTCCAGAACAAAGGTCAGATGGATCACATCCCCAGGACGGTGAACCCCTCTTTCGGTATACAGAAACCCTTGAAGGCCCCGTTGCAATTCTTCCCCGGATACGTCAAATGTGCTCAAGGACAATGCATTGCCATCTAAAAGTTTGACATAGGCAAAATTGTTGTTCTTTTCCGCAACGGCGAAAGCCACGCTCTTATCCCCGTCATAAATGGATAACCCAGAGGCATCAGTGGTCACCTCTCCCAACAATTGCTGCTGATAGTTGTAGAGCTTGATGATAGTATTGGCTTCGGGCTTGGTGGTCAACAGATTGGTGGCCGCAAAATGGTAGGAGCGGTTGTTCCCTTTTTTCACGATCAAGCCAAGGTCGCTGCCCAAAAGATTGGTGGATGCAATCCTGTCATAATTATAATAGGCCTGGTGACAAGGGTTGTCGCGGTTCTCCCAATCATACTCGTAGTCTCTCCAATAATAGATTTCATTGTCCCAATAGCGCTCTTCCAAGGATTCCTCATCGGAGTTGGATGTATAGGCTTCTGTTTGATCTTCGGAAGTTTCGGAATCATCACAGGAATAGGTAGTGTGCTCTTTTTTAAAGCTGAATTCAACTCGGTACAAGGAACCAGGGTTGACTTTGATCAAGCTCGACAAGTCAAGGGCATGGGCTTTCCAATAACTGGAATTTTCTTCTCCATTTTCTGCAAGGGGAAGCACTTTGTAGGCCACCCTTCTTCCTACAGGCCTGAAATCGGGGCTATAACTCTCCGTAAGGTTGTTGTTCTGCAGGTATTGCAGCATGTTGTTCTCAAAAACCTGGATCACGCGAACTTCCACGGCTGACAGGTTCACCGTCTCAAAATAGATGGGGGTGGAGGCGGCATTGGGTAGAATGGTTCCTTTGGAAATCAATCGCACTGCGGGTTTCAATTGTTCAAAGGAAACCAGTTCGGAAAAGGTGTTCTTTAGGGTAAAGCCATATTCGCTTTTGATGCCCTCAAAAACATTGATCCGTACTTCTCCCAAAATACGATTGGAGGGGTAGACTCTCAACACATTACCATTGATCTCGTACCTAAGACTCTCCGCATTTTCGACAGTCACCAATCCATTCAGGTTTTGGTTTTGTTTTAAGGGTTCCGAGAAATTCAAGGTCAAGACGGCATTAGGGGAAGAGCTAGTTTTGGCATCCACTACTACAAATTTGTTCAATCCGGGGATGGTGTAATTTTCCGAACCTTCGTTATCAATCCCAAGTGCCTTTCCGGTCCATTCAATGGTAAGTTCGCTGTCGTCCGCTTTCCTGGAAATACTATCGATCTTAAAACTGAAGTATTGGGCATTTTCCGAGGCATTGTCCCATTTTACAGGAACGTTTTTATCGCCCTGCTTTATGGACAAAATGCTCTCTATTTTTGAAGCATCCAAAATATCCGAAGCATCCAAGGTGCCCGTTAAATATTGCCATTCCTTGCTATAGGACTGAAGACTTCCCAAATTGATTTTGAAGTTGGGTGCAATGGTCTTGAAACTGAAGGTATATTTTTTAAAATCACTATCGATGTTTTCAAACAGTTTGCTGAGGGCCAAAGTGACCACATATTCCGTGTTCGGTTTTAAATATTCGGAAGGCTGGAAGGTCAATTCCCGACCATTTTCAATGATCAACTTGCCCTCCACCTTTGGTGAAATCTGCAAATATTCCATGGGCAGTTCTTGGTTGAGCTCAAATTGCTCCAACTGTTGGGCAAGGGCAATGGTTATGGGAGTGGATATGCTTTGGTTGCCATGGGTATGGTAGCTGATATAATCCTTGAATTTGAAGAGATTGTCGGTATCGGGAGCTTCTCCCTTCTTTTTACAGGATGCGACTAAAATCAGGAACGAAAACAGGGTGATTTTTAAAAACCGGGACATGCCAAACAGGGTGTTAATTAAACTATGGATTTGCCAGAACAAGATAGCTAAAAATAGGCACGGGAATCCGGTAAGTTGATGAATGGGGTGTTGGGATTTACGAATGTTTTTTTGACAATGGATATGTATAGCCAAATTTTTATGATTTTTTTAAGGTCTACACCTGTTTTTGTTGAAATTTTCTCAAAGTTTCGTTAAAAGGATCGCCAATAAAATTTCAATGCAATATTTTGGTTGACAGCTAAGTCAATCACAAAACAAACTGCCATTTGAAAAGAATTTACTTCTACCTCGTTTTTGTTTCCCTATTTTTTTCCTTTACCCCAATGTCCGGCCAAGAATTTATGGTCAAGGGTAAAATTGTGGATGCCGCCACCGGAAACCCAATTGAAGCGGCCACGGTATATGCCGAGACCATAAAGGACAGCACTTTGGTCACTTACACCATCACCAATGCCGACGGATTTTTTGCATTAGAGGGAAAAACAGCATACAAAAAACTGCGGTTGGCTTTCTCATCCAATGGATACCAATCCGTAGCCCAGGAAGTGGAGCTTAAACCCGAAGTTACCCTTAGTGAAATTAGGCTTGAGGAGCGGGTTCAACAACTCGCAGGTATCGATGTGATCGGGGAGCGTGTTCCCATCACCATCAAAAAGGATACATTGGAATTCAATGCGGACTCGTTTAAGGTCAGGCCAGACGCCACGGTGGAGGATGTCCTCAAAAAACTCCCTGGAGTGGAGGTGGACAGTGATGGGAAGATTACCGTCAACGGCAAGGAGGTGAACCAGGTACTGGTCAATGGACAGGTGTTTTTCAGCACGGACCCGAAGGTGGCGACTAAAACCTTGTCAAAGGACGTGATCAGTAAGATCCAAATTACCAATACCAAAACCAAGGAACAGGAATTTGTAGGTGATGAAGGGGATGGCGAGACCAAGACCATTAACCTCACGCTCAAAGAGGATAAGAACAAAGGGTATATGGGCCGATTGTCCGGCGGATACGGAACGGATGACCGGTATCAGGCCAACGGATTGCTCAACTATTTTAACGATACCCAACGGATCAGTGTACTGGGGAGCTCCAACAATATCAACAACCCGGGATTCTCCTTTGATGAAATATATGAGATGGTTGGCAATTCCCGGGGAGGCGGCTTTAGCTTTAATAGCAATGGTGGGTTTGCCATAGGAAACATGTCGTTCGGATTTGGACAGGGGATTACCACTTCTTCAACTCTGGGAGCCAGTTATGCCGACCAGGACAAGGGCAAGTACAAAACGGACGGCAACTATTTTTATGCCTACAGCGATTCATACAACAACGAAAAAACGTTTCGGGAGAACATTTTACCCGATGGCAGTTATTTTACCGACACCGAATCCAGTTTTGTGGGGGCTACCATTTCCAATCAAGGGGCCGCTAATTTGGAATTTGATGTGGACAAGACCACAAGAATCACCATTCAGCCCAATTTGAACATGAACAGCACGCGGTCCACGGATTCGTCCAATACCGTTTCCACGGATGAGGATGGAAATTTGATCAACAGCAGTACCAGTTTACAGACCACGGATGGTTTCCAAAGAAATTTTGGCAATCGATTGGAGATCATGAAAAAGCTGGATACCCTGGGTAGCTATGTCCGGGCCTATTTTGATAACAGCAATCGGGTGAACGACTCGGAATCTTTCTTGAATACACAGCGTAGTATTTTCGGGGGCAACCCCAGCGAACAGACCCAAGATCAGCGTACCACGATTGATAATTCCAATGATTCCTATGAGCTGGGAGCTTCGTACCGTCACTCCTTGAACAAAGATCTATACCTGGATTTCCGATACAGCTACAACAACAATGAGCAGAACAACGAACGATCTGTTGCCGATTTTGATGATGTTACGGGGGACTATGTTTTCAATTCAACGTTGAGTTCGGATTTTAACTTCAATGTGAACAAACACATTCCCGAAATCGGGTTTGGTTCCAACGGAAAAAAGTTACGGTTCAACTTTCGGGCAAGACTGGAACAGATAGGTTTGGACAATGAGGATTTTATCCAATCCACCACCTTTTCCAAGGATTACAGCAATCTTTTGTTCAACTCATACCTGAACTATGACATTGGCAATGGTAAAAGATTCAGTACCAATTACAATTCCAATTTGAATGTACCTTCGGTAAACCAGTTGCAACCGGTTCCGAATGTGAGCAACCCCTTGAACATTATTGTGGGTAATCCCAATTTGGGTCCGGAAATCAATCATAATATCTATTTGAATTATAACGATTATAATTGGAAGGACAGAACTGGAATTTTCATTTATTCTGGGATGACGCTTGAAAAGGACAAGATTGTTTCCAGCACTACCACGGACGAAAATTTTATCAGGACAACTAATTATCAAAACGTGGCAGGAAACTACCGGGGTTGGATGGGAATCAGCTATTCCAGGCAAATCAAAAAGGATAGCTTGTACACCATGAAGTTTACCATCAATCCATACGCCAATATCAGCCGTCAAGTAGGTTTCACCAATGGAAGTAGGTTAGAGGCCAAAACTCTCAACTTGAACCCAAGGATTGGGTTGTTGTTCAACTTAATGGAGAAAATAGAATTGGAGCCGGAATACCGATTGGGCATCTATTCCACCCGTTATAACCTGGATAATGTGAACGATATCGATTACATCACGCACAACCTGGCCATTAAGTTGACGACCTTTTGGCCTGAAAATTTGGTCTGGGGGAATGATATCACCTATAGCTACAATGGAAATTTGGGTGCCGGCTTTGATAAGGATGCCATTTTCTGGAATATGAGTTTGGGACTTCAAATGTTTAAAAAGAGGGCTACTTTAAAGGTATTGGCTTTTGACCTGCTCAACCAGAACATCAACTCACAAAGAACCACCGGACAGGATTTTATTCAGGATTACCAAGGTACCGTTCTTAAGCGTTATTTTATGGGAAGTTTGACCATCAAATTTGATTCTTTTGGAGGAAAGGGCGCGCCTAACCAGGGAGGAGGTCCTAGGTTCATCAGATTCTAAGAGAGTAGTGGTTAGTCAATATACAAGGTAATGTTCAACGGCAGTGCTCCGGTTGTTGAATATTCGTTGAGGTAGGTGCTAATTGCAATAGCATCGATTCCTGTAAAAGGTCCGCAGCATTCACCTTCTAAATAACTCGTGTTAAAAGAAATGGTAAATAACTCCCCACCCTCAAAAGTGATGTCGAAAGATTTGTTGCCATAGTTGGCAGGGTTCACATTGAAGTATAAAATTGTTCCCCTCTCCGTATTTTCTACGATTGAATGGGAAATCTCATTGGTACCATCGCTGATCAAAACGGTTTCATTTTGGATACCTCCACTGTCCAAAAGATTTTCATCTGTATCTGCATCTAAAAACAGGATATAGACAGTGTTGTCTGCTACATCGCAATCGACTAAGGAACAATCAGGGAGTTCCGTTTTTGAATCGCTACAGGATAAAATAAATAGGGTAAGGAAGAATAGGGCGGATTTTTGAAGCATCACAGTTTTTAACCGAAGATGATAAAGTATCCAATGGGTTGCTTTTCAATTGCTTGAAGGAAATTTACCAACCTCCAGAGGCTCCTCCGCCTCCAAAGCCGCCTCCCCCGAAGCCACCACCAAAACCTCCCCCGCTGAATCCGCCTCCACTGCCAAATCCACCGGAAGAACCGGAACTACGGCCCATATTGCTCAAAATGATCATGTCCCAAATGTCGAGTCCGCTGCCCCTGCGACCTCCTTTGCCACCGCCTCCTTTGTTTTTTCTACTCCAAAGAATGATCAGGATCACGATAAAAATGATAAAGGGAAACAAAGCTTCAAAAGGGAATCGGGTAGCATTGCCAAAGGTGCGGTCCTCACTGAACTCCCCTGTCAATACTTTAAAAATGGCGTCGGAACCTTTATCAAGACCGGCATAATAGTCCCCTTTCTTAAACTCGGGAATGATGACGGATTCAATGATGCGTTTGGACATCAGGTCGGTAAGGGAGCCTTCCACTCCATAACCGGTATTGATGGCGATCCTTCGGTCGTCCTTGGCCAAAAGAACCAGAACGCCGTTGTCCTTATCGGCTTGTCCAATGCCCCATTTATGGCCCCATTGAGCTCCAAGATAGGTGATGTCCTCACCTTCGGTGGAACCGATGATGGCCACTACAATTTGGGTGGAAGTACTATCGGAATATCGGATGAGTTTCTGTTCCAACTCCCTTTTTTGGGAAGTGGATAAAAGGCTCACATAGTCGTAAACGCTTGTCTGAACCTTGGGTTTTTCAGGTATGGTGAACTGCCCCCAAACTAGTGAGACGCATAAAAAAGCCAGTATGAAACTACCCTTTGGATATGGCATCGCTCAGTTCATTGGTATCGTTCTGGTTCCATGGAAAGTGGGACTGTAGTTCCTTCCCTGCCATTAAAACCCCTTCAACGATTCCTTGTTTAAAATCTCCTTTTTTAAAATGTGATGCCATCACATCCTTGGTGGTGTCCCAAAAGCCTTTGGGAACGGCACGGTCAATGCCACTGTCACCATAGATCACGAATTTTTTGTCGTCCACGGCCACGTAGATCAACACCCCGTTGTTTTCCTTGGTGTTGCCCATTTTCAGAAAGTGAAAAATTTGCTGGGCCCTACTAAAATGATCTATTTTGGCAGTGGCCTCAATGTGTACCCTGATTTCACCAGAGGTGTTTTTCTCGGCTTCAACAATGGCATTGATGATGTCCTGCTCTTCCTCGGCACTTAAAAATTCCTCTACGTGCGACATGTTCGACATGCTTAATTGAATTCGAAGTTCACATCTGGGGCGTTTTCAGCTCCTGGTTTGGAAGTGAAAAGCGCCATGGGGTCAAAATTGGCCAAACTTGCCACAATGTTGGTGGGTATCTGTTGAATTTTGATGTTGTACTCCCCGGCCAGATCATTGAAACGATTACGCTCCACGTTGATGCGGTTCTCAGTGCCTTCCAATTGGGATTGTAGCTCCAAAAAGTTTTGGTTGGCCTTGAGGTCAGGATAGCGTTCCACCGTGACCAATAATCTGGACAATGCAGAGGAAAGGCCCGCCTGTGCTTCCTGAAACTGTGCCATTTGCTCTGGAGTGATGTTGTTCGCATCAATGGTGGTAGAAGTGGCCTTGGCCCGAGCCTCGATGACTTCCGACAAGGTTGTACGCTCAAAATCGGCGGCACCTTGTACAGTTTTTACCAAATTCCCGATCAAATCGCTTCTACGCTGATAAGAACTTTCCACATTGGCCCATTGCTTGGTCGCCTGGCCTTTCATGTCCACAAGTTTGTTGTTGGTGCTTACGTACCAACTGCCAATGAGTACTGCCAAAACAATCAGTACTATGATGGCGATGATGCCTTTTTTCATTTTCGTATGGTTTTAGTGTTTTATAGTTGTTCCTTGATTTTCAGGAGTTCGGCCTTTACTTTTTCCAGTTTTTGGATGACTTCAAAAGTTGAAAGTGCCTTTTGCTTTTCTTCCTTCAGATGGGTCTTGGCACCTTCCAGGGTAAACCCCCGTTCCTTCACCAGATGGTAGATCATTTGAAGGTTCTTGATGTCCTCAGGTGTAAATTTTCGGTTACCCTTCGCGTTTTTTTTGGGTTGTAGCACATCAAACTCCTTTTCCCAAAAACGGATCAGGGAGGTGTTTACCCCAAAGGCGTTGGCTACTTCACCAATGCCATAATATCTTTTTTCAGGAAGCTCTATGTGCATTAATCCAAGGATTGGTTCTCTTGATTGGCATGTTTGAGCATGTTCTCAAACTCTTCTGCTGTCAAACTTCCGTAGTAGAAGTTAATGGGGTTGATGCGTTCCCCGTCCTTAAAGATCTCGTAGTGTAAATGCGGTGCTTCGGAACGGCCGGTGCTGCCCACAAACCCGATGAGGTCACCACGTTTTACCTTTTGGCCCACGGTAACATTGTATTTGCTCAAATGACCGTACAAGGAAATATAACCGTAACCATGGTCTATTCGGATGTGTTTGCCATACCCCGAAGATTTGTTGTCGGCACGGGTGATTTTCCCATCTCCAGAGGCATAAATAGGGGTTCCCCTTGGCGCGGTAAAGTCCATGCCCCAGTGCATCTTACGTGCTTTGGTAAAGGGGTCGGAACGCCAACCGTAACCAGAGGCCATCCTAGTAAGTTCTTCATTATTGATGGGTTGAATGGCAGGAATGGCAGCCAATAATTTTTCCTTCTCCTCGGCCAATTTGGCGATTTCGTCCAATGATTTGGATTGGATCACCATCTGCTTTTGTATGATGTCCAACCGCTTGGTGGCATCGATGATAATTTCTGAATTGTTAAAACCCTCCAACGATTTGTAACGGTTGATTCCCCCGAATCCGGCCTTGCGTTGTTCTTCGGGAATGGGATTGGCTTCAAAATACAATCGGTAAATATTGTTGTCGCGATCTTCGATATTGGCCAAAACTTGCTCCATCTGTTGCATCTTCTTGCTCAAAATATCGAACTGTAACTCGTAGTTCCTAACCTCGCGTTCCAAAGAAAGTTCCTTTGGTGTGTTCACCCAACGGGTGTTCAAAAGGATGACAAGACCGAGAAGTCCGAACAAGGCGGAACCCAATACAAATAACAGGACATTCCTGTATCTTTTGGATTTCTTCGGTTCGATCTTTCGATAGGAAAGGGTGTCCGGGTCGTAATAGTACTTAACTTTAGACATGTATGGATTTTATCCTATTTTTGCTCACTCTTTTATCAAAACAGACAAATATAAAAATTGTTTTGCTTTAAGTGTTAAATTTAAGAAAACCCTAGGAATTCAATGACATCCCAAGAAGTTAGAGCCCAGTTTTTAAACTTTTTCAAAGAGAAGAGCCACAAGATCGTTCCATCGGCCCCAATGGTCATGAAAGACGATCCCACCTTGATGTTCACCAATGCAGGTATGAACCAGTTCAAGGAATATTTCTTGGGGAATTCCGTAGCCAAGCACAAGCGTTTGGCCGATACCCAAAAGTGTCTGCGTGTAAGCGGAAAGCACAACGATTTGGAAGAAGTGGGGAAGGATACCTACCACCACACCATGTTCGAGATGTTGGGCAACTGGAGTATTGGGGACTATTTTAAAAAAGAAGCCATTCAGTGGGCATGGGAATTGCTCACCGAAGTATACAAAATAGATAAGGACAGCCTATATGTTTCTGTTTTTGAGGGCAGCGAGGACGATGGCCTGCCATTGGACCAAGAAGCCTACAATCTTTGGAAGGCCATTGTGCCCGAAGACCGCATCATCAAAGGAAACAAAAAAGACAATTTTTGGGAAATGGGCGATCAGGGACCTTGCGGGCCCTGTTCCGAAATCCACGTGGACATTCGTTCCAAGGCTGAAAAAACAAAAATTCCGGGGGCATCCTTGGTGAACCAAGACCATCCGCAGGTGGTGGAAATCTGGAACTTGGTATTTATGCAGTTCAACCGCAAGGCCAACGGAAGTTTGGAGCCCCTGCCAGAAAAGCATATTGACACCGGAATGGGCTTTGAACGACTTTGCATGGTATTGCAAGGCGTTCAATCCAATTACGATACCGATGTGTTCACCCCATTGATCCGTGAAATTGAGGTCATCACGGGACACAAATATGGCAAGGATGAGAAAACGGATATTGCCATTCGGGTGATTGCCGATCACGTGCGTGCGGTTTCCTTTTCCATTGCCGATGGGCAATTGCCGAGCAACACAGGAGCGGGTTACGTCATCCGAAGGATTTTGCGACGTGCGATCCGATATGGTTTTACCTTTTTGGATACCAACCAACCTTTTATCCATCGATTGGTGAAGGTGCTGGGCGAACAAATGGGAACCGCTTTCCCAGAGTTGAAGGAACAAAAACAACTGATAGAGAATGTGATCAAGGAAGAAGAGAGTTCTTTTTTGAGCACTTTAGAGCAAGGTCTTGTACTTTTGGATTCGGTCATCAAATCGGCCAAGGAAAAGACCATTGATGGCGAAAAAGCTTTCGAATTATATGATACTTTCGGTTTTCCTATCGATTTGACTTCCTTGATTTTGGAGGAAAAAGGATATCAACTCGATGTTGAAGGCTTCAACAAGGCACTAAAAGCCCAAAAAGACCGTTCCCGTGCTGCCTCCGAGGTTTCCAAAGATGACTGGACCGTTTTGATGACAGATTCAGAACAGGAATTCATCGGTTATGATAGTCTTGAAGCTAATGTGAAGTTGGTGAAGTACCGAAAGATCAGTAGTAAAAAGGAGGGGGACCAATACCAATTGGTGTTCAACCTAACTCCCTTTTATGCCGAAGGCGGAGGCCAAGTGGGGGACAAAGGTTATCTGGAATCACCGAACGGCGATGTCACCTATATTGTGGACACCAAAAGGGAAAACAACGAGATCGTACATTTTGCAGAATCGTTGCCCGATAACGTAAACGAGACTTTCAAGGCAGTAGTGGACCATAAGCAACGTTGGAGGACAGCTTGCAACCATACCGCTACGCATTTGTTGCACCAAGCACTTCGTGAAGTTCTGGGAACCCATGTGGAGCAAAAAGGCTCTGCGGTACACTCCAAATACCTGCGTTTCGACTTTTCGCACTTTGCCAAACTATCCGTTGAGGAATTGCGAAAAGTGGAAAACTTCGTCAATGCTCGTATCGATGGACATTTGGCTTTGGAGGAACATCGTAATGTACCCATCAAACAAGCCATGGAAGATGGGGCCATGGCCCTTTTTGGCGAAAAATATGGAGATACCGTTCGCACCATCCGTTTTGGACAATCCATTGAACTTTGTGGCGGTACCCATGTGAAGAACACAGGGGATATCTGGCATTTCAAGATTGTGTCAGAAGGTGCCGTGGCAGCAGGTATCCGAAGGATCGAGGCCATCACTTCCGATGCAGTGAAAGAATTTTACTTTACGAACAACCGCATGTTGTTCGAGATCAAAGATCTTTTGCACAATACCCCAGACCCCGTAAAGGCCGTGGCAAGTTTGCAGGATGAAAATACCGCGCTCAAAAAGCAAGTGGAGCAATTGTTGAAGGACAAGGCCAAAGGTTTAAAAAATGACCTGATCGCCGAGTTGAAAGAAATCAACGGAATCCAATTCCTCTCCAAAAAAGTGGATTTGGATGCTGCGGGCATCAAGGATTTGGCTTTTGAAATTGGCGGACAAGAGGACAACCTCTTCTTATTACTTGCCTCCGAGAGTGAAGGGAAGGCCTTGTTGAGTTGTTATATTTCTAAGGAATTGGTAGCTGCAAAGAACCTGAATGCAGGAACCATTGTCCGTGAATTGGGCAAATACATTCAAGGCGGTGGTGGAGGCCAACCTTTCTTTGCAACCGCAGGGGGTAAAAACCCTGCTGGAATCCCAGAAGCTTTAGATAAAGTGAAGGCATATCTTTCTTGATGGAGCTACAGACCAAAGTACCCTTACAGCCCGCAGATCATCCCATCGATTATCAGGGAAAAGTGCTGTTGTTGGGTTCTTGTTTTGTGGAAAACATGGGGTACAAGCTGAATTACTTTCAATTTCCCCAATACCAAAATCCCTTCGGGGTGTTGTTCCAGCCCCTGGCTTTGGAAAACTTGGTCAAGCGCGCACTGGAAAGTTCTTTTTACCAACAAGATGAGGTATTCTGCCAAGAGGGTATTTGGCGTTGTTTTGATGCGCATTCCGAGGTGCGTTCCGATGACCAAAAAACCTTGGTGGAACTGTTCAACCAAAGGTTGCGACTCACAAGGCAATGGGTGGAAAGTGCTTCCCACATCATCATAACTTTGGGAACGGCTTGGGTGTACGAACATATAGCTTCCCAAAAAATAGTGGCCAATTGCCATAAAGTTCCCCAAAGGGAATTCACTAAAAATCTACTTTCTGTTGATACCATCCAATCCAGTTTGGAAAATCTGGTGAGTTTGATTGGCAGCGCAAATCCCAAGGCAAAACTCATATTTACGATTTCGCCGGTTCGGCACCTGAAAGATGGTTTTATGGAAAACCAACAGGGCAAGTCGCATCTAATTACAGCACTACATCATATAATAAATGGACGCAGTGTGTCCTACTTTCCAGCTTACGAGATCATGATGGATGAACTGCGTGATTATCGTTTTTATGCCGAGGATATGGTGCATCCCAATGCGTTGGCCGTGGATTACATTTGGGAAAAATTCAAAACCGTCTGGATTTCTTCCGAAGCCTACCCCATTATGGACGAAGTGGAAAGCGTTCGAAAGGGGCTGCAACACCGTCCTTTTAACCCAGGATCAGAGGCGCACGAGAAGTTTAGGACATCGCTCCGGGCA
Organism: Flagellimonas sediminis; assembly: GCF_010500845.1. Lineage (GTDB taxonomy): Bacteria > Bacteroidota > Bacteroidia > Flavobacteriales > Flavobacteriaceae > Flagellimonas > Flagellimonas sediminis. The sequence goes on along the minus strand of NZ_JAAAMI010000006.1, from coordinate 51,334 downwards.
AAAATTACGTATCTTCAAGAAAGGTATCCTTTCATGAAATTCGAATAAATGAAGAAAATACTCATTGGCGCCGTGATTGCCCTGGCTTCGGTTTTGATCTACAGGTCTTGTACCGACGATAGGGAAAAAAAGACCATCTTGGAAGAGAATTCCATGCTGATCCAGCAGGAACTTAAAAACGTTTCCAAATTGATCGTGACGGAAGGGCATTTTGCGGAAGTATACAATTATAAAGATTCGCGGGAACTTTTTGGCCCCTTGGTCACCGCCCAGAAAAAAGCGTTGGTAGTCGTAAATGCCGAGGTGATGGTGGTGTATGACCTTTCCCAAGTTACCTATGATTTGGATGAGGAGAACAAGACCGTTAAGATTACGAACATTCCGGATCCGGAAATCAAGATCAATCCCGATTTTGAATACTACGATGTCACCGCTGATTACCTTAATCCTTTCAAGGCGGAAGATTACAATTTGATCAAACGCAATGTAAACGCTTCATTGATGAAAAAAATCGATGCTTCCACATTACGATCCAATGCCGAAAACCGCTTGGTCAGTGAACTTTCCCGTATTTTAGTGCTCACCCATTCCATGGGTTGGACCTTGGTTTTTGAGGATGTCCCGGTACAGAATATGGAGGAATTGGATAAAATTCTGGATTAATCTGTCACATTTCCCGTTTTTTTGCGTCTTTATAGTTCATCAATCAATGTAATCCATGTTTAAAAGAGCTCTACTAACCGGCCTTTTAGCCACTTTTTTCTTTGCCTGCAATCAAAAACCCAAAGCCGACATCTGCTACACCATAACCCCGGTTAAGGTGGATAGCGTGACACAACTGAAAATCCGCATGAGTATTCCCGCGGATACCAGTGGGGTGACCACCCTGTCGTTTCCCAATGAGGCGTGGGGTCAGGAAAAACTGTTCAACACCTTGGGTGAGATGCGTTTGCTGAATGTGGAAGGGGTGGTGGAAAAGGATATGGATAGCAGTCGCATCGTGTTGATGCATCCCAAGGATACCGAACAATTGGAGTTTGAGTATTTCCTCAAGCAGGACTTTGATGGTGACTTGTCTACAGGCAGAATCTATCGACCTATCATCAGCGATGCTTATTTCCATGCGTTTTCCCACAATATGTTCATGGTGCCCGAACAGGCAGAGAGCAATCAGGACATTGTATTGGATTGGTCTGCGTTTCCAGAGGATTATACCATCCACAACAGTTTTGGAAGCCAAAAAAAGTTGCAAGAGTTGAAGGATATGGATATGGCACTTTTTGGAAATGCCATTTTTGTGGGAGGGGACTTTAGGGTGCTTTCCGGGGAGATCCAAGGCAACCAGATCAGTTTGGCCACCCGAGGGGAATGGATTCCGTTCCAAGAGGAGAAGGTGTTCCAAGTGCTGGAACGGACTTTGACCTGTCAGCGCAATTTCTGGAACGACCATTCACAAGAATACTTCACAGTGACCATGCAGCCTTTTCCGCAGGAAACCGGAAGCAGTTTTCAAGGGACGGGGCTCACCAATTCTTTTGCCACCTCCATTTCCAACAACGATTTTACGGATATTGAACAGTTGGTGTACCTGTTCAATCATGAGTTGATGCACAACTGGATCGGGCATACCATCAAAAATTCCAACGAGGAGGAACAATATTGGTTCAGTGAGGGCTTTACCGAATATTATACCTTCAAAAATATTGCAGCCAACAAGATCAATGGTCTAACTGGAGCCTTTTATATCCGCGAGATGAACCGCACCATCCGTGATTTGTATGCGTCCCCAGTGGTGGAAGCTCCCAATACCGATATCAACTACGATAACTTTTGGGGCAATCGGGATTATTCCAAACTGCCGTATTGGAGAGGGGCTGTGTTTGCCTTCTATTTGGACCAAAAAATCCGTGAAACATCCAAAGGAAAACAAAGTTTGGATAATGTGATGCATCAAATTTATAAGGATGTCAAGGCCAAAGACCAAAAATTGACCCATGCCTATTTCATTAAAGTGATGAAGGAATTTTTAGGTGATGATTTTGAGGCCTTTTTTCAACAACATATTGAGGAAGGGGCCAAGGTGGACCTTTATGGATTGTTCGACGAACTGGGATTGGAATATGATCCCATGAACGATATCTACGAGTTGGGTTTTGAATTTACCGAAGACCGAAAAGGAATCCAAAGTGTAGTGGAAGGCAGTGCAGCCTGGAATGCAGGGTTACGTGAAGGGGATGAGGTATTTTCCCGCAGCATTTGGCAAGGTAGTATTGACCACGAAGTGGAACTCGGGGTAAAGCGAGATGGTAAGACCTTTAAATTTGCTTTCTATCCCATCAAAAAGGCCATGGTGCCCCAACTGAAGGAAACCGAATCCAATATCGAAAAACTTGGCTTTTAACTTACCAAGCTAGCATCTGCCAATTTGATACCGTCGTCGATCAAATGGCCCACTTTCGGATTGTTGCGTTTGATGTTTTCCAAATGGTCCAATATTTCTTTTTGAAAATGGTGGTCGTCGCCCTGTTTGGCCAATTCATACAATTCCACGGGCAATAGCCAATCCTCAGGGAATTCACTTTTGATGACCTGGAAAACCTTGTTTCGGGAAATGGTGGTGTTTGTACCTTCCCTAAAGTCCCGCACTTGCTGGTAATATTGCTCCAATTGCAACCTTTTGGCACTTTTCTTTGGCTTGATAGTGGTCTCGGTCAACTGATGGGTGATGAGGTCAAAACTATTGAGGTCGGCCGGACCGTTGTAGGCGGAAACCACACTTTGGCCAACGGCCATGTCGTACAACCCCCATTCCGGTTGAAACAGTATCTTGCCTTCATGGGTCACAGTACAATCCTTAAAGGTGATGAGGATGATCTTGCCCATCAGGTTTCGAGTACCGGTTATGATGGTTCCTTCAACCTTGATGCCTCCTTCAAATTCCAAGGAAATTTGCTCCCCTTCGTAAATTTTATAAGCCTTCAAATCTCGCGGTCCCATATCTTCAATGGCGATGTTGATACCCTTCAATTTCCCAATGGGCGACCCAAAACCTTCCTCGTGATAGGCGGTGCTATGTCCCACGAGTTCTTTTTCCCGATACGCCAAGGCTGTCGGGCCTTTGGTCTGGATATAGATAGGTTTGCCATCATGCTCAATCACATTATGGAATTCCCCTGAAATTTGGAGTCCCGTGCTCAGCTCAATGGTACCCAACGCTTGGGAAGTGATCAATTTTTTGATACCCAAAAGCCCACCTTTACGTACGGCCATGGTATTGGCAAAATCTTCCAGCACCTGGCTCAAAAAAGCGAAATCCGGGGTAACGAACAACTGGGGTTGTGGTTTGGTAATGTCAAACTCGGTTCGTGCCGCTTCAATGGAGTAGGGAATCTTTTTCACTTGGTCCGTCATGCACCAAGCACTTTCCCCAATGGAGGAAAGCAGTCCCGCCCCATAGATCTTGGGATGTTCCACAGTGCCTATCAAGCCGTATTCCACGGTCCACCAGTGCAGGTTACGGATGAGGGCCATCTCACTGGGTTCCCCCATGTTCTCTTGCAGGTATTCGATATGTTTTTCAGCTTTTTCAATCTCTTCTTGGGGTGTGCCGTGGGCCTCTTTGATGATAGAAAGATGGCGCACCGCATCGTACAGTTCATAATCCTTGGCACTGGAAATCGCCTTGCAGCCAATCTCCCCAAAGCGCCTTAAATATTCGGCATATTCCGGATTGGCAATAATGGGTGCATGTCCGGCCCCTTCGTGGATGATATCCGGTGCGGGGGTGTATTCAATGTTTTCGAGTTGACGGATATCCGAAGCGATCACCAACACATTGTACGCCTGAAATTCCATAAAGGCCGAAGGGGGAATAAATCCGTCCACTGCCACGGCCGCCCAACCGATTTCCTTCAGGATACGGTTCATACCGTACATGTTCGGGATCTGGTCGATGGAAATGCCGGTTTTCTTCAATCCATCCACATACGAACTGTGCGCCACTTGGCTCAAATAATCCACATTTTTTCGCATCACATAACGCCAAACGGCTTGGTCAATGGCTGTGTAATCTTCATAGTTCTGCGGTTTGATGAACTGTTTGAGGTGCTTGGGAAGTTTGTCCAGTATGGGATTGGATTCGTAACTCATTTGTGCATTTTTATTGGACTTAAAGATACGAAATCGATGTCGGAATCTCGAAAATCTAAATGAAGAGCAATAAAAAACCGCCCTTTGGGCGGTTCGTATTTTTTAGTTAACGGCTACTGCCGTTTGGGGAGGATATTCCTTCAGAATCTGGGAAACAAATTCACGGATACGCTCCTCTTTCTTTTCAATGCTCTTGGTATTGCTCAAGGTGCCCACTCCACGTCCTTGCCATACCAATTCTTTTTTATTGGCGTCGATCACATCAATGTACAATGACCCTTCGGTGCGGGTGCTCACATTGTTGCCCCAACCCCAGCCCCAACCGGGACCCCAAACATAGGGATTGTAGAATCCGCCCCAACCCCAACCGTAGTTGTTGTAGACATCAACACGCTCACGTTCTTTGGTGAAGATGCTGATCAAAACATCAGGATTGTCCGATTTTACAAATCCGCGAGAAGCCAGTTCGGTTTCAATGGCACGCAAGATGCGTTTTTTGTCCAGATCGGAAATTTGGGCCTTGTCAATACCTGTTTTGTAGAAAGCATAGCTTCGATACGTGTTAAAATCGGCCTGTTTGTCGTAATCGGAAACTACCTGAACGGTGCTACAGGAAACGAACAGACCCAGGGTGAAGGCGACCAGTGCAATACGTTTTAAACTTTTCATAGTACTTTTTTTAAATTCTTGAGATTGGTAAAACATGCACAAATATTATGCCGAATGAGGCATTTACGACCTCGAATTGGTTTTAGGATTATACCCATACGGGCAGTGCCTGCAACCGCTTTCGCAACAATAGCCCCGTTTTAAAAGGTACTGCTCCGTAAAAACCCTATATCCCTTTTCCGAAAAGTAAAAATCGCCCTCTTCCAAGGGAATGTGTTCTTTCATGTATGAAATTACCCTATCATTACTTAAAGTTACGGCTTTCCGATCAAAGCAACCAAGGTTTTAAGATTTCGAAAACAGGGTTATTCACCGAAATTGTTACTATTATTATCGGGATGGCCTTATTTTCTGCATGCTATGCCGTTATATTTGTAGGAAAGCTTTGATACATTTCAGGTGATACTCGTTTTTAAACATGTCTTCTATAAAAATTATGTGGGCCTTTCCCTTTGGCCGTTCATCATCTTGAAGGAGGATTCCCTGAAGACGGATGAGGTGCTCATCAATCACGAGCGTATCCATCTGCGTCAACAGCGCGAACTGTTGATCTTACCTTTTTACATTCTTTATATTACAGAATGGTTACTGCGTACGTTGCTGTATCTGGACAGTTACCGAGCGTATCAGAACATTAGCTTTGAGCGTGAGGCCTATGCCCATGAAAAGGATATGCAGTATCTTTCCAAACGGAAAACCTTTGGTTTTTTGCAGTACTTGACGCGTTAATTCTTTGGATTGAACATCCCCAACCAGCATATAGACCATCCCCTTTTAAAAGAAAAGGGCGTGACCCTGTACATCAAACGGGAAGATACTATCCATCCCTTGATTTCCGGGAACAAATACCGCAAACTCAAATACAATCTGGTTGAAGCCAAAAATCAGGGACATGCTACCTTGCTCACCTTTGGTGGGGCCTTTTCCAACCACATTGCAGCCGTGGCCTGTGCAGGCATGGAACACGGTTTTCAAGCCATCGGGGTCATACGGGGGGAAGAATTACAAGATCAATGGCAGCATAATCCCACCTTGGCCCTGGCCCATGAACAAGGCATGCAGTTTCATTTTGTGTCGAGAGAGCAGCATCGTCAAAAGGAAGAACAAACTTTCCTCCAATATTTAAAAAATAAATTCGGGGATTTTTACCTTCTGCCCGAAGGTGGAACCAACGATTTGGCCGTGAAGGGCTGTACCGAAATCTTAACGGAATCCGATGCAACTTTTGATGTGGTCTGCTGCGCTGTGGGAACGGGTGGCACTGTGGCCGGACTCATCAACGCAAGCCAAAAACATCAGAAGGTACTGGGTTTTCCTGCCTTGAAAGGAGATTTTTTGAACGAGTCCGTTAGCCGCTTCGCATGCAATGATGGTTGGCAATTGGTGACAGATTACCATTTTGGGGGCTATGCAAAAGTGACCGAGGAACTTATCCATTTCATCAACGACTTTAAACACAAAACTGGAATTCCTTTAGATCCAATTTACACAGGAAAGATGCTTTTTGGTATTTTTGACCTTGTAAACCAGGAAGTTTTCCCCCGAAATACCCAAATCTTGGCCATTCATACCGGTGGATTACAAGGCATACAGGGCATGAACCTGGTATTGAAAAAGAAGAATTTACCCTTATTGGACGTATGATAAAGCGAATCGGATATGCACTTTTGGTAGTATTGCTGCTCTCAAGTTGCGGGGCCAAAAAAAGAAGGTCTACCCACCGAAATGGCGCTCCCGTAGTGAGCAGGACGGAGACCAAACAACCCACGGCGATCTCAAATGGTAGTGCCGAAGGTTCGGAATTGTATCCCATGCCCGAGGACCCAGGTAGGTTTGAAAAATTCCCGATTTCCAGTACTGAAGAATACATCAAGACCTTTGCCGAAATCGCCCAATACGAAATGCGTGCCTTTGGCATTCCTGCCAGTATTACTTTGGCGCAAGGGATTTTGGAAAGCGGTTCCGGTCGTGGGGAACTCACCTTGAAAACCAACAACCACTTTGGGATCAAATGCCATACGGGTTGGGAAGGGGAGTTCGATTTTCATGATGATGATGCCAAGGGGGAATGTTTTAGAAAATACAACCACCCCATGTTTTCGTTCCGGGATCACAGTCTTTTCTTGACCTCACGTTCCCGTTATGCATTTTTGTTCGATTACCGACGGGACGATTATAAAAAATGGGCCCATGGACTCCGACAGGCGGGCTATGCCACGGATAAGCAATATCCCCAAAAGTTGATCGCCTTGATCGAACGGTACAATTTGCACCAATATGACGAGGCGGTGGTGGAAACCCCCATGGAAACCGTGCGTCAACCTTCAACGGATGAAGTTCCCCAGGTTCAAGAAGTGGTGACCCATACGGTGGAAAAAGGGGAAACCCTGTATGGCATTTCCAGAAAGTATGACATTTCGGTGGACGAGATCAAACGTCTCAATAACCTGAACGATAACATCATCTCCATCGGGCAGGTGCTCAACATCCGAAGGGCTCAGTAATCTCAAAATTGTCATCCTGAGCGGAGCGAAGGATCTCACTGTGGTTCTATGTGAAACTATGGGAAACTGTGTGAAGTCGAAGCATGATTCGCATTCACTTTGCATTGCTATTGTCATTCCGCACGGATGCTGAGCGAAGTCGAAGCACGATGCGGAATCCACAGGTAAGATATGGATTCCTGCGTTGGCAGGATTGACAGGTAGCATTCTCCATGCTCCTTCGGCTCCACTCAGGAAACACCTGACTTACATTTACAACGTCAACCTGAACTGGTTTCAGGTTCTCACTAGCATCTTTTTACAGTTTATGATGGAATGCTGAACCGAGTTCAACATGACGATACATTGTAGTCAAAATCCGTTTCCATGAAATAGACAGGATATGTACCTTTGTCTTCGATTTGTCATTCCGCACTAGATGCGGAATCCAAACCTTGAAAATGGATTCCTGCTTTCGCAGGAATGACACATTGAAAATGCATTAAAATAGATTCCTGTTTTCACAGGAATGACAGAATACGATATGATCTACCAACGAAGCAGTGCCTTGTTCGCAGAGGCCAAAAAATACATTCCAGGAGGCGTTAATTCACCCGTTCGGGCGTTTAAAGCGGTAGGGGGCGACCCCATTTTTGTAAAGGAGGCCAAAGGGGCCTACCTCTATGATGTGGACGGCAACCAACTCATCGACTACATTGCCTCGTGGGGTCCACTGATCTTGGGTCATGCATACGAGCCTGTGATCAATGCGGTCATCGAAAAGGCCAAAAAAGGCACTTCTTTTGGCATGCCCACCGAAATTGAGACCGAGCTGGCCCAACTAGCCGTTTCCATGGTGCCGAACATTGACAAGATCCGTTTTGTGAACAGTGGTACCGAGGCCTGTATGAGTGCCGTACGCCTCGCGCGCGGGTACACGGGCAAGGACAAGATCATCAAATTTGCAGGGTGCTATCACGGTCACTCCGACTCGTTTTTGATTCAAGCGGGAAGTGGGGCCGTTACCTTTGGTAGTCCCAACAGCCCTGGGGTAACGCAGGGCACGGCCAAGGACACTTTGCTGGCCAATTTTAATGATCTGGAGAGTGTAAAGGCTTTGGTGGAAGCCAATAAGGGTGAGATTGCGGCCATCATTTTGGAACCCGTTCCGGGCAATATGGGGTGCATTATTCCCCAAGAAGGGTTTATGGCCAACTTAAGGGCGCTATGCACCCAAGAAGGCATTTTGTTGTTGTTTGATGAGGTGATGACCGGTTTTCGATTGGGAAAAGGAGGGGCACAGGAAGCCTTGGGCATTGATGCCGATATCGTGATGTTCGGAAAGGTGATCGGGGGCGGACTGCCCGTAGGGGCGTTTGCGGCCCGTGCCGAGATCATGTCGCACTTGGCACCTGACGGACCCGTGTACCAAGCAGGGACCTTGAGCGGGAACCCCTTGGCCATGAGTGCCGGACTCGCCATGCTCACCGAACTGAACAACCACCCCGAAGTGTTTACCAGTTTGGCGGACAAAACAGCCTATCTGCACAAGGGCATTGCCGAAACCTTGACCGAAAAAGGGGTAGCCCATCAGATCAACCGTTTTGGCAGTATGATCTCCGTACACTTTACGGACGAACCGGTGGTGGATTTTGCCAGTGCGGCCAAGGGCAACAACGACACCTTTAAAACATACTTCCACGGGATGCTGGACAACGGGGTGTACTTACCGCCCTCTGCCTTTGAAAGCTACTTTTTAAACGATGCCCTCAGCTATGCGGATTTGGACAGGACTATTGAGGCGGTAAAAAAAGTATTTTAATCACTACATGTCATTTCGAAATGAGGAACGTAGTGACGATTGAGAAATCTATTTTAAGGTTGAGATTTCTCCCGTTCGGTCGAAATGACGTTAGGTTTGTCATTTCGAAGAAGTGAAACGACTGAGAAATCTATATAAATTTAAATATGCTATCACCTTATTTCATTTACATCACTACTAATGAAAAAAGGACCGTATTGTACATTGGAGTAACCAACAATATCCAGGACAGACTTTCCCAGCATCAGTTTGATAGTCAACACGCAAAGAAATCATTCGCTGGAAGATACAATTGTTTTTATTTGGTTTATTATGAGCGATTTGATTCCATTGAACTGGCAATTGCTAGAGAAAAGGAACTGAAAAAGTGGCGACGGGAAAAGAAGGATAGCTTGATTTTTTCCTTTAATCCTGATTGGGAATTTTTGAACAATCAAGAGGTTTAGATTTCTCCCTTCGGTCGAAATGACAAGTCGGTTCCCTGTCATTTCGAAATAAGGAACGCAGTGACGATTGAGAAATCTTATTGGTTTTGAGATTTCTCACGCTCCCCTCGGTCGGTTCGAAATGACATCGCGGATGGACAGGACGATTGAGGCAGTGGGGAGGGTGTTTTGATAGTTTTCAGATTTGCGATAGATAGCATTAATTTTATTCCAAAGCTAAAGTATTAACGGCCGTAATAGTGGGGGTAATCTTTGCTACGGCTTCAATTTAATATATTCAAGATTGATTATTTGCCCCAAAATAGTGGTAAGTAAAGCTCAATTTTATCTTCAGTGAATCTTATCGTTTATCTTCTGAACCATTCCTTAAGAGTTATTAGCCTTGTGTTTCCGTTTTCTAGAGGTATTTTTACATAATAACCCTTAGAAATATAGGTGTTGTTTATGTATCTTCCATTGCCATTTTCGTAATCTATGTAAGGATAGATTTTTAAATATTCAGCACCGCTAAAAGATTGGTAAGTTCTATTTATTGGAAATAAGGCTATGTTTTCAATATATTTTTCTACATCACCAATACCCAATTCCCAATTGCACCATTTGGAACTTATCGCATTAGGAGTTGCAAGGAGTATAAACTTGTTTGATATCTTTATTTTTTCCTTTAATCTCAGCGCTGTTTTTGCATTTGTGTAAGCTGGCATTTCTTCATCCATCCAATCAACATAAATTTCAACACCTTCTTCATTCAAAAATGCTATGACATCTTGCAAGATTTCTATTTCACCGTGTTTATGGGAGAGAAAAACCATCGGTTTAGTTTTGTCGTGGGACGAGCTCTCATTTAAGACTACAATATCACTTTTTGAAAACATTTTCGTTCTAGACCTGTAGCTTGCTAGTTGTGATTCAGTAATAAAACTCATGCTATTTTACAGTTTTGGTAATATTGTACTGTTCTTTTTGATCTCTTAATTTGATGGCTTTGTCTAAATACATATTTGGGTTAATCTTAAAATCCTCCCATTTTATTGAAGGAATATAAGAAAAGTCACCTCTGAATATAGTTGAACCATTTGAACATAAATAAGTATCCGGAATTTTAATATTAAACATATTGTCTCTCAAAATTTGAAATAGGAAATCCGTGTTGTAATTAATGCAATTACAAATGCCATCAAAATTTAAATAATAACCGTAACTACCATATTCATCTGGGAGAACTACCACCACAACTCCATTCGACAAACTGGTACGTCCGTTTCTTGTGGATTCTTTTAAAGAATATGAGATTTCCCATGGCATCCATTGATCTTTTTCATTTATAAAAATGTCTTTCATCCCTTTTGAAACAAGCACAATGGTGATACTACTATCGTAAATTTTATCTCTTAGAGTTGATGCAATATACTCATCAGAAAAGTTAGCTAGACTTTCACCATCATTCTCCCCTTTGTAAATATTATCTCCCTTATCTAAAATACTTGTTAACTCATTGACGTAATGGCGAGCTTTGGTTGGTACTTTTTGTATTCCGAACCATGATTCTTCGTAGACGTTTAAGTCTTGGACATGTGTATCGCCATATTTATAGGTTACAAAAACTTTCCTTCCCATTTTTTAAATTTTATCCATTAAATATTTTTGAAATAATGACATGTATCCATAATCCTTAAGAAATCTTTCATTTTTCATTTCTTCTGGCAGAAAGTTTTCGTATATAATTCTAGTAGCCGCACCGCTACTAGCAATCGGAAGTAGCAAGGCCTGAGGGTATTTTTCCTTGAACATTTTATATTCAATTTCAATTCCCTCCATACCTCCAATAAACACCGCAGCAGAAAATTCAAATTCTGATAGCATTCTTTCTCGCATATGTAACAAGGATTTGTCACGGTCGTTCTCAACAATATCAGTTAATATCACATTACTGAACTTATTATTATCTTCAGGAAAATTCTTTGCAAATAATTTGGATTGATAAAGGATGACATGATTATGAATATTTAAATTCAATTTTTCCAAAACATAATATATTAGTGGAGTTATGGAGGGATGACCCCCCCAAACAATACGATGATGTGGAAGTACAGTTGTAGCGAATGCAACAACAGCGTCTCTAATTGCAATTATATCAGCTGTTTCAATATATCGGGTGTCTCGTTCTGGAAGAGGAATACTGGCTGAAAGAAAAATAGTTTTTATTTTGTCGTCTGTAGCCATGATTTAAATTCTTGCTTTTTTAATGTTAGAATATCTTTTTTGAAGTTATCATTTAACCAATCAAGATGCTTTATCCACTTGTCTCTTATCCTTAGATCATCATAAATCAGCCTTACGGAAGTGTCTTTGTTTATTTCTATTTCATGCCTGATTTCTGCGGATTGACAACTAGTAGATTGAGGAATACCAATTGTAGGAATATATATAATTCTTTTGCCAGAAGGAAGATTTTCAGTAAGAAATTTTTCGGGCTGAACGTTCACAGTTCTACCACATTCGACAGCTATATTTCTAAACTCCGTTATTAAATTATCCTGTCGTGAAGCTAGATTTCTAGCCCTAACTGATTCAACCTTTTGAATTATCTCCTTAACCATAATATCAACCAGTTTCGATTTGTCTTTATCGTCATAAATACTAGCAACAAAATCTGATTCTTTTAAGATTAATGGATAGCTCAAGTGAGATCCAGAATCTATTTTTTTGATGTCATGATGTGGCCATACAAGTTGAACTAATCCAATTTTTTTTGTTCCTGCTTCTGCAAATTCCTCTTTACACCAGTGGCTTTCTAAAAATTTAGGTGTGTTAAGCAAGACTATTACATCACAATCGGTCATTCTGTGCCATAATTCATCTTGAAATGGTTCAGCTTTTCCAATTGTGTGGGTATCTAAAAATACGTCATAGTTGTAGGATTCAAGCGCTTCATATAATTGAATAGCTACAGAAGTTGATTCGTTCCTTTTGTAACTTATAAATATTTTTCTTGTGCTTCTAAGTAGCTCGAATGACTCTAGGATAATATTAGCAATTCTATCTAGCTCATTTTCAGAAAATCGAATTCCGTTTTGATTGGTTAGATTATTTGGAATTTCTTTTGAGAATGCCCCATCAGGATTTCCAAAGTAGACAGGAAGAATCATTGTTCCATCCTTCAATAACATATCGGTGATATCTATATGCTTATGCTTGCCCTCAACATCCCCAAAGTAAAGGCCAAAAGCTGGCTGATTTCCTAGGTAATCTGAATTAATTTTGTCAGCCTCAATAATTTTTAGAATGTTTTCTGGCAATCCCAAATCATTAATTTTTTGGAATAATATAGAAAGTATTTTGGGTTTAGCCTCAACTTCAGAGCCTAGCAATATCAATTGGTATTTATAATCCATAATGTAATTTTCATTTTATATATAATCATTCAATTGCAGCTCGACTTCAATAAAATATAACCTGAATGTTGCTAGTTTTTTTCTTACTATTGAAAGTAACTTGCATAGACATAATTAAAGAAATATCTAGATACACCCAAAAAGGTGTGTTATCAATGTTTTTTGATTACTTATTTCCAAAGTATAATCCTGTTCCAGTAAGTTCTAAGGGGAGTAGCCAAAATACTAATTCCCAAACATTTGGCCTTACGGAAAACCGTAAAAAAACTAGGGATTTTCTACAATAATCAATTTACAATGACCAATAAACAATAAGCAGAAGTCGGAAGTCAGATATCAGAAGTCAGAAGTCAGATGTCGGAAGTCCGAGGTCGGATATCAGAAGTCAGAAGTCAGAAACCTTAACCCTTTTTGTCCTCTGAGCTTTTTTTCTTAGCGGTTTCCTGCACCTTTTCATACTCGATGTCGTTGTCCACAATCCCTTTGAACGCCTTGATCCAGGCATTTTTAAAGATGTTGGTCACCGTGGGCCAGGTCTTGGTCTTCACATCGTTCAGATTGCCCTCAATAGGCACTTTGGTAGCGAGGGTGTTTTCCTTATGGTTCTTCAACACAAACTTAAAAAAGCCCACAAACCCTTCCCAGAGCGTTTCCAAAAAGGCATCTTCCTTGCCAATGAGCTTGGTGTCCTTTAAAATGGGTTTTAGGTAGCCTTTCAGGTAGCCATCGGCAATGGCGAGTTCGCTGTATAGGTTAAAGGAGCCCTTGTCAAAATCGAGTCCCGCATAGTGGTCGGTAAAGTCGTTGAGGGCAGTGGCGTTCGCATTTTCCAAGGACAGGGCAAGGTCCATATCGGGAATTTGCTTTACGAGGTCCATCTGGCCTTCCAAATGCAGGTTGCCCCCACCAATACTGATTGCATCGGCAGATAGGTTGCTGGGCAGACGGGCCTCTTTGCGCACCACATTGCGGAGGTTGGTGGCATACAGTTCAATTTTTTCGAGATGTAGGTCAATATTGGGGTCGGCCGAAAGCTGCACAAAGGCCATTTTGCCGCCATGTATCTCCAATTTGTTGATGTCGATGGGCACCAGATCGGTCAACGCCTTGGTCCAATCGTCTATATCGGCATCTTCTTCGCCTTCCTTTTGTTGGTCCTCGAACACATAGATCACTGTGGGTCGGGTCATGTTGATCTCGCTCACCACCTTGCCCTTCAACAGGGAACTCCACTCCACGGAAATGTCCGTTTTTTCAAAATCGAGAAAGGGAATTGGGAACCAGCGTTCACCTTGTTCAGGTACAGACGGTCTATGGTGTACGACCCAGTGATGAGCGACAAATCAATGTCCTCCACATGGCCATAATAGCCGGGAATGTCAGCCAAAACCTTGTTCACGTAGTTTTTTACGATGTAGGGCAGTACCAAGCGGAACGCGAGGAGCAACACGATCAGGATCGTGGGCAGTACATACCGTTTGCGCTTGTATATTTTTTTTCTTTGCTTCGCCATGGTTATTTTTTACGTTTTTTGCCCTTGCCTGTCATGGTATCCACTAACCCGTTCTTTACGTTCAGCCAGAGGTAGTTGAAGAACGATTTGTCGGGTTGGCGTTTTACTTTGAAGTCCCCATGCCGGAACCCGTCGCCATCGGCCTTGGAACTTTCCTTGGCAAAGATGTTCACGATGGCGGTGAGCAGTTTGTTCACGCCCAATTTGTCCTTTTTCAGCACCACGAACTCAAATTGGACATAGGCCATTTTCATATCGCCCTGCGATTCCACTTCGTTGCCGCTGATGGTAAAATACATTTGGTTGATGGTACCCTTGACTTCGGCATTGAGGTTGGTCCGTAAAAAGGGACTGATATTTTCCGTTTGGAACTGTTTCAAAGAACCAGAGGCCAAAAAATCGTTGCTCTGGCTCTGCGGGTCGAAGGACCAATCCAAGGTCAGTTGTCCGTCACCCATCAATTGGGATTGGGCGGCCACTGATACCATGCCACTGCCTTCGCTATGCAGATTGCGGATGGTGGCCGAAATATCCGTAAACCGAAGACTTTCAGGTTCTACGTCGGCCTCCAACCGTTCTTCGTAGGCGACCATTCCTTCGGAAATGTGGATAGTGTTCACGAGCAAATCGAAATCGAGGTCGCGCAACGCTTGGTTGTACAATTTTTTATGGGTGGTATCATCGGGCAGCAACTTGTCCCGATACACCTCAAAAATGGGGTGGTGGAGTTCCAGAGCTTCCAGATGGAATTTGGGCAGGTGGTCCGTCAAGCCAAAATCGGGTTTTTTTAACAGGACGGAGTCGATGACCAAATCGTAATGATCGTACTCCACGGTAAGTTTTTTGGAGATTTCCTCCCGACTGTACTTGGTACGCAATTCCAATTTTTGAATGCTTCCTTCCGAAGTGTCAAGTTTTGCGGATTGCCATTGCAAGTCTTCCAAAGGGCCCAAATCGTAGTACCCTTTTTGTGTTTGGATTTGATATGCACCAAAGGTGAAGGGCAAGGGTAGGGAAGCGGTTTCTTTGTTGTGGGTGATGTCGGTGACCCGTACATCCACTCCTCCAAGTTGTACCAAGGTGCTATCGGAATCGTGCTGAAGCACTTTCAATTGTCCGTTGTGGATGCGAAAGTTTTGGATGCTGATATTTTTTGGTTCCCCTTGATTCCTCTTAGTGGCAATAGAATCGTTTTCCAGGTTTTTCTTTTGATAAGTGACTTGGGGTGCTTCCACGGTCAGGTCCGAAATGGCTATTTCTCCTTTTTGAAGCAGGGGAAGATATTCCAACCCGGAGAGCGTAACCGCTTCTGCTTTTAGGTCCAAAGATGTGGTGTTATCCTGAAACGCAACTTTTTGTAGGCCGATTTTCCCCAAAAGTACATTGGTAGACAATCCTTCATAAGAAAGATGGATGTGGGAAGGCAGTTCTTCGGACAATAGGGCCTTTACCCTTTGGGTAAACCAGAGCTGGGCCGTGACCCCAATGGCTAATAAGGCCACTAGCATCCATAGCGCTATTTTTACTTTTTTGGGTTGCGACATATTTTTCGGTGTTGATCCGTAGTGTATCTACGAGACAGGTTTGGGGTTCAGCTTTCTTTGTCCAGAAAAACCATGACATCGGATGGGGTGTTCACTTGCATGGCCTTGCTGCCATTGACCAGTATGGGTTGGGTAACCACACTTGGGTTTTTTTGCAGCACTTTGATCCAATCGTCATCACCTTCCAGATCGTTGTCCTTGCCATATAGTTTGATGAAATCGGGGTGTTCCGTATTGATCAGGTCTTTGATTTGGATGCCCAAAAGATTGGCCAGTTCGGCCCACTGGGTCCCCGTGACCTTGGTCTTGGACAAATCCACGGCCAATACCTTTTTCTTGGAGGCCTGTACAAAGGCCAAGGTTTGCATACCGATACTGCTGTCGGCATTATAGTACAAATTCAATTCCCGGTTGTTCGTTGCGATGACTCCCATATCGTTCTCCATTTAAAATGCTTTTGTAGCAAGTTCCCCATTTTTGGAAAGTACATTTAACGCTATCCGTTTTTTTCGTATCGTAAAAGCAGAAAAAAGCGGGACCAAGGCCCCGCTTCTCACACAAACTAACTCAACATAACCGCGAGAATGGATTTGATAACAAAGGGAATGGTGCGGTTATTCCTTGAGCTTCCTGAATAAATGATTCTTATCCTATTTTGATCAGTTGATGGTCAAAGAGGTTTCCCCTTCATTGGGATTGTACACATAATTGAAGGTGTAGTATCGTGCCTCATCCGACATGGCATCAATTTCTGCCGGGGCATCCTTGTAATAGCTTAGGATTTCCACTTTGGCATATTTTCCGTCATGGGTACGGAACACCAATATTTTTCCGGGAATGGGAGTAATAGTGAAAGTAGCCGGATTGTAGTTGTACCAGCCATTATCACTTCCACTGGCAATGGCAAAGGCTCCATCCGCATCCTGTGCAAAAGTAAGTCCCTCTACGGTGGTAATATCGGCAAAAGTGCCACTCTCAATGGAAACCCCGGCATCCCCGTTTCTCTCGGGTTCGTCGTCGGTTCCGGTAACGGCTCCCCCGTTTACGGCTATACTGGTACCTCTAAAGGCAATGTCCCAATCCGTTTCACTGGTGGTTACGGCACCTGTTGCAAAGCTGAATTTGGTAAAAGGTCCGCCCACGGGCTCACCTTGGCCTCCGGTCTGTGGGGCGGGAATATTGGTGGCGGTACTACTCTCCACGGCAATTGGGTCTGGACCATTGTCGTCATCGTCGCTACAGGCAACAAATGCCGTGAATATAAATAGGTAGGTGAAAAAGTTTGCTGTTTTTTTGATCATAGTATTACTTTTTAAAATTGAATATTGATTTTGGTAAATAATTGAATTCCTGGGTTTAAGAGCACTTCGTTGTCTTGGGTAGCCAAGGGATTGTTCCCCTTGAAATCCAACAGATTGTTGGCTCCCAATTGAAGCTGATAATGTTTAAAAAAGGTCTTGCCAAACGTTAGGTTTACCAAGGCGTACCCCTTGGAAAAGGTGCCATCATACACATCCAAAAGGTCGTTTCCGTTCTGGTCGGTCAACCCAAATTGACTGCGATAGGTGACCCGGATATTGGCGTTGGCATCCCATTCGGGGATTTCGTAAAAGATTTTAGCGTTCAAGGTGTGTCGTGAGCGGTTTTCCAATCCAAAATAGTCGGAAGTGGACAGCCGGACGGTTTGTAGGGTTTCCGGGTCTCGGGCAAAGACCTCCCCATTTTTCACGGCTTCCCTTTTGTCCTTGTCATAGGCATAGAGCAATTGATACCCAGCAGAGAGGTTGAGGTTTTTCCAAGGTTTGTATTGAACGTCCATTTCGAGGCCTTGGGTATAGCCACGGTCACGGTTGATATACCCAAAAACATTCTGCCCATTGGTCTTGGACGCCAAGATTCGGGTATCGATAAGGTTTTTAAAGTCGTTTCTGAAAAAGTTGAGCTCTGTGGATAGTTTCCCTTTTTTTATTACGAAACCTAGATTGTACCCGATGGAACTTTCCGCATCCAAGGGGTCACCCAATTCGGACGGATCCACTTGAAGGGTGGCAATTTCATCGTTTTCTTGAAGGCGCTCGATCCCGGCCTGTTCCACTTCCTTTCCAAAAACGGAGTATCCACCACCGGCAGCGTTGGTAAAGTCCAGATACAATTGTCTAAAATCCGGGGACTTGAAACCACTGCCCACGGAACCTTTAATGGCAAAGTTTGGAGACAAATCGTAGCGACCGGAAATTTTAGGACTTAATTGCGAATGGTACTCGCTGTGGTTATCGAAGCGTGCACCAACAATGATGTTAAGGTCGTCAAGTGGCTTAAAATCGAATTGCGAATAGAGGTATTGGGATTCAAAGGTTACATCACCGGCAAAAAGCGATCGCTCCAAATGTTCAAAGTTGTAACCGGCACCAATGGTCAGGATATTTTGGGTTGAAAAGGTATGGTTGAAACGGATTTCCGGTCGGAACAGCCTTTGGTCAAAATCATTGGCGACCAACAGTTCGTTGTCAATGGGGTCAATGCTCTTTTCATCCGTAATATAATTGGTGTAGTACAGTTCATAGTGCAACTGGCTTTTTATGGAAGGTTTATGGTTCACCTTAAGGTGAAGGTTCAAATCTTGCTCTTCACTGGTACTGGGGGCCACATCAAATTCTTGATAAAAATACCTGCCCGAGGCAAATACGTCCCATTTTTGGGAAGCGTCCACATACAAGCGTCCGTTAAGGGTGTAATTGTAAAAGGGATTGATGGTTTGGCCCTCTTGGGTAGGGGCAAGGTCGTAGCCGTCGGTACTCAAGCGATCGGCAAATAGGGAATATCCCAGTTTTTTTCCTTTCTGGTTGATGGTGAGGTTGGTGTTCTGGTTGTTGAAACTGGCCATTCGGTGTGAAACCTGCCCACTGATTTTTTCTGAGGATGGTTTTTCCGTGATGATATTGATGACGCCGCCCAAGGCTTCGGAACCAAAAAGGCTGGAAGCAGGCCCTTTCACCACTTCCACTTGTTTGATACTGCCAATGGCAAAGCGGCTAAGATCCAGATTACCCGAACTGCGACCTACAACGGGAACCCCATCAATGAGTACCAGAACGTAGTCCGAGGCAATCCCTTGAATTTGGACTCCCTCTCCACCGCCAATGGTGGCATCCGGGGTCATGATGATGCCGGTTTGTTCGTTCAGGATCTCGTTCAGGCGGGTAAATCCGGTTTGTTGCAACTGCTTTTTTGCAATCAGGGTAACGGGCAGGGGCAAGGAAGACAATTGTCTGATGGTTCGAGTGGCCGTGACCACTACTTCATCCAGATTTTCGGTCAGAATGGAATCTTTTTGGGAAGGACTGTTTTCCTGGCCTATGACATGCAAACAGGCTATAAGGGACAAAAACAGGCTTAATCGACACTTATTTAGATTCATTCTAATTTATTTTGCGACAAATATATATTTTATTTTTATTCAATCTAAATAAGTTTAATATTTTTGTCCAGAACAATTTGATAAGATCTAACTGATACCATTATGAAAAAATCAATCATCTTCCTGATGCTCATGGTGCTAGGTACAACCATTGGCTTCTCTCAAAAAAAGAAAGATTTGGACCGCCAAGCCATTCTGGATATGTGCGGATGCTACGAAGTGACCTTTAAGTACACGGAGACCTTTGCTCCAGAAATTGACTACGAAAAAAAACTGGATTATACCTCCAAAGCCTTGGAATTGGCTTTGCCCATTATTGATGAAGACGA
Source organism: Flagellimonas sediminis (assembly GCF_010500845.1). Taxonomy (GTDB): domain Bacteria; phylum Bacteroidota; class Bacteroidia; order Flavobacteriales; family Flavobacteriaceae; genus Flagellimonas; species Flagellimonas sediminis. The sequence goes on along the minus strand of NZ_JAAAMI010000006.1, from coordinate 31,566 downwards.
CAAAATTTCCCTTCAACATTTATTGGTGATCAATGATAGCACCGTGATCAAACACTGGCGACAGGATTGGTTGTTCGAAAACCAGAAAGTATACCATTACAACAAAGACAATAGCTGGACCTTTGCCCAATTACCTGCTAGTGAGGTGAAGGGACAGTGGACCCAAAAGGTATATCAGGTGGATGATAGTCCTCGATATTCTGGGTCTTCTACCTGGGTACATTTTGATGGCAAACATTATTGGGAGAACCGTAGCGATTCGCCACTTCCCCGAAGGGAATACTCCAAGCGTAGTGATTATAATGTCATGAGCCGCGGTAATCGACAAGAGATTACTTCGACCGGGTGGGTACACGAGCAGGATAATGACAAGATTGTCCGAAAAGATGGTGAAACCGATGTGTTGTTGGCCCAAGAAAAAGGTTATAATATCTACAAAAAAGTAGCAGATTCAGATTGTAAGGTAGCTGCAGATTGGTGGGCCACCCATAAAGATTTTTGGGCCGTAGCACGCGATGCATGGGATGGGGTCTACAACCGTGAAGGTGACCTAACACTTCTGAAACAAGTGGATGGCCAACCTCTTTTTATGCACTTTTACCAGTTGGAAGAACAAGGTGCCAATAAGGCTCAGGTTCTGGAAACCATCAACAAGTTTATCACGGATAAAAAACAAGCTAAAAATGCTGAGGGAAAATAGGTTTAAGGCCCTTGGCGGGGCCGTGTTATGCACGGCCTTTTTTCTTGTAGCTTTCCAAATGCCCAAGATTTCCCCCAAGCTTCAGGAAAAAGTGGATAATGCCGTGCAGACAACTTTTGGGTTGGAGGATTTTTCCTTGGAACTGATTGTTGTAGACGCTCCGCTGAACCAAAAAACGCCTTCAGAATTGGGGGGCGAAAATCTCTTCAGGATCAAAACAGGGGAATCGACTGTGGGTTATGTGTACTTGGGCGAGGCCCCTAGTTTGAAAAATGTTTTTGACTATGTGGTATTGTTCACCCCAGAACTGGCCGTTAAAAAATCAAAGATCCTGATCTATCGTGAAGATCATGGGCGACAGGTGGGAAGCCAACGTTGGTTGAAGCAGTTCATTGGGAAAAAATCAGGGGAAACCCTTGTTTACGGAGAGGACATTGATGGTATTTCCGGTGCCACCATTTCGGCAAAGTCCATGACCTTGGCCGTGAGCAACATATTGGAAAGTATGAAGGTGCTGAATGATCAGCACATCTTATGATTAAGTAGTGCCCATTATTTTAATTTGTTCATTGAGAGAGCCGTCCCCATGGGACGGTTTTTTTGTACCCTAGTTGGCCAGATACATATAAAACATCCCGGAAAGGATGGCAAGTCCAAAACTGAGCAGGGTGCCTATCAGCACATATTCGGTGAGTTTTCGGTTTTTGCCCTTGTTAAGGTCCCCGAACCGGAACACGGACTTCGCGGCGATCAACAACCCTATGGCCGCCCATTGTTGCATCAAAATGAACCCGAATACAAAGAGCCGCTCCAGCATACCGATATAAGTGCCGGCATTTTTTAAGGAACCCCCTTCGCCTGGCTCATCGTCCTTGGCGACCTCATCTATATAAGGGGCCAACAGCATCCGCATGATGATGCCGGAAACATAGGTGACAAATACTAAAAAGGTGATTAGCAGCAAGTTTTTTTCCTGCAACAAATCTGAGAAGGGAATCTGATAGGGCTCGATCCAATACAGAATGGTAGCCAGCACCAAAAGATGCAGTACTTGGTCCACAACAAAAAGCCAGCGATAGTTTTTGGAGTTGGTGAAGGTGAGTTTTCCAAGATCGATCAAATAGTGCAACACCACAATAAGGGCTATAGCCCCCAAATGTTGAAACTGCAACAGGAGCAAAAGAAGCAATAGATGCACTCCAATATGAAAATACAGGTATTTGGATCTTGCCTTTTTCTGGAGCTTGTCTTCCACCCATTTGGCGGGTTGTAGCACAAAGTCGCCCACAAAATGGGCCAGTAACAGTTGTAACGCTAATAGTGTCATAGTCGGGCGAGTTGGGTTTTGTAAAAATGGATCATTTTTTGCACTTCGTCAAATCCTGCCCTGATCAATGCCTCACTGATGGTACTTTGCGATTTTTCCAGAAGGGCGGCAATTTCCTTTTGATTGGCCTCTGGGTGTTCCAAAACAGTGCAAACTATTTTTGCGGCGGCCGGAAGCCAGTTGTCCATGGTTAAGGAAGCCAATTGTAGCATGACGTTTATAGTGGTATCAAAGGTCTCATCACCTGAATTGATTGCCAGGGTCTGTTTTTTGAGGTTTTCAAAACACTCACCGGAATGATAAAATGCTGTTCCGTTGGATTCGGTGATCTTTTCGGCCGCATGGTCTTTTTCGCCCAGCCCAATGGCGATTCGAGCATCCAAATGTCGTATCTGTTTTAGGCAAGCCTTGATGTAAATGGCCGCTTCCAGTGCTTGTTCAGGAGTGGTCTCCAATTGAAAACTATCGCCTCGATAAATCTCCCACTCAAGAGGCTCCGAGCCATAACGGCCCAAAGCCTTTTTTAGAACGGGCAACCATTTGCCGGCTTTATGATCCTTGGAATGTATGATGTCTCCCGTGAGGATGGCTTTCATATTAATATCGTTTAATTAGACGAATAGTTCAAATATCGTTAAAAAAAGCGATAAATAAAAATATCGGATATATAAACGATAAAATAAAGGAATTATTGACCAAATCCTATGGTTGCCATCCTTTTTCCCTAATATTTGGGGAAAGGGTTCCATCTACCCAGGTCAGGATACGCGATTCCATGGAGGTTTGCCGCCATTCGGTAACCAAGTCCAGGTTTTGGCCTTTTTCCATTTTGTACAGCACTTTATTGGGGATTCCGTCCGCATCATCGGGAAAGATCAATCGCTCTGAAAGATAGTTGGACGAACCTTGGTCCACAATCTGGGAAATGGCAACGGCATCACATAGATTGAAATGGTTGAGGAACAAATAGATGCCCCCATCATCAAGGTTGGATGCATTTGCATGGTAATCCACATATAGGATACCATCCAGATTGGGAACACCCTTATTTCCCAAAGTGTTGATGGAAAAATGAGGGTTTCGGAGAGGTACTTTCTTTTCCATATACGAACCATGTACCACGGTCCTGATGTTCAAAAAAGTGGACTCTCCTTCACGTGAATAAGTAAAAAAATAATTTTGTCCAGCCACAGTCTTTCGCTCCACGGAGAGCAATCCTCCAAGGATATAGCCCGTCATGCCATTGTATTTTACTTTGTAAAACGGGGAGTCGAAACCTTTATAAGGCCATGAGAACGGTGTTTTTTCAAGGATTTTGACCCATTCCCCAATTTTTAGTTCCTCCAAGGCTGGTGAGGTGGTATTGGGTTCGCTCCTCAGTTTGATCTTATGTCCAAAGGCATACACCTGATCGCCTGGTTGAAATTCACATTTCGATGGCGGGCAATGCATTTTTTCCTGTGCGAAATTAGTGGTCAGTACAAAAATGGTGGCTATAACGGTAATCAAGAAACGTGCTTTCATCTTATTTGGATTTAAAGGATTATGATAAAGGCAGTTCTCAGGATGGTTATGTTATATACGCCACAAATTGGTAAAAAGGATTTCCATACTCGGCCATCATTCCGTAAATTCAATGGATTAAATTCTCAACTACGAATAACTAACAAACTTTAGCATGAAAAATGTAAAAAAGCACCTCTTGGTCACTGTCTTGCCATTTTTAGTGGTAGCCTGTGGGCCTAAATGGAAGGAAGCCGAAAAAGAGGGCTATAAATTGGTTGAAAATACAGATGGCGCAACTCTTGGTTATGCCCCTGAATCGGGAATCCAAATTTTGACCGTGGACCGATTGGCCTTTAAGGACCTAAACAAAAATGGCACTTTGGATCCCTATGAGGATTGGAGGCTTTCCGTAGAGGAAAGGGCAGCCGACCTAGCTTCCAAAATGAGCGTGGAGCAGATTGCAGGACTTATGCTGTACAGTGCCCACCAATCCATTCCTGGTGGTGGTAACCGTTTTTTTGGTCCAGTGACCTATAACGGTAAACCTTTTGAAGAAAGCGGGGCCAAAGCCAGTGACCTTTCCGATGCCCAAAAGATATTTTTAAAGGATGACAACCTTAGACATGTGCTGATTACCAGTGTACAGACCCCAGGTGTTGCCGCCCAATGGAACAACAATGCCCAAGCTTTTGTGGAAGGTATCGGGATGGGAATACCCGTGAATACCAGTTCCGACCCTAGGCATGGCAGCGATTCTTATGCCGAATTCAATGCTGGAGCGGGAGGGCGTATTTCCATGTGGCCAAGCAGTTTGGGTATAGCTGCTAGTTTTGATCCAGCCCTTATGCAACAGTTTGGGGAGATAGCATCCAAAGAATATCGTGCTCTGGGTATTGCCACGGCACTTTCACCCCAAATTGATCTGGCCACGGAACCCCGTTGGTCCCGTTTTGATGGCACTATGGGCGAAGACCCCAAATTGGCCACCGATATGGCAAGGGCCTATGTGGATGGATTTCAATCTTCCGATGATGGAGGTTGGGGCTATCAAAGTGTGAATGCCATGGTAAAGCACTGGCCAGGGGGCGGTCCTGAGGAAGGTGGACGAGATGCCCATTTTGGCTATGGAGCCTACGCCGTTTATCCGGGAAATAATTTGAAGGACCATCTTAAACCCTTCACTGAAGGTGCCTTTAAACTGAAAGGTGCTACGGGAATGGCTTCCGCGGTGATGCCGTATTATACCATTTCAACCAACAGGGATACTGTTAATGGTGAAAATGTTGGAAATTCTTATAACAAATATTTGATCACCAATTTATTACGTGACAAGTATGGGTATGATGGAGTGGTGTGCACCGATTGGGGCATTACCCGAGATGTAAGCTCCGTTTATGTATTTGAAGGAAAACCATGGGGTGTGGAGCATTTAAGTGTCGCTGAAAGACATTACAAGATTATTGAAGCTGGATGCGACCAATTTGGAGGAAACAATGATATGGATCCTGTGATCGAGGCCTACCAAATGGGAGTGAAGGAACATGGTGAGGAATATATGCGCAAACGCTTTGAAGTGTCCGCAGTGCGATTGCTTAAAAATATCTTCAGGACCAACCTTTTTGAAAATCCGTATTTGGATGTAGCGGCCACCGAAGCAACCGTTGGCAAACCTGAATTTATGGCTGCGGGATACCAAGCACAATTGCGTTCCGTGGTCATGTTGAAAAACCAAGGCAATGTATTGCCTATGAAAGAAAAGAAAAAGGTTTACGTGCCACAACGCTTTGTTGCCTCCAGTAAAAATTGGTTCGGGATAGCGACTCCGGAGCGTAATGAAGTTCCTTTCAATATGGATGTGATCATCAAATATTATGATGTTGTGGAGGATCCTTCCGCAGCGGATTTTGCCCTAGTTGGAATTGAAAACCCGAATGGGGGAGTTGGTTATGAAGTTTCCGATAATGAAAAAGGAGGAAATGGCTATGTTCCCATTAGTTTACAATATGGTCCGTACACTGCAACCTATGCCAGGGACAGCAGTTTGGCCGGTGGTAGTCCAATGGAAGATTTTACCAACCGAACCTATAAAGAAAAATCTTTTTTAGCCTCCAATACCACCGATCTGGATTTGGTAAAGGATACCAAAAAGATAATGGGCGATAAACCCGTTGTGGTTTTGGTCAGGGTTTCCAAACCTATGGTTTTTGCCGAAATCGAACCTTATGCTTCTGCTATTTTGGTGCAAATGGGCGTTCAGGACCAAGCGTTGATGGATTTGGTATCTGGCAAGGTTGAACCTTCGGCTTTGTTGCCATTTCAAATGCCTGCGGATATGAAAACCGTTGAACTTCAGTTTGAAGATGTACCACGGGATATGGAACCTTATATCGACGCTGAGAGCAATGCCTACGATTTTGCGTTTGGACTCAACTGGGGAGGTGTAATCAATGATGATCGGGTGAAGAACTACAAATAGCAAATACGATAAAATTAAAGAAGCCGCGTCCATGGCAGGCGCGGCTCCTTAAAATCAACAAAAAACACTATCCTCTTCTCCCTCTCTCCTGCATTTTTTTGCCGCCATGCCTGGCTTTGTGTTTTCTCATGTCTTTCCAAGATTGGTATTGATCTTCGTTCAATACTTCCTTCATTTTGGCTTGGAAAGCAATTTGTTGGTCCAATCTGTCATTTTCCCTTTCAAATTTTTCCTCTGGTGTGGGTTTTTTCCATTCACCACTTTCTCTCAATGCCTGCATTTCATCCCACTTGGCCTTTCTAAGTTTGGCTTCCTCCAAATTCAACCTCATTACCTTGTCTTGCTGCGCTTTGGTCAAATCAAGGGCTAATGCCATGTGTTTGGTCTTCAATGTGGCCATTTCTTCGGCCGTCATATCCATTCTGAGGTCTTTCGGCATTCTTAGACCATCATTTTTTTGGGCCATAACACCAAGAGTGGTGAGCATAACCAATACTACTGCCAATCGTTTCATATGCTTAAATTTTAAATGATATGAACCTTTGACATAGGCTTTGCCCATTGGTTTAATCATTCAAGCTACAATTGTGAAGCTTTTAACAGTAAAGGTTTTTGGGAGGGTTTACGGTTGTAGTTCCTCTTGGTCCTCTTTGGGTTCATCCAGGGTATCGGCATCGTGAAAGTCGGCTTCCACATAGGATTTGTTTGCCATTTGTTCTTGGAATTCATCGTGCTGGTCTACCAAATAATAGGCCAAGGATGCCAGCATAAAACAGGAGAAATAGAGTAGACTCTTGATTTTGTAGGTCATGATGTTGAGATTTGGGATAACTAAGATAATCAAACCATATTTCAATCGCCATGATATGTTGCGAAATGACCCTATTAAGATGTGAAAGGGCAAAAAAACAAGGTGTAGCCTATGATACTTTGGCTACACCTTGCAGGTATAAATTCCTATAAAAATATTCCTATTTGGGATCCAAGATTAGGTCGATGCGCTCCAGTGCATCCTGAAGGTGGTAACGGCTCATCGGATCGGAAATTCGGGACAGTCCAGATCGGATATCCCCTTTCAAATTATTGAGTTCCGCCCTTGCCACCGAGCGGATATCGGACTGGCTGCCATTTACAGGGGTGGACTTGCGGTATCCACCAAAATCCGAAAGTTTTGCTTCATCTTCGGCGGTCATCAAATAACCCAAACGGTCAATATGTGCTTTTTGAAGATTTCTTCTGTAGGTGTCGATGGATTTGCCACTGCGGGTTTCGGACCAAATTCCTCTACGAAGGTCTCGCATCATTTCCAACAAACCATAAGCTTGGTTGCCATTGATGGTTTCGTTTTCAATGACCCTGGCCAATTTGCCCATTTGTAACATGGTGTTCAGGTAACGCTCTTGCAACGCACGAATGCGTTCTACAGAACCAGAGTATTGAATTTTGTTGAAGATGTTCTGGTCAATCAACCATTCGGGAGTGGAAAATAACTGTTCCTGCAAGAAGTCCATACAGTCTTTTTGGTGTTCCTTGCTGACATGGGTGTACACGGCACCTTCTTGATCTGCAGTTTTATGGTATTCGTAAACACCGCCTATGTTGTTGGCCACGTGGCCCATGTATCTTGCAAATTGGGAAACAACATGTCCGTACATGGTTTCCAAATCGTCATAGTTTTGACCAGGTTCGGTGGTCCAATCCATTAATTTGGGAACAATACGTTTTAGGTTTGCAATACCATATAAACTTGCTTTTACTGCGTCATCCCCTAAATCTTCGGTTTGCGAGCTTGGATCGTGGATGTCGCCCACTTGTTGGTGTCCGAATCGGTACATAGGGTCATCGGCATGTTCTGTGATCCAACTGTTCAAAATGGGCTTTTCTTCTTTGGCGGTCTTATCCAAAATAGGACGGTATCCCCAATTGATGGCATACTTGTCATACACACCGATGTTCGGCATCAAGGCAACACCCTCGTCCACTGGTTGGGCCACATAGTTGAAACGGGCATAATCCATGATGGAAGGCGCTGTACCATATTTTTGAGTGAAACTTGCGGAACGCAACGAATCCACTGGATAGGCCGGGCTACTTCCCATGTTGTGGGGCAAACCCAAAGTGTGGCCCACTTCGTGGGAAGACACAAAACGAATCAAACGACCCATGATTTCTTCTTTGAACTGGGTTTTTTGGGCTTCGGGATTAATGGCTGCAGTCTGTACAAAATACCATCCACGTAGCAAGCTCATTACGTTGTGGTACCAGTTGATGTCTGATTCCAAAATTTCACCACTACGCGGATCGCTCACGTGAGGGCCGTTGGCATTTGGAATGGGAGAAGCCAAATAACGTACTACGGAATAACGCACATCTTCAGGAGACCATTCTGGGTCTTCTTCAGGGGATGGAGGGTCTTTTGCCAAAATGGCATTTTTAAAACCAGCTGCCTCAAAGGCAACTTGCCAATCTTCAATACCTTGTTTAATAAAAGGTACCCACTCTTTTGGAGTGGCACGGTCTACATAATATATGATGGGTTTTTTAGGTTCCACCAGTTCGCCGGCCTTGAATTTTTCAATGTCCTCGTCCTTTACTTCCAATCTCCATCGGTCCAAATACGTTACTGTTTTACTTTCTTGGGCATCCAGACCATAATCTACTTGACCTCTGGCAAACCATCCTACGCGTTCGTCAAAATAACGGCGCTTCATAGGTTCTTTGGGCAGCAAGATCATGGAATTGTTGATTTCCAATGAAATGGAACCCAAACTTTCATTGCTGGGAGGATCGTTGGAGATATAGGTCTTTACGTGACGCGCCTCAATGTTGAGCGGATAACTTTTTACGGATTCGATATAACTACGGTCGCCGTCCAAGCGGGTAACCTTATATCTTTTGCGAATGTCTTCGGGCAGGCCAAGGGCATTCACATCTTTGGTGAACATGGGGTCCACCTCGATTACGGTAGCAGGGTTAAGACTGTCCTTTTTGTTGAAGGCCTTGATTTCGAAAGCATACAGCACGGGTTCAAAGTTGGAGTTGACCACTGCCTCATGGATGGGAAGCGAATCGGCGGCCACATTTTCATAGGAGGCTACCCGAAGCAATACCTGTTTAGGTTTTTTCTCCCAGCGGAGCACTTGGGTGTTGATCTTGCCACCACCAAAACCAATACCCGTAGCGGTTTTGGAGATTCGGCTTACCATCAACATTTCCCTGTTGAAAAGGGAATCAGGAATTTCATAGTAATACTTGTCGTCAACCGTGTGCACGCTAAAAAGTCCGGCATCGGTTTTGGCGTCCTTGGTGATGACCTTATCATAAGGTTGGACCTCACCAGGTTTGGGCTTCGACTCCTTTTTTTCCTCGGTTGCTTTTTTCTTCTTTTTGAAAAGTTGGGCCTCCGCTGGTTGGTAGAAACCCAATAATAGGAACAATACGATTAGTTTAGGTAGATTTTTTTTGATCATTATAAGTCAGTTTGGATAACTAAAGCTACCAAAGAACCTAAAAATCATTAAAAGTTACTGTTAAATAAATATTAACGCACATTTTTTTCACCTGATATACGAATCTTTCGGAGTCCTGCGTTTTACTGATAGTTTCGGCTGAAACGCCCTGTATTACTGGGCTTAAGCGACATCGGATTTTCGTAAAAAAATCATAATTGGTGTAACAATTTAAAATCCGTATAGTCTTATAAGCATAACATCAATCAAAAAATTCAATCAAAAAATGAACAAGTTATTAATGGTCTATGGATGTGTTCTTATAAGTAGTGCCGCCATAGCAAACGAACAGCAGAACGCCGTTACGCATCAGTCCAAAACTGATAGTCAGGGCACATTGGAAAACAGTTATACTGCATTGAACATCAATGCAGAGGGTAGTGGATCAACTTTAGATCTGAGTAACATATCAGATTGGTCGTATGAGTTGGATTTGAATGAAATAGTATATATAGAGGACGATATGGAAGTCGATCTTGGTTTTGATACCTCTGATTATTTACCGGAAGGTTTCAACCCCTATAAAAACTATTTTGATCTGAATTCTATCATATACCTTGAAAACGAAGTAGAACCCAGCCTAGGTTTTGACACCCAAAAGTATTTACCTGCGGATTTTGACGCCTATACCGATGTAGTGAGCGTGAGCTCGATCAACTATATTGAGGATGAGGATATGGATCTTGGATTCAATACAAGGGATTATCTGCCTGAAGGTTTCTCTCCTTACGAGGTTTATGTAGATCTTGAATCCTTTACCTATATAGAGGATGATGAAGTGGAATTGGAATTGGGTATCGATAGCGAATATATGCTACCTGCCAACTTTGATCCCTACACCAACGTAGTGGCGATCGGATCCATCAACTACATGGAAGAGGATGAAAAAATTGATTTGGGTTTTGATACCTCAGTGTATCTCCCAGAAAGTTTTGACCCCTATGCCGGGGCAATCTGGTAAGATGTTTTAGTTTTCATTTTACAAAATTTTTGAGTTAGTTAGCTATGAAAAGCCCTCACAAGAGGGCTTTTTGTTTGGTGGCTATGTTAATGAAATCCCTATAAACATGGGTTAACAAAAAAATAACACCACTGAGGATATTGTACGTAAAAGCATTAAAAGAACGAGTTCCCGATAAAAAAATCAATCTTTTGTAGAAGTGGCTGCAAGTTTTTCAGAATAAACCCCAAAACACTGAAAAATATTTTTTATGGTGTTAAGTATCAATCGTTAACAAAAGGCTAATTGTAAAAATCTTCACTTTATTCAGTCATACATTTGTATCAATGAATTCAAGGGCAGATGCCCACTTGATATAAAATTGAGTAGAGTAAGGTTGAGTTAGTTTCTTACATTTTTTTGAGTTAGTTAGTTTGTGAATGGCCCTTCCGCCCGGAAGGGCCATTTATTATTTAAAACAATAGCGGAATCACAAACTTGAAGACCAATATCAGCAATACCACTGCAATCAGATTCAATATAAAACCCACCCGTGCCATTTGAGGGATTTTCACATACCCACTGGCAAATACAATGGCATTGGGTGGTGTGGCCATCGGTAACATAAAGGCGCAGCTACTGGCTATGGTCACCGGAATCAATAAATACAAAATTGGAATGTCCAGACCAATAGCAATCCCGGCAACAACAGGAGCCAGAACGGCCACCAACGCCACATTGCTCATCAGTTCCGTCATAAAAAGCATCAAGAAAATAAGTAACCCTGCAGTCAGTAACACACTGATCTGACTCTCGGCAATGGCGTTGGCCACCATATCCACAATTCCACTAGAGGACATTCCTTCCGCTAGGGCCAATCCACCACCAAATAGGATCAAGATACCCCAGGCCAGGCGGGAGGTATCTTTCCATTCGATGATGAAATCCCCTTTTTTAATATTGTAGGGAATGCCAAAAAGTGCAATTGCGGCAAAAATACTGATCATGGTATCCGTCAATCCCAATTTTGGGAAAATGGTATTGATCAAGGTTCTAAAGATCCAGAGGAAGACTGTTATCCCAAAAATGACCAAAACCATTTTTTCCTTGCCCGAGGTAGGGCCTAATTTTTCTAGCTCGGCATGGATCACATCCTTGGAAGCATTGAACTTGAGATCCCTGTTGGGGAACATCCATTTTACCAATACCAAATAACAAATGCCAATCATGATCACGGCAAAGGGAAAGCCGATCGTCATCCATTTTAGAAAGGAGATTTCGGTATTGTATTCATTCTCCAAAAGTCCGATGAGAACGGAATTGGGAGGTGTGCCGATGACTGTAGCGATTCCTCCTGAATTGGCCGAAAATGCAATGCCGAGCATCACGCTGAGGGCAAAATTTTGGTCATTCTTGGTAAAACCATCGGCATCATCCACCAAAAGATTGATCACGGAAAGGGCGATGGGCAGCATCACCACCGTACTGGCCGTGTTGCTGATCCACATACTCAAAGATCCTGTGGCAATCATAAAACCTAGCACCACTTTGTTAGGCGTGGTCCCTGTGAGTCGAATAATATTGAGGGCAATGCGTCTGTGCAGGTTCACCTTTTCCAAGGCCAATGCCATCACAAAGCCGCCGAAGAACAGGAACACGATGGGGCTGCCATAATTGGCGCCTACCTCTGCAATGGGCAAAATCTTTAAAATGGGCAGTAGCAAGAGTGGCAATAGGGCCGTTACCGATATGGAAACCGCTTCGGTGATCCACCAGATCAACATCCAAGTAGCAACGGCAATTACAGGATCCCCTTTGGCGGAGACCAACTCAAAGGGCAAATTGGTTAAAATAAAAAAGGCGATGGGCCCAAGAATCAGCCCTATTTTCTTGCTTAGTTCCATATGGGATTCTAAGCTATGCTTTTTTGTTAAATTTTGAAAATAAGAGTGAAAGGTTATTTGGCGATTGCAAAAAGCCCATCTTCCGTTTTGGAAACCTCAAAAATGCCAAGCTTTGCCAAATTCTTGGTGCTCTTGTCCCATTTTTTGCCGCTCAAACCACTTTTGTCCTTCAAATCACCTAATGGCATTTGGCCAACAGGTTTCAATAGGTCCATGATGATTTTTTCCTCTTCGGAGAGTTCAACCTTTTTCTTTTCAGGTCGCATTTGGGGGAAGAACAACACTTCCTGAATGGATGAATTGTTGGTCATCAGCATCACCAAACGGTCTATACCAATACCGATTCCGGAGGTTGGGGGCATTCCGTATTCCAAGGCCCTAAGGAAATCCTGGTCAATGAACATGGCCTCATCGTCCCCTTTTTCGGAAAGTTTCAACTGGTCCTCAAAACGTTCCCTTTGATCAATGGGGTCGTTGAGCTCGGAATAGGCATTGGCCAATTCCTTCCCGTTCACCATCAATTCAAAACGTTCGGTCAACCTTGGATTTTCCCTATGTTCCTTGGTCAACGGGCTCATCTCTTTTGGATAATCGATGATGAAGGTGGGCTGAACGTAATGGTGCTCACATTTTTCACCAAAAATCTCGTCGATCAATTTGCCGACACCCATGGTTTCGTTCACTTCGATGCCCAATTTTTGGGCCACTTCACGAAGTTGGTCCTCATCCATGTCGGCCACATCATAACCTGTGTGGATTTTGATGGCCTCTAAAATAGGAACCCTTGGATACGGCGCCTTAAACTCAATTTCGTGCTCACCAACCGTTACTTTGGTACTGCCTGTGGCATCAATGGCGACTTTTTCCAACAGTTTTTCGGTAGTATCCATCATCCAGTTGTAGTCCTTATAAGCTACATAAAGTTCCATTACGGTAAACTCCGGATTGTGGGTACGGTCCATCCCTTCGTTACGGAAATCCTTGGCAAACTCATACACGCCATCAAAGCCACCAACGATCAATCTTTTCAGATAGAGTTCATTGGCAATCCGTAGGTACAAAGGAATGTTCAACGCGTTGTGGTGCGTTAAGAACGGCCGTGCCGCAGCACCACCGGGAATGGGTTGCAAAATAGGCGTCTCCACCTCCAAATATCCTTTTTGGTTGTAGAATTCCCGTATACTATTGGTGATTTTGGTCCTTTTAATGAAGGTGTCCTTCACGTGGGGATTCACGATCAAATCCACATAACGTTGACGGTAACGCAACTCGGCATCGTTAAAGGCATCGTACACTTTACCTTCATCATCTACCTTTGGTAGGGGAAGGGGGCGCAAGGATTTGCTGAGCAGGGTGAAATTTTTCACCATCACCGTTTTTTCACCCACTTGGGTAGTGAACAGTTCGCCTTCCACACCGATGATATCACCAATGTCCAACAGTTTTTTATACACTTCGTTGTACAGGTCCTTGTTGTCACTTGGACAAATTTCATCACGGTTAAAATATACCTGAATGCGGCCTTCGCTATCCTGAAGTTCCGCAAAGGATGCCTTACCCTGGATCCTGCGAGACATCAACCTACCAGAAATCACCACCTTCTTGCCTTCCTCAAAATCATTCTTGATGCTCTTGGAAGTGGCATCAACAGGATACAATGCTGCGGGGTATGGGTTGATGCCCATTTCCCTGAGTTTGGTCAATTTTTCCCTTCGAACGATTTCTTGTTCCGATAGTTGCATAGTCTATAAAAAATTAAAGCGCAAAATTACACTTTTGCGCTTTAATTCCTTGCCTCGGCATCCTTTAATATGCATAATGGGGCGTGTAAGGTTTGTTTAGGATGATTTGGGCCATGTCTTCCTCGAGCGATTCCAACGGGCTTTCTACGATTCGGTTGACTTCTTTTCCGTCCCTGAAGAAGATTAGGGTTGGCACCTTGATGATGTTGAGACCTTTCTCTTCGTCAGTCGGACTTTTCTTGTATTGCTCCTTTCTGCGATCCAATGCCACGATTTCCAATTGATCCATGGGAAATTCGGCCGCTTCCAGAATTTTGATGATCCGTGGAGTCTCTCTCCGACTGTCACCACACCAAGTGCCCAAAAAAAGTTGGATGTGATACGCTTTGAGGTCCTTTTTGAAAAGATCGACCAAGGATTGGTCCACGGCGTAGTCTTCCATACCTTTTTGGAACCATTGGGCATAAGGCGCGGTGGATAGGCCATCCAAATTGATTTTGCCGACCATAAAGGTTTGGCCGTTTTCCATTTTGATTTCTTTGTTGAATTCCTGTGAAAAACTAAACAACGAAGTTAGCATCAACAAAAGGGTGCATGTGTGTTTCATGATGTTCCAGATTTATGATTTGACTGGAAAATTCATCAAAATGAAGAGGTTATGCCCATTTTGGCAGATGGAAATGGGGACTAGACCCTGGGTCGATTTTTATTTTTGGAAGAGCAGTACGATTTCTTCCCTGGATGAAATATCGAGTTTTTTGTAGAGGTTGTTGATGTGGGTCTTCACGGTGCTCAGGCTTACAAAAAGGGCACTGGCAATCTCTTTGTTGCTCTTGTCCAAGAGGATGTAGTGTACAATTTTTTGCTCTTGGGGCGTTAGTTTCTGCAACAGGTCATCACTGTGGGATTTGAGCCTTTTCTTTCGGTTGATCAAAAAGTACAGGTTTCCCAAAAGGGAAAGGACCAATACCAAAAGTGCCACCCATACCCAAGTGGCTATTTTGGGTTTGTTGAAACTGGCCAAATCCTTGTCCGTGCTAATTTCGGCCTCATATTCTTGGGTAAAACCGGCATCGGGATAGGTTTGTTCTAAGCGGTTGGACAGTTCTTCATAATACGGATTAGAACCTACATCCTGCAGATAATGCGAATAAGTTTCGTTCCTTTTGTCCGATAAAAAATCGTAGATCAGGAGTTCTACCAAGGGTTCGTTGGCTTTTTCTCCAAAACGCTGCAGGTCGGAGAACCATTTTTTCATGTTCAGTTTTTTGCTGGCCTCACTGGGATAGTCCACAAAATCGTAGGCCATCTGCTCCTTCAAAATTTCCCATTCCAACAATAGGGAAGATTTCAGATTGGTGGAGTTTATGGTGCAGAGCGATTGCTCCTCAAATGAAGTTGGGAACTGCACCGTATCTTTATTGTTCGCAATGAAAAGTACACTCTTGCTGTTATTGCACTGCCCTAAAAAGTGGACCCCGGAGGATTCGTCCGAACAACCATCCAAATGGATGCGGTACATGCGATTTTCGGAATTCAGGTTGTCCCCTTCAAAAAGAAACCTTCCCAAAGAATCCACAGCTACTTTGTTCACGATTTGGTCCAAGTAGACTCGCGAAGATTTTCGGTAGTCCTCCACCAAAGACAAATAGATGGCATTACCCACATTTTCACGCGAAACTTCCCCCGAAAAGCGATACTGCGCCGACAGGAACGATATTTGGAAAAGGAATACAAGAACACAAAACCTCATACTACGTGGGATGGTTGTTAAAAATAGTAGTTTTATGTAACAAAACGAGGTATTTGGTTACCTATAAGTATCATCAATCAAAATCAAAAATATGAGTTTCTGGAGAGTTTTGTTGGCCATACTTTTCCCTCCCCTTTCAGTGATCGGTAAAGGCTGTGGGTCGTTCCTTATCGTGCTATTGTTAACGTTTTGTGGCTGGGTGCCCGGAGTTATCGCGGCGTTGATTATTTTGAACAACCCCAACTAAGCATCCTTTATGTAATTTGTCGAAAAGGTACCGTTCTGCACCATAACTTGGGTTCCATTATTGTGGAAGAAAGGCTATTGTGCTATTTTTAGCCCAAAAGTTGGTGTGTCCAAAGAATGGATAGGCCATTAAACACAAAACCATGATCAGAAAAATCCAGATGTTTGTTGGTCTTTTGGCCATTGTCCTAGTTAGTTCGTGCAATTTTACCGAAGAAATCCATTTGCAGGAAGACGGTTCCGGAAAGCTTTCCATAAAGTTTGATGGCTCCGATATGATGGAGATGGGAGGTGAGGAACTGGCCAAAACAAATGAGAAGGCCGTGGACAGTATTGTTTCCTTTAAGGAATTTTTGGAAGAGCATAAGGATAGTATTGCCCAATTGCCCCCGGAGGATCAGGCTAAATTGAAAAGATTGGAACCCTTTAACCTTCGGATGGTCATGGATCCGGAAAAGAAGGAGATGTTGTTCGACCTGTTTAGCGATTTTAAGGATATCAGTGAGGTGAACAACGCTTTCAATACCTTTCAAGAGGCCAGTTTGTTGGGACCTAGCAGTCAACAGGCGCCCGCACCCATGCCGGCTTCGGAGCAGGCCACGGAAGTTTATTATTCCTTCGCCAAAAACAAGTTTACCCGAACAGCCAAAATTGTGGATGAAGCACTTTTTCAAAAGCAATTGGACAGTATGCAAGGCGCTGAAATGTTCCTTTCGGGATCTTCATATACCCTGAAGTACCACTTTCCCAAAAAAGTAAAATCCACCACAGCCGAAGGTGCCACTTTTAGTGCAGATGGCAAGACCATGATCTACCAAGTGGACTTTTTGGACCTCATGAAAAATCCGGCATTGCTGGACCTTGAAGTGGAGCTGGAAAAATAGGTTCTCAATCCTAGTCTTTGTACCTTTGTGTCATGAACAAGATAGTTGCCGTACAGGATTTGGGCCACAAGGATTATAAGGAGACGTGGGATTACCAAGAGGCTCTTTTTAATGATGTTGTGGACGTCAAGGTGAAGAACCGAAGGGAAGGTACGCATGTAGAAACCCCCAACCATTTTTTGTATGTGGAACACCCCCATGTGTATACCTTGGGCAAAA
Organism: Flagellimonas sediminis; assembly: GCF_010500845.1. GTDB lineage: Bacteria > Bacteroidota > Bacteroidia > Flavobacteriales > Flavobacteriaceae > Flagellimonas > Flagellimonas sediminis. Next base: position 14,360 of record NZ_JAAAMI010000006.1, on the reverse strand, counting down.
GTGGCGATATCGACAATTTATTGGTAGATGAAAAGGTGCTAGCAGCTAAAGGTGCTACTTTTTACAAAATCAATCGCGGCGGGGACATTACCTATCACGGCCCCGGACAGATTGTGGGCTATCCTATCTTGGATCTGGACAATTTCTTTACGGACATCCACAAATACCTTCGTTTTTTAGAGGAAATGGTCATCCTGACCCTGGCCGAATACGGCATTAAGGCGGAACGGTCCGAAGGTGAGACCGGCGTTTGGTTGGATGTGGGCACTCCCTTTGCCCGAAAGATTTGCGCCATGGGCATACGGGCCAGCCGTTGGGTGACCATGCACGGTTTTGCCCTGAACGTAAATGCCGATCTGGGCTATTTTGATATGATGATCCCCTGTGGTATCAAAGGCAAGGCAGTAACTTCTTTACATGTGGAACTTGGTAAAAAGGAAGTGGATGTGGAGGAAGTAAAGACCAAACTGCTAAAACATTTTGCTACTTTGTTTGAGGCCGAATTGGTACAGGAGAAAGCGGAGGCCTGAATTCCTTTAAAAAGTTAACTTTGCTTATTTGTGCTGAACTTGATTCAGTATCAATCGATGTAATTTCTTAAAACTGATCATATCTTTAGCGTTGCCAGCCATTCAAGCGAACGCCTATCCATTGAAGAGACTTTAATTTAAAATCACCCAACGTATTCAACACCCCATTTATATAGTTCATTAATAATGGGCTCTAACTTCTTACCTTTTGTGGTTAAGGTGTATTCTACCGTAGGCGGAACGGTTGCAAAAACTTTTCTAACAACTATCCCATTAGCTTCCATGTTCTTCAATTCCTTGACCAACATTCGAGTATTAATGTTTGGCACAAGTCTTTCCAGCTCGCTAAAACGCTTTTTCCCATCAAACAAGGCATAAATGATTGACATAGACCATTTACCCCCTATTACACCTAAAATTTCTTGAAGCGCACACCGTTCACCACTTTTTTTATTTTTTTTATCCCCCATAGCTGTTGATTATACTCAATACTTTACTTTTTGTTATTACTATACAAAGGTGTTACTACTTTCAAAAGTAAAGTATTGTTGTTTACTTTGCAACTCATATAAAAAATATAGTATGCAAAATTCATTGAAAGATCAAGTTGCATTGGTAACAGGCGGAACAAAAGGTATTGGAAAAGCCATTGCCGATAAATTAAGCAATGCAGGTGTTAAAGTGGTGGTAACTGCTCGAACTGCACCAACAGATAATGCAAACGGACATTATTTCATAGCAGCAGACCATGCAAAACCTGAAAGCGCAGAAACCATTGCCACGGAAATTCTGGAAAAATACGGACGAATAGATATTATCGTAAATAACGCAGGTGCCAATTTAAGTCCTGGGGGTGGATTCAGCACAATTTCTGACGAACATTGGAATGCCGATTGGCAAATGAATTTCATGTCAGTAGTTCGTATCAACAAAGCGTTATTACCTTCTATGATCAAACAAGAAAGCGGTATAATCATCAATATTTCTTCGGGTGCCGCCAGACAACCTATTTGGGAAATGACAATGTCTTATTCATCGGCAAAAGCAGCACTGAATGTTTACAGCAAAGCATTGGCCAGTGAAGTTGGCTCAAAGGGAGTGCGTGTAAACGTAGTTTCACCTGGCGTGGTAAAGACTACGTTGATGTTGGAATTTATTGAAAACATATCAAAGTCTTCAAATAGTACAATAGAAGAAGCATTTAAAGTGGTAATGGACAAAGTTGACGTGCCAATGGGAAGAATGGCTGAACCTGAAGAGATTGCCAATCTTGTTGCATTTCTTGTTTCCGCAGAGGCAAAATACATCACTGGTACTAATTATGCTATTGACGGTGGAGCTTTGCCCACTGTGTAAACCACTACAAAAAACTGCTGATAACAAAGTATATAAAAAGTAACGGTTTAGGTTTTTATCGGGACCGTTATTGTATTGAATCAAGCATCAGGCTTTGTTACAGGGATTGTGCCAATAATCCGCTACTTTTCATATATAAAACCAATAAGTGCAAGTTGAAAAAGCTTCTTAATTCTTCCAAACCAAACATAAAACCCCGAGGCAAAGCCTCGGGGTTTTATGTTTTAAAGAATAGTAAGACTATTTACTAAACTGCGTCAATAGGGAGCTGGCCATCAGTTTGCCACTTTTATTGTAGGATTCCTGTTTTACCATACCTACCCCTTCGGCCAACCAAACGCGGGATGGTGAAACTTGGTTGCCCACCATCATTTTGGTTTTGGTTTCGCTGTAGACCACGTAGCAGTCAAACGTGCCGGCAGGTGTGGTTACGCTTTCCTTTTTTTCCACCTTGCGGTTAATGGTCTCCACGTTCATGTTCATGTTGATGGCCCCGCTCATTTTCATTTTTACGTTCAAGTTGCCATCGGGGAGCGATTGCCCCACATTCAAACTATTGGGCCATTCAATGTCCGTTCCGGTAATGTCCATCTCCATTTCACCGAACTGGCTCAACATCTGCTCGTTCATCAACGATTTAAAATCAACTTTTACTACATCGCCATCACAGGTAATATTGTATTCCGAGGAATAGGTATTGCCCTTTTTGTCGGCTATGTCCATCACCATGGTCGCCGAGATATTGTCCCCGGAACCCGTTACGTTGGTAACCTTGTAATTGATCCTCCCTTCCTCGCCGCCTTTTTTGTCATAACTGGTATATTCAAAAGTGGCGCCTTCTACCATAGGGTAGTATTGGCTGCAGGAGGTTTGACCAAAGGATAGGTTAAGGGCAAAAAAGGCGGTCAGGGTAATTAAAAATTTCGATTTCATGATATAGTGTCTTGGTTTATAGTTTTATGAATTCCACGCGGCGGTTTTGTGATTTTCCCTCAGCGGTATCGTTGGCACCCACAGGCTCGCTTTCCCCTTTTCCTTCGGAAACCAATCGGTCCGCGGCCACTCCGTAAACGGTAACCAAACTGTTTTTTACGGCTTCGGCCCGATCCTTGGAAAGTCTCAGGTTGTTCGCCTCTGACCCATCGGAATCCGTATGGCCCACAATTTTTAGTTTGATGGAGGCATCTTGCTGAAGCACTTGTGAAATCTGACGGATGATTCCCATGGATTGGGGTTGGATGTTGGCCGATCCTGAGGTGAAAAGAATGCCATTGGTGGACACTTTTCCCTCGGCCAGCAATTTTCTCCTGAGGTCCACGCCTCCTTCAGCCACTTTGAGATTGGAAATAAAGATTTTCTCCTTTCCATCTTGTAGGCCGTACACGTTGAACTTAAGGGTAGTGATCTTGTTTTCGGGAACCATTTTTGGGATGTCCACATATTTCTCCTCGTTGACCCATAACCTAAACCGCGATTTGTTCACTGCAATGGAGATATGGGGTTGGTTGAGTACCGCTTGTCTTATGTCGGCATGTACGTCACTGTTGATGGGGGATCCTTCGGCACGGAGGTAATTGCGCATTCTTATGCCGAACGGGGCATATTGCCCAACGGGGATGTTGGCCTCAACATAATGGTCTCCCTCATTAAAATTTTTGTCTTCACTCAACATGATTTTCAAGATGGCCGTGGAAGAGGTATTATAGTCCAGGCCGTAGGTCAGCATGTCAAACTCTATGGTGTACTCTTCCGGTAGGTCTGGTACATTGGGGATAAAATAGATGCCATAGCCGGGGATCAATTCCAACCATCGTTGTGGGGAATCGTTGACCGTGACCACTTCGCCCGATCCGTTGGTGTTCCATTTAGAGGGGAAGTCGCCAATAAAATCATGGGCATAGTCATCATAGAAAATGGTTTTATCCCCAGGGACATAATCGAATTTGCTGTACACTGTTATGGATTTGGAGCCAGAGGTGACGGGTGTTTTATTTGTTTCCGCAGGGTTTTCCGGATTGTCCTTTGGGCCTCCGCTGCCTGAAGTTGTGGGTGTTTTTTTCTCGCCGGTTCCCGGTTCCAAGATGCTGTCTAGGGCTTGGTCCGTTTTTTTGGAGGTTTCATTTTCTACCCTACGCTCCACCGTCCGTTGTGCTGCATCTTCGGCTTTTTTGGCCAGTTTTTTCAGGAATTGGGCCTGGGTAACCGAGCTAAAGAGCAGTAAAAGAGTTAAACAATAGAGTAGTCTGTTGGAGATTTTCATTTTAGTGTGTTTTTTGGTTCGTTTCGAAAAAGCAATGCAATCGAAACTAACAAAACCATGTACTGGCACTAGGTGAAAATGTATGTCCTGTATCTAGAATTGTATAGGTCGTAACCTAGGGTTGGTTCAGTTTGTAAACGATTATGGAGTTGTCTTGGTCCTTGGCCACCAATTCCAGATTTTTGTCGTTGTCCATATCCGTCAGGTCTATTAACGAACTACCGAATACCGGAAAATTTGGAATGGGCTTTGCCTGACTGTCGTATAAGTAGATCTGCTGGTTCTGGATGTCGGTGACACTCACATAGATCTTATCATTGATGTAGAAAATCTTAGGTTTGGTGTACACGCCAAGATCTAGTTCCACCTTTCTTCCTTTTATGGTCAACACGTTATCGTCCATGAAAACCAAGGTATTACTGGTGGCGAACATACCGTGGTCTTTGTTCATATTGAAATTGGTTGCGGTTAATTTTCCGTTGGTATCGATTTGATGGAGTACCCCTGTTTTGTTTGTCAAGGAAAATTTGTTTTTATATAGGAACACATCATTGTTCGAAAAATCTATTTTTTCGGTCACTTTAATTCGGTCACTACCGGTCCTGTGTAAAATTTTAAGGGTGTTGTCCTCCAGTTTGAAGACCAGATAATCCTTGTTGCTTACCCTAAAATGTTGGGGTGTCCCTACAATGTTGCTAGGTGCTTCGGTAAATTTAAAGCCACTCACGATCTTTGCTTGGTTGTTGTACATGAACACTTTGCGTCCTTGGGTGATCACAAAACGGTAATCCTTTTTGCCTTCATAGTCAAAAACAGCCAGTGGATTTAGGTTCCCTCCATCAAAATCGATTTTGAAAGGCGACACATCGTCCCCATTGCGGTCCACGATCAGAAACTGGTCATTAGTGCAAAAAGCGAGTTGTAGCCTTCCATTTTTGTAAATGTCCACCTGCTGTATGGGCGGTTGTATCCTACCTTCCAATTGTTTGGTCCATAAAATCTTCCCATCGGAGGAGATAAGGTAGAGCATATTGTTTTGGTCCTGTACCACGATCTCTTGTTCCTTGGTCCTGTGATTGGTCACAAATTGGGGGTCAATGGCCAAGTCGGTGTCCAATTCCATGGTGAACAAAGGGGAAACCGAATTATTTTCTTGGGCTTTTCCAATCTTGGAAACTAAAATGTTGAAGTGGGCAAAGTCATTGTCCGCAACCAATTGTGAGGCGAAGGCCTGCTCATCCAAATCATTTTTTTGGATGGATCGGAACACTTCCGGCTCTAGATCTTTTTCCGCGAAATATTGGATTCCCGAACCATCAGAAATAAAAAGCACACTGGATTCATTGGCTAAAGGCCTCTTCGCGGTCATGTAAATGGGCGAATTGATAAAAGAAGAAGTGCTTTTGTAATTGCTGATAATGATCTGTAGTGTTTCCTTATCCTGTGAGTAGATAAAGCTGTTCTCCAGGATGGTGCAATAATTAGATTCAAAATCTTTTACCAAGGGGTTGAATCTCGTAACAATGAACTTTTTATCCGGCAGTTCCATAATTTCGCTGCCTTGATAGGTTTCGGAACCGGTTTTATGCGTGTCCATATAATTGTACAGGCTTTCGGTACCATATGAATTCAAAAGAACCGCTTTTTGGTTGTTTAGGTAGATAACCCCTATCTCTTCTATGGTGTTGAACAAGGTGTCCACCGGTTTGGTCCTATCCAAATACGTATTCTGGTTTTTGGCGAAAATCTGGTAGTCGTCAAAAGTGAAGGATACAATGGCTTGGGCGTTGAGCGGGGCAAATTGAGGGGTCTTGTTGGTCAAGGGATTTGTGCCCCTGAACAGGTTGATGAAATTTTTGGTGGAATCGGGTGCCATGGCAATACCGGTAAGATTGACCTGATCGGAGTTGGCCGTAAAATCAAGGGAAACCCATTCCGCCAAAGGACTTGCTTTTTCATCCACAGATTTGGCAAAAGATAAAATGGATGGAGAAGTAGTCAAATTCAGGAACAAGGTAGCCGATTTGTTGGTTGGTACTGCCTCGTATATTTTCCTCAAAGTAGGGTCAATTGGATTAGCCTCTTTGGTACGGATCATATTTTCAACAAGCAGATTGGAAGAACTGAAAACCATTTGCTTATCGCGGGATAGACTGTAAACCTCCAAGTCATCCAGACTATACTTGGTCATTTGGGAGCCTTGGTAAGAAAGGGTTTCCACTTTTTTGTTGGCCACATCCTCAATATGAAAGAGTTCTGACGATGTATTGGTGATCAAAATATAATCGTAGGTGTCCTTGCCAATCTCATAAAGGGCCAAAAGGCAGGTAGACTCGCTGGACAGGGATTCCATTCCTTTTAACTTGTCAAGGATGTCCTTTAGGTTGGCCAAACCTTTCAATTTTTCCAAAAAAGCATTGTTCTTCAACTCGCTTTTAAAATTGGTAAGGTTGTTAATTTTCAGGATGATCGATGGATTAGGAGGCAGTTGGTCCAGTAATGTGGCTTTGGTCTTAACCTCATAGGTGCACGATACGAGTATAAAAAGAGTGAGCAAACAGAACAGCAGCTTTTGTCTCATGGTTGAAGTTTAAAACAAAGTTAGGATTTTTAAATATCCAGTGTCAATTGTTCAGGGAGTTGTCTAAAGCTTTTTCGGTGGTACTTGGTCAAGCCATGCAATTTGATGGCCTCCCTGTGCTCCTTTGTGGGATAACCTTTGTTCTGTTTCCAATTGTACATGGGAAATTCCTCATGGATCTTTTCCATGTACGCGTCTCGGTGGGTTTTGGCCAAAACGGATGCTGCGGCAATGCTCATGAACTTGGAATCACCCTTCACAATGCATTCATGGCCTATGTTTTCATAAGGCTTGAACCGATTACCGTCTACAAGTATGAAGGATGGAGGTTGTGTCATCATTTTCAGGGCCCTGTGCATGGCCAATATGGAGGCGTTCAAGATGTTTATCTCGTCAATTTCATCCTCAAAAACATGGCATACGCCAAAGGTTACGGATGCCTTTTCAAGGATGGGCCTTAAAAATTCCCGTTTGATTTCGGATAACTGCTTGGAGTCGTTCAAGATAGGATTTTTAAAGCCTTTTGGTAGTATAATGGCTGCGGCGGTGACCGGTCCGGCAAGACACCCACGGCCCGCTTCGTCCGTTCCGGCTTCAAAAATATCCTTATAACAAGACTTTAACATGGGGGCGAAAAATTTAACATAGGGGCTTTAAAAACCGTATTTTAAGTTAAATAAATGTGAATTATTTTCCTACAATACATGAAATCAGAAGATTGTATTTTGCGTAAGTGTTAAAGTTAACAAAACTTATCATATTGAGGTGTTAACGAGGTGGGTTCATCGCCTGTTAATTTTTTTGTTTCTCAACTTTTTATGAAGATTTTTAGCCTTGCTAATTCAAAAAATATAGTACATGAGAACTAGATTTCTGTACATGCTCATGCCATTTTTGGTATTGTGTATGTCCTTCTCTTTTGGACAAGAGAAAACCATTTCAGGTAATGTAACCGATGCGACCGGACTGCCATTGCCTGGTGTTTCAGTAGTGGTTGTGGGAACCACAAGTGGAACACAAACCGATTTTGATGGAAACTATTCCATCACTGCTTCCACTGGAGCGGTATTACGTTTCAGTTATATTGGCCAAAAAACGGTCGAGAGAACTATTGGAGCGTCCAATACCATTAATATCCAGATGGAGGAAGATGCCCAAGCTTTGGAGGAAGTTATTGTAACTGGTCAAGGTTCTGGTATTGCCAGAAGAAAACTTTCTACTACGGTAGATGTTTTGGATGCCGAGGATATTGATAAGCTTCCGGCCAATCAAATTGACCAATTGTTGCAATCAACTACGCCAAGTGCACAAGTTAGATTGAGCTCTGGTCAACCTGGTACAGCAGCTATCATTAGAACAAGGGGCCCAATATCTGCAGCGTCATCTGCAACTCCGGTTATCATTGTGGATGGTATTCGTGTGGACAACCTAAACTCCAACCCTCAATTAGGTATTGGTACAGGTGGTGCAAACGTTTCTGCTCTGGCTGATATTCCAGTGGAATCCATTGAAAAGATTGAATACATTAAGGGTGGTGCAGCAACTACTTTGTACGGAGCCGATGCTGCTAATGGTGTTATTCAGATCATCACCAAAAAAGGTAAGGACGGAAAAAGTTCTGCTTACTTTGAAAGTAGTCTGGGTGTAATCAAGGCCACCAAGGATTATTTGAAATACGATCGTACTGCCGAGGCGCTATTTGAGCCAGGATTGTCACAAGAGTACAAAGTTGGTCTTAACGGTGGTTCTGATAAATTCTCCTACAACTTTGGAGGTAGTCTGTATACTGATGATAGTTACAATGACATCAATAAGCAAATTAAAAGATCATTCACATTTGGTTTAACTGCCAAGGTAACAGAAAAGTTGCAGTACCAAGGATCTTTCTCTTTCGTGAATTTTGAGTCTAACTTGGATTATAACGCAAATACCAGTTATTCCAGGTTCTCTAACATTGAAGGTTCAGCTAGGGGAGATACGGATGGATTTACTGACGCTGAATGGCAGGATGAACTTGCTCGTTACAGAAGAATAGGCCAATTGGTTGACATTACCAGCACAACCAATCGTATTACAGCGTCCAATAAGTTTATCTATGACATCATGGATAACCTTCAGGTGAATGCAACCATTGGTATCGATAACAGGAATACGGTTCAGGAAGAGTTGCAAAGCAATGCCTTGTTGGTGGAATTGGGATCAATTGCCCCTGGAACTACAGATCAAGGAAATCTTAGTAGAGTATTGAGGTCCGCATTTACATTGACCACTGATGTAAACATTACTCACAGGGCCAATACAGAGAATTTTTCTTTCGTTAGTATTTTAGGTGGACAGTTCTTTAGAACTTCTGACAGACAGAATAGGCTTGATGGTTCTGGAGGTGTTGATGGAACTCGTTCCTTGAACAATTTCTCGGAACAGGCATTTTCAGATTTTGTTTTGGAAAACGCCAACTATGGTCTTTACTTCTTGGAAAACATTGGTATTTATAACGTAGCGTTCTTGGAATTTGGTGGTAGATTGGACAGAAACACGGCTTCAGGTTCCAATACCGATCCATTGTTGCTTCCTAAAATCGGTATTACTTATAACATTAGTGACCATGATTTTTATAGGGATGCTGCAATCAGCAATATCCTATCCACTATTAGGGTAAGGGCCAACTATGGTGAGGCAACTAACTTTGCCCAGCCTTTTTCTCAAGACAGGACTTTTGCACAAAACCCATTCTTGGGAGGTCCTTCGTTTACCTTTAACAACCCAGGTAACGATGAATTGGTTTCTGAAAGAGTGAAAACCACTGAATTTGGTTTGGAACTAGGATTCTTCCGTAACAGATTGTTCTTAAGTGGAACTCGATATGTTGGTGTTACCAAAGATGCATTGTTCACACCACAATCTGCACCTTCATCAGGTCAATTGAACCAAATCCAGAACATTGGAGAAGTGGAGAACAAAGGTTTTGAATTTGAATTGAGGGCTACTCCGATCCAAACAGAAAAACATAGTTTGAGTGTAAACCTTTCCTATAACACCAATGATAACTTGGTTACTGATGCCGGTGGAGCTCCTGCCTTTGTAGTTGGTGGATTTACCGTATTGGGCTCTGTTGTTGAGGAAGGCCAAAGCTTGGGTTATTTGAGAGGAACTGCAGCCATTCTGCAACCAGATGGTACCTATTCCTTTGAGCCAAATACGGCCTTGGGAGATACCTTTGCGCCTAATTTTGGTTCTATGGGATTGAACTATACTTGGGGCGATTTCAACTTTTTCGCAACAGCAGACTATCAGTTTGGAGGAAAGATCACAGATCTTAGCTTCTTGTTGCGTCACCTTAGAGGAACCGATGATACAGGAATTCCTGAAGAACTGATCGGGACTACATCTCCTTTCAACTATGTGAACTTCTTTGTTTTTGACAACGATTTCCTAAAAGTTAGAAACATTGGAGCGTCCTACAACTTTGGTGATATTGCCAAACCATTGTTTAGTAACATCAGATTGGGCGTAACAGTAACGAACCCATTCAACTGGACTGCTGGTAACTTTGATCCTGAGACCACTGGTTCTGGTATTTCCGCACAAAACGGATTTGCAAGTGGTGGTTTTGCTTATGGTACAGAATCAGCACCAAGAACTTACGTAGCCTCATTAAGGTTTGAATTTTAAAAAAAAATAGTGATGAAAAAAATTATAGTATATACTTTGACCCTCCTAGCATTGGGTTGTACCGGTGACTTTGGTGACGTGGTAGACTTTAAAGATGTGGAGAACCCTAATCTTTCTGAAGATTCGGTTGTTGGTCAACCCAACTCGGCATCCATTTGGTTGACCGGTTTGGAAAGACAATTGGCATTGGTCTTTAATGAGACCTTGGTATTGGCCGAATTGGGTTCTGATAATTATGTGAATACACAGACCTTCTTCAACCAGTTCATGGACGGTTTGGAAATTCAGATTACCGACCCTGATATGAGGGACACACAACGTCAAATTCAACGTCTACGTGAATTGGCAGTATTTGGACTGAATGAAGTTGGTCCTGGCGATCCTAATTATGACGCTGAAACTGAGGCGGAGTTTAACTTTTTTGAAGGATTGTCCTATTTGTTCTCTGCAATGTACTTTTCTGCATTGCCACAAGAACCAGTTGGTGTTCCTGTGACTTCGGAACAACATTATCAAAATGCTATTGCTGCCTTTGATGCGGCCATTGGTATTAATGCCAAGCCAGAATACTATTTGGCTAAAGCAAGGGCAAATTACTATTTGGGTAATAAAACTGAGGCAGTTTCTGCTGCCACACAGGCATTGTCTCTAAGTGGGGATTTTGATAGGATAGTTTTGTTCGATGAGGCTAATGGCCCTTCCAACACCTTTGATAATGCATTGTACCAAAGAGCAACTTTTGATGATTTGCAACCATTGCCAACCTTGGATTTTCTAGATCCAAAGTATTCATTCTTAAGTACTTCTCAAGATGCACCTGTGCACTACCTAAAAGCAGAAGAGGCATTGTTGATTTTGGCCGAAGCAGATCTTGCGGATAACAATATCGTTGCGGCAAGAACCAATTTGACATCATTATTGGATTTGATCTCAACACGTGAGGTGAGAACCATTGACGATTCCATTGAGCAAAGGACCCAAGTTGATGAAGGATCTAGACCTGATAGCGCTGATATTGTGGTTAATGGCAGATCTGGACTTGTTTTGGACAGACAATCTGGTTTGGTTGATGTGCCTTCTGTTTCTGGGACTTCCCTAACTGTAGACGATATCAACGCAATGCTTGATGATGATGCCGGTTTAGCTTTATTATATAGAACCAGGCAAGAAGTGTTCATCGCCGAAGGTCTTCGTTTTGTGGATATGGGTGTGAAACTGGTTATCGATGAGAACGAGATATTGCTAAATGAAAATATCAATGAAGGCGATTTGGGTACAGTTCCGGTAATCCCTCCATTTATTGCTGCCGTTGTTGCTGATTTGGACGCCATCACTTATGTGCCTGGATCCGGAGTTGCAACCACGGCCATTGATTTGAACACCATTTTGGTGGCAAACAAAAGCTCTGATTTTGTTGTTCCATTTGAATAGGTTATCAATTAGCCAAAACAGAAAACCCCTGCAAAGCAGGGGTTTTTTTATTCGTGGAGTTTTCACATTTCTTTAGAAACAAAACTTTTTACCTTTGTCAGACCAATATAAAGGAATGAGATTTTTATTTGTTGCCCTATTCTTTTTTGTGGCCCAGGCCATTTTTGCACAACAGGATTCGGTCCCGCCATCCAAAAAGACCGGTCATTCCGGAGTACTGGAAAGAGATAATTCATTTGCTAATGATACATTGAACAGGGGCTCTTCATTAAGAGGGGTGAAGAAAAATGATTCCATTAAGATCAAAGATTACAAGATTATTTCCTACCTAAGGGACACCACCTATTTGGATACCACGCTTACCATAAGGAAAGAATACAAATACAATTATTTGCGGACCGATGATTTTGAGTTGATGCCCTTTGCCAATATGGGCCAACAGTACAATGAGTTGGGAAAGGATTTTTCCGTAGTGCCCTATTATCCGCGCATCGGGGCAACAGCTAAGAATTATGGCTATGCTGAAAAGGAAGACATTCAATATTATAACGTACCCACTCCAATGACCGAGCTCATGTTCAAGACCACTATGGAACAGGGACAGTTCTTGGATGCACTGCTCACCTTTAATATGTCCAAAAGATTCAATGCTTCCGTTGCCTACACAGGATTTAGGTCCTTGGGTAAATATAGATATGAACAGGCTCAGGACGGTAAGTTCAGGGTTACCTTTAATTATGTAACCGAAAATGGTCGCTATGATTTAAGGGGTCATATTGCCGCCCAGGAATTGGAAGATCAGGAAAGTGGTGGATTGAAAGATAGAACTCAGTTTGAGGACGATGAAAAGGGTGATTTTCAGGACAGGGCCAAAATAGACCTGCTCTACACCAATGCACGTAACCGAATATTGGGCAAGCGATATGTTTTGGAACAACGCTATAAATTGGTCAATCACAAAAAGGATTCTACGGATACTGATCCCACCTCATTGGCAATTGGTCATGAATTCGGCTACGAAACCAAGATGTACGAATTTAGACAAACCGCGCAAAACGATGCCTTGGGAGAAAATCCCTTTTTAGTGCCTATAGAAGATAAAGCAAGGTTGAAGACCATGTTCAACAAGGGGACCATTCAGTTTTCCAATAGAACATTGGGTAAGCTGGCAGGAAACATCAGCCTTTTCAACTACAACTACTACTTTAATAGCATTCTGATTACGGACGAAGGTACCATCCAAAACAAGTTACAAGGGGAAGAAATATCCGTGGGCGGTACCTATTCCAATAAAATAGGACCATTGTCGCTCAGTGGAAATATCAATTATACGGTGGTAGGGGATCTTACCGGGAATAATTTTGATGCCATGGCCAAATATCAATTGAACAAGAACAACTCGGTCATAGGTGCCATTCATGCATCATCCCGCATGCCTGATTTCAATTATTTGCTTTATCAAAGTGATTATCGAAACTTTAACTGGCAGAATGATGCTGTTTTTGACAATGTTAGCATTCAAAACATCAGATTCGGATTCGATTCCAAATGGTTGGGACTGTTCGAGGCAGAATATAGTGCCATTGACAATTATACCTATTTCGCTTCCACGGCCACCCAAGAACAGATTGACAACGCTCAGGAAACAGCCTTTGTAAAACCCTTTCAGGAGACTTCAACCATCAATCATCTAAAGGTGAAATACACCAAGGAGTTGAAATGGCGTAAATGGGCCCTGATGAACACGGTCATGTACCAAGATGTTACACAGGATAGCCAAGTGCTCAATTTACCGGAATTGGTCACACGCAATACATTTTACTTTTCCAGTGATGTGTTCAAGAAGGCCATGTTTTTGCAAACAGGGGTAACTTTTAAATATTTTACCTCCTATAATATGAACGCCTATAATCCATTGTTGGGCGAATTCTATATTCAGAACAATGAAGAATTGGGCGGATATCCATTACTGGATGTTTTCATCAACGCCAAAATTCGCCAGACACGAATTTATTTTAAGGCAGAACATCTAAATTCTCTCTTTTCTGAACCTAATTATTACTCGGCACCAAACTATCCTTATCGCGATTTTGTGATCAGGTTTGGACTCGTTTGGAATTTTTTCTCATAATTTTTTAGAGGAATATTTTAGGATGGATATTGAAAAACAAGCGGTTAAGAATTTGACGTTTTTTTTTCAAAAAAAATATCCTCAAACATTTTGTGGAGTCGGAATAACGTTCTTATATTTGCACCCGCTTAGCTGATGAGGCAGGGCGTTTTCGGAAGGGGGATTGGTCGATAGGGCCGATTTTTTTTCGGGAAAAACAAGAAGAAGTTCATATACATATTGTAACGACAGCGTAAAGAGAACAAGAACCATTTTGATGCGGGGACTCGGGATTTCCGGGTGTCGGACAGACATTCAAGGAAATACAATGAAGAGTTTGATCCTGGCTCAGGATGAACGCTAGCGGCAGGCCTAACACATGCAAGTCGAGGGGTAGGGGGTGCTTGCACCCCTGAGACC
>NZ_JAAAMI010000005.1 GCF_010500845.1 Flagellimonas sediminis | reverse complement strand
GCAACACTCAAATAGAATCGATCTTTTTAGTGGCTCACGTTCATCCGCCCCACTATGCTCACTTTGGTCCGCCGCGGGTGGCTCACTTTGACCCGCCGAAGGTGGTATACTATGCCCGTTTTTTGCACTTATTTTCGGAAAATAAAGATGATATGGATTCTGGAATGTTGGAGGATATAATTGCTCAAGCAGGTTCGTATATTTTTGAAGTTGCAAGACGTAATTATGGTGGAAAATATTATTGGTTTGACCAATTAAATCAACCGATTTTAGTTACGGGACAACCTGAATTTGAGATTTCAATTTTAGCTTTTGAGAAAGTTAAGCAACGAATTGAAAATGGTACAGAAGACAATATTCCTTTCTTTTTTGCAGGTTATTCAGAACGAGTAAAAAAAGGAAAAAAGGGAGACAGAGCAATGATAACATAAAAACGAACACACAACAATGGCTATAAGCAATTGCTTGTTCTCGCCTACTCAGAAAATCCTGCGGATTTTCAGCTTGTTGTGTACTTGCAAAGTTAAGTGCTAAACCGCGCAACTACTCATAGCCGAGACCGTTGTGCATAATTTAGGCACAAATATTGATTCGAAATTTAATCAATAAATTTTCAATCGATGAAACATACTATATTCTTCTTTATCGTCTTTGTGATATTTTCATGCCAAGTTCATTCACAAACAATTAAAAGGATAGATGATTCTATTATACATATTGAAACTCTAAATTCTAATTTTGAGCGTTTGCAGCGTGAAGCCAATGTTCATGGACTCACCATTTCTATTGTTACAAAAGACAGTATATTATTTCAAAAAGCATATGGTTCCAGAAATTTAAAGGGAAAACTACCTTTAGAAATGTCGAATAACTTTTATGCCGCCTCTTTAAGTAAACCTGTATTCGCTTTTATTGTGATGAAACTGGTAGATGCTGGAGTTATTGATTTAGACAAACCTTTGGTAGAATATCTTGATAAACCATTACCATCCTATACTTTTAAAGAGACCTATGAAGGGTATCAAGATTTGGAAGGTGATGAAAGGTACAAAAAGATAACCGCCAGAATGTGTTTATCTCATACCACTGGTTTTCCTAACTGGAGATATATTGGAAATTCGGGCATTGACATGAACAAACCACTAGAGATAGAATCAAATCCTGGAACTTTCTACAGCTACTCGGGAGAAGGCATTCAATTGCTTCAGTTTGTAGTGGAACAAGTCACTAAAAAAGGATTGGAAGAGTTGGCGCAGGCTTACGTATTTGAACCGTTTAACATGACCATGACTAGCTATTTATGGCAAGATAGATTTGAGACCAACTACGCGTTGGGGCATTACGGCAGAAAAAAGGTACTGGAACGACAAAAAAGGAATCGGGAATATGCTGCTGGAAGCATGGACACCACTCCAGAGGATTATGCCAGGTTCATTCAGGCAATGTTGGGAAGAAAAGGTTTAAGCCCAAAGGCATTTGATGAGATGTTCAAGCCACAAATTGCTGTTACCTCTAAACAACAGTTTGGAGATAATAGGTGGAAAACTACCGATGAAAATAAAAATATTAACTTAAGTTATGGCCTAGGCTGGGGTATATACGAGACCCCTTTTGGAAAAGCAATTTTTAAAGAAGGACACATGGATGGCTGGGAACATTATGCCATATTATACCCGTCAAAAAACATAGGCATGGTCATTATGTGCAATAGTTCAAACGGAGAGGGAATTTTTAAAGAGTTATTGGAAATTGTCATTGGAGATAGATGGATGCCTTGGTATTGGGAAAATTTTATACCTTATAATTTTAAAGATTAACCATGGCTGTAGATGAAATAAACCATGCACAGCAAAAGTTATATGTAATTCGGGGTACAGCGGGTAATTCAACCATAGTTCTTCGTAGCATCAACGCCAATTCGTCTTTGGCGATTTGGCTAAAAAAAATATAACCAAACGAATTGGCTTAGTGGCAGCCTGACAGTGAAAAGTTTCAAAGTCCCCCACTCCATATAGCCCAACCGTTGTGCCTCATTATAACCAACCACTGACCAATGATAAACTTCTTCAGAAGAATTAGGCAAAACTTACTTTCAGAGGGAAAAACTGGAAAATATTTGAAATACGCAATTGGTGAAACTGTTCTTGTGGTCATTGGTATTTTAATGGCATTGCAAATCAACAATTGGAATGAAAATCGAAAAAAAAGGGAACAAGAAGCCTACTATCTCAATCAACTTCTAGAAGATTTCACCATCAATAAATCTGTAGCCAAATTACTTATCGACTTTAATGGAATGCAATTCGAAAATTCGTCCCTTTTATTAAAAAGTTATACTGATTCGCTTACCCCAACGGAATCAAATAATTGGTTTTATGCCATGAACAAGCTTGGGTTTCTCCCCCACAATTCTTTTAATGACGATACATGGAAAGAGCTACAGAGTACCGGCAATATTGGATTGATCCAGAATAAATTACTTGTTCAAAAAATAGCGGAATTCTATTCCATTGTTGAAGATGTATCCATCTTGGAATCTGAATGGGGATTATTCAATCTGGATTTTCGCAACAAGACCAACGGTATTTTAGAACCGTCGTTGAGATTTAGAATTATGGACCTTACGCTCATAGGAAAGGATACGATTATTGATACAACCGAACAATTCCCTTCTTTCAAAACACATCTTGATGAATTAAAGAAAATTCAAGGATTACAAGGGTTGATCAGCGATATACAAATAAACAGAAATGTAGGCCATAAAGAAGTATTTTCTAAGATGGAAATTGGAATTGACTCCATAATCTCACTTCTTAAAAATTAAAATGAAAAAAAAGAACCCGACCAGCGTTGAAGAATATATTGAACAATTACCCGAAGGTGCCCAATCAAAAATAAATGCATTGCGCGCAATTTTAAAAAGTGTTGTTCCCGAAGCGAAAGAAGGATTGAAATGGGGAAAACCAGTATTTGAATCGGCAACGATACTCTTTGCATATTCCGCCCATAAATCTCATTTGAGTTTTATACCCACTGGGCCCGCCCTGAAACCGTTTGAAAAAGAACTTGTTAAATATACAACTAAGCAGGATTCTGTTCAGTTTCAATATGACGAACCCATCCCTGAAAATCTCATCCGAAAAATTGCCGAATACAGAAAAATGAGTGTCGAGGAAAATGGGGCAAAATGGAAATATTAAAAAAGAGTTGCACTACATGGCAATAAGTAAGTGTGAACTCCCCCACCCTTGGGCAGACACAAGACATTGCTTCTGGAATTTCTCTTGGATTTTCGGTATGGTGCAACTTGTAAGGTTAATTGCATACCTCCTCAAATATCCAATACATGGTCTATCTTCTCCAAACTGCCCCTATGATGTTGATCGCGATCGCTGTCAACCAATTTCCCTTTACGCACTGAACGCTTCCCGTTTGTATTTGACCATATAATCAAAGGGAGTCATTTCCGTATACTTTTTAAAGACCTCCCTAAAGGCTTTGGGGTCCGTGTACCCCGCGTCGTACATGACCTCGTTCACGGTTTTGAATCCTTTTTCAAATTCTTTTTTGGCCACTTCAATTTTTACCCGTTGATGGTACTCCAATACGGTATTCGAGGTAGCCTTTTTAAACCGGCGTTCAAAGGTTCTTCGGTTCAAGGCTACGGCATTGCTCAAATCTTCCACAGAAATCTTGTCCGTATAATTTTGCTCGATAATTTCCTGTGCCTTCAAAATAGAAATGTCCTGATGGGATTTTTGCCCCTTGAATATCATGAACGGCGTTTGGCTGTTCCTATCAATATCGATCATGAAACCCTTGGCTGCCAAAATGGCCAGTTCCCTACCTGCGAACTTTTCGATCAGGTAAATGATGAGATTGGTGAACGCATATGCCCCACCGCTCGTGTATATGCCCCCCGAATCGGTAACAATACGCTCATCGGTCAATATCACATTAGGAAAAAGCTCCCTGAACATGGGGGCGGATTGCCAATGGGTGGAACATGGTTTACCATCCAAAAGTCCGGTAGAGGCCAAGAAAAAAGAGGAAATGCACAAGCTAGCTATTTCTGAGCCTTCTTCATACCGATCAAGTAGCCATGGTATAAATGGCTGATTGTCTTCCAAGGATTGCAGGTAACTTTCATGGATTGCAGGTATGATGATCAGGTCGGTCCTTTGAACCTCCGCAATGGTCTGGTTATGGTGTACGGAGAACAAACCTTTATGGGTACCATCCCTATCATCCATAGCGACTAAATGAATATCGAAAAGCGGCTTACTGCCGGATTGCTGCAAGAATTCATTCACCCAGGACAACATTTGGTAGCTTCCCGCCACATTGACCACACTAATGGTACCCTGGGGCACCAATATTGAAACGTGTTTCATAACATCCTTTTTGATGATGAAAAGATATAAAAACAGATTGTCGCAATCAACCCCTCGGAATGTCGCAAAGACACACTCAATTTTTCACCTATCTCCAATAACTTGCCTATCAGTTCTTTAATCAGCATTTTAATATGCATAAGTCACAACACAACCATAGCCCACAAACACGAACCATGCACAGACCAAATCCAATAGAAATCTTTAAGACGAACGTGGAAGATGAATCCACGGCGGTTCGTACCGTGAATGCCCTACATGAAAATTTTAAGAATGTTTGTGCCAACTTCGATTTGGAAGATTGTGACCGCATTCTTAGGGTGGAGAGTTTGGACGGTAACTTCTTACTGCATGAAATACAACAGTTTCTGAACAATCTCAACCTTGAGGTTCAACTTATTATGGACTAGCCTTTACCAGATAACAGATAACAGATATCAGACTTCTGACTTCTGACATTTCTAACCACTAAAAACCATAAAACCAATGAAAAATAAAGTTTACAATGTAGTATCCATCCTTTTGGGATTATTATTGCTCAACGGCGGATTCAGCAAATTTTTCAACTACATGCCACAACCCGAAAACCTGTCGGAAGCCATCATAAAGGATTTCGACGCCCTAATGGAAATTTCATGGTTGATGCCCTTGATCGGAATTGCCGAAATTGTAGGTGGTATTTTGATCATCATTCCAAAAACAAGGGCCTTGGGCGCATTGGTCATCTTTCCTGTCATGGTGGGGATTCTTTTAACGAACACCCTTGTTGATACCAGCGGACTTATTATTTCCTTGGTCATTTGGGCCATATTCCTTTGGATTTTGATCGAGAACAAGGACAAATACAAACAATTGGTTTGACGCATTTCCTCTTTCAATATGAAGTTTTAATCCAAGCTTTTCATCACAACCTAATAAACCATAAACTATATATCCATGAAAAATGAAAATCCCGTTATTTGGTTTGAAATCTATGTAGACAATATCAACCGGGCAAAAAAATTCTACGAATCTGTTTTTGATTATGAGTTCAACCAATTGCCTATGCCGGATTCTGCATCCGATATGGAAATGTATTTTTTTCCAAGTGATATGCATTCCGAAAATCGGGCTTCCGGAGCCTTGGTGAAAATGGAAGGGATGTCACCCGGGAATAACAGTACCTTGGTCTATTTCTATAGTCAAGATTGTAGCATTGAAGAGGCAAAAATAGAAGCTGCCGGTGGATCCATCTGTAGACCCAAAACGTCTATTGGGCAATATGGTTTTATCGTTTTGGCCACGGATACCGAAGGCAACATGTTCGGCATCCATTCCATGAATTAATTTTTTTATCAGGCTATCCTTAGTATACCATAAAGAAATAATTCCCCAAATGCATCCCATCATAGTTTTGATTTGATAAGTTTGGGGAATTTCCATTTTCAAGGTTTTAATATGGTTGACATACAGCGCATAGAGACCATTGTTGATTTTACTCCAAAACGCATCAAAAAATACCTCTTCATTTGGTGCAACCAGGGAAAAATTGATATTGAAGTTGACCATAAAGCCATCACTATAAACAAAAGACAAGTACTTACGGTCACTTCTGGACAATACCACTGTTTCAAAAAGATGGATAATGCCCAAGGCTATTTGTTGGGCTTCACCTTGGATTATATGTGTAAAACGGAAAAGGACATTGAACTGATTTTTCAGAACAGTCTTTTTTGCCATTTTGATTACAATGAGGTCATTCCCATTGTCCACACTGAAGATTTGGATCGCGATCTTCAAAAAATTGAAGAAGAACTTCAGCATAAACCGTATCAATATCTAGAGTCCGTTCACTCCCGCATCGAATTAATCCTATTCGAGACCAACCGCTCCAAAATTGCCAACGGCGGTGAAATCTGGAAGCCAGATGCATTGTTTTTACAGTTTTTGGAGTTTGTCCGAAACAACTTCAACAAAAATCTTTCTTTGAAAGAAATTGCGCCACAACTGAAGACCACCGAGTTAAAACTGAACGAGTTGGCCAAACAACACGCAGGTAAAACAGCTCAAAATGTCATCTTTGGACTTGTAGTTTCCGAAGCCAAGCGAATTTTACAATATGAGAACTTAAGCATGAAGGAGGTCGCTTTTTCCTTAGGCTTTCAAGACCCCTATTATTTTTCCAAATTCTTCAAAAACCATGTGGGCATGTCGCCAACGGCCTATTTAAAAAGTATTGCTTCTTAAATTTTACATCTCAAACCCGAGATTTTCCATTTTTTAACGAAGCTGTGTTGCTGAATTTTGTCCCATCATGTAAAAATCAAGAACTATGAATATTAGGGATTACATAACCAAAAGCCATGGGTTATCCTGGCAGCCCCTTATTGAAAAAGGAATCCATTACCAAGGAGTTTTTGTGAAATCACTCCGTTTCGACAAGAGCACAAATCGGTCCAAAGCCATTTTATTGAAGTTTGAAGAAGGAGCTTCCTATCCATACCATGTGCATCCTGCAGGGGAAGAAATTCTTGTTTTGGAAGGTAGCTGTGAAATTCACCATGAGACCTTGTCTCAGGGAGATTATCTGTACACGCCTCCAAAAGGCAAACACAGTGTGCATTCAGAAAATGGATGTGTCCTATTTCTATCCATCCCGGAAGAAGTAATATTGGTACAAGAAACGGAATAAAGTCCATGAAATTGGACACTACTTAGATTTGGATTTTCACTTAATTGGTCAATCACCCAAGTAATTTGCCACAAATTGGACCAAATCCTCTCCGTGAAGATTTTTTGCCAACACTTTGCCATTTCCATCTAAAATGAAATTGGCAGGAATAGTGTGTATCCGCAAGGAATCCATTATAGGGTTTTGGTCCCCTTCGAGATGTGAGGCATGGAGCCAGCGGTTTGCCCCATCCTTTTGGATGGCATTTTCCCAAGCGGGTCTGTTACTTTCCAAGGCGTATGCAATCACCTGAAAGCCTTTATCATGGTACTTTTGCCAAAGGGGCAACAGCACATTTCGGTTTTCTAGCCGACAGGGGGCACACCAAGAGGCCCACACATCTAAAACAAGGAGCTTTTTACCATCCGTGATAGCATTGAGGCTGGTTTTGGAACCGTCAACCATGGGAAATTCAAGATTGGACATTTGATCCCCGACCAAAATGGGCAATTTTTCTTTACTGGCCAAAGCTGCCAACTCTTTGACCCATCGGTCGTTTGGATAACGTTCGGACCATTTTACTCCTTGGTTGACCAAAAATTCGGGAATGCGTTCGTAATTGCCTTCTGGACTCACCCATTTAATCGCCATTAAAGCTGGAAACAGTTCTGGGGTAGCATCAGCAAATTGCATCAGAATAGCTTGATATTCATGTAGTGCTTTTTCACGCTCCAACAATTGCTCATCCCCTTGCAATAGTTCCAGAGTGTTTTTATACTTCAAAAAAGCATTCTTTTTTAAATCTCGAAGTTCAAGGAAAGAAGCATTTACCGTTGATGGATTTTCTATAGTGACCGATGATTGAAATTGATCTATGGCGGCATTTATCACCAATGTTTCCCCACGAGTCCAGATCAACGGCATATAATTGTCCGAATCCGGATTTTCGTTTTCCAATCGATTGGCGTACCGTTCCCCTTTCTTTTGAACCACCACTTCCAACAAAACTTGACCTTCAACGTTCTTCAACGCCTCAAATTCAAAATGGCCCCTTCCATCGACCTCTGCAGAATCTAACAGTTTCCCGACAAAGCTTTGCCCCAATTGGTCAAAATTCTCCGGTTGGACCAAATATACCATTGGTTTCAACCCTTCAGCTTGTGAAATATCCAAATCACCAGAAAGCATGGGCTTTTGTAAACATGATACAAGAAAAAAAGGAATCAGTAGCAATCCATAAAAGTATTTCATACCACAAAAATAAAGAACTGTAATCAGCACAGATCGGCTAAAGTTCAGAGGTGTTAAAAAAATTATTTGGAAAGTTCAGAGGTATCCCGCAGCACCAAAAAAGGAATATCGCAATGGTATCCCAGCATATCCACATGGTGCCTCAACAATAGTTGATCTAAAAATTGATGTTTCCTGTTCATCATGACTACGAGTCCCACGTGATTTTTTTCAATATAGGTATGCACAATATTGGGCATGTATTCCTCCGTGGTGTCAACAAAGACAATGTCCTGAAGGTTTTTGAACATTTGTTTTAAATAGGATTTGTTATCTTTTTGTGATGGAGTCAGTTCAAAGTCCTCCAAAGCATGCAACACGTGTAGTTTTGCCTTGAACCTTGTTGCAATGGCCATCAATGGTTCCAATTCTTCCGCTTTGTATTTGGATTCATAGCCTGTGGGCAGTAACACATCCTTGATGGGTTTGAAATCATAGGAACGGGGCACTACCAAAACAGGCACCTTGCTTTTGCGGAGCACATGTACCGTATTGGAACCTAAAAAAAACTCCTTTGCCCCAGTGGCACCCTGGGTACCCATGACCACCATATCCACTTTCCTTCGTTCCGAAAATTCCCGTATTTCATCGGATAGCGTATTGAAAGAAGAAATCATTTCGAAACTGTGGTTTGGGTTCTTATATTCCTTTTCGATACGCTTTACGGTGTTTTCCAATCCTTCCAACGAAATATCCAGTCCAAAATCGGGAACGGCACTCATCGCGGGTCCACCTAAAAGATAATCCATTCTGTAAAATGCAGGTGTATAGGTATTCAAGATATAAAACTTGCATTTTTCATCTTTAAAAAAATGCAAAGCATACTCTATGGCATTCCATGCGTTTCTTGAAAAATCGGTGGGCAACAGCATATTTTTCATGACTTGATTTTTGTTATGTGGTTAAAGAAATGGGAAGCCGGGTTGTGCTATCCCCCAACAGTACAACCCGGTGAGTCAAGAACGCCAATTTTATACTACAACTTCTTCTTCTTTTCTGTTGCGTTCCTTGACGATGCGTTCGATCAAATCGGGCACTTTCTCAAAAGCTGCGGCCAAACCGTGTGTTTTGCCGGCTTCCAAGAAAGAAATCTCATCTCCCTTGGTTACCAAAAAACCGATGGGTTGGATGCCAATACCGGCACCTGCACCAACTCCTTCACCTTTTCTGGTCTTCCCTTCGATCCCTTCACCACCTCCGGAGCCAAAGCCCATACCTACCTTGATTACGGGAACACACTTAAATTCTCCCAGTTGGAAGGGTTCCCCCACAATAGTTTCGGTCTTGGCCTCTGTTTTAATAAAGTCCGTGACCTTGTTCAATAATTCTTCAAAATGTAAATCCATGACCTTTAGTTTACTGTTAAACAATTGATTTTATGATCCAGATGGGCCTATTGCGTAAGTCCACCCGTAAATGGTTCCTATCTTGAAAATTGATGTTGCAATGGCCCCAGTAGTGGTCCATAAAAGCAAAAGCAGGGTACATTTTAGCATTGGTGATGTAATCTCCAGTATCCATTTCCCATGCAAATTCGCGTACTTTGAAGGATTTTAGGAGCCGGATGACCTTCCGAAACCCTAACCTTCTCCCTGAACCCATTTTCTTGTCTTTTCCATGTTTCTTTCTCGATGTATGGGAATCGGTAATAGGATAAAAACTCCGTTCCACGAACAGGAAACGCATACGTACCCTTACTATCTCCTTTTCATCAGGTTCAAAGCTTAACCTGACAAGTCCTTTCAGCCTTAAAAAATACCTCGCAGAATCCGTATCGATATAAATTTGGATCGGTATAAAGAGTAACCCAAGGACAAGTAGCACAACGAACAATATCAAAGCATATAGTATCATCCGCTTTTTTGAGGCAAAGGAAAAAGGAAAGGTTTCCAAATGCAATGATCTGCGTCATGGAGTAGTATTTTGTTTGAGATAAAATCCATGTAAACAAGGTTTTGACCATAAACGGACCATCCTGACCCTTCTCATGTTTTAGTTCTGTTTTTTATTAGTAATTTGAAGGTTCAATCACGATGTTCATCATGAAACATTCGATACTGTTTTTGCTAATTTTCCCTGTTTTGTTCTCCTGTGGCAAAAAAAAGGAAAAAACCTATCCCCAATCCATGCCGTTGACCGAATCGGTCTATGCCTCGGCAACCGTTCAACCGGATAGCCTCTACCAAGCCTACTCCATTGTGATGGGTATTTTGGACCATGTTTGGGTAGAAGAAGGCGATGAAGTGTCCAAAGGGGATCGGATCCTACAAATTACGAACACTTCCCCGGAACTGAACCTTGAGAACGCCAAATTGGCCCTGAAGCTGGCACAGGAAAATTATAACGGGAATGCGGCGATGTTGTATAGTATCATGGATGAGATCCAAGCAGCGGAGCTTAAACTCCAAAACGATTCCATCAACTATTACCGTCAAAAAAACCTTTGGGACCAGAATATCGGTTCCAAAGTGGAGTTCGACAACCGTAAATTGGCATTTGAGCTTTCCCAAAACAATTTAAAACTGCTGAAAAAGAAATACCAACAGTCCAAAAATGAATTGGAAACCCAACTCCGTCAGGCACAGAACAATTATCAAACCTCACTGACCACGACGGAGGATTTTACCATCACCAGCAAAATAGACGGAAAGGTGTACGCCATTTACAAGAATCCAGGCGAAATAGTGAATACCGTGGAACCCGTTGCCGCTGTTGGCCGCAGCGACATCTTCATTGTGGAACTCTTGGTGGATGAGGTGGATATTGTAAAGTTGAAATTGGGACAACGGGTATTCATCACCTTGGATTCCTACAATTCAAGGGTGTTTGAAGCCACCTTGCACAAAATCTATCCACGAAAGGATGAACGCTCCCAAACCTTTAAGGTTGAAGCATGGTTCGTGGATCCGCCCACCACTTTATATCCAGGGCTTTCCGGTGAAGGCAATATCATCATCTCGGAAAAGGCAACAACGCTTACCATTCCAAAGGAATACTTAGTACAAGGTTCTAAAGTATTGACCGATGATGGAGAAACCGAAGTGACCCTTGGCCTACAAAATTTGGATAGGGTGGAGATCTTGGGAGGGATCACTGAAAAAACGGCCATCTACAAACCCGAACCATGATCAATTGGAGTGTCATACTAGGGATAGCCAAGACCCATTTGTTGACCAAGATGAAGTCTACGGGCACTGCCACCCTTGGTGTTACCTTTGGAATCGGGGCTTACATAACCTTGGTCAGTTTCATGACTGGACTCAACGGCATGCTAGATGACCTAATACTCAACCAAACGCCCCACATCCATATTTATAATGAAATAAGACCTTCGGACCATCAACCCATATCATTATATGGCGAATTCAAGGATGCTTTCAACATGGTACATTCCATAAAACCCAAACAGAACCAAAAAAAAATACACAATGCCCTGCCCATCTTGGATTACCTCAAAAAGCACCCTAACGTAAAAGGGGCCACACCACAACTTCGGGCACAGATATTTTATCTGTCGGGGTCAATTGAATTGGGAGGTAACCTGGTAGGTGTGGACATTATGGAAGAGGTCCGTCTTTCCAATATCCAGGATAACATTGTTGAGGGTACTCCAGAAGCATTGAAAAACAATGACAGTGGTATATTACTAGGTGCCGGATTGGCCAAAAAAATGTCGTTACACGTGGGTGACAGGGTACAGATCAGCACTGTGTACGGAAACATTTTCCCCTTGAAGATTGTGGGTATTTATCAAAGCGGTATTGCAGAAATTGATGATTCCCAGAGTTTTGCCAACCTAAAGACCGTTCAACGTATTTTAGGTGAGGCCGAAAATTATGTCACGGACATCAATATAAAATTGGTGGACATTGCCCAGGCAGTACCCATGGCGCGACAGTTGGAGACACAATTTAAAACGAAAGCCATCGATATCAACCAGGCCAATGCACAGTTTGAAACAGGTTCCAACATCAGGAACTTGATCACGTATGCTGTCTCCATTACCCTTTTGATCGTGGCCGGATTTGGCATCTACAACATTTTGAACATGCTCATCTATGAAAAAATGAAGGACATTGCCATATTAAAGGCAACCGGGTTTTCAGGTAGAGACGTGCAACTCATCTTTATGGCGCAGGCCATGATCATCGGATTTGTTGGTGGAATACTTGGCTTGCTCATCGGATTTGTACTTTCTCGAGCTATCGATCATGCCCCTTTTGAAACAGAAGCATTGCCCACCATCACTACCTATCCCGTCAATTACAACCCCGCCTATTATATAATAGGGATTACTTTTGCCCTTTTATCAACCTTTATTGCCGGGTACCTGCCATCCAATAGGGCCAGAAAAATGGATCCGGTGAAAATCATCAGGGGAACCTAGGAGCACTATGGACTACGTACTGGAAGCAAGAAATATTGACAAGCATTTTCACAAACCCAAGGATTTTCATGTACTTAGGGACATTACTTTTGGAGTGAAGAAAGGGGAATTTGCCACTATCATGGGTAAATCCGGTTCCGGTAAATCCACCTTACTCTACATTCTTTCCACGATGGATACCGATTATACCGGAGCGTTGTACCTCAACCACGAGTTGGTCACCGGAAAGACCCATCAACAATTATCACGTATCCGTAACAAGAACATTGGTTTTGTATTTCAGTTCCATTACTTGCTTTCAGAATTCAGTGTATTGGAAAACGTGATGCTACCGGCAAAAAAATTGGCGGAAAAAACCAATGCCCAGATTGAAAAGGATGCCCTGCAAAAGTTGGAAATGTTACATATCGGACATTTGGCCGACCAAAGGGCATCACGTATTTCAGGTGGTGAAAAACAGCGAGTTGCCATTGCACGCGCACTGATCAACGACCCCACCATCTTAATGGGCGACGAGCCTACAGGGAATCTGGACAGCCACAACTCGGAAAACGTGTTCAACATTTTCAAAAACCTAAAGGAAGAGCAAGGGTTATCACTTTTGGTGGTGACACATGATGAGGATTTTGCCAAACGTACCGATCGTATCATCCAAATGGAAGATGGGATGATCCTGAATCCTTAGTTCAAGATCAATTCCTGTTTTCGTTGGCTTTTTTCTGTTCCTTTTCCAGTCTTCGAAAATAACCTCGAGTCAAAAAATTGTGCTTTAGCGCTTCCATGTTTTCATTGAATTTTTCGGTCCCTTCCTCAATGTTCTTCATGGTCCTCATGAATTGGCTGGTCAAAACGGTATCCTGGATTGCGTATTGAAGGGCACCTTTGCCGTTTTTCATCTCACCCACCCATTGGTTCAGGGTTTGGGCCGTTTTATTGATTTGAGCACTGGTACTATCCATATTGATGAGGATAGTATTGAGTTTCTTTGCCGATACACTATCGGAAAGCAGCATGCCCGAAATAGTTTGGTCCGATTGTGCCCCTTGAACCATTCTTTGCAACTCATCCATCGTTCGGTTCATCTTTTGGCTACTATATTTGAGATTGCTCATGATCTGTTTCAGGTCGTCGCCCATTTTAGTATCGTTGAGCAAGCGTCCCAACGTTCCCCTGCCATCCATCAAGGATTGGGTCACCTTTAGCAGATCTGAAGTGAGCAAAGCAGCATTCTCATTGGTAACGCTAAGGGTGTTGAGCATGTTTTGGGAAGAAATCCTACTGTATGATTCCAAACGATCTCCCTCCATAACGGAAGCCGCTTCCCCTACCCCTGGCACGATATTCACAAGCATACTGCCCACCAAACCATCCGAACCAATAGTGGCAATGGCATTTTTCCTAATGTGTTCCCTCATTTTTTTCTCGACCTTCATTTGGACTACGATGGTAGTATCGTTCATCATATCAATTTTATCTACCGTACCGATATTGATTCCCGAAAAACGGACATTGTTCCCCACTTGCAACCCATTTACATTGTTAAAGACAGCATTCACCGTAAAGTTTTTAACGAACATATTTTGTCTATTCCCAATGAGATAGGATGCCACTAGGATCAATAAGGTGCCCAACACCACAAAGATGCCCAGTTTCAGATTTTGAATGGAAGTCTTGTTTGTCATATCACTTTTTAAAAAATGCGTTTACCTTGGGATCTTGGGAACCAATCAGCTCCGTAAAGGTTCCCTCTGCGTAATTGATCCCATCTACCAATAAGATCATCCGTTCCGAAATTACGCGGGCGCAATCCACATCGTGGGTGATGATCAATGCCGAAGTGCCATATTTATGTTGAATGTTCCGCATGAGTTCTATGATCTCTTTGGAGGTAATGGGGTCAAGGCCACTGGTGGGCTCATCGTACAAGATCAATTTTGGTTTCAGGATGATGGCACGTGCCAACGCCACTCGTCTTTTCATTCCTCCCGAAAGTTCCGAGGGCATCAAATCCATGGTATGGGCCAATCCCACATTCTCAAGTGCTTCCTTTACCAAAGGTAAGGTATCGGTGATTCCTTCGAATTTCTTACGATGTCGGCGCATGGGAAACTCCAAATTTTCACGCACCGTCATGGAATCGTACAGGGCACTTCCCTGAAACAGAAAACCAATATCGGAACGAAGCTCATCCAGTTCCATTTGGTCTAGTTGGTCAATATTTTTGCCTAAAACCTCGATGATTCCGCTATCAGGAGCCATCAGTCCCACCAAACATTTGATCATTACGGATTTGCCGGAACCTGATTTGCCCATGACCACCAAATTTTCACCTTTCCGCAAAACCATGTTGAACCCTTTCAAAACTTCATTGTCCCCAAAGCACTTGCGGAGATCTTTGATCTTTATGACGATTTCTTCCGAGGTCGGGGCCTCTCTTATGGGCACTGTTTTATCTTCTATTTTCATCTACAGTTCATAAAAAATATCAGAAACGAATACGGCAATAAAATCGACCACGAAGAGTAGCAAGGAGGCCATGACCACAGCGGTGTTGGCGGCAATGCCAACGCCAGCCGTTCCCCTACCCGTCTTATACCCTTTATAGCAGCCTGTTAATCCGATCACAAAACCAAAAAAGAAGGACTTGATGGTGGCTGGAATCAAATCCCCGAAGGACAGTGCTTCAAAAACTTTGTTGAAATAAAGTCGGAACGAGACATTCCCTTTGAAGAATTCCACCAGGGAAGAACCATACAGGGCAATCAAATCCCCGAAAATGACCAGTAACGGCAACATGAGGGTCGCTGCCAAAATTCGGGTGACCACCAAATACTTAAAGGGATTGGTGCCCGAAACCTCCATGGCATCAATTTGCTCGGTCACCTTCATGGAACCCAATTCGGCCCCAAAACCGGAGGCGATCTTCCCGGAACAGATAAGGGCAGTGATTACAGGACCTACTTCCCTTACTATGGAAATGCCCACCATATTGGGCATCCAAGAAACCGCCCCAAACTCGATCAAGGTGGGCCTGGTCTGCAAGGTCAGTACTAGACCGATGATAAATCCGGTGGTCACGACCAATAATAAAGACCTGTTTCCCACTTGGTAACATTGTCTCAACAGTTCTTTGAACTCAAAGGGAGAATTTACGGCCTGCTTAAAAAAGCGTGCCGCGAAATGGGAAAGATCGCCTATCTCCTCGAAGAATTGCTTGGTCCTTTGGACCATGTTAAAATCGACCTCCATAATTTCCGTTCAATTGTAGTCCTCTGGCTCGCAACATGATAATAAAGCTAACCCAAACCAAAACTTCTTGGAATGACCTAGATCATTTACTCGAATAGGCCCACTGCCCTACCTTGTTGTATTAAATAGATGAGCCATGAAAAAGTTTATTCCAATACCAATTGTAATGCTTGCCCTGTTGGCCATGCAAGCCTGCGGGCCGGTACTGGTTTCTGCCCGCTTGGGAGACCCACCACCTCCATGGTTTTATCCACATCGTGCGGAAACTGTTCGCTATGTATTCTTTCCGGACATCAGTATTTATTACGACCTGTCTACCAGAACCTATATCTATTTGGATGGCGGTATCTGGGTAAGGCATCGTGAATTACCGAGCCGATACCGTAGTCAAGACCTGAACCGATATCGCTACGAACGGATCCGTAATTATTATGAAGATGACATCCAAAGGTATCATCAAGAAAACAATGCTAACCGGGGCCGTAGCAACAAAACGGTAACCAGAAGAAGTAATTAAAGCGGTAGGAAAATCAAAAAAATAACCCTTGTCCTATGAAAACGTAAGGCATTGATTGTACTTTTATGGGATATTAACTTTTAAGATATGCTGAATTCAGAGAAAATAGGAAACGAATTTTACCAAAACCTAGGCAAGCTGTTTTATGCTGTTGCGATGGCCGATGATCAAGTAAGGTCGGTAGAAATTGAACGAGTACGAAAATACGTCCGACAACATTGGTTGGATGTAGATCAAGTGGAAGATGAATTCCAATCCGACGCCGCTTACCAAATTGAAACGGTTTTTGATTGGTTGGATGAAGAGGAAAAGGACGGGAACGAATATTTTGACCAGTTCAAGGAATTTTATAAAGATCACCCCGAAAAATTTACTCCGGCCTTGAAACAATTGATCATGGAAACTGCCGAATCCATTGCAAGTTCCTTTGCGGGCAAGAACAGATCGGAAATGATCGTGCTCATGGAGCTTGAAAAGTTGTTCGCCCATTAAAATGGATTTAGCAGACCATATAGACCATACTAACCTAAAAGCCACTGCCACAATGGATGATATTCAAAAATTGTGCGACGAGGCCAAAACCCAAGGTTTTTATGCGGTCTGTGTGAATGGGTGCCATGTTTCCCTGGCCAAAAAGGCATTGGAAAATTCCAAGGTAAAACTCGCCGCCGTGATAGGGTTTCCCTTAGGTGCCATGTCTACAAAGACCAAAGTTTTTGAGGCCAAGGATTGTGTGTTGAACGGTGCAGATGAAATTGATATGGTCATCAATATTGGATGGCTGAAATCCAAAATGTACGAAGCTGTAGGGAATGAAATCCAAGCCATTAAATTGGCCATTGGCGATAAAATCCTGAAGGTAATTTTGGAAACCTGTTACCTAACGGATGCAGAAAAAGAAAAAGCCTGTTCCCTCTCCGTGGAGGCCGGTGCCAACTTTGTAAAGACATCCACTGGATTTGGTAGTGGCGGTGCCACCTTTGAAGATGTGATTTTGATGAAAAGAGTGGTTGGCAACAAGGCAAAGATCAAAGCTTCAGGGGGCATCAAGGATAAAGAGACCGCGTTAAAATACATAGAACTGGGTGTTTCCCGCATCGGAACCTCCTCTGGACCCACACTATTAAAATAAACCATTCGCATGAGCATACACATAGAAGCCAAGAAAGGAGAAATTGCAGAAACCGTACTGATGCCCGGGGATCCCCTTCGGGCCAAATGGATTGCGGAAACTTTTTTGGACGACCCTATTTGCTACAATAGGATTCGAGGTATGCTAGGTTACACCGGTACGTACAAGGACCATAGGGTTTCCGTGCAGGGAAGCGGTATGGGTATGCCCTCGTCCATGATCTATTTTCACGAGCTCATCAAGGATTATGGGGTAAAGAACATCATTCGGGTAGGATCGGCCGGGTCATACCAAGCTGACGTTAAAGTGAACGACGTAGTCCTGGCCATGGCAGCCTCAACCACTTCCGGTATGAACAATTCCCGGTTTCTCAACTCCGATTATTCCCCTACCGCCGATTTTGAACTGTTCCAAAAAGCGGTAAACTATGCCAAAGAGCACAACATCCCCGTAAAGGCGGGCAACATCCTTTCCTCAGACGAATTCTATGGGGATGACCCGGAAGAATACAAGCTTTGGGCCCAGTACGGTATTCTTTGTGTGGAGATGGAAACTGCCGGACTTTATACCATTGCAGCAAAATACAATATAAGGGCCCTCACCGTTCTTACGATTTCAGATTCCTTGGTCACTGGGGAACGGTTATCGGCCAAAGCCCGTGAAAACTCGTTCACGGATATGGTTGAAATTGCCTTGGCAGCAGCAATTTCGTAGAAAAACGGGTCGGCCTAGCAATTGGCACTTTTGTTCAAATGACAGGCCTGCAGCACTTGGTTGGCCTTACTACCGTCCCTATAAACGGTAATACCCTTTAGTCCATATTCCCAAGCAGTCCGATAAATTTCAGAGATGGTCTCCGTATCTGTTTCATGGTTCAAGTTGATGGTTTTGGACACGGCATTGTCCGTATATTTTTGGAAGGCCCTTTGGTGCTGTAAATGATATTGCCAAGGTATCTCCAGACTGGTTAGGAAAAGCTTTTTGATTTCCTGAGGAATGGTTGCCAGGTATTGAATGCTTCCGGTGGACAAGACCTCATCTTTTAGGGACTCGTTCCATAATCCCAACTTTTTCATCTTCGAGACAAATATAGGATTGATCTCCAACTGGGTCTCGTTTTCCAAGATGCCCACCCGTTTGTAGGCCAAGGCATACAAAGGTTCAATGGAATAGGATGTATCGGCGATCACCGAAATACTACCTGTAGGTGCAATACTATTACAAGTGGCATTCCTCATAGGAGTCTTGGGACTAAAAATACTTTCTTCCCAATTGGGAAACGCTCCCCGTTCCCTTGCCAAGTCTTCAGAGGCTTCGTAGCTTTTGGCCTGTATAAACTGCATGATCCGTTCTCCCAATTCCACGGCCGTGCCCGAAGCATAGGGTATGTCCAAAATAGCCAACAATTCTGCCCACCCCATAACGCCCAGACCTACTTTTCGATTGTTCTTGGTCTCGGTTTCAATTTGGGGGAGCAGATAATGGTTGGCAGAAATGACATTATCCAAAAATCGCATGGAAACCTGAACACAATGCTCCAATGTCTTCCAATCCACCTGCCATGTACCATTCCCGTGTTTGACCATTTTTGAAAGGTTCAAGGAGCCCAGATTACAACTTTCGTATTCAAACAAGGGAACTTCACCACAAGGATTGGTGCTCTGTATTTTACCAAGTTTGGGTAACGGGTTATGTCTGTTGATGGTGTCCAAAAAAATCAACCCGGGATCCCCGGAGGCCCATGCCTCAGCAACGATCAAGTCCCATAGTTTTTTGGCTCTAATGGTCTTAGTAATTTTGTTATTCCTTGGGTTGATCAAATTCCAATCCTCATCATTTTGCACCGCCCTCATGAAACTATCCAAAATCCCAACGGAAAGATTGAAATTTTGAAGTTCGTCCCTTTTGGATTTTGATGTAATGAATGCCTCAATATCGGGATGGTCCACATTCAAGATACCCATATTCGCACCTCTTCTCTTGCCTCCTTGCCGTACCTGCTCTGTTGCCGCATCGTAAACTTTGATAAATGCCAAAGGACCGGAAGAGGTTCCGCCCGATGATGAGACACGGTCACCTTGGGGGCGAAGTTTGGAAAAGTTATATCCCGTTCCCCCTCCGCTCTGATGGATCAGTGCCATATCCTTCAACGTGGAAAAAATACTATCCAAACTATCTTCCACGGGCAATACAAAACAGGCGCTCAACTGTCCATTGGGCAACCCGGCGTTCATTAAGGTGGGTGAATTGGGCAAAAAATAGAGATGGGCCATCAAATCATAGAAACGATTTTCCCATGCGGCCTTATCCTCTTCAACACTAGCGATATGTTTGGCCACCCGCCTGAACAATTGTTCGGAGGATTCCACAATCTTGCCATGGGCATTTTTCAGAAAATACCTTGCTTCGAGCAGATGAATAGCGTTATTGGAAAGTTTCATTTCGTTTCAAACTAAAATCCAAATAAATGTACTGTACCGCGGTTTGGAAGGCTATGACTTAGATCAGTGCTTTGCTTGCCTCGAATTGATGGGTTGATGGTATTTACGTTTCCAAGACCACCCAATTTCCCTATCTTTAGCCATAAAGTTTAAAGTAGAAACCATGCGAATCATCTCTTGGAACGTGAACGGTGTCAGGGCCGTTGTGAAAAAGGATTTTTTTGAAAACATCAAAAATTTGGACCCCGATATTCTCTGCTTGCAAGAGACCAAGGCACAGGACCATGAAGTGGAAAACGAGCTCTCCATTATGGGGAATTATGTTTCCTATTTTAACTCGGCCAAAAGAAAAGGATATTCCGGAACTGCTCTGCTGAGCAAACAAAAACCATTGTCCATCAACAATGACATGGGTGTTCCGGAGCACGATACCGAAGGAAGGATCCAATGCGCGGAATACAACAACTTTTATCTGGTGAATGTATACGTGCCCAATTCCGGGCAGCAATTGGACCGTTTGGATTATCGAAAGACATGGGATGCGGATTTTCTGGCCTACTTAAAAAATTTAGAGACCAAAAAGCCCGTTATTGTTTGTGGGGATTTTAATGTGGCCCATCGTCCCATCGACCTGAAAAACGACAAATCCAACTATAATAAGACAGCGGGGTATACCCAAATCGAAATCGATGGGATGGACAATTTTTTGAATTCGGGTTTTGTGGATTCTTTCCGACAACTGCACCCAGATGAAGAGGCCTACACGTATTGGAGCTACCGTTTTAAGGCCAGGGAGCGCAATGTGGGGTGGCGCATCGATTATTTCTTGGTGAGTCCCAGCCTTATGGACAAAGTAAAATCCGTTGAAATATTTCCGAATGTGCTTGGCTCGGACCACTGCCCTATCGCATTGGACATCGAACTATAACATAAAATGAAAAAAGCCCCCAAGTATGGGGGCTTTCATATTTAGGTCGGTTATTTTGCACTATCTCACAATTTAATGGAAGCACCTATGCCTATCATGGAAGTGGTCATATCATAAGAAACCTTGCTCCCTGGAATGGCCCCGTAAGGTGGGTATGCTTGTGCAAATTGAGGGTTCAACAATGGACCAGAGGTGGAACCTCCACTGGAACCGTAATGGTAAAGGGCATCCATCGTGAACTTATCACTGAACTCGTAGCTAAACCCTACTTGGAAGGCATTTTTAATGATGGCGGTTGCGGGAATATTAAAAAAGGCCACATCACTATCTATAGGATTGGAACTATAGGTGTACCCGACCCGTATCGGAAACTTGTTGATGCCCTTGTACTGCAAACCGGCAGAAACGATGTTGATGTTCTTCCAACCAAAACCTTGAACAGAAGCGGTTTGGGTCCAACCCACAGCGGAAAAACCATCGGTGTTTTCATAGTCTACAATCCTGTAATCCAAGGCTAAATCAATGGTGCCTAAGGAATAGCCCAAACCAAAGGATAGAATGGCAGGGTAATCCATATTGAAGGAGTTGGTTCCTGTAGTACCGTCCAAATAGGTGTTATCCAATTCGAAATCGCCAAAATACTGGGTAGTTTTATAGGATACCCCTGCCTTTATACCCGAATGGGAGTTGTAAAAGAGTCCGACTTGACCTCCGAATCCTAGGGCAGATGCTTTGTCCGTGGATGGATATCCGGCTTGTGTGGGATTGGCTGTTGGGTTGGGCATCAATTCCAAAGCCGCATAATCTAGGGTAGGTTGAATACCGAAAGAAAGCTCATCGGTCAGCTCATAGGCCCATGCCAATCCAATTTGGAGCAGCATGTAATCCGATTCCACCCGTCCAAAACCACCCATGCTCTGCGGCATGTTGATGGGGTTGGACATACTTTCCGGAAAGGTGACCCCAAAGCCACTGATCCCAAAAACGGATGCTCCAAAGGTATGTTTACTCTCTGGTTTGCCCCAAACCATGGCCAATGCAGGCATTGGGGAAACACCACGATCATCCTTGGTAGTGCCGCTGTAAAAATTTCCGGTGGGTTGCCCCTCACCATCAAATTCAGGAACAGTAGAACTCAGTTCAGGAGAAGAAAAGAACAACCCAACATCCAGTTTTAGGATGGTGTCGTCAAAGGTCGAAATAGTGGCCGGGTTCCAATGTAAAGCTCCCGAAATATCCAGGGGCTGAGCAGTAGCGGCCCCACCCATGGACATATTCACCGAACCCACCCCTTGCATAATGTGTCCTGCTTGGGAAAACATCGTTGTAGAAAACAAGTAGACACACCATAAAAAGAAGAAATTTTTCATTTGAACAGATTTAAACAGTAAATGACTTTTTCACCTGTTTTGCCAATGTGAACAAGCACCAATAACTGTAAAGTTGATACTGGTCACAAACCTACGCACGACAGCATGAAAATAGTATGATAAATATCACAATTGTCACATATACAAGACTTCAGACTATACCGTTAATATTTAAAAAATCTTCCGACTAAAGGGACAAATCAAATAAAGATCCATCGTCATGAATTTTAAATCCATCCTTAATTTGGCCCTGCGAGTGGTACCCGCAGTCATCTTGTTACAGACCTTGTTCTTTAAATTTTCAGCAGCACCGGAATCCGTTTATATTTTCTCCACTTTGGGCTTGGAACCTTACGGAAGAATTGGACTTGGGATTGTGGAGTTGGTCGTGGCCATCCTCCTCCTCATTCCCAAAACCACTTGGTTGGGTGGACTTTTAGGGGTTGGTATTATGAGCGGTGCCCTTTTTTCGCACCTGACCAAATTGGGTGTTGCGGTACAGGGTGATGGCGGCACCCTTTTCATTCTGGCCTTGATTACTTTTGTGTTCTGTGTGATTCTGCTTTGGAAAAACAGAAAAGATATTCCCTTTCTTCATTTGTAAATAGATGTAATCCCGATAAAAAGAAAAAAATCCGGGATTGCAATTTGCTGTGTATCTTGTGGTTTGATGAGGACCACAATCAATTTTCAGAAAAAATCCCTTTTCTTGGGTTGGACCTGGGGTCTTTGCATGTGGATAGGTGCCATACAAGCCCAGCATGATACTACATATATCATCAATTATGCGGATAAAATTATTCTAAAAGCCAATTTGGATACCCGCACGGATGCTTTTAAGTACAAAAACCGCGAAGATGGGTCCCAACTCTATTTGGTTCCCAATAGCCGATACCGTATGTTCCTTTCTTTGGATTATGAGTTCATCGGGGTGAGCGTTGGCTTGGTACCCAAGTTTTTGGGAGCCAATGCGGATGAGGACCTGAAAGGCTCCACAAATTATACCGATTATAATTTCCGGTTCTTTTTGGGCAAGTGGGTTCAAGGTGTTTCATACAGCAAGACCAATGGGTACTATGTTCGGAATACTTCGGATTTTGTCCCGGGTTGGTCCCAGGGCATCGACCCCTATTTGCAGTTCAATGATCTGAGTAATTCCATTTATGGAATGTCCACTTCCTATGTGTTCAATCCCAATTTTTCATACCGGAACATTGTGTATCAAAATGAATGGCAAAGAAAAAGTAGTGGCAGTATTGTAGCCTCCTTATATTATGATTATTCCATTCTTAAACTGAAAGAAGGAAGTGTGGACGCGGTTGAAAAATTTTTCAACGTCCGTTTGGCCTCTACTTATTTTTATACTTGGGTTTTGCACCAGAACTGGTTCCTCTCAGGAAATATTTCTCCATCAATGGGTATTAAAACCTCAAGATATGAGGCACAAAACACTGATGCTTCCAAGGAAGTGGAAAGGAACAACTATTTAACCAAAAACCTCTCTGGGGGAATCAACTTGGGGTACAGTTCGGAAAAAGTCATATTCGGCATCAATGTAAATGTAAGCGCGGATTGGTACAACGAAGATGATGCCTCTAGCGTGGAGACCGACCAGTTTTATGGTTTGCTTTATGTTGGGTATCGTCTAGAACCGCCCAAAGCTGTCAAAAAGCTGTTCCATCCTTGACCTGGAGATATTTAAAGGCCCCAGGATATTCCCCAGGGCCTTCATTATTTAGATATTACCGCCTTACGCAGCCAAAGATCCATTTATCAAGGAAGTCCATTTTTCAATAAGCTCTATTTCACTATTGATCTGCGAATATTCCTCCGAATTGAAAAACTCCAATCGTTTTGATTCCAAACCTCTGTCCTTAAAATGGAACAAAAGCTCTATCTTATCGATTACGGATTCAGTGCCGTTTTTGGTCCTTATCTTGCGCTTGGTATACTCCGGAACACATTTTTGTACCTGATTTAAAGGGATGGTTGTTCTGACCTCTTGTGTTTTGCCTTTTTTATAAAAGAACACAAGGCTTTTTGATTTGGAAAGACCAATGGCAAATTCCATCCCATAATCCACTATTTCAATGTGGCTATTGTTTGAAGACGCCATTGCGTTCAATCCAACCAACAATTCTTTCTCCTTATTTTTTCTGCTTTTGTTCAATATTACCACAGGCAATACGAACAGGGCTATTGCAAATAGCCCCATGATCGATGTTCCTAATTCCATGGAAATGTATAATTAATTAAAAATGATATAGGTAAAATCCACCTATAAAAAGGTTAAAAGGTGAAGGAGGTATTTTAAATACCCATCCACGGAAAGGTCACCAGAAAAAATGAAAGGGGTATAATAGGTCTATTTTCCGTTGTGCAATGGAAAAACGGAGTGTGCTATAACCTTGTTTGGCAAGTAGGTTTTTAAAATGAAGTATATGCGCCACTTGAATGGCCCATACATGATCGGTATCCCCATTGGCTGGATGAAAGGTAACGGCCTCAAAACTGATTGTGTGGTCCGAAAGCAGACCATGATCAAAGTGGTTATTGAAATCATCCGCCTGAAACCAGCCTTGTGAGTTTTCCTTGGTGGACAAAGAACCTTTTTCCTTGGGATGATAATCCACTGAAGCCAACACATATATGGCCAGTAACAAAAAAACGGATACTATGTTTTTGATTGCCTTCAATGAATATACTTCTAAGCAAGTACAAAAGTACTTATTTAATCCATCGGCAGGTCTTCCTTCGACAAGGAAAGTGAGGTGTACACCTTGTCAAGAACCTCAGGTTTATCTGTAAGGACCACCAACTTATCATTGGCCTCTATTACCGTGGAACCATTGGGGGTCAAATAATTGCCTTCACGTTCGATCATGGCAATAATGGCATTCTTTGGAAAGTCAAGGTTTACTATTTTAAGCCCAACGGAAGGGGTATTCTCCATAATTCTGATTTCCCTCATCAGGGCCTTTGGATGTTCGGTAAGCAGTTCATCCGTTGGGGATAAGGGCTTTGCCTTTTCCGGTAACCCAACTCGCAGCCATTTAGCCACAATGGGCAATGTACTCCCTTGGATGAGCACCGAAGTAAGCGACACAAAGAATACAATGTTGAAAATGGCATCGGCCTTATCAATCCCCGCCAAAAGCGGATAGGTCGCAAACACTATAGGCACGGCTCCCCTCAATCCAACCCATGAAATGTAGAATCGTCTTCGGAGTTTCATCCTGAACGGCAACAACGAAAGGAATACCGCAATAGGTCTGGCCACAAAAATCAAAAACAATGAAATCAACAGCCCAATTCCTATAAATGGGACAATTTGGGAAGGAAACACCAAAAGACCCAAGGTGAGGAACAAAACGATTTGCATGAGCCACGCCAAACCATCGAACATCCGCATGATGGTCTTTTTATGGATCAGGTTTTGGTTCCCAAGATAAACCGAACAGATGTAGATGGCCAGGAATCCGTTCCCCCCTATTCTATCCGTTGCGGAAAAGGTCATGAACATCAGGGTAATGGTAAGAACAGGATATAGTCCCTCAAAGTCCAATTTTATCCTATTGATGACGATCTTGCTCAATTTTCCAAATAGGAAACCGGAAATACCACCAATGACCATTTGCAGCAAAAACAAAGGAAGTACAGACCATATTCCCTTTTCCGGATGTTGTACCAAGGACAAAAAAGCGATGGTCAGTACATAAGCCATGGGGTCATTACTCCCACTCTCCAACTCCAATGTGGGCCTCAAGTTCTTTTTAAGGGCCAAATTCTTGCCTCTGAGTATGGAAAATACCGCAGCCGCATCCGTAGAAGATACGATTGCACCTAACAACAAACTTTCATACAGTCCAAAATCGGTTATCAAATAAACAAAATAACCTAAGCCAACCGCTGTGAGCAAAACGCCTAAAGTAGAAAGAGCTACACCTTCCCTCAATACGGGCTTCACAGATTGCCAACTG
The DNA here is from genome assembly GCF_010500845.1 of Flagellimonas sediminis. GTDB lineage: Bacteria > Bacteroidota > Bacteroidia > Flavobacteriales > Flavobacteriaceae > Flagellimonas > Flagellimonas sediminis. The sequence goes on along the minus strand of NZ_JAAAMI010000005.1, from coordinate 319,774 downwards.
GTATCCAATCCACCTGAGAACAAAATGAAATTGAGGGATACCACTCCTACAAACTGGGCAATCTTAGGGTTGTCAAAATTAATGCCACCGATACCATCAGAACCGGCCAACATTCCTATGACCAAAAACAATAGTAAGGTTGGAACACCAAAACGGTAGCTGGTCTTACCTGCTATAATGCTGATAAGCAACAAAACAGAGCCGATCAAGATGATGTTTTCTATGGTGATATCCATTCGTTCTTTCGTAGCTTGCCAGTATGGGACACTTTTTAAGATGAAGACTTCGGATTAACTTATTGCTGTATGTAGCACTTGCCAATATGCCGAATTCTGCGGTAGCGAAGGTACACTAAATTGCCCTATCCACCGTTCCATTTCAGGGTAGTCTGCGCATACCTACCACATAGAAATTCGAGCGAGGATGCTCGTTTATCCGTTCAATAATCCCGTTAACCAGTATACTGGGTGTTTTTAAACCCAAAAAACCATAAAAAATATTCGATAAACTGCACCTTTTTATCGTTAAAATCAAAAACCTATGAAAAATTCATAAGTATTCCCTTAAAATCTTTTTGATCTTTGTCATGTATTAACCCCCAAATCAATGCATCATGACACGTTCAATCTTTTACAGCCTACTAGTTTCAGTTACAGTTTTTGCAAGCCAAAACACTTTTGGCCAAATGGCAAAAGAAATGCTTAATACCATCGAAGGTGGAGTTTCCGCAGAAGAAGGATACGTTCCATCCATGTCGATAACCAAAGACGGCCAAACTGCCTACTTCAGCAAGGCCACTTATCAAAAACCACTTTATGGGGTTTTCTCCAAAAAAGAATTGATCCATGAAATTTATCGTGCCGAATTGGTGAACGGTGAATGGACCAACATTACCAAAATGGCCGTTTGTCCTGAACATTACTCCGCCAAGCATCCTACCGTTTCCGAAGATGGGAAAAGATTGTTCTTCGCTTCCAACATGAAGGGCAGCTATGGAAAATATGATATTTATGTTGCCGATATCAAATCTGATGGCAGCTTAGGAGTATCCAAAAACTTGGGTCCCAAGGTAAACACCAAAGAGGATGAGCTATATCCCAATATTTATAATGGCACCCTGTTGTTCTTCGCATCTGAAGGAAGGGACGGATTCGGTGGTCTTGACCTATATGCCACTCAAGTGGTACAGAACACCCTTACCCCTTCTGTAAACCTTGGAAGCCACATAAACAGCAATAGTGATGAGTATGCCATACAACTGAGCCCTGAAAAGAAAATGGGATTCGTAGTATCAAACCGCGGATTTAACAACACCATATCACAATACACCGTTGCCTACGGACGTTCCAATAAGCAAGCGGACTACAACGATGTTGCGGAAAGCGATAAAGGTCTCCAAACCGTAATAAATGCTGGTTCTAACTATGTGGCCACTTCCTACGAAGACCAATAGAAAACCAAATAACTGACTACACGGAATCGGTCAACTACCTGAAGTGTCAAATGGTGCTGTTTCACATAGCCGAGTATCGAAACACTCATGACCATGATAAGAAAGACAGGGGGAACTGAAAGTCTATCATAGAATGCGGGTTGTATTATTTCAATCTGACCGATTTTACCAAGAATAGGGTGCTGATGGGACGGCACCCTATTTTTTTTATTTACACCCCTACCTATCAATAAGTTATATGTTATTTATCGGACAAAATGCACATTATAACGATATTCCAAAAGTGCAGTTGAACGAAAAACACTACAAAAAATTCTATGGAAATAGAAAAAATTCTAATTTGACTCATGAAATAATACAATCCCAAATCTATTAGTCATGAAAAAAAATTACAACACTCGGAAAAAAGGCATTCCAAAGTCCCATTTGGAATAGCTTCCAAAGAGGTAAACCTACACCTCGACTAAACCCAATTTTTGATTAGATCCCTCTGGGATCGTGCCCGGTTTACCTGGTTAAGCCTTGGTATTTCCATATTGTAAGTTGTTGTTCAACAACACTTTGCATTCCTTTGGTTTTATCTGAACTTAACCTTCCATAGCCGTGGAATGGGCCTGTTTTGCCCAATGCTAACCTTTACTATTGCAATAATGTAAAAGAATTCATCCCCCAAATCTTTCTTATCATGAAAACTAACACATTAAAAATTGCCATCATCGACAATGATGAGGCGCTCGATCCCATTTACAGACTTTATTTTAATGATGAAGTAACCTACGAACTGCACGGTGTTTACAAATCCGTGCATGAACTGTTGTCCAATTTTGGACGTACCACTCCCGACATTATCCTTTGCGAGGCCCAGTTGAACGGCATTTCAGGGATTGATGGTCTTGACTATTTTTACAAGAAGAATGAAGACCTTAAAGTACTGATGATGAGCCAAAAGAACGATTTCAAGCTTATCAAGGAAGCTTTCAGGAAGGGAGCCAACGGATTCCTGATAAAACCATTGACCAAGGAAAGGTTGTTCAATGCCCTGGATGCTTTGGGTCAACATGGTGTGGCCTTGGAACTGGATGTAGCCAAAAAGATCATCAGTTCGTTCCAAACGAAGGGTTACGACACTTTTTCACGAAAGGAAAATGAGATCATTGAACTGTTCACCCAAGGCTTTACCTACAAAATGATTGCAGATAAACTCTGCGTGTCGGCCAGTGCGGTGAATTTCCACATTCAGAACATTTATGTAAAACTGAACGTGAACTCTAAATCCGAAGCCTTGAAAAAATTAAAGGAAATGGAAATCAGACAATTGAATGCGGCTTGATGACTAATTAACTCCAATGAAAAAACCCTGACTTGAGTCAGGGTTTTTTGTTGTTGATTATACTAAATATGGATTATTTCACTTCTTCGAAATCCACATCTTCCACATTGTCACCTTCGGCAGTCGATCCACCTGCTGCGCTTTCCGCACCCGCAGAAGTATCTGCACCGTTGGCCTGGGCAGCATCGGCCTGTGCCTTGTACATTTCCTCGGAAGCTACTTTCCAAGCTTCGTTGATTTTGTTCAAAGCCGGCTCGATCACTGCAAGGTCCTTACCTTCATAAGCCTTCTTCAATTCTTCCAAAGCATCTTCAATTGGCTTTTTCTTGTCGGCTGACAATTTATCACCAAACTCCTTCAACTGCTTTTCGGTCTGGAAGATCATTCCATCCGCCTCGTTCAACTTATCGGCAGTCTCCTTCGCTTTTTTATCCGCTTCGGCATTGGCTTCGGCTTCGGCTTTCATCTTTTTGATTTCTTCCTCGGTCAAACCTGATGAAGCTTCGATTCGGATATCCTGGGTCTTATTGGTGGCTTTGTCCGTAGCAGAAACCTTGATGATACCATTGGCATCGATATCAAAAGTTACCTCAATTTGAGGAGTGCCCCTTGGTGCTGGTGGAATACCATCCAAGTGGAACCTACCAATGGTCTTGTTATCCCCTGCCATGGGCCTTTCCCCTTGCAGTACATGGATTTCTACCGAAGGTTGATTATCCGCTGCAGTGGAGAACACTTGTGACTTCTTGGTCGGGATGGTCGTGTTGGACTCGATCAATTTGGTCATTACACCACCCATGGTCTCAATACCCAAGGAAAGTGGGGTAACATCCAACAACAACACATCCTTCACATCCCCGGTCAAAACACCACCTTGAATTGCGGCACCAATGGCCACCACCTCATCAGGGTTCACCCCTTTGGAAGGTTTTTTACCGAAGAATTTCTCAACGGCTTCCTGTACCGCAGGGATACGGGTAGAACCACCTACCAAGATGATCTCATCAATATCGCTTTTTGAAAGTCCTGCGGATTTCAAAGCCGTTTCACAAGGGGCGATAGTCCGTTTTACCAAATCCTCGATCAATTGCTCAAACTTGGCCCTGGTCAATGTTCTCACCAAGTGTTTGGGGCCAGAAGCCGTAGCCGTAACATAAGGCAAGTTGATCTCTGTCTGTGCAGATGATGATAACTCGATTTTCGCTTTTTCAGCGGCTTCTCTCAAACGTTGAAGGGCCATGGCATCTTTTCTAAGGTCCATGTCCTCGTCTTTCTTAAACTCTTCGGCCAGCCAATCGATGATTTTCTGGTCCACGTCGTCACCTCCTAAATGGGTATCACCATCTGTCGCCAAAACCTCGAATACACCGTCACCCAACTCTAGAATGGATACGTCGTGCGTACCACCACCAAAGTCGAATACCACAATCTTTTGGTCTTTGTCCTTTTTGTCCAGACCATAGGCCAAAGAGGCTGCGGTTGGCTCATTGATGATTCGCTCTACGGTAAGTCCGGCGATTTCACCGGCCTCCTTGGTGGCCTGTCTTTGGGAATCGTTAAAGTAAGCAGGAACGGTGATTACCGCCCTGGTTACGTCTTGTCCCAAGTAGTCCTCGGCAGTCTTCTTCATTTTTTGAAGGATCATGGCCGAAAGTTCTTGTGGGGTATACAAACGACCATCGATATCCACCCTTGGGGTATCGTTATCGCCTTTTACCACTTTGTACGGAACCCTTTCCGCTTCCTTTTGTGATTCTGAGTATTTGTTCCCCATGAATCGTTTAATGGAATAAATCGTTTTGTGTGGATTGGTTACCGCTTGTCTTTTAGCTGGATCTCCCACTTTGATCTCCCCGCCTTCAACAAAGGCAATCATGGATGGGGTCGTACGTTTACCTTCGGCATTTGGAATCACCACTGGTTCGTTACCCTCCATTACAGAGACACAGGAGTTGGTCGTACCCAAGTCTATACCTATAATTTTGCTCATTGTATCTAAGTTATATCTGTTTAAAATTCTATTGTCTTCGGACATGAAATGTCAATGATCGTGCCACGGACAATAATCTGACAAGGTGTCAGCTAATTGAGGATATTTTTTGTAATGCCCTCAAAACATGAATCCGTTTGATCAAAAATCAAAATTGCGCCTTCCCCAATTCGAAATTCTCAATTTTATTAGGTACAACATGTTATATTTGGGAGTGTAAATTGAACCTATGGAATGTATCAGTGTTTTTGACATGCTCAAAATTGGCGTGGGGCCCTCCAGTTCACACACTTTAGGCCCATGGCGTGCCACAGAGCGCTGGATAAGCGAATTGGAAGACGAAGGAGTCTTTGAACAGGTACAATCCATTTCGGTATCACTCTATGGTTCCCTGTCATTGACCGGTAAAGGACACGCTACGGACATTGCGGTGGCCATGGGACTTTTGGGTGCCGATCCTGTAACAGTTCCCATTGACAGTATTTCAGGAAGTATTGACAGGATTAAAAAAGAAGGCAAGATTCTTTTTGATGGAAAATTGGAAATTCCATTCAATTATTCACAGGATATTACTTTTAAAAAGGAGTTTTTGCCCTTTCATGCCAATGGCATCCGTTTTACAGCACAATTGTCCAATGGCAAAATTGTCGAAGAGACATATTATTCCATTGGTGGGGGATTCGTGGTGAAGGAAGAACTCCTCCATTCCAAAGAAAACAAGGAGACGTTCAAAACCTTTCCCTATCCCATTAAAACTGGCAACGAATTACTTCACTATTGCGAGACGGAAAAGAAATCCATTTCAGAAATTGTGATGGAAAATGAACTTTCCTTGAGGTCATCCGAAGAAATTGATCAAGGCCTGCAAAGCATATGGAACACCATGTTGGAGTGCATGTATGTGGGCTGTCACACCCAAGGTACGTTGCCTGGAGGGCTCAACGTAAAGCGCAGGGCTTTTGACCTGCATCAAAAACTGAAGGGAACGGTCCCCTACTCCAATCCCCATGAATGGCTGGAAAGCATTCGCGATACCGAGGTAAAGTTTCGCCAGATCATTAAATGGGTGAGCTGTTTTGCCCTGAGCGTAAATGAGGTGAACGCATCACTGGGCAGGGTGGTCACCGCTCCCACCAATGGAAGTGCAGGGGTCATCCCAGCCGTGCTGATGTACTATATGGTCATCGAAAACCACGACGCCAATTTTGATGACGTGAGACAATTTCTCCTTGTGGCCAGTGAAGTAGGCAGTATTTTCAAGAAAGGGGCCACCATATCCGCGGCAATGGGTGGTTGCCAAGCAGAAATAGGAGTGTCATCCGCTATGGCCGCTGCAGGATTGACGGAACTCATGGGTGGAACACCGGAACAAGTGCTCATGGCCGCCGAAATTGCCATGGAACACCACTTGGGCCTTACCTGTGACCCTATCGGTGGATTGGTACAGGTGCCTTGCATTGAACGCAATGCCATGGGAGCCATAAAGGCTATCAATGCTGCGGAGCTAGCCTTGGATACGAATCCCAAAGACGCCAAAGTGCCATTGGACAAAGTGGTGAACACCATGTGGGAAACCGCAAAGGATATGAGTTCCAAATACAAGGAAACCTCCGAAGGAGGTCTTGCCGTAGGGGTGTTTTTGAGTGATTGTTAGTCCATACAACCTTCTTTCCCCCTAGTGTCTATCAGGTACACAATTTTCCATTCCCCATCAAAATCTATGAGTTGGAAAGAGTCGATACCACAGTGGCTAAACTGACCATTAACCCAAAATTCATAGCCTACCCAGGCATTGGCCATGGTCCGGTCCACTTGAATGGAAAAGGAAGTCAGTTTCTCCTCGAATTTCACACTATCCGGAATACTGAGGATGGATTTCAGAAATCCTGAAAACTCCTCATTCTTGAACATAGTCTTACCATTAGGACCTTTACCCGTTGTCTGCAACACTACATCATCGGCAACTGTTGATTTTATAATTGTGGAATCCTGTTTATGGAAACCCTCAAAAAAGGTTTCAATGACGCCTTTGATCTTTTGTTTGGTTTCTTCCTCTGACGGATTTGGACCCTGGGCATTCATAGTAACAGCTAATAAGAAGAGTATTAGTGCGCTAAGTGTGTTTTTCATTTCTTTAGTTTTTTGATTGAAGTCCAAATTAAACAAATCTGCTTACATTTAGCTGATAAATAACGAGGACAATGTCTGTTGCGAAAAAAGAATACAAAAGGATAACCGTTAAGTCGTTAGTGGAAATGAAACAAACAGGGGAGAAAATCTCCATGTTGACCTCCTACGACTATTCCATGGCCAAGATCGTGGATGCTGCCAATGTGGATGCCATTTTGGTAGGAGACTCGGCCAGTAATGTGATGGCCGGCCATGAGACCACGTTGCCCATAACCCTAGATCAAATGATCTATCATGCTTCTTCCGTAGTCCGAGCCGCCAAAAGAGCCTTGGTGGTCGTAGACATTCCTTTTGGCAGCTATCAAGGTGATTCCAAGGAAGCGCTCCGCTCCGCCATTAGGATCATGAAAGAAAGTGGTGCCCACGCGGTAAAGGTGGAAGGTGGATCGGAAATCAAGGTTTCCATCAGTAGGATTCTGGAAGCAGGCATCCCGGTTATGGGACATTTGGGACTAACCCCGCAATCCATCTATAAATTCGGGACTTATACCGTTAGGGCCAAGGAAGAGGAAGAGGCGGAGAAATTGATGGAGGATGCCAAATTGTTGGAAGAATTGGGTTGCTTCGCCATCGTTGTTGAAAAAATTCCTGCCAAATTGGCCCAAAAAGTTGCGGAAAGTGTTTCCATTCCCGTCATCGGCATTGGAGCCGGAGGTGGAGTTGACGGTCAGGTTTTGGTGGTCCACGACATGTTGGGCATGACCCATGAATTCCATCCCAGGTTCTTAAGACGCTATCTGAACCTTTATGACGAAATGAGCAATGCCATTTCCCAGTACGTAGAAGATGTAAAAAGCAAGGACTTTCCAAACGAGGAAGAATCGTACTAGACTGTTGGACAATTGGATAGTTTGATTATTGGAAAATCAGTAAAAAGATAACATAATAATTTCAGCCTCCTTAAATCAACAAATATGCATCGGTTTAAAGAGCTGGCCATATGGAAGCTGAGCAGGGAATTTTGTTCAGATATCTATGAGGTGACTACCACTTTTCTTGAAACTGAAAAGTTTGGAATCATTAATCAGTTAAGACGGGCTTCTATTTCGGTTCCATCAAATATTGCAGAAGGCTGCTCTAGAAAATCGAACAAAGATTTCTCAAGATTTTTGGAAATTGCAATAGGTTCCATGTATGAATTGGAAACACAACTTCTAATTTCAAATGATCTGGGATTTATCACAAAAGAAAAAGCGCAGGAACTCATCAAAAAACTGAATGGAATCATCAAAATGACCTCAAAGTTCAAATCAACCCTAACGTGAAATCTAACAATCCCGAAACACAACAATCCAACAATCCAAAGATCCAAAGGTCTGACAAATCCAACCTTAAGGTACTTTTTGAGGACAACCATGTTATTGTGATCAACAAGCACGTTGGGGATATTGTACAAGGGGACAAAACTGGGGATGCACCTTTGAGCGATGTGGTCAAGGACTACCTCAAGGAAAAATACAACAAGCCCGGCAATGTGTACTTGGGTGTGGTCCATCGGTTGGACCGACCCACCTCTGGACTTGTGGTTTTTGCCAAGACCTCCAAAGCACTACCCAGGCTGAACAGGTTGTTTTCCGAAGGAAAAACCAAAAAAACGTATTGGGCCGTGGTGAAAAATCCTCCTGAAAAGGAGAGTGACACGCTCACCCATTGGATGGTGCGCAATCCCAAACAGAATAAATCCTATGCCCATACCAAGGAAGTGCCCAACAGTAAAAAGGCCATCCTCGATTACAGGTTGATCAAAAAACTGGATAGTTACTTTTTGTTGGAGATCGACCTGAAAACGGGAAGACACCATCAGATTAGGGCTCAATTGGCCGCCATGGGATGTTGGATCAAGGGTGATCTGAAATATGGAGCGGACCGCAGCAACCAAGACGGCGGGATCCATCTGCATGCCAGAGGCTTGGAACTGGAACATCCCGTTACCAAGGAAACCGTCAAATTTGTGGCACCGCCTCCAAAAGATCCTCTTTGGGATGCGTGCATTAACGGGTAAGGGCCAACGCCTTTTCCCGTATGATCTGTCCTACCGGCTTGTTCTCCAAGTGGCTTTCCAACCATGAAAGGATGTCCAAATACAAAAATGCCCGTTTTTCATAAGGATGGTTTTCGTATTTCTTCAGCTCGTTATATAACTTTTGAAACTCGTTCCTGAGGTCTGAGGGGTAAATCTCCCCAAGGTTTCTCAAGAACTTGATCATCTCCTTCTGAACAGCATGTAAGTCATTCATTTTCAGCAAGAATTTGTAGGTGCTCTTAAGTTGTACTTCCAGATGGTAATCCATGCCGGCCTCGTAATGGGCAACCAAACTCAACACCCGAGCAAAGCACATCAGATCCTCCCGCATTTTGAGGTTTTTGTTCGAGATGATCTTTTTGAGATAAACAATGCAGTTTTTGTTGTCCCCATGGCCAAAATAAAGACACGCGATTTTATAATAGAGCAACATTATATGGTGCTCATCTATTCTTTCCTTGTGTTTTTTGATTCCGTATTCAATGATATTCACCAAATAGAGTCCCTTGTCAAAGGTACCCTCTAAAAAATGAAGGTTCAATTTATTGGTGTTGATATATAAAAAGGCCAAAGATGCGATATTGTCATTCTGTGGAAAATTGGGATCTTCCACCTGTTCATCCAACCGTTCCAAGGTTTCCCTGAACTGGGAAGCATACTTCACAAAAAAGAGGGATTCCAACAAATAATGGTTTCCCTTCAAATAGAACACGGGGTTCAGCGGAATCATTGTTTTGTTCTCATTGAACAGATCCACCCACTTACTGGCATATTTGTAGGCTGACAAAAAGTCCTGGGTTAAAAGACTGTACCACAAATAGGCCTTGTACAACCATAGTTTTTCACGGAAGCCCAAACTATCGATATCGTAATTGGGCAAATGAGCCTCAAAATAATTTTTGACCGTATTAAGGTCTTCATCACTCCGCACATAGCCTACCTTCAACATCATACTGTAAAGTTGAAGGGAAAGATTGGACAATTTACTGGTCATCACATTATGGGCACTGAGTTCCTTGGCCTGTACCGCCAATTCGTCCGCACGATCGGGAATACTTCGGGTGATGTATTGGGTCTCAATTACCTTTTCCAACTCCACAATTTCGTAGGCCACGTTCTTCTCCTCATTTTCTATGGCGAAGCTTTTTGCCTTATCCAAGATTTTCAGGCTTTGCTTATAAAGCCCCTTCTGATAAAGAATGGTGGCAAAATCCAATTGCTCACGAATTTGGATACGCACATTTTGATTCACTGGATTCAACCGTAAACTGACCAAAATTTGTTTATAAAGGTGGGCCTTCAGGTTGGATAACTGCGCTTTTGTGACAATGCCACTGTCCAATATTTGATGCTCATCATACTTCCGCATCTTGTCCAGCAGGTTAAACAGCGCCAAAAACTTCGCATCCGTATTGACCCCCAATCGGCCAACATACAGTTTAAATTGGCGCTTTTCCGATTTGGAAAGCGATTTTATCAGCACGAACAACGCGTCCTTATGGGCATTTGTCATCGTAAAAAAATCAATTTAAAGTATTGTAATTCAGCATTTTAAACTACTCAGTATGTGATTTAACGTTGTAACGAAACCCAGCCAACCTTTCATCTTAGCCCTACCTTCTCTATTTTCGTATATCCTAGAAAAAACAGATTGGAATAATGGGTAAAGATAAGGTACAAATTTTTGATACAACGCTAAGAGATGGAGAACAAGTTCCGGGGTGCAAATTGGACACGGAACAAAAATTGGTTATCGCCGAAAGATTGGATCAACTGGGTGTTGATGTGATCGAAGCCGGCTTCCCTATTTCCTCCCCTGGCGACTTCAATTCTGTACAAGAAATTGCCAAATTGGTAAAGAATGCTACGGTCTGTGGATTGACACGTGCCGTTAAAAAAGATATAGAAGTGGCCGCCGAGGCCATCAAAATTGCGAAAAAACCAAGAATACATACAGGGATCGGAACCTCTGATTCCCATATCAAATATAAATTCAACTCCACTCGCGAGCAGATCATTGAAAGAGCAGTTGAGGCAGTTGCCTACGCTAAAACGTTTGTGGAAGATGTAGAATTTTATGCCGAAGACGCGGGCCGTACGGACAACGAGTATTTGGCCAGGGTCTGCGAAGCCGTGATCAAAGCTGGCGCCACTGTATTGAACATTCCCGATACCACTGGTTATTGTTTGCCTGAAGAGTATGGGGCCAAGATGAAATATTTGAAGGAAAACGTCAAGGGCATAGACAAGGCCATCCTGTCTTGCCACTGCCATAACGACCTTGGTCTTGCCACTGCAAATTCCATTGCCGGGGTAATCAACGGGGCAAGACAGATAGAATGTACCATAAACGGTATTGGGGAACGTGCAGGTAACACTTCGTTGGAGGAAGTAGTGATGATCTTGAGACAACACCCCTACCTAAACTTAGACACCAACATCAACAGTAAATTATTGTGGGATACCAGCCAAATGGTTTCCCAAAAAATGGGGATGCCTGTACAGCCCAACAAGGCCATTGTGGGATCCAATGCTTTCGCCCACAGTTCAGGGATCCACCAAGATGGGGTGATCAAACAGCGTGAAACCTATGAAATCATCGACCCAAAGGATGTTGGCGTCAGTGAATCATCCATTGTTCTGACAGCCAGAAGCGGACGTGCCGCTTTGGCCTACCGTGCCAAAAAAGTAGGCTACGAGCTCACCAAACTGCAATTGGACGTAGTCTACGAAAACTTCCTGAAATATGCTGACCGCAAAAAGGAAATTGTGGACAACGATATCCATGAAATTGTGGAAACCAGTAACATTGGCATTCAAAATCTTGCATAAACAAAGGTCTTCTTATGAACCTTAATATTGCTTTACTTCCTGGTGATGGTATTGGACCCGAAGTATTGGCCCAAGCGGTGAAGTGTTTGCAAGCGGTAGAAGAAACCTTCAACCACACTTTTACGTTTAAGGAAGCACCCGTAGGTGCCATAGCCATGGAGCAAAAAGGCACACCCTTACCCGAGGCAACGCTCAGTCTTTGCCTAGAAGCGGATGCGGTATTGTTCGGGGCAATAGGCGACCCCAAATACGATAGCAATCCGGATGCCAAGGTCAGACCCGAACAAGGCTTGCTCCAACTCCGAAAAGCACTTGGGCTTTACGCCAATATAAGGCCTGTTATTTCTCACCCCACCCTTTTGAACAAATCTCCATTAAAAAAGGAAATCATTGCAGGTACAGATTTTGTGATCTTTAGGGAATTGACCGGTGGTATCTATTTTGGTGAGAAAAAATTGAACGAAGAAGGTACCGTTGCTTCCGACCTTTGTGAATATTCCGAAGATGAGGTCAGTCGAATTACCCACTTGGCCTTCAAGGCCGCCAAAGCCAGAAAAAAGAAAGTTACCCTGGTGGACAAGGCCAACGTATTGGAATCGTCACGGTTATGGAGAAAAGTGGTCACCCGTATCGGTGAAAGTTATCCGGAAGTGACCTTGGAACATATGTTCATGGACAATGCTGCCATGCAGATCATTTTAAACCCAACCCAATTTGACGTGATCTTGACGGAAAATATGTTCGGTGATATTCTTTCCGACGAAGGAAGTGTCATCAGCGGTTCCATCGGGTTATTGGCCTCGGCATCCATTGGAGATGAGAATGCACTTTTTGAGCCTATTCATGGATCGTACCCTCAAGCAAAAGGCAAAAATATTGCCAATCCCATCGCCTCTATCCTGTCCGCAGCAATGCTTTTGGAACATTTCGGACTACATGAAGAGGCTTGGGCCGTGAAAAAAGCGGTGGATAAATCATTGAAGAAAGGTATTGTCACCATCGACCTAAAATCTAAAAGTCACCACAGTACAAGCCAAGTGGGCGATTTTATTGCCCATAACATTGTGGATATTGAGGACAACTTCAACATGAACGATGAGAATATCGATCTAGGTAAATCAACCATTATTTAGCCTCAACTTTTTCTCCCGTCAACGACCGCAACGTTTCATTGAACTGTTGTTTGAATTGTTCAAATTTATCCCCAGTGGCAGGCCCATTGAACCCCGTGTGGATTTTGGAAACCTGTCCGTCCTTATTAATATAAATGGTTGTTGGATAGGACAAAATATGATTGAGCATGGGCAATTTTTCATTGGCCTTTTGTTTGTTGGAAGTGCCATACTGGGCCAATAGAATGGGATAGGGAACATCTTCGCGCTCTTTCAACCGTTTAATGCCTTCAAATGCTTTCTCTTCCGTTTTGGCATATTCAAAAGCCAACCCTACAAACTGCACATCAAGATCAGGATTCTTTTCCAAAAAATCCACATAGAACCGGGTTTCATCCAAGCAATTGGTGCACCAAGTACCCATAATCTGTACCAAAACGGGTTTGCCTTTAAAAAGCGGATCGGAAAGGTGTACCATTTTTCCCGTTTCATCAGGGAAGGAAAAATCCAGTTTTTCATAACCGTCCCTCAAATAGGTAAGACTATCAGAATCAGGAAGTTCAAAGGCTTCATTGCGGGCACCCAAAAACTCCTGCACACTATGCCTGCCCGAATAGAACCTACCATCCAAAGTACTATCGGTCACCTGTGCCAAGAACAGAAAAACATGGGAACCATCAAACGCGGAAAGTTTAAGACTGTCACCGGATAGCACTCCATCCAAATAGCGGTAATCCCCAGTTTTGGTCCGGAAAGTACCCTTTACTTTATTGCCATTCTGCATAAAAATACCTTTGGCCGGGTATTCATTATCCGTATTTACGTTGAAATATGCTTCCCAAACACCGGAAATGTTCACCAAGGCTTCTTGTTTTACTTCAAATCGATCATGCTTGCCAAATTTTGCGGCAAACGACACGGAACGCTCCTTTTCTTCTTCAATGAAATTACCTTTGATTTCGTTTTCCGAATAGGTTCCGGAAATATATCCCTCAAAAATGGGCATCCGTATGTTGATGGAATCCCCGTTAAAGGAGAACTCGTCCACCACCACTTCTTCCTCTGCATTGTACATTTTCATTAGATAATTGCCAGTTTCATCTTTGGACAGGGTAAAGTTAAAAGGCAATTCCTGCCCTTCCGAAACACCCATAGTAGCCCTCCAGTCACCTAGGGCCAGTTCTTTTTTCACATCCTTCTTGCAGGACGTAACCACCAGTAAAGCAACCACTAACAAGGACCATTTCCATTTCATATAATGAAAGATTTTTCTTAAATGTAACAAATCCAGTCGACAACATATCAAACCAAACGGTATATGACCATTATTTACGTTGAATCTGTTCCCCTATTGTTTTATATTTGTCCACTCTAAAAACGGGGTATGAAGATTTCTTACAACTGGCTGAAGCAATTTTTGAATATTGATTGGGACTCCCAAAAAACAGGCGAACTTTTAACAGATTTAGGTCTGGAAGTTGAGGGTATATCCAAATTCGAATCCGTGAAGGGCAGTTTAAAGGGTATTGTTGTGGGACATGTGCTCACTTGCGAACAGCACCCAAATGCAGACCGACTTAAATTGACCACCGTGGATGTTGGCCAAGAAACTCCGTTACAGATTGTTTGTGGTGCCCCCAACGTAGCTGCAGGCCAAAAAGTTCCTGTGGCAACCATCGGAACCACCTTGTATACCACAGAAGGGGAAGCTTGGGTAATTAAAAAAGGTAAAATCCGTGGGGAGGAAAGTCAAGGGATGATCTGTGCCGAGGACGAAATTGGTCTCGGCAGCAGTCACGATGGCATAATGATCCTGAACGAAGAATTGAAGCCTGGCACGCCTTGTTCCAAGATTTTTGATGTGGTGGATGATGAGGTTTTCGAAATAGGCCTTACCCCTAACCGTGCGGATGCCATGAGCCATTTTGGGGTGGCCCGTGATCTAAAGGCCGGATTGGAACAAAAGGAAATCCTAAAGGAGTTGGTTACCCCATCAACCAGCAACTTTTCTATTGACAACCGATCTTTAAAAATTGATGTTGAGGTCAAGGACAGCCATTTGGCCCCTAGATATTGCGGGGTTACGATTACCAACATCATTGTTCAAGATTCTCCCGATTGGTTAAAAAACAGGTTGAAGGCCATTGGACTATCCCCTATAAACAACGTGGTGGACGTTACCAACTATGTATTGCACGAGCTTGGCCAACCTTTGCATGCTTTTGATGCCTCTAAAATTAAAGGCAATAAGATTGAAGTGAAAACTTTGGCTGCCGGTACCAAGTTCAAAACATTGGATGGGGTGGAAAGGGAACTGCACGCTGAAGATCTAATGATCTGTGATTCTGAAAAACCAATGTGTATTGCCGGGGTTTTCGGTGGACTGAACTCTGGGGTTACTGAGAACACTTCTTCCATATTTTTGGAAAGTGCCTATTTTGATTCAATTGCCATTCGCAAAACAGCTAAAAGACACGGCCTTAACACCGATGCGTCCTTCCGTTTTGAGCGCGGAATCGACATCAACATGGCTGAATACGCCCTAAAACGGGCAGCACTGCTCATCAGGGAAATTACCGGGGGATACATTTCTTCTGAAATCGTAGACCTCTATCCTAAAAAGCCACAGGAACGTCAAGTGTTTTTGACTTTCGATAAGATATACAACCTTATTGGACAGGAAATACCAAGAGATACCATCAAATCCATTTTGTCTTCCTTGGAAATCCGCATCAATAACGTGACGGAATCAGGGCTTGGCTTGACTATTCCCACGTATCGGGTGGATGTCACGCGCGAGGTAGACGTTATTGAGGAAATACTTAGGGTCTATGGGTACAACAATATCGATTTCAAAGAAAAATTGAATGCCTCCATAGCAACAACCTCCAGATTTGAAAACCATAGGATCCAGGATATTGTTGGAAACACTTTGGCCGCAAAAGGTTTTTATGAAATCATGACCAATAGTCTAGTTTCGGTTGACACTATTTCTTTGCAAGAGGAAAGCCTGGCAGTAAAAATGTTGAATCCCTTAAGCTCGGACCTATCTGTCATGAGAACATCCATGTTGTCTTCCGGTCTACAAACCGTAGGATACAACCATAACAGGCAAAAAACCGATCTCAAGCTTTTTGAGTTTGGTAAAACCTATAAAAAAATTACGAACGGACATGAAGAGAAAAGGCATTTAGCCCTCTATGTTTCCGGGGAGCGCAATCAGAATTCTTGGTCCACAGTTTCAAAAAATACAGATTTCTTCTATATAAAAGGAATTGTGGAAACCATTTTTGACCGCTTGGGCATAAAAGACCTTGAGGCACTACCGCAACATCCCCATCAACTATCCGAAGGGTTAAGCCTTGTGAAGAACAAAACCACCTTGGCCACTTTTGGGTTGGTCTCCAAGAAAGAGCTTAAAAAATTCGACCTGAAACAAGAAGTGTTCTTTGCTGATTTTGATTGGGATGCGATTTTGGAAACAATCAGCACCCAAAATGTAACTTTCAGGGAAATACCAAAATTCCCCGAGGTAACCCGTGACTTCGCTTTATTGTTGGATGACTCGGTAAGTTTCCAAAAAGTATATGACATCGCTTGGAAAACTGAAAAATCGCTTTTGAAAAAGGTAAACCTCTTTGATGTGTACACGGGCAAAAACCTTCCAGAAGGCAAAAAATCCTATGCAGTGAGTTTTACCTTGTTGGACGAGGAAAAAACCCTTACCGATAAGCAAATCGACAAGATTATGGGCAAACTATTGGCCCAGTATCAAAAGGAGTTGGGAGCGGAACTTCGCTAATTACATTTGGGTAGGTAGAATCACGCTATCAATTTCATGAACCACATCATCCTTGTTCATATTGAGGTCTGCTGTGGTAATGCGTGCTGTATTTCCCATGGGGTCGGTCAAAACAATATCGTAACCATCTAAATGGGCCATTAATTTTTTCCCTTGGACTGTGGTAAAGCTTGCTTTGCCATTTCCCCTGCACATCGCGCTCAAAATACGACTAGCCGTCAATTGTCCAGCCACGATATGGTAGGTCAACAATGATTTCAGCGCACTTTTGTCCTTTGAATTGATAAGTTGGGCAATTTTCTCGCTAGAAAATTTTTCAAAAGCTGCATCCGAAGGAGCAAAAATGGTAAAGGGCCCGGATTTATCCAACAAATCTTCCAATTGGGTAGCTTTTACCGCTGCCAATAAAATCGTATAGTTGCTGGTTTCTTCGGCATTGAAGTTTAGGTCTTTGGACGCATTTTGGGCCATTCCGAAGACGGAAATGACCATACAAATGCCGAATAGGATTTTTGAAATGGGGGCTTTCATCAGTGTTCTTAAGAGTTTGGGACCAACTTTGTTATAGTATAATTATACGATTAAATGCCAAAAACTTCGATAAGATACACCATTTTCCTGAATTCCACTTTGAAAATTCGATAGCCTGTTTTATTTAACAATATCTTAACATATTGAATTTTATGACGGATGTCATATTCAAGAATTCAATTCCTTAACTTTGAGAGAATTGCTAAGAAAAACGACCCAAATGTTCCAGAAAACTAACATTCAGTGTAAACTCCAAAGAACCAAGGAGAACCAACATAGAGAAGCTAAAATCTTGTCCGAAGTCCGAGAGATTTTAAAGCAGCACAACCTTAATGACGCAAGGATCCAGCAACAATTGGGGAGCCAAAACAACAGCAACCATAACCATTTTGATTTTGACCTATTGGAGACCGATAGAATCTTCCACATTGACCAAATCAAGGAAATTTGCATTGATTACAGGCTTCGGTTTTTGAATAGTGCCTATTTCAAAGGAAAAATTCCCCAGGAAGCCATATCAAAAATCAAACATTTGGAGCAAATCCATAACACGGAAATCAAAGGGTTCAAGATTATGGCGCCTTCCAAGTTGTTCAAGCTGGAAGACAAGGACGACCCCCTACTTTTTGCCCCCATTGGCAACGAGTATTTTTATCTGGTACACAAATGGGGCAACGACCTACATCCGTTGCGGAAGCTACTGGTTTGGCCCTTCAAGAACATTGGCAACTTGGTGGTTTTGGTCTTGATCATCAGTTATTTGGCAACCTTAATGGTGCCCGAAGGTCTTTTCTCCAAAAAAAGCACCACAGCGGAATTCTGGATCATTTACTTCTTTATGTTCAAATGCATTGCGTCCGTAGTAATCTTTTACGGATTTGCACTGGGAAAAAATTTCAACCCTGCCATTTGGAACAGCAAGTACTTTAATGCCTAGGCCGTAACAGCGTACATTTTTTCACGCTGCTCCCTGATGGTTTTGTCAGACATATAATCATCAAAGGTTAAGTAGCGATCAATGGTTCCTTTAGGCGTAAGTTCAATGATCCTGTTGGCCACTGTATGCACAAATTCGTGGTCATGGGTTGTCAATAGTATCGTTCCCTTAAAGTTCTTCAACGAGTTGTTGAAGGCTGTAATACTTTCCAGATCCAAGTGGTTGGTAGGTTCATCCAACAAGAGCACATTGGCTCGGAGCATCATCATACGGCTTAGCATACAACGTACTTTTTCACCCCCGGAAAGGACGGTACATTTTTTAAGGGCCTCTTCCCCACTAAAAAGCATTTTACCAAGGAATCCCCTGATGTACACTTCTTCCCTCTCTTCTTCGGTTTTGGCCCATTGACGCAGCCAATCCACCAAATTGATGTTGTCCTTGAAAAAATCCGAATTATCTGCCGGTAAATAAGACTGGGTAGTGGTTACCCCCCATTGAAAGCTGCCAGAGGTTGCCTTAGACTTGCCAGAAATAATATCGTAAAATGCCGTGGTGGCCCTGGAGTCCTTAGACAAGATGGCCACTTTGTCCCCTTTGGCCAAGTTGATGTTCACATCTTGAAAGAGTAAATCCCCATCATCAGAGGTTGCGGACAATTTTTCAATGTTCAATATTTGGTCACCAGCTTCGCGCTCCCTATCAAAAATGATGGCAGGGTATCTTCGACTAGATGGTTTTATGTCCTCCACCTTCAGTTTGTCCAACATTTTTTTACGGGAAGTGGCCTGTTTACTCTTGGCCACGTTGGCACTAAAACGCATGATAAACTCTTGAAGTTCCTTGGCCTTTTCCTCGGCTTTCTTGTTTTGTTGGGCACGCTGGCGGGCAGCCAATTGGCTACTTTCGTACCAGAAAGTATAGTTGCCTGAGAACAGGTTTATTTTTCCAAAATCGATGTCCGCAATGCTTGTGCAGACCGCATCTAAAAAGTGCCTGTCGTGGGACACCACAATGACGGTGTTTTCATAGTTGCCCAAGAAGTTCTCCAACCAGTTGATGGTCTCGTAATCCAAGTCGTTGGTAGGCTCATCCATCACCAATACATCGGGATTCCCGAACAAGGCCTGGGCCAAAAGCACCCTCACCTTCAACTTGGAATCCATATCGGCCATGGTGGTGTAATGAAGATCTTCAGCAATACCCAAATTGGACAAAAGAGCAGCAGCATCACTATCGGCGTTCCAACCGTTCATTTCTTCGAACTGTACTTGGAGTTCCCCGATCTTCTCGGCGTTTTCATCAGTATAGTCGGCATAGAGAGCATCAATTTCCTTTTTAATATTGAACAATGGCTTGTTCCCCATCACTACGGTTTCCAATACCGTAAATTCATCGTAAGCGTTATGGTTCTGTTCCAAAATGGACATCCTTTTCCCAGGCTCCAAATGCACGTGGCCCGAAGTGGGGTCAATCTGTCCCGAAAGAATTTTTAGAAATGTGGATTTTCCAGCACCGTTGGCGCCAATAATACCATAACAGTTACCATGCGTGAAGGTTACGTTAACTTCATCAAACAATACTCTTTTGCCAAACTGTACGGATAAATTGGATACTGATAACATGCAACTATGTAATTTTTGTGCAAAAGTAGCTAAAACGAATCCTTATTTCTAACATATGCAGTGTTATTTGAACGGCAGAATTACGCACCTTAACAACATTTAACTACCCATTAACAACGTGGACCCACCCGTATTGCTATTTTTGGTAGCCTAATGGAAGGTTCCCTGCATATGGTAAAATTTTTACTCGGCCTCACCTTATTCTTTGTTTTCTCTTGTTCTGACAAAACAGAACAACAATCAACAGTTTTTTTTGGTGGCGAGATAGTGAACCCTACGAGTGACTATGTGGTGCTCTATCACAACGACTCTTATGTAGATTCAGTAAAGCTCGACGACCAGAACCGATTTGCCTTTAACTTGGACAGTATTGACGAAGGACTTTACCACTTTGATCATGCGCCCGAACTGCAATATGTGTACCTACAACAAGGGGACAGTTTGTTGGCCAGATTGAATACCGTTGAATTCGACGAATCCTTGGTGTACTCCGGGAAAGGAAGTGAAATAAACAATTTTTTGATAGAAATGTTCTTGAGCAATGAGAAGGATGAAGCCGTTGTTCAAGATTTTTACCCTTTGGACCCAAACGAGTTTTCCAGTAAAATTGATTCCCTACGCGCCCTTAAACTGGAGCATTTAAATCAGTTTGTCACCGACAACCAATTATCCGGTCGTGTTTTGGACATGGCCAAGGCTTCCATCGATTATGACCTGTACATCAATAAAGAAAAATATCCCTTCTTCCATAAGAAACAAACTGGAGAGGTATCCTTTCATGACCTCCCCCAAAATTTTTACGACTATAGGAAAAACATCAATTTAGACAATAAGGACTTTACCTATTTTAGGCCCTATTTTGACTACATGAAGTGGCATTTTGGAAACTTGGCCTATATGACCTGTCTTGAGGATTGTACCACCGAAGGACAGCCAGTGAGTGATCGTCTTCATTTCAACAAACACAAACTAACCTTGGTGGACAGTATTGTGAAACAGCAGGGTCTTCGTGATATACTCTTTAGAAATATTGCAATTGATTATTTATTGAAGGAACATAACCCTAGCGAGGAATGCCGTCTGTTCATCGATAAGTTCCAATCGCTATCGTCCAATAAGGAGCACAAGGAAGAAATAGATTTGCTCTACAGAAGTATCAAAAACCTGCAACCCAACACTACTCTTCCGAATTTGGCACTCAGAAATGCGCATGGCCAAGAGGTTTCTTTAAAGGAATTGGCCAATAGCAAGAAGAACACGGTATTTTATTTCTGGACTGCTTCCCAAAAGAAACATTTCAAAAATGTGAACCAGCATATAACCGAACTTGAAAAGAAATACCCCCATTACAATTTTGTGGGCATTAACCTGAGGACCAGTTACCCACAATGGAAGATGCTGATGGATGAATACCGCTTGGACAAGACGAAGCAGTATTATGGTGAAAACTTCAAAGAAATCCAGATGGCAATGATCATCGATGGCCTCAACAAATGTGTGATAGCCAAGGACACCGTGGTCATTGACGGTTTTGCCGATCTCTACAAATCCCTATAAATAAAAAAGCCCCGAATATTCAGGGCCTTTATTTTTTGTTTTGATCCTAATTATTTAGGAATTTCCTTTTCTATAATCAGCAAGGAATTGTTGTAATCCGATATCGGTAAGAGGGTGCTTCAACAAACCTTCTATGGATGACAAAGGTCCGGTCATGACATCGGCACCAATCTTGGCACAATCGATCACGTGCATGGTGTGGCGGATGGATGCAGCCAAAATCTGGGTCTCAAAATCGTAATTGTCATAGATCAAACGGATTTCGGATATCAAGTTAAGACCGTCGGTAGAAATATCATCCAACCTTCCCAAAAATGGTGAAACATACGTGGCTCCTGCCTTGGCTGCCAATAATGCCTGACCTGCAGAGAACACCAAGGTGCAATTGGTACGGATTCCTTTATCCGAAAAGTATTTAAGGGCTTTTACCCCATCTTTAATCATCGGGATCTTTACTACAATCTGTTCATGAAGATCGGCAAGCTCCTCTCCTTCCCTGATCATACCATCTAAATCCGTGGCGACCACTTCAGCGGAAACATCCCCTTCCACAATATTGCAGATATTCACATAATGCTTGAGGATATTGTCCTTTCCTGTAATGCCTTCCTTGGCCATTAGGGATGGATTGGTAGTTACCCCGTCAAGTACGCCCAATGCTTGGGCTTCCTTAATTTGGTCAAGATTGGCGGTATCAATAAAAAATTTCATTGGTGACTGTTTATGATTTGTTTTTAAGGGTTATAAAACTACAACTTATAATGGTTGATCAATAGTTTTTCGTAGACTTTGTCGGGCAAAAGACTTTTTAGTCTCAAGGAAAACTTTTGCATGAACGCCCCAACGGGGTTGTGTACTTTGGGCTTTTTTTGCTGCATGATCTTGTATACTGCTTTTGCCACTTGAATGGGATCACCGGCACTGTCCACATCATCATTGATGGCATTAATGGTCTGGGCATATTTATCCTCGTAGGCCGAACCGTCTAAAACGGGAGCATGGTACCTTCCCGCCGCAATATTCGTGGCAAAATCACCTGGGGCAATATTGGTGACCGTCACGTCAAAATCCTTCACTTCCATACGCAACGCTTCGGTAATCAATCCCAAGGCGCCTTTAGTGGCTGAATAGAACCCTCGATAAGGTAAGCCCATATATCCCGCAATGGATGTAATGTTGATGATGGTGCCCCCACCCTGCTTGCGCATTTGAGGCAATACGGCCTTCATCATGTGCACGGGACCGTGAAAATTGGTATCGAAAACGTTCAGGATCTCCTCATGCGGAGTTTCTTCAATGGGACCTGTAATACCCATCCCTGCGTTGTTGATCAACACATCCAATCGGCCTGCTTTGGCAATGACCTGTTTGACGGCATTTTTAACACTTTCCGTATCCTTTACATCCAACTGGACCAACTCAAAGGTATCAAAATCGGGGTAGTTTTGGGGATTACGGGCAGTACCATACACTTTGCATCCCTTGGCTGATAAAAAGGTTCCGATCGATTTTCCGATGCCGGACGAACCTCCTGTAATCAGTACAACTTTATTTTCCATGATTGCTTAAATTCTGGAAACAAAAAACGGCAAGCTACCTACATCGCACCGCTACAACCATATACCCTTGCTGCGTTCCCACCCTGGGGGATTCTACAGGAGCTGGTCGTGTAGGACTTGCCGAGTGCAAATATACGACCTTTTAAATTTGTCGCAATCCCAATTCATTCTTAATTTCGAAGTTCTAGGAACAGATAGCATGAAACATGAAATTAAGACCATGGTGAAACTTTTTTCTTTAACGGGGATCCTTCTCTTCTTTTTGGCCTGTGGAGGTGATTCGGACCCTTCCAAACTCTTTTCCATTCAGCTGGAAAACAAAACTTTGCAACAGAATGACCAGGTTGGGGTTGCTTTGAAGAACAAGAAGGAACTCGAAATTTCCAACCTTCACTATTATATGGATGGACAGGAACTACCTGTTGAAAATGGAAAAATCACTTTGGATCTTCCCACTTTGGGCAACAAAAAATTGATCGCCAAATTTGATTTGGATGGCCAATCCGTGGAAGTTGAAGAGGATTTGAGGCTTTTGGCCGCTTCTGCCCCAGAAGTGTATACCTATGAAATCATCAAAACTTATCCACACGACACCAAAGCCTACACCCAAGGCTTGGAATTTCATAATGGTATGCTCTATGAAAGTACCGGCAAACGAGGTGCGTCAACAGTAAGAAAGGTGAATTTTGAAACCGGGGAAGTACTTCAAAAAATTGATTTGGACAATTCCCTTTTTGGAGAGGGCATTACCTTGATGAACAACAAACTCTACCAACTTACCTGGCAAAGTGGAATGGGCTTTGTATACGATGCCACCAACCTTGAAAAGATCAAAAGCTTTACCTATGGTAAAAGCAGGGAAGGCTGGGGACTATGCAACGATGGTAAAAAAATATTCAAGAGCGATGGTACTGAAAAGATCTGGTTCCTTGACCCCGAAACCTTGGAAGAAACAGGCCATGTGGAAACCGTGACCAACAAGTCTATCTTCAATATGGCCAATGAACTGGAATATGTGGATGGAAAACTATATGCCAATGTATACCAAAAGGAAAGTATGATGATCATTGATGCCACTTCAGGTGCCATTGAGGGAGTCATCAATTTTGGTGGCCTAAAAAGTCAGGTGAAAAAGGGTACCGAATGGGACGATACCAATTCTGTTTTGAACGGTGTAGCCTATCACCCTGTTAGAAAGACCTTTTTTGTTACGGGTAAGAACTGGGACAAATTGTTCGAGGTACAAATCCTTAAAAAGAATTGATGAGGGTCTATTCCGAAGTCTTTGAGGTGGAACTAGATGATCTGGATGACTTGAACCACGTGAACAATGTAAGATACGTGGAGTGGGTCCAGGCCGTTTCCAAAAAACATTGGGAAAAAGTGACCACAAAGGACATAAGAAAGGATCTGATCTGGGTGGTTCGTAACCATAACATCTCTTACCATAAATCCGCCCTTTTGGGAGATGCCATCTTGATCAACACCTACATTGAAACCAACCAAGGACCAATTTCGACCCGAATAGTAGAAATCATGAAAAAAGACACCAATGAACTTTTGGTAAAGAGCATTACCGAATGGTGCCTTTTGGATGCAGGAACCTTTAGGCCCAAACGGGTGCCCGAGGTCGTTAAATCCCTTTTTATCTGAAATGCAACCTACCGCGTTTGCCTCATGATCCAATCATTTTTT
Source organism: Flagellimonas sediminis (assembly GCF_010500845.1). Taxonomy (GTDB): domain Bacteria; phylum Bacteroidota; class Bacteroidia; order Flavobacteriales; family Flavobacteriaceae; genus Flagellimonas; species Flagellimonas sediminis. The sequence continues at coordinate 295,138 of NZ_JAAAMI010000005.1, read as the reverse complement.
TGGGGTAGTTCCTACCTATTTGTGTAGTTCATCGAATTTCATGGATTCAGAAGGGCATTAAGGTTTCAAAAATTAGGAAAATACTCTCTCAAATCGTAAACTCGTAGGTAACCAAAATAACAACCAACCCAAAAAACCAACGGAACTTATGAGAAATCTCTACACGACCCGGTATTATCCAGCCAAATTTCCACGCTATTGAAGTGTTGACCCTTCAATTAAATGTCCCTGAAAATTGACTTGTTGTAAACCGCCCTTTATGTTATCATTATTTGGGCGTTAACAAAATTTTAAGAAAAACTGTAGGAAAATCAACCAATTTGGAATGAAACCCATAGTTTTTTTAAGGAAAAACTGCAATGGGAATTTTATGGCCGTTAGTAACTTGCAATCAGCATTTTGCGCATGGAATATACCTATAACATCATTGATTCGAACGCTGCCTCCAAGCTACAATTACAGCTCTATTTGGAGGAGTACGAAGATTTGACCTGTTCAGGGGTAGCCACCAGTGCATCGGAAGGCCTGAATACCATATTAAAACACTCCCCGGACGTAGTACTTATTAATTTAGGTGAGGAAGGGATGGAATATTTTCAGATGGTTACCGAGTTGAACCAGTACATGCCAACCCTGCCTATTATAATCGGGTATGCCACTTCTAAAAACTATGCATACAACGCCATTAAAAGCGGGTTCTTTGATTATTGGATCCTTCCGCACAATGAGTTTGATGTAAGAAAGACCATTTTACGTCTAAGAAAACTTCATCCAAAACAGGATATCCCCTCCACTATCTGCCTAAAATCCTATAATGACTACAGGTATTTGGACACCAAGAACATCCTTTATCTAAAATCCGACAACAACACTACGGACTTTTATATGAGGGACGGGAACGTAATCAGTGCTTTCAAGACTTTAAAATCGTTCGAGGACAAGCTTCCTGAGGGATTCATCAGAATCCACCAAAGCTATATTTTGAACAGTCGCTATGTTTCGCGCATCAACTATGGCAAATCTATCTGCACCTTGAGCCATGACCGCGAAGAAGAACTACCGTTTTCCAAAACGTACAAGGATAAAATTGATGCGTTAAAGGAAATTCTCTCCAAAACAGCGGTAAAGGCACTCAATTAGCAGAATTCTAGCAGAATCCTGCCAAATCCTATCAGAATTCCATGCTATACTAAACTCATGTTGGTTGGTACAATATGCCTTTGAAGCCTCTATATCTTAGTCCAATAAACCAATTTTAACACCCCCTAAAACCTAACATTATGAGAAAAGTAGTAAGTATTTTGGCAATCGCATTATTGACCGTTGGATTTTATTCTTGCGAAGCCGATACCGATGTACAGGACACCGAAGCAACCTTTAAACAATTAAAAGTGGATCAAAGTGCTACGGATGGAGATGGAACGATTAATGATGGCCGTGGTAACGGATAATTGTCTTTATTAAATTAACCAGACCACTTCAAAATGAGCGTTATATTGAGACCAGTTTTATTGATTGCCTTTTTATGTGTATTTCTTGTTCATGACAGGGACAGGTCTTCAAGAACGATAGAAAATAACAGATTGAGCATCAACACCCTATCTTCATATACATTTAAAGTAAACGTTGGTATTCAGAATACTCGCATGAAAAGATTGGAACAAAGTACCAATGACAACCGCAATCTGTAGCATTCAAATAGATTAAGATACAGCCCCAGACATTTCAGTTTGGGGCTTTTTTATTACTTTGGATACAATAATGACTTATACTTTTGAAAATTAAGACCTACATAGTGTTTTTACTTTTTTGTTTCGGATGCAGTCATTCCGAACCGAAAGGTGCCACTGTGTCCGACTCTCAATTGGACTCCATCAAAAGCTGGATAAAGATTGCCCAAACAGCAAAAGAACTACCTTCTTCGGATCGTGAACAATACTTAGGAGATGCCCTAGAAAAAGTTTTGGACTTAAAAAACGATACCCTTATCATTGAACAGCTTTCCAATATTTCTTTGGCTTACAAAAACTTAAATGATTCATTGGAGTTCCGGAGAACTAATACGCAAGTATTCAATTTAGCTGCAAAGGCAAATTTATTTGAACAGTTGGGATATTCCCATTGGGATCTTGGTGATTTTCTACAATCCTATGGGGTATTGGACAGTTCTTTTTATCACTACAAAAAAGCATTGAGCAGTTTTGAAAAAATGCCTAACGATTCGACCTCTAAGTCTCTCCGCGCAAGGATACTTTATAGTATGGGAAGGGTACAAGATTCCTATAAGGATTATTTGGGAGCCGAAATTAGTATTACCTCTGCCCTTAAAATTTTCGATGAACTTGGTGATGGTAGCAGGATTCATAATTGTTACAATGTTTTGGGGGTTATTGCCAATGGCATGAATGACAGTAAAAGCTCTTTGGAATACTATAGGAAAGCAAGTGATTATCTACCGAAATCTTCTAGTAAAAAGAAACCGTTATGGTATAACCAAAACAATATAGCCAATGCATTCTTAAGCATGGGGGATTATCGCAAAGCCAAGGAATCATACCGAGAGCTTTTGGATGATCCTGATTTTAAGAAAGAAGATCCCGAATTATATACTAAATCCATATCGGGATTGGCCTATTCCATGTTCAAGTCCAATGAAAATTATGATTCGGTGGAGGGCCTATTGAAAGAGGCTATAGCTATCAACAATAATAATGGACAACTATACGAGATGGCTCGTCCCAAACAATATTACGCCGAACTTTTGGCGGCAAAAGGAGACACATCCCAAGCCATTCTGCTTGCCAAGGAAGCCTATGAGGTAGCCAAGGAAACTTTTAACAATGACCGATCTCTTGAAACGCTACAATTGTTAGGGCAATTGGATACCGCCAATGCTAAGTCTTATTTTGAGGAATATTCCAAACTTAACGAAGCTGTTCAAGAAGAGGAACGCACCAAAAGGGACAAATTTGCCCGCATACGTTTGGAAACCGATGAAATTATAGAGAAAAACGAAATCCTGACCCAAGAAAAACAAGTTTGGGTAGGGGCAGCGCTTGCCCTTATACTGTTTGGCTCGGCATTTTTGATCATCGTAACCCTCTACATCAACAATAACCGACTCAAATTCCGTCAAAAACAACAGGAGAGCAATCAAGAGATATATAACCTCATGCTTTCCCAACAAGGGAAGTTCGAGGAAGGGAAACAATTGGAACAAAAACAGATTTCAGAAGAACTCCATGATGGCATTTTGGGCGAAATGCTCGGTATTCGACTTATTTTAAGCGGTTTGAATGAACGAGAAGACCAAGCATCGGTAGCACATCGTGCTGAACTCATTGAAAAATTAAGGGACGTAGAGGAAGAAATCAGGACTATTTCCCATGAGCTCAACAACGCCTCTTATGAAAAATTTCATAATTTTATCGTATCGTTGGAAGACCTGATAGAAGGGATTCAAAGTTCTTCCGGTATATCATGTTCTTTTACTTTTGACAATAAGGTCAATTGGGATAATTTGTTGGGCGACATCAAAATCAATGCCTACCGGATTGTGCAAGAAGCACTTAAAAATTGCGTGAAGCATGCCAAAAGTAAACATGTGGATATTTCCTTTGAATCCTATGGAAACAAATTGAAATTGACCGTCACCGATGATGGTGTTGGTTTTGATATGAACAAGGGAAAACGTGGAATAGGTTTGCGAAACATCATTTCACGGGCTAAAAAAATACATGCAGCACTGGATATTGATAGTAAAAAGGGGATCGGTACCACCATTACGTTGACCATTCCGGCTGTTTATATCAATTCGGACGCTGCGGAACGCAAAGAAGTGTTGAACACCTAACTTTTGCAACAAAAAAACTTAAATGGAAACGCTTAGAATATTGGCTATAGATGACCACGAAATGACCATGCTCGGTTACAAGTTTATCCTTGAAGGCATTGAACTGGAAGGTCATAATATCATAGTGGATACTGCCACAACCTATGAGGCAGGCAAAAAACTGATTGAAGACTCCGCCCATTCCTTTAAGTACGATATTCTATTCTTGGATGTGCAACTTTTTGCCCCAAATGAAGAGCAGCCACATTCTGGTGAGGATTTGGGAATGTTGGCCCGAAAGATCGTTCCGGAGAGCAAGATCGTTTTCATGTCTTCCTTTAGCGACAATTACAGGATCAATAGCATTTTAAAATCCGTGGATCCCGATGGATATCTGGTTAAGACCGACATTGATCCGAAAACCTTGGAAGATGCGGTGAAAACAATTATTTCCGACCCTCCCTACTACTCTTCCAAAGCTTTGTCCGCCATCCGTAAAAAGATGGCCAACGATATTGAGTTGGACGAAAAAGACAAGCAAATTTTGTTTCACCTCTCCAAAGGAACCAAGAACAAGGATCTTGAAAAATACATCCGCCTTTCCCCCTCCTCCATAGAGAACAGAAAACGCCATTTGAAAACACTTTTTGGCACCGAAAACGAGAATGATCTGGCCCTAATCCTGGCTGCGAAAAACAGAGGCTTTATTTAAATCTTCATCAATGATTGTCCCTAAAGGCCATTTTAGTAATTTTTCCTGACCCAACCTTGCAATAAACCCCCTACATTTAAGGAAAATCCCCAGAATTTTTAAGGTTTTTGTGCAATCCAATAACAAAGATTCATCCTAACTTTAAGGTGGAAAGAAAATTACACCCTTAAAAACATGTCGTTCCCAAAAAAAGACAACTTCAACTCACGTAGTAGCGGCGCAAAAGTCTTTGAGGCCGCCAATGGACTGGACGATTTTCTTAAAACCCTGGAAAAGGACCTTTTTGCAACGGCCAAAGTCCAATGTAAATTCAACCACCTTGAGAACAGGGCAGACCTGATCATTGATCTACATCTCAATTTTGGTCTGGTGGATTGCCTTAGACATTTCAATAACGGGGATTGGGGAGGCACCGCATTTACCGAGGAAAGCCAATTCAACCTATCATCATCGGCGGTAGGCGCACTGGAAAAATTGAACTCTATCAATAATCATTCTATCGATATTTTGGAACTATCGCTCCATTTTGTTGAAACTTCCATCGTCATTTCCAGGTTGGAGGAATATAGTATCCCAAAACAATTGGGCCCTATCATTTTCCACATTGGCCAACATTTCGTTTATTTCACCAAAGGCTTAAGCGAAATGCCTTATGAGATCTTTGTGCCCGTTTTTGAAGATACAACCTTGGAGAACCCTGGGATAAAATCCAGCAAAAATGGATATTTTGATTATTGGGGATTGTATTTTGAAAACCAGTCTCAACACGAGGCCATGATCTATTCCTTGAGCAACAAAAAGTTACAAAAGGAAGATTTGTTCCTTTTCGAATAAAAAATAGTACTCACAAGTAAATACTAAACACTGAACAGAGGTCGCGATTTCATCAAATCGTTGACCTTTTGTTTTATTTGGCCAATTTTCTTTTCGTTCTCGGGATCCATGATCACCTCATCGATGAAACCAACGATCGTTTCCATATCCGCCTCCTTCAATCCTCTAGTGGTAATGGCCGGGGTACCGAACCGGATGCCTGAGGTAATGAATGGCGATTGGGTATCAAAAGGCACCATGTTTTTGTTTGCCGTGATGGCAGCATGCTCCAAGGCCTTTTCAGCATCTTTCCCTGTAATGTTCTTGTTTCTTAGGTCAATCAACATCATGTGGTTGTCCGTACCTCCAGAAATCACCTTATAATCGAGTGACATGAATGCCTTGGCCATAGCTGCCGCATTTTTCTTCACTTGAATCATATAATGTAGGAAATCATCGGATAGGGCCTCTCCAAAAGCAACCGCTTTGGCAGCAATGATGTGTTCCAATGGACCACCTTGGTTTCCTGGGAAAACCGCTAGGTCCAAAAGTGTCGACATTTTCCTTAGTTCTCCATTTTTTAAGGTTAGACCAAAGGGGTTGTCAAAGTTTTCGCCCATCAAGATCAAACCTCCACGTGGACCACGCAGGGTCTTATGGGTAGTGGTGGTCACGATATGGCAATGTGGGATGGGGTCGTTCATGATTCCTTTGGCAATAAGTCCGGCAGGGTGGGAAATATCGGCAACCAAGATGGCCCCAACACTATCCGCAATTTCACGAAAACGCTTGAAATCCATGTCCCTGGAATAGGCAGAGGCACCGGCAATCATCAATTTTGGCTTTTCCCTATCGGCAATCTCCTGAATCTTGTCATAGTTCAACGTGCCGGTTTCTTCATCAACACCATAAAAAACGGGGTTGTACAACTTTCCTGAGAAATTCACGGGTGATCCGTGGGTCAAATGTCCACCGTGTGACAGATCAAAGCCCAAAATGGTATCCCCTGGCTGCAAACAGGCATGGTACACCGAAGCATTGGCCTGAGAACCTGAGTGGGGCTGCACGTTCGCATACACGGCTCCGAACAATTCCTTGGCCCGGTCAATGGCCAGTTGTTCCACTTGATCCACGACCTCGCAACCACCATAGTAGCGTTTTCCTGGATAGCCCTCCGCATATTTGTTCGTCAAAACAGAACCTGCGGCTTCCATTACCTGCGGGCTGGTAAAGTTCTCGGAAGCTATCAATTCAATTCCTTCAATCTGTCTTTCCTTTTCTTGCGCTATCAAATCAAAAATCGCTTGGTCTCGTTGCATTGCCTATAGTTTTTAATAAGCGGTAAAATTACAAATTGAAAGGGGATTAATACCTAAAAAAAATGGGATGGACTTCAATTTTATCAAACGGCAATTAACAATTTTCATCTTTTTGACAAACGACCCAAGCCACTCATTTTTAAGCTTTTCATCCGAGATATACTACCGTTCGTCCTTTTTCGTTAATTAGATGTGGTTTTTTGGCACAGCTCTTGAATCCGCCTAAGTAACCAGTAAAATCGACGACCATGAAAAAAGTTCTACTCTTAACCACAATTGTTGTGCTTGCCGCCTGCGGAGGTGTCAAGAAAACCCAAGAGGCCCTTAATACCGGAAACTATGTTGCGGCCATGAACAAGGCCATTAAAAATTTGGCAGAAAACAAGACCAAAAAAGGCAATCAAGAATACATTACCCTTTTGGAAGAAGCCTTTGCCAAACATTCGGAAAGGGAGCAGCAAGAAATCGCTTTCTTGCAAAACGATGGCAATCCAGCCAATTTGGAAAACATCTACAATAAGTATTTGCAGTTGAAGCAGATCCAAGAAAGGATCAAACCATTGCTTCCACTTCATATCAATGATGAAGGTAGAAACGCCAAGTTCAATTTTGTGAACTACGACAACAAAATCTTGGCAACAAAGGACGATCTTTCCCAGCATCTTTACGAAAATGCCTCCAGCTTATTGGCCAATGCCAAATACAAGGCTGATTTTAGGGCCGCCTATGACGATTTGAAGTATCTACAGGAAATCAATCCTGGGTACAAGGAAACCGTTGCCAAAATGGACGAAGCCTATAACAAGGGATTGGAATTTGTACGGGTAGAAATTGCCAACCAGACCGAGCAAATCATTCCCGAGCGTCTGGAAAGTGAGCTTTTGGATTTTAATGCCTTCGGCATTGACAATTTCTGGTTGCAATACCACACCAACCCATTGGCCAATGTAAAATATGATTATGCCATGAACCTGGATTTCATGGAAATCAATGTCTCTCCTGAGCGTGTAAACGAAACCCAAATCATCAAAGAGAAACAGATCAAGGATGGCTGGGAATATCTGTTGGACACTAATGGAAATGTAGTAAAGGACAGTTTGGGAAACAAGATCAAGGTAGACAAAATGCGTACCGTTACGTGTAAATTCTTCCAGTTCACCCAAACCAAAAGTGCCCAAATTGGGGCAAAGGTTCGGTTCACCGATTTGAACAGCGGACAGGAAATAAATGCCTACCCCCTATCCAGTCAATTTGTGTTCGAGCATGTATTTGCCAATTACCAAGGTGACAAAAGAGCTTTGGAAGATGATCTTTTGGTTTTTCTAAATGCTAGGGAAGTTCCCTTTCCATCCAATGAACAAATGGTATATGATGCCGGAGAAGACCTCAAGGCGAGGCTGAAGGGCATTGTCTCAAAATATCAATTCAACTAAAATGGGCCCTGATTTTCATCAGGGCTTTTTTATAGTTTTTGCTTCAAATCGGTATCGGCAATCGCCCCGTGCGAAGTATGGAATGTCACTTCCCCATTCTTAACGACCAACAACTGTGGGGATTCGTGCCTTACCCCGAACTTTTGGGCAATTTCATTGGAAATGTCCCTATGGTGCTGAATGGTCAAAAAATACAGGTCACAATCCGCGTCCAAATCATACGATTGGGTAAACATGCTCAATACCATGCTACTGATTCCACACGTGCGGGAATGCTTGTAAATTACTTGTGCCCTATCCTTTGATTTTTCTAAAATCCTTTCCAATTGTGCCAATTCCTTCAATTCTATCCAAGGTAATTGCTTTTTCTCGTTCCCTTGTTTTTCCTTCTTTCCGAAGACACTGTCAAATATTCCCATAGTGCAAATTTAGTTCATAGGTCGCAGTACTTCCAAAAGCTTACAACTGACTAAATGTCTTTCATTTTTCCTGTTCATCAGACATTTTGACGGTAATTCATCGCTGGTAGGATTCTTGACTATAGAGAGAAAAACAACGACGATGAACTTTAATAATTTTACCATAAAATCACAGGAAGCCATACAACGGGCCCAGCAATTGGCCCAAGAATTAGGGCATCAACAAATTGAGAACGAACACCTTTTCAAAGCCATTGCCGAAGTGGATGAAAACGTGCTTCCCTTCATTTTGAAGAAATTGAACGTGAACGTAAACCTGCTGAACCAAATCTTGGATAAGGAACTTCAAAGTTTCGCCAAGGTTTCGGGCGGAGATATCATGCTTTCAAGAGAAGCGGGCAAGACCGTAAACGAAGCTAGCATTGTAGCCAAGAACATGGGCGATGAATTCGTTTCCTTGGAGCATTTGTTGTTGGCCATATTCAAATCAAAAAGCAAAATTGCCCAAATCCTTAAAGATCAAGGCGTAACCGAAAAAGATTTGACCGCTGCCATTCAGGAATTGCGCAAAGGTGGAAAAGTTACTTCCCAAAGTGCAGAGGAAACCTATAATTCCTTGGACAAATACGCCAAGAACCTGAACCAATTGGCCGATAGTGGCAAATTGGACCCTGTCATCGGCAGGGATGAAGAAATCCGAAGGGTTTTGCAGATTCTGTCCAGACGGACCAAGAACAACCCCATGCTGGTGGGTGAACCCGGTGTGGGTAAAACTGCCATTGCTGAAGGTTTGGCCCATCGAATCGTACAAGGCGACGTTCCTGAAAACTTGAAGGACAAAATCATTTACTCCTTGGACATGGGTGCCTTGATCGCAGGGGCCAAATACAAAGGGGAATTTGAAGAGCGCCTCAAAGCCGTAATCAAGGAAGTTACCTCATCCGATGGCAATATTGTGTTGTTCATTGATGAGATCCACACTTTGGTGGGTGCTGGGGGTGGCCAGGGTGCCATGGATGCTGCGAACATCCTGAAACCTGCCTTGGCAAGGGGTGAACTTAGAGCTATCGGAGCCACCACTTTGGACGAGTACCAAAAATACTTTGAGAAGGACAAAGCCTTGGAGCGTAGGTTCCAAAAGGTCATGGTGGATGAGCCCGATACCGAGAGCGCCATTTCCATCCTTAGGGGTATCAAGGAAAAATACGAGGCACACCATAAGGTTCGCATCAAAGATGAGGCTGTGATCGGAGCCGTGGAACTGTCTCAACGCTATATCACCAATCGGTTCTTGCCCGATAAGGCCATCGACCTTATGGACGAGGCTGCTTCCAAACTTCGCATGGAAATCAACTCCAAACCAGAAGAATTGGATGTGTTGGATAGAAAGATCATGCAGTTGGAAATAGAGATAGAGGCCATTAAAAGGGAAAACGACAAAGCCAAATTGCAGACCTTGAACTTGGACTTGGCCAATCTCAAAGAAGAGCGAAACGAGATCTTTGCCAAATGGGAAAGTGAAAAAACCGTGGTGGACAATATCCAAAAGACCAAGGAAGATATTGAAAACTTCAAAATGGAAGCCGAACGCGCCGAACGTAACGGGGACTACGGAAAAGTGGCCGAGTTACGGTATGGCAAGATCAAGGAAGCCCAGGAAAAACTGGACAAATTGGAGGATGAGCTTGAAAAACAGCAAACTGCCGGCACCTTGATCAAAGAAGAAGTGACGTATGAAGACATTGCCGAAGTGGTCGCCAAATGGACCGGAATCCCCGTGACCAAAATGATGCAGAGCGAACGTGAAAAATTGTTGAAACTGGAGGATGTGCTCCATCAACGGGTAATCGGTCAGGATGAAGCCATTACAGCCGTATCCGATGCCATACGAAGAAGCCGTGCCGGTTTGCAGGACGAGAAAAAACCTATTGGTTCGTTCCTCTTCTTGGGCACCACGGGTGTGGGTAAAACAGAATTGGCAAAAACCTTGGCCGCCTATCTGTTCGATGATGAAAACGCCATCACCCGAATAGATATGAGCGAATACCAAGAGCGCCATTCGGTGAGCCGATTGGTCGGTGCACCTCCAGGATATGTAGGGTATGACGAAGGCGGACAGTTGACCGAGGCCGTGCGAAGAAAGCCGTATTCTGTAGTCTTGTTGGATGAGATTGAAAAAGCACACCCCGATACCTTTAATATTTTATTGCAGGTATTGGATGAAGGAAGACTGACCGACAACAAGGGTCGCTTGGCCGATTTCAAAAACTCCATCATCATCATGACCAGTAACATGGGAAGCGATATCATCCAGGAGAAATTTGAAAATGCCATCGATCTGGAAAGTGCTTCGGAAGCCGCTCGAGTGGAAGTTTTGGGATTGTTGCGCAAAACCATCCGACCAGAGTTCTTGAACCGAATTGACGATATCATCATGTTCGCACCTTTGAACAAAAAGGACATCAAGGACATTGTGGGACTTCAGTTGAACGGATTGAAGAAAATGTTGGCCAAACAGCACATCACTTTGGATGCAACCCAAGAAGCCATCGATTATTTGGCGCAAAAAGGATACGATCCCCAATATGGTGCGAGACCGGTAAAACGTTTGATCCAAAAAGAGGTCCTCAACAATTTGTCCAAAGAGTTGTTGGCCGGTAAGATCCAATCGGACAGTATCGTACTTTTGGATTCATTCGATGACGAACTGGTGTTCAGAAACCAGGATGAGTTGATTCAGAAATAATTGAATATTGAAATTACAAGGTAAAGCCTTCTCCGAGCAATTGGGGAAGGCTTTTTTATTTACTTATTGTACCAATTCTGTTGGAAATCAAAATCGACCTAGGTCATTACATTTAAATCCTTATTTTAGCTAGCGACACATATTTTAGCTACAAACACATCCAACCTATGCCACTCGTCATTGCCGTTCTCGGGATTCTCCTTTTGTTCGTACTTATTGCCAAGTTTAAGCTGAATGCCTTTCTATCCTTCATCATCGTATGTCTTTTCGTTGGGATTTTTCAGGGCATGGAACTGGATAATCTTGTCAAATCCATTCAAAGGGGAATCGGAAATACCTTGGGATTTTTGGTATTGATCCTTGGTCTCGGTGCCATGTTGGGCAAATTGGTGGCAGATAGTGGTGCCGCCCAACGGATAACTACCCAATTGGTGGCCAAATTTGGGTTGAAACACGTACAATGGGCCATGGTAATTACCGGTTTCATTGTCGGGATTCCCATGTTCTATTCCGTCGGATTTGTGATTTTGATTCCCTTGGTGTTTACCGTAGCATATTCCACGGGGCTTCCTTTATTGTATGTTGGTTTGCCCATGCTTACCTCGCTTTCCGTAACACATGGTTACCTTCCACCCCATCCTGCGCCAACCGCTATTGCGGCCATGTTCAATGCGGATATTGGAAAAACATTGCTGTACGGTATTTTCATTGCTATTCCTGCCATCATTGTGGCCGGACCTTTGTTTGCCCGTACCATTAAAAAAGTGGAGGCAAAACCACTTAAAGAGTTTTACAATCCGAACACTATTCCTGAAAAGGAACTACCTTCTACCGCGATCAGTATTTTTACGGCTTTGTCCCCCATCATTTTGATTGGAATAGCCATAGCCGCGGAACATTTTTTGGAGGAAAGTTCAGTTCGCAGCATCCTCACCTTCATTGGGAATCCTGTGATAGCACTACTGATTTCTGTGCTTTTAGCGATTTATACCTTAGGCATTGCCAAAGGAAAGGAAATGTCCAAAATAATGGACTCCTTGACTTCCTCCGTTACTGGCATCACCATGATCCTTTTGATCATTGCCGGTGCGGGAGCGTTGAAGGAAGTACTGATAGATAGTCATGTAAGCGATTACATTGCCGATAGCCTGAAAGGTTCCAGCATTTCCCCGTTAATTTTAGCTTGGCTTATCGCTACGGCCATCCGGGTCAGTGTTGGTTCAGCTACTGTAGCCGGATTGACCGCTGCGGGAATTGTTTTGCCCTTGGCCTCCAGTACTGGGGTAAGTGCCGAGTTGATGGTCTTGGCCATTGGTTCCGGAAGCTTGATGCTATCCCATGTGAACGATACCGGATTTTGGATGTTCAAGGAATACTTCAACCTTTCGGTAAAGGAAACCCTGTCCACCTGGACGGTCATGGAAACCCTAGTGGGCATCATGGGTCTTATTGGGGTTTTGGTTTTAAATACAATCATTTAATTAGATATATGCAAAGTTTGCCTACCAAACGATTAGAGGAATTGAACATTCAACTTCCTCCCGCTCCACCACCTGCAGGGGTGTACAAACCAGTATTGGTCGTGGATAATTTTTTATACGTATCGGGCCAAGGACCCATTAATATGGATGGCTCCAAGATAGTTGGTCGTGCCGGGGACGATCTGGATAAGGATCAGGCCAAGTTGGCCGCCCGCCAAGTCGGGTTGACCATGCTTTCCACCATTACCACCCATTTTGGGAGTTTGGACAAAATCCAAAGAGTGGTCAAGGTATTGGGCATGGTAAACTGCACCCCGGATTTTGGAAATCAACCTTATGTGATCAATGGTTTTAGCGAATTGATGGCCGAAGTCTTTGGGGAAGATAATGGTATCGGGGTCCGAAGTGCCGTGGGCATGATGCTCCCAGGCAATATTGCGGTGGAAATCGAGGCCATGTTTGAACTCCATCCTTAACACTTCCTATGTTTATTTTTGATGCCCATTTGGACCTTTCCATGAATGCCATGGAATGGAACCGAGACCTAACCCTGACTGTTCCAGAAATAAGGGAGCGTGAAGTTGGCAAGACCGATAAACCCGACCGCGGCAAAAATATGGTTTCGCTGCCGGCCATGCGAAAAGGGAACATTGGCCTTTGTGTGGCCACCCAAATTGCGCGATACGTAAAAAAAGGAAACAACTTGCCCGGATGGCATTCCCAGCATCAGGCTTGGGCACAGACCCAAGGGCAATTGGCGTGGTACAAATCCATGGAAAAGGCCGGTGAAATGGTTCAGATTCGAAATTTAACCGACATGGAAACCCATTTGGCGCTGTGGCAAACCGACCAACCCAACAAGCCCATTGGTTTTATTTTAAGTCTGGAAGGTGCGGACTCCATCGTGGACATGGGATATTTGGAACAATCCTATGAAAGTGGTTTGAGGGCCATTGGTCCAGCTCATTATGGACCTGGGGTTTATGCCTATGGAACCGATTCCGTGGGCGGTATTGGAGTGAAAGGAAAAGAGCTTTTGAAGAAAATAGAGGAACTCAACCTCATTTTGGATGCCACCCACTTGTGCGATGTGAGCTTTTGGGAAACCATGAAAGTGTATAACGGTCCTGTTTGGGCCAGTCATAACAATTGCCGGAAGTTGGTAGATTACAATAGGCAATTTTCAGATGAACAAATAAAGGAATTGATCCAAAGAAAAGCCGTAATCGGGGTTGTACTGGATGCTTGGATGATGGTACCCAATTGGGTCCGTGGCAAATCGACTCCCCAAGATATGGGTGTAACCTTGGAAATTGTGGTAGACAATATTGATCATATCTGTCAATTGGCCGGAAATACGGACCATGTCGGTATCGGTACGGACCTAGATGGTGGTTATGGATTGGAACAGAGCCCCGCGGATATGGATACCATTGCCGACCTTCAAAAAGTTCCGGATCTTTTGAAACAAAGAGGCTACAGTCGATCTGATATTGAAAAGATCATGAACCTAAATTTCATCAACTTCTTAAGAAGGGTTTGGGCGTAAACCCGGCTTAGTTCAGCATCAAACCAAAACTTGGTACGCGGTTTTAAGGGTGAAATCTGTTAAAATAAAGGCATTTATTGGCTTACATACCAAACAGTATGTGTTTTTTTATATCTTAGTTTCACCCTAAACCAACCTTTTCCTCCATGACCAAGAAAGCAGAGCGAACCACCGCTTACATAATTGAGACCGTGGCCCCCATTTTCAACAAGCACGGTTATGTGGGAACCAGTATGAGCGACCTTACCGAGGCCACGGGCCTTACTAAAGGCGCCATCTATGGTAATTTTGAGAACAAGGAAGCGTTGGCACTTTCCGCTTTTGAATACAATCGAAACCTTTTATTGTCTGCTATTGATGCTAAATTGGAGGAGAACGAAGGGGCAATGGACAAGTTGTTCACTCTGATCCAGTTCTACAAGCAGTATGATGTGTTCACCTTGCCTATGGGCGGGTGCCCTATTCTAAATGTGGGTGTGGATGCCCAAGGGAACAATACCCTTTTGGCGGCAGCCGTAAGGGAAACCATTAAGGATATTGAAGGTAAAATTGCCCTGGTATTGGAGAACGGTGCCAAAAGTGATGAATTATACTTATCCGTACCTCCTTTGCAATTTGCCAAGCAATTATTCACCATGATCCAAGGTGCCGTCGCCATGAGCACCATGACCCGTGACCGAAAGTATTTGATCAACACCTTGACCTATTTGGAACATTTGGTCAAAAAGGAAATCAAAAAGTAAGGCTGGGCAATCAATTGCCCCTGACCCTGAAAATCCAAGTCTTGTCAGGGTATTTTCCGAAAAATTTACTGTCCCTTGCCTTTCTGGCCTCGTCCATGGAATTGTATCGTTCTAAATACACGTAATTGTATTTATTGAGCTTTCGATAAAACGACTTAGGCTCCAATCCCTTTTTGCGCAAGGTATTCATGAAATTGTCAAAGTACTTTTGGGTGCCATATACATTGGCAATCAAGTAAAAACCGGGTTCCAATCCCTCCTCGTTTTCCACCTCCTCATATTTTTCATTGGGTCGAAGCTCCACTTTTTGGGTTTGCAAGGCTGAAATACTGTCCCTTTCACGTTGTGCTTTTAATTCCATGGCCAATTGTTGTGCCCGGGCAATGGAATCCTGCTCCCTTTGAAGTGCCAATTGTCTCTGTCTTTCCAATTCTTCTTGACGAAGGGCCTCTTCATTCATTTGGTCTTCTCCCGCAACTTCTTCCACCTCCTTTGGTTCAGGTTCCCTGACTTTTTCTTCTTTTTTTCCAAAGTAATAAGACGCAATCAGTTCCAAACTAGGGTCCTTGGCATCCAATTCGGTATCCATGCCAAACTCCACTAGCCCTCCAATGGAAAAGGACTTGGCGAAAGTGGCCCCCAATCCGCCGGAGACCCCATAAAAACTGTTGTAACCACCCTGCACCCAAAATTTTGGCGTAGAAAGCAGTCCGTTGATCCCAAATTGAGAGTCCATATCAGGAATCGATTTGATATATAGCACGGGTCTAAAAAAACTTTCACCCCAATCCTGAAAAATAGCCAGTGGAAAATCGTTACTCAAAGTTCCTAAAATCGTTTTGAAGTTATTGGCAGTTGCACTTTCACTATCCGAAAGATTAAAGCCGAAGGCATTTTCAAAGGCCAAACCAACTCCAAATCGATTTACCATCAAACGCAGGGCCGGTGAAAATTTTACCCGGAAGCCTTCAAAACTCTCCAATTCTTCTTGACTCAACCCTTCATTGGCCACATACAATTCGTCTGCCACCGTTTGTTGAAAGGCAAAAGCATTGATGCCTGCCAGCAGTTTTACATCATCATTAAGGGGAAAGGCATAAACGTATTTGGCATTGCCCCCTGTATTAAGAAAAACACCTGTATTGTGCTGTAAAAATCCCAGGCCAACAATCGATTTAGATCCCAAAGCATGGGAGTAATTGGCAAAAATGGAAGAAGGGTCACCATCTATAGTCTGCCATTGCCACCTTGACCAAACGGAAAGGGAGTTGGGTCGGTTCCAATCATAGGCATAGGTGGCATTCAAAAGGCTGGCGTTGTATTGTGTTAGGGAATGCTGTCTAAAGTCAGAAGGCAGAGCGGGCCCTTGGGCCCTTAATCCCAACCAAAACAGTGCACATAATAGAAATACCGAGAACCTACGCATACAAGAAAATAAAAATTAAACGTTACTTTTAGATCAGATAAACAAAAACACGGGAACTTTAGATCAGTACTATGCGAACCATCAAACCTCTGATTGCCATTGCAATTTTAATCGTTGGAAGTATCAGTTGCAAAAAAGATACGAAAAATGTTGAACCTGTGATCTCCACTTTCTATTTTATCCGCCATGCGGAAAAGGATAGGACCGATCCGGAAAACCCCGATCCAGAGCTCAACCAAGAGGGTTTAGATCGTGCCATAAGATGGGCAGAAGTTTTTGATGCCATTCCCATGAATGCGATTTATTCCACCAATTATGAACGCACTTCGATGACGGCTGCACCAACTTCTGTAAAACAAAATGTAGACGTACAATACTACGACCCCAAATCCTTAGACGTGGAGGAATTCAAATTAGCGAACGAAGGGAAAAATGTGCTCGTAGTCGGCCACAGTAACACCATCCCCGATTTTGTGAACAAAATGATCGGTTTTGATAAATATGAACAGATGGATGATACTGACAATAGCAGTTTGTTCATCGTTCGCATTATTGATGGGGTGCCCACCGATTTCCGATTAAAAATGGATTGACCCTAATCTACCTGAATATTGGTCAGTTCTATTTTGGATAACAATTCCAATTCCCCCTTATCAAAAAGGTGTCCGATTTCCAAAATGTCGGAATTCTCATTTTTGGCCTTGTAATTCTCGTAATCCACAAAGCGGATACCCTTTATATATCTTTCGTTATACGCTTTTCTAAAACGTTGCCCCCCTCCATTCACATGAAAGTCGTATGCTAAATAATTCGGCTTAAAAGTTTCTATATCAAACCAATATAGATAGGTGTCATCAAAATCGTCGCCACCGCCCTGCTGGTCAAAGGTTACTTTGATCTTGTAATATTCCTTGCCACCAATGGATTCTTTACCCAACAATTCCTTGTTCACGGCACCGTCATTCAAGCCATATGGCAAGCGGGCAAAATAGTGTACTGAATTTACCGAATTGGCATATCGGACGGCCATGCTATCGGGTACGGTAACCAAGGAATCGTTCATGTACCTTTCAAAATCATTTCCATTTTTAACGTCGCGAATGATTACTGAATCCAAATCGAACACTCGGTCCAAAACAATCTTGCCGTTTTCATTTCTGGAATGATAGGTTTTGTCCCTAAAGGTAAAGGCACTGCTATGGTCCTTATAAAGCACACCCCCACTTACTTCAATGGATTTATCAACAATTTCCTGGGCGGTCAAAGGTTGGGGGGCCTTCTCCTTGCAGGCAAGGAAGAAAATAACAGTTATAGCGGTAAAAAGATATTTCATGGTTTTGGTTTTGTTCATAATCGTAAAATCTATTGTAACATTACAATTTTCTTGGCGAAGAGTTTATACTTTTGCACACGATGCAACAAAATATCAACATAAAAAACAAAAGGGCCCGCTTTGATTATGAAATCCTCGATACCTACACTGCGGGTATTGTGCTGGGAGGAACGGAAATCAAATCGATTCGATTGGGCAAGGCCAACCTTTCCCAAAGTTTCTGCGAATTTAACGATAATGGTGAACTTTTTGTGGTGAACATGCAGGTAGATGAGTATAGTCACGGAAGCTATTACAACCATAAACCCAAGGCAGAACGCAAACTGTTGCTCAACAAAAGGGAACTGAAAAAACTCCGCAAGGAAGTGACCACTTCAGGCCTTACCATCATTCCCTTGAACCTTTTCATCAACGACAGGGGCTTGGCAAAGGTGAACATCGGTTTGGCAAAGGGTAAAAAACTGTATGACAAGCGGGATACCATCAAAGATCGGGACACCAAACGGAATCTGGACCGCGTGAAAAAAAGTTTCAACAACTAGTTTTTGTCCTCCAATAACGGAACAAACCTAAAGGCACCCAATTCCCTTTTCTCAAACTCTTTTTCAGATTTACGCACGAATAGCGTCATGACCTGTTCATTTTCACCCACAGGTATCACCAATCTGCCCCCAACTTTTAGTTGGGACATCAAAGCCTTTGGAACCTCAGGGGCACCGGCAGTAACAATGATCCCATCGAACGGGGCATCCTCGGGCAATCCTTTGTATCCATCCCCAAAGATCATTTTCTTGGGTCTGTAGCCCATTTTGGCAAAAAACAGTTTGGTTTTCTTGAAAAGTTCCTGCTGCCGTTCTATGGTGTACACCTTGGCTTTTAAATGGAGCAAAACTGCTGTTTGATAGCCGCTTCCCGTTCCAATTTCAAGGATTTTGTCGTTGGGTTTCACTTGTAGCAATTCTGTCTGGAAAGCTACGGTATAGGGTTGCGAAATGGTCTGGTCAGCACCAATGGGGAAGGCCTTGTCCTGATACGCGTGGTCCTCAAAACCACTATCTAAAAAAAGATGTCTTGGTATAGTCTTTATGGCTTCTAAAACCTTCTTGTCCGTTATCCCCTTGGCCTCAACAATTTCGGCCAATTTATTGCGCATTCCCCTATGCTTGAGCGTATCCTTCATGGTCATTGGTCTGGTCCACGAATTTAACAAGTTCTCAAAAAAATACCCCTAGTTCCCATCTTATTTTTGCGGCAAAGTGCCATCATATCCGTATTTTTGACAAAAATGGATACTATGCTAAAAGTTGGTGTTCTGGGTGCAGGACATTTGGGGAAAATTCACCTTAGGCTCTTAAACCAATCGGAAAAATATGAACTTGTTGGGTTCTACGACCCTGATGAGATCAATGCAAAAAAAGTAGCGGCAGAATTCGGATACACGTATTTTGAGAACATCAACACCTTGATCGATGCCGTGGATGTAGTCGATATTGTGACACCTACCCTATCCCATTACGAGTGCGCCAAAAAATCCATTCTGAAGGGCAAACACATCTTTATAGAAAAGCCCATCACCAATACGTTGGAAGAAGCCCAAGAGCTTTTAGATCTTTCACAAAAGCACGGCGTAAAGGGACAAGTGGGCCATGTAGAGCGGTTCAACCCTGCATTTTTGGCCGTGAAGGACAAGATTGAGAATCCCATGTTCATCGAGACCCACCGTTTGGCGGAATTCAACCCAAGGGGCACCGATGTTCCCGTGGTGCTGGATCTCATGATCCATGACATCGACGTGATCCTGAGCGTCGTTCCTTCAGAAGTAAAACAGATCAATGCCAGTGGGGTATCCGTAATCAGTAATTCCCCGGACATTGCCAATGCTAGAATTGAGTTCGAGAACGGTTGTGTGGCCAATCTCACTTCAAGTCGCATTTCCCTGAAGAACATGCGCAAATCGCGTTTCTTTCAAAAGGATGCCTATATTTCCGTGGACTTTTTGGAGAAAAAAGTGGAAGTGGTAAAAATGAAGGATGCCCCTGAAAAACCTGGGGATTTTGACATGATCCTTCAAAATGCGGAAGGGGAGAAAAAACAGATTTATTTCGAAAACCCTGAAATAGATGTAAACAATGCCATATTGGATGAACTGGAGACTTTTGCAGATGCCATCAACAATGATACACCTCCAGTTGTAACGCTACAACAAGGTACCAATGCCCTTAGGGTGGCCCTACAGATCATTGAATCGTTTAAAAAGTAACCCAATGTCAGTTCATTCTTAATCTAGAACTACAAAACATAATATTATTTCCATGAAAAAAATAGCGGTAATAGGTGCAGGAACCATGGGCAACGGTATCGCCCACGTTTTTGCGCAAAGCGGCTTTAATGTAAACCTTATCGATATCTCTCAGGCTTCCTTGGAAAGAGGATTGGCGACCATTGCCAATAACCTGGACCGCATGGTGGCCAAGGAATCTATCAGTGAAACGAACAAAGCGGCTACTTTGGCCAACATTTTGACCTTTACCCATATCATGGACGGCGTTTCGGAAGTGGACCTTGTGGTAGAGGCCGCCACCGAAAATCTGGATATTAAACTTAAAATTTTCAAAAATTTGGATGAAATGTGTCAGCCACAGACCATTTTGGCCAGCAACACGTCCTCCATATCCATTACGCAGATTGCCTCCGTGACCCAACGGCCGGATAAGGTCATCGGGATGCACTTCATGAACCCTGTACCCATCATGAAGTTGGTAGAGATCATCCGCGGATACAGCACATCAGATGAAGTGACCCAAACCATCATGGATCTTTCGGAAAAATTGGGTAAAACCCCTACGGAAGTAAATGACTATCCTGGTTTTGTGGCCAATCGTATTTTAATGCCGATGATCAACGAAGCCATTGAAACCCTATATCATGGCGTTGCGGGTGTGACGGAAATCGATACGGTGATGAAATTGGGCATGGCCCACCCGATGGGTCCTTTACAGTTGGCCGATTTTATTGGATTGGATGTTTGCCTTTCCATTTTAAACGTGATGTACGATGGTTTTAAAAATCCGAAATATGCCCCTTGCCCCTTACTAGTGAATATGGTGATGGCCGGTAAATTGGGCGTAAAATCCGGGGAAGGCTTTTACGATTATTCCGAATCCAAGAAAGCGGAAAAGGTTTCGGCACAGTTTAAATAACCATCTATCAATTTAAATCTCTTGCATTTAAAAACTTCTATATTGAGTTTGGCCGTCATTCCGACAGAGCAATGCGACGAGGAATCCCAAGTCGTTTAATTGAATGAGATTTCTCACTTTGTTCGAAATGACAGGAGATTCCTAAATATTGAAAAAAGTAACAACAATAAATTGTTGGATATTCACCTTAACCAGATGATAATTTCATGGCCGTAGTAAAACCTTTTAAGGCCATACGCCCTACCAAGGACAAAGCTTTTTTTGTGGCATCCCGATCTTATGAGGAATACAGTCCAGAGGAGTTGCAGGCCATACTGCAGTTCAATCCGTTTTCATTTCTCCATATCATCAATCCCGGGTTTAAGTTTGAAAAGCATATTACGGGAAGAGAACGTTTTCACTTGGTCCGGAACCGATATCTTGAATTTTTGGAGGAAAACGTCTTCCTGAAAGATAAAGAACCAAGCTTTTACCTCTATCAGATTGAAAAAGGCGATTTTAAAAGCTTGG
Source organism: Flagellimonas sediminis (assembly GCF_010500845.1). Classification (GTDB taxonomy): domain Bacteria; phylum Bacteroidota; class Bacteroidia; order Flavobacteriales; family Flavobacteriaceae; genus Flagellimonas; species Flagellimonas sediminis. Next base: position 273,622 of record NZ_JAAAMI010000005.1, on the reverse strand, counting down.
GGTTTTTCTGCGCCTGTAGTGTGGAGGACTATCGGAACAATGTCATCAAAAAACACGAGGATACCATCCATCATCGGGAAGAATTGTTCGCGGACTATCTCTATTCCGTAGGCTTCAATGCCGAGCCTGTATTGATGACGTATCCCGACAATCCCACCGTGGATGAAATCTTCCAGAAAAAAATCCAACGGGAGCCCGAGTACGATTTTACCACCACGGACAAGGTCAACCATAAACTCTGGAAAATTTCCTATCCCGAAGGCATCGAAAAACTCCAAAAGGCTTTTGGGGAGTTAGAGGCCCTTTACATTGCGGACGGTCATCATAGGAGTGCCTCGAGTCATCTGTTGGCCCAACAGCTTCAAAATGAAAACCCTGCACATACCGGAACCGAACCCTACAATTATTTCATGGCGTATCTGATTCCTGAATCCCAAATTAGAATTTACGGGTTCAACCGTATGGTGAAGGATTTGAACGGTTTAACCAAGGAAGAATTCTTGATCAGGCTGGACGAACATTTCAGAATAGAGAAACGGGAAGACGGCTTGTGCAAACCATCCAAGAAGCATGAATTCGGCATGTATTTGGAAGGCGAGTTTTATTTACTGCATCTGCGAATGACCAACTATACGTTTACCGATGCCTTGAGCCAATTGGATGCCCAAATTCTATACAAGACCATTTTGGAACCTATTTTGAATATTACGGATTTGCGGAACGACAAACGGATTGCATATGGTTATGGCAAAAACAATCTTATCCAGATGAAGGATGCCGAGGACCATGGTGAATTTGCAGTTGGTTTCAGTTTAATGCCCATAATGGTGGATGAGATCAAGGCGGTTGCAGATGCAGGGTTGACCATGCCGCCAAAAAGTACCTATATTGAGCCAAAACTTCGTAGTGGTCTCACAATTTACGAACTTTGATTTCATAAGTTCAACAACATTCAACAGTACAAAATGTCAATAAAGGACAAATTAGAGCACATTAAATCTGGCATTCCTGAAAAAGTGACCTTGGTCGCCGTTTCCAAAACCAAGCCCAATGAGGCCCTTTTGGAAGCCTATGAAGCTGGTCAACGGGTATTTGGGGAGAATAAGGTCCAAGAAATGATGGAGAAATGGGAGGCCCTTCCAAAAGACATCGAATGGCATATGATCGGGCACTTGCAGCGCAACAAGGTCAAATACATGGCCGAATTTGTGTCGTTGATCCATGGTGTGGACAGTCTTAAACTTTTAAAAGAGATTGACAAGCAGGCCCAAAAACATGATCGTGTCATTCCCTGTCTGCTACAAATACACATTGCCGAAGAGGACACCAAATTTGGACTGGACAAAAAAGAATTGGAAGAGTTGATCCACTCGGAGGATTTCAAGGCCATGAAAAACATTAAATTAGTCGGGCTCATGGGCATGGCAACCTTTACTTCGGACGAGACCCAGATCCGAAAAGAGTTCGCTCATCTTAAATCCATTTTTGGAGATTTAAAGCAACAACTGCCCAATATCTCTGTACTTTCCATGGGAATGAGCGGTGACTATCAAATCGCGATAGAAGAAGGCAGCACCATGGTGCGAATAGGAAGTAGTATATTTGGGTCTAGGAACTATTCGTAAAACATTCTAGGGATTTCATGTACGCCATACTCGATATTGAAAGCACGGGAGGAAAATACAATGAAGAGGGTATCATGGAAATTGCCATTCACCGCTTTGATGGCCATCAAGTTGTGGATCAGTTTATTTGCTTGATCAATCCCGAGCGCGAGATCCAGCCCTTTGTCTCCAAACTAACGGGCATCAACAATGCCATGCTCCGCTCCGCACCCAAGTTCCACGAAGTGGCCAAACGCATTGTGGAAATCACCGAAGGGGCCGTCATTGTTGCCCACAATGCCCAGTTCGACTATAGGATCCTCCGCACGGAGTTCAGGCGCTTGGGTTACAATTATCAGCGCAAAACATTATGTACGGTAGATCTTTCCAAACAATTGATACCCGATGCGGAATCGCATAGTTTGGGGAAATTGGCCCGTTCGTTGGGCATCCCCATGAGCGATCGGCACCGCGCCAATGGAGATGCCCTGGCCACCTTGAAATTGTTCAAACTGTTGTTGAACAAGGATACGGACAAAAAGATCATCACAGAGGTGATCCGCGAGGAGACCCATGGTGAACTATCCCCAAACCAACTGGATATGGTGTTCAACCTTCCTTCGGAAACCGGTGTCTATTATTTACATGACCGGGATGGGGCCATTATTTTTTTGGGCAAGACCAAGGACATCAAAAAACGGGTGAACCAACATTTTACCGATGTGGGAAAGCTTGGCAGAAAGCTGCAAAAAGAGACCAAGAAGGTTTCCTACGAACACACAGGAAGCGAGCTGATAGCCATATTAAAGGCTTATTTGGAGCAAAAGAAAAACAATCCGAAATACAACCAGATCACTAAAAAGAAACTGTTTTCACATACCGTGGATTTTAGTCGGAACGGCACCGAACATATTGTTCTGGAGGTGGAGAGCAGCAGAACGCTCAAAACCAGCGCCATGGCTTTCAATGGTGCAGAAGCAGCCAAGAATTTCTTAGGGAAAATCCAGGACGAATTTGAACTTTGCCCCTGCTCCCTTGATCTGGAAGCCATTTGCAAACAACAGGAAATGGAAGGAGTGGGCGTAATTGAATGCAATGAAAAAGTAATCACCGCCTATGAAAAATATAGCGTTAGGGGGAAGGATATTGCACTTTTGGATCGAGGTAGGGTAACTGGTGAGCGGAGTTTTATTTTAATAAAAAACGGTCAACTTCAAGGGTTTGGATATGTAGAATTGAATTATCAAATCAATAATATTCATATCTTGGAATCCATTATGACGCCCATGCCAAATGATGATAACACAACTTTTATAATAGAATCTTATTTAAGAAAAAACAATAGATTAAAGACCATACCCCTAACCAAGCAAACTTGAAAGACCATAAAGCACAATCCAAATGGAAAAGCAAACTTCATGAAGTAATCTATGAAGCGGACACTCCTGCGGGCAAACTCTTTGATCTTTTACTTTTTGTACTGATCATCTTCAGTGTTGTTCTGGTGATGTTGGAAAGCATTAAAGAATTCGATGATAAACACCATGCCACCCTTTTTGCTTTGGAGTGGGTCATCACTATTCTATTTTCCTTGGAATATATAGCCAGACTCATCAGCATTAAAAAGCCGTTGAATTACGCACTGAGTTTCTATGGCATTATTGATTTTCTATCCACCATTCCCCTGTACCTCAGCTATATTTTTGCTGGGTCCCAGGTATTGTTGGCGGTTAGGGCATTCCGTTTGCTAAGGATTTTCAGGATCTTAAAATTGGTGAAATTTATTGGGGAGGCTTCCCAATTACAGGCTGCCTTAAAGGCAAGTCGGACCAAGATTGCCGTTTTTATATATGTAGTACTCATCCTGTCCGTTATTTTAGGCACATTGATGTACATTGTGGAAGGGGATGAATCCGGTTTTACCAGCATACCGAGAAGTATCTATTGGACCATAGTCACCTTAACTACGGTAGGATATGGTGACATTGCACCCCAAACCAATTTGGGTCAGTTTTTGGCAACGGTGATCATGATTTTGGGTTATGGCATCATTGCGGTACCAACCGGTATAGTTACCGCTGAATTTACGAGGCATAAGCAGGATGGGGAATCAAATGATGAAAGTACCACGGTTCATGTGAACACCCAAGCCTGTCCCAATTGTTCCGTGGAAAGTCATAGAGACGATGCAGCACATTGTTATAATTGTGGACACCCATTATGAGCAAAAAGGTTCTTTTGACGGTGGTTGGACCCACGGCCATAGGAAAAACAGCCTTGGGCATCCTTTTGGCAAAACATTTTGATACCGAAATCCTTTCAGCAGATTCTCGACAGTTTTTCAAGGGACTGGAAATCGGTACCGCAGTGCCCTCAAAGGAAGAACTGTTGGCCGTCCCACATCATTTTATTCAGCACAGGAACATTTTTGATCCTTATTCCGTTGGAGATTTTGAAAAAGAGGCCTTGGCTTTGTTGAATGTAATGTTCCGAAAACGGGACATTGCCGTTATGGTCGGTGGCAGCGGGCTTTATGTGGATGCCGTAATCAATGGACTTAATGATTTCCCTGATGTTGAACCTATTATTCGTCATAACCTCAACCAGAAATTAAAAAGTAACGGATTGATTTCCCTTCAAGAAGAACTTAAGGTTCGTGATCCAGACTATTATAAAATGGTGGATTTGGATAATCCCCATCGACTGATCAGGGCACTTGAGGTTTGCATTGCCGGCGACAGTCCATACTCCTCTTATCTAAATCAAAAGAAAGCAGAAAGATTCTTTGAAGCCATTTATATTGGGCTAGACGCTCCACGGGAAGTGATTTACGAGCGTATCAATTTGCGTGTGGACCTAATGATGGAAGCAGGATTATTGGAAGAAGTGAAAAAATTGTCCCCATATCGTGACCTGAATGCACTCAAAACAGTTGGCTACAAAGAACTTTTTGAATATCTTGACGGCCATTATCCACTGGAACATGCCGTTTCAGAAATCAAGAAAAATACCAGACGGTTTGCCAAGCGACAACTGACCTGGTTGCGGAAGAATGAAAGCATTTTGTGGATACCCTATAATCTTGAACCTGATAAAATGATCAAATTGGTTACGGACCGCCTTAAATCCTTACAGCATGCCGCACAATAAGAGTGTTTTGGTCATTATGGGTGTAAGCGGTTGTGGAAAAACCGAAATTGGAAAATTATTGGCCGAAGAGTTGGACCGCCCTTTTTTTGATGGGGACCACTTTCATCCTGAATCCAATATAGAAAAAATGAGTTCTGGTCAGTCCCTGAATGATGAAGATCGAAGAGAATGGCTGATCAAGCTGAACCAATTGGCCTTGGAGCACCGACATACAGGTGCCATTATTGCCTGCTCCGCCCTAAAAAAAAATTACCGGAGCCTACTACGTGCCGGAATGGGTTACTGCATGGCTTTTGTGTACCTAGATGGGTCATTTGACCTGATCCAAGCCCGCCTGCTAAAACGAAAAGGCCATTTTATGCCCGCGAGCCTGCTTCAATCACAGTTTGATGTCTTGGAGCCTCCTAAAAAGGAAATCACCGTATCCATAGAGGATAAGCCTGAAAAAATTGTGAAGGAAATTTTAGGACGATTGAAATAACGAACGGGACTCCACGATAATCCCTCCGGACAAAAAGCAAAAAAGCCACCATTATTGGTGGCTTTTCTATTTAAATTATGGTGATTATTGGTTCTCCGCCTTTACCACCAATCGGAATCCTTCCCCATGAATGTTCAGGATTTCCACCGAGTCGTCCCTTTTCAGGTACTTTCTCAACTTGGCAATATAGACATCCATACTTCTTGAGGTAAAGTAGTTATCATCTCTCCAGATTTTGGTCAATGCCAATTCCCTGGGCATCAGGTCATTCTCATGCAGTGCCAACAAACGCAATAGTTCATTCTCTTTTGGTGAAAGTTTAATAGGTTCCTCTTCCTTGAATTTAAGAAAGCGAAGCTTGGAGTTCAAATGGAAATGCCCAATCTGAAACTCAAACTGCTTGCTATCCGCCAAAGAGCCAGTTGCCTTTCTTTGCAGGATGGCCTTAAGTTTCATCAACAATACCTCTGAATCGAAAGGTTTGTTCAAGTAATCATCGGCACCTGCCTTGTAACCCTTTAACACATCTTCCTTCATGGTTTTTGCGGTAAGGAATATAATCGGAACATTCTCGTTCTTTTCACGAATTTCCTTGGCTAGGGTAAATCCATCCTTGTAAGGCATCATGACATCCAGAATACAGACATCGTAATTGTCTTTTTTGAATTTTTCAAAACCTTCCATACCATTTTTGGCCAAAACCACCTCAAAATCATTCATCGCCAAATAATCCTTCAACACAATCCCAAAATTGGGGTCGTCCTCCACGAGTAGTATCTTCTTTCTTTCTGTTTCCATAGTTTGTTTTAAATTAAAGGGAGCTTTATGAAGAAGGTACTTCCTTTACCTTTTTCGCTTTCTGCATAAACCTCTCCTTGATGATCATCAATAATTCGTTTTACGTAGGCCAATCCTAATCCGTGGCCCTTTACATTATGAACGTCACCGGTATGTTCCCGGTAAAATTTTTCGAACACTTTTTTCAGTACCGCCTTGCTCATACCGGCTCCTTGGTCCTGAATCTTGATTATGATATTGTTTTTCACCATTTCGGTGAACACATCTATTTTTGGGGTTTCTGGTGAATACTTGATTGCATTGTCCAGAATATTCACCACCACATTGGTCATGTGCATGTCGTTGGCCAAAACATCAGATCTTTCCGCATCCAAATGGGCATTAACATAACCTCCACGATCTTGAACGATCAACTCCACGTGGGCAATGGCATCACTAATGATGTCATGCATATCCACCCTATCCTTACTGATGTCCAACTGGTTTTTTTCCAGTTTAGAAATCCTCAAAACATTCTCCACTTGGGCGTGCATCCGTTTGTTCTCATCCCGGATCATTCCCAAGTAGCGCAATACCTTTTCCTTATCCTCTATGGCCTTAGGATTTCTTATGGCCTCCACTGCCAAATTGATCGTGGCAATCGGTGTTTTAAACTCATGGGTCATGTTGTTGATGAAATCCGACTTGATTTCTGAAATCTGCTTTTGCTTTATCAATTGATAAATGGCACTGGAATACGCCAACATGATGATCAAAATAAACATCAAAGACAAAAAGGCCATTCCCATGATCGATCTGAAAATGTATTTCTTCATTCCCGGAAAGGTCAACAACAATGAAAAACTGGTCTGCCCTTCGCTATCCTTGAAAATTGGGGCCCGATACATTTTGGTTCCCGTAAATTTGAATTTATTAGACCTTATCTTGGTTGGATAGCCTTGACTATACACGCCATATTCATAATCAATATCAATGTTCCGATTTTGCAGTTCTTGGCTCAGCAGCAATTCCAATTCCTGTTTGGATACGCGTTTGTGAATGGGAGTGGTCTTGGCATATTCCCTTAACACATCTTCCATTGCCGCACGCTCCACACTGTTCAGGTTCCCAATTTTCTCATAACGTTGCAATGGTGTCAATCCATAGGTTTTTCCATCGAGACCAGTTTCTTGCTTGTAAATAGCCTTGGTACGTTTGCTCGTATACTTTTTGAGCGTAGTGGTATCCTCCCCGTCTGTGTTATCAAAGAACGTAGATGTTATGTTGTAGTCTTCCTCAAGTATTCCGTGAGAATAAAATAAAATCTCATCGGAGTTCAAATCTTGGTCTACAAACAGAATTTTTTTGTACTGACTACTTGTTGGCGGCCCAAGGGAATCTAACTGAGAAGCGATAAGGTCGGATACCTCCTTCATCTCCATCATCTCCACCCTATTGGCCACCTTGTCCAAAATGTCCGTGACCGTTCTCGAAAATTGTTCTTCTTTGTCGTTTATGGAGGTCCTGATCCAATAAACCTGTACAAATATTATCCCGATCAGGGATAAGCTCATAAGAATGACCAGAAGAACGAATAGCTTCTTGTTCATTGAGTCAAAATTAAAAATTTAACATTTAGGCCTTTTACCGTTTAACCTAACCTTAACAAAAATGTTAAAATTTAGTGGCAAGGGCCAACAGTTTGGCGTGAAGTTGTTTAACCTTCTTCTCGGTTGTTTTCAAATTGATGTTCTCAATGCAAAAATGGGCCAGTGGTATCTTTTGCCTATCCTGCATTTGGTTCTCCATGCGGTCCATCACTGCTTCGATGTCTACTCCATCCCTTTCTATAACGCGCTTGGCCCGTATATCTTCGGGAGCAGTGACCAAAATGATGAAATCATATTTGTCTTGTGCCTTGTTCTCAAAAATCAAGGCGGTTTCTTGGATAACATAGGGCGCTGCTTGTTGCGAAGTCCACTCCAGAAAATGCCCGCGTACCACCGGATGAACTATGGCATTCAATTGTTGAAGCAGTTCCTTATCCTTAAAAACCTTTGAAGCGATGAACTTTCGGTTCAAATCCTCTCCATGGTATGCATCTTCGCCGAAAATCTTTTTAAGACCATATCTTATTTTCGGCGAGGTCACCATCAAAATTTTAGCCTCATGGTCCGAATCATAAACAGGCACTCCCAAATTCCCGAACATTTTGGACACAGTACTTTTCCCGCTCCCAATTCCCCCTGTAAGCCCAACGACCATCATAGCTGTTCCAATACAAAGTTCACACTGGTTTGCTGTAACCGCACATCGTAGGTATTCTCTGGTCGCTTGGCAATCGTCAGGAAGAGGGTGTTATCGGAACCCTTGGACTTTTCATAATCGGATTCAACGGCAAAATCCGCAGCTGAAAGCGATTTTAACCTCTCAATGCTTGCCTTACAAAGAACTGTGACCGTACTTGGAAATGTTTTTACATGAAAACCTTCGGGAATATTGAGTACCTGCACAGGAACTTCGAAAACTTTTTCCGAAAATTTATCCACCTTGCCTGAAATAGACACCCGAGCATCTGAAAAAACACTGTTCTCCAATCCTTTGGGGAAGACCAAAACAGCTTCTCTTTCAAAACTATCCGAAACATTCGCCAACTTGATGGGTGAAGTCCGGATTTCCATGATGGTGTCAATTTCACTATTGGGTCCTTTTACCGTAACTGAATCCGGAATCAATATCAGTTTACCGTCCAAAATATAGTTTTGTTCCAATTGTAGATCCATTTTAGGAACAATCGGTATTTTTCTACTGGCCACTTGATACAGATCCAAAACCAATTGGTTTTGGCTTACGTCCAAAAGTGAAATGTTCTGCGATAATTGCTGGTCCAATTGCTCCTTGAGTTGATCTTCCAAGAGCACGTACCTCCCATTTCTAAAAACAGCCTGTGATACATTGATGTCCACCCGCTTTTTAAAAAAATTGTAGTATAAGAATTGAAATCCACTCGTTCTGAGTTTCACTTCAAGGTGTTGGTTGGAATTCTTCCCTTGTAAAAGGGTATCGGGTAAGTTGCGGTAGTTCACCAAAAAATCCGATCTAGACTCGTAGGTGTCGGAAAGATTGCTGATGAACCAAGCCAAAAAAGAGCATAACAAGAAGAGCGAAAACACTTTCGCTTTCTTCTGGTTCAAACCTTTCATTACCTTTTTGACCACGTTACTTTTTCTTAAAAAACAGTTTGGGGAACAATTCCTCTGGATCCTTGTTACTAAAATTAAGCAACATTGTGGACTTGAAGAAACCAATTCCGTAACCTGTGAATTGGATAATGGCAGCGCAAAGTGCCCAAAAGGCAATTTTAATGTTTCCTTCCTTGTGTAGAGCGTCCAAAAACAGGATGAAAAAATAGAAGGCGTACAAGGCGATGGGAAAAACAATGCCGAAAAGGGACAAAAGCAAAGCCCACATCAACCCGAACATAAAAAGCGTTGGGAACCAATACGTGGTGCGTGAAGTTCCAGGATGCCACTTGTTCAGTATGGGGCGTACCATCCCAAATTTGTTCACCTGGATGTAAAATTTGTTCCAATCTATCCTGCGTTTGTGGTACACAAAAGCGTTGAGAAACAATCTGGATTCGAAACCGGCCTTCCAAATACGAAACGTGAGATCCGGGTCCTCCCCTGGGTGAATCCTTCCAAAACCACCGGCCTCTTCAAAAGCTTCCTTGGAAATCCCCATATTGAAGCTGCGGGGCTGGAACTTGCCTACTGATTTCTTCCCGCCACGTATCCCACCTGTAGTGAAAAAGGATGTCATCACATAGTTAATGGCCTTCTGTACTTTAGTGAAAGAAGGATCTGCCGCGTCAGGTCCACCAAAACAATGCACAAAGTTCGCTTTCAGTTCTTTGTCTACTTCTGAAAGGTATTGTTTGGGCAAGATGCAATCCGAATCCAAAATCAGGAAATAGTTCCCTTTTGCTTTTTGCATCCCAAAATTACGGGAATCGCCCGGTCCGGAGTTTTCTTTGAAGTAATAGGAGATCTGAAGCTGTTCTTGAAAGTTTTGGACTATGGCTTCCGAACTTTCCCAAGAACCATCTTCTACGATCACGACTTCAAAATCCCTTTCAAAATCTTGTTGGGCAAGACTTTGCAACAGTTCCCGAACTTCTTCGGGCCTGTTGTACACCGGTACCACTATGGAAAAGAATACATCCATATGAAATAGAAAAGCCATCCCTTAAAAGGATGGCTTCCTGTAATATCTTTATTGATTACTTTGAAAATTCATCGATTACCTCTTGGCTAACACCGGTGTTGGAGAACCCGCCATCATGGAACAAGTTCTGCATGGTCACCTTTTTGGTAAGGTCGGAAAAAAGGGAAACCGTATAATTGGCACAGTCATCCGCGGTGGCATTGCCCAATGGCGACATTTTTTCAGCATAGTTGATGAAACCATCAAACCCTTTTACCCCTTGTCCTGCAGTGGTTGGGGTCGGTGATTGGGAAATGGTGTTCACCCTTACTTTTTTCTCCTTTCCGAAGAAATAACCAAAACTTCTGGCAACCGATTCCAAATAGGCCTTGTTATCGGCCATATCGTTGTAATCAGGGAAGGTTCTTTGTGCTGCCATATAGGTAAGGGCTACAATACTACCCCATTCACTCATGGCATCGGATTTGTAAAGCGTCTGCATTACCTTATGAAAGGAAAGCGCGGACACATCCCAACCTTTTGCGGTAAAATCGTAATTCTCATCAGTATAGGCCCTGCCCTTTCTAACGTTAACGGACATTCCAATTGAATGAAGGACAAAATCCAATTTCCCACCCAAAATCTCCATGGATTGCTCCACAAGGTTCTTTAAATCTTCTTCGCTGGTGGCATCGGCAGGAATGATCTCGGAATTGGTCTTACTTGCCAAATCCTTGATCTGGCCCATACGCATGGCAATCGGAGCATTGGTCAGTACAAATGTACCGCCTTCCTCATGAACGCGTTCTGCTGTTTTCCAAGCAATGGAATTCTCATCCAAAGCCCCAAAAATGATTCCTTTTTTACCTTTTAAGAGATTGTATGCCATATTTTCTATCAATTGTTGATTGTTCTGCAAAGATATTTATTCTTATTGAAGATTTGGGTATTTAGCTGTATCAGCTTTAACAGTTTTTACTGCAAAAGCTCACGGGCATGGGCCAATGCCGATTCGGAAAGTGATTTACCACCCAACATTTCCGCCAATTCACGAATGCGTTCCTCCGAACTGAGTTGTTTGATATGGGTACTGGTGCCCGAGGCGCTTTCTTCTTTGTAAACTTTGTACTGGTATTGTCCCTTGGAAGCCACCTGCGGCAAGTGGGTGATGGAAAACACTTGCATGGTACGGCTCATTTGTTGCATGATCTCTCCCATTCGGTTCGATATCTCACCGGAAACCCCGGTATCGATTTCATCGAACATCATGGTAGGTAAGTTTTCATATTGAGCCAAGATGGATTTTATGATCAGCATGATCCGGGACAACTCCCCTCCTGATGCCACTTTTTTAAGCTCTCCGTAACTGGAACCTTTGTTGGCAGCAAAAAGAAATATCAAATCATCTTTTCCGTTGGTTTTAAAGGAGTTGGACGGATTTACTTCGATCTTAAAACTAGCTGAGGGCATCCCCAATGTAGCCAGATTTTCTTCCAACATCCCCTTCAATTTTGGAATGACCGCTTGCCGGGCCTTGTGGATTGTATTGGCACAACCATCGACCTTGGTAGTCATTTGGGCAACCTCACCTTTCTTTTGTTGAATTTTGGATTCTATATTGGCGACTGCTTCAACCTTGATCGCCAATTCTTCACGAATGGCGATCAAATTTGTCACAGAGTCGGTATGGTGCTTTTTCTGAAGGTCGTACAATTGTTGTAATTGACCGTTCACCGTTTCCAAACGTTCGGGATTGGCTTCCACGGAGTCTTTCAATTGCTCTATTTCAGAAGCCATGTCGTCCATTTCAATAAGCACGGACTGAATCCTTTCACTCAAAGCCTTATACGCCGGACCAAATTCCGAAAGAGTCTGAAAAGCGCGTTTCAAGTCTCCCAACCTTCCTAAAAGCCCCAATTGCTCATCGTTCATCAATTGATATCCGGCAGAAAGCTGCTCCATGATTTGCTCCACGTTGCTCAATTGCTCGTATTCGCTTTCAAGGGCTTCCTGCATACCATCCTTGAGTTTGGCTGCTTCCAATTCCTCCAATAAAAAACTATTGTAATCGTGTTCCTTATCGGCATTGGCCTGAAATGTTTCCAACTCCTGAAGTTCCTTGGATACTTTTCGCAGTTGCGACAATAACTTTTGGTATTCCCCGAGATTATTGGAATTATCTGCCAATGCATCCACCACTTTCATCTGAAAATCGTTTTCCGTAAGCCTAAGGGTTTGATGTTGGGAATGTACATCCACCAATTGGTCGCCCAGCTCCTTGAGAACGTCCAATGTTACCGGAGAATCATTGACGAACGCCCTGGATTTACCACTTGGGAGGATTTCCCTGCGTAGGATGGTCCTATCCTCATAATCCAAGTCATTGTCGATAAAAAATTGCTGTAACTGGTATTTTGAAATGTCGAATTCTGCTTCGATCACGCATTTTTGTTCCTCATTTTTGAGGGATGAAAGGTCCGCGCGCTTACCCAAGACCAAGGAAAGACCTCCCAAAAGAATAGATTTTCCCGCTCCGGTTTCACCTGTAATAGTGGTAAAACCGTTGGTGAATGCAACGCTCACATCATCAATCAGTGCGTAATTTTGGATGGAAAGATTTGCCAGCAATTCTGAAGATTTTACCGTAAAGATAAATCTCTTTTGTAGAAATGCACTAGTAATTTATCTCATTCCAGGTTGAGGAATAAAATGGGGCCACTTTGTTCAGGGTTTCCTTTAGTTTGACCATGTCTATTTTTGGGCCATCGGAAAAGACGTTCTTTATTTCCTCTGATTTGGCATCAAAAAAGGTCTGTATCAAAAAGGCATTGGGTCTGCGTTTGATCAAAGTCTCGAACAAGCGGAGGCTCCCTGAAATGATCTGCTTGCCCGTACTGTTATTGTCCGCGAGGATGTCAAGCCCCTTTCTATGGTAATTGTACATGGCCACCCTGTACTCCCTAAAGGAGTTGCTCAAGAGGTTGTCAATCAATTCAAATCGGCTACGCGTCCCAGTCTCTTGGCTCCAACCACTATAGTTGGAACTTTGCGCCTGGGTTACGATGTTCTGTGCCAAACGATAAAAATCATTGCCGCCTTCCAATGAAAACGTATCCGCATCCAACCCCAAGACTACATACACATAATATGAAATCACGGCAACCAAGTTCGAGTCGAACGAGTTAGGATTGTACACCAAAGGTTGGAATTCCTGGTATTGAAAGTTAAAGGCGTCGTCCTTGTAATTAAAAACGGGACTTTCGTAACTGGTATTGAAAACGGGACGGCTGGATTGTATCTGAATGTTCGCCTCGAACCGGTCCGATTCGTATTGGGTCACCGTGATGAACATGCGGGCGTTTAACTTTTCATTCTCACGATAGACGCGATTGGTCCATTTGCTCTTGTTGACAAAGTCATTCAAAGAACGCTCCAATGTCCTGAATATCTGCTGATTGGTCTGCCCTACCTGATCGGAGTTCACGGTTATGGAGCAGTTGAGTTCCTGTGCGGGAACCGCAAATGAAATTGCTGCAAAAAAAATAAAAATCAGTACGTTACGCATGGATTCTGGAGATGATTTCGTCCCAAATATCCGAGGCCACTTCGGGCTTCGTCTTCAAACCAAACGTTTTAATCTTCAAATTCTTATCAATAAATGTGATTTTATTGGTAGTGCCCCCAAATCCAGCTCCATCATCTTTCAAGGAGTTAAGAACAATGGCATCCAGGTGCTTCCGTTGAAGCTTTTCTTTGGCATTTTCAAGCTCGTTTTGGGTCTCTAAGGCAAATCCCACTAAAAATTGATGCTTTTTTACTTCACCCAAGGATAAAAGGATATCAGGATTGCGTTCCAGTTCCAAATGCATCTCCCCTTCTTTCTTCTTTATTTTTTCGGTCGCCACGTGCTTGGGGCGGTAATCCGCTACAGCTGCGGCGCAAATGGCAATGTCCATATTTGGGTATACCTTGTGGCAGGCATCGTACATTTCTTGGGCGGATGTTACCTGAACCAATTGAATGCCGGAATGCGAGATGGATAAATGTGTAGGTCCCGAAACCAAAACCACTTCTGCCCCCAGATCGGCCGCCTTTTGAGCCAATTCAAACCCCATGGCACCGGTAGAGCGGTTGCCCAAGAAACGGACAGGGTCAATCGCTTCATAGGTGGGTCCTGCGGTGATGAGTACTTTTTTACCACTCAAAGGAAGTCCTTCTGCCAAATCTTTTTCAATAAATTGAATGATATTTTCGGGTTCGGCCATGCGCCCCTCTCCATGCAGTCCGCTGGCAAGTTCACCCGACTCTGCAGGAATCATCACATTACCGTACGATTGCAGTTTTTCAATGGAATTTTTGGTAGATGGATGCTTGTACATGTCTAAATCCATGGCCGGGGCAAAATAGACCTGACATTTGGCGGACAAATAGGTAGCTAATAATAGATTATCACACACCCCGTTTGCCATTTTGGAAAGCGTGTTAGCAGTGGCCGGGGCAACCAGCATGATGTCTGCCCAAAGCCCCAATTCCACATGGTTGTTCCATGACAGGGAACCGTCCTCCTCATTAACAAAATCCGACAAAACTGGATTTTTGGAGAGGGTGGACAAGGTAAGTGGGGAAACAAAAGAGCTGGCGCTCTGGGTCATTACTATTTTGACCTGAGCGCCAGCTTTTATGAATAACCTAACAAGAAATGTAGTCTTGTACGCGGCAATTCCCCCGGAAATACCCAAAAGGATTTTTTTACCGCCAAGCATCTCTTAGGCGTCTTTCTCTGTGTTCCTGTAATAGATTTTATCTTCCAACCACTCTTGTACGGCCAAAGCGTGTGGTTTTGGCAATTTTTCGTAGAACTTGGAAACCTCTATCTGCTCTTTGTTCTCAAAAACTTCCTCCAAACTGTCGCTGTAGGTAGCGAACTCTTCCAACTTCTCCAACAATTCCTTTTTGATCTCGGAATTGATTTGAATGGCACGCTTTGAAGCAATGGAAATGGCTTCATAAATGTTCCCTGTACTCACGTCAAATTCGTTCCTGTTCAAGGTAACAGTAGAAACCGGGGCTTTTGTATTTTTCAAATCTTGCATATGCAACTGTTTAAAAACTTTTTTATTTGGAAATGGTGTATTCGCTCAATTCTTTCTGGATTTTCTCGGCTAGCTTATCGGCATCATCCTTAAACTTAGACTCGGGAAAATATTTCATCAGATTGTTGTAGGAGGCCAATGCATCCTGAAGGCGTTCCTGTTTCTTGTCAAACGTGCTGTAGAATGCCAGATTTGCTGCTGCCTCAATACGGTAATACAGGGCTTCTTCCCTATACACAGAACCAGGATTGTCCGTAACGAAATTATCGAACGCCTTTATTGCCGATACCAATCTTGGCAAATCCCATGCGCCAATTTTGTTGTATTGTTTGGCAATCTCAAGTTGTTTCTTCTCTTTTTTTGTGGTCAATTCCTTGGCCATGGTATTGGCTTCATCAAAATATTCGGAATCCGGATAATTGTTGATGAATACCTGAAGTTTGGCAAGTGCCTTATCAGTATCGGTTTGGTCCAAAGAGTAACTTGGGGAAAGCATATAGTAGCTTTTGGCGCCTAAAAAGGTAGCTTCCTGGATCTTTTCGCTCCTTGGATAGGATTTCACAAAACGCTCGAACTGATATCCGGCCAGATAGTAATCCTTTGTTTTGAAATACGAATCCGCAAAAAAGAACATGACCCGCTCTCCTTGTGGCTTCCCAACATATTTTGGGGCAATCTGCTCGAACAGACGAACGGCCCTTTTGTAGTCCCCTTCATTATACAATTTTTCGGCCATTTCATACTTGGGCCCAACATCAGTATTCTTAAGCACCTTTTGGTACTCGCTACAGGATGTTAGGAGAATGGCTGCGAAGCAAAGAAGGAGTATAGACCTCATTTTCAAAAACATTTTGCAAAATTAGTGATAATGAACGGATTTAAAAAAAGAATTTACCGTTCCCAAATGTAACGGGCAAAATGTGGTTCCTGCAAGGTTTTGGGGAACATTTAACGAATTTTAAACATGGGCCTTTTCCAAACCCTTCAAAGACAAACCGATTTTATTCCTCAAAGTAGTACTGGCCTCTACCAATGGCAAACGGACCGTTGCGCTGGCCAACCCCAAACTTTCAAAAACACTTTTGATACCTGCCGGGTTGCCTTCCTCAAAAATTTGGTTCATGAGCGATTTTAGACTGTTGTGGATTTCATAAGCTTCCTCTGAGTCACCCGAAAGCCCCAAACGGATCATATTGGAGAGTTGGGCCGGCAATCCTTGTCCCAAAACGGAAATCACTCCTGCCCCACCGGCCAATACGGTAGGCAAAGCAGTGACATCATCCCCGGAAATTACCATAAAATGTTCAGGTTTGTTCTGGATGATCTTTTCGATTTGGGCCATATCGCCGCAAGCTTCTTTGATTGCCACTATATTGGAGACCTCGTGGGCCAATCTTAAGGTTGTTTCGGGTAGCATGTTACTGCCGGTCCTTGAGGGTACATTATATAAAATGATGGGTTTTGGCGATGCCTCTGCCAATGCCTTGAAATGACGGAAAATACCCTCTTGGGTCGGTTTGTTGTAGTATGGGGACACGGAAAGAACTGCATCAAAAAAGCTCAGGTCTGTGGTTTTTAATTCCTCCACAAGGGCCATGGTGTTATTACCACCAATTCCCAGTACAAGCGGTAATCGACCTGCATTGGCGCGGACCACCACATCTATAACCAATTGTTTCTCGGATTTGGATAAGGTTGCAGATTCGGCTGTTGTTCCCAACACTACCAAATATTCCACTCCACCCTGCACACTATGTTCCACAATACGCTCCAAGGCTGCCACGTCTACGGACAGATCTTCGTTAAAAGGGGTGACCAAGGCAACTCCCGTACCCAACAATTGTTCCATTATATTTCGTTTAATACCTTCAAATATTTTTTTAATTCACTCTTGAAGAGCTTAAAATCTTTTAACGATGTGTTCAAGATCAAATCGTTTACCTTGGAGTCCTGGGATCCCAGCCCTACCTTTAGTCTTGCAGGGGTCTTCACGGACAGCAACTTCATCATCAGATTGTCTTCATCATAATAATTGATGAGCATATCATATTCCCTGCCCAAAAATTCCAGAACATATCCATTTTCAATCTGGCCCTTCCACCCCAGGTCCCTATCGGAGAACATTTGGATCGCGTAGGGAGAATTCTTATCGTACTCCCTTTTGTAACCAATGATCTTTATGGCATTCGGGCGCAATGAAAACTCCTCTATCAATCCATAAAAGGCTTCCGCGTTGGCAAAACGATCCACGTCAACAATACAGCCAACACTAGTGATCCCTTTTTTCCGGGTCGAGGTCAAGGAAGGCTTTTCCATTTCTTCCTTTAAATATTTAAGCCCCGATTTAACCTTAAATTTGTCTTGGAGTCCCCTTAAAAACATATTTTTGTGCATTTATGCAAAGGTAATTAATCTACCAAGACGACTTAACAAAGATACGTACGTGAATGATTTAAAATTCAAACAATTTGTTACGATTGTAACTTTTTGTTTTTTAATGGCCTGTAAAAATGATACGGGCAAACTCACTGAAATACAAGGAAAACAACTGCCGATAAACGCCTCCACAGAAGAGACCGATTCCATTTCCGGTTTTGTGGAACCTTTCAGAGATCGCATAAACCAAGTGCTTGACAGTACATTGGCATACGCGCCAAAATCCTTGCTATTGGACGATGGAAAACGCAACACCTCCATGGGAAATTTAATGGCCGACATTGTTTTTTCCGAGGCCGCCCCCATATTTAAATCAAGGACTGGAAAGGATCTGGATTTTGTGGTGTTGAACTATGGCGGGGTACGCTCCATTATTTCCGCAGGAAAAGTAACGGCACGGAACGCTTACGAGGTAATGCCGTTTGAAAACTACATTGAAGTGGTGGAACTGAACGGGGCCGCCGTACGTAAATTGATCGACTTTTTGACCAAGGCCACTCGCAGGCATCCTATATCCGGCATACAGATCGTGACCGACAAGAATGGTTCATTGGAATCGGTGAACATTCAAGGAAAACCTTTTGATGAAAACCGTAACTATTATGTGGCAACTTCGGATTATTTGGTACAGGGCGGGGCCAGCATCGGTTTTTTTGATGAAATGGTTTCCGTTACCGATACGGACTACCTGCTCCGCAATGCCATTATCGATTATTTTAAGAAAGTGGATACCGTACAGTCCGTGGTCGATGACCGCTTTATACAATTGGATTAAATGAAAAGAAGGGATTTTATCGTCAACTCTGCCGCTGCTTCTGCCTTGATTGGCATGGGAGGGCTTAGCTTGAATTCTTGCTCCAACATAGGCAAAAAACATATTACGATTTTGCACACCAACGATGTGCACAGCCACATCGACCCGTTTCCCGCAACCCATTCCAGCTATCCGGATATGGGTGGCGTAGCCCGAAGGGCAACCTTGGTGCAACAGATCCGTAATGAAAACCCAAACACGCTCCTTTTTGATGCAGGGGATATTTTTCAGGGTACCCCCTACTTCAATTTTTATGGTGGTGAACTGGAATTCAAATTGATGAGCAAACTGAAATATGACGCCTCCACTATTGGCAATCATGATTTTGACAATGGAATCGATGGCCTCTTGGCGCAAATGCCCTATGCCACTTTTGACATGATCTCTGCCAATTATGATTTTTCCAACACGGTAATGGACGGCTATGTAAAGCCGCACAAGACCTACGTGGTTGATGGTGTGAAGATTGGCGTGTACGGACTTGGCATTGAACTGGATGGGCTGGTCACCAAAAAACTGTACAAAGAGACCAAATATCTTGATCCTTATGAGATTGCTTTGGACATGGAACGAAAATTAAAGGAGGACGAAAAATGTGACCTGGTCATCTGTCTTTCCCATTTGGGTTATGATTATGAAAATCCTGAAAAACCTATGGATACCCAATTGGCACAACGTACCTACCACACCAACCTCATTATTGGAGGGCATACCCATACCTTTTTGGACAAGCCGGATGTGCGTACCAACAAAAATGGTGATCCAGTTCTGGTAAACCAAGTGGGGTGCTACGGGATTAACTTAGGTCGCATCGACTTTTATTTTGATGCGGATAAAAAGGCTGCGGCAAACGGGGTAAGTATCGTCGTATAGTCAAACTGTAACAGAACCTCCATTCGGTTGTCTTTTAAGCAATTAATTTCTTTTATTTCAATCGAAAAATGTACACTTACGTTAAAAAATCCTTGCTTTTAGGGCTTACCCTTCTTCCCATTCTTGCTTTTTCGCAAGCTGAACAAGTATTCAATCAAATCCGATTTTATGAACCTTTGGTTACGGTTCAGGAAAAATTGGAGGAGATTTCTCAAACTGTTGAACTTATAGCTCCAGAAGAAACCTCCTTCCCATTGGCCAAATTGAAAGAGGCACATCTTATTGTTACCAATATTGAAACCAAAGCGGGTAAGATCAACAAAGCAGTTTTCACATTCTCTGACGATAAATTGACCAATATTGAGGCCCAGGGAAATGCCGTTAAGGTATTGATGGAGTCAGAGCAGGATTCACTTGGTACTTATATGGATTATTTGGTCAACTTTAAGAAAGGTATGCTGGGTAAAGCTGGGAGCGATAAGGTATGGATACTTTCTGAAGAAGCCCTACACATTAACCTCTTTGCATGGGAAAATCCCTATTTAAATTCCGTCCATAGTTCAGTTCCCAAGTACAGCGCTTCTGCCCAAATTCCAGATTTCTTGCAAATGGGTGCAGATCTTGAAGTGCTCCGTCCATTACTTGAGGCCAACAGTGATATGGTTTATGAAGAAAAATTAGACGGGTCAGACCCCAACGCTCAAATACAGTTAAATTGTTTTGGTGTTGAATATGCAGGGTTCCCAAGAAAGGTAGAGGCGCGGTTTGGTGACAACAAATTGAACATGGTCTGGATTTTAACAGGAAAAGGAGACGAAGACCGACTCCTAAAGAAATTGACCGAAATTTACGGTGAACCTGTTTTTAGAAACGAGGCTTGGGAAATATTTAATGATTGGACCATTGGTTTGAGAAAGGATAAACCAGAAGTGCTGATCATGACCAAAACACTGGGTCAATTCTATAAAAAAGAATATTTTAAACAATGAAGGGACATCTTGGGTATTCTAATTATAAAGTACTTTTGAAGGAGCTTTTATGCGAAAATGCGCTTATGCCCGGTTAAATGGTTCTACACTAAAATCATTGACAACGAATAGTAGTTCTCTTAACCTGTTTATAGATTATTCTCCACCAAAACCCTCAACTCATCACTCAAACTGTAATCAGGAAAAGGCCTGTCCGCATGATTATACCAATACTGGGCATTCCATCTATCCCCTTCTTTTCGGTGCAAATAAGCGTGGATCCAACTTCCCATGGGAGAGTGGATGTCTTGTGCAATATCATGGGAAGATTCCCAATCCCCTTTGGCATCGTACCACAATGCCTGTAATGGTAAGGACCAATTATCAGGCAGTAATTGCCCATTCAGGGATTCTTGAAACTCCTCATAGTTTTTTGGTATCATGCCTCCAGTTTTTGCAAAAATTCCTGTTCCGAAATAATGGGCACACCCAAACTCTCCGCTTTTGTCTTTTTACTGGGGCCCATATTATCACCAGCTACCACAAAACTTGTCTTGGACGAAATGGACGAAGCCACTTTCCCTCCATTATCCTCGATCAGTTTCTTCAGCTCGTCCCTACTCAAGGCCTCAAAAACCCCAGACACCACAAAGGTTTGACCCTTGAGCTTGTCCGTTTGGTTTTCCAACTGTTCTTCAGACAACGAAAACTGCAATCCGTAGGATTTTAGCCTGTTAATAATCTCCACATTGGTAGGATCAGAGAAAAACGAGATAACACTCTCTGCAATCCGATCCCCGATTTCATCCACAGCAACCAATTCCTCTTTGGATGCCACCATCAACGCATCAATATTTTTATAAGCCTTGGCCAGTTTTTTGGCCACCGTTTCACCTACATATCGAATTCCCAAAGCAAACAATACCCGTTCAAAAGGAATGGCTTTGGATGCCTCCACCCCATTGACCAAATTCTCCGCTGATTTCTCCGCCATCCTTTCCAAAGGAACTACTTGTTCCTTGGTCAAGGTATATAGGTCCGCATAATTGGCGATGAGTCCTTCCTTAAAAAGCAGCTCCACCGTTTCACTCCCCATCCCTTCGATATCCATGGCCTTCCGTGAAATAAAATGCTGGATACGACCCGTAATCTGTGTTGGGCATCCGGTATCGTTTGGACAGAAATGTTGGGCTTCCCCCTCTTTCCGAATCAGTTCCGTGCCACATTCGGGACAATGCGTAATATACTGGGCAGGTTTGGAATCCGCAGGTCGCTTGGTAAAATCGACCCCGACTATCTTTGGGATGATTTCCCCTCCTTTTTCCACAAAAACCGTGTCCCCTTCCCGGACATCCAGTTTTGCGATTTGGTCCGCATTGTGTAAGGAAGCCCGTTTCACTATAGTCCCTGCCAACAAAACCGGTTCCAGATTGGCAACCGGGGTTATGGCCCCCGTACGGCCCACTTGATAGGTAATCTTGTCCAAAATGGTGGTGGACTGTTCCGCCTTGAATTTATATGCCATCGCCCATCTTGGGGATTTTGCGGTATATCCCAATTCCTCTTGTTGTTGTATGCTATTCACCTTTACCACCACACCATCGGTCTCAAAGGGCATGCTATGCCTATGTGAATCCCAATAATCCGCAAATTGCATCACTTCTTCCGTGGACTTGCAGAGTTTGGCAACTGTCGGCACTTTAAAACCCCATTCCCTTGCCTTTTCCAACATTTCAAATTGGGATGAAATGCCCAAATTGTTCCCCACAATACTATATAAAAGACATTCTAAGGGTCGTTGCGCCACCAAAGCACTATCCTGAAGCTTTAAACTACCTGATGCGGTGTTCCTTGGGTTCATATAAGGGTCTTCCCCAGCTTCGATACGCTCTTGGTTCATTTTGGCAAATCCCTCGAGAGTCAAAATAATCTCACCCCTGATGTCGAATTTGGGCGGATAGTCACCCTTTAACTGCAAAGGAACCGATCGTATGGTCTTGATGTTCGTGGTCACATCATCCCCCTGAAAACCATCACCACGGGTAATGGCACGAACCAATTTTCCATCTTCATAGGTAAGGCTGATAGAGGCTCCATCGTATTTCAACTCACAGGTAAACTCCACGGGTACATCACCCAATATGCGTTGGATGCGCTTCTCCCAATCTTCCAAATCTTCCTTGGAATAGGAATTTTCCAAGGAATACATGCGATGCTCGTGCACCACGGTCTCAAAATTCTTGGTGACCATTCCCCCGACCCGAAGCGTTGGCGAAGTAGAGTCATAAAATTCCGGATGCTCTTCTTCCAATTTTTGAAGCTCTTTAAGCTTCATATCAAACTCGTAATCGGTTATGGAAGGCTGGTCCAGAACATAATATTTGTAATTGTGTTCCTGGAGCTCTTCCCGGAGGGAAGTTATTTTTTCTTTGATACTGGCCATGTATTATGTCTGTTCTTTTTTTATCCATTTTGGTATATGTACGGGTCGATAGGACTTCATTTGTTCCAAAAGTCCTGTGCAGGAGTCATCCACCAAGAGCATATTGCGGTTTTCTGGCCTGAGCAGTCCTTTTGACACCATAGTATCCAAAAAGGCCAACAATTCGTCAAAAAAGCCATTCACATTCAAAATTCCCATAGGCTGTTGGTGCAGTCCAAGTTGACTCCAGGTAACCACTTCGAACAATTCTTCCAAAGTGCCGAATCCTCCAGGAAGGGCAATGATACCATCCGAAAGTTCGTGCATTTTCATCTTGCGCTCATGCATATTGTCCACTATGATCAACTCCGTGATCCCTTCATGGAAAATCTCCTTGGACTTCAAAAAATCAGGAATCACCCCAATGACCTTACCGTCATGATCCAATGCTCCATTGGCCACCTGACCCATAAGCCCAACTTTGGCTCCACCATATACCAAGGTCAAATTTTGTTGCGCCAAGTTTTTGCCCAATTCATAGGCCATGGAAACAATATGACTGTCATTCCCCTCGCTGCTGCCACAAAAAACCGAGACACTCTTCATTCAAATACGTTTACCTTTTAACATCCTATCGTTGCCGAAAATGTCCTTGCGCAGTTCAATTTCCGAAAAATTATGGGCTTTCAAAACACTCTTGGTCTCTTCACCTAAATATTGATTGATTTCGAGATACAGACTTCCCTGCTTTGCCAAATGCCGCTCGGAAAATTGGGCAATGGCCCTATAGAAGACCAACGCGTCATCATCTGGGACGAAAAGTGCCAAATTTGGTTCGTATTCCTTTACGTTTTTATTCATTTCCGACTTTTCCAAATTCCTGACATAGGGCGGGTTGGAAACGATGATGTCAAACTGAAGTTCAAGATCCAATTCAGGGTCTAAAATATTCTTATGGATGAATTCAACATCAACCTGATTGGTTTTTGCATTTTCTTGGGCCACTTTTAAGGCTTCTTCCGAAATATCCAAAGCATACACTTTGGCATTGGGAAGTTGTTTGGCCAAGGCAATGGCAATACAGCCGCTTCCGGTTCCGATATCCAAGATGGTTAAGGGTGAAGGGCGAAGGTTTGGGTTCTCTCCTTTTTCTTCACTTAATTTCCCATCTCTGACATCTGATATCAGTTCTCTGATTTCTGACCTCTGATTATTCGCATCCTCCAAAATCCATTGTACCAGTTCCTCGGTTTCGGGTCTTGGGATCAATACATGCTCGTTCACCTTGAGTTCCAACTCCATGAAATGGGCTATCCCTAAAATGTACTGCAGCGGTTTTTCTTGTTTTAATTGGGCCAGGGCATCAAACAGCGGTTGCTCCTCTTCTTTGGTCAAAACGATGTTGGGTTTAATGGCCAGAATGAACCGTTCCATTTTAAGGTAATTTTCGATACAGCTATAAAAAAAGGAATCGATTTCTTCCTTCGGATAGATCTTTCCCAAGTCATTATGGAATATGTTTTTGATATCCCGAAGCAACATTACAATTGTTTAAGCATCCAGACAGGACATGAATAATGCCCTGTATTGCCCAAAGGGGCATCGATATAATCGAAACCGTTCTTCTTGTAGAGTTTTTGGGCCGCTTCCATGTAGGGCATGGTTTCCAAATAACATTGCTCAAAGCCAAATTCCTTGGCTTTCTCCAAACAAATGGAGATCATCATTGCACCTATCCCCTTGCCTCTGGCTTCTTCCAAAAAATACATCTTTTGGAGCTCACACACATTGCCGTCATAGTTTTGAAGTTGGGCCACTCCCGCACATCCAATAATCTTGCCTTCATGCTCCACTACAAAATAGGCCGCACGCGGCACATTGTAAGTGGAATACATATCTTCCAAGGCCTTGTCCTCATAAGCGGTACCCACTTTAGGCACCCCCATATCCTCAAAAACCTTGCGTATTACTTTGGCCACTTGTTCGTTGTCTTCGGGCTTAATTTCCCGAATCGTTGCATTTCCCATAATGCCGTTTAATATGCTATTTTTGCTGGGTGAATATACACCAAAAATATATCCTCCGCTGTATAGAACTGGCCAAAAAGGGACTGGGCACCACGGCTCCAAATCCTATGGTGGGTTGTGTCATTGTTCATGATGGAAAAATCATCGGCGAAGGATTCACCAGTCCATACGGCGGACCGCATGCGGAAGTGAACGCCATTAATTCCGTGGAGGACAAAACTTTACTTGGGACATCTATCTTATATGTGACATTGGAACCATGTTCGCATTATGGTAAAACACCCCCTTGTGCCGATTTGATTGCACACTATAAAATTCCTGAAGCCTACATTGGGCTAAAGGACCCCCATGATAAAGTTGCTGGTAAAGGCATCCAAAAACTGGAAGAAACAGGTTGTAAGGTCACCGTTGGAGTGTTGGAACAGGAGTGCAGGGAACACCACAAAAGGTTTTTAACCTATCAAGAAAAGAAAAGACCCTACATCATTTTAAAATGGGCCGAGACCCAAGATGGCTTTATGGCCCCTGACAAAACACAAAGAAATTCCAACCCAGAACCTTATTGGATCACCAATCCGTATTCCAGACAGTTGGTGCATCAATGGCGAAGTGAGGAACAAGCTATCTTAGTTGGAACGAATACGGTTTTAGAAGATAATCCCAAACTGAACACCAGGGATTGGGCCGGTAAAAATCCCATCCGGGTGGTTTTAGACAAAGACTTAAAAATCGGTAACGATTTTCATGTTTTGGACAAATCCGTAAAGACCATTGTAATTACCCATGAAAAAGATTCATCGAAATATTTGGATGGAATCGATTACGAAACCATTGATTTTTCGCAACCATTGGCACAACAAATTTCGGAAATCCTTCATAAACATTCCATTACAAGTGTATTGGTTGAGGGTGGTGCCAATACCCTTCAATCATTTTTAAACGAAGGTCTTTGGGATGAAGTAAGGGTTTTTGTGGGTCCTACACGATTCAAAAATGGCATACCTGCCCCAAAATTTGCTGGAAAATTAAAAAGTACCCAAAATATAGTATCGGACACCTTATCCATTTATACCCATGATTAAGAACATCATTTTTGATTTTGGCGATGTGCTCATCAACCTTGATAAACCTGCAACGGCCCGAGCCATGTTGCCCTTTGGTTTTTCAGGGATAACCCCAAGCCTTGATCAATTGTTCAAAGACTACGAGAAGGGATTGATGGGTTCTTCCGAGTTTTTGGATGAGGTTTCTTCCCATTTTCCAGATGCAAACCGAGAATATTTGATCCAATCTTGGAACGCCATTCTTTTGGATTTTCCCGAAGAACGTTTACAATTCCTGGAAGGATTGGCGAACGAAAAGGAATTCAGATTGTTCCTCCTAAGCAATACCAACGACCTACATATGGAAAGTGTGAGACAACAAATAGGTATGGAACGCTATAACCGTTTTAAGAACGTATTTGATGTTTTCTATCTGTCTTATGAAATAGGGATGCGAAAACCTGACGAGGAAATCTTTCAATTTGTTTTGGACGAAAACGGACTGATTGCCGAAGAAACTTTTTTTGTGGACGATGTACAGGAAAACACCGTGGCCGCGGCAGGTTTGGGCATCAAAGTATGGAATCTGCGGGTGGGACAAGAGGATATCACCCAATTAAAATCCCGTCTGTAAATGTTGGCCCTTGCATTGAGTGTACTGAGTTCCACATGGATTTTTGTGGTTTTCAAATTATATGACATCTATAAGGTCCAGACATTGGTCGCGATTATCATCAACTATATCACGGCCTGCACAGTAGGTTTTCTATTGTATGATGGACCTATTGGAATATCCGAAATTATGGACACCTCATGGGCTTGGGGACCTTTGGCCATGGGGGTTCTATTCATCACCATCTTCAACTTGATGGCCAAAACGGCCCAAACTTTGGGGGTATCAGTTGCTTCTGTAGCTACCAAAATGTCGTTGGTGATTCCTGTAGTCATTGGGCTTATCTTTTATGGAGAGCATCTTAGTTTCTTCCAAATAATAGGCATATTATTGGCATTGGCCGCCGTCTATTTTGCATCCTTGAAGGAAAACGGCATCACCATCAACCGAAAGGATCTAATCTTGCCCATACTGGTGTTTTTGGGATCTGGGGCCATTGATGCAAGCATCAAATATTTTGAAGAAAAACATTTGACCGATCAGGAAATTCCCATTTTCTCATCCATGGTATTCGGTTGTGCCGCTTTATCGGGTCTTATATATGTAGGCTTGGGTTCCAAAAAACAAAGCCTGAAATTGAATATCAAGAACATAATCGGCGGAGTAGCACTAGGAATTCCAAATTATTTTTCAATCTATTTTCTCATACGGGCCTTGCGAAGCAACAATTGGAGCAGTGCAGCGGTTTTTACCTTGAACAATGTGGCCATAGTAATGCTCTCCACCCTTTTGGGCATTTTGTTGTTCAAGGAGCGGTTGAGTATCAAGAATTGGGGCGGAGTGGCTTTGGCCGTCATCAGTATTGTATTGGTAGCTTTGTTTTGATGGAGAAAACAGATGTATATAGAACCGTTGCCGAAACTTCCCCAGAAATCCTGCACAAGGACAAAAAGAGTAAGTTCTACGCAGCCGTACATCCCATAACATCAGAGGAAGAAGTAAAACCGATTGTGGAGGAACTCAAAAAAAAATACCATACCGCCAACCATGTGTGTTATGCTTGGCAATTAGGGGTAGAAAACCCATCTTATCGTGCCAATGACGATGGGGAGCCCAACAATTCGGCGGGAATGCCCATTTATGGTCAGATTCAAGCCTACGACCTTACCAATGTATTGATTACGGTTACCCGTATATTTGGAGGCACCAAATTGGGTGTCGGCGGATTGATACAAGCTTACCGTACGGCCGCGCAAATGGCATTGGATGGTGCAAAAATTGTTGAAAAGATTGTGGAAACACGGTTCAGAATTCAGTTCGGGTATGCGGAAATGGATAAGGTCATGCGTATTGTCAAACAAAAAAACCTGAGCATCGTTTCCCAAAAAATGGATATGGATTGTGAGTTGATTTTATCCGTTCGGATGGGTGAATCCGATGGAACTTTCCGACTTTTCGATGAAATGCACCCCGTGGAGATTGCGATTATTGACTGAATTGACCTTTGGGGGAAAATCCCAGTTAACTTTTTCATCTTAGGTTATTAAAGAATCAAGACCGCTTCGCTACCAGAAATAAGATTCATCTGTCTCTTGTCTCTTGTCTCTAAAAAAATTAATCTTCCAATCGCTCTAAAATGTAATCAGGACATTTGATTGGCTTTCCTGTTTTTTTGTCCATAAATGCTAAGACGGTATGCGCGGTAGCCAACAAATCTCCGGCCTCGTTGAACACTTTATAATCGAACTCGATCTTAACCAATGGTCTGGCTTTCAACCGGGTCTCCACTGTAAGAAGATCGTCGTAGAGGGCAGATTTTTTATAATCAATATGTAAGGAAATTACAGGCAACATAATACCACTTTCCTCCATGCCTTTATAGGTGACCCCAAGAGCTCGTAACCACTCTACCCTACCCATTTCAAGGTATTGGGCATAATTGCCGTGATAAACCACTCCCATTTGGTCTGTTTCTGCGTATCTTACTCGAAAAGAATGTGAATTAACGCCCATTTGTAAATGAAAAATTATATATTTAGAGGCTTGCTTTTTGCGGGGGTAACATGCGAAAAAAAAACAAGAGATTCAATGACAAATTGATTTTTTTTTTAAAAGAATTGTTCACATATTTGTCGCATCCAATAAGCATCTTGCTACCCTTTAGATGTTTAATCTTAAGTATTAAAGCTAACCATTAAAACAAGGAAAAACTTCATGAGTGTGACTGCTAATTCCGTATGGAACAACTGTTTGGCTTTTATCCAGGATAATATCCAACCGCAGGCATTCAAAACATGGTTTGAACCGATCAAGCCCATGAAGTTGACCGATAAGGCACTTAGTATTCAAGTGCCAAGCAAGTTTTTTTACGAGTGGTTGGAGGAGCATTATGTGAAGCTTTTGAAGGTTGCCCTGACCCGTGAACTGGGAGCCAATGCCAAGCTCATCTACATCATCAAGATGGAGAACAAATATGGGAACAAGGAACCCTTTACGGAACAGATCCCAAGTTCTAACAGAACCTCTGTTGGACCACAGGAATTGGATGTTCCGATCACCTCCAAAAGCCCCGAACTGAAAAACCCTTTTGTGATTCCTGGGATACGAAACATCAAAATAGAGTCCCAGCTCAATCCAAACTACAATTTCGACAATTTCCTTGAAGGGGATTCCAACCGTTTGGCCAGATCGGCAGGCATGGCCGTTGCCAACAAACCGGGAGGTACCTCTTTCAACCCACTTTTGGTATTTGGTGGTGTTGGTTTGGGA
The DNA here is from genome assembly GCF_010500845.1 of Flagellimonas sediminis. Classification (GTDB taxonomy): domain Bacteria; phylum Bacteroidota; class Bacteroidia; order Flavobacteriales; family Flavobacteriaceae; genus Flagellimonas; species Flagellimonas sediminis. The sequence continues at coordinate 244,346 of NZ_JAAAMI010000005.1, read as the reverse complement.
AAGACCCACTTGGCCCACGCCATTGGGGTTGAGATCAAGGACAAGTATCCCGAGAAAACGGTACTCTATATTTCCGCGGAGAAATTCACCCAACAATATATTGAATCTGTAAAGAAGAACACCCGTAACGATTTTATCCACTTTTACCAATTGATAGATGTGCTCATTATTGATGATGTACAATTCCTATCCGGTAAATCAGGAACCCAGGATGTGTTCTTCCATATCTTCAACCATTTGCACCAAAATGGCAAGCAGGTAATCTTAACGTCGGACAAGGCACCTGTGGACATGCAGGATATTGAGCAACGCCTTTTGTCGCGTTTCAAATGGGGGCTTTCAGCAGAATTACAAAGTCCTGATTATGAGACACGTGTATCTATCCTTAAGAATAAATTATACAGGGACGGTGTTGAAATGCCTGATGACATCATCGATCATGTTGCAAGGAACATCAAGACCAATATCCGTGAGTTAGAAGGTGCCATCATTTCTTTGATCGCCCAATCCTCTTTCAACAAAAGGGAGGTGACCTTGGAACTCGCTCAACAAGTGGTCGAGAAGTTCGTCAAGAATACCAAGCGTGAGGTTTCCATAGATTATATCCAAAAAGTAGTGTCCGATTACTTTGAAATGGATGTGGCCACCCTGCAATCTAAAACGAGGAAAAGGCATATTGTACAGGCTAGGCAATTGGCCATGTTCTTTGCCAAAAAATTCACAAAGGCCTCCTTGGCCAGTATCGGTTCCCAAATCGGAAAACGTGACCATGCCACTGTTTTGCACGCTTGTAAAACTGTGGACAACTTGGCCGAGACCGATAAACAGTTCCGCAAATACATCGACGACCTGAACAAAAAGTTCAGTTAGGAACTAATCCCTTTTTTATGAAAACCAAAGTCTTGATGGTCTGCTTGGGTAATATTTGCAGATCACCCTTGGCCGAAGGCATTTTACAATCCAAAGTAGATCCTGATAAAGTTTTTGTGGACTCTGCCGGTACCGCGGGATATCATGTGGGCAATCCCCCAGATTCCCGATCCATTGCCGTAGCCAGAAAATATGGGTTGGATATTAGTCGTCAAAAATGTCGACGCTTTTCAGCTATAGATTTTTTGGAATTCGATCACATTTATGTAATGGACCGAAGCAACTATTCCACGGTGGCCAGTTTAGCGGCCAATGCAATGGGTGCCAGTAAAATAAAATTGCTATTGGAGGAAGTGGATTTGGGTATTGACGAAGTACCAGATCCGTATTATGGAGGTGAGGATGGATTTGAAAAAGTCTACCAAATGATCGATAAGGCTTGTGAGGCCATTGCAAAAAAGCTAAATTGAACCTATGCAAGAGCCTAAGCCAGGTTTAGTGGTCGGTAAAGTATATTTGATTCCTACAACATTGGGAGACAATGCCCCTTTGGAGGTAATGCCTATTTCCATAAAGGGAACCATTGAACGGATCGATCATTATATTGTTGAAAATGAGAAAACCGCAAGGCGTTTCATCAAAAGAATCAGTCCCAGCAAACCACAACCCAACCTGAAGCTGCAACCCCTGAATAAATATACCAACCCGGCGGTGATCCCTTCCTATTTAGATCCCTGCATACATGGATTTGATATCGGGGTATTGTCCGAAGCAGGCTGTCCGGGCATTGCCGACCCAGGTTCAGATGTGGTCCGGGTGGCCCACGAGAAAAGGATACAGGTGGTTCCCTTGGTGGGTCCTTCTTCTATACTCATGGCCATGATGGCAAGTGGTATGAATGGGCAGAATTTTGCCTTTAACGGCTACCTGCCCTTAGACCTTGCAGAAAGGAAAAATATGGTAAAACAATTGGAACGTACGTCCCTGGAAAAGGGGCAGTCCCAAATTTTTATGGAAACCCCTTACCGCAACAATAAACTTTTAAAAGATCTCCTAAAAATATTACATAAGTCTACGCGATTGTGCATAGCGTGCGATATTACCCTGCCCACAGAATTCATTAAAACGAAGAGCGTTCATGAATGGGGCGAGATTGAACTGGATCTGGACAAAAGACCTACCATCTATATTTTACATGCATAAAAAAACCCGGAACTTTGTTCCGGGTTTTCATCTTTTAGGATGCGTGTACTACACTTTGGCGTTTTTTTTCTGCTCTATTTTGGAAATATCATAACCCGCAAACTTTTTCAAGTAATACGAAATACTACTTCCGTATGCATCCGTCACATCTTCTTGTCCATAAGAACGTAAATATTTCTTCACGTTTCCGGCTCCGGCCAAATGGGCCGCAGCCAAAATACCTGATTCGGTAACCTCCACACCACCTATCCTCTTACCCATAAAACGTTTGATATCCCTACGCAATATCCATTTGTTACGGGCAATATTGGTTGCAAAAGCCTTCTCTTGAAGTTCGGGGCTATCCAAAAAAGTCTCCATGTCATAGATGCCCATCAAATTAAGGGTGCTACTTCCAAATTGATACTTTCCTAAATATCCCAATGTATTTACTACGTGGTATCTTCCTTGGGATTCCTTAAAGGCCAGTGCCTCTTTGAAGCCATTGTAGGCTTTACCCAAAAAAGGAGGGGTTACTTCATCAACATCAAGACCCGTAATGGAATCCAATGGTGCAAAGATTTCAGACCCGTTCTCTACCTTCAATGAATCAGGAACCGTAAAATCCCCTTTTTTCATTATGGTGTACGTACCAAAACTGGTCAAAACTACGATCATGGCAAGATGTAGAGCAATTCTAATCCATCTTTTCATATAGTTCCTATTTAAGATTTCCAGACCTGGGTCCAGAAAAAAATTTCGGCCGGCAAATATAGGGGGAGACATTTTTTTAACAGTTATAAAGCTCATAAGATTTTCTTAAATGAGGCTTAAAATCCGTTAAAAGGCTGAAAATTAACGTCAAGGAGGATTATCTGAGCACTTTTTGCTCATTCAACCATCGGGTGTATTGCACTTTATTCCGGTTGTGTTGCTCCAAGGTTTTGGCAAACATATGGTATCCGAAGTTGGAAACGTCTGCCACAAAATAGAGATAATCGTGTTTTTCGGGATTCAAAACGGCATCAATGGAAGAGATGTCCGGCATTGTAATCGGGCCAGGGGGAATTCCCACATATTTATAGGTATTGTAAGGGGAATCCATTTCAAGGTCTCGATACAACACACGTTTGATAATGGTATCATAATTACCCGTTTCCTTTTTAATGGCATAGATAACCGTTGGATCGGCCTGAAGCAACATTCCTTTTTTAACCCGGTTCAGATAGACCCCGGCAACCCGTGGACGCTCATCCGATTTAACGGTCTCTTTTTGAACAACGGCCGCCAAGGCTATAACCTGATTTGGGGTGAGCCCCAAATTTTTGGCTTTGGCACGTCGCTCCTCGTTCCAGAAACGCTCATATTCCTTGAACATGCGGTCCCTGAAACTTTTGGCGTTGGTATTCCAAAAAAATTCATATGTATTGGGCAGGTACATCCCCAATTTGGAATCTTCATCAAAATGGGATGTATTCAAAAAACCAGGATCATTGAAGGCTTGGAGCAGAGAAACGCTATCAGCCTCAATCTGTTCCGCAATCCTTCCGGCCAAATCCTGCAATGATTCTTGATTGTTAAAGGAAACCCTAACGGGTAAGTTGGCACTTCGTAAAGTGTTGATGATCTCATTGTTGTTCATCCCCTTTTTTAGAGCATACTTACCTGGTTTAATGTTGGCAACATACCCTTTGCGTTTTGCTACAGCTTCAAACGAAGAAATATCCTTCAATAAAGGTTCTAAGGATTCTTTAACGTCGGCAAAAGAGGCATCGGAATGGATATAAACAAACGCTTCCTCATTGTTGAACTGGGTATTGGGGCTAAAAATGGCACTGTAAATTTGATACGCGATGAACCCGCAGATCAATAATCCCAAAATGGCCGTGGCCCAAAGTACGCGTTTAAGATTCATTCGAATTTATCTTTTGAAACATGATTTCATTTTTGAACCCTGAACTGGTCCTGATCCATTCTTTTTTGACTCCGATCCTTTCAAAACCCATTTTTTCGAATAGATGAATACTGGATTGGTTGTTCTCTAATATATTGACAAAAAGCTGATGTAGGTCCAAAACCGAAAAAGCATACTTGCAAAGCAATGACAGGGCCTCGGCCCCTACACCCTTGTTACGATCTTCTGGATGGGCGATCACAATACCTATACCCGCCCTTTGGTTTTTGGGGTCAAAATCGAAAAGGTCAATCAAACCTATACATTCCCCTTCCAGATCGCAAACGCACAAACGAAGCTGCTTTACTTCATAGATATCCCGATGGGCATTTTCCAGATAAAGCTGTAACACTTTTTTGGAGTATGGCTTTAGGGTACCGCTTATTTCCCAAATGGAAGTGTCATTTTCCAACTGGTAAAGAAAATCCAGATCGGACGGTTCCAAAGCCCGCAATACAACCTTATCCCCTCTTAGCTTCAACATTCAATCTCTCCTTTATAGACCTGTATGGCGGGACCCTTCAAAAAAATATTGGTATAGCCCCCAGCGCGTTGTTCAAAACTGATGGCCAAATCGCCACCCAAGGTATGGATGTGGACCTGGTTTGCTTTCGTTTTTCCAGCGGTATGCATGGCAAGGGCCACAGCTGTAACCCCTGTACCGCATGAAAAGGTCTCATCCTCCACACCTCTTTCATAGGTTCTTACTTGAAAGGTCTCCTCATCTTCCTGCTCCACAAAATTGATATTGCTTCCTGTTTTTCCGTAAAGACCGTAACGCAGTTTTTTTCCTTCCTTCTGTACATCAAAATGACCTAGGTCCTTCACTAATTGTACATGATGGGGCGAGCCTGTATCCAAAAAACTATAGGCAGGTTTTTCATGGACTTGGTCCACATCCACCATTTTCAAGTTCACCATGTCGCCTTCAACCTCTGCATAATGCAAACCGTCCACCGCATTAAAGGTGGTCTCTTTGTCCACAATCCCTAAATAATGTGCAAAGGCCACCAAACACCTTCCACCGTTTCCACACATGCTACCCTCCTCACCGTCTGCATTGTAATACACCATTTTAAAGTCGGTTGTTTCGTCATTTTCCAACAAGATGAGGCCGTCAGCTCCAATCCCAAAACGGCGATCACAGAGCTTAGCCACCAATTGGGTGTCGGATTTGGGAAAACTGCCCTCACGATTGTCCAAAATCACGAAATCATTGCCCGTACCTTGATATTTAAAAAACTGTAGTTTCATCATTTGCTACAAAGGAACAAATTTAGGGTATTTTTTAAGGATTTTTTTGGAGTTAAAACAGCGTTAAACAAACAAATGAAAAATTTGATTTCCTTTAATTTTGTTGGAGCTAAATGTTAAATAATTATCGAATTATGAAGAGAATAGCCAGTTTGTTCCTAGTCTCCCTTTTTGCTGGGGCGATTACCTTAGGGGCGTACAAAATGTTTTTCGAAAAAGAAAATTACAAATGGGTGACCACCGCCCAAGAAAACCCCATAATCAATACAAGCAACCTGCCGACCTCGGCAAAAGGGGCCGGAATCAATGAGGTAGATTTTACCCTGGCTGCTGAAAAAACCGTGAATTCTGTGGTACACGTAAAAAACCTGACCATTAGTAAAGGGCCTGCAAGCCTATCAGATTTTTTTTATGGATTTGAACGTCAGCAAGTTCCGCAGGTTGGAACGGGTTCCGGGGTGATCATTTCCCCAGATGGTTATATCGTGACCAATAACCATGTGATCGCCAATTCAAGTCAATTGCAGGTTACCCTGAACAACAATAGAATATATGATGCCAAAGTCATTGGAGCCGATGAAGATTACGACATTGCCCTTCTAAAAATTGATTCCGAGGAATCCCTCCCCTATTTGGCTTTTGGTGATTCCGACAATGCAAGGATCGGGGAATGGGTTTTGGCCGTTGGAAACCCCTTCAACCTAACATCTACAGTAACCGCAGGGATCGTGAGTGCTAAAGCAAGATCGTTATCACCTCAAAAACCACAATCCTTTATTCAGACTGATGCTGCCGTGAACCCTGGAAACAGTGGCGGAGCCCTTGTAAATACCAATGGGGACCTGATCGGCATCAATACCGCTATCACCTCCCAGACCGGTTCTTACGTAGGATATGCCTTTGCCGTTCCCAGTAATATTGCCAAAAAAGTAGTGGAAGACATCATGGAGTTCGGGAATGTGCAAAAAGGACTTTTAGGCATAAAAGGGGGCGACCTTAACCCTGAAGCCGCTACCGAATTGGGTATTGATGACCTTGAAGGTGTTTACATTTCCGAAGTGACGGAAGAATCCGGTGCCGCTAATGCAGGACTCTTGAAAGGGGACATCATTAAACAAGTGGATAATCTATCCGTTCATAAATTTTCGGAACTTACTGGCTATCTTTCCTCCAAACGCCCAGGGGATGTGATCAAGGTAATGGTAGAAAGGAACGGCAAGAACATTACCAAGGATGTAACCCTTACCAAACAAACCAGCATTCTACTGCCTGCAACAGGTTTTACCGTAAAGAATCTTTCCAAAGAGGATAAAAAGAAATTTGGGGTATCCAAGGGTGTGAAGATTACAGATGTACCTGAAGCCTATGGCCGATATGGCCTCAAAAACAAAATTATCGTTGAGGTAGATGGCAATGAAGTGAACAATATTGATGACGCCAAAAGGTATTTTGGTGAAATCTCAAGATATGGAAGGACCAGTTTTACCATGATCAACGAAAATGGTGAAAAAGAACATATGATCCTACAATAGAAAAAGTGAGGAAAAAAAACGTAAAGACACCTGTAAAAGGGTGTCTTTTTTTATGTTCAATTTCTTTTACGAAAACGATTGAAATATCTAATTTAGCCGAAATTTTCAACCCAATCAGTACAGATTTGATTCATGAGTGATATTAAAAATTATGAAAAAGAGCTTGCTTTTCAAGCAGATAGAAGAAAGGCAACTACGGAATTCATCAAAATCATTAGCGACCTTTGGTATGACAAGGCCATTGAGGTGGTTTTGTTCAAAAACCAGATCATAGACAAAAACGTCAGTGATATCATCAACCTGCACGAATATGCAGGGGAATTTGTACAGAAACCCATTTCCATTTTCGATTCAGTAGAAATATTGAGGGCCATCAATGATATCAACCTGCCTCCCGCCAAATTGGATATCGGTAAATTAACCTACGAATTCCATTCCGATGAAAACAATGACCTGAATGTGAAGGCTTTTGTCATCGATAAATTGAAAGACGCACAGACCTCCAAGGCCATCAAACCAAAAGATGTGGTCCTTTATGGATTTGGCAGGATCGGAAGACTTGTGGCCAGGGAACTGATGGCCAAAACGGGACGAGGGAGCCAACTCCGGCTCAGGGCCATTGTGGTCCGTGACGAATTGACCCTGGAAATGCTGGAAAAAAGAGCCGCTTTGCTCAAAACGGATTCCGTTCACGGGCAATTTACAGGTACCGTGGATGTGGATGCAAAAAATGAAGCCTTGATCATCAACGGTACCACAGTAAAGCTCATCCAGGCCAGTAAACCAGAAGATATCGACTATACCAAATACGGTATCTACAATGCGCTGATCATAGACAATACAGGAGTTTTCAGGGACCAAAAGGCCCTATCCCGTCACTTGGACGCCAACGGTGCCGGGAAAGTGTTGCTCACTGCGCCGGGCAAGGAAGTGCCCAATGTGGTCCATGGGGTAAACCATAAAAATTTTGACCCAGACAAGGTCAAGATTTTTTCCGCAGCATCTTGCACCACCAACGCCATTACCCCTGTGTTAAAGGTTATCGAGGATTCCTTGGGTATCAAAAAAGGCCATTTGGAAACCATTCACGCCTATACCAATGACCAGAACTTGGTAGACAACATGCACAGCAAATACAGACGGGGTCGTGCTGCGGCACTAAACATGGTAATAACCGAAACAGGCGCGGGAGAGGCGGTTGCCAAAGCTCTTCCTTCATTAAAAGGGAAACTGACCTCCAACGCCATTCGGGTTCCGGTACCCAATGGTTCTTTGGCCATTTTACATTTGGAGGTAAAAAACAAGACCTCCAAAGAAGGCATCAACACCATATTAAAAAAATATGCATTGGAAGGTGATCTTGTGGAACAGATCAAGTATTCCTTAAGCAATGAATTGGTTTCTTCGGACATTGTAGGCACCTCTGCCCCATCTATTTATGACAGTAAGGCAACCCTGGTCTCCGCGGACGGTAAAAGTGTTGTGCTCTACATATGGTATGATAACGAATACGGATATTCACACCAAGTTGTGCGCTTGGCGAAATATATAGCCAAGGTTAGGCGTTATACGTACTATTAAGATCGGGTAACCCGGATTAACCTCTCCAGGAATCAGGTTTTTCTTTTGATTTTTGGTTTAATGGTGTACTTTCGTTTTACCCTTAATCTAAATTTTACGAGAATATATTTGACCATGAAGCATTTACGAACACTTTTAGTACTAGCATTACTCATCCCCATTTTTAGGGTACAAGCGCAGGAAGACGAAACATCCGAGTCCACGGACACTACCCTTAAAGGGCAGTTTGAAGACTTGGAACGGGTATCCACAAATTACAAGTCTACCAATGGAGTGGCCTACGAGGTCATTAAATTATCGAGCCTCAACGATATCAAAAGAAATATTTTTGATACCATCAGTACGGCCAATAAAACTATCAAGGACCTGACCGGGACCATAAATGCAAATAATGCAGTAATCGAGGACCTGAACAACAAGCTACAGGAGACCACCAATAATTTGAACAACGTGACCGAAGAAAAGGATAGTATTTCCTTCTTTGGGGCCTTGATCAGCAAAGGGGCCTATAATTTGATTTTGTGGTCCATCATTTTTGGACTCTTGTTGTTGTTGCTTTTCTTCATTTACCGCTTTAGAAACAGTAATTTTTTAACGCAACAGGCCAAATCGGCACTTGCGGAATTGGAAGAAGAATATGAGACCCATAGACGCCGGGCCTTGGAGCGCGAGCAAAAAATTAGCCGCCAGTTACAGGACGAATTGAACAAACAGAAAAAATAATATGATCAGGCTTCCTTCCGGAAGCCTTTTTTATATCCGAACATTGTTTCAGCTTTCCTTACTTTTGGGGCGAACTAAAATTCAGCAACCATGTCCATGCGGATCGATATCATTACCGTACTCCCGGAGCTTTTAAATAGTCCTTTTGAAGCATCTATTTTAAAGAGGGCCATTGAAAAGGATTTGGTGAAAATCCATTTGCACAATTTAAGGGATTACGCCACGGGAAAGTATAGGCAGATTGATGATTACCAGTTTGGGGGCGGTGCTGGAATGGTGATGATGGTGGAACCCATTGATAAATGTATTTCCCAATTAAAAGCCGAACGGGAATATGATGAAATCATCTACATGACCCCAGATGGGGCCACTCTGAACCAACGAATGGCCAACGAACTTTCCCTAAAGGGAAACCTGATCATTTTATGTGGACACTACAAAGGAGTGGATCAACGGGTCAGGGATATGTTCGTAACCCGGGAAATTTCCATCGGGGATTATGTGCTCTCCGGGGGCGAATTGGCAGCCGCCATCCTATGTGATGCCATTATACGGCTACTCCCAGGGGTTTTGAACGATGAAACCTCTGCCCTTACCGACACCTTCCAAGACAACCTTTTGGCACCTCCCGTATATACGAGACCGGCAGAATACAAAGGAAGGGAGGTCCCTAAAATATTATTGAGCGGGAATTTGCCCGAGATCGAAAAATGGAGGGAACAGCAATCCTTGGAGCGCACCCAAGAAAGAAGGCCCGACCTATTAAAATAAGAGCCTTCCACTAAAAATCAAAAAACACCTTGCCAATTCTAAATATTGCATTACTTTTGCAGTCTCAAAATCAACCTCTGACGAGATACGTGAAAGTTGGTTCTGGTAAACACTAAAAAAACAAACAATGGAATCGTTAGTAAAATTTGTTGAAGACGAATTTGTTCCAAAAAAAGACTTCCCAGAATTTTCATCCGGTGATACCATCACTGTTTATTATGAAATCAAGGAAGGTGAAAAAACACGTACCCAGTTCTTTAAAGGAGTTGTGATCCAAAGAAGAGGAAGTGGTGCAACCGAAACCTTCACTATTCGTAAAATGTCAGGTACCGTTGGGGTAGAAAGGATTTTCCCTATCAACATGCCTGCTTTGCAACGAATCGAGGTAAACAAAAAAGGCAAAGTACGCAGATCTAGAATCTTCTACTTTAGAGGTCTTACCGGTAAAAAGGCCCGTATCAAAGAAGTTAGGGGCTAATCCAATTAGCACCGCATCTGAAAAAGCATCCACTTCGGGTGCTTTTTTTTATGAACAATTGTTAATAACTCCGGTTCATATATTGTTGATTTTAAATCCGTTACAAAATTTGTTTTTCTCCTTCTTTACCCTACATTAGTAAAAGAAATATGAAGGTGATACCATCACAGGCGTATTTCAACTTTTAAAGTTGACGTTCTTTAAAAAAACCGAGATTTCCCTTTTAATTGGTAACACTACTGATCACAAAAGGAATTTCAAATTGAAACTGGCTTATGGTCGGTTTTTAGGAGAAATAGTAAATTTTATGTGCGAATGGGAGGGAAATTTCCCATTTTGATAAAGTTTAGGAAAGAATCGGAACGCTTTGTAACACGGGGCCCGATCGAAAGATGGGTAAACCGGGCAAAGAAAACGTCGAAGGGGCGAAAGAGGCGATCATTAGATTGCGGTGCTGTAGCAACACAGAACAACTCTTGCGATCCCATTCTGAAAGCCATATCTATGTGAAAACAAAGATATGGCTTTTGTTTTTTTGTGATAATACCGCCGCATGGCCTATATTTAGCCATTCCATAGCGAGTGCACCATTCATAAATTGTATATTTGCACCGCTCAAACATAACACATTTAAATGGCTAAAATTTTTTACACCAAAACAGACGAGGCACCTGCCTTGGCTACCCTATCCTTCCTTCCAATTGTAAAATCCTTTACCGAGACCGCCAATATTTCCATTGAGACCAAGGACATCTCGTTAGCAGGGCGTATTGCCGCTATTTTTCCGGAATATCTGACAGACGATCAAAAGGTTGCTGATGACTTGGCCATTTTGGGAGAACTTGCCAAAGCGCCTGAAGCCAATATCATAAAATTGCCCAATATCAGTGCTTCCATTCCCCAGTTGAAGGAAGCCATTACGGAATTACAGAAAAAAGGATACAATCTTCCCGATTATCCAGACGACCCCAAAACCGACGAAGAAAAGATCATCAAGGCCAAGTATGACAAGGTGAAGGGAAGTGCCGTAAACCCTGTGTTAAGGGAAGGTAATTCAGACCGTAGGGCACCAAAGGCCGTGAAAAATTATGCCAAGGCACATCCCCATTCCATGGGAGCTTGGGCAGCGGATTCCAAGACCCATGTGGCCACCATGGCGCATGGCGACTTCAAATCAAATGAAAAATCATTGACCACTGCAGAGGCCTGCGATATCCGTATTGATTTGGTGGACAACAAGGGGGGAGTCACCATCTTAAAGGATAAGATTGCCCTTCAAAAAGGAGAGATCATCGATGCTACGGTTATGAGCAAAAAGGCGTTGGTGGAATTCCTTTCCAAAGAAATAGAGGACGCCCGCAAAAACCATATATTGCTTTCACTTCACTTTAAAGCGACCATGATGAAGGTTTCCGACCCTATCATCTTTGGACATGCATTGAAGGTGTATTTTGCTGAGCTTTTCAAAAATTATGGGGATACTTTCCAAAAATTGGGCATTAATGCCAATAATGGCCTAGAGACCCTTTTGGACAAGATTGGCCAGCTTCCCGAAGACCAGCACAAGGAAATAAAGGCAGCCATTGCCAAGAGCATCGAAAATGGCCCAGACCTGGCCATGGTGAATTCCGAAAAAGGCATCACCAACCTACATGTTCCGAGTGATGTGATCATTGATGCATCCATGCCGGCCATGATTCGTAATTCAGGAAAAATGTGGGACAAGAATGGTCAATTGCAGGATACCAAAGCCATCATACCTGATAGCAGCTACGCTGGGGTATATCAGGCTACCATCGATTTTTGTAAAGAAAATGGTGCTTTTGACCCAACCACCATGGGTACCGTCCCGAATGTGGGTCTTATGGCTCAAAAAGCAGAAGAATATGGTTCCCATGACAAGACTTTTGAGATTTCTACTGCAGGTATCGTAAAAGTGGTCAATATTGCCACTGGTGAAACCTTGATTCAGCACAGTGTTGAAGAAGGAGATATCTGGAGAATGTGCCAAGTGAAGGACGCTCCGGTTCAAGATTGGGTTAAACTGGCCGTTTCTCGTGCCAGGGCTACCGATACCCCTGCCATTTTTTGGTTGGATGATGAAAGGGCCCATGACCTTGAACTGATCAAGAAAGTGAACGTTTACCTAAAGGACCACGATACCAAAGGATTGGATATCCGAATCCTTTCCCCAATCGAAGCAACCAAATTTACATTGAAACGCATGAAGGAAGGCAAGGATACCATTTCGGTTTCCGGTAACGTATTAAGGGACTACTTAACCGACCTTTTCCCGATTTTAGAAGTGGGAACCAGTGCCAAGATGCTTTCCATTGTTCCTTTGATGAACGGTGGTGGGCTGTTTGAAACCGGTGCCGGAGGTTCCGCCCCCAAGCACGTGGAGCAATTCTTGGAAGAAGGACACTTGCGATGGGATTCCCTTGGGGAATTCTTGGCCTTGGCCGTTTCCTTGGAATTCTTCAGTGAAAAGAACAACAACAAAAAAGCCCAGGTTTTGGCCGATGCCCTAGATAAAGCAACGGAGGAGTTCCTGAACAACGATAAATCCCCTTCCAGAAAAGTGAATGAAATTGACACAAGGGGTAGCCACTTTTATCTGACTTTATATTGGGCGGAGCAGTTGGCGGCTCAGAATGACGATACCGATTTAAAGGCCACCTTCGGCAAGGTATATCAGGAACTATCAGCGAACGAGGCCAAAATTGCGCAAGAATTGATCGATGCCCAAGGTAGCACCGTTAATATTGGTGGTTATTACCTTCCCGATGCGGAATTGGCATCCAAGGCCATGCGCCCGAGCGCAACGTTGAACAAAATATTGGATTCCATAGCCTAACTGGCCGAACAATTTTACTACTGATGAATGGGTACAGGTTCCTTTTATAGGACTGCACCCATTTTTTTTAGTGGGTAATTTTGTTAAAATCGCTTGAACGGACCCTATCGATTTTTCACTGACCCATCTAATTTGTATTTTTAGAAAAACCAATCAAATGCCCAGATACCGTCTTGCATTTTTGCTGGCCCTGTTTGGGCATTTTTTTGTCCTTAAGGCCCAACAGAAATACACCTTGAGTGGAACCGTTTCCGAAGCTGTAAGCAACGAGACCCTTATTGGTGTCACCATCGCCGTACAAGAGCCTAAAACCGGCACAACGACCAATGAATATGGATTTTACTCCATAACGCTCCCCGAAGGAGAATATCGCATCACCATAAGCTATCTTGGGTTTCAGGAGGTTTCTGAAACCATCAGTTTAAACCGTGACCTTAAAAAGGATTTCAGCCTTGTTGAGAAAGCCGAGGAATTGGAGGAGGTTGTGGTAACCGATGATGTGGAACGACTCGACATTCGAAAACCCCAAATGAGCGTGAACACCCTTGCTGCCCAGACGATTAAGCAGATTCCCGTGGTGCTTGGCGAGGCAGATGTGATCAAATCACTGTTACTGCTCCCCGGGGTCTCCAATGCAGGCGAAGCTTCTTCAGGATTTAATGTAAGAGGAGGCGCTGCAGACCAAAATTTGATTCTGTTGGACGAGGCCACCGTGTTCAACTCTTCCCATTTATTTGGATTCTTTTCCGTTTTCAACCCAGATGCCATCAAAGATGTAAAACTGTTCAAGGGAGGTATTCCGGCGCGGTATGGCGGACGGGTATCCTCAGTGTTGGAAATATTCCAAAAAGAAGGGAATAGCAAGGACTTTAATGTGAGTGGAGGTATTGGCGCCGTGGCAAGTCGATTGCTTTTGGAAGGCCCAATACAGAAAGATAGGACCGCTTTTTTGATTGGCGGCCGGGCCTCTTACGCCCATCTTTTCCTTCCTCTTTTCGATGTGAACAACAAGGCTTATTTCTACGACCTGAACACCAAGATCAACCATAAGATCAATGAAAACAACAGCATCTTTCTTTCGGGGTATTTTGGACGGGACCTTTTCAGCATCAATGAGAAATTTGTGAACACTTACGGAAATGCCGTGGGCAACTTTAGATGGAACCATTTGTTCTCCGATAAACTTTTTTCCAACCTTTCCTTGATATACTCGGATTATTATTATGGCTTAGAACTTGATTTTGTGGGATTTGAATGGGATTCTGGCATCCAAAACTTTAACTTGAAGTACGACTTGAAGCATTATCTCAGTGATAAGCTACAACTCAATTACGGCATCAACAACACCTATTACGTCTTCAATCCGGGGAAGATCAAGCCCAACAGCCCTGACTCGGGCATTGTTGAGGAACAACTCACAAAAAAGTACGCCAATGAAAATGCGGTTTACATTGATGTGGAGCAAACCATCTCCGAGGGCCTAAGCATTGAATATGGCCTCAGGGTTAGTCAATTCAACCGATTGGGGCAGGATGAATTCTATGTCTATAAAAATGACAATCCCGTTAATTTTGATCCCTTTACCTTGGTGTATCGCGAAGCGGAGCCTATAGATACCCTACATCCCGGTAAGAGAGGAACCCTCAAAAAGTTTTTGAACTTGGAGCCCCGGGTGGCCGTTTCGTTTAGCTTCAACAACAAAGCTTCGGTAAAGGCAAGCTACACGCGGTTGGCACAATACCTGCATCTATTGTCCAACACCAGTTCCCCTACCCCTTTGGATGTTTGGACACCTAGCGGTCCTTTTGTGAAACCCCAGTTGCTCGACCAATATGCCTTGGGGTATTTCAGGAACATAAAAAATGGGGACTATACCTTTGAAACGGAAGCTTTTTACAAAGAAATCCAAAACAGGATCGATTATATTGACGGGGCCAACCTGATTGCCAACAACGCCATTGAACAAGTCATCCTAAATGGTGAAGCGCGGGCCTATGGCCTTGAATTCTTGATCAGGAAGAACACAGGAAAGCTGAAGGGCTGGTTGGCCTACACCCTCTCCCGTTCCGAGCAAAGAACTCCCGGAAGGGACCTCGATTTTGACAATGGAAGATCAAATCTGGAGACGGGCATCAATTTGGGAGAATGGTACAGTACGCCTTATGACAAGACCCATGACCTTGCCCTTTATGGCAGTTATGACTTGAACGAAAAATGGAATTTCAATGCCAATTTTATCTTTCAAACGGGGCAACCCACCAATTATCCCATAGGCCAGTTTGAGTTTGAAGGCGTTACCGTGCCCTACTATGGGGAAAGAAACAAGGAACGATTGCCCAATTATCACAGATTGGACATTTCTGCCATATTGACACCAAAACGGAATAAATGGAAAAAAATACAGTCACAATGGGTTTTCAGCATCTATAATGTTTATAACAGAAAGAATGCAGCTTCCATCAATTTTAGGGAAAATGAGGATACGGGCAGGAACGAGGCGCTTCGCACCTCCATTTTTGGCATTATCCCATCCATAACCTACAACTTTAAATTTTAGCGTTATGAAAAAAGAAATCATCTACCTATTGGCCTTTACCTTATGCTTTTCTTGTGAGGATGTCATCGATGTTGACCTGCCGGAAACAGAACCCAAACTGATTGTTGAAGGACTTTTACGGGTGGACAAAAGCGAAGAGTTCATTAATGTGGAGATTAAAATGAAGGAAACCAGCAATTATTTTGATGAAAACCAACCTGTACAGGTGGAAAGCGCTGTGATCACTTACGGTAGACCTCTGAACGATGGGCTTTTTGAGACCTTGGCCTTCTCCTCTTTGGCCGAAAAGGAACCGGGAACAGGTATCTATATTCCAGACCCCAATTACTCCTCTGATCAGCGCATCAGGACATCGGCAGCAGAACCGGGTATCGTCTTTATTTTGGAAATTACCTATCAAGGAAAATACTATTATGCGCAGACCGAATATGCCCCTACCGTTCCGCTGGATAATCTGGAACAGGGGGACGGTACCCTTTTTGAAGACGATGAGACCGAAATGATCGTAACCTTCACGGATGATTCCGAAGCGAACAATTTTTATGTGTTCGATTTTGATTTTGGGGAATTTTTGACCGTCGAGGACCAATTTTTTCAAGGACAGCAGTTCTCGTTTTCGTATTTCTATGATGATAGCCTAGATCCAGGTCAGGAAGTTACCGTAAGCATACTGGGGGCTACAGAGGAATTTTACAACTATATGGACCTAATTCTGGAACAGACCACGAACACCGGAGGGGTCTTCCAAACCCCTATTGCAACGGTACGGGGCAATGTATTTGATGTTACCGGTTTGGACAACATCAATATTTATGACAATGTAGAGCGCCCCAACGATTACGCCCTGGGCTATTTTGCGGTGGTACAGGAATATTCCCGGACCGTTACCATACAATAGGTCTATAAAATCATATAAAGAAGTAAGACCATAACAATACCTACGGTTCCCTGTAGCAAGGTACCCATGGTATGTCCTCGGAGTGCGGTCTTTACATTCATGTTCGAAAATTGGGAAACCACCCAAAAATAGCTATCGTTGATATGGGACACCGTCATGGCCCCGGCCCCAACGGCCAAAACGGCCAATGCCTTATCCGAAATACCAAGCAAACCAAAGGTTTCCAGCAAAGGAGCAATAATGGCAGATGTAGTGATGATGGCCACGGTAGAAGATCCTTGGGCCGTTTTCAGGATAGCAGCAATGACAAAAGCGATCAAAAGCCCGCCCATACCTGTACTGGACTCCAAGTTGATGAGTGATGCGATATCAATGGTCCGCAATATGGCACCAAAAGCGCCCCCTGCCCCTGTGATCAATACAATGGACCCCGCTTGTTTGAACGCTTCTGCCACCCAACCTTCTTTTTCTTTGGAAGGTACTTTTTTTCCCAGTGAAAAAGCGAAAAACACTCCGATCAACAAGGCAATCACGGGGCTCCCCAAAAAGTCCAAAATTTTGAATACCCAACCATTACCCAAAGGGTAAGTAGGGTAATTGACAACAGATTTTAAGGCAATCAATATGATTGGCGCCAACAAAGGCATAAAGGCCTGAATGGGTTTGATGTCATAACCGGTTTCTTCAGCTTTTTCTTTAACTGCTGCCACTTCCTCATCTTCTTTTAAGGATTTACCGATATACGTCGCCCAAAAATAACCGGTCAAGGAAACGGGAATCGACACCAATAGCCCCAAGAGCAGCACCAGTCCCAAATCGGCTTCCAAAATAGCCGCCGCCGCCAAAGGACCAGGGGTTGGCGGCACAAAAACATGTGCAGAATACAGCCCTGTGGCCAAAGCAATGGCAAAAACCAAGGCAGGTATCCCCGTTTTTTTACTAATGGCCTTGTTCAATGAGGAAAGGATGATGAACCCCGAGTCGCAGAAAACCGGGATGGAAATGACATATCCGGCAAGGTTAATGGCCAGTGGTGATCGTTTTAACCCTATCCATTTTAAAATACTGTTGGCCAATACCTGTGTACTACCCGTTTTCTCGAGATAAATCCCGATAACGGTTCCAAAGGCAATTACCAAACCGATTCCTGAAAGTGTCTTTCCAAAACCATCCCCGATGGTGGCCATGATATCCTGGGGTGAAAGCCCTAACAAAAAACCAGATGCCACGGCCGCAAGAGTGAGCGAGAAGATAGGGTGCATCTTAAACTTTACAGTGGCCAAAATGATAAAGAGGACAACCACCGCAAGAACTAGTATTTCCATGGTCAATTTTTGTGCATTACCCTCTAAATATAAGTTAATATTCCTACTTTGGTCCTATGAGGCGAACCGACAAGGAACTTTTGGTCAAAGGCATAAAATCATTCGGATTTACCGTATTGGCAATGTTCATGGGGCCTTTTTTGATCTACGAGGCCTTTAAGAACGAAGACCATTTTCTTTATATCCCCGTATTGATCTTGGGTCTTTTGTTCGCTGGATTGGCCATTTATCTGGGATTCCGTTCGGTAAGTATTGTGATGGATGCCCTTTTTGGAAAAAAGACCAAGAATTAATTTTTAGAGGTAGGAGATTTACTTTTCCACTTGTTGGTCAACTGGGCATAATCGTAGTCCAAAACCGATTTTTGACGGACCAATTGATTCGCCGAAAAGGCACGTTGCAAGATATCCTCAATCAAATAATCCTCAAGGACTTGCTCAGGCAAAAACTCCTCTTTTAAACTGATTTTGAACATACTGGCTGTAGTGTTGTACCAAAAGGCCCTCCACCCGCTCCGTAATTCCTTTACCAAATCAAAAGCCGTTTCCCCAGTCTGTCTGTGTATCAATTTGACCAAAATCTGCCCTTCGGTACGGGTCAATTTTTTCAATTCCCCTGAAAATTCTTCCTCTATATATTTCTGGACTTTTTTGGTGTATTTTTTCTGATGGCGCTTCTTCGTAATGTGTTGTAGACTATCGTTCAACTCCACCAAACGTTCAGCGGCCAATTTTGCATATGGGTATACCTTTAAGGTCTTTCTGCGTAGGATCAAATAGCGGAGCCGTTCGTTCTTGTCCGCAAACTCCAACTTTCCAAAAATGTAGACTTCATCGAGCTCAATGGAACTCAATAATATGGAATCTCCCTCAAACCGGACGTAGTAATCCTCCACGGTATCCTTCGGAAACAAAATAGAATCCTTTTCGGTCTCCTGGGAAAACCCAAGGAACCAAATCATGAGGAAGACACCTAAAATAGCACTACGAAACATGCGGTT
The DNA here is from genome assembly GCF_010500845.1 of Flagellimonas sediminis. Taxonomy (GTDB): domain Bacteria; phylum Bacteroidota; class Bacteroidia; order Flavobacteriales; family Flavobacteriaceae; genus Flagellimonas; species Flagellimonas sediminis. Next base: position 225,364 of record NZ_JAAAMI010000005.1, on the reverse strand, counting down.
CATTTGTCAAAAGTCCAGCCAAAATTACATATAAAGGTATGATTTGGCTATTAAATAAAAGTGAATATTCTTATGTTTGTGTACTAAATCAGACGTATGGCATCAGCTAAGATCATCAACAAAAAATCCCTTGAATTTCTAGAAAAATATCTGAACAACCCATCGCCCACGGGCTACGAATGGGAAGGTCAGAAAATTTGGATGGACTACCTAAAACCCTATGTAGATGACTTTATAACGGATACCTATGGTACCGCGGTGGCCGTCATCAACCCAAAGGCAAAATACAAGGTGGTCATAGAGGGCCATTCCGATGAAATTTCCTGGTATGTCAACTATATTACCGATAATGGGCTGCTTTATGTTATCAGAAACGGAGGCAGTGACCATCAGATAGCCCCATCCAAATGGGTGGACATCCATACCAAAAATGGTGTGGTGAAAGGTGTTTTTGGATGGCCGGCCATCCATACCCGTGACCGAGCCAAGGAAGAATCCCCAAAATTGGAAAACATCTTCATTGACATCGGTGCCAAAGACAAGGCCGAAGTGGAAAAAATGGGCGTGCACGTAGGTTGTGTAATCACTTACCCCGACCAGTTCCAAATTTTGAACAAGGACAAATTTGTTTGTCGCGCCCTGGATAACCGTGTAGGTGGATTTATGATTGCAGAGGTGGCCCGATTGCTTCATGAGAACAAGAAGAAACTACCTTTTGGATTGTATGTGACCAATTCTGTACAAGAGGAAATTGGTCTTCGTGGTGCCGAGATGATCACACAGACCATTAAACCTAACGTAGCCATCGTAACGGATGTTTGCCACGACACCACCACCCCGATGATCGACAAGAAAAAAGAAGGGGAAATCTTAATCGGTTCAGGACCTGTGGTTTCTTATGCTCCTGCGGTGCAGAACAAATTAAGGGAACGCATCATTGAAACGGCCGAAGGAAAAAAGATTCCTTTCCAACGCCTAGCCGCATCTCGCTATACTGGCACGGATACTGACGCCTTTGCCTATAGCAATGGCGGTGTGGCCTCGGCCTTGATCTCCCTTCCACTGCGCTACATGCACACCACGGTGGAAACCGTGCACAAGGAAGACGTGGAAAATGTGATTCGATTGATCTATGAAACCCTATTGACCATAAAAGAGGGGGAAACGTTCAGTTATTTTGACTAACTAAAGGTCATTCTGAGCGCAGCGAAGAATCTGTATAAAGTATTATATTCTTCAGTCGCAAAGCTCCTTCAGAACCACCGTTGAGAACTAAGTGTCCACTCGACTACGCTCGAAGTGACAATTTCTTATCTTTATGGGTATGGATGAATATGTGGACATTTTGGATGAGCAAGGTAACCCAAAGGGGCAGTCCTGTTTAAAATCCGAAGCGCATCGGAAAGGTTTACTACATCCCACCATCCATGTGTGGCTGTACACCCAAGATGGTCGGGTGTTGATCCAACAACGGGGCAAACACAAGGATACCCATCCCCTACTTTGGGATGTTTCCGTTGCGGGACACGTGTCTTCGGGCGAGGAAATTTCCGTAGCTGCCGTACGCGAAGTACAGGAAGAAGTTGGTCTTACCGTTTCCGAAAAGGATTTGGAACCTATCGGCACCTTCAAAGCCGTGCATAAAATCTCTGAAGACTTTATCGATGCCGAGTTCCACCATATCTATCTTTGTAAATTAAAGGTTCCTCTGACCGCATTGACCAAGCAGGACAGTGAAGTGGATGATCTGGCGTTGATTCCCCTGTTCAAATTTGCCGAGGAAACCTGGGGGCTGGCCAATGTTGCCAAGTATGTGCCCCACGGTCCCACTTATTACAAAACCATCGTAAAGGAAATTAAAAGTCGGATTTGATGGTTTCGGCAAATTGTTGGACAGCATCGAAGTCGTACGATTTTTGGTCACCCGTTTTCATGTTCTTGACCACAAATTTTCCTTCAGCAAGTTCCTGTTCTCCCAATAGAATCACATAGGGGACATTTCTTTTATCGGCATATTTGAACTGTTTTTGCACTTTGGCATCAGACGGGTATAAATCAGCACGAAGGCCAGATTTTCTTAAGGTTGACACCAACTTCAAGGAAGCCAATCCCTCACCCTTACCGAAATTGAGGCAAAGCACATCCAAAGAAGTATCCAAACTATCGGGGAACAGGTTTAATTCTTCCAACACAAGGTAAATACGATCCAATCCGAAGGAAATCCCCACGCCACTTACATTTGGAAGGCCAAAAATGCCGGTTAGGTCGTCATAACGGCCACCACCACCTATGGAACCCATGCTCACCCCTTCGGGAGCGGCTACTTCAAAGATGGCACCGGTATAGTAGTTGAGTCCTCTGGCCAAGGTCACGTCCAATTGTAAATGAGCGGATTGTAAACCAATCATGTTTACTGTGGAAATAATTTCCTCCAATTCGGAAAGCCCACGCATACCTACTTCTGAGTTGGCAAGTAAGGTTTTCAATTGCTCCAATTGCTCTGAAGCGTTTCCTTTCATTTCAAACAAAGGCTGGGCCTTGGCTATGGCGTTCTCAGAAATGCCTTTTTCCATCATTTCTTCCTTCACCTTCTCCTCTCCTATCTTATCCAATTTATCCAGGGCCACGGTAAAATCGATCAATAAATGTTTGGCGCCGATCACTTCAGCAATGCCCAAAAGAATTTTTCGGTTATTGATCTTTATGGTACAGCCCTTCAATCCCAAATCGGTAAAAACGGCATCGTACAACTGCACAAATTCCACTTCTTGCAACAACGAATCGGCTCCTACTACATCGGCATCGCATTGATAAAACTCACGGAAACGTCCTTTTTGGGGCCTATCGGCACGCCAAACCGGTTGAATTTGATAGCGTTTAAAGGGAAAATCAATTTCATTTTGGTGCATGACCACATAACGCGCAAAAGGCACCGTAAGATCATAACGAAGAGCCTTTTCAGAGATTTTGGGGGTAAGCGAAGTTGAATTTTTGGAACTGTAGGTCACATCGTCCACCTTGGATATAAAATCGCCGGAATTCAAGATCTTAAAAATCAGGCGATCTCCTTCATCCCCATACTTGCCCATCAAGGTCTCTGAATTTTCAAAAGACGGGGTCTCTATCGGCATGAAACCAAAGGTTTCAAAATGTTTTTTGATGCTTTGGATGATATAATTACGCTTTGCGACCTCTGCAGGTGAAAAATCGCGGGTTCCCTTGGGTATGGATGGTTTTTGTGCCATGTAATTTCAAATTCTCGTGCAAATATACGGTTTTGGGTAAAGGATCAAGGGCATGGGGATGAAAGGTTAAGGGATTCTTCAGTCGCTTCGCTACATTGGAATGACATTTTTATATGCTAATGAATAGCATCCTTTCCCAAAAACCATTTACCCTAAACCCCTGAATCATTCCATAATTTGCTCGAACCACTGGTAGAGTTCCCCTTTGGTGATTACAGCCCCTTGTTTAATGATTTCAAACTTGTCCACGTTTTTATCTTCCCCATAGGCTTTGGAAGCGGTCAGGTATTCCACAAAATCGGACTGAAAGTTACGTTTGAACCAATCGAAACCGACTTTGGTCCGTAGGTCTATTTCAGGATTCATCACCTTTACGGAAAGGAGTTTCATCTCTTTGTCGGTCAAGTGGAACAAATGCATGTGCCGTTCCGAAATATTTTCCAGATATTCCACTTTGGAGAGTACTCCTTCCCAGATCAGGTCACTGAACACATCGATTTCCTCCTCGGCCACCTCTGGCTTCTCGGCCTTAATGGTTTTCCACTCTTTGGCCGTAATGGACTGTGTGGCCAAAAAGTTGATGAACTCAGGATGTAACTCCTCCAACTGTTCTTTTGAAAGTCTTTTGTATTTCATGCTGCAAAAATAATCGGTCTGGGTTTGTCCCAAAAAAATCAAAATAAAAAAAGAGCCATGCGAACACGGCTCCTTTATTTCCAAATACTTATTACAGTATGTTACTTCGTTTCAGCGATAACCTCAAAAGGAAATTCCACAACAACTTCCCTGTGAAGTCTGATGACTGCTTCGTAAGGCCCCACTCGCTTGATCGCTCCACCTTTGATATTGATGAACTTTCGCTCGATTTGGTGTCCTTCTTTGTCCAAAGCCTCTGCCAAATCAATATTGGTGACAGACCCGAACAATTTGTCACCTGCACCAGCTTTGGCAGCGATGCGGATCTGTAATTGTTTTAGGGCTTCGGCAACTTTAGTGGCCTCATCAACAATTTTCTTCTCTTTGTGGGCTCTTTGCTTAAGGTTCTCGGCCAAAACTTTTTTGGCAGATGGAGTAGCCAATGTGGCCAAACCTTGTGGGATAAGGTAGTTTCTTCCGTAACCGTTCTTTACGGAAACGATATCATCCTTAAATCCCAAATCTTGTACATCTTCTCTTAGAATAAGTTCCATTCTTCGGTATTTTTTATTTCAACATATCGCCTACGTACGGCATTAACGCAATGTGACGGGCGCGCTTAACGGCCTGGGCCACTTTTCTCTGATATTTCAAGGAAGTACCGGTAAGTCTGCGAGGAAGCAATTTTCCTTGCTCGTTCACCAATTTCATCAAGAAATCAGGATCTTTGTAATCAATGTACTTAATACCTGATTTTTTGAATCTACAATACTTCTTTTGCTTGTTGGTCTCAATGTTCAGAGGGGTCAAATATCTAATTTCCCCGTCTTTTTTTGCTTTTGCTTGTTGTTCAATAGATGCCATAACCTATGCCTTTGCTTTTAATTTGGTTCTACGTTTTTCTGCCCAAGCAATAGCATGCTTGTCCAGCTTAACGGTCAAAAAACGCATAACGCGCTCATCTCTCCTGAATTCCACCTCGTAAGGACCGATGGCCTCACCAGGGGCGGTGAATTCGAACAAGTGGTAAAAACCACTTTTCTTGTGCTGAATGGGATAGGCCAATTTTTTAAGTCCCCAATCTTCCTTGGAGACCATTTTGGCACCATTGTTAATCAAAAAATCCTCGAATTTTTTGACTGTTTCCTCTATCTGTGTTTCAGACAGAACGGGATTCAAAATGAAAACAGTTTCGTAATGGTTCATTATATTATATTTAAAAGGAGCGCAAAAATAGTAATATTTCCATCACCTTGCAAGAAAAGCAAAAAAACTTCGTTTAAAGTACAAGAGTTATCAACAATAACAAACCCAATAAACCTAAATAACGTATATGGCAATATACACAACAAAATATACCATGTTTACATCTTTTGTTGTTCCTAACCGTCATTTTTGTGTAATTTGCCGATGATTTAAAACCCTACAAATCACCCCATTCTATGAAATTAAAAAGTATAATTGTAGACGATTCTTCCATGCAGCGGATGGCCGTTGCCAAATTGGTCAACAATCATCCACATCTTGCTTTGGTTGCTGAATACAGTAACGCCATTGAAGCCAAAAATGGCCTGAAAAACCACGACATCGACCTTATTTTTCTTGATGTAGAGATGCCTATCATCAGTGGTTTTGACCTTTTAGAGGCCCTAGAGAACCCACCACAGGTAATCCTGATCACCGGAAAACCTGATTATGCACTTAAAGCTTTTGACTACGATGTAACCGATTACCTTCACAAACCTATTACCTTGGCCCGTTTTGAAGCCTCCGTGAAAAGAGCCGTTGCCAAATTCGAGCAAATGAACAGGGTAGATGAGGACGAGGAGCACATCTTTGTAAAGAGCAACCTTAAAAAACGTAAGGTTATCCTAAACGACATTAAATGGGTAGAAGCGTTGGGAGATTACATCAAATTGGTCACCGATGAGGCCAATATCGTAATCCTTTCCACTATGAAGTCTTTCGAAAAGCAATTGCCTACCGAAAAATTCCTTCGCATCCATAAATCTTATATTGTGAATCTGGAGAAGATAGAAAAATTCAACAGCAAAAATGTTGAAGTTGGGGGGAGACAGATTCCATTGAGCCGAAACAAGAAAACCGAGCTGGCTGAAGCACTTGCCAACGTATAATTATATGTGGTCTACATTGTAGACCAATCGTACACTTTTATACTTGGAAATAGCATTAAAAGATCTTTCGATTCTTTTAATGCTATTTTTTGTTTGTAACAACGGGTAATCCCGCGGGATCTTAACCAGTACATTCTTTAAATAATCCCTTCGGATGCGGGCCACAGGAGGATATTCCGGGCCCAGAACAGGTGTCTTGAGTACATTGCACAATGAACTGGCCAACCAGTCCGAAGCCTCGTTCAATTTATTGAAATCCCTGTCCTTTAAAGTGATCTTGATGATCCTCACCAAAGGTGGGTATTTGAACTGTTCCCTTTCGTACAACTGCTCAGCGAACATTTTGTCATAATCATTGGTGGTCACCTGCTGCAAAATCTGGTGGTACGGATTGTAGCTCTGAATCAACACCTTCCCGCGTTTTTGGGTGCGTCCTGCCCTACCCGCCACTTGGGTAAGCATTTGAAAACTACGCTCATGGGCACGATAATCCGGGAAATTGAGCATGGTATCCGCATTCATGATGCCTACCAAACTTACATTCCTGAAGTCGAGACCTTTGGTCACCATTTGGGTACCCACCAAAATGTCTATTTCTTGGTTTTCAAAAGCCGAAATGATTTTTTCATAGGCATATTTGCCCCGTGTGGTATCCAAATCCATCCGCCCGACGGTTGCTTTGGGGAAAAGCTCTCCCAATTCTTCCTGAATCTGTTCCGTACCGAAACCCTTTTTATCCAAAGTGGTATTCCCGCAGGCCAAACACGCTTGTTGCAAGGCCATGTGGTATCCGCAGTAATGACAGCGCAGTTGATTTCTATGTTGATGGTAGGTCAGGCTTACATCGCAATTGGGGCACTGGGCCACATGCCCACAAGTGGTACACTCCACCACGGGCGCAAATCCCCTTCGGTTTTGGAAAAGAATCACCTGCTCCCCTTCTTCCAAGGCCTCCGCAATGGCGTTGATCAAGATTTCCGAAAAATGACCTTTCATCCGTTTCTTTCGGGTGGCCTCCTTAATATCCACTAAATTGATTTCGGGCATTAAAACATTTCCGAATCGGTAGGGAATGGCAGCATAGCCATACTTGCCCAACTTGGCATTGTACATACTCTCTATACTTGGGGTAGCAGACCCCAAAACCGTATCCGAACCATGGAGCGAAGCCAAAACTATGGCCGCATCCCTTGCATGGTACCTTGGGGCAGGATCAAATTGTTTATAGGAGCTCTCGTGTTCCTCGTCCACTACAACCAAACCAAGATTAGAAAATGGCAAAAACAACGAGGAGCGTGCACCAAGAACAATCTGGGCCTTTTCTGCGTTGTGCAGCACATTGTTCCAGACCTCCACCCTTTCATGAATACTGTATTTGGAATGGTATACCGAAACTTTGTTCCCAAAATAATGCTGCAACCTATTGATCAATTGGGAAGTCAACGCGATTTCCGGCAATAGGTAAAGGGCCTGTTTGCCTTCATCTAGGCACTTTTGGATCAATTTTACATATACCTCGGTTTTTCCAGAGGAAGTTACCCCATGCAACAGTACCGGTTTCTTTTCTTCAAAAGATGAACGTATAGCTGTCAATGCCTTGGTCTGGTGTTCATTCAAGGAAATATTCTTGGACTCGTCGGAGGCATCTCCATGCTCCACCCGATCCTTTCTGATGTAATATTCTTCCAGCACACCTTTATCGATCAAGGCTTTGATCACCGCTTTGGAACTGCCGCTTTCCCTTTCCAGGTCATCAATGGGAATTGGCTTTTTATTCTTGGCCTGTATCTGAAAAAGGGTCAATACCACTTGACTTTGTTTCGGTGCGCGGGAAAGCTCGTTCAGCAATTCCTCCAGTTGCGCATCACCACTGTAGGTGTCCGAAAGCTTCACATAGCGTACCATTTTGGGTTTGTACTGTTCGTAAAGCTCTTCCTTTTGAAGTACCACCCCTTTCTGCACCAAACGGTTGATGAGGGACAGTACATTCTTCTTGTCCACAATATCACTGATTTCGCCAATTTGGAGGTGGGTCTGGTGCTGCAGGGCCTCAAAGACCAAAAACTCATCATCCTGAAGTCCCATTTCATCCACTTGGACCTCTTTGTTCAACAACACCAAGGTCTCGCTTTCCAGCATGAAGGCACTGGGCAATGCACTACGGATTACCTCTCCCAAGGTACACATGTAGTATTCGGCGATCCATTCCCAATGTTTTAGCTGAAATTCATTGACCAAGGGGATTTCGTCCAAAATCTGATAGATTTCCTTGGGTTCATAGGCACTAGGGGCTTCACGGTGTACCCGATAAGCAATTGCGGTATAGATCTTGGATTTACCAAAAGGCACTGCGACCCTCATCCCCTTTTTAATAAAATCTGCTTCTTGCGATGTGATTTTATAGGTAAAAAGTCTTTCCAAGGGAATGGGCAGTACTACATCCAAAAAAAAGTCCATACACTATCTAAATTTTGCCAACCTTATCATTTATTGGTCCTCACTGATTTGTTGTGGTTGTTCTTCCAGTTTTTTGGCTCGCTCCTCTTGGTTTTTCCGATGTCTCCTACCTAAAGAATTCAAGGTGGCATTCAATTCAAATCCCAATAGTAAAATATTGGAATTCAGCCAGATATAAACCATCAGAATCAACAGACCCCCCAAAGCACCATAGAGCTCGTTGTATCGGGCAAATTTTTCCACATAAATACCGAACAGATAGGACGTCAACAAAAAAAGTAAGGTGGTCATCAGGGCACCTGCAGAAAAAAACCGTGCTTTTCGCCCTTCTGCCGTACCGAAATAATACAGAATGGCAGTAGTAAGGTAGGAAAGACACAAGAAGAACAAGATTTTAGCTACTTGTATTCCGACGGAATCACCTTTTGCCACATCATATCCTAATTTTTTTCCCAGATACTCACTGGTGTATTCCACAATATAGAATTCGAAATAAACGAAGGCCACAGCACCAATAATCAGGAGAATGGACAGAATAAGTCCCACCATTAAAGCATAGGCATACTGACGGAAAAAATTGCGCGTCAACTCTACGTGGTAGGAATTCTCGAACCCTCCAAAAATGGCATTCACCCCGTTGGCCACCAAAAAAATGGACAAAATAAAGGCTGAGGACAATAACCCCCCTTGTTTTTGATCTTTGATCTGTTGGTAAATATCTCCGAAATATTCACTGGTCGCCGATGGTAGAAAAGATTCCAGAAAATCCAGAAACTGGTGATCAAAATTGGCGTTGCCCACACTCACGTAAGGAATGATGAAGGGAATCAGTGTCACCAGAAAAATCAAAAGTGGGAACAAAGCCAAAAAGATACTGAAGGCAATGGAACTGGCTCTTGTGGAAACCGCCCCCCTCACAATACCCATCAAATACATTTCGATAAGATCATAAAAGGACATCCCCTCAAAAGCCTTGAGCTTTATTTTTTTCAATAGCCTCGCAATCCAATTGACCACGGGTATTTTTTCCAATTGGGCTTCAATGGCTTCGGACATTTACACCGCTTTTAAACTTAGATCCATATTGTATACTGAATGTGTCAAGGCACCGGAAGAGATATAATCGACACCACACTCGGCATAACGCCTAATGGTTTCTTCATTGATCCCGCCTGAAGATTCGGTCTGGCATTTACCCCCAATTCTTTTGACGGCTTCACGGGTCTCTTCATAATCAAAATTGTCCAAAAGTATCCGGTGTATTCCCTGAGATTTCAAGATTTCATCTACTTCGTCCAAGTTCCTGGCCTCCACTATGATCTTAAGATCTTTGCCCTTTTCTTTAAGGTACTGTTGCGTTTTTTGAATGGCCTTGGTAATTCCCCCCGCAAAATCGATATGATTATCCTTGAGCATGATCATGTCGTACAGGGCAAATCGATGGTTTTCACCACCGCCTATCCTCACCGCCCATTTTTCCAAAGCACGGATACCGGGAGTGGTCTTTCGGGTATCCAAAATCTTGGTGTCGGTACCATCCAAAAGGGAAACAAAGTCCTGGGTCTTCGTGGCAATGGCGCTCATCCGTTGCATGGCATTGAGCACCAATCGCTCTGCCTTAAGTATGCTTTGGGAACTACCTTCCACGTAAAAGACCACATCCCCATATTTTACAGGACTCCCATCTGTGACCAACACTTCCATTTTCAAATTGGGGTCGATGTATCGGAACACCATCCGGGCAAAATCTACCCCGGCAATGATGCCTTCGTCCTTCACCAAAAGTTTTGCCCTACCGGTCGCCGTGGCCGGAATACAGGCCAATGAGCTATGGTCGCCATCGCCCACATCTTCACGGACAGCGTTGGCAATGATCAAATCAAGTTCTTTCTTAAATTGTTCTTCGGATATCATTCCATTGGGGTTTCAACGAAAATAGTAAAAACATTGCTCCTTGTCCATGCTATTTCAATGCTTATTGTTTTGCCCGAATCATTATTTTTGGGCATGCAGATAACTTTGATAGCCATAGGAAAAACGGACAGGGCTGAGTTGGAAGAACTTATATCGATATATGCCAAGCGGTTACAGCACTATATCAAGTTTGAATTTCGAATTATCCCCGATATCAAAAACAGTAAAAATCTTTCCGAAGCGCAACAAAAAGAGAAGGAAGGCGAACTGATCTTGGCACAGTTGCAACCTACGGACACCCTTGTTCTTTTGGATGAAAAAGGAAAGCAATACACTTCTGTCGAATTTGCCGATTACCTCCAGAAAAGAATGAACAGCGGTATCAAAAACTTGGTTTTGGCGATTGGCGGACCTTATGGATTCAGCGAGGCAGTGTATGCCAAATGTTCAGGAAAAATCAGTTTGTCCAAAATGACCTTTTCGCACCAAATGGTAAGGCTGTTCTTGGTGGAACAAATTTACCGCGGGTTCACCATTTTACGGAACGAACCATATCATCACCAGTGATTTTTTAGATTTAAGAATCAAGAGACAAGTCTTTGCTCTTGCACCTAAAGCGAAGCGGTCTTTTATCTTTTAATAAAGTACCCTAAACTTGATGGTGTTTTCCACATTCTTAAGTTCCTTCACCACCTCTTTGTCGTACTCACGATCCAAGTCCGTGATCACATAACCCACCTCTGGGTCGGTTGAAAGGTATTGTCCGGTTATGTTAAGGCCGTATTTGGCCAAAACTTCATTGATCTTTGCCATGATGCCCGGTACGTTTTTATGGATATGCAAAAAGCGGTGCGACTTGTTCTGTTTTGGCAACCTAATATTTGGGAAGTTTACAGAATCTACCGTAGTTCCCGAGTTCATGTAATCCATGATCTTATTGGGTACAAACTCGGCAATATCACGTTGGGCTTCTTCTGTGCTACCACCAATATGAGGAGTCAAGATTACGTTGGGCAGGCCTTGCAACGGCGTTTCAAAAGCTCCGTTTCCTGCAGGCTCCACTGGAAAAACATCCACTGCGGCACCACCCAATTTTCCACTTTTCAATGCGGCGGCAAGAGCGTCGATATCCACTACAAAACCTCTGGATAGGTTGATGAGCATGGCGCCATCCTTCATCTGGTTGATCTCACGTTCCCCGATAAAGTTTTTGTTTGCCTTGTTGTCATCCACATGCAGGGTCACCACATCAGATACGGATAACAAATCTTCCAAACTGTTGCATTTTACGGCATTGCCCAAGGCCAATTGGTCGGCCACATCGTAATAATACACCCGCATACCGATTGCCTCGGCCAAAACGGACATTTGTTTTCCGATATTACCATAACCGACAATACCCAAGTTCTTACCACGGACTTCCCTTGAATTGGAAGCGGTTTTGTTCCACTCCCCATTGTGGATTTCGCTACTGCGGGTAAAAATGTTCCGCATGAGCATGATGATATGCCCTACGGCAAGCTCCACCACTGAACGGGTGTTGCTGTACGGCGCATTGAAAACCACCACTCCCTTTTTCCTGCTGTAATCAAGGTCAATTTGGGTGGTTCCTATACAGAAAGCACCGATTACCATCAATTTGTTGGCAGCGTCCAACACTTTTTTGGTCACCTGGGTCTTGGAACGGATACCCAAAACATGAACGCCTTTTAAACGCTCGATAAGTTCATCCTCGGACAAGCTATGCTTTACCAATTCCACGGAAAAACCTTCCTCGGATAGGTTTTGAAAAGCAGCGGGATGCACATTTTCAAGCAAAAGGATCTTGATTCTATTTTTGGGATATGACAGGTTTCTTGGTAAATCGTTCACAAATAAAAATTCATCTAGGTTAGGTGCCACGTGGTCGGCATTACTTGCCGCTTTTTCACGGTGCACATTTTCAGTGTAGGCAAAAAACTTATGGGCGATACCGGCCTCGCGCATCACATAATCGCTATAACCATCGCCAATGACCTGAACCTCTCCGTCCAGATCCAATCTTTTCAAACATTCAATTTTTCCGTTGTGGGCCGCCAGTACGTTGGTCTCATCAAAACCGATGATGTTACCTTCCTCATCAAATTTGAAAGTATTGGCATATACCCTATCGGAAGGGATGTTGTACTCTTTAACAATAGGATCGATAAATTCCTTGAACCCACAGGAAATCACATAGATGTCTTCTGAAAATTCATGGAAGAATTCTTTATTGGCCGCTATGGAACGGGATATTTTTTGACGAAGTTCGGCAACAAGGTTTTGAAGATCGGCTTTGTTGGCATTCAATAATCGTATCCTCCGCTCCAACGACTCAGTAAAGGAAATATCCCCATCTATCCCCAAATTGGTGATTTTCTGGATTTCCTTCACGATTTCATCCCTTTTCGGGTTGCCCTGCAAGGTCATTTCCGCCAAAACATCCAATGCCTCTACCCGGGTAAGAGTGCTATCAAAATCGAAAACATATTTTCGTCCAGCTTCCACCATGAATCGCTTCAAAAAAAATTAAAGTGTAAAATTACATATTAATTCATTGCTTGTAATCGCATCTTTTTAAAAACCTTACAGAATTGTGGATAAATCAAAAAACGCTTTCAAATTGTTTTAAATAGCACCCAAAAACGGAATTTCTACAAGTTTGCAATTCAGAACCAACGCCTTGTCAGTTTGCTATAGATTCGGTACTCCTTTCCAAATTTGGCTTCCAAATGTTGCTCTTCGCTTTTAATTTGAAATTGGTTCATATAGGATACAAAACCTGCCGCCAAAAGGGAATTAAAGGCGTTTCCAAGTTGAAGGCCTAAAGCGAGTAAAAACAGGAGCATCCCTAAATACATGGGGTTGCGGGTATAGGTATAGATGCCATTGGTGACCAATGTGGTGGTTTTTTGGGGGGCCAAAGGATCGGTGGTAGTCTTTTTCGCCAGGAATTGCACAATGGATATCAGGATCACCAAAAGCCCAAGTGCCAACAGTCCATAGGAAAGTTCCTTCCTGCCAAAAAAATCGAACTCCCCTATTGGGAGAAATTGGGCCAAGAGGTACATCAATCCACCAAAAACCAGCATGACCAAAGCAGGAGGTACTTTAAATTTCATTCTAAAATTGTTGTAGGGCGAAATTAGTACTTTTGAATTTCAATTGAAGCCAATACGATTTGAAACTTGTTTTTGCCACCCATAACGACCATAAACTGCGGGAAGTAAAGCAGCTCCTTCCCGATTCCATTGAACTTTTGTCCCTGAATGACATCAACTGTTTTGATGAAATTCCGGAGACAGGGTCCACTTTGGAAGAAAATGCGAAGATCAAGGCTGATTTTGTGACCCAAACCTATGGTTTCAACTGCTTTTCGGATGATACCGGACTATTGATCGATGCATTGGACGGTAGGCCTGGTGTTTTTTCGGCCCGATATGCAGGTGAAGGCAAAAATTCCCAGGACAATATGGCCAAGGTCCTGAATGAGCTGAAAGGACAAAGAAACCGAAGGGCCCAGTTCAAAACCGTTATCCATTTAAATTGGAACGGTTTGCCACATTTATTTGAAGGTATTGTAGAAGGCGAAATTACACATGGTCAGCATGGGGAAGGTGGTTTCGGATACGACCCTATTTTCATGCCATTCGGTTATGACCAAACCTTTGGCGAACTCCCACCCGGGACCAAAAATGCGATAAGTCACAGGGGAAGAGCCGTGGCAAAATTGGTCGCTTTCTTAAAAAACTCGCCTTCTTAGATCCCACTGATCATATTTAGCGTACCTTTGCCGCTTTATTAACGCCGCCGGTATGGGCAAGGTGTTGCGATGGGCTACTGGGATATACTAAAACCGCTCTATGCAACACAACATATTTGCGATCAAAGGTATATACCATTATGACAAAATTTGAAACCTTGGGGTTGAACCAACCCTTATTGGACGCTATTTCCGACCTAGGATTTGAAACTCCATCAGAAGTACAAGAAAAAGCAATCCCCATTTTATTGGAGCGAGACACCGATTTGGTGGCCTTGGCGCAGACCGGAACAGGAAAGACCGCAGCATTCGGTTTCCCGATGATCCAAAAAATCAATGTGGAGAGCAGAACTACGCAGGGATTGATCCTTTCCCCTACCCGTGAACTCTGCTTGCAGATCACAAATGAAATCAAACTATACTCCAAATACCTTAAAGGATTGAACGTAGTTGCCATTTATGGTGGCGCGAGCATTACCGAACAGGCAAGCCAGATCAAAAGAGGAGCGCAGATCGTTGTGGCCACCCCAGGTCGTATGAAAGATATGATCGGCCGAGGAATGGTCGATATTTCCAAAATTGATTATTGCGTTCTCGATGAGGCCGATGAAATGTTGAACATGGGCTTTTATGAGGACATCAAGGATATTTTGTCCAACACCCCTGAAGAAAAATTAACTTGGCTCTTCTCGGCCACTATGCCCAAAGAAGTGGCTTCCATTGCCAAAAAATTCATGGATAATCCCGTTGAGATTACCGTGGGAACCAAAAATGCAGGAGCCGCCACCGTACAACACGAATATTATACCGTTGGAGGAAGAGATCGCTACTCCGCCCTTAAACGCTTGGCCGATGCCAACCCCGGAATATTTTCAGTGGTTTTCTGTCGTACCAAACGCGATACCCAAAAAGTGGCCGAAAAGTTGATCGAGGATGGTTACAATGCAGGTGCACTGCATGGGGATCTAAGCCAAAACCAAAGGGATTTGGTGATGAACGCCTTTAGAAAGAAACAGGTACAGATGCTTGTTGCCACCGATGTGGCCGCACGTGGCATCGATGTGGATGATATCACCCACGTTATCAATTATCAGCTTCCTGATGAGATCGAAACCTACACCCACCGAAGTGGCAGGACCGGTAGGGCCGGGAAATCAGGTATTTCCATGGTCATCGTAACACGTTCAGAAATAAGGAAGATAAGATCCATAGAAAGTAAGATCAAGCAGGAATTCATACAAAAACAAATTCCCTCAGGAATTGAAATATGTGAGATCCAGTTGTACCATTTGGCCAATAAGATAAAGGACACCAAGATCAATAAGGAAATAGACAGTTACCTACCCGCCATTTATGATGTGTTGGATGGCATTGACCGTGACGAATTGATCAAAAAAATGGTTTCCGTGGAATTCACCCAATTCTATAACTACTACAGCAAGACCAAAGACCTGAATTCTTCCGAAGGCGGGAAAGAAAGAGGCGACCGGGAAGATTTCTCCAAGGACGATCTTCCATCGGAGGGATCTGTGCGTTATTTCATCAACATTGGAGAGCGTGATGGTTACGATTGGATGTCTTTAAAGGATTTTCTTCGCGATACCTTAAATCTGGAAAAAGAAGACATCTACAATGTGGATACCAAGGACAGTTTTTCCTTCTTCAATACTGATGCACAGCTTACCGAACTTATCATCCAAACCTTTACCGAATTTAAGGTTGACGGACGCTTTATAAACGTTGAAGTATCCACCAAGCCAGGAGGCGGCGGCGGCAAAGGCGGTGGCAAAAAACGTAGCGGTAGAAAAGGAGGAGGCTATCAAGGCGGTGGTCGCAAAGACAGGGGCAACAAGCCTTTCAAAAGTGGCAAAAAAGGAAATTTTGCCAAAAAGGGAGGTAAAAAGAGACCTGGTTTTTATTAGTTAATTCTATATTAAATCATAGCGGGATCCTGTTTATTTTTCTTTGTTTAGTACATTTATACCTACAAAGATTGCATGAGAAGAATTCTACTAACATTTTTTTTCTTGGTCTCCCTTATGGGCTTTGCCCAAACTGAGGAAGAAAATCAGGAAATAAGGGATATTACGGCCACGGTTGTCAATGCACAAACGGATTTTCCCTTGGAAAGTGTGCACGTCATCAACCTGAACCTGGTAAAGGGAACCATTACGGACCAAAATGGAAGGTTTACCATTTCGGCGGCCGTGAATGATACCCTTTACTTGTCCTACCTCGGTTTCAAGACACAAAAAGTACGGGTCACAAATGACATGTTCAGGTTTGGGGATACCAAAATTGCCCTAACAGAATTGGCTTACGCCCTAGAAGAAGTGATCGTTAGACCATATCAACTTACAGGTTATCTCGAAATAGATGTAAAGAACCTGCCCATCAACAATTCCCAACAATATAGCATTTCAGGATTGCCTACCAGTTATGAGGCGGGAAGCAAAAATCCCAGCGCGGTGACCAAGGTTTTGGGAGCCATTCTCAATCCAGCGGACCTGCTGCGGAACCTTTTTGGGAAAAAGCCCAGGCAAATGCGGAAACTTCGCCAAATTAAGGAAGATGATAACATCCGTGACCTTTTGGCGTCCAAATTTGACCGGGAAACCTTGATGGAACTTCTCCAGTTGGAAAAAGTGGATATTGAGGACATTTTGAACAATTGCAACTACTCCAAATCCTTCATCACTACAGCGAACGACCTCCAGATTTTGGACGCCATCTCAAGCTGTTATGAAGAATACAAGGTGCTGAACAGAAAACAGTAAAAGGGTTGAAGGCATAGTGGTCTCCGTGACCCGGCTATAAATAAATTTTCGAATTCCATATTCATTTTATAGCTTTAGACAAAATCCCAATTCATGAAAAAACTACTTGTCGTCATGTCCATGATACCCCTATTTTCAGGATGTAAGGAAGTTCCAAAGCAAGAAGAGACAACAGTGCAGGTAGCAGAACTACAAGAACCCAAAAAAGAGGTTCCCTTTGTTTGGGAAGGGGCCAATGTATATTTTTTGTTGACCGATCGTTTCAACAATGGCAACCCCAAAAACGATGTAAATTTTGACCGTACCGAAGAAACTGGGGTCTTACGCGGATTTGAAGGCGGCGACATCCAAGGCATCATTCAAAAAATAGAAGAAGGATATTTTACCGATTTGGGCGTAAATGCCATTTGGTTGACACCCATTGTAGAACAAATTCATGGTGCCACAAACGAAGGCACTGGCAATACTTACGGTTATCATGGTTATTGGACCAAGGACTGGACTTCCATGGACCCTAATTTTGGAACGAAAAAAGATTTGGCCAATTTGGTCAAAGTAGCCCACGGTAAAGGAATACGTATCCTTTTGGATGTAGTATTGAACCATACCGGACCTGTGACCGATAAGGACCCTGTTTGGCCCGATGATTGGGTAAGGACTGGCCCTACCTGTGAATTCACCACGTATGAAAACACCACGGAATGTACCTTGGTGGCCAACCTGCCAGATATCCTGACCGAATCCGATGAGCCTGTGGAATTGCCCGATGCCCTTTTGGCCAAATGGAAAGATGAAGGTAGGTTAAGCAAGGAATTGGACGAGCTAAACTTGTTTTTTGAACGTACCAATTACCCAAGGGCACCAAGATATTACATCATCAAATGGTTGACAGATTATATTAACGATTATGGCGTGGACGGCTTTCGGGTGGATACCGTAAAGCACGTGAACGAAAATGCTTGGGGAGACCTTTACAAAGAAGCCTGTTATGCCTTCGACATGTGGAAGAAGAAACATCAAGACAAGATTTTGGATGAAAACCCTTTCTATATGGTTGGTGAGGTATACAATTATGGCATTTCTGGCGGACGTGATTACGATTTTGGGGACAGAAAGGTGGATTTCTTCGGATATGGCTTCAAAAGCCTCATCAATTTTGAGTTGAAGAGTGATGCCAACAACACCTATGAGTCCATTTTTACGAAATACAGTAACCTCCTGAATACCAAATTAAAAGGAAAGAGTGTCCTGAACTACCTTTCCTCCCATGATGATGGCGCACCGTTCGATCGTGAACGTAAAAAACCATATAGGGCAGCCAATGTGCTATTGTTGACACCTGGGGCCTCCCAAATTTATTATGGGGATGAAACCTCAAGGCCATTGATCGTGGAAGGTGCCGAAGGTGATGCCAACCTCCGTTCGTTCATGAACTGGAAGGACTTGGACACGGTTCCCGAAATCCAGAAAATACACAAACACTGGCAAAAATTGGGGCAATTCCGAAGAAATCACCCCTCCATTGGAGCTGGCAAACATAAAATCTTGACCAAGGCTCCTTATGTATTCTCCAGAACCTATATGGAAGACGAATACAAGGACAAAGTGGTGGTGGGATTGGACCTGCCCAAAGGCAAAAAGTCGCTTTCCGTAAAAGGATTCTTTGGTGATGGCACTAAGCTGTTCGACACCTATTCCGAGACCGAAGT
Organism: Flagellimonas sediminis; assembly: GCF_010500845.1. Classification (GTDB taxonomy): domain Bacteria; phylum Bacteroidota; class Bacteroidia; order Flavobacteriales; family Flavobacteriaceae; genus Flagellimonas; species Flagellimonas sediminis. The sequence continues at coordinate 206,710 of NZ_JAAAMI010000005.1, read as the reverse complement.
AATGGTCACCAACGGTAAAGTGGTATTGGAAAATGACTTTGATACCGCCCTTTTGGAACTGTTGGAGCAGTAGATTCCCGTTATTTTTCCAAAATATTTTTCAAATTGGACAGGCCTTCCTCAAAGTCTTTCCCGATTATTTTATCCATGTTCATGAACAACATCATAATACTCATGGGAAACTTGTTCTTGCCTGAAAATCCCCAAATCACCTTGGTATGGTTGTCATCCAACGCCTCAGAGATCAAATAAGCATCCGATGTAGATTTCCAAGGTTTCAGAAATCGGAGTTGGGTCTCAACCCGTTCCCCGTCCGCAATTTTGGTAATTTCCTGCTCCCCTTCCCCAACTTCCTTGTTTCCGTTCCAATAGCTGATCGCCCCTACCTCGCCATCGGTACCCGTAAACTTTTGCTCCATGTTGGGATCCCGTCTGGCCCACGGACTCCATTCATCCTGCTTTTTTAAATACTTTAATTGCTGAAAAACTTCAGATTTAGGCTTGGCAATTTCAACAGATCGCGAAACATCATACGTTTTAGGCGCAAGGGCGGCCAAAATCAGGATGAGCACTACAAGCCCCAAGAGGATATACAGGAACAACATAACGGTAACGAATTGGTTTACAGCTAAAAATACAAAAAATCCTCAGTCGGCATAATACCTTTTGATGATGCCTTTTACATGTTGAATGGATTTTTTCGTCCAGTCCAATCGCTTTTCAAGGATTTCGTCGTCGGTCAGGCACCAATCCAGTTGGGAGGTCCTTACTTTATGTGCCACCTCTTGGATGATGATAGCCGCCGCTACGGAAACGTTCAAGCTTTCCGAAAAGCCGACCATGGGAATTTTAAGGAATCCGTCGGCCTGTTGCATAACCTCGTCACTTAAACCCCCTTTTTCCGTGCCAAAAAATAGGGCCGACTTTTGGTCCGGGAAAAAATCGGATAACAGCGTGGAGTTGTCATGTGGTGTGGTGGCAATAATTTGATATCCTTGTTTTTTCAAGGCAGCCATGCAAGCAGTAGAGTTGTGGTATTTATACACATCTACCCATTTTTCAGCGCCCATGGCAATGTTCTTATCCAGCATTCTGGCGAAACGGTCCTCCACTACATGCACTTCCTGCACCCCGAACACATCACAACTGCGGATAATAGCACTGGTATTGTGCATTTGGAAGACATCTTCAATGGCAACGGTAATGTGCCGTGTACGAAGCTTTAACACCTCCAAAAACCGCTGTTTGCGCTCCTCGGTAAGGTATCCTTCCAAATAGGCCAAAAGATCGAGATCCATCATGGTGCACAAGATAGAAATTTTTGTAAAAGTTGGGTTTTAGAAGATTTTGTGCCAATTTGGGTACATATAGATGTGCTTTATATTCATATAAACACGTGGTTCACCATTGGATGTAAAAAAATAGTCAATGAAACTTTTTAGAAAAATAAGACAAGGGTTGATTGCGGAAAGCAAACTTTGCAAGTATGTGATCTATGCCTTGGGTGAAATCCTCCTGGTGGTCCTTGGAATATTGATCGCTCTGCGCATCAACAACTGGAACGAAAACCAACAATTGCGAAAGGCGGAGCTGCAAACCTTAAAAAGTCTGCATGAGTCGATCAAAATCAATTTGGACGAGTTGGACCTTATTTTAGAGGCGCAGGTCCATAGAAACCGAAGCCTGCAAGAAGTGCTTTTCTCCGATGTGTCCAACCGGAAACTGGTATATCTGGATTCCTTGATCACCACCAATGTGGAGAATTATACGTTCGACCCCTCCACCGGAATTTACAATGCCATCATCAATTCCGGTAAAATTGAGATCATCACCAACGATTCGTTGCGCAATAGAATTTCCAAATTGTACGATAGAGTGGCCGATTACCAAGAAATTGAAGATGAGGTAACCGAATTCACGAAAGACCATTTGGAAAAAAATTTCATCGAAAATCTAAGTATTGACCCTTCCATCTTGGCCAAAATCCGAAAACGAACCCCAGCGGAAAAACAAAAGGATAGCGCTCTTTATCGTGAAACCTTCGATTCGCAACGACTCAAGAATATGTACATTTTGCTGCTCAACAAAATGAACGTGGTGATCACCAAAGGGGAAAGTCTGGAGGCCGAATATCAGAGTTTGATCGCTGATCTGGAAAATGAAATCCAAAGTAAGGAATGATGAGGAATACACTTATGGCCATAACAAATCGTTTGATGGCGTTACATGCATCTACCTAACTCCCAGACATCTGCGCATAATTAACCATCTCTTAAACTTACCCATTGTAAATCGAAAACTATAATAGCGTATATTTCCTGTGCTATGTAAATTAAATGGTTATGAAAAAGAAACTGCTTTTGCTCCTGGTGCCCTTTCTGTTGGCGTTTCAATGTGACGAAGAAGAAATCTCAGGTTTTGAGACCAACTACCTTCTTCAAAATGCCACTACCACTGACTTATTTTATTTGTCCGAGAACGACAACTTTATAGCCGTGGAGAACCAATCCCGGTTTTCCATCGGAAGTAGTCTCAATCCAGTTTCCAGTCCCATTACACCTGCGGACTCTGAGCTCTTCAGTGCCATTAAATTGTACGTATTGACCGGTACCGATTACGTGCTGGTCTATTCCCAAGACCCCATCGATGATGCAGCCTGGGTGTTGACCGAACCGGAAACGAACCGATTTGAATATCGGTTGACCATAACCGATTCGGACCTCGAATAAACTTCTCCTCACATAAAATGCCACTGTACGGTTCATTTTGATAGCTACCAAAATGGATTCGAGACCATTGCTTTTTCTATATTTAGGCAAACAAACCACACTATGGGAAAACTATCCACCCTCGTTTCATGCTTGCTGCTTTCTTTGTTCGTTACAGCACAGGATAAAATCACCGATTCCACTAGCATTCCAGAACCGAAAGTCTTTGTCTCCAATCACCAAATCATGAATGGTGGCAAATTGATCAAATACAAAGCCGTTGCCTCGGAAACCTATTTAAAGAACAAATCAGGGGAACCTGTGGCTTCATTGTGGTCAGTGGCGTATGTACAAACGGGAACTACGGACACCACCAAACGCCCGGTGACCTTTGTGTTCAACGGTGGGCCTGGTTCGGCATCCATGTGGTTGCAAATGGGAATGTTCGGTCCCAAATTGGTGAAAGTGGACTCCGATGCCACCAAGGATGACGGGGCCGCGCCCTATACCATGGTAACAAACACACACGGTATTCTCGATCTTACCGATCTGGTATTCATCGATCCCGTGGGGACCGGGTACAGCAAGGTTATCGGGAAAGGCAAGGTCGAAGACTTTTGGGGACTCACCCAAGACGCCAATTCCGTGGCCCAGTTTATGCGACACTGGGCAACCGAGAACAACCGCTGGATGTCGCCCAAATACATCATCGGGGAAAGTTTTGGTACCACAAGGGCGGCCGGAGTGGCCAATGCCCTGGAAGGTGGGGGCCAGAATATGGCACTCAATGGCCTGATCTTGATTTCGCAGGCATTGGATTATGCAGGCTCCACATCGGAACACGACAATATTACCTCCTACCTGACCTATCTGCCCAGTATGGCGGCCACCGCTTGGTACCACAAAAAAACGGGACAGGGCAAATCCTTGGATGCCTTTGTGCAGGAATGTCGTAATTTCACCTACAACACCTATGCCCCTGCTTTGTACAAAGGATCGTTGCTATCAGCTACCGAAAAAGATAACATTGCCGAACAACTCAGTTACTTTATGGGCCTGGAAAAGGCCTACATTCTCAAATCAAATTTGAGGGTATTGATGCCCCGGTTCCAAAAACAGTTATTGGCCGATGAAGGACTTGCCGTTGGGCGGTTGGACGGTCGTTTTATGGGTGACGAAGTGGACAAACTTTCCGATGGCCCCCACTTGGGCGATCCGGCCAGCTATCAGATCAGTTCGGCCTACACCGCCGCTCTGAACCATTACTTTGCCACAGACCTCAATATTAAAATGGATCGGCCCTATTTAACCAGTAACGGGGCCATTTATGGCAAATGGAATTGGAAACCGGTACCCGATGGCCAGGGTTGGGAGCCTTCCTATGTGAACGTGACCCGCAAATTAAGCGAAACGATGAGGCGCAATACCGGCATGAAAGTGATGGTGGCCAATGGATATTATGATCTGATCTGTCCTTTCTTCGATGCCGAGTATACATTTTCCCGAAATGGTATTGAACGTGAAAAGATACAGATGTTCTATTATGAGGCAGGCCACATGATGTACACTCACGAACCGGATTTGATCAAGTTAGCCACAGATGTCAGGACATTTTTGACCAATTAAATCGCTTTTTGACCATGCCCAAGCCAAAAATCGTTGTTTTAACCGGAGCGGGAATGAGCGCCGAAAGCGGATTGAAAACCTTTCGCGATGCCGATGGGCTTTGGGAGGGCCATGACGTGATGGAAGTGGCCTCACCCCAAGGTTTTGCACGCAATCCGGAATTGGTACTGGAGTTTTATAACCAACGGCGACGACAGTTATTGGAAGTAAGCCCGAACCAAGGACATCTGGCCCTTGCCGAACTCGAAGCCCAATTTGATGTGAGCATTGTGACCCAAAATATCGATAACCTTCATGAACAGGCCGGAAGCACCCATGTGGTACATTTGCATGGGGAACTGTTCAAGGTGCGCAGTAGCAGGGATGAAAACCATATTTTGGAGTGGAAAAAAGACTTGGTTTTAGGCGATACCGATCCTCACGGCCATCAATTGCGACCACATATTGTTTGGTTTGGTGAAATGGTGCCTTTGTTGCAAACCGCGGCCCAAATTACACAACAAGCCGATATTTTGATCATTGTCGGTACTTCCATGCAAGTGTATCCGGCGGCAAGTCTGATCCATTATGTGGACCGCCATACACCCATTTATTTTATCGATCCAAGGCCCACCGTCCGGGCATCGGATTTTGGCAACCTGACCATTATTCCAAAAACGGCCGTAGCTGGTGTTCCACCCTTGGTGGAGCAACTTTTTAGTACTTTTTCCTAGTTTCTTGGGCCCAAGTCAACAAAGCGGTGATCTGTTCCTGGGTCAAACGGGCATCGGCATGGGTCCAAGTGTACTCGTTTAGGGGCATTTCCCCTTCTTTGACTTCCTCTACCAATTCTTCCAATTTGTGGTCCTTCTTTTTGTCGGTATAGTTGGTCCAATCCGAAAAGTTCAAATGCTCCTTGCCCTCTTCAATGTGGTCGGCCAACCAATAGGAAATCGGCGCCACATTGCTGTACCATGGATAATTGGTGTTGGCACTGTGACAATCATAACAGGCTGATTTTAAAATGCCCTGAACCTCGGGACTCGGTTGTGTCTCGGCAACAAAAGCAGCCACATAATCGCCTTCTGCCTGATTCTTTTCAGGTCGGAAAAACTGCATGCCGATCAAAACGACCAATAGGGCAATTGCTATTTTTTTTACTATTTTCATCACATAAGGGTTTTCGTAAATATACGCTTTTGTGACCGAAAAAGAACTGCATATTGCCCTCACTTCAGGACGGATTTCGAAGGATCGGGTAGATACTTTGGTCGGTATTTTGGTGCATCAACCTGAGTTGATGAAAAAATTGTTTCAATTGGTGCTTTTGGAGGATGGTACCGGTGATTTTTATGCCAGTTGGACCTTCGACCATTTAATGCGCAAAAAATTGGAATACCTGCTGCCCATTTTTGACGTCTTTGCCAATGGGTTGTCACAATTGAAAACCGATTCCTGCATTCGTCCCATGGCCCATGTCTGTGAGATGATCTGTGAGGCCTATTTCAAAAAGAAGGACCCAGCTTTTGTAAAGAACATCACAGACGACCAACTCGAGAAACTGATGGCCTGTTGTTTTGATTGGCTCATCGGTCCGTTGAACATTGCTCCTAAGGTGTTTGCCATGACAAGTCTCTATTATTTGGGCCTGAAATTCCCATGGGTGCATCCCGAACTGAAACAGGTTTTGTTGGATACCTACGCAAATGGCAGTACCGGTTATCAGAACAGGGCCAAAAAAACCTTGGATAAGTTGGCCAAATTGGGTAGCTAAACTGTGGCGTTTAAGTATCTTTGTGGCTTTCAAAATCCATAGGACCATGTCGTTGACCCAACTAAATGCCATTTCGCCCATTGACGGGCGATACCGAAACAAAACCGAGGCCCTTCAAAACTATTTTTCAGAGGAGGCCTTGATCAAGTACCGCGTTCAAGTTGAGATCGAATATTTTATCGCACTTTGTGAGATTCCGTTGCCCCAATTGGCAGATTTCAACACGGCATTGTTTCCGGAACTGCAAAAAATCTATCAAGATTTCACTGCGGAAGACGCCCAGGCCATAAAAGATATTGAAAAGACCACCAACCACGATGTGAAGGCCGTGGAATACTTCATCAAACAAAAATTTGATGCTTTAAATTTGCAGAAATACAAAGAGTTCATCCATTTTGGATTGACTTCCCAGGACATCAACAACACTGCTATACCGCTTTCCATCAAAGAAGCCATGAACGAAGTCTACGTTCCGGCATATTTTGAGGTTTTTGAAAAGTTGAAGAAATTGGCCAAGGAATGGGAGAACATCCCCATGTTGGCCCGCACACATGGACAACCGGCCTCCCCTACCCGTTTGGGAAAGGAAATTGAGGTGTTTTTGGAACGATTCAAGGAGCAGTTCAATTTGTTGAATGATATTCCCAGTGCGGCCAAATTTGGAGGTGCGACGGGGAATTACAATGCGCACAAAGTGGCCTATCCCGATCAGGACTGGCGATTTTTTGGGCAACAGTTCGTGCAGGGAAAACTGGGTCTTCACCATTCCTTCCCTACCACCCAAATTGAACATTACGACCATATGGCCGCCTTGTTCGATTGCCTGAAACGCATCAATACCATTTTGATCGATCTGGATCGTGATTTTTGGACCTATATCTCAATGGATTACTTCAAACAAAAGATCAAGAAGGGTGAAGTGGGGTCATCGGCCATGCCGCATAAGGTAAACCCGATCGATTTTGAAAACTCCGAGGGTAATTTGGGTTTGGCCAACGCCATTTTTGAGCATTTGTCCGCCAAATTACCGATTTCCCGATTGCAGCGCGACCTAACCGATAGCACCGTTTTGCGAAACGTAGGTGTACCGTTCGCCCATACTTTGGTCGGGTTTCAATCCACACTGAAAGGCTTGAACAAATTGGTGCTCAACAAGGAAAAGTTCGAGAAAGATTTGGAAGACAACTGGGCCGTGGTGGCCGAGGCCATCCAGACCATTTTGCGAAGGGAAGGTTATCCCAACCCTTACGAGGCCTTGAAAGGATTGACCCGCACCAACGAGAAAATCACCCAAAAGTCCATAGCGGATTTTATTGAGACACTGGAGGTTTCGGATGCCATTAAAACGGAACTGAAGCACATCACCCCAGCGAATTATACCGGGGTATAATTTTATCATTCGTGTAAAAGTACGAATCCATGGGTTGTGGGATTCTTCGCAACGCTCAGAATGACAGGTGGTGATAAATATGTTTTAACTGGATAAAGAACAATTCCATTTTGTTCCGTCTTTAAAAAGGAAAAGGGCGACAAATGTCGCCCTAACCAAAATTTATGATGATTGGTCTTAGCCTTTCAAAAATTCGCCGATCTCACCCAAACCTTCTCCTTTAAATTCGGATTTTTGGATGGCCTGCATCAATTGCATGATGTGGGCGGGATTCATATCCTTGCCCAAAACCCTTACCAGGGCGAATCCCTTATCACCACTGTCTCCATAAATGATCACTTCATCAATGGCATCTTCCTCTCCCAAATATTTGATTACGCCTTTGCCATATTTGGAGTTGATTTTCATAAGTTCCACAAATTCATCGCCTTTCAGGATTTCTTTCACCTTTTTCTTCTCCAATTCGTATTCCGCTTCGTTACTGTCATTCTTTCTAAACGCCAACAAGTTGAACTTACGCAAGGATTCCACAGCTTCCCTTTGGGTGGGTGTCAAATCAATACCATCCATTTTTAGGATACTGGCCGGAACATCAATGGACAAAAAATTGGGGTTCTCGGAATTATCCACATAATATTCCTGCAAACTTTGCTGCGAGGAGCAGGAAGCCAACAGTATGGCCACTAGAACTGCGATACTTTTTAAAAAATTTTTCATTGCTATGTTTTTTGATTGATCTAATGCCAACAAAATCAGCTGACAGTAATTAGTTGCCGATGATTGCCTTTTGTTACAATCCTGAACCAATTACTGCCAACCGAAAATGCTTTTAGTTATCCTTGCCTGCCTTGTTCAACTCTTCGGGAAGGTTCATCTTTTTGGTCAACGAATTGATCTTGTTCAAATCGATATCCCCGGTAAGGGATAGAATCACGGTCTCGAACTTACGGCCATCGGCCTCAACATTGTTGATTCCAGTTATGAACATCAACAGCTCGCTTACGTGATCATCGTCCCTACCTTGCTTAATGTAGAACTTTACATTGGCGTCCTTATCCTTCACACGCATCAACTCTTCCATCTTGGCCGAACCCAAGTAACTGTTCACGGCGGATTTCATATCGGCACCGATGTTTTTGTTGTCAGTGGTGAACACCTTCAAACTCTTCAGACTGCTGGCAATGTCCATAAAATCCCTGGCCTCTGGATCATCTACTTCTACATCGATCTTTGCCAATAGGTTGAACATGCTCTTGTTCACTACCACCGAGGTCACATCGTCCATGTCCTCGAACTTGTCAAAAAGGGATTGTGAAAATCCGGCAAGCGGTAGTACGGTCATCAATAGGATTAAAATATGCTTTTTCATCTTTTTCGTTTTTTAATTGTTGTTGTAAATTTTCTCTTTTGCTTCTTGAAACTCTTTCAGATAGGCCACTTTTTCTGTTCCCCGGCCAAAATTCTCTGCTAAGAGCTCGAACGCTTTTTTGGTTTCCTGATAGGCATACTCTGCATCTTTTCTTTCTTGGTATTGTTTACCAAAATAGATGCCAAAGGTGAGAACTACTGCCGCTGCAACGGATAGCCACTTGTAATAGTTTACTCTAGGTTTTAATGGAACCTGCTTGGTGTACCTTTCTTCCTTGGCAATGGAAAAGTAGTTGAACATGGGCCTATATTGTTCCAGGTGCGGTGCTATGCTGTCCTGTGCGAAATACTCCCTAAGTTTCCGTTCCTCGGCTACAGTGGTAGTGGCCTCGAAATACTTTTCCAATATTTTTTCTATGTTACCCAATTCCATAGCTATGTTTTTTTGTTAATTCGTCCCTAACTGTTTTTCTTGCCCTGGACAGTGCCACGCGCACTGCCGTTGGTTTCATGTCGAGCAGATCGCAGATCTCCTCAAATTCGTATTGCTCCACATCGCGCAGTTGCAACACCATTTTTTGTTGTTCTGGCAGGTCTTCCATAATGCGTTCCATCCAACCTATGCTATCTTCGGCTTCCAATTGCTTCTGTAGCGATACGGTTTCGTCCGTGTAGTTGCTGTGCACCAATTTCAAGTTACCTGCTTGTTTGGACTTTAAACGGTCCAAACAAAAGTTTTTGGTCATGGTCATGGCAAAGGCCTCTACATTTTTGTACTCTCCCATCGACTCATTTTTCGACCAAAGCTTCAACAAAATTTCCTGTGTGGCATCTTCCGCTTCCTCCCTGGACACCAACAGCCTTTTGGCCATTCGGTAAAGTTTGTCCTTAAAGGGCATCACCACGTTTAAAAATTCCGTTTGTTTCATTTGGTTGTCTTGGTTGTTCAGGGCTCTTTTAATTGCCCTACATTATCACGACGACGCATATCGAAAATTGTTACAAAAAATTTGCAATCTCCTTAGATGTACCTATTTTGCATAGCAAATGTATACGGTTATACAGGGATTCCATGATACTTCTTTCAATACATCTAGCGTGAATTGGAACGAAAGTTGCGGGATTTAAATTAAAAAATAGGCTATGAAAAAATTCTTTTTATTGTTTGTGGGATTCTCCTTTGTGCTCATTTCTTGCAGTAAAGACGATAATTCCATTAAAAATGGGGAAACCCCGGACCCAAATGCAGATGATGTAACGGCGCAGAATTTTATGTGGCAGGCCATGAACCTGTGGTATTTTTGGCAGGCAGACGTGAATGACCTTGCGGATGACCGTTTTGCTTCGGATGCCGCGTACACCGAATTTTTACAAACGTATGATGATCCTGAAAGCTTTTATTACGACATCTTATTATATGGTGACGATCGTTTCAGCTTCGCTGACGAGGATTACGCCGTATTAGTCAACAGTCTTTCGGGAATTTCTCAAAGCAATGGTTTGGAATTCGGATTAGGTCTAATTGGAGATACTGGAGATGTTTTTGGGTATGTTCAATATATTGTACCCAATTCCGATGCAGCCACCAAGGATATTCAAAGAGGTGAATTTTTCACCCGGGTTGATGGGGTTCAACTTACCGTTAGTAATTATCGAAATTTGCTATATGGAGAAAATAGCACTTATACCTTAGGAATGGCAACGGTGTCCAACAATACCATTTCGGATAGTGCTAAAGAAGTTACGCTTACCAAAATTGAAAATCAAGCAGAAGACCCCATTCTGATTGCCGAGACTTTGGAAGTTAACGGAACCAATGTGGCCTATTTGATGTATAACCGTTTCCTAAGTAGTTTTAATGAAGACCTAAATGCCGCTTTTGCCAAATTTAAGGCAGATGGTGCCACTGAATTGATTTTGGATATGCGCTACAACCCAGGAGGTTCCGTGAACACGGCCAGGTTGCTGTCAAGCATGATCTATGGCACCAATACCAACGAAGTTTTCATCAGACAAAGATGGAACGATAAGATCCAAGCACAATTAAGCGATGACTACCTGACGGATTATTTTGCTAATACAACAGGTGTCACTGCCATTAATACGCTTAATTTAAGCAGGGTTTTTGTTTTGGCAACTGGTGATTCTGCTTCTGCCAGTGAATTGGTCATGAATGGATTGGCTCCTTATATTGATGTAATCCACATTGGGGAGACTACACGAGGTAAAAATGAATTTTCGATTACCTTGGTAGACGATGAGGACAACGCCTACATCTACTCCAGTGATCGGGAAGATGAAATCAACCCAGATAACCTTTGGGGCTTACAACCCTTAGTAGGTCGCAATGAAAATGCCGATGGTTTCTATGACTATACCAGTGGCCTTGAACCTGACATTGAATTACCGGAAGATTTAACAAACCTTGGTGTTCTAGGAGATGTTAACGAGCCCTTATTGGCACGTGCACTTCAAGAAATCTCAGGTGTTGGTGCCAAAAAGGATTTCACAGTGCAAATGAAGGCCGAATCGTTTACCTCTTCAAGATTACAAACTCCGCTAAAGGATAATATGTATCTGGACAAACCCTTGCCAACAACATTATCTATACAATAAGAAAGCGGCCTCAAGGGCCGCTTTTCTTTTCTAAAAATTTAGGTTCATACCTATCCGGAAATTCCTTCCCCTTGTGGTGTACCCCACAATTTCAGTGAACTTCTCATTCAATAGGTTTTCTGCATTAAAGAAAACATTCAGTTTATTGGGAATCAGCTCATGTCCCACGTAAAAATTCACCAAGGAAAAAGAATCCAGGGCCACATCCGTATAGGTCGTGAAGTCCGTATCAAAACGTGCTCCGGTATACGCATAGGTCAAGGAAAAATTGGTGGCCTGCCCCAACTGGTAACCCACGGAAACATTGGCCTTATGTTTAGGGATCCGGATTGCATTGTCCCCTTTTCGTTCAGTGAAGGTGTAATTGGCATCAACGCTCAAAGAACCTAATGGCGACCAAACCGCTTCCACCTCTACCCCATTGGCATTGATTTCATCCGCCAGATTGATACTGGTATAGTTCACGTCGTAACCAATGGTATTCTTCTCGTTTCGGTCAAAATATACTGTGCTGAACCGCAGTTTGGTGTTCAACTTAAATTCCAGACCACCTTCCAAGGTCCGGTTTTCCTCGGGTTTCAAATCCGGGTTGCCACCAAAAGCCCCGAACAATTGGGTCAGATTTGGCGTGATGTAGGATGTAGCATAGGAACCCAGCACTTTTACATATCCCTTTGGGGTAGGAAAAACGAAAGACGGGTTCACATTGTACACCAAATGATTCCCATATTCGGAATGGTGGTTCAATCGTCCACCTACGTTCAGGTTAAGGCCAAAATTGGAAACATAGACCACATTGGCGTAAGGGTCCACAATGGTAAACCGGGCATCTTCCGCAAATACCGCTTCATCTTTAATGTAGTTTACCCCCAGTATGGTATGCCACTGTTTTCCGAGGGTATATTTGTTGTAAAGATCCAAAACCCAGTTCTTTCCTTTGGTGGTGCTTTCACCATAGCTGTCTTTGGAGTTGGTTTCATAATCCGTATAAGCGGTATTCAAATGAACCGACCCTTTTCCATAAGTGAACGAAGATGACAAGCCAGCCCGTTTCTGCTCACTCTTTCCAATATTAGATGCATCGGCATATGAAGCATCGTATTCATTACTGAACTTGGTTTGGTTTCCATAGACCGAAACTTCAAAATCTTTTGAAAATGCATACCCTAACCTCACATTGGTACTGTAATGGGAAAAGATGTCCTCTTCATTTTGCGGGGTGACCGCTGCGGACAAGCCACTTTTATATCGGTTTGCAAAATCAACGGCGTACTTGAACTTGTTCAAGGTACCGTTCACATTGACGGCATTGCTGATGCTTCCCAAATTGTAATTTTGATCGTCAGTGGTTTGATTGGTACCAATACTGGTTTGAAAGTTCCCTGCCATCTTTTCCTTGGAGCTTTTCTTCGTGGCGATGTTGATCACAGCCGTAGCGGCATTGGTTCCATAGAGTGTGCTCGCTGCCCCTTTAATGATTTCAATGGATTCAATGTTCGAGGGGGAAAGCAATCTCATGTCATATTCTTGGGAAAAAGACGATGGGTCGGACACCCGGACCCCATCAATAATGATCAACACCTGTCTACCTCGGCCACCTCTGGCATAAACGCCCAAGACATCGCCATCGCGTCCGCGACTTCCGGTAATCTCGATACCGCTTTTGGTGTTGATGATTTCGGCAATTGTTTTGCCCTGGTTACGTTCCAACTCCTGGACCGTGATCTTGATCACCGTTTTCCCAGAGTTTTCCCTTTTCAATTCAAATTTTGAATCGCTTACCACCACTTCGTTGAGTTGGTGCACTTTTAGGGAGTCTTGCAGTACATTTTGCGCAAAAAGTCCCTTGCCCGCCAATAAAGCGGCCACAAACCAAAAATGATTTTTTTTCATTTCGTTTACGTGAATAAACGGGAGAATAGTATGGCTTCCATACGTAAACTTTTATCCCGAAAGTTTAACATTGTTTGTTTGAATTTGGCAGGTCTCCTGGCTCGTTTTATGTTGCCTCACCTTCCCATCCGATGACCGAACAGTGGTTTTGAAGAAAGCAACATCCCCAAAGGGGTGCCAAATAAATTTGGCATGGACTTACAGTTGCGGGAACAGCTCCGGATTTACACCGGATTCCCTTTTAATCATACAAGAATGAATCCCTGCATGAACCTAAATTCGGCACGAAAGTAATCAATCTGTTTAATCTTTTTTGGCAAAAGTTAAATAATCTTACTTTTGGGACCATGGTACGCAAACATCATATTACAGCATGGGTTTTGTTCCTTTTTTGCACCTTGTTTGTTGAATGCAAAGAGAATCAAAGCGCAGATATTTCCCAGCCTGAAGCATCAAAATCGAGCATCACCTATGCTCAGGGCTTTACTGTTCAAAAGTTGGAGGACTATACCGTTTTGGAAGTGACCCAACCTTGGGTTGGCGCCAATACCCATTACAAGTATGCCTTGGTTCCAAAGGAAAAATTGGCTGCCATGACCTTCCCAAAAGGGGAATATGATGCCATTGTGGGCACACCAGTAGAGAAAATTGTGGTTACATCCACCACGCACATTGCTGCTATTGAAGCATTGGGGGAACTCAAAACGTTGGTCGGTTTTCCCGATACCGATTATATTTCCTCCCCTGCCGGCAGAAAACGAGTGGATGAAGGCCAGATAAAGGATTTGGGCATGAACGAGGTCATCAATACGGAAATGGTGTTGGTACTCAACCCCGAACTCATCATAGGGTTCAGCATCAACGAGGACAATAATGCCTACGACGTTATAAAACGGGCTGGCATACCTGTGGTCTACAACGGAGATTGGGTAGAACAGACCCCGTTGGGCAAGGCGGAGTGGATCAAGTTTTTCGCTCCATTCTTTCAAAAGGAGGCTAAAGCGGACAGTATTTTTAAAAGCATTGAATCTTCCTATCTTCAAGCGAAGGACCTGGCAAAAAAAGCAACCCAAAAACCTACGGTAATTACTGGCGGATTGTACAAGGATGTGTGGTACGTGGCGGGCGGAAAAAGTTGGATGGCCCAATTTCTTGAAGATGCCAATGCCGATTATTTGTGGGCAGGGGGGCCAGAGACGGGCAGCATTGGTTTGAGTTTGGAATCAGTTCTGGAAAAAGGGCAGCAAGCGGATTTTTGGTTCAATCCTTCATCTCACACTTCCTACGCCGAATTGGAAAGCGTGAATGCCCACCACAAAGAGTTTGCAGCTTTTTCCAATAAAAAAATCTATTCCAACGCTATTGAAAAAGGCGCTAAAGGAGGGCTGCTCTTTTATGAACAAGCACCCCAACGGCCCGATATCGTCCTTCAGGACTTTATTGCCATTCTGCACCCAGAATTGCTCCCGAACCACCAACTCCGCTTTATCAAACCCCTAGAGTAAATGCAGCACCCAAGGTCATATCATATTTCCTTTATCCTGATTGGTCTGGCATTGTTGTGTTCTTGGATATTGAACATCGGTTCCGGATCGGTTCACATTCCCTTTGAAGAAACCTTTTCTATCCTTTTTGGCGGTAACCCTAAAGTAGAGGCATGGAGCTACATTGTTTGGAACTACCGATTGCCAAAAACTTTTACCGCAATTTTGGTAGGCGGTGGACTGTCATTAAGTGGCCTGTTGATGCAAACCTTGTTCCGAAATCCTTTGGCCGGGCCTTTTGTGTTGGGTATCAGTTCCGGGGCAAGTTTGGGAGCCGCTCTTCTACTTATGGGCATGACTTTGTTTACAGGAATAGCATCCTTTTCGTTCTTGGGAGATGTTTCCTTGGCTTTGGCAGCTAGTGTGGGCAGTTTTTTGGTACTTTCCGTGGTGATGATCGTGGCACAAAAGGTAAAGGATACCATGGCGCTTTTGATCATTGGGCTGATGTTCGGCAGCATCACCTCGGCAATTGTGAGTGTCCTAGCTTATTTCTCCAGTGCCGAAAGCTTGCAACGGTTCATTTTTTGGTCCTTCGGAAGCGTGGGCAACCTAACCCCCCATCAAATTGTTCTATTGACGGGTATTGTATTTGTTGGACTTTTGCTCAGTATCGTTTCCCTGAAACCCTTGAATGCTTTTCTATTGGGAGAACATTATGCCCAGAGTCTCGGGGTTTCCCTAAAAAAAACGAGATTGGTCATCATTATTGCCACAGGGATTTTGGCTGGCGGAATTACTGCCTTTGCCGGCCCCATTGCATTTGTGGGATTGGCGGTTCCGCATCTTACCAGGCAAATATTCGACACTATGGAACATAAAGTGCTGATTCCGGCCGTGTTTCTTTATGGCGCTATTTTGATGCTCTTATGCGATACCTTGGCACAATGGCCCAATTCGGCCAGTGTGCTGCCCATTAATGCCATTACCTCCTTGGTCGGGGCTCCTGTTGTAATTTGGCTATTGGTCCGAAAACGTAAAATGCTGTTCTGATGGAAAAAAGGGTTCAAAAAAGTCTTTCGGTATGTAACCTATCAATTGGTTATGGGAAAAATCTGGTGGGCGAACACATTAATTTTGACTTGGAACTAGGCACCCTTTGCGCCATCGTGGGAATCAATGGCATTGGCAAGTCAACATTGCTGCGTACCATGGGAAAGTTCCAATTTAAATTATCGGGAAACATCAAGCTACATGATAAGGAATTGGACCTTTATTCTCCTCTGGACCTATCCAAAAAACTCAGTGTGGTGTTAACAGAGCCTCCTGCATCCAAAAACTTGACGGTGCTCGAACTCATCGCTTTGGGAAGACAGCCCTATACCAATTGGTTGAGCACCTTGTCTCCCGAAGACGAAAAACATATCCAAATTTCTTTGGATGCCTTTTTGCTCAATGACCTCAAACATCGGAAGTGCCACGAGTTGAGCGACGGTCAATTGCAACGTGTACTGATTGCCAGAGCTATGGCACAGGATACCCCCATTATTTTACTGGATGAGCCGACCACCCATCTAGATTTGTACCACAAAGTTCAGATTTTGAAAATGTTACAGCAATTGGCACATGACCAACAAAAAACCGTCCTTTTCACTACCCACGAGATAGAACTGGCCATACAATTGTGTGATAAAATCTTGATTTTGGATGGCAACAACAACCCCTTCGGTGCACCTTGTGAACTGATTGAACAAAACCATTTTGAAAAGCTGTTTCCTTCGGAAATGGTTCAATTTGATGCCAAGACCGGTTCGTTTAAAATAACTAAGTAAGTTTAATCTAACTTCATTTTATCTGTTAAAAAGCTATCAGGAACATATTGTTCTGAAAATTTTTGCTGAAACGGGTTGAACCATTTAATCTTAAATAAGTTTTCTGCAACAATCTTTTTCAAGCTGCCATCTGGATAATGTGAGTTTTTCTCATCATTCTTTTTAAATCCGCAAACTATAAAATCAGGCGAAGTGTAATTAACGACATACTGCACAGACTCTTTCGGATTCAATACTTCCTCCCCTTCTTCATTTTTAATAACCTTAAATGTTTTGGATGAGCGTTTTTTATAAATTTCTATCTTCTTTGTTTTTAATCGGAAAATTTCTCCGTATTTATATTCTGGGGTTTTATATCCATCTATTTCTTCAATTATAGTTTTTTCATCTTTTTGAACTATACCATCCGGAGTTATTTTTTCAATCTTAAGGTTTCTAAAAGAATCAAGCATTGATTCATACAAAACAACTTCTAAAAATTCACTTTTGGCATCATTAAAATAAGTACAAGTGTACTTGATTAGTTCTGCTATGACATTACCTGTCTCATCGTCACAAATTATCTTCTTTTTACTCTCGATGAAAACCTCCCTAACTAGTAAAATAGGAGGCACTAATTTGCCATCTCCCTTAATCCTATAACTCTTAAGTAAAGGGTGTGTTTTTAATACAACTAGTTCACCTACATTAAATTTTGGCTTTTCCATTTGAAAGTATTTTCCTTAAAAATAGAAATATTTATATTTACAATGAAGTGGGTATAGATACTTGTTAAATTTTCGGATACGACTTTTGTTGAACTATTGTGCTAAATCTACAATTTGAAGATTTAGCCACCTAATCAAACCTTCGGGGTTAAACTAAATATGTGTATTAGGAATTGTGTATCTGCTGTTGTATTCAGCACGTATAACGTTATAAGTCCTGCATACAATAGCAGCATTGAGAACCTTCGGGTTGACCTATAAGCTATACTTATTAGACGAGATAATTTGATAAATGTTACAAACATTTGGATATTATTTAGGTTATTAATAGTACACTCAGCGTCTTGCCCAAAGGGTAAGAACAATGTAAGAACAAAGCTGGAGTCGAGAATTCGGCTAACGGTTCGTTCCAGAAATGGATGTCAGGTTTTATCCATATGAAAATCAGCGAAATAATTATCTTCCCACTTCATTTTTACTTTTCATGATACAACAGAAAGACTGGTTTAAGGAAAGAGCTTATCCTCATTTCACCAACAAAACTCCTAATAGAATCCGTAAAGGCGTTGAGAAATATATTAAAAACCAAAATAAGGTAACTACTCATTCATTCAGCCCATTAATCTTTAAAGAAATCAAACAAAGGAGGTATAAACTTTCTGAATTTAATGGCGAGTTACGGCGTTCACATAAAAAAACATCAAAAAATAGAGTTCAGTCAACAACAAAAATCCGTGAGATTTTGTACTCTACTCATATTGATAGTCATATTTATTCATATTACACTCAAAAAATAATTGGTCCTAAATATGAAGAGCATTTAAAAAAGGATATAGATTTAGATTTGGCAATAACTGCATATAGAAGAGTTAAAACTAAAGATAGTATAACGCACAAAAATAACGTACACTTTGCCAAAGATGTATTCGATGAAATTAAGCAAAGAGGGAATTGTGCGGTATTGGCTTTTGATATTGAAAATTTTTTCCCAAGTTTAAATCATAAATTGCTGAAGACCATATGGTGCAAAATCCTTGGTTGTAAGTCTTTACCCGAAGATCACTACAATTTGTTCAAGGCTGTAACCAACTATTCTTATGTTAGATTAAGTGATTTAAAAGTTGGTAAGAGAAGGTTTGACGAGAAAAAACTTGCACAGTTACGAAAGGAAGGTAGGGATACATACTTTAAATCAATAAAGGATTTAGTAAACTCGGATATCGTAATTCATAAAAATCAAAAGAAAAAAGACGGAGCAACTGTTGGAATTCCTCAAGGGCTTCCAATAAGTGCTTTGTTAGCTAATATTTATATGCTTCCTTTTGATTTTAATATTATTGAAAGTCTTGTCAAAGGAAAGAGAATGTTTTACCGTAGATATTCTGATGATATAGTCCTGATTTGTAATTTGGATGAAATAGAGCAGGTGGTCAAAACAATTGGTGAGGAGATTAGGAAAATCAAACTTAAAATTTCTGTTGAAAAAAAGGAAGTGACCATTTTTAAAGAATATCAAGGTAGACTACAATCCTTTCGATTAGATGAAGATGAGCTAAAATTTAACCACCCGCTATGTTATTTGGGGTTTGAATTTTATGGTTATCAAACTTTAATAAAATCAAAAAATCTTGCAACCTTCTATAGAGAAATGAAAATGGCTATTAAAAGGAAGGATGCAAGGGTAAATAGTATCAAAGAAAAATATTTACTGGATGAAGCCCCAATTTTTAAAACTAAAATATATCGGCTGTACAGCCATAAAGGAACACAATCCAGAAGAATTCCGACTAAAAGAATAGAGTTGAGGAACGGCTCACAAATCCCAAAAAGTTTCAAAAGAAAATACAGAGGTAACTTTATAAAATATGCTTACTCGGCTTCCGATATAATGGAGGCCCCAGAAATCAAAAAACAGTTACGCCGTCATTCTGTCATTCTCAGAAATACTCTAACTGAATATGATTATAGTAACGTTAGAAAGATACAAAGTCAGTAATAGGATTTTCTCTACTTTTACTTAATAATAGATTCTAGAAAAATGAGTGTTGAATTAGTATACATCATCATCGGAATAATCACTTTGACCCTTGGACTGTTCGGAGGCATGTACATCCAAAAATTGAAGACCAAATCCACCGAAGGTGTTTGGAACGAAAGGGAACACCAACTCAACAACGCCATTAAATCCCTGAATGATAAATTACTGCTCACCGATGAGGAAAAAAAAGAACTTCAGCGGGAAAAAGAACAACAGGGAAACCAGTTGGTACGGTTTCAGGCCGAAATGGAATACTTACAACGCATCAATGGTGAACAGAAAGAAGAAGTGGAAAAACTTCAGGAAAAGTTCACCAAGGAGTTCGAGAATCTGGCCAATAAGATCCTGGATGAAAAAAGTACCAAGTTCACGGAACAGAACCAGAAGAACATCAAACTCATCTTGAGCCCTCTCCAAGAAAAAATCCAGCTTTTTGAAAAGAAAGTGGAAGAAAACCAAAAGGAGAGCATTAGCATACATTCAGCATTAAGGGAACAACTCTTGAACCTACAAAGCCAGAATTTGAAAATCACCCAAGAGGCGGAAAACCTCACCAAGGCGCTGAAAGGCGATAGCAAAATGCAGGGGAACTGGGGAGAATTGGTCCTAGAACGCGTTTTGGAAAAGTCTGGTTTAGAAAAAGATAGGGAGTATAGCATACAACAAAACTTTAAACGGGAAGATGGTAGCAGGGTCATGCCCGATGTAATCATCCACCTGCCCGATGGAAAGAAAATGGTGGTGGATTCCAAGGTATCGTTAACCGATTACGAGCGGTTTGTAAATGCCCCGGATGAGGACAAACCCAAATTCCTGAAGGACCACATCAATTCCCTGCGCAGGCATGTGGAGCAACTGTCGGCTAAAAAATACGAGGACCTCTACGAAATGGAAAGTCCTGATTTTGTATTGATGTTTGTTCCCATAGAACCCGCTTTTGCCATCGCCATAAACGAGGACAATTCCCTTTACAACAAAGCATTTGAACAGAATATCGTCATTGTCACCCCTTCCACCCTATTGGCCACCTTGCGTACCATAGATTCTATGTGGAGCAATGAAAAGCAACAACGGAACGCTATGGAAATTGCTCGACAAGCCGGGGCACTCTATGATAAGTTCGTCGGTTTTATGAACGACTTGACCCAAGTGGGCAAAAAGATGGACGATGCCAAGGGGGAATACAAGAATGCCATGAACAAATTGTTCGATGGCCGTGGCAATATCATCACAAGCATTGAAAAGTTGCGTACCATGGGGGCAAAGGCAAAAAAGGCTTTGCCAGAACCCATCTTGAAGCGTGCGCAAGACGACGATCTGGAAGAACTTAATTAAAGAACCGACCATGAAAAAATTCCTGACCATTCTCATTGCCGTCATCGTGCTCGGTATCGGTGGGTATTTTGCTTTCATCTATTACGTTCCCTACAGCGTGGGCTATCGCTCCGGGGAACTCATCAAATTCAGCAGGAAGGGGGTCATGGTAAAAACATGGGAAGGTCAGATAAGTCAGGGGCTATCGGGCACCAATGTCTTTTCCTTTTCGGTGGAGGACAAGGAGAAGGACATCGTGGAAAAATTAAAGGAATACCAAGGCCAGTACATTAAAGTAACCTACAAGGAGCGCTATGCCACCTTCTTTTGGTTGGGAGACACCAAATATTTTATTACCGAGGTAGAAGTGGAAAAATCCCCTCTTTTTAGAAATTGACTATGAAAAAATTCAAATCATCCAGAGAAAGCAGGGTCTCCATTACCGAACTGATGCTCCCCTCCCATTCCAATTTTGGGGGCAAGGTACATGGGGGCCACATTCTAAACCTGATGGATCAAATTGCCTTCGCCTGTGCTTCCAAACATTCCCAAAGCTATTGTGTGACGGCCTCAGTGAACCGGGTAGATTTTCTGAATCCCATTGAGGTGGGGGAATTGGTTACGCTCAAGGCATCCATCAATTATACTGGGAAGACCTCCATGGTTGTTGGAGTGCGGGTGGAGTCCGAAAACGTGACCACGGGATTGGTAAAACATTGCAATTCCAGTTATTTTACCATGGTGGCCAAAGGAAAAGATGGTAAGAACAAGATTGTCCCAGGATTGATCTTAAAAACCAAGCAGGATATCAGACGGTTCGCAAGGAGCAAGGAAAGGAAGGAATCCGCTTTTCAAAGGGACAGCAAGTACGAGTCGGCCAATTTTAAAGTGAACGATTTTTTGGACTTTCTACGGGGCGAAAACGCTATGATGGATTTTGATTGAGCTTTGCCGCTGCGTCCTCATCCAAAAACCAAACCAGCTTCCCTGATTTGGGGTTGACCAACGATGCTGGGTAAACTTCCGATCCTTCGGTCTTTTTAATAACGGCTTCCACTTTTTCCGCTTTTGAAGCTCCCGTGACCAAAAAGGCCACTTCCTTGGCGGTGTTGATGACTTTTCCGTTGATGGACACCCTCTTTTGCCCAGAATCTGGATGGGTGGCCACCACACAATGGTCCTCGGCGTTCCAAAGTTGGATCTCATGGGGGAAAATGGAAGCGGTATGACCATCGTCACCCATGCCCAAGATTACCAAATCAAATTGGGGCACTCCATCCTCTCGATCCAAATCGATTTCCAAGAGATTGGCATAGCGCATGGCCTCACCGTTAGGGGCCTTTTCTCCCAAAATACGGTTGATGTTTCCTTCAGGCACTTCAATCTTGGAAAACAGGTGCTCCACCGTCATTTTATAGTTGCTCTCATCATCTGTCGGAGGCACACATCGCTCATCTCCCCAATAAAAATGAACCTTGTTCCAATCCACTTGATCGGCAAAATTTTCTGCCAATACATCGAATACAATCTTTGGGGTGCTTCCTCCAGAAAGTGCCACATGAAAAATGTCGTTCGCTTTGACCTTTTCCAAAAAATAGACCGAAAATTCCTCGGCAACTTCTTGTTTGTCCTTATATATTTTTATCTCCATCTATTGTTATCTTTTTGTCCTCGATAACCCAATTGTTCATTGCTGGTTGAAATCAACAAATGACACAATACCCCGGGTCATCGGCCAGATTCTCCCCTGGGTTGCGCCAGAATCCTTTTCCTTCAAACAGTTCATCGGCATTTTCAGGACCCCAAACACCAGCGGAATAACCATACATACGCACATCTTTTCCTTTTTGCCAATAATTGAGGATGGGGTCCACAAATTCCCAAGCAGCCTCTACTTCATCCGCTCGGGCGTACAAAGTGGCATCGCCCTGCATGGCATCCAACAAAAGTCGTTCGTAGGCTTCCATTACATAGGTTTCGGCCAAACTTGAATAATAAAAATCGAGATTGGCTCTTTCTACCTTAAATCCTTGTCCTGGAACTTTTACACCGAATTTGATCAAGATTCCTTCATCAGGCTGTATTCTAATGATTAGCTTATTGTCCTTGCGATGCATGCCGGGTTCGTTGAAAATCTGGTGGTGCGGTTCCTTAAAATGGATGACCACTTCGGTAACCTTCGTTGGCATCCGCTTGGCGGTCCTTACATAGAAAGGTACCCCGTGCCATCTCCAATTATCCACGTAAAATTTGATAGCTGCATACGTTTCGGTAGTGGAATCAGGGTCTACCCCATCTTCCTCTCGGTACCCTTTCACCTTTTTTCCGTCTACAACCGATTCCACATATTGGGCCCGAATGGTATTTTGGAAAAGCGCTTCTTCATCCCTCATCACCCTAAGAGACTTCAATGCCTTAACTTTTTCATTCCGGATTTCTTCGGCTTCTGCCCCAATTGGCGGCTCCATGACCACCAACGAAACAATTTGAAGTAAGTGATTCTGGAACATATCTCGCAATGCACCGGATTTATCGTAATAACCGCCACGCTTTTCTACCCCAACGCTTTCCGCATTGGTGATTTCTACATGTTCGATATAATTGCGGTTCCAAAGCGGTTCAAAAATGCTATTGGCAAATCGTGTCACCAAAAGGTTCTGTACAGTTTCCTTACCCAAATAATGGTCGATCCTATATATTTGTGGCTCCGTAAAATATTGGTGGAGGCCCTTGTTCAGGTTTTTGGCCGTTTCCAAGCTATAACCGAATGGTTTTTCCACGATCAAACGCTTCCACCCATTGTTTTGGGTATTCATGCCGGCCTCGGCCAGATTGTGCGCAATCGTTTCATAAAGGGTTGGAGGAGTGGAAAGGTAATAAATGATATTCCCTGAAGTCTTATAGGTCGCCTTCAGATCTTCCACCCGTTTGCGCAAGGTTTTATAATCGGTATCATAGCTTTCTCCTAAATCTTCGTAGAAAAGTTTATCTGCAAATCCCTTGATCTCGTCCTTGCCCAGTTTTTTGAGTTTTTCCTTCAAATAATCACTTTCATAAACCACATGGTCACGGAAAGATTCATCGGTCAATGCGCTACGACTAACGCCCAGTACCACAAAATTTTCGGGCAGGTGTTTGGCAACATACAAGTTAAAAAGGGCTGGAATCAGTTTTCTAGCAGTCAAATCTCCGGATGCCCCAAAAATTACGAGCATCTGGTTTTCGGTCTTTTTCATCATCTTTTTTTGGTTTCTGGCTGATTGCATCCAACACGCACTCCAAGGTTACACAATGAAGCCGTTTATTTTTTGAGCATAACGAATATAAGGTTTATTTTAGGTTCGTAATTCAAGAAATGGCAACCTTAGGGTTGTCTTAACAACGGAAGAAGAAAAAATACAAGATGGCAGATACGTATGATTTTGGCCTTGTGGGCCTTGGGGTAATGGGACGCAATTTTATTTTAAATGTGGCCGATAATGGATTTACCGCTTTTGGTAATGATTTGGATGAAGAAAAGGTTGGTGCATTGATCACCGAGGGAGGCGATACAGACAAAGTGAATGCCTCTTCCGACGTAAAAACCTTCGTAAATGCCCTGACCACACCCCGGAAAATCATGCTTTTGGTGCCGGCCGGAAAAGTGGTGGACATCGTCATTGAAAGTTTGTTGCCCCATTTGGACAAAGGTGACATCATCATCGATGGCGGAAATTCCTTTTTTACCGATACCGACCGTCGCGAAGCCTATTTGAAAGAAAAGGGAATCAACTTTTTTGGCGCAGGGGTCTCCGGGGGTGCCAAAGGTGCCCGAAGGGGTCCCAGCATCATGCCCGGCGGTTCCCGGGAGGCCTATCAGCACGTAAAACCCATTTTTGAAGCCGTATCCGCCAAATACAAAGGGGAGCCCTGTGTGGCCTATCTAGGCCCTAAATCGGCCGGAAACTACGTGAAAATGGTACACAACGGCATCGAATACGGGTTGATGCAACTTACTTCGGAAATCTATGACCTCTTGAAAAAAGCAGGCGGACTCTCCAATGCGGAACTGCACCAAACCTTTGGCCAATGGAACGAGGGCAGGCTACAATCCTTTTTAGTGGAAATCACTTCGGAAATCTTTGAGCAAAAAGACGACTTGGGCGATGGTGAACTAGTGGACAAGATCTTGGACAAGGCCAAACAAAAGGGGACCGGAAAATGGACCTCTCAAAATGCCATGGACCTCGGTATTCCCGTACCCACCATCGATGTGGCCGTGAGCATGCGGGAACTTTCCGCCTTGAAAGAGGAACGCATAAAAGCGGATGCCCTTTATGATCGCCCAACACCAAAAACGGTAGACAAAGCTGATTTTATCTCCAAAGCGGAACAGGCGCTATATTTTGCCTTTATCATCACCTATGCACAGGGCATGCACCAATTGGCCGATGCCTCGAAGGAATATGGGTATGAACTGGAACTGGGCGAGATCGCCAAGATCTGGAGGGCGGGTTGTATCATCCGGGCCGCTTTGCTGGCGGATATTACGGATGCCTACCAAGCCAATGAAAACTTGGAAAACCTATTGCTCTCCCCTTCCTTTGTGGAAAAAGTAAAGGAAACCGTGGATGCCGCTCGGGAAATGACGGCCTATGGTGCCTTAAACGGAATTCCTTTGGCGGGACTCTCCAACGCCCTTACATATTTTGATGCCTATACCAGCAGTAGATTGCCGCTGAACTTGATCCAGGCGCAGCGCGACTATTTTGGCTCGCACACCTATGAGCGCGTGGACCGTGAAGGGATCTTTCATACAGAA
Organism: Flagellimonas sediminis; assembly: GCF_010500845.1. Classification (GTDB taxonomy): domain Bacteria; phylum Bacteroidota; class Bacteroidia; order Flavobacteriales; family Flavobacteriaceae; genus Flagellimonas; species Flagellimonas sediminis. The sequence continues at coordinate 181,180 of NZ_JAAAMI010000005.1, read as the reverse complement.
TGGGAAGACAATTAATTCTAAATTTTAAATTGAAATGAAAAAACTCCTCTTCCTTTTTGCCTTCACCTTCTACCTTTTTTCCGTTTCAGCCCAAAAAGCGCCCTATGTCATCTACAACGCCAAGGGTAAAAAGGTGTCCTATGAAAAAATGTTGAAGAGTTTGGAGGAAAAGGATATGGTCCTCTTCGGGGAACTGCACAACAACCCCATTGCACATTGGTTGCAGTACGAACTCACTTCCGACCTGTATGCCAAAAGACCGCTCATTCTAGGTGCGGAAATGGTAGAGGCCGACAATCAGGATGAATTGGACGCCTATTTGGCGGGCACCATCGATTACAAAGCTTTGGATTCCACTGCCCGTCTTTGGAACAACCACAAAACCGATTATGCCCCTTTGGTGGACTTTGCCAAGGACAAAAAATTGGTCTTTGTGGCTTCCAATGTACCCCGTCGCTATGCAAGCGTGGTGTACAAAGGCGGATTTGAAGCCTTGGACACCCTTTCCGTGGAAGAAAAATCATGGATTGCTCCCCTCCCCATTGCCTTTGATCCCGAATTGCCGGGATACCAGAATATCCTCAAAATGATGGGCGACCACGGTAGTCCCACCTTGGTGATGGCCCAAGCCATCAAAGATGCCACCATGGCACACTTCATCCTAAAAAACTATAAGGAAGGAAGTTTGTTCCTCCATTATAACGGAGCCTACCATTCCAACAACTATGAAGGTATTCTATGGTACCTGAAAAAGGACCGCCCCGATTTGCAATACAGTACCATCTCTACCGTGATGCAGGACAATGTGCACAAACTGGAAGACGAAAACAAGGGCATTGCGGACTTTATCATTTGTGTGGACAGCAATATGACCACCACCTATTGAGCTAAAAGCATTTCTATTCTTTTCTTCTGAAGATTGGGATGAAATCCCAGGCTTTTCGACTCCGCTCAAGGCCCTTAAATACCTTCAGCATTGCTCTCATTGCGGAGAATTATTCCGTATTTTTAGAAATCAAAACTTTCTAAACCAATCCTCATGAAAAAATTACTCGGCACCCTGCTTCTCTTGGTGGCCATAAACCCTTTAGGGTTTAGCCAAGTGCAATCCAATTTGGAACTGTTGGACATCTTCAACATGGAGTTCGTTTCCGATCCACAGATTTCGCCCGATGGCTCCAAAATCATCTACGTGCGGAATTTTAAGGATGTGATGACGGACCGAAATCTATCCAACCTCTGGATCGTAAATTTTGATGGGTCCAACAACCGTCCGTTGACCACGGGAAACCATAACGATTTCTCACCCAAATGGTCGCACGATGGCAAAAAGATCGTTTTCAAATCCAATATGGCGGATGAAAAAATGAAATTGTACCTCATGTGGTTGGATACCAAGGAAACTATGGCCCTGACCAACACGCCACAATCCCCAGGGCAAGTGTCGTGGTCATATGATGACAAGTACGTCGCCTTTAATATGTTTGTGCCCGCCGAGGAAAAATCCATCATCAAACTACCCGCCAAGCCGGAAGGCGCCAAATGGAACGCGCCTCCCAAATACATCGACAAAATCAACTACCGTGGTGATGGCCAAGGGTATCTGAAAGGCGGAAATATGCAGTTGTTCACATTGCCTATCAGTGGTGGTACCCCAAAACAGCTTACATTCACCGAGTTTGATCATGGAGGACCCACTTGGGCCAAAGATAATGCCCACTTGTACTTCAGTGCCAATTTTCATAAGGAAGAGGAGTTTGAGCCTGCCGACAGTGAAATCTACCAAATCAGCGTAAACAGTGGAGAAATCAAGGAATTGACCAGTCGTTATGGGCCTGATGCGAATCCCGTGCTATCCCCCGACGGTACCAAGATCGCTTATCTGGGCTATGATGACCGTTACCAAGGGTATCAGTTGACCCAATTGTACGTGATGAATGCCGATGGTTCCAATTCCCAATTGATTTCCAAGGATTTTGACCGCGATGTGGAGGACATGGTCTGGAACAGTAAGGGCACTGGCCTGTATTTCATCTATACGGACAAAGGAATGGGCAAACTGGCATCCATCAGCCTTTCTGGAAAAGTGGACGACATTACCGACGGCTTGGGAGGACTCTCTTTGGGACGTCCTTACAACGCGGCCAGCTTTTCGGCATCTAACAACAATAAGTTCGCTTATACCATTGGGGATACCAGCAATCCCTCCGATTTGGGAATATCCGACACCAAAGGCAGCAAGCGTCTTACCGCCTTGAACGACGACCTGTTTTCCTTTAGGAAATTGGGTAAGGTAGAGGAAATTTGGTGGGAGTCCTCCTATGATCAACGTAAAATCCAAGGTTGGGTGGTCACGCCCCCAGATTTTGATCCTTCCAAAAAATACCCGATGATCCTGGAAATCCACGGAGGCCCATTCACCAGCTACGGTTCGGTATATTCTGCCGAGATACAGGCCTATGCCGCGGCCGGTTATGTGGTACTCTACTCCAATCCGCGCGGAAGCACCAGTTACGGGGAGGAATTCGGGAACCTGATCCACCACGATTATCCCAACCACGATTATGACGACCTCATGTCCGGCGTGGATGCCGTGCTTGCCAAAGGCTTTGTGGACAAGGACAACCTATTTGTTACCGGTGGCAGTGGTGGCGGTGTGCTTACCGCTTGGATCGTGGGTAAAACGGACCGTTTTAAGGCCGCCGTGGTGGCCAAGCCCGTAATCAACTGGTACAGCTTTGTGCTCTATGCGGACGGTATCCAATTTTTCTCTAAATACTGGTTTGGCAAAAAACCTTGGGAAGATCCTGAAAACTATATGCGCCGCTCTCCGTTGACGTATGTGGGCAATGTGACCACGCCCACCATGTTGATGACCGGTGAGGATGATTACCGTACTCCTATTGCAGAATCGGAGCAGTTCTATGCCGCGTTAAAACTCCAGAATGTGGAAACCGCCATGGTGCGCATCCCCAATTCCGGGCATGGAATTGCCAACAAACCCAGTAACTTGATTGCCAAGATTGCCAGCGTGTTGGCTTGGTTTGAGAAGTATAAGGACAAAGGATAAAGAAGTTTAAAGGCAACCATATATTCTATCCATTGTAAGTCAATATCTGCCAATGAAAGCATTTTTAACAATAGGATTGCTAATCATAAGCAATACCTTCATGGTGATGGCTTGGTATGGCCATTTGAAGTTTTCCGAGTGGAAATGGTTCAGTAAACTCGGCTTAATTTCGATTATTTTAGTAAGTTGGGGAATTGCCCTCTTTGAATATGCCTTCCAAGTTCCCGCAAACAAGATTGGTTTTAGGGAAAATGGCGGGCCTTTTAGCCTTATTCAATTAAAGGTCATACAAGAAGTCATCACGCTGGTTGTCTTTGCGGTTTTTACACTTATCGTTTTTAAAACGGAAACTTTTCGGTTAAACCACATCATCTCGTTTATTTTTTTGATCTTGGCCGTGTATTTTATGTTCAAAAAGTAGCATGTTTTTCATATCAAAGACAGAAGCATTCATGTAAATAACCAAACACCTTCAATACTAACAACATGATGAAAACAAATCTTTTAACCCTTTTCCTTCTAGTTTTGGTCGGATGCAATTCTCCAACCAAAGAAACGCCCAAAAATGACACCGAAATGGAAAAACCAACCTCCCATTTACGACATGTGGTCCTGTTCCAATTTAAGGACACCTCTACGCCTGAAGATATTGCGGCCGTGGAAGCCGCTTTTAATGAACTGTCTTTTAAAATCTCAGAGATCAAGGGATTGGAGTGGGGCCTTAACAACAGTCCCGAAAACCTGAACAAGGGGTTGACCCACTGTTTTTTTCTGACCTTTGATAGCGAAGAAGATCGTGACTCCTACCTTACCCATCCCGACCATTTGGCGTTTGTAGATATTGCAGGCCCGCACATTCAAGATGTGGTGGTCGTAGATTATTGGACGAAATAATTTCCAGCTTAAACCTATCCTGAATATCCCAAATTAAAAACCCGATTTACAAATGTAAATCGGGTTTTCGCTTTGGGTAAATCAATAGCCAAGGTAGTAGGCCAAACCATTGATTTGGGGGTTCTTAATTCCAGCCGCCGCCCAAGGCCCGGTACATGTTTACCTGGGCGAGCATCTGGTCTTTTTTGGTCTCCACAAGCTCCATTTTCGATTCCAGGGCTTCCCGTTGCGCCAAAAGCACCTCGATGTATTCCACCCTTGCGGATTGGAACAAACGTGTGGAAAGATCAATGGACTCCGTAAGGGCTTGCACTTGACCATTCTTCAATTCATAGCTCTTTTTCAAATTATCGATATTGGACAACTGATTGGCCACTTCAATATAGGCGTTCAAAATGGCCTTTTCGTACTCGTAAACCGCTTGCAACTGTCTATCCGTAGCATTCAAATACTGCGCCTTGATCGCATTCCTATTGATCAGAGGTGCTACCATGTCCCCCATTACCGAATACAGAACGGATTCCGGTGTGGTGGTCAGGTATTTGGTATCGAACGCCTCTAGACCCAAACCGGCCTTAATGGTGAACTGAGGGTAAAAACTGGCCTTGGCCGCTTTAGTATCCAATTTGGCGGCTGCCAGTTCATACTCGGCCTGACGTACATCAGGACGGTTCTGAAGCAGTTGCGAAGGAATTCCTGCATACAGATGATCAATTGGGGTATCGATAAAGTTGTCCGAAGCCCGATTGATATGCTGTGGCGACCTACCGATCAAGAAATTAAGTCGGTTTTCAACCTCCACAATCTCCTGATGGATCTCGTATTTATGGCTCTGGTTCTTCAATACCTCGGCCTGGAAACGCTGTACGGCCAGTTCCGTGGCACGAGCAGCTTGTTTCTGCAGTTTTACCATTTTAAGGGCGTTCTGCTGAATTTCCAAGTTTTGGTCGATGATGGCCAACTGGTTGTCCAACGCCATCAGTTCATAGTACGAATCCGCAATCTCTGCAACCAAGTTGGTAACCATAAAGTTCTTCCCTTCCACACTGGAAAGGTATTCGAACACGGCCGCTTTTTTCTCGTTGCGAAGCTTCTTCCACACATCGAGCTCCCAAGTTGCAAAGGCACCCAGACCATAATTGGTCAATGGTTCAGGAAACTCTTCCCCTTCCTTTATCTCGAGGTTCTTCTCCACGGCACCATTACGGGTATACTCGCCCACTTTTTCCACTTCGGCACCAGCCTGAAAGTTTACAAAGGGCAAATATTCCCCTGTCTTGGCTCGGATTACGTTCTTGGACATATCCACCCGTTGCAACATAATGTTCAACTCCTGGTTCTTGACCAAGGCAGTATCGATCAACGCAATCAGGTTGGGGTCTTTGAAAAACTCCTTCCACTGCACCAACCCCGTATTCACGGTATCAGTGGGCTGGTTTTGGTATTGTTCGGGAACCGAGGTATTCTCGTCCCGGATCTCGCGGGTGGGCACACAAGAATAGAGGGCCACTACTGCGAGAATGCCCATCAATATGGATTTACTATTCTTCATCGTTATCACCTTTTTTCTTTTTATTTCCATTTCTTGTGGTCATTTTTTTCAACAGTTTGTTCACCTCACGCAAACGGGCGCGAAGCTTACTTTCCGTGTCATTATCCTTGAACAATTCTTCGGAAATCGGTTCATCGTGCTCATCGCGGATAAGGCTTTTCCCTTCGGCCATTTTGGCGAAAATGAAATACAAACCAGGTATCAGCAATACCCCGAATATGGTACCTATAAGCATACCACCAAGGGCAGAACCGCCAATGGTACGGTTACCAATGGCACCTGCACCAGAAGCCACTACCAATGGGATCAACCCGGCGATAAAGGCAAAGGAAGTCATCAAAATGGGGCGGAACCGCTGCTTGGAACCTTCAATGGCCGCTTCCAGAATTGTGGCACCCTGCCGGTGTTTCTGAACGGCAAATTCCACAATCAATACCGCGTTCTTACCCAGAAGTCCCACCAGCATGATCACACCGATCTGTGCATACACGTCGTTGGCCAATCCCATCATCTTCAACAGGAAGAAGGAACCGAATACCCCAACAGGCAATGAAAGGATTACCGCCAACGGAAGCAGGAAGCTTTCGTATTGGGCAGCCAATACCAAATACACGAAGATCAATACCACTATGAAAATGTATAGCGACTCGTTACCCCTTTGTGCCTCATCAAAGGAAAGTCCTTCCCATGCAATGTCATATCCACGTGGCAACGTCTTCGCTGCAACCTCTTTGATGGCCGCAATGGCATCACCAGTGGTGTAGCCTTTTGCTGGGAGACCGTTAATGGCAGCGGAGTTGTACAGGTTATAACGGGTAATCTCGTTAGGACCCAAACGTTTTTCCATGGTCATGAAAGCAGAATAAGGTACCATTTCCCCTTCTTCGTTCTTCACAAAGAGTTTCTCCAAATCGGAAGGAAGCGCACGATATTCCGGGGCCGCCTGGGTATATACCTTAAAGAATCGACCGAAACGGATAAAACCTTGTTCATAGGTACTACCAATCAAAATGTTCAGGTTCTCCATGGCTTTTCCAATGGAAACTCCCTTCTGCATAGCTGCCTTATTATTGATTTTCAGTTCGTATTGAGGATAATTGGCCGCGTAGAAGGTAAACAGACCTGTCAACTCCTTACGTTGCCTTAGAGCGTCCATAAAGTTGTTGTTCACCTTTTCAAACTCGTGGTAATCGGTACCATTGGTCTTATCCAACAAACGCATGGCAAAACCACCGGAAGAACCGAACCCAGGAACGGCGGGGGGCTCAAAGTATTCTATGACCGCTCCCAGGTCTTTGGTTTCTTCCTCCAATTCTTCCATGATCTCGTGAACGGTGTGTTCCCTTTCGGACCATGGTTTTAAGTTGATCAAACACGTACCGGCATTGGAACCCCTACCCTCTGTCATGATCTCATAACCGGCCAAGGAAGAAACGGACTCCACTCCTTCTGTTTTCTCACATATTTCCTGAAGTTTACGTGCCACGGCATTGGTACGTTCCAAAGTGGCTCCCGGAGGGGTCTGGATGATCGCGTAGATCATACCTTGATCCTCGTTGGGGATGAATCCTGCGGGTAACACCTGATTGGTAAAGAAGATTCCCGCGCAGAAAGCGATAAGGATACCAAAAGTGACCACCCTTCGGTTTACGATCTTGTTCAGGACGCCCACATATCTTCCTGTAAGTTTTTCAAACTTGCCATTGAACCAATCGATAAAGCGGTTCACTGGGGATTTTTTCCTGGGTTGACCATGGGTATTCTTCAACATCATGGCACAGAGTACCGGGGTCAATGTAAGGGCCACAATGGCCGAAATCACAATAGATCCCGCCATGGTGATGGAAAACTGTCGGTAGAAAACCCCAACCGGTCCGGTCATGAACGAAATAGGAATGAACACCGAGGTCATTACCAAGGTAATGGCGATGATCGCACCCCCAATCTCACCCAAAACTTCATAGGAAGCTTTGTATGGTGTGAGATTTTCCTCATGCATCTTCACGTGCACCGCTTCCACCACCACAATTGCGTTATCCACCACAATACCGATAGCCAGTACCAAAGCGAAGAGCGTAATCAGGTTGATGGACAGTCCGAACAATTGCATTACAAAGAAGGCACCGATCAAGGAAACGGGTACCGCAATGATCGGGATAAGGGTAGAACGCCAGTCTCCCAAGAAGAGGAACACGACAATGGCCACCAAAATAAAGGCATCCCGAAGGGTGTGCAATACCTGCTCAATGGAGGCATCCAAGAAGTTGGAAACGTCATAACTGATCTGGTAATCTATCCCAGGAGGGAAATCGGGCTCCAATTCCTTCAATTTGGCCTTCACTTCCTTTATAACATCGCTACCATTACTGTCGAACGTTTGTTTCAATACGATGGATGCGGACGGTTTTCCATCCAAGTTGGAATAAATATCGAAGAACTCACTACCGAGCTCCACATCGGCCACATCTCCTAATTTTAAGATTTCACCATCCTCGTTGGCCTTGATGATGATCTCTCGGTATTGTTCCGGTTCGTTATATCTATCCTGATACACTAATACGTATTCAAGGGACTGGGCATTTTTTCCGGAACTCTGCCCCAATCTACCTGGTCTGGCAATGATACTCTGCTCTTCCATGGCCTCCAACACCTCTTCTGCAGAAATGCTATAAGCACGCATACGGTCCGGTTTCAACCAAACCCTCATGGCGAACTTACGGCTACCCAAAATCTGGGCCGTGGCTATACCATTGATCCTTTGTATTTCGGGGATGATTTTGGTGTATGCATAGTTGTATAGGAACCTCTCATCCGTATTGTCTTTTTTACTGTATAGGTTCACGTACATCAACATACTGGGGATTACCGGGGTAATGATGACCCCTTCCCGCTGCACCAGATCGGGCAACAATGGCATAACCTGGTCTACCCGGGTCTTGACACGTACCACCGCTTGGTTGGGATCCGTCCCCGGTTCAAAAATGATACGAACGGTTCCTTCCCCGGCACTGGTGGCATCGGAAGCTATATAACGCATGCCCTGCACTCCGTTGATGGCCGTTTCCAAGGGAATCAAAGTTGATTTCACCAATACGTCGGCACTAGCTCCGGGGTAGGCTATGAATATGTTTACGGTTGTTGGTGCAATCTGTGGAAACTGTGAAATGGGCAACTGCTTGATTGCAAGCATACCCGTGAACACAATGATCACAGAGATTACTATGGCCAGTACTGGCCTATGTATAAACTTTTTAAACATCTTTTTTGAAGATTTAGGTTGTTACTCGGCGTACAGGTCCAGACTGGACAAAATTTTGTCCGGCTTTTCGAACGTATAGTGAATTTTCTCTCCGTTCTTGACCATACGGATACCTTCCAACAATACTTTATCATCTTTGGAAAGTCCTTTTTCCACTACAAATAGATGTTGCAGTTCGGCACCTATCTCTATTTCCCTTTGGCTTACCTTACCTTCTTTGTCAATGACAAAGACATACTTCTTGTCCAACACCTCAAAGGTTGCCTTTTGTGGGATCAACATGGCATTTTTAAGGGGAACTGTCATTAGGATACTCCCTGTTTCACCATGTCTGAGAATTCCATCGGGATTAGGGAAGGTGGCACGAAAAGCGATGTTTCCTGTTTCGTTGTTGAATTCACCTTCTATGGTTTCCACAATGCCATCTTGGTTGAATTTTTTGTTGTTGGCCATTAAAAGCTCCACTTGTTGTTTGCTTCCCTTTTTGGTACTGGTAATATAATCCAGGTACTCCGCTTCGGGAACGTTAAAGTAGACCCACATTTTGCTGTTATCCGAAAGGGTGGTCAACAACTCCCCTTCATCCAAAAGGCTTCCCTCCCGAGCTTCCAAATGATCCATGATACCATCAAAAGGAGCACGGATATCGGTAAAGCCCAAATGGGTCTCCGCAAGGGCTACTTCTGCTTTGGCCCTATCGAATTCTGCCTTTGCCATGGCCAATTCGTTGGCAGAAACCACATTACCATCAGCAAGCAATTTGGTGTTTTTATATTGGATTTCGGCTACCTCTGCCTCGGCCTTTGCCTTTTGAAGATCGGCCTGGTATACGTTTGGCATAATGTAGAACATTTTCTGACCTTTGGTCACTGTCTGACCCTCATCCACATAAATATGTTGCAGGTATCCTTTTTCCAAGGCCCTCAACTCAATATGCCTTATGGAATGGATCTGGCAGACATAGTCTTTGGTTATGGAGGTATCCTTTAGAATAGGGCTGGACACCAAGAATTTGGTCTCGACCTCGGTTTCATGCTTTTTGGATTCGCAGCTTGTATTGTAACATAGCAGTACAATAAAGCCAATGAAGAAGGGAATTCTCCTCATAGTTCTAAATGTTTAAAAATGGTTTTTGAAATGATTTAGGGAAGTCCTAATCCTTTATCATGGACCTGTCCCCTGGTTATTGATGATTACTCAAAGTGCTGTGCAAGAATGGTTCCGTGAAAAAATGGGACCATTGAAAAGAAAATCCTAAATGCGGAATACCTGGAACCTGATGTACCGTTTAAGGGGCGTAGTTTGGGAACCATAGGGTATGGCTCCTAAATCATTATCAGGTAAATAGGTGAATTGCCCCGATTGGGAAGTATAAAAAAAAGCAGTCAAATAACTGCCAAACTCTAAATTTAAATCATGTGAAGCTGCTTCTTCTTCCCTTTCTTCTTGTTCCTCCACCTCCGTTTCGGTACAATATTTTTTTTCAGGGTTGTATTGAAGTGATCCAATGGAATCTATATGTTCAAGATTTTGGCCAGCTTCCAGATAGCAAGCGCTTTCTTCATCAATCCCGTCCTGGGCATCAGCATAAAGATTGATAAACCCTCCCAAGAGGAGAAGGCAAAGGGGAAATAAATATCGCCTAAACGCTTTTTTCATTTGGGGAACAAAACTAGGTCAAGCAAAGATTTTCAACAAATACAGCTTGTTAATAAAGGTTAAAATTAGTCTTGGCCTACGCATTTTTATTGATAAGATCATTGTTTACCCGTAATTATTCATTAAGTGCAAAATAAACACAGGAGTTTTAACAAAAATTTATCCTGTTGGGGCCATTGGTGTGTAATGCATTGGATTCTAGCAACATTTTAAAATTATAAATGATAATTATTTAGCTATCTAAAGAGCGATTAATGTATTTTGTAATATTTCAAGCAATATTTTCATGATAAAAGCAAAGGCACATCCATTTTTTGATCACTTGAACCAATTTATAACGGTCTCGGAAAAAGAATTTGAGATCATACACTCCTATGTTTCCATTAAAAGACTGGAGAAAAAACAGTTATTGATGGAGGCAAATGGCCCTTGCAACCATGCTTATTTTGTATTGAAAGGTTGCCTACATATGTATTTCATAACCGAAAAGGGCACGGAGCGTACCGTTCAATTTGCATTGGAAAATTGGTGGATCACTGATTTTTTAGCCTATCAAAAACATTTAAAGACCGATTTTTTCATTCAAGCTGTGGAGCCCTCCGAAGTTTTATCCATTGAATCTGAAAGCCTTGAAAAAATCCTTCAAGAATTTCCTAAACTAGAGCGCTATTTCAGGGTGATTTTCCAAATTGGCTACGGCTCATCCATCATGAAAATGAAATATTTGTACGATTTCACCAAGGAAGAAATTCATTTTCATTTTACCGAGAACTTTCCAGAATTCGCTCAACGAGTACCACAATATCTAATTGCTTCCTTTTTAGGTCTAACACCAGAGTATGTAAGTGAGATTCGCGCCAAAAAGCGTTCTTAAACCAGTTTAAGGATTCGGGAATTTGGCCAATATACCTTAGCATCAAACTTAAAAACCAAAAAAAAATGGAACGAAGAATCCAAATTGATGCAACGGAGCCAAAAGCCTTTAAGGCTATATTGGGACTGGAAGGCTATATGCAAAAAAGCGACCTGAACAAGTTGCATTATGAACTGATCAAAATTAGGGCTTCCCAAATCAACGGATGTTCTTTCTGTCTGAACATGCATACCAAAGATGCCCTTGCCATGGGTGAAAGTGCCAAACGAATATTCCTATTGGATGCCTGGAAGGACACCGAACTGTATTCCGAAGAGGAAAGGATCCTACTAAAAATTACCGAAGAAGTGACCTTAATCCACGAAGGAGGGTTGAAAACGGAAACCTACGATAAGGCAATCGAAATTTTTGGCGAACATTATTTCTCACTCATCATCATGGCCATTGTCACGATCAATGCATGGAACAGGATCGCCGTCAGCACCCTTAAACCTATTGGCGACTAGTAAAAAAATATCGAAAAACAACGGAAGGGCCTAATTGGCCCTTTTGTTTTTATATGACATTGGATACCAAAATGAGAATATTTAAACCGTAATTTCGTTATTTCACTAATCAAACTATCATCCAATATCCATGAAAAACATTTCCATCCTGTTCCTAATTCTGTGTTTTACAACTTCTTCCTGCATCAAGTTCAAAAAAAAGGACACTGATGAATCCAGAACAGAAATATTCAACACCGTGACCGTTGATGATGAATACCGGGTAGGTATCCCAAAATTTATGAGGAATACCACAGGTTTGAACGAAGAAGCGGCACTTCAATACCAAAACGCTTTTAAAGAGGCATACACCATCATCATTGGTGAGCCCAAGCAAGAGTTTGTGGATGTTTTCATGGAATTGGACCAATACAATGAAAATATTAGCCTTTTACAGAACTACCGTGAAATACAACTGCAATCCTTTACCAGTACCATTTCCGTGAGTATGGAATCTGAAATAAAACCATTGAAAATAAATGGTTTAGATGCGGAATCTGTCCAAATTGATGGAAGTGTGGAGGGTATAAATGAAGAAATCGCCTATTTTTTAACATTTATAGAGGGAACGGAAAACATTTATATGATGATGTCCTGGACGCTAAAAAGCAAAAAGGAAGAACATAAAAAAACCTTTGAAACGATTGCCCAATCTTTCGAACTGATCGATCAAGAAACCGTTACAAAGGTTTAATTCAAGCTTAGTTTATTTGCTCAAGTACATTTTTCTTCGAGAATACAGGTTGTAGAACTCATCGTCTTTCAAACTGTCAATGAACAGAATACTCTCGCCGGTACTCTTCATCTCTGGTCCCAAATTCTTGTTCACATTCGGGAACTTGTTAAAGGAGAACACAGGCTGTTTAATGGCGTATCCTTCCAAATGCGGGTTGAACACAAAATCCTTCACCTTCTTCTCCCCGAGCATCACCTTGGTGGCATAGTTTACATAAGGTTCCCCATATGCTTTCGCAATAAAAGGAACGGTACGTGATGCCCTTGGGTTCGCCTCTATAATGTATACAATGTCATCTTTGATGGCGAACTGTATGTTGATCAGCCCAACCGTATTCAAGGCCAAGGCGATTTTCTTGGTGTGGTCCTTGATCTGTTGCATGACAAATTCACCTAAATTGAAGGGTGGTAATGTGGCATTGGAATCCCCGGAGTGGATACCACAAGGCTCAATATGCTCCATGATACCAATGATATACACATCCTCCCCATCACAAATGGCATCGGCCTCCGCCTCAATGGCACCATCCAAGTAATGATCTAGAAGCAGTTTATTGTTAGGAATACTTTTCAACAAGGAAACCACATGGGATTCCAGCTCTTCTTTATTGATCACGATCTTCATCCCTTGACCACCCAATACATAGGAAGGCCTTACCAATAATGGAAAGTTCAACTGATCTGCCAAATCCAAGGCTTCATCAGCGGTTTCAGCTACTCCGAACCTTGGGTAAGGAATGTTGTTGTCCTTTAAAAGCGTGGAGAAACTACCCCTATCCTCGGCCAAATCCAACGATTTAAAACTGGTTCCGATGATATTGATCCCGTATTTATCCAGTTTCTCTGCCAATTTCAATGCTGTTTGGCCACCTAATTGAACGATCACACCTTCTGGTTTTTCATGAAGGATGATATCGTAAATATGTTCCCAGAAAACAGGTTCAAAATAGAGTTTGTCCGCCGTATCAAAATCCGTGGAAACCGTTTCTGGGTTACAGTTGATCATGATGGTCTCATAACCACACTCTGCTGCGGCCAAAACCCCGTGAACACAACAGTAATCAAACTCTATTCCCTGGCCAATTCGGTTTGGTCCTGAGCCCAAGACCACTACTTTTTTCTTATCGGTGACCTCACTGTCGTTAGCTATGTAACGTTTTCCGTCCGGAGTCTCTATCTCTTCCTCAAAAGTGGAATAATAATAAGGCGTTACGGCCTTGAACTCTGCCGCGCAAGTATCCACCAGTTTATATACTCTATTGATTCCCAAATCCATACGCTTGGAATGTACTTCACTTTCGTAGCAATCCAACATATGGGCAATTTGGCGATCGGCAAAGCCTTTTTGCTTGGCTTCGAGCAACAAATCTTTGGGCAGGCTCTCAATGGTATATTTGGAAACCTCCAATTCCAAAAAGTGTAGTTCTTCGTATTGCTTCAAGAACCACATATCAATTTTGGTGATTTCATGGATTCTCTTCAACGGAATACCCAACTGAATGGCATCATAGATCACGAAGACCCTGTCCCAGCTTGGAACGCGAAGTTTCTCGATGATGGTATCGTAATCTTTGTACCCCTTGCCGTCGGCTCCCAATCCATTTCGTTTGATCTCCAAGGATTGCGTGGCTTTGTGCAGGGCTTCCTGAAACGATCGGCCAATACCCATAACCTCCCCTACAGATTTCATTTGGAGTCCCAAAGTCCTATCAGAACCTTCAAACTTATCAAAATTCCAACGTGGTATTTTTACGATCACATAGTCCAACGTGGGCTCGAACAAAGCTGAAGTGGACTTGGTAATCTGGTTGTCCAATTCATCCAAGGTATATCCGATAGCCAATTTGGCGGCAATCTTGGCAATGGGGTAACCTGTAGCCTTGGATGCCAAGGCAGACGAACGGGAAACCCTAGGATTGATCTCGATGGCGATGATGTCCTCTTTTTCATCGGGGCTCACGGCGAACTGTACGTTACAACCTCCGGCAAAATCCCCGATACTGCGCATCATATGGATGGCCATGTCCCGCATGCGTTGGAACGTCCTGTCAGAAAGCGTCATGGCCGGGGCCACGGTAATGGAATCCCCAGTATGGATGCCCATCGGGTCCATATTTTCAATGGTACAGATGATGACCACGTTATCATTCTTGTCACGAAGCAGCTCCAACTCGTACTCCTTCCAGCCCATCAAGGCCTTATCGATCATTACCTCATGGATAGGGGATACTTCCAGCCCATGGCTCAACATATCATCAAAATCCTCTGGATCATAAACAATGCCCGCTCCGGCACCTCCCAAGGTGAAGGATGCGCGGATTACTAGGGGAAAACCGAATTCTTGGGCAATTTCCTTTCCTTTTAGGAAAGAGGTAGCAGAAGCCTGGGGAGGCATGCCTATCCCAATCTTCAACATAAGCTCCCTGAATTTCTCACGGTCCTCGGTAATGTTGATGGCATCGATATCAACTCCAATAATCTCTACTCCAAAATCTTTCCAAATCCCCTTTTCGTCTGCTTCAATACAAAGGTTCAAGGCCGTTTGGCCTCCCATTGTTGGTAAAACGGCATCGATATTCGGGTGTTTCTTTAAAATTTCCACGATGGATTTGGTGGTCAGTGGTTTCAGATACACGTGGTCCGCCATAGATGGGTCGGTCATGATCGTAGCTGGGTTGCTGTTGATCAAAACGGTTTCGATACCGTCTTCACGTAACGACCTAAGTGCCTGGGAACCAGAATAATCGAACTCGCATGCCTGACCAATGATGATAGGGCCAGAACCAATAATCAAAATGGATTTTAAATCTTTTCTTTTGGGCATTCTTGTTGGTGTTTCTCGTTTATTTGCTTTTAAGTCAAAAAAAAGGTGTTACCTAGAAAAGTAACACCTTTAATTTAAAAATTAAATACTATCATTATTTTTTATGTCTTGGCTCAGAGGAAACGGTTAATCTCTTTCTTCCTTTGGCTCTTCTTCTCGCAAGAACTTTTCTACCATTGGCAGTCGCCATGCGCTCCCTAAAACCATGCTTGTTTCTTCTCTTCCTTTTTGACGGCTGATACGTTCTTTTCATTTCGGAACTCTTTTATGGATTTTGTTGAGTGGGAAAACAGTATTTTCCCGAAAAAATTCTGGGCGCAAATATACAAAGACTTTTTACTTTGACAAGCCCAAAAGGAAAATATTTAAATTAGTTTTTAGTACTTTTGCCACCTCTTAACCCTAGGAAAAATTTCCAGAGATATGTTCAATAAAAATATCAAGCTCGTTATCGCAGGTCTTATCATTGCCTATGCTGTTTACCAATTTGTGGAAGGTAACATTGGCAATGGCATTGCCCTGATTTTGTTTTCCCTTGTTTTTATCTTTTTATACTTCAGGAACGAGTTCATTTTATTGGCGTTCCTGAGAATGAGGAAACAGGACTTGGAAGGCACCCAAAAATGGCTTGATAAGATCAAGAACCCCAGCGCTGCCCTGATCACCAAGCAACAAGGGTACTTTAACTATCTACAGGGAATCATCTACTCCCAAAAAAACCTGACCCAGGCGGAAAAATTCTTCAAAAAGGCGTTGCAGTTTGGATTGACCATGGATTACGATGTGGCCATGGCCAAGTTGAGCTTGGCGGGTATTGCCATGCAAAAGCGCAGAAAGCGTGAAGCCACCCAATTGTTACAGGAAGCCAAAAAGCTGGACAAGAACAACATGCTGACCGAGCAGATCAAGATGATGCAACAGCAGATGAAGAAGATTTAGGGCGGCTAGAATCAATCACCATTCAAAGTTTATTTGAACTCATTTATACAATCAATTAATCCGAATATACATCGGACAATTATTGTATATTTCCTTTAAAAACCAATGATTATATATGGAGCCCGGGCAGTTCATTTGAAATCAGCCCAACCAAAAAGTATAATTTGTCCAAGCTGTAGCACTCAAGGTTCATCTGTAATCAGTATTTATAGAAAACACGCGCACATTTTTTGGATACCCTTATTCCCGATTACAAAAAATGGAATCTCGCAATGTCAACATTGTAAAAAGGTACTTGAGCCCAAAGAAATGCCCGAACCCATCAAAAGGGAATACATCAATTTAAAAAATGATACAAAAGGACCCATTTGGCAATTTGCTGGGTTAGGGATCATTGCCGCCCTGATTTCTTGGGGCATCTATACCAATATTGAAGACAAGAAAAAGGAAAGTGTGTATTTGCAATTGCCGCAAATGGGCGATGTATACAAATACAAAGTGGAAAATGGCAATTACTCTACGTTTAAAATCGTAGATGTTTCGCAGGACAGTATTTTCATTTCACCAAATGAATATGAAATAAACAAAATCGGCCAAGTTTATACTATTGATAAACCCGAGAATTATTCTGAGATAGTATACGGCATGTCTAAAACCAAGGTTAAAGAGATGTATGATTCAGGTGAGATATACGATATAGATCGTTTAGAATAAATTTTGTATTGATTCACACACCCACTCCCTATGTACTATCCCCTCAACCTTAACGGCGTTCCTATCCATCCCTTATTTGGTGATTTCCTAAAAGGAAAACCGCACATCTTTGATTTTTCCTCCAACAATCCAAAAGTTTTAGCATACAACCTATTCGATTTCGAGGAGTTCAACGACATGATTTTTGAGGAACTGAAAGCTTCTTCCCACCAATGGGGCATTGGCAGATACCTGGAAGAACGCAAAACCCTTTTAAGGGCTTATCCTAATATTATTGAAGAACAACGGTATTATCATCTCGGCTTGGACATTGTTGTGCCCTACAACACTCCCCTATTTTCACCTTTGGATGCCGAGGTATACAAAACCGGGAAAGAAACTACGGTTGGGAACTATGGTGGCTACCTCATCCTAAAACATGGCATCAATGATGTGGCGTTTTATTCGTTCTACGGACACTTGAAAACACCGCATTCGTTCAACGTGGGTGACCAAATCAAAGCTGGGCAAGAGTTTGCTTTTATAGGAAAAGAAAGTGATAGCGGCGGCTGGTTCTGCCATGTACATTTACAAATCCTTACCCAGGAAGCTATAGATGCCGAATATACGGATTGGGGATATATTTCACCCGAACTATTGCCCAAAGTAGAAACGTATTTCCCTTCGCCTTACTTTCTGTTCAAATATTAAAACCTATTTCCCCACATTCCCAATGCGGTAATACCCCTTATTCGGAATCTCGATCACGTATTTTTTATGGGTGGTATTGTTCAAATGGGGTTCGCGCAACCAAGGATTGTGGCGCTTCAAAACTTTATAGTTGATTTCGTAAAGATTGGCAAAATCGGCCCAACTGGTCACGGCACTGTCCACCTCAACGGTAAACGTGGGCACCTTGCTGTACATGTCTTCCTCCTCTACCTTAAAACCATATTTTTCAGGGTTGGAAATGATTTCCTTTATCGCCATGATACGGAACACGTAACGACCGGTTTCGTCACCCAATAAAAGATTGTAGTAATCATCCACTTTTTGAATGTTCATATATTTTTGGACGCCAGCCGGACCTGCATTGTAGGCGGCAGCGGTCAAGGTCCAGGTACCGAAGCGTTCTTTCCATTTTTTGATGTACTCACAGGCCACTTGGGTAGATTTTTCCACATGATAACGTTCATCTACGTTGGCATTCACTTCCAAACCGTATTCTTTGCCCGTATCCTTCATGATCTGCCAAAATCCGGTGGCACCGGCTGGCGAAACCACATTAAGCAATCCGCTTTCGGCCACAGCCAAGTATTTGAAATCATCAGGAATGCCGTTCTTTTTCAAAATGGGTTCAATGATGGGGAAATATTTATTGGCACGTTTAATGATCAGCACGGCATTGGATTGCCAATAGGTATTCACCAAAAACTCACGGTCCACTCGTTCCATGATTTCGGGATCTTCCAAAGGAACAGGCTCACCGGCAAAATTCAGGTCCTCCGGAATTTCAATGGCGCTGATCTGATAGGTGTCCGGCACACTTTTGTCTATAACCTCATCCTGGGTCACTTCCGGTTGTTGTGGTTTTTCCTCAATATCTGTGGATTGCACTGCAAAAATAAAGGTGCCTGCCACTGCCAATAATCCTATAAATGCCAATATGTTTTTGATGTGTTTCATAGCCTAACTTTTTTGAAAAGTATCCTAAAGATACTATTATAAAGACGAAATTATTGCAAAATAATTGTAGGGAGGTGTTCATTGAACCATTTTGCCCTATGAATGATCATGGTATGCGTGCCCATTTTCACTGGAATGCAATCCTTGATGTTGTTTATCGGAAACACGGTGTCCTTCTCCCCGTGAATGTGTACCAAATTGGGCATTATCTCCGATTGACCCCAATTGACGATCTGGTCTATGGACCAATCAATGTAGTATTTGTCCCGAACCGATAAATATTGTTCATATAAATGTAACCGCTTGGTCACCGTTTCCCCAAAAGCGTACTTGGCCAATAGCTCCACATTGTTCACCAGACCTGTGGGCAATAGTTTATGTACCTTGGTGTACTTGGCAAAGAGCATTTTTTTGGGCAGTTCGTGCTTGCTTTTTACGGCCGACACCACGATGACCTTTTGCGTAGGCATACATTTGGCCATCTCCTGCACCAACATCCCACCGAAGGAAACTCCCAAAAGAACAGGATTTGGGTGCGCGATCTTGCCGCACATCTTTTGGGCATAGTCATGAAGGCTCATGCCCTTTTCGGGAACAAACCACTCCAGGGTGTGCATCTCAAATGTTTCAGTGGGAAGGTGGATACCATCAAATATGGAAGGGTTGGCCGCCATACCCGGCATGAGGTACACATGGATTTTATTATCGGGCATATTCACCAAATATCGGCAAGCCCTAGGAATTTAGCAATTTTTTGACTAAATTTGTACCCCTTTTGCAGTTAACCCCATCTAACGGATTATTTTTTATAATGGGGACCCACATAATCATCGCTTTGATGATTTTACAGAGTCATTAACAAAACAGTACTATATGACACAAATGGAAATCAATGACAATAGTTTCCTGCGCCAGTTTGAAACTAGGGTCAATGGGCATTTAGCCAAAATTGAGTACTCTTCACAAGAGCGCAAAGTATTCCTGACCAAGCTGGTTATTCCAGAAGAAATTGAACAAGAAGGCTTTAGGGAAGAATTCATCAAAGCCGTACTACACGAAATCCAAGAGAAAAACCTTAGAGTGGTACCGACCAGCCCTCAAATAGCAGGTTTCTTGAGAAAAAACAGACAGTATAAGGAAATGTTGCCCGTTGGCATCCGCATCTAAGGCCAACCCAACATCCTAAAAACAAAACCTCTCACATTTGGGAGGTTTTTTTTATGCCATAATGTTTTCGGGGACAAATTCGAAACGCACCAGACCATCTTCGTCTATGGAGGTCAGCTCCACTTGGTGCAAGGTATTTACCAATCCAGGGTTCCAAGGAGCCTTTACCTTTACATAATTCTCGGTAAACCCGTGGATGTAGCCCATTTTATTTTCCCCTTCAAAAAGAACCGTTCGCACACTGCCCAATTGGCTCTCGTAAAAAGCTCTTCTCTTTTTAACGGATAAGCCACGAAGCATTTTGCTACGCTTGTTCCGCACATTCATGGGCACCACGTCGCCCATATCGGCTGCAACGGTATTGTCCCGTTCGGAATAGGTGAACACGTGTAGATAGGAAATATCCAATTCGTTCAGGAAATGATATGTTTGGAGAAAATGCTCATCAGTCTCCCCCGGGAAGCCCACAATCACATCTACCCCGATACAGGCATGTGGCATTGCTTTCTTGATACGTTTTACCCGGTCCAAATACAGGTTGGTCAAGTACCTACGTCGCATTTTCTTCAAAATCTCGTCGCTGCCACTTTGTAACGGTACGTGGAAGTGAGGGACAAAGGAATTGCTCTGCGACACAAAATCGATGGTCTCATTTTTTAACAGGTTGGGCTCAATGGACGAAATACGCAAACGGTGAATGCCTTCCACGGTATCCAACGCTTTTACCAGATCCAAAAAGGTATGCTCGTGGCGTTTGTTGCCAAATTCACCCTTGCCGTAATCCCCAATATTGACCCCTGTCAACACAATTTCCTTGATATCCTTTGAGGCAATCTCTTTGGCATTGCGCAACACGTTTTCCAAAGTGTCGCTTCGGGAAATGCCACGGGCCAAGGGAATGGTACAATAGGTGCATTTGTAGTCGCAACCATCCTGGACCTTCAAAAAAGCACGGGTCCTATCCCCGATGGCATAACTGCCCACATAAAAATCGGCCTCCTCGATCTCGCAGGAATGTACCTCGCCTTTATCATTTTTGGTGAGATCGTTCAGGTAATCCGTAATCTTGAACTTTTCGGTGGCTCCCAATACCAAATCCACTCCATCCACAGCGGCCAGTTCCTCTGGTTTCAATTGGGCGTAACATCCCACCGCGGCCACAAAGGCCTCTGGGTTGGCTTTTTGGGCCTGTTTCACAATGGTCTTGAAACGTTTGTCGGCATTCTCCGTAACCGAACAGGTATTGATCACATACACATCCGCCCTTTCGGAAAAGTCCACACGCTCAAAGTCTTCCTTTTCAAAACTCCTTGCAATCGTGGAAGTTTCGGAAAAGTTGAGCTTACAACCGAGGGTGTAAAAAGCGACCTTTTTGTTCATATGCCTTTTGCGTTTCAGGGCCGCAAAGATAGTGATTTGTTGGGAGTTATAAGAACAGCTTAACTATAGAAAAATCAAACTGTATTTGGTAAAACAACAGGACGTACATCCCCACTACTCCAACAAATGACCGTTTGAACAAAGTGTATTCGGACGTTTGAACAAACCTGTCTGCTTTTTTCCCCTCTAGTTTTGTCCCATAAAACAAATCAAAATGGAACAGAACAATTATCAAGGTGCCTTGCAAAACCCCATAGGTTCGGGATTCAATGCAGCATCAACAACAAAAGAAGTCATCCAAGGAATCGACCTTTCCGGCAAAATAGCCATCGTGACAGGCGGCAACACGGGCATCGGCCTGGAAACCACCAAAACGTTGGCGAACGCAGGGGCGACCGTAATCGTTCCAGCAAGGGATATCAAAAAGGCCAAGGCCAACCTGCAAGGGGTGACCAATGTGGAAGTAGAAGCCATGGATTTGATGGATTCCAAATCCATCGACGTTTTTGCCGAAAAATTCGTGGCCTCGGGCAGACCGTTACACTTGCTCATCAACAATGCGGGCATTATGTGGGTACCGTTGCGAAGAGATAATCGTGGCATGGAATCCCAATTGGCAACCAACTATTTGGCACAGTTTCAGCTCACCGCCAGACTATGGCCCGCACTTAAAATGGCCAATGGAGCAAGAGTGGTCAATGTATCTTCGTACGGCCACCAATTTGCCCCCTTTCATTTTGACGACCCCAATTTTTTAAACAGGGATTATGAGACTTTGCAGGCTTATGGACAATCAAAAACAGCGGTTAACCTATTTTCCCTTGAACTGGACACCCGGGCCAAGGCCCACAACATCCGAGCCTATTCGTTACATCCCGGGTCTATAGGCGGAACAGAGTTGGCCAGGGAAGCATCGTTGGAACTGTTCCAACAAATGGGTTTTTGTGATGCCGAAGGCAATATTCTGCCCGAGGTGGCCGCATCCTTAAAAACCATTCCCCAAGGAGCGGCCACAACGGTATGGTGTGCCACAAGTCCCATGCTCCATAACTTGGGAGGGGTGTATTGCGAGGATGTGGAAATAGCAACCCTAACAACCAACCCCTCAACATCCAATGGGGTCAACCCTTATTCTTTGGACCAAACGTTTGCCAAACAACTATGGGATTTGAGCGAAGAACTCACAGGGATACAATTTCCCATCCATTGATATTGCTACCTTTACACTGCACAGGCATATGGACTATCAGTTAAAATACATAACACCCGATATCAAGCTTTCATCCTATGAGGACAGGCTCTTCAAAACGGAAGTGGTATTTGACCACCATATGCTTGTGTGGTTCATTTCAGGGGAAACAAAGATCATACAGGCGGATGAAAGCCACGTGTTCAAGCCAGGGGACATCTTCCTGATTCCCAGAAATCAACTGGCTACGATCATCAACTATCCCAAGGACGGCCTCCCCCATAAATCGGTAGTGATGCACCTTTCCACGGACAGGCTTAGGGACTTTTATGCCCAACTGGATGTGAAACCAAAGGTGGTCTCCACACCCAAAATCGTCCGTTTCGGGAGCCATCCCTTATTGAAAAGCTGTTTGGCATCCTTGATTCCCTATTTTGATATGCAGGAGGAAGAATTCCCCGAAAACATCGCTTCCTTGAAGATTACCGAGGCCATTTCCATCCTGAGAACCCTAGATATGGGCATCGACGATGTTTTGGCCAATTTTGAGGAACCCCACAAAATTGACCTGGCCACTTTTATGGAAAGGAATTTCATGTTCAACATGCCGCTGGAAAAGTTCAGTTATTTGACCGGCAGGAGTCTGACCACTTTTAAACGGGATTTCCACAAAGTGTTCCACACCACCCCGCAACGTTGGCTTACCCAAAAACGTTTGGAACTGGCCCATTACCAATTGTCCAAGAAAAATCGGAAACCTGTTGAAGTCTACCTCGAAACAGGGTTTGAAAACCTGTCGCATTTTTCGTATGCGTTTAAAAGACATTTTGGGTACACCCCTACCGCCGCATTGGCAGAAGCTGGGCACTGACAATCACGACACAGGAATGTTGACCCTATTTTTGCTTAGTTTTGTAGCTATCTTGTCTCATGAAAGCCCAAAACTGTGCAGGAACTCTTCAAAATTTTCCGATTTACAGCCAAAGATGCCAAGGCCATGGAAAGCCAAAGCATTGAACCGCACATCCACGATTTTGAGGAACTGATCATTGGGGTGGAAGGGAAAATCTCCCATTTTATCGATTTTGATGATGAAACGGTCTATGCCCCGTTCGTGAGTTTTGTTACCCAGGGCAAACCGCACCTGCTCCGACCACAGTTGCATGAAGGCAAATGCGACCTTTGGGTCATCCGGTTCCGAAGCGAGTTTATGTCAGAGACCATTTTTAATCTGTATGGCTACTTTCATAACAGGGCCAACATCACCCTGCCCACCAACCGTTGCTTTGGAAGGCTCACCTCCCTTTGCGAGATGATGCATGACGAGGTACAGCGACCCAACCCTAACCTGTCCATCATCAAACAATTGCTGAATACCCTACTCACCATGGTCTACAATGAAAAGCCAGAAGATTCCGAGCAGGAATCGAGCAATGCCCATTCCCAGACCTACGCCAATTTTTTGCGCATTTTAGAGGAAAATTTTAGAAGGCCTGAAAAAATCTCGTTTTATGCCGAAAAACTGTTCATGAGCGAGCGTAACCTCAACCTCATCTGCCAGGAAGTGATGCAGCAAAGTGTAGGGGAAATCATCGAGACCCGCAAATTGACCGAGGCCAAAAACCTGCTCATCAATACCAACAGGACCATTGCCGAAATCGGTTTTGAACTGGGCTACAACGAAAAAGCCTACTTCTCCAAAGTCTTTAAACGCAAGACCGGCCAGACCCCTTCCGACTTCCGAAACGAGATGAAACAGCTCATTTCCAAATAGTACAACCCTTCTTCCAAATGGTATTACCCCCTGCTCCCTTTCTTGCGGGATCTTTGTACCATCATTAAAACCATAAAAAGTAAAACAATGTCAACAACCATTTGGAATTTAGACCCAACCCATAGCGAATTGACCTTTAAGGTAAAGCACCTGATGATCTCAAACGTAAAGGGATCCTTTACCAAGTTCAATGCAAAAATCGAGGGGGACGATTTTGAAACCTCCAAAATCACCGCAACGGTGGATGCCACATCCGTTTTCACCAATAACGCCGATAGGGACGGACATTTGAAGAGTGCCGATTTCTTTGAAGTGGAAACTTATCCCGAATTGAAATTTGAAAGTACTGGCATCACCAAAACGGATGATGGGGAATATACCCTGATCGGGAACCTTACGATCAAAGGCATCACCAAATCCGTGGAACTCGAAGTGGAGTTCGGTGGGTTCATGAAAGATCCCTATGGCAATGAAAAGGCCGGGTTCTCCTTTGAAGGAAAGATCAATCGCAAGGATTTCGGTCTCAACTGGAATGCCGCACTGGAAACCGGTGGTGTTTTGGTAAGCGATGAAGTGAAAATTGCCGCCGAGGTTCAGTTT
This sequence comes from Flagellimonas sediminis, assembly GCF_010500845.1. GTDB lineage: Bacteria > Bacteroidota > Bacteroidia > Flavobacteriales > Flavobacteriaceae > Flagellimonas > Flagellimonas sediminis. Next base: position 156,340 of record NZ_JAAAMI010000005.1, on the reverse strand, counting down.
GTAAAGGCCTAGGCGTAATTATTGTGTACCAGTTGCCCGGGTTCCGAAAGGGGTCCGGGCTTTTTAAAGTTCCCTTCATGAACAGAAAGGAGTTTATCAAAATCTTGGGAATTGTACCTTTAACCACTACCATGAACAATTTAAGCACATTACGGTCGCTCGATCAGAGCCTGCCCCTTTCCGAAAAGATGCCCGTGCTCTTTTTGGGACACGGTAGCCCCATGAATGCCATTGAGGAAAACGAATTTGTATCCTCTTTCCGCAAACTGGGCAAGGAAGTGGCCAAGCCCAAGGTTATCCTTTGTGTTTCAGCCCACTGGGAAACGCGTGGCACCAAGGTAACGGCCATGCAAAACCCACCTACCATCCATGATTTTGGTGGCTTTCCGCAAGCGTTGTTCGACGTGCAATATCCCGCACCCGGCAGTCCCGAAATGGCGCAAGAGACCAAGGACATCATCACCAAGACCGAAGTGGAACTAGACCATCATTGGGGATTGGACCATGGGGCCTGGAGCGTGATCAAACACATGTATCCCGATGCCGATGTTCCTGTGATCCAATTGAGTTTGGACTACACCAAAGACCCACAGTACCACTATGAGCTCGCCCAACAATTGGAGCGCCTTCGACATAAAGGGGTATTGATCGCGGGCAGCGGTAACGTGGTGCACAACCTGCGTCGCGTAGCATGGCAAAAGTTGAACGATACCTATGCCTGGGATTGGGCCCAAGAAGCCAATGACAAGATGAGGAATTTCATTTTGGACGGCAATCACGATGCCCTTATCCACTATCACAAGCAAGGAAGCAGTTTTGCCATGTCCATTCCCACCCCGGAGCACTATTTGCCCCTACTGTACACCCTCGCCTTGAAGGACAAAAAAGAGGAAGTGGAACTTTTCAATGACAAAACCGTTGGCGGATCTATTAGTATGATGTCCCTTCGGATTGCATAAAGCATTAATTATAACATTCAAATCGCAGATCAGGTAATCCTGATGTGCGATGATTACCTTCTTTTTTGATTGATGATGGAAACCCCAGTTGCCAACGTACCAGTGGCGCTGGGGTTTTTTGTGGCCCATCAACAGACAGAACACGGAATATCTTAACGACTCCATCACCCAAAATAGGTTAGAAATCGTTACCTTGATGCCTTTAATAAAACCAACCACATGAAGATTCGATTTTTGGTGATTGCCATGACCGTTTTGGCAATCCAATCCTGTAAAAAAGAAACCGTTTCATCCCTGGCCAACTACCAAGGGGATGAAAGCTATACCGTGATCATCGGTGAGAACAAGGTGGGGTACCTGAAGACGAACACCGTAGGGGACACCATCAACGTCGACTACGATTTTAAGAACAATGGCCGTGGCCCAACGGTGAAGGAAACCATCGTCCTGAATCCCGAAGGCTATCCCATCGATTGGAAAATTACCGGGAACACCACTTTTGGCAATGCCGTGGATGAACATTTTTCGTTGGAAGGCGAAAATGCCTCTTGGACCGATGCCACGGGAACTGGTTCCACCACCGTTACCGCTCCCCAACTGTACGTAAACCAATTTGGCAGCCCCTACTCTACTGTTTTGGCGGCCCGTTTGCTGTTGGATGCTCCCGAGAATACCCTGCCGGTATTGCCTGCCGGCAACCTGAAACTGACCAAGATGGAAGACCTCCTGATCCCTAAACTTTCCGGGGATGGAGAACTGTCCTTGACCACCTACGCCCTTACCGGAGCTGACCTGAACCCTTCCTATTTTATCCTGGATGGCGATCAACGCTTCTTTGCGGCCATCACCCCAAGGTTCATCCTGATCCGTGAAGGATATGAAAATGTGGAAAAGGATATGCGGGAACTTGCAGAAAACTATTCCACCCAACGCTACGAGACCCTTCAGAAACAATACGCCCATAACTATGGCAAAAAGGTGCGCATCCAGAACGTGCATGTGTTCGATGCCAAGAATATGATCGTTTCCGACCCCGTTTCCGTGGTGGTGGAAGGCGACAAGATCGCTGCCATTGAAGCGACCGATGCCTCTGGCGACAATGAAGTGGTGATTGCCGGCAATGGCGGCACTTTGGTTCCCGGTCTGTACGAAATGCATGCCCACTCCGGTGACAACGGTGCTTTGCTGAACGTATTGGCAGGGGTGACCTCCTTCCGCGATATGGGGAACGACAACGAGGTGCTGGCCGACCTTATCGACAAAATTGAAAAGGGTGTTTTGGCCGGACCCCGCATTACCCGTTTGGGCTTTATTGAAGGAAAGAGCCAGTACAACGCCAACAACGGTATTGTGGTTACCAGCGAGGCCGAAGCCTTGGCCGCCGTGGATACCTATGACAGCTTGGGCTATTATGGCGTAAAACTTTACAACAGTATGAACGGCGATTGGGCCCCGGCCATTGTAAAAAAGGCCCACGAAAAAGGCCTGTTCGTCACTGGGCACGTACCTGCATTTTCCAATGCCAACGCCATGCTTAAGGCAGGGTTTGACGAAATGACCCACATCAACCAGACCATGCTCGGTTGGGTGTTGCAGCCCGAAGAGGATACTCGTACGCTGCTACGGTTAACTGCCATGAAACGTTTTCCCGGTTTGGACCTCAACAGTCCCAAAGTACAGGAGACCCTTGATCTCTTCTTGAAAAACGAAACCGCCATTGACCCTACCTTGTCCATTCATGAAAAATTGATGCTTTCCCGCAACGGGGAGGTTTCCCCGGGTTCCGAGGATTATGTAGATCATATGCCCCCCAATGCCCAACGGGGACTGAAAGTGGCCATGGCGCAGATTGCCGATGCCGAAGAGGACAAAGCGTATCGCGAAGCCTACAATAAAATTGTGGAGACCCTGCAACTAATGAAGGACAAAGGCATCTTTATTGTACCCGGAACTGATTTGGGCGGCGCCTTTAACCTGCACCGCGAATTGGAACTATATGTGGACCAATTGGGATTCACCAATGGCGAAGTGTTGAAACGTGCCACCTACGACATGGCCCAATACCTTGGCCAAGCGGATTTGGGAACCTTGGAACCCGGCAAGTTGGCCGACTTTTTCTTGGTGCCCGGCAATCCCGTGGAAGACATCAAGGCGATCAAGACCATTGGAATGGTGAGCAAGGGCGGTACGTTCTACTACCCTACCGAAGTTTATCCTGAATTTGGCATTACCCCTTTCACCGAAAAACCCGAAGTAAAGGAATAACGTCTTCAAACCAACCCATAAAAGCCAGTAGCTCTTGTTACTGGCTTTTTTTATCCCCTAAATTCATAAAAATCATATATTTAGGGAAACCAACCTCGCGTGATCCAATTCTTTCGCACCATAAGGCAACGATTACTTGCCCAAAATAGGTTCACCAAATACCTCGTTTATGCTACGAGGGAAATTGTACTGGTGGTCATCGGGATCTTGATCGCGTTGCAGATCAATAATTGGAACGAGGAGCGAAAACGAAAGGAAAACTACCAAGCCACCATTGAGCAGATTTACAATGGTCTGGAATTGGAAACCCAACAATTAAACTTTAATATAGCGGGATTGTACCTGCAACAACGGTATGCGGATAGCCTCTACAACTTTTCGGATTCCCTTCGCTTGGAACAAATCCCCGGACTTCTTTTTTACTTGGAATCCGAACCTCGGGCCTTTACTACATCCATAGGTTTTCATATTCAAAATATGGTAGTGAACCCAAAGGACAAGAATGAAAACTTGTTGGCAAGGAACCTGACCAATTACCTGTCCCTGGCTTCTTCAGATGTATCCACCAATGACAAACCCATTTCGGCCATAATGATCAAGGAGGGTTTCCCTGTCCCTTCGGTCAACTTTGGGTATTCGCTTTTTATGGGGATGCTCAACGACACGGCCTACTTTAAACAAAAGGATTGGGAAAAGGCCAAATCCCTGCTGCAAACACCTGAAATCCGGTCCGGTTTGGTGCAACTGGCCCAACAAAAGGAATTTTTAAAAAATCAATTGGGTCAATTGCATGAACTCTCCACCAATTCCATGGTCCAAATTCACGATCTGTATCCCGGGGTGAGGCTCCTGTATGAAAATATTGGCATCATCGGCCAGGGAACCTCCAACCAAAACTGGGTAGATGATACTCCCCTAACCTTGGTGGACGAAAAGCAGGCCATTTGGCAGGCCGTAGTTACCTTAAAGGGAGGCGGTATTAAGTTTAGGGAAAACAAGAGCTGGAACGTAAACTGGGGCGGAACCACTTTCCCAAAGGGACAACTGGAATGGTTTGGCCCGGATATCATCACGGAACCAGGAACATTTCGGCTGATCGTTAATCTTTCTGAAAAGAACTATGAATTTATTCCTGTGGCCCAATGATCACATTCCAAAGTCATCATTCTTGAACTATGAACACAGCACAGCAATTGGGTTATGATCCCCAGGCCAAACTTTTAATGATCCATGCCGATGATGCTGGATTGTCCCATGCAGAAAACCGGGCCACCATACAAGCCTTGGAAAAAGGCATGGTGAACTCCTATAGCATTATGGTGCCCTGCCCTTGGTTTCATGAAATGGCCCTGTATGCCAAAGATCACCCACAATACGATATGGGTCTGCACCTTACCCTAACCTGCGAATGGGAGACCTACCGTTTTGGTCCCGTGTTGCCCGTTTCGGAAGTACCCGGTTTGGTGGACGGGCACGGACATTTCTTTAGAAAAAGGGAACAATTGCGTGAAAAGGCCACAGCGGAAGAAGTGGAAAAAGAACTGAGGGCCCAAATTGAAAAAGCCCTCCGGATGGGGCTGCGACCTACTCATTTAGACTCCCACATGTACAGCGTGGGATCCCACCCCGATTTTTTTACCGTGTACAAAAAGTTGGGAGAAGCGTATGGACTCCCCGTGTTGATCAACAAACAGATGATGGAAATGGTGGGACTGGACCCTAAAACCCATATAGGTCCCAACGACCTGACGATCGACCATACCTATTTGGGTGCCATTGCCGATTTTGAAAAAGGCCAGTTTAACCAAGGGTACCAACACATTTTAGAAAAACTGCAACCGGGCCTGAACCTGATCTTGATCCACCCTGCTTTTGATGAGCCCGAAATGCAGGCCATTGCCATAAACCACCCCAATTTTGGGGCCGAATGGCGACAAATGGACTTTGATTTTTTTACCAGTGAAAAAACCAAAGCAACCCTCGTAGAGCATAACATCCAGATGGTGACCTGGGGTGATATTAAAACCCAAAATTCATTTTAAAATGAATCTTATCTTTAACAGGTACCTTCTAACACAAAAGGAATGAAATACTTACTTTATCAACTTGCCGCCATTTGTTTGGTCACGATCCTTTTTTCATGCAATACAAAACAAACCACCGAAACAACGACCGAAAGCCCGGCGCACTCTTATTCCGAGTCGTACAAAGCACCCATTTTTGAGCCCGATGACCGGATAGAAAAGATCAAAAAAATCGCACCAGAACTGCAGCGATCCATAGAAGAGCATGCCAAGGCCGAGCATTTACCGGGTGTTGCCTTTGGTATTGTGGTGGACAACGAATTGGTATTTACGGCTGCCACCGGATACCTGAATCTCGAGAAGGAGATTCCCGCTTCGCCCTCATCCGCTTTTCGAATAGCCTCCATGACCAAAAGTTTTACCGCAATGGCCATTATGAAACTCAGGGATGAAGAAAAACTGTCGCTGAACGATCCCGTGAGCAAATACATTCCGGAAATGTCAAAACTCACCTATCTCACCAAGGATGCACCGACCATAGACATTGAAAATCTTTTGACCATGACGGCAGGATTTCCCGAGGACAATCCCTGGGGCGACCGCCAATTGGACGAACCCGATCACATGTTGATCGATCTTGTGGATGAAGGGATTTCCTTTTCCAACGTTCCTTCGTACGGGTTCGAATACAGCAATACCGGGTATGCCCTTTTAGGGCATATTGTTTCCTTGGTTTCCGGGATGCCTTTTCAGGAGTATATCACCCAAAACATTTTTAAACCCTTGGGCATGGACCACACCTATTGGGAATACGAAGGCATTCCCGAAGAACAACTGGCCATCGGGTATCGCTGGGAAGACGAACAGTGGAAACTGGAACCCATGCTGCACGACGGCTCTTTTGGTGCCATGGGAGGAATCATCACGTCCATAGCCGATTTTAGTAAATATGTAAGTTTTCACCTTTCGGCATGGCCTCCACGAAACGACGATGACAACGGTCCCATTAAACGAAGTTCCTTACGCGAAATGCAGACACCGCAGTTCCCAAGACTGTACGCCGATGCAAAGGACTATAACGGGGACGACTGCCCTGTTCTTGGCGGGTATGGTTTTGGATTGGGCATTACGGAATACTGCAATGGCCTAAAACGGGTCTCGCACGGGGGTGCGTTGCCGGGATTTGGAAGCAACTACACCTTTTACCCCGAGTATGGTGTAGGCATTATGGCTTTTTGCAACCTTACCTATACGTCGCCCTGGTCGTTAAATGAGCTTAGCAAACTATTGTTCGAGACTGCCGATCTACAACCTCGGAAACTGCCCGCCTCTGATGTGCTATTGGAACGACAGGAACAGATTACTCAATTGATCCAGCATTGGGACCCCGCTTTGGAGGAGCAAATTCTGGCAGAGAATTTTTATTTGGACACATCGAGGGAAAAACGGATGGCTGCGATACAGGAAGTTTTGGAAAAAGCCGGTCCCATTAAAAACGTTGGTGAGATGCACCCCATAAACCAGCTACGGGGACGCTACCCCCTACAGACCGAAAACGGGGAAGTGAACATCTTTTTTACGTTGACTCCCGAGAAATACCCAAAAGTACAACGGTTGGATGTCTCCTTTAAACCAAACGAACCGGATGCATAAACAAGGTCGGATATATAACATACTGCCCCCTATATCAATGAATTCCTGTTGATAAAACGACAAAACCTTACGGAAAAACGGAAAGGTTGTAAATGCTTTTCTGTTAACTTGGCGGTCGGTCGATCTAATTCATTTAGAATCGAATCACATCTTTAACATCATGGGTTAATACAAAAGGCAACTCAAATTATTAAATATAAAAAAGTACAATGAAAAAGTGTTTATTACTCATTTTGATCACAATTGTTTCTACAAATATTTACAGTCAAATTTCTTTTGAACAAGGATATTACGTTGATAATTCTGGAGAAAGAATTAATTGTCTTATTAAAAATATTGACTGGAATAATAACCCCACTGAATTTGAATATAAGTTATCTGCGAACAGTGATCCTGAAACGGCAACCATAGAATCAGTCAAAGAATTTGGCATTGATAATGTTTCAAAATATATAAGAAGCACTGTAAACATCGATAGATCCAGTGAAGATATTGAGAGATTAAGCTTAGATAGAAATCCTATTTTTAAAGAAGAAACTTTGTTTTTAAAAGTGCTAATTGAAGGCAAAGCAGGTCTATATGGATATGTAAATAATAACTTAATAAGATATTTTTACAATAAGGAAAATTCCAGCATTGAACAATTGGTTTATAAATCTTACGAAAAAGAGAATAATGAAATTGGCAAGAATGATAGGTTTAAAAATCAAATATGGAACGATTTGAAATGTTCAACTATTAAAATTAATATGGTTGAGAATTTAGAATATAAAAAAAATGATTTGATTAATTATTTTGTTAAATACAACGAGTGTACTGATGGAGCATATGTAAACTATGAAGAAAAACAACAACGGGATTTTCTTCATATAAGTCTTAGACCAGGGGCTAATATTTCCGCTCTTTCAATACATAGCGTATCCAATTCCAGTAATACAGACTTTGGCAATGAATTGACTTTTAGGTTTGGGTTAGAAACCGAGTTCATAATGCCGTTCAATAAAAATAAATGGGCAATAATCGTTGAGCCTACATATCAATATTACAAAGCAGAAGCAGAAATTTTCACCCAAAATGTTAATGCGGATTATAAATCAATTGAGCTACCTGTTGGAATAAGGCATTATTTCTTTTTAAATGAAGATTCTAAACTTTTTATTAATGGTTCTTTTGTTTTTGATTTAAGCACCAATAATTCCAAAATAAACTTTGAGTATGCGTCAGATTTAGAAATTAAAACAAGAAATAATTTAGCGTTTGGACTAGGTTATAAACTCAATGACAGATATAGCTTAGAATTTAGATATCAAACGTCAAGAGAAATATTGGATAAATTTGTATACTGGAGTTCCGATTACCAAACATTTTCTATAATATTTGGTTATACGATTTTTTAAATTAACACCCATGAGATATTATAAACTCAATAAGAGCTAAATTTTATATCTAACCCAACTTCTTTGTGCCTTTTGCTTGGATTGTCTTTAATTTAAAAACTATATCCTTTTTCCTGTCACCCAGAACCCTATCAGTTCGACACTCTATCATCAGGCAATATTCAGCAAAAATCATTCTTACGAAACCTTAAATCAGATAACACTTCTCCTCTGCAATAATCTTTTGGGTCTATCCGTTCTCCCTACCAAATACTATTTAGAAACCTCAACCTACTATGATGCACAAAAGACTTTTTTTATCTGTACTTTTTTTGAATTTGCTATTTGTTTCATGTGAAAGTGAGTCCGCCGATCCCGATCCAGAGGAACCTCTTGCCGAAACGGAACTATTGGGCACTTGGAACTACGTGGCCTACATTGATGACGATGGTGAAGAACCCGCCACGGATTGCGAGCAAAATCAGACCTTGACCTTTGAGGAAGATGGGGTCTTTCGTTTTACCTATTATGATGACTCTGAAGGCCCATGCGAAAAAACCCAAGATTCACAAGGTACATGGGAATTTGTCTCCGATGCTGTAATCAAAACGGACTACACGTATGGCGATTATGTGGACCAAGATAAATTTGAGGTTGGTTTTGAAATCTCCGGGAACACCTTAACCCTTTACTTAGACGAAGGAGAAGGAGAATACCAAGAACGATACGAAAAACAATAGACTATTGTGACCCACAAAAAAGCCCTTTTTAGGGCTTTTTTTGTTTTCGGGGTTTGGTACAACGCCCCTCAATGCCCCCTATTTTTCACCCCAACCCAAAACTCTGTAACTTTAGTTACAGCCTCTTTGCCTTTTTCTTATTTTATTTGGAATATGCAGGGAATCCGCACATCACCACCTAGCACTAAAAAAGGACTGTCCGTTCTGTTGATCGGGCTGCTCCTGTTGGCGCCCTGCAAGGTCCGGAACACCATAGAGTCCTCCTTGGGCCTCACCACCACCAAGGTCACCAACAAGATCAAGGCCACTGCGGCCTCCAAAACCTGCTGTGCCTCCTTTGTTACGGTGTCCACTTCCAAAGGAAAGGAAGTCAACACCCAACCTCTGCCCTTTTTGCCCGTTACTACAACGGCATTGGCAGCACTTGGATCAACTAGGAGCCAACAGTTGCTCCCTACAGCAAACAAAGTGGCTTTGCCACCTTCGGTACCGTTGTACATTCTCTACCATCAGTTTAAGGGCTACCTGTAAGCCAACCTCCCCCAGACCCTTTTTTTATACGTAGCTTACGTTTCATTACAAACACAAAACACATGATACCACATAAAATCCTGGGCTTGGCGGCCCTAGCCCTCCTCGGCGGAACCCTGTTTTCCTGCAAGGATGCCAAAACCGCCGACGAAAACACCGAACAGACCATCACCATTTTACAGACGGCCGATATTCATGGGCAATTGCAGCCCCACGACGAACTTTTCTGGGAAAATGAACAGATCACCTTTCGCAAATTGGGCGGTTTGGCCCATATGAAGACCCTTTTTGAGCAGGAACGCAGCAAAGACCCTGAAGGCACCCTGATCTTGGATGGGGGCGACATGATCCAAGGCAGTGCCGTGGCGGCCCTTTCGCACGGAAAGGCTTTTGCCCCCATCATCAAGGCCATGGGCTACGATTTTCTGATTCCCGGCAACTGGGAGGTCGTCTATGGCAAACAGACCATGATGGACGTGCTCCAGCACTACGACACCCCGGTCATTTCGGCCAATATGTATGACGAGGCTTCGGGCGAGACCCTGTTCCCCCAATATTTCATCAAGGAACTGAAAGGGGTGAAACTCGGTTTTATCTCCTACAACGATTCCGAGATTCCCGTGCGCCAAAACCCTTCGTTCAGCAAGGGCATCCGTTTTGATCCTATCGACAAAAACTTGGAGGCTTTGATCACCGAACTCAAGGACAACCAAAAGGTGGATCTGCTCTTTTTGGTGACGCATATCGGCGTCAGCAAGCAATACGATCTGGCCAACCACCCTGCCCTGCAGCGTGTGGATTACATTTTGGGCAACGATACCCACGAGCGCATCCGCAAACCGCTTCAAGCGAAATATTCCATGGTGACCGAACCCGGGGCCTTTGCCTCCTTTGTAGGCAAACTGACCTTGACGGTGAAGGATGGCAAAATCATCAAGGAAGATTACGACTTGATGGAAGTGGATCCTAACACCTATCCCGCCGATGCACAGGTGGCCCAGCTTATTGATCAAGAAACCGCTCCGTACAAGGAAGAAATCGAGCAGGTGTTGGGCTATACCAGCACGCCCCTCTACCGTTATTTTGTGGTAGAAAACCCCATGGACAACTTCATCACCGATGCCGCCCGATGGAAGACTGGGGCCGATATTTCCATTTCCAACGGATTCCGGTTCAGTACGCCCATTTCCATCGGGGAAAGTGGCAAGGCTCCCATTACCCGGGCCGATCTGTGGAGCATGCTCCCCGTAAACGAAAAGGTCAAGATCGGCAAAGCCACGGGCAAGCAGATCAAGGACTGGTTGGAAAAGGAAATTCACAACGTATTCGCCCAAAACCCCATGGAACGCTTCGGGGGTTGGTTGGTGCGCTTTTCGGGCATGGAACTCACCTTTTATGCCAACAAGCCCAAAGGAGAGCGGGTGGCGTCGATCCTTATCGGTGGCGAGCCCATGCAGGAGGATAAACTGTACACCCTTTCCGCCTGTAGACGCGAAGGCGAACCGCTACCTACCCTCTGCCGCATGCCGAACACCGTGGAGACCGAAGTGATGGACTATACCGTGCATGACGTAATCGTGGAATACCTCAAGGCGAAAGGTACCATTGCCCCAGTAATGGACGGTCGGGCCAAGGCACTTGATTTAGGCGATAATGTGTTGTCGCAATTGCCTGGAACCGATTATCAATTCCACTAAAACCTGACCCATATGGAAAACAAGACGATTACGGTCAGTCGCACCTCGGTAACCGTTCTGCGGATGTTGGTGAGCCTGATCTTTATTGTGGCCAGCCTGAACCATCTGCTCAACGTGGACAAGACCATTGCCAAAATGGATCAGGCCCGATTCGGTGCCTTGGGCCATTTGTTGGGTCCCCCCGAAATTTCGGTGATGGTGTCGGGCGTGGTCATGTTCGTGTTCGGGATTGCCTTTTTCGCGGGATTCAAGACCCGTTTGTCGGCCATCGTGCTCATCTGTGTGTTGGTACCCATCACGCTCACCGTTCAAGTAGGACAAATGGCCACGATCGGGCCGTTGTTCAAGAACATCGCCATTTTAGGCGGACTCCTATTTTTTGTACTGAATCCAAAAATTTTAAAAAACTAAAACCATGAAACATATCTTGACCGTGGCCTTGGTGGCCATGACCTTTTTCACCGGACTCCACGAAGGGAGTGCCCAGACCACCTACAACAAAGAGCAGAACAACTATTTTGTGCTTACCCGGAGCGTTCCGCAATTAAAGGCCATTATACTGGCGGCAGATGCCCTCGCTGCGGATGATGGGGAAAAGTTCGGTGAGTTCCATGTGGTGATCTGTGGGCAGACGGTTTCCGACCTCACCAATATGGAGACCATGCAACCCTATCTGGCTATGGCCAAAGACAAGAACATCAAGTTGTTGGCCTGTGGATTTTCGTTGAAAAAGTTCGGGGTGGATGCCACTAAACTTCCCAAGGAAATGGGTGTGGTGGAAAACGGCATTTTATACGGATTTAACCTGCAAAAAGATGGTTTTCTGAGTATTACGCTATAGCGAAACCTGGTTTTTATTTTGTTAAAGGGGCGGTTTTTGGACCGTCCCTTTTCTTTTTTTGGTACTTTCAAGAAGGTTAGATGATGGGGATATTTGGAACCGCTCCAAAAACCAAAGTTTTCCTTTTCAACCTCAAAAATATTCCCATGAAAAACGAAACCGTCAACAGAAGAACTGCAGTAAAGGCCTATTCCTTGGGGATGTTGGGACTATCCTTACCGAGCATCACCATGGCCCATCCACCCAAAACCGACTCTTGGTTTAGCAGCGCGGAAATTCCCGAACATTTTCCCAACATTGCCCCTGAAATCATCTCCGAAGTGGTGGGCAGTTCCCATTTCGATTTGGATAAGGTCAAGACCTTAGTAGACAAAAGACCAGAACTTTCGCGGTCGGTGTGGGAATGGCGATTTGGTGATTTTGAGTCCGCTATTGGCGCGGCTTCGCATGTAGGGAGAAGAGATATTGCCCAATACCTCATGAAAATGGGTGCCCGGCCTACCCTCTTCACCTTTGCCATGTTGGGGCATTATCAAGTCATCCAAGCTGCTGTGGAGGCAACTCCTGGGATACAGGAAGTTGCGGGTCCGCACGGTATCAGTTTGTTGGATCACGCTTATGCAGGCGAGCGCATGAAGAACAGCATGACCGCTTCGGAAATAGAACAATTGGAACAGACCATCGCCTATCTAAAAAATTTAGGCAATGCCGGTGGCCCTACCTATATCGAAGTGAGTCCAGAAGAACAACGGAAATATTTGGGCAATTACCTGTACGGGGCATCGGAAAACGAAGGGTTTACCATTTCCGTGAACATGAGGAAACTGCTTTCGTTGGGACCGATTGGCGGGTTTGGAGGTGGCTTGTATAAAATTGGGGACAACCAATTCACCTACAACGGTACGCCTTCGGTTACCCTTTCTTTTGACATTCAGGAAGATATCGTTAAATCGCTGACCCTAGCGGAACCTGATATCACCATTACGGCCAAAAAAGTTTCCTGAAAAGGGAGCATCAATCTTTCTTTACCGGAATTTCCAAATAACTATCCCCATACCATTTGATAATCAGGGGCTCCTCGGCATCTTTGATGGTTTCATCCGCCACATTTTTACCCGTCCCATAATTGATTTCAGTAAAGGGGTCCTTGATTCCATTGATGACCACAACCAATCTACTTCCCTTATTGATCTTCTTGCTCGTCATCCGTATGATGCCAAAAGGAAGTTTTGTCTTTTCATTTGGTGTCAACAATTGTCGGTGCTCACGATCTCGTACATAACTCGCCCTACCCACATAAGGTAATGCCAGCGCAAAGAATTTGCCATCAGGGGTCTGCTCGAACAACGCCACCTTATAATCAAAATCCTTTTTGTTGATGGATACCGAAATCTCCCCTCCAAAAGAACCGTTCAGTTCAAAATCGGAGTCAAAAGGTTCGGTCACAAAGGAAAAACCATGTCCCACCATCAAGCTGTCAGTAATAATGTTCCTCCAACCGCTAGAATTCCAGGTGAAGTTGCTACGATCCGAAAAATCAATGGTCTGCTCCAAATATGCATTCGGGTCTTCAGGTTGATCCGACAGCGTGTAATGGATATCCTCCCCGTTGTTTCCCGTACCAAACAGCGAGGAAAAGGCCACTCCTGATCGCTGGTTGCCCAAATAAAAGTTGAGCGTGTCCGTGGCCATCTGCTCCAAAGAAGCAGCGTGTCCCCATTTGTTGGCTCCCATGACCTCGTAATTGATCTTATCTTGAAGCAATGTGGGTTTGGCCTCACCCTTCATGACGTAATCAAACCACTCGAAAATCAACTCCGTGATATCAATTTGTGCCACGGAATCGATGTCATATCCCAAAACACGGGCATCTGGTTTTTGTTGGGCGCCAAAATGGGTGTATGGTCCAATGACCAGATAATGATCCGCATTCTTGTTGTAATTCATGTGCTCCCTCAAATAGTACTGGGTGCCAATTTGCCCCCCATCATAATACCCGGTCGTGGCCAAAACAGGTATGTTGATATGGGCAAAATCCTCTTTATAGGGTATCATGTCTTGCCAATAAGTGTCAATGGTCGGGTGTAACAATCGCTCTCTAAACTGGGGATTGGGCAATCCATCCAAACTATCCATGGCACTGTAAGCCACCCCTTTTTGAAACCATTCCATGTTCAAATCCTGCCAACGTTTCCCGTTGGAATACAGGGTGGTATCCAAATATTTGTTGTTGGAAACATAATGGTGCCATGGAAAGTGAAAATTGAAATAGACCCCATTCTCCATAGGCTCGGCGATACCCGGTGCCGCAGAAACCGAAGGAACGATCGTTTTTAAGGCGGGATGCACCTTGTTTTTTACAGCCGCCCATTGTGTGAAGCCTACATAACTTCCGCCATACATCCCCACTTTTTGGTTGCTCCAATCTTGTTTGCTGATCCAATCAATGACCGCATACGTGTCGGTTGCTTCATATTTATAGGGTACTATGGAATCGGGGCTCAATCCCTTCCCACGGGTATAGGAAACCACCCCGACATACCCGTGTTCCGCTGCCATTTTTGCTCTTTTTAGGTCGCTTTTACGTGCGTAGATGGTATGGAACAACACCGCAGGAGTGGGTTCCTCATTTTGGGTGTTCCGAACCACGATCGCATGGATTTTGGCACCATCCTTCGTTGCAATCAAGATACTGTCCTGAACTAGATAGGTTGTGCCATTTTCGGTAACAGTCCTTGGCGTTTGAACCGGGGTCTGTTCCTTGCATGAGGCTACAAAAAATAGGGCCAGAACTGCTATACTGTATGCCTTACTGATGGATTTTTTCATTTTGATTGATTTTGAGTTTAGGGCATAGCCGCCCTATAGCTATATACTTTTGCCATTCGTTTTTTGATATGATTACATGTTACATCGCTATAAACTGTTTCGGTTTTTGAACGCTACCGATTGTCTTGTCGAGAGGTCAATAGTTTCTCCTGTGGTCAATACAATTCGTAGTTTGTTGTTGAAATAAGGTTGTATTTCCTTGATGTATTCCGTGTTGATAATTTGTCCTCTGTTGGCCCTGAAAAACGTATTGGGGTCCAATTTTTCCTCCAGTTGGTTCAGGGAACGCTTCACCATGGCTTTTTGATCACCAAAATAAAGCCGCACATAATTGTCCAGGGACTCCACTAAACGTATCTCGGCCAATGCGATGAAATACACCTTTTCACCATCCTTGATAAAGATTTTTTGATGGCTTGCCAACAGTGCTTTCTGTGCTTCTTTATTCTTTTGTAATTCAGACTTTACCTTTTCTATGGTTTTGGCAAAGCGCTCTTCCCTAAGTGGTTTTACCAAATAATCCAGTGCATTTACTTCAAAAGCTTGCACGGCATAATGATCATACGCGGTTGTGAACACCACTTCGGGAACGGTTCCCAATTCCTCCAGCAAATCAAACCCTGATTTCCCTGGCATGTGAATATCCAAAAAGATAATATCGGGTTGTTCATTTTCAATCAAATTGATGGCGACTTCTGCATTGTTCGCTTCACCCACAATTTCAAATTCGGGATAGTCTTCAAGCGCCCTTCGCACCTCTTCACGCGCCAAGCGCTCATCATCAATAATCAAAGTTGTAAATCTATCCTTCATTTTTCAATCGGTATCATTAAGGTGGCAACCACCTCGTTTTCGGAAGGAGACTCCATCTTAAAATCCGCCTTCCCTTCATATTGCAACAAAAGGCGTTGGTTCAAGTTTTTTAGCCCTACTCCCTTATGCTCCCCGTTGGAAAGATTTCCTGGGTTTTCAACGCTGATCACCACATGGTCGTTCTCCCTTTGGACCGAAATGGCAACGGTACCTCCTTCCAACTGTTTATCTACCCCGTGTTTGATGGCATTTTCTACCAAAAGTTGAATGCTCAATGGCGGGATTTTAAAGTTTTCAAGGGTCCGGTCCACATTGAATTGAATATTGAGACGTTCCTCAAATCGAAGTCTTTCCAACTCCACATAATCCTTTACCAGTGCTATTTCTTCCGAAATGGATATGGTGGAATGCTCTTTTTCATAAAGTGATGAGCGCAATAGATCGGATAATAGATCGATGGCCCTCCGTGCACTTTTTGGGTTTTCAATGACCAATGCTTTAATGGAATTTAGGGAATTGAACAAAAAATGAGGGTTCAACTGCGCCGCTAGATTGTCCAACTGGGTTTGCTTTGCAATTACCGAAAGCTGGGCATTCGTTTTGGCCGTGTTCACCTCCTTGATGTAGAAGTGATAGGCATGATAGGCAAGTACCCAAATGGACATATGCCTGAGTCCCGTAATCAAAACAGGGTTCCAAACCAGAAGATTCTTGGAGAACGTGTCGGTATCATGGACCAAATAATCATATCCTGACCATTTTAAATTCATGAAAAGCATGAACAAAACAGCTAATATCAAAATCGATGGCACAACCCTTCGTATCAACTTTTGGATTCCCAATTGGTTCCATTTTGATCTTAGGACCATAAAACGGTAGGCATGTGTAAGGCCAATGCAAATGGCAACATCAAGGATATAATTGATGAGGGCATGGGTAAGGGTAAAATGGTCCCGTACCAAAGCAACATACAGCCATAAAAGGGATACCATGCCCCAACCTAGCAACTGGCATTTCCAATAAAGCGATATTCCTGTATTTGATTTTTTACTTCCCAAAGTTCTTGTTTGAAATGTATTGGATTTAGGCTAAGGTCATTTTAATCGGCTTTTGAATAGCTTATCAATTCATTGGTATACAAGCCATAACCATCATCGTTGACATGCTTGATGTATGTTTTCAATTCCGGGGAATACCACCAAATATCGGTCATCTCCCCTTTAAAACCTCTAGAATTTGTTACAATTCCCTTGTATTCTATTTGATAAGCCTTGAATGTGCCAGCTACCACATGTAACTCTTCAAATGCAGTAATTTCAACATCTTGACTGGTTTTCCCCGTAGTACCTTCATTATTTTCCCATTCCGACTCATATTTCCATTTTTTTCCTACCTGCAAGGGCCAATTGCGAAAAGGGGTATCGCTCTGCTCTTGATGTAACGTATTCGAAATTTGAACGGTATCGACACCATTCCAAAGCCCTAACGTTCCCCTATAGTTCACTACTTCCTGCATGTCTTCCCCTTGCGCCCGGACCTCTCCCTCAACTACACGTTCCCATTTCCAGATCCATTTCTCCCCAAGAGTATAATCTTTTAAAATAGGTGGATGGGTTTTTGTGGTTGCACAATTACCGAAGATCAGTAGGAGTGCCATGTGGAATAGTACCTTTGTTTTCATTTCTGTTGATTTTGATTGATGTATAATGATGGTTGTGTTTACATGAATCATGGACAACCGGTACAAAGCAACAGAAAACATCCCATCCGAGGAATAGAAAGTACATGGACGTAAAAAACTAGGGGTTAAGCGTATGACATCAGTCAGACGTATGCCACTTTTGGGTAATCTCAAAAAACTTTTCCAAGATACAGGCCTCCCAATTATGTTTAAATGCCAAAACAGTTGACAAAAAGGGTGATAACCTTCTTGAGCTTCCGTATCAACCATATCATTTTTCAACTAAATTCGAAATCTGTCTACAAGAATAGTGTATTGGCCAAAGCCCCCTGAAACATGAATGTGGAATTCACCCCAAAATTATTTTCCCTCCTAAAAGGAGGTATCTCCAAGGAAACCCTTTCTAAAGATATCATCTCTGGTTCTATCGTTGGAATCGTGGCCTTACCCTTGGCCATTGCCTTTGCCATTGCCTCTGGTGTTTCCCCGGAAAAAGGTCTGATTACCGCCATCATAGCCGGAATCATTATTTCAGTGTTAGGTGGAAGCCGGGTACAGATCGGAGGCCCCACAGGCGCCTTTATTGTTATCGTATATGGCATCGTGCAAGAGTTTGGCCTGCCCGGGTTGACCATAGCCACTTTTATGGCAGGTTTTATCCTGATCGGGTTCGGACTTGCCAAACTGGGCAATCTCTTGAAATTTATACCCTACTCGTTGATCGTGGGGTTCACCAGTGCCATTGCATTGATCATCCTATCTTCGCAGGTAAACGATTTTTTGGGATTGGGTTTGAAAAAGGTTCCATCCGATTTTTTGGAAAAATGGACCCTTTACTTTCAAAGCTTCAGCCATGTCAATGGATATGCCATTGCCATTGCTGTGGGTACGGTCTTGCTGACCCTGTTCTTTCAAAAATGGATAGCAAAAGTCCCTGGGTCCATTGTGGCCATCCTATTGTCGACTATAGCTGTCAGTGTCTTTGATATTCCGGTGGACACCATCAAAAGTAACTTTGGTGAAATCCCGAACCGTTTTGACGTGTCCTCCTTTCCTTCCATTGATTTTGAAACCGTGAAATCCCTCATCCAGCCCGCATTTGCCATCGCATTGTTGGGCGGCATCGAATCACTGCTCTCTGCTGTGGTCTCCGATTCCATGATCGGCGGGAAGCACCGTTCCAACATGGAACTCATAGCCCAAGGGACCGCCAATATTTTTTCTGCCCTTTTGGGCGGAATCCCTGCCACCGGAGCCATTGCCCGGACCGCTACCAACGTAAAGAACGGTGGGCGTACCCCGATTGCGGGTATCGTGCACGGGCTGGTCCTGTTGGCCATTATGCTCTTGTTTGCCCCATATGCCAAATTGATCCCCCTTTCCTGTTTGGCAGGTATCTTGATAGTAGTGGCTTACCACATGAGCGAATGGAGGCAGTTTGTATCCATTCTCAAAGGAAACCGAATGGACATCATCATTCTATTGACCACATTTTTCCTTACCGTCCTATTTGATTTGATCATTGCCATTGAGGTCGGTGTGGTGTTGGCAAGTTTTTTATTCATGAAAAGAATGAGTGAATCCGTTCAAATACAGAATATTACATACGAAAGCCAAGAGGCGGAACAACTTTTTGAGAACGAGAACCTGGAAATACCCAAGAATGTAGTCCTCTATGAAATCAATGGTCCTTTGTTCTTTGGTGCGGCAAGACAATTTCAAGAAACGATAACCCAATCCCATATCCAACCCAAGACCGTGATCATACGGATGCGGTATGTTCCCTTGATCGATGCCACAGGTTTTCAAGGGTTGAAGGAAATCATCAAAACTTTCAAATCCAAAGGGATCCAAGTCATCATTTCAGGAGTGAACGATGGCTTGGAGAAAGATTTTGAAAAATTCGAACTTTATGGATTGATAAGCAAGGAATTAGTAGTTAGGGATATCCAAACCGCCTTGGAAAAAGCCAAAACCATTTAAATTTCCTCAATAATTCCGCCACTTCTGGGTAAGTTCAAAAACGTGTTCCAGAATACGGGCCTCGGTTTCGTTGAACTGCATGCCTCGTCGCTCCATCATGGCCGCGGCCACTTCAAAGGCTTTTTTGGGTAAAAAGGAAGTAAAACCAGATGCCCCGCCCCAACTGAAACTGGGTATAAAATTCCGGGGAAAGCCACTGCCATAAATATTGGCGCTTACGCCTACCACCGTTCCGGTATTGAACATGACGTTAATGCCACATTTGCTGTGATCACCCATCATCAAACCGCAAAATTGAAGACCCGTTCTTGCAAATCCTTCTGTTTTGTAGCTCCAAAGTCGCACCTCCGCATAATTGTTCTTCAGATTGGAGGTGTTGGTATCGGCCCCGATGTTGCACCATTCCCCTAACACGGAATTGCCCAAAAATCCGTCATGTCCTTTATTGGAATTGGCAAACAACACAGCATTGTTCACTTCACCACCCAGTTTACAACCCGGTCCGGCCGTAGTGGGACCGTAAATCTTTGCCCCCATTTTTAAAATGGCACCATCGCACAGTGCTAACCCGCCACGCACCATACAACCTTCCATGGCCAAGGCATTCTTGCCAATATAGATAGGCCCAGTGGAAGCGTTCAAAATACAGAACTCAACGGTGGCTCCTTCTTCAATAAAAATATTCTCAGGGTTCAACACTTGATTGGTAGCTGAAACAGGTTGACTTTTTCTTCCTTTTGTCAACAGTTCAAAATCGGACTGCAGGGCTTCACCATTTTTAGAAAAGATGTCCCATGTATTCTTTACGGTCAAGGTTGGTGCTTGGAAGGGAACCAAATTAAAATTATCGCTGTTGAAAGAAACTTTGGGGTCCGGGGTACAATAGGCAATGTACTGGTCGCCATCCATTAAAGCTTCGCCATTCTTCAGATTATGAACGGAGGCCAATAATGCTGTATTGGGCAGATAACTACCGTTGATCACCTTGTTCTCCTTCCCCACCACCAAAGGAAATTTTTCTGAAAGATATTCCTCCGAAAGGCTGCTTACAGTTGTGCCAAGCCATTTTTCCCACTTTTCCCGAATGGTGAGAATACCGATCCGAATGTCGCAAACAGGCCTGGTAAAAGTAAAGGGATATAGATTTTCGCGGTGGTATCCGTCAGAAAGAATATAGTTCATGGTTATATCTTGGATGGGACAAAAATAAAAAACGCTCCCGAAAAGTTTCAGGAGCGCTTGTATATTTCGTTGAAGAGAAGGCCCTTATCGGCCTAATCCCATTACTTGCTGAATTTCTGGTACTTGTTCTTGAACTTGTCAATCCTACCAGCGGTATCCACCAATTTGGTCTTACCAGTATAGAAGGGGTGTGAAGTTCTTGAAATCTCCAATTTTACCAAAGGATACTCAACGCCATCCACTGTGATGGTCTCTCTTGCTTCGGCAGCAGATTTTGTAATAAATACATCCTCGTTGGACATATCTTTAAAAGCTACCAATCTATAGTTTTCTGGGTGTATACCTTTTTTCATTGTCTTTAATGCTTAATCTCAGAATTTTCGAGGTGCAAATTTAATGATTTCTTTGATTCCTCCAACTGAAATGTGGTAAAAAATAAAAAAGTAAATTTATGTAACAAATTAGGGATATCCAATACTAACATACTACAATCAACACAAAATTTAAAAAACATGGAAGAACAACAACCTAAAGCAACAAAATTCATGCTGAACTATGGCCTAATTTTAGGCTTGGTTTCTGTAATCTTCGGGGTAATGCTTTATACCCAAAAGATGCACTACGAAATGGGTACTCCTGTCATTGTTATTTCGGTATTATTGACCGTTGTAGCCATATTTTTAGGGGTAAATGCCTACAAAAAGGCCAATGGTGGCTATCTTAAAATCTCCGAGGCTCTAAAAATTGCAGTGGGAATTGCATTGGTCTCCACTGTCATTTCCCTTATTTACCAGTATGTGCTCATCAACTTTATTGAGCCCGATTTTATGGACAAGGCGATCGAAATGGCCAAACCAAAAGCCATGGCACAAAATCCTTCCATGACGGAGGAGCAATGGGAACAAGGGGTGGCCATGCAGAAAAAACTGGGATGGCTTCGCTATCCGATCGGTTTGATCTTTAGTTGCATCATAGGTTTGGTCGTGGGAGTCATCACCGGGCTCATCCTAAAAAAGTCCAAGCCGGAATACTAAACCAAAAAGTGCTACTTTTGAAAGGAATTCGAGAAACTAACAATGCAGATTTCCATTGTAATTCCTTTACTCAACGAGCAAGAATCGCTTAAAGAACTACATGATTGGATTGTACAGGTGATGCAATCCAATCATTTTTTATATGAAATCATCTTTATTGACGATGGTAGCACCGATGGTTCCTGGGAGACCATTTCCACACTTTCCCAACAAAATGAAAACGTCAAGGCCATCCGGTTTTTGAAGAATTTTGGCAAGTCGCAGGCTCTACATGCTGGTTTTAAGGCCGCCGAAGGCGATGTGGTCATCACCATGGATGCCGATCTTCAGGACAATCCCGAGGAAATCCCTGAAATGTATCGCATGATCACCCAAGAAGGTAATCAAGTGGTTTCAGGCTGGAAGAAAAAAAGGTACGACTCGGTCATCACCAAGAACATCCCCTCCAAACTGTTCAATTGGGCCGCCCGAAAGACCTCCGGGGTAAAATTACACGATTTCAACTGTGGCCTAAAAGCTTTTGACCATCAGGTGGTGAAGGCTATAGAGGTACATGGAGAAATGCACCGTTACATCCCCGTATTGGCCAAGAACGCCGGATTCTCCAACATTTCCGAAAAAGTGGTACAACATCAGGCCCGCAAATATGGTACAACCAAATTTGGCATGGAACGCTTCATCAATGGTTTTCTGGATTTGATTACCATTTGGTTCGTTTCCAAGTTCGGCCGTAGGCCCATGCATCTGTTCGGGGCCCTGGGTGTGCTCATGTTCATCGTAGGTTTTGGGTTTGCACTCTATTTGGGTATCGATAAGCTTTTTTTGAACCCCATGGGTAGATTGATCACACAACGACCCCAATTTTATATTGCCCTGACCGCCATGGTTATAGGAACCCAACTATTTTTGGCCGGTTTCTTGGGCGAGATCATGGTGCGCTCCCGTAAAAATGACACTCGGTACACCATCTCCGATAAAATTAATCTTTAGGGTATTCCCAAACTCTTTAATCTTTGTATTTTTAAGCATCTAAACAAGCATAAAACACTATGGATTCCATTACCGCCACCGCACAATCTTGGTTGACCGATTTTTTTGACGACGCAACAAAAAAAGAAATCCAACATTTAATGAAAAACGATCCCGAAGAACTCAAGGAACGTTTTTACAAGGATTTGGAATTCGGCACCGGAGGTATGCGCGGGGTCATGGGTGTGGGCACCAATAGGATCAACAAATACACCTTGGGGAAAAACACCCAGGGATTGAGCAATTATCTTAAAAAGTCGTACACGGACAGTAATTTTAAAGTAGTGATCGCCTACGATTGCAGGCACAATTCCAAAACATTGGCAAGGACCGTTGCGGAAGTCTTTTCTGCCAACGGAATACATGTTTACCTGTTTTCCGATTTGCGCACCACACCGGAACTTTCCTTTGCGGTGAGGCATTTGGGCTGCCATGCCGGTATCGTTTTGACCGCATCGCACAATCCACCCGAATACAATGGTTACAAGGTGTATTGGGCCGATGGAGGCCAGATCGTTCCCCCTCAGGATGGGGAGATTATAGCGGAAATCAATGCCTTGTCATTTGAGGATATCAATTTCAACAAAAATGAAGCCTTGATCCATTTGATCGATAAGGAGGTGGACGAAGTGTTTTTTGAAGCATCGGTGAAGAATGGGAATTTCAATGCAAAAGGAAAGGATGATTTCAAGATCGTTTTTACCTCCTTGCACGGAACGTCCATTACCGCCATTCCGGAAGTGTTAAAACGTGCGGGGTATAAAAATGTCACCATCATAGAAGAGCAGGCCGTTCCGAACGGTGATTTCCCAACGGTAGAATCCCCTAACCCCGAAGAACCTGAAGCCCTAAAAATGGCCATCAAAAAAGCGGAGGAAATTGGGGCGGACATGGTTGTGGGCACCGACCCCGACAGTGACCGATTGGGCATTGCCGTGCGCAACCTGGAAGGTAAAATGGAATTGCTCAACGGCAACCAGACCATGGTCTTGATGACCAAGTTCCTGTTGGACCAGTATAAGGCAAAGGGATTCAAAGGCAATGAATTTATTGCCACCACCATAGTTTCCACCCCTATGATGGAACAGATGGCCAAAGCCTATGGCGTGGAGTTCAAAACGGCACTGACCGGATTCAAATGGATCGGTAAAATGATCAAGGATTTCCCCAACTCAACCTTTATTGGCGGTGGGGAAGAAAGTTTCGGTTATATGGTCGGTGATTTTGTACGTGATAAGGATGCGGTCACCTCTACCCTGTTGGCATGTGAAATTGCCTCCAATGCCAAGGCCAATGGCAGTTCTTTTTACAAAGATCTGATCGATGCCTATGTGCAATTCGGTTTTTACAAGGAAAAACTGATTTCCCTAACCAAAAAGGGCATGAGCGGTGCCGAGGAAATCAAACAAATGCTCAAGGATTTCAAGGAAAATCCTGTGAAGGTTGTCCAAGGCTCCAAATTGCTCTGGATAGAGGACTACAACACTTCCACCGCCAAAAATGTACAGACAGGGGAAGAAAAACCGATCAATATTCCAAAATCCAATGTATTGATCTACGAGACCGAGGATGGCACCCGCATTGCGGCACGACCCAGTGGCACCGAACCCAAGGTGAAGTTCTACATCAGCACAAATGCAAAATTGGACAAGGCCGCCGATTATTATTCCGTAAATTCGCAGCTGGAAACCAAAATTGATGGTATCCTATCCGAACTGAATTTGTAGGTGAATGAACTACTTTAAAAAAATTCTCCGGTTTGCAGGTCCCTACCGCAAATTTGGGTATTTGAATGTTTTCTTCAATATTTTATATGCACTGTTCAGTGCGTTGTCCTACGCTGCATTAATTCCTATGTTGAATGTGCTTTTTGACAAAACAAAAAGTGTAACCAATGCGCCTTCATATCAAGGAATAGGAAAATTAAAAGAGTATTTTACCGATTACATGAGCTATAAGGTAACCCAGCTTTCTGGTGATGATCCCATGAAAGGACTATTACTGGCCATCGGGTTGATTTTGGCATTGTTCCTTTTAAAGAATGTATTCAATTATATGGCCATGTACTATATCACATTCTTGCGTAATGGGGTGCTCAAGGACATCCGCAACAAGATGTATGAGAAAATCGTGGACCTTCCCATTTCCTATTTTTCCGAAAAACGAAAAGGCGATGTTATTGCCCGGATCACATCGGATGTGTTGGAAATACAACATTCGTTCCTGTCTGTTTTGGAACTGATCGTACGGGAACCTCTTACCATCTTGTTTACCATTATCGTAATGTTTTTGATCAGCGTTAAGCTGACCATTTTTGTTTTCATTTTTATTCCCGTCGCAGGGATGTTGATTTCCCGAATTGGCAAATCCTTGAAACGAAAATCTGACAAGGTTCAAAAGGAACAAGGCGAGTTTTTGTCCATTGTGGAAGAAACCTTGGGTGGCCTTCGGGTTATCAAGGCCTTCAATGCAGAATCAAAATTCTACAACACTTTTAAAAAATCTACAGATCGTTTTTTTAAGTTTTCCAATTCATTATTGAACCGACAAAACCTCTCTTCGCCTATTAGTGAATTCCTTGGAATTGTAGTTTTTGGCGTGCTACTTTGGTACGGGGGACATATGGTACTTATTGAAAATGATCTAGACCCCGCCTCTTTCATCACCTATATGGGACTTGCTTTCAATATCCTAACCCCTGCCAAGGCTATTAGCAAGGCTTCTTACGGGGTGAAAAAAGGAAACTCCGCCGCGGAACGGGTCTTGGAAATATTGGAAACGGAAAACCCGATCAAGGACAAAGACGGTGCAACCGAGAAATTGGATTTCAACACAGGCATCGAGTTGAGCAACGTTAGTTTTAAATATGAAAACGATTACGTGTTGAAAGACTTCAACCTAAAGGTTGAAAAAGGCAAGACCGTTGCGTTGGTGGGGCAATCAGGAAGCGGTAAGAGTACCGTGGCCAATTTGGTCACCCGATTCTATGATGTGAACAAAGGGGAGATTTTGATTGATGGAACCAATATCAAGGACATCACCAAAAAATCCTTACGCGGATTGATGGGACTGGTGACACAGGATTCGATCCTCTTCAATGATTCGGTAAAAAACAATATCGCCTTGGGCAAGGAAAATGCCACCATGGAAGAAATTGTGGCAGCCGCCAAGGTTGCAAATGCGCACGACTTCATCATGGAACTGCCCCATGGCTATGATACCAATATTGGCGATGGTGGTGGCAAATTAAGTGGGGGTCAAAAACAACGCCTTTCCATCGCCAGGGCCGTGCTTAAAAACCCACCTATCATGATCTTGGACGAGGCCACCTCGGCACTCGACACTGAAAGTGAACGATTGGTGCAGGATGCATTGGAGAAAATGATGCAGAACCGCACCTCGATCGTGATCGCCCACCGCCTTTCCACCATCCAAAATGCGGATACCATTGTGGTCATGAGCAAAGGAAAAATTGTGGAACAAGGCACCCACGACGAACTCATGAAAGCACAGAACAACTACAAAAAACTGGTGGATATGCAGTCTTTTAGTATTTGATCGGTCAAAGAGTCAGGAACCTAGAGTCATAAGATTCTTCACTACGTTCAGAATGACCATTAGAAATTTTTATGTGTCATTTGTCATGCTGAGCATCGCGAAGCATCTAATGCATATTATGATTCTAAGGGATTCTTCCCTTCGCTCAGAATGACAATGGAATAATCTAGCCCTAAAATGTCATGCTCAACACCGTGAAGCATCTCAATGCAAACCAAACTTTTGGGATTCTTCGCTTTGCTCAGAATGACAATGGAATAATTTAGCTCCAAAATGTCATGCTGAACACTGTGAAGTATCTAAAACAAAACCTGTCAGCAGAGATTCTTCGCTTTGCTTAGAATGACAATCCTGACAATTGATTATTGCATATTGGTCATTGATAATTGTCCATTGTAGCATTAAACCTTTTCCCCGTACCTTAGTCAAAGCATCAAATTGTATGGACCATTGATCGCTGAGGAAACCTTAGTACAAGAACTTAAGGACAAAAATAGCCAGGCAAAGGCCTTTGAGGTGTTGGTGAACACTTACAAAGAACGTCTCTATTGGCACATCAGGAGGATTGTATTGGATCATGACGATGCCGATGATGTATTGCAGAACACCTTTATCAAGGTGTATAAAAACATAGATGGATTTAAGGGCGACAGCAAGTTATACTCTTGGATGTACCGCATTGCAACCAATGAATCCTTGACTTTTTTGAAGCAAAAATCAAAAAAAATGGGAATCGGGGATCAAGAACTTAAAGATAGACTGGTGAAGAACCTAGAGGCAGATGTATATTTTGAAGGGGATGAAATCCAGTTAAAATTACAGCAGGCACTGGCTCAACTGCCCGATAAACAGAAATTGGTATTTACCATGAAGTATTTCCAAGAAATGAAATACGAGGACATTTCCGAAATACTGGAAACCTCTGTGGGGGCCTTAAAAGCCTCCTATCATTTGGCAGTAAAGAAAATTGAAGTGTATCTTAAAGCAGATTAAACCTTTGGCAAAAATTGATGTCAAAACCATATCATGAAAAAGGACAAAAAAAATAGTTTCAACACCCCGGAAGGCTACTTCGAAAGCTTCAACAAACGTTTGATGGACCGCATCCAACAAGAAGCGGCTGGTGAAACAGGTTCCATCATTCCCAAAACGGATGGCTTTGGTACACCCGAAGGCTATTTTGATGCTGTTGTCCCTAAAATATTGTCCAGAACCATTGAAGAAAAGGGTAAGGTAATCCAACTCAAGCCTTACAGGAAAGTATACTATGGGGCAGCCGCTGTGGCAGCGGTTTTCCTTTTGATCTTCGGATTCAATTGGAAGTCAGAGACTTCACCTGTTACCTTTGATGATTTGGCGAATACCGAAATTGATGCCTATTTTGACAACAATAACATTGATATGAGTTCCTATGAACTGGCCGAAATGGTCTCCTTTGAAAACGTTCAATTGAACGATATTTTGGAAGAGGACCTCAGCGGCGAAGTCATTCTGGAATATCTTGATGAGAATGTTGACGACCTTAGGGACCTAAACATAGAATACATAGATCATGAGTAAAAAAACACCCATACTGATCGCATTTTTGATCGGCACCTTTTGGATGCAGGCCCAAGGACCGGTAAGGGATCGTATCAAAACGCTTAAAGTGGCCTTTATTACGGAAAAGGTGGGTTTGACCAGCAAGGAGGCGCAGCAATTCTGGCCCGTATACAACGAGCATGAAGATGTATTGGAAAACATCCGGCGACGGGAACGTGCCGAACTACAATCCAAAATTTCCATGGCCCATGAGCTATCCGACGAAGATTCGGAGGAGCTTTTGGACAATATGCTCTCCCTTCAAAATGAACGGCACAATGCCGAACAGCAATTTATGGCCAATATCCGGAAAGTAATCCCTGCAAAAAAAGTGTTGCTACTTATCAAGGCTGAGGAAGACTTCAAAAAGCAACTACTACAAACCTATCGAAATCGTAGAGGTGGGGGATAAACCGCATAAAAAGTCAACAAAAAACAAGAGAAGAGCCGATTTGGCTCTTTTTTTATTAAACCTTTTTACGATTCCAAAGTCTTAGATACAGAAACCATAAAAATCCGCATTATGAAACGCATGAAGACACTTTTGGTTATCGTGGCCTTTTTGGGAACAATCTTGGCCGCCCAAGCACAAAGAAGAACCGTGGTGAAGGTTTATCCAAAATATGGAACCGTGGTCACCACCGTTACAAGTCCCACAATTGTGGTGCATAACAGCAACAACTTTTACTATGCCGATGGTGTATGGTACAAACCCAGGGGAAGAAAATATGTAGTCTGCGCCGCACCACGGGGAGTGATCGTGAACACGTTGCCCAGAGGAAGCAAAGTGGTGTATGTAAACGGCCGTAGACTCTACAAATACAGAGGTGTTTGGTATAAGAGAACAGGGCGACAATATGTGGTCGTCACCGTATAGTTTTAATTGTTTTTTGGTTGGTTATTGATTCTGGAGTGGCGATGTTATCGCCGCTCCTTTTATTTGAATACGAGTTTGGCAATACGGTTTCTACCTGCAGCATAGGCAATGGAGTCGTTCAAAAAGCGAAGGGTGAAAAAGGACTCCTCACTAAGTTCTTTCCAATTCTCCCCGCCATCGCCAGAATACGAAATACCTGTGAATCCTATAGCCACCAATCCCTTCCCTTCGGAATTGGGCACAAACTGCACACAGCTTTTATAATCCGGTTCCTTGCCATCTGCAATCAGGTTCCATGTTTTTCCACCGTCCATGGTAATGATCTTGTTCTTTTGGTTGGATTCGGGCGAAGTGTAATCCCCACCAATGGCAAAGCCAAGGTTTTCATCATAAAAATCCATGGAATAGATGCCTTGGGTGGGCTCTTCATGAATGATTGGGGTTTGTTGAATATCCCAAGTAGCCCCCTTGTCCGATGAATGATAGATCCGCCCTTCGGTGGTACCAATCCAAACTTGACTTCCCGCAACGGCTATATTGCTGTTGCTGGCTGCAAAGGCACCCTCCCCTTCAACCCCTTCCGGCAACTCGGAACAGGGGATTTTGGTCCAAGTTTGTCCCCCATCTTTGGTAAGGATGATGGATAGACAACCATCCACCGTATCACCTACCGCAATGCCTTCGGTGTCGTTCCAAAAGGTCATGGCATCATAAAAAACTCCTTCTCCATCTTCCTTATAAACCGCTTCCATTTTACCATTCCCCCCGGTTTTGTATAGCAAAGCGGGACTTTCAATGGAAAGCATGAAAAAGTCCTTGGAGGTTTTCCCCACTGCCCTAAAACTTGGGGTCAGTGAATCATAGGTCTGAATGTTGGACCGTACTTTGTGGCTGTTCACATCCACGGTGCCGTAAACGCCCCCACTTCCTGCAAAGGCCAAGGTTTGCCCATCCAAAAATGTAATGGCCCGTATGCTCACCGAGTCTTGAAAAACTGGCGTTACAGATACGGTTTGAAAGGGTTGTTGTTTTTTTTCAGTGGAACAGGACGCCAAAACCAAGAGCGTCAGGAGTACAATGGATAACCTCATTACATTTATTTTCCCCAAAAGTAAGGAGAAATGGTACCTTTGCAACCTTATTTTATGTCATGCGTCTACACAGAAACTTGGTATTTGCCGTAATTGATGCCCTGCACTTGATCTTCAATGAAGGGGAATATGCCGATAAGGTCATTGAAAAAGTATTGAAGTATGACAAACGTTGGGGTGCTAGGGACCGCGCCTTTATTGCCGAAACCACCTATGACATTGTTCGTTGGAAACGGTTGTATACCGAAATAGCCGAGGCCCACAAACCCTATACCCGCCCCCATTTGTTCCGATTGTTTGGGGTTTGGTGTGTATTGCGCGGCATAAGGCTTCCCGATTGGAAACAATTGGATGGGACTCCTGAACGACGCATCAAGGGGCGGTTTGACGAGCTTTCCAAAATCAGAAAGTTTAGGGAATCTGTTCCCGATTGGATGGATGAACTGGGAGAAAAATCCTTGGGCAACGAGCTTTGGACCAAGGAAATTGCAGCACTCAACCAACAAGCAGAAGTCATCCTTCGAACCAACACATTAAAAATTCCAAAACCCCAGTTGCAATCCTTTTTGGCAAAAGAAGAGATTGAAACAGAACCCTTAAAAGGCTATCCAGACGCTTTAAAACTGAAGGAACGGAAAAATGTGTTCACCACAGAAGCCTTTAAGGACGGACTTTTTGAAGTACAGGATGCCTCCTCACAATTGGTGGCCCCGTATTTAGAGGTGGAACCAGGTCAGCGTGTCATTGATGCCTGCGCCGGTGCAGGTGGAAAAACCTTGCATTTGGCTTCCATGATGCAGAACAAAGGCCAACTCATTGCCCTTGACATTTATGAAAGCAAACTGAAAAAGCTGAAAATCAGGGCTCGCCGTAATGGCGTTCACAACGTGGAAACCCGTGTCATCGATTCCAATAAAGTCATCAAAAAACTCCATAACAGTGCAGACAGACTCCTTCTTGATGCGCCTTGCTCCGGATTGGGGGTCATCAAAAGAAACCCTGACTCCAAATGGAAATTGGAACCGGAGTTTATCGACCGAATCATGGATGTGCAACAGGATATTCTCCAAAACTATAGCAAAATGCTAAAAAAAGGCGGGCAAATGGTCTATGCCACCTGTTCCATCCTTCCACAGGAAAATACCGAACAAGTCAAAAAATTCTTGGCCTCTGAAGCTGGGAAAGAATTTGAGTTGGTCCGGGAGCAAAACGTTTATGCTTCCCAAAGTGGTTTTGACGGTTTTTATATGGCACTTTTGAAAAAGAATTAATTCTTCAGGAGCTTTTAACACCCAACTAAAATTTCGGCTACAACAACCGTAGATTAGGCTACATCCTTGCATTCCTTCTAGGGCAACTTTGCTGTGTCAATTCATAACAATAAAAATTCTAGAAAATGGACACAAAAAAAGTATGGTTGGTCACCGGAGCCTCTAAAGGATTGGGACTAACATTGGTAAAAACATTGTTAAACCGCGGATACCGGGTAGCGGCTACTTCCAGAAATTTAAACGCTTTGGAAAATGCCGTGGGAAAGCATGAAGATTTCCTCCCCCTGCAAGTAGATTTGATGAACGAGGAAAGTGTGGAATCCGCCATTTCGGAAGTGGTGAACACTTTTGGTCGAATCGATGTGGTCGTCAATAATGCCGGATACGGCCAAAATGGAACATTGGAGGAAATTTCAGATACGGAAGCGCGACAAAATTTTGACGTGAATGTATTTGGTCTGTTGAACGTCATCCGTAAGTCCATGCCGCAATTAAGGGCACAACAATCGGGACATATTTTCAATATTGCATCCGTTGCGGGTGTTGTGGGTAATTTTCCTGGCTTTGGAGTCTATTGCGCCACAAAGTTTGCCGTTGTTGGTTTAACCGAGGCCTTGTCTGTGGAAGCCAGCCCGTTCGGGATTCACACCACTTTGGTATACCCAGGATATTTCCGCACGGAGTTCTTATCCGATGATTCCCTAAAATTGGCCAAAAACCGCATGGATATATATGCCCAAGCCCGTGAATCAGAACGCTTGCACAAAGAGGAGATAGCCGGCAACCAACTCGGAGATCCCGAAAAAGCAGCAGAGGTGCTCATAAAGGTAGCCGAAAGTGATGACCCCACCCTACATTTGTTCTTGGGTAGCGATGCCTATGGCATGGCACAACAAAAATTGAAAACCCTGGAATCAGCCTTGGAGGCCAACAAAGCATTGAGTCATTCCACGGACTTTAAAAATTAATGAGTAATTTGAACATGGGGCAGGGTGCAAAACCTTGCCCCTCATCCATCAAAAAAGCTTATGCATACTTTCAACACCTTGAGCGAGTTCCACAAATTTTGTGCGCTCCCCAAACCGGAACATCCTTTGATAAGCTTGGTCGATTATGGCCAAGTGGATTACCAGACCATTGAAAATCAAATTACTTGGATGCAAAATTTCTATTCCATTGGTTTGAAACGGGATATACAGGCCAAGGTTAGATACGGACAACAGCAATACGATTTTGATGAAGGCTTGTTGAGTTTCATCGGTCCAAGACAAGTGCTACAGTTTGAGATGCTTCCAAGAGAACGGAAACCTTCGGGTTGGTTATTGCTCATCCACCCTGATTTTCTGTGGAATACCCCTTTGGCCAAGACCATCAAAAGCTATGAGTTCTTTGGTTACGCCATCAATGAAGCCTTATTTCTCTCAGAAAAGGAAGAAAAGACCATGATTGAAATTTTGTTGCACATCCAGCAAGAATATCGGTCCAACATCGACAAATTCAGTCAGAACATCATCATTGCCCAACTGGAATTATTGCTCAATTATGCCGAACGATATTATCAAAGACAGTTTCTTACGAGAAAAATCAACAACCACGAGGTTTTGGTTCGGTTGGAGGATATCCTCGACACCTATTTCAACGGAGAAGAAGCCATCAACAAAGGAATACCTACCGTCCAATTCGTAGCGGACGCCCTGAACGTTTCCTCCAATTACCTGAGCAGTTTGCTCAAAGTTCTGACGGGACAAAGTACCCAGCAGCACATACATGAAAAACTGATAGAGAAAGCCAAGGAAAAATTATCGACCACCCAACTTTCGGTCAGCGAGATTGCATATACGCTAGGATTCGAGCACTCCCAATCATTCAGTAAGTTGTTCAAAAGTAAGACCAAGCAATCACCCTTGGCTTTTAGGGCATCATTCAATTGAAACGGTCATGTCAAGCCGAGTCGAGATATCAGTTTAAAGGTTCTCGACTCCGCTCGAACTGACAACCCGAAGATTTCCAAGAAATAGTGGACAGTCCAGCGGAAATGCGTTTCGCAAGGCGAAAAAGAGCATGAAGCATTGGACTGGAACGATTTTGTCTAAATGACAAAAATTTCCTAGAAATCTTCTTGATTTTTTGGTTCGTTTTGTATCAAGACAAAATGAACAATATCAAAACTATTTCTTCACAGTAGGATACTCCACTCCCAATTGCTCCAAATAGGTATCGTATTTGGTCTCATCGTAGTAAAACTTCTCCAATGCAGGTCGGAACGTATCCTGTTTATCCTTGTTCAAATAGATGGGAGGCATGTCATCAGCTGCGATCATAGGCTGGTATTTGGTCTCCTTGGTCTGTTCGTTGTTGAAATAATCCCAAGCCTGGGTCAACAGTTCTGGTTGCAACAAGAAATCCAAAATGGTCATGGCCTCAGCCTTGGCGCCTGCAGTCACCCCTTTGTGCGCAATGGGAGTGGCCATGGCAATGGCATTGGCCCAGTGGTGGCCTGGCAATCCTGGAATGTTGGAAGGAAAACGCATGGTCACGGTAGGTACTTTCCAAGAAATATCACCAATATCATCGGAACCACCACTGATAGGCTCCAAAACGGGTAATCCCAATTCGGACAATTCCGTGGGCAATCCTTCGATCTTTTTAGCCTTCACTTCAGTCTGAACGGCCTTGGCCAATTCCTGATCGGCCGTGGTCCATGTGGGAAGTCCCACATCTTTAATGTTTTCGTACATGGTCTCGGCAATCACTTTGTTGTAGTGGCGTGGCCAAGCAGTACCCAAAACACGGGAAGTCATGGTAGTACTGGTCATTAAGGCAGCACCCTTGGCAATCTCATTGGCCTGGGCATACATTTCCATGATACCTTCATAGCTGACATCCCTAAAATAGAACCAAATGGCAGCTTTTGAAGGCACTACGTTGGGTTGATCCCCGGCATCCGTGAAAATGGAGTGGGAACGTTTTAAAGGGTGCAAGTGCTCCCTTTTGTAGTTCCATCCGATGTTCATGAGTTCAGCGGCATCCAAGGCGCTACGACCTCTCCAAGGTGCCCCTGCGGAGTGGGCCGCTTCCCCTTCAAAAAGGTATTCCACGGAAATAAGCCCTGTACCACTGGTTGGTCCCCATGAAACTCCCAAGTTATTGCCCACGTGGGTAAAGATGCACATATCAATTTTGTCAAATAGGCCATCACGAACGTACCAAGCTTTGGCGGCCACCAATTCTTCGGCAATACCAGGCCACAGGATCAAGGTGCCCCCGATGTTTTCGCGCTCCATGATTTCCTTTACGGCCAAGGCAGAAGTAATGTTCAACGGGTTACCGGCATTGTGCCCTTCTCCGTGTCCGGGTGCGCCATCCACAATCGGCTTATGATAGGCCACTCCTGGATATTGGGAGGCTTTGGGAATACAATCCACATCACTACCTAGGGCGATGACGGGGCCATCCCCATTGCTCCACGTGGCGAACCAAGCAGTAGGAATCCCTGAAATGGAATGTTCGATGGTAAAACCGTTACTTTCCAAAATACCCGTAAGGTATTTGGAGCTTTCTTCTTCTTGAAAACCAAGTTCGGCAAAGCTGAAAACCTTGTCCACCATCACTTGGGACTGTTTTTTATGGGCCTCCACAATGGCAGCGGCTTCGCTTTTTAGCTTTTCAATCTGTTTTTTGGAGTATTTTTTTTGAGCGGATGCAAAGGTGACACTGCTCAGGATCAGTATCCCGGACAACAGGATCTTGGCATTTTTCATAAGGTTGGTTATTTGAGTTAGTTACAATGCTTCTAAGATAGTGAAACCCTTCAATAGTTTATCATTTTTGGTTCGGATGACAGGACACTTTTGCCAAGGAATCAATTTATTCCATGAAAAATTCAAGATTTGTTTTCCATAGGAAATAATCAACATCCATAGTTAACAATTCCAAAATGCATTATGTCATTTTCCACTCCAAAATCGTAAATTTGCACTTTCTTAAACCGCTCAACGCACCACTCGTATGATCCATTTTTTTGGGGACAAGGCTACCAAGGTTTTTGCCGTCCAAACCACACAGGAAATTGCTCAGGAAGACAACAGTAAACTGACATGGTTGTTCGGCAACCAACCCAAGATAGAAGCGGCGTCACTTGACGCCTTTTTTGTTGGCCCCCGTGCCGCCATGGTCACGCCCTGGAGTACCAACGCCACCGAGATCACACAGAATATGGGTATTTCGGGTATCATTCGAATTGAGGAATACTATGCTGTATCCGAGGACTTTACAGATTACGACCCCATGCTCTCCCAAAAATACAAGGGTCTGGGACAGGATATTTTCACCATCAACATTGTACCCGAACCCATTTTGGAGATCGAGGACATCGCTGCCTACAACCAAAAGGAAGGCTTGGCCTTGAGTGAGGAGGAAGTGGATTACCTAGAAGGATTGGCCAAAAAACTCGGCCGTAAGTTGACGGATTCCGAAGTGTTCGGCTTCAGTCAGGTGAACTCGGAGCATTGCCGACACAAAATTTTCAACGGGACTTTTGTCATCGATGGCGAAGAAATGCCTTCTTCCCTATTCAAATTGATCAAAAAAACGTCTGAAGCCAATCCCAACGATATTGTTTCGGCTTACAAGGATAACGTGGCCTTCATCAAAGGGCCCAAAGCAATCCAATTTGCTCCCAAAAGCGCCGATAAACCTGACTTTTATGAGGAAAAGGAATTCAATTCCGTGCTTTCCCTAAAAGCGGAGACCCACAACTTTCCCACCACGGTAGAGCCCTTCAATGGTGCCGCCACAGGTTCCGGAGGTGAAATCCGCGATCGCTTGGCAGGAGGAAAAGGCTCTTTGCCCTTGGCGGGAACCGCGGTGTATATGACCTCCTACTCCCGCTTGGACGCAAACCGTCCGTGGGAAAAAGGAATGGCCGAAAGGGAATGGTTGTATCAAACCCCAATGGATATTTTGATCAAGGCGTCCAACGGTGCTTCCGACTTCGGAAATAAATTTGGACAACCGTTGATCGCAGGATCTGTTTTAACCTTTGAACATCAGGAAGAGGCCCGTAAATTAGGCTTCGATAAGGTCATTATGATGGCTGGTGGTATCGGGTACGGTAAAACCGAACAAGCCTTAAAGGACACCCCGAAAACGGGAGACAGAATAGTCATTCTGGGTGGTGACAATTATCGCATCGGGATGGGCGGAGCGGCTGTATCCAGTGCCGATACGGGCGAATTCAGTTCTGCCATCGAGTTGAATGCCGTACAACGTTCCAACCCCGAAATGCAAAAAAGGGCTTCCAATGCCATCCGTGGCTTGGTGGAAAGTCATGACAATCCCATCGTTTCCATTCACGATCATGGTGCAGGTGGACATTTGAACTGCTTGTCTGAATTGGTGGAAGAAACCGGGGGTAAAATCGATACGGACAAACTTCCCATCGGAGATCCTACCCTATCCAAAAAAGAATTGATCGGCAACGAATCCCAGGAACGTATGGGATTGGTAATCGGCGAAAAAGATATTGATTTGCTAGATCGTGTGGCGGCCCGTGAGCGTTCGCCCATGTATCAAGTGGGAACCGTTACTGGGGACCATACATTTACCTTTACCTCCGGTACTACAGGTGAAACCCCCATGAACTTGGAACTTTCCGACATGTTCGGAAGCTCTCCCAAGACCATCATGGAAGATACCAAAGTGAAACAAACCTATCCTCCCCTTTCCTATTCGCTGGAACATTTCCACGATTATTTGGAGCAAGTACTGCAATTGGAGGCCGTAGCCTGTAAGGATTGGCTGACCAACAAAGTGGACCGATGTGTAGGTGGTAGAGTGGCCAAACAACAATGTGCCGGACCACTTCAACTGCCATTGAACAACGTTGGGGTGATGGCTCTAGATTTTAAAGGCAAGGAAGGGATTGCGACCAGTATTGGGCACTCCCCCGTTTCCGCATTGATCGACCCTGTTGCAGGAAGTAGAAATAGTGTGGCGGAATCCTTGACCAATATGGTTTGGGCCCCTTTACAAGATAGTTTGAAATCAGTTTCCCTTTCCGCCAACTGGATGTGGCCCTGCCGCAATAAAGGAGAGGATGCGCGTTTGTACGAAGCGGTAAAATCCCTTTCTGATTTTGTAATCGAACTGGGCATCAACGTGCCTACCGGAAAGGATTCCCTTTCCATGAAGCAAAAATACAAGGACGGTGAAGTGCTTTCCCCTGGAACTGTAATCATTTCTGCGGCAGCGCATTGTGATGACATCACCAAAATTGTGGAGCCAGTACTGCAAAAAAATGGTGGGGACATTTATTACATCAATTTGTCCAAGGACAACCATAAATTGGGTGGATCGTCCTTTGCCCAGGTCTTAAACAGTATTGGGGATGAAGCTCCATCCGTTTTGGATGCCGCTTATGTGAAAACGGTTTTCAATACACTTCAACAATTGATCAAGGATGGACAGATTTTAGCCGGACATGATATTGGTTCTGGAGGTTTGATCACCACTTTGTTGGAAATGTGTTTTGCCGATAACGACCTTAGCGCCGAACTGGATTTGACTCCCATCGGCGAATCGGACATCATCAAACTATTGTTCTCGGAAAACATTGGGGTTGTACTTCAGTCCAAGGACAGTTCTATCGAAAAAGTTTTGGCTGAAAATGGCATCGCATTCAACAAAATTGGAAGTGTTTCCACTGGTAACATTCTGCATATCAAGAACAATGGTGTGGAAATCGGCCTG
The DNA here is from genome assembly GCF_010500845.1 of Flagellimonas sediminis. Classification (GTDB taxonomy): domain Bacteria; phylum Bacteroidota; class Bacteroidia; order Flavobacteriales; family Flavobacteriaceae; genus Flagellimonas; species Flagellimonas sediminis. Next base: position 118,575 of record NZ_JAAAMI010000005.1, on the reverse strand, counting down.
AACATCGAATCGCTTCGGGATACCTGGTTCAAAACGTCTTATTTATTGGACAGTAAGCAGACTGCCAATGGTTTGGCCAAGGACCGTTATGACCACTACAAGGAACAACCATTAATGTATGCTTTCCCTGAAAACTTTACAGGTGTATTGCCCAAAGTTCCCTCCTCAAATCGACCCAAGGCTGCCATCCTTCGTGAAAAAGGAAGCAACTCGGAACGCGAAATGGCCAACGCTATGTATTTGGCCGGTTTTGATGTGAAAGACGTGCACATGACCGACCTCATCACAGGTAGGGAAACGTTGGAGGATATCCAATTTATCGGTGCCGTGGGAGGCTTTTCCAACTCAGATGTTTTGGGCAGTGCCAAAGGTTGGGCAGGTGCTTTCAAATATAATGAAAAAGCCAACAAGGCCTTAAAGGATTTCTTCGCAAGACCCGACACCCTTTCCGTGGGTATTTGTAACGGCTGCCAGTTGTTCATGGAGTTGGATCTTATCAACCCAGAACATGAGACTCATGGCAGAATGACGTATAACGAGTCACACAAACACGAAAGCAATTTTACTTCGGTAAAGATCCAAGAAAACAACTCCGTGATGCTGTCCAATATGGCTGGCACCACCTTAGGGGTTTGGATCAGTCATGGAGAAGGGAAATTCAGTTTGCCACACAATGAAGACCAATATCACATTGTGGCCAAATACGGATACGAAGGCTATCCAGCCAATCCAAATGGAAGCGATTACAACACCGCAATGCTGTGTGATAAAACGGGTAGGCATTTGGTGACCATGCCCCATATTGAGCGATCAACCTTCCCGTGGAACTGGGCCCATTATCCAAAGGATAGACAGGACGCGGTTTCACCTTGGTTACAGGCCTTTGTGAATGCACGGGAATGGTTAGCAGCCTTGGATGATTAGTAATTTAGGGATTCGATATTGTGAATTATTTAGGGAATTTTCAAAAATTCACCTTGGTAATTGTTAAATCGTTTTCTTTGTTAAGCTCCGATTTGCTAATTTGCAATCGCTTTACATAAAACTTACTATGCAATCTGTTACCCGATTATTTGATTTTCCCTATTACCAACTTGAAAAACGCCCCCTAGAAAAGTCATTGGTTACCAAATATAATGGCAAATGGGTAGCGACCTCCACACAGGAATATTTGGACAAGGCCAATGCCATAAGCAGGGCTTTGTTGCGCATGGGGGTGAAACCCAATGACAAGATTGCCATCATTTCCATGACCAATCGCACGGAGTGGAACATCATGGATATCGGTGTTTTACAGATTGCTGCACAGACCGTTCCTATTTACCCAACCATTTCGGAAGACGATTACGAATATATTTTGAACCATTCCGAGGCGAAATATTGTTTTGTTTCCTGCGCCGAGGTGCTGGAAAAAGTCTTGACCGTCAGTTCCAATCTCAAGAATCTTGAAGAGGTGTATTCCTTTGACGAACTTTCCAATTGCAAAAATTGGAAAACCGTATTGGATATGGGTGCCGATATGTCCAACCAAGAGGAGGTTGAAAAATTGAAAGAGTCGGTCAGTCCCATGGATCTGGCCACCTTGATCTATACTTCGGGAACTACGGGAAGGCCAAAAGGGGTCATGCTATCACACGATAATATCGTTTCCAACGTCATCTCCAGTGAAAAAAGAGTGCCGTTTGAATCGGGGGCTACTGCCTTGAGCTTCTTGCCTGTCTGTCACATTTTTGAACGGATGATTCTCTACCTATACCAATATTGTGGTGTGGAAATCTATTTTGCCGAAGGTCTTGACAAGATCAGTGATAATGTTAAAGAAGTCAAACCACATGTAATGACGGTGGTACCCCGTTTGTTGGAAAAGGTCTACGATGCCATTATCAGCAAAGGTGCCGCCCAGCCAGGCATTAAAAAGAAACTGTTTTTCTGGGCCGTTGAAGAAGGCCTTAAGTTTGAACCTTATGAAGCCAACGGTTGGTGGTACGAAAAGAAATTGGCCTTGGCCCGCAAACTCATCTTTAGCAAATGGAAGGAAGGTCTGGGCGGTAACTTGGAAATTATGGTTTCCGGTAGTGCCGCATTGCAGACCAGGCTCGCACGGGTATTCGGGGCAGCCGGCATGCCCGTGATGGAAGGGTATGGTTTAACGGAAACTTCACCAGTAATTGCTGTGAACGACCAACGCAACAAAGGTTGGAAAATCGGTACAGTAGGTAGGATTATTGATGGCGTTGAGGTAAAGATTGCAGAGGATGGCGAAATTCTATGCAAAGGCCCCAACGTGATGATGGGGTATTACAAAGATCCCGAGAAAACCGCCGAAGTGATGACTGGCGATTATTTCCATACCGGGGATATCGGTGAAGTGGATGCTGAAGGATTTTTGAAGATTACCGACCGTAAAAAGGAAATGTTCAAGACCTCAGGTGGAAAATATGTAGCTCCGCAGATTTTGGAGAACCGATTTAAGCAATCCCGTTTCATTGAGCAGATCATGGTCATTGGCGAAGGTGAAAAAATGCCGGCAGCATTCATCCAGCCCAATTTTGAATTTGTACGGGAATGGGCCAAAAGACATGGTATCGACCTTGGAAGCAATGCCGAGTTGGTCAAAAACGAAAAAGTAATAGCCCGATTCCAGGACGAAGTGGACTTGGCCAACGAAGAATTTGCCAAATGGGAAAAAGTCAAACAATTCCGATTGACCCCCGATGTTTGGAGTGTGGATGGCGGACACCTTACCCCTACCATGAAATTGAGGAGGAAACCCATCAAGGAAAAATATATTGCGCTTTACAATGACATCTATGGACATTGAACAATAACCAATTGGCAATTAACAATAACCGATGTCATTTTGAGCGAAGTCGAGAAATCTCCTTTTGTCCAAGGATAATGGCAATAAACAATCTCTGTTCTCATTTCGAACGTCTCGATAACTATCGGGATGAGAAATCTGTTCTTTGCCAAAGTTTGCATGTCATGCTGAGAGGTCATTAGGTATGTTATAGAATGAGCATTCAAGAAAACTGTACCTTTTAAATTATCCACTAAACTTTCTTATTTGTCATTCTGAACAAGGCGAAGAATCCAAACATCACCAATATCCCTACCCTCACTTTCTTTCCATAGGACAAAATTTACCATCCTCTTAACCATAATTTATTATGCATGCATAATAAATTTTTATATATTTGAAGACACCAAACCGGTTCTATGAAAGATTTGACCATTGATTATGCCCTTCGGGCTACATGGCAAGCGGTAAGCAAAATGTACAATGAAGAGGCCAAAAATTATGGACTTACCATGGCGATTGGTTTTACATTGCTGAGTATGGACCCAAAAGGCGGTACACCCAGTACTACCTTAGGGCCTAAAATGGGAATGGAAGCCACAAGCTTGTCAAGGATATTAAAGACAATTGAAGAAAGAGGCTATATTGAACGTAGACCCAACCCTAATGATGGGAGAGGCGTATTGATCTATCTTACTGCACTGGGGCTTGAAAAAAGGGAGGCATCCAAAGATGTAGTTCTTAGGTTCAATGAAGTGGTCAAAGAGCATGTTTCTGAACAGGATTTGAATGGTTTTTTTAAGACTATCGATATCATCAACAAACTTATCACCGATAAGAAAATCTATATAAAAACAACTAATAATTAATTTACAAACCCGCACATGAAAAGGCGTATAAACAAAGTTGCCGTAATCGGTTCCGGAATCATGGGGAGTGGCATTGCCTGCCACTTTGCCAACATCGGGGTCGAGGTATTGCTGTTGGATATTGTTCCGCGTGAACCCAACGACAAGGAAAAGGCAAAAGGGCTTACCTTGGCAGATAAAGTGGTCCGTAACCGTTTGGTGAACGATTCCTTGGCTGCCGCACTCAAATCCAAACCCTCTCCCATCTATCACCAAAAATTTGCTGATCGAATTACCACAGGGAACTTGGAAGACGATATTGCCAAAGTGTCCCAAGTGGATTGGATCATTGAAGTGGTGGTGGAACGGCTGGACATTAAAAAACAGGTGTTCGAAAATCTGGATAAGCACAGGACCCCAGGGACATTGATTACCTCGAACACTTCAGGTATTCCCATCCACTTTATGAGCGAGGGAAGAAGTGAGGATTTCCAAAAACATTTTTGTGGAACGCACTTTTTCAACCCTGCGAGGTACCTAAAGCTTTTTGAGATCATCCCAGGTCCTAAAACCTCCCAAGAAGTTTTAGACTTCCTGAACGGTTACGGGGAGCAATTCCTAGGGAAAACTTCCGTAGTGGCCAAAGATACCCCTGCCTTTATCGGGAACCGCATCGGGATTTTCAGCATCCAAAGTCTTTTCCATGCCGTAAAAGACCTTGGCATGACTGTGGAAGAAGTGGACAAATTAACCGGACCCGTCATCGGGAGGCCAAAATCTGCCACTTTCAGAACTGTTGATGTTGTCGGGTTGGATACGTTGGTCCATGTAGCCAACGGTATCAGTGAAAACTGCAAAGATGACGAACGCCATGAACTGTTCCAACTACCCGATTTCATCAAAACCATGATGGAAAACAAATGGTTGGGCAGCAAAACTGGGCAAGGCTTCTACAAAAAGGTGACTGGGGACGATGGTAAGAGCGATATCCTTACCCTTGATTTGGACACCATGGACTATCGCACCAAAAAAAGTGCAAAGTTTGCCTCTTTGGAGCTCACCAAAACTATTGACAAGGTCATTGACCGTTTCCCGGTTTTAGTAGGTGGAAAAGATAAAGCCGGTGAGTTTTACAGAAAAAGTTTCGGGGCGCTTTTTGCTTATGTGACGCACAGGATTCCAGAAATTTCGGATGAACTTTATAAGATAGATGATGCCATGAAGGCCGGTTTCGGCTGGGAACACGGTCCTTTCCAAATTTGGGACGCCGTTGGGCTGGAAAAAGGCCTCGAACTTATCAAAGCTGAGGGTTTGGAAGCTGCTGCATGGATAACCGAAATGAAGGCTGCGGGAGTCAATTCCTTCTACACCGTAAAAGATGGAGCTACCTATTTCTATGACATCTCCAAAAAGTCCATGGAGAAAGTCCCAGGACAAGATTCTTTCATCATTTTGGACAATATTCGTAAATCCAACGAAGTCTTCAAGAACAGTGGTGTGGTCATCGAAGATTTGGGTGATGGTATTCTTAACTGCGAGTTCCAATCCAAAATGAACACCATTGGCGGTGATGTTTTGGCCGGATTGAACAAAGCCGTGGACCTCGCCGAAAAGGATTTTCAGGGATTGGTCATCGGTAATCAGGGAGCCAATTTCTCTGTGGGTGCCAATATCGGGATGATCTTTATGATGGCCGTGGAGCAGGAATACGACGAGCTCAACATGGCCATCAAATACTTTCAGGATACTATGATGCGGATGCGATACTCTTCCATCCCTACGGTGTCCGCACCTCATGGGATGACCTTGGGTGGTGGTTGTGAACTTTCCATGCACGCCGATAAAGTGGTGGCTGCTGCCGAAACCTATATCGGATTGGTGGAGTTTGGTGTAGGGGTGATTCCCGGCGGAGGTGGCTCCAAGGAAATGGCCTTGAGGGCTTCGGATACCTTCCGTAAGAATGATGTGGAACTGAACGTACTCCAAGAATATTTCTTGACCATCGGTATGGCCAAAGTATCCACTTCAGCTTACGAGGCATACGACCTAGGCGTCCTTCAAAAAGGCAAGGATGTGGTTGTGGTCAACAAAGACCGTCAAATAGCAACCGCCAAAGCGCATGCCAAGTTGATGGCAGAGGCAGGATATACCAAACCTGTCAAGCGAAAGGATGTAAAAGTATTGGGCAAGCAAGCTTTGGGAATGTTCTTGGTGGGAACCGATTCCATGGAAGCGGGTCATTACATTTCGGAACACGACAAGAAAATTGCCGATAAATTGGCCTATGTGATGGCCGGTGGAGACCTGTCCGAACCTACGTTGGTAACGGAGCAGTATCTTTTGGACTTGGAGCGAGAAGCTTTTCTTTCCCTTTGTACCGAAAGGAAGACCTTGGAACGTATCCAACATATGTTGAAAACAGGAAAACCCCTTAGGAATTAGATAATCTGGATAATTAGACTGTTCGAACAGACATATCTGACTATCCAGTAATCCAAAAATCAAAGAATCCAAAAAGAAATGAAAACAGCATATATAGTAAAAGCATACAGAACGGCCGTGGGCAAGGCCCCGAGAGGTTTGTTCAGGTTCAAGCGACCCGATGAACTGGCCGCCGAGACCATTGAATATATGATGAAGGAACTCCCCCAACTGGACAAAAAACGTATTGATGACGTGATTGTGGGAAATGCTATGCCAGAGGCGGAACAAGGACTTAACATGGCCCGATTGATTTCCTTGATGGGCCTCAATATTGACGATGTTCCAGGGGTAACGGTAAACCGATACTGTGCTTCCGGTTTGGAGACCATCGGCATTGCAACGGCCAAAATCCAATCGGGAATGGCAGATTGTATCATTGCCGGTGGTGCAGAGAGTATGAGCTACATCCCCATGGGAGGCTATAAACCTACTCCCGATTATGCCACGGCCAAAGAAGGTCATGAGGACTATTACTGGGGAATGGGTCTTACTGCGGAAGCAGTGGCCAAGCAATTCAACGTTTCACGGGAAGACCAGGATATTTTTGCCTACAACTCCCATATGAAAGCCTTGAAGGCCCAAGAAGAAAACCGTTTTCAAGACCAAATCGTGCCGATAGAAGTGGAGCATACCTTTGTGAATGCCGCGGGTAAAAAAGAGACCACAACCTATACTGTCAACAAAGATGAAGGACCAAGAGCAGACACCAATATTGCAACCCTCAATAAATTGAGACCCGTTTTTGCTGCGGATGGAAGTGTCACCGCAGGGAACTCCTCACAAATGAGTGATGGAGCCGCTTTTGTAATGGTCATGAGCGAAGAAATGGTCAAAGAACTGAATTTGGAACCTATATCCCGCTTGGTCAACTATGCCGCAGCCGGTGTGGAACCACGTATCATGGGGATTGGACCAGTGAAAGCCATTCCAAAGGCATTGAAACAAGCTGGCCTGCAGCAAAAAGATATCGAATTAATGGAATTGAACGAAGCATTTGCTTCTCAATCCTTGGCGGTCATCAGAGAGCTTGGACTCAACCAGGACATTGTGAACGTTAATGGAGGAGCCATTGCCTTGGGACACCCACTGGGTTGTACAGGAGCCAAACTGTCCGTACAGCTCTTTGATGAAATGCGAAAGCGCAACATGAAAGGCAAATACGGCATGGTGACCATGTGCGTAGGTACAGGTCAAGGTGCAGCAGGCATCTATGAATTTTTAAACTAAAATTACTAAACAACATTAGCCATGAGCGATACAATGGAAAAAGACATATTGAGAGGAGGTCAATTTTTGGTCAAGGAGACCAACTGTGAAGATGTGTTCACCTTGGAAGACCTCAACGAAGAACAAAAAATGATGCGTGAAAGTACCAAGGAATTTGTAGATCGGGAACTTTGGGCACATTGGGAACGTTTTGAGAAAAAAGATTACGCCTACACCGAAGAGTGCATGAAAAAGGCCGGGGAACTGGGACTTTTAAGCGTTGCCGTACCAGAGGCCTATGGCGGAATGGGCATGGGATTCGTGTCCACCATGTTGGTCTGCGACTACATTTCCGGGGCCACAGGTTCTTTTAGCACCGCATTCGGAGCGCACACCGGGATTGGCACCATGCCAATCACCTTGTACGGAACCGAAGAGCAAAAACAAAAATATGTGCCAAGATTAGCTACTGGCGAATGGTTCGGTGCTTATTGCTTGACAGAGCCCGGTGCCGGTTCCGATGCCAATTCCGGAAAAACCAAGGCAGTACTTTCTGCGGATAGTAAATTCTACAGCATCACGGGACAAAAAATGTGGATCTCCAATGCGGGATTCTGCAATATGTTCATCGTGTTTGCACGTATCGAGGACGATAAGAACATTACGGGTTTCATCGTGGAAAACGACCCGAGCAATGGTATCACCTTAGGTGATGAAGAGAAGAAATTGGGTATCCACTCCTCCTCTACCCGCCAAGTGTTCTTCAACGAGACCAAAGTTCCCGTAGAAAACATGCTTTCCGAAAGAGGTAATGGTTTCAAGATTGCCATGAATGCCTTGAACATTGGTAGGATCAAATTGGCCGCGGCTTGTTTGGAGGCCCAACGTCGCATTGTGAACGAAGCTACCAAATATGCCAACGAGCGTATCCAGTTCAAGACGCCGATCATCAACTTTGGTGCCATCAAGGCAAAGATCGCCGATATGGCAACCAACGCTTATGTGGATGAATCTGCCTGTTACCGTGCCGCCAAAAACATTGAAGATCGCATTGCATTACGTGAGGCAAGTGGCAACTCCCACCAAGAGGCAGAACTTAAGGGTGTGGAAGAATATGCTATTGAATGTTCCATTTTGAAAGTGGCCGTTTCCGAGCACGTACAGCACACCACGGATGAAGGTATCCAGATTTTTGGTGGAATGGGCTTCAGCGCCGATACGCCCATGGAAAAAGCATGGAGGGATGCCCGTATTTCAAGGATTTATGAAGGCACCAACGAAATCAACCGAATGTTGTCCGTTGGCATGTTGGTAAAAAAGGCCATGAAAGGCCATGTGGACCTTTTAGGTCCCGCCACCGCTGTAGGAGAAGAGTTGATGGGAATCCCTTCTTTTGACACCCCTGATTTTTCAGCTCTTTTTGCTGAAGAAAAGGACATGATCGCCCGCTTGAAAAAAGTATTCTTGATGGTGGCCGGAAGTGCCGTACAAAAGTTCGGCCCAGATCTGGAAGAGCATCAAATGTTGTTGATGGCCGCTTCCGATATCTTGATCCAAGTATATATGGCAGAATCCGCCATCCTTCGTACCGAGAAAAATGCAAAACGCTTTGGTGAAGAAGCCCAAGCCACCCAAATTGCCATGTCCAAACTGTATTTGTACAGGGCTGTCGACATCATTCAACAAAAAGCCAAGGAAGGAATTGTTTCCTTTGCTGAGGGAGATGAACAACGTATGATGTTGATGGGATTGAAACGCTTCACCAAGTATACGAACCAACCCAATGTTGTGGCCTTACGTACGCAAATCGCTGACAAAGTAGCCGCAGATAACGGGTATACCTTTGACTAATTCAAATTTTGCTGGGATGAAAACCCATAGGATTTGAAAAACGCCCCGAAATGGGGCGTTTTTTATTTTCTTCATTCTCAGGTCGAGCGCAGTCGAGACCCAAAAACCTCTTGACTCCGCTCAAGGCGACATGATCTTAGTATCACAGAACGCATGTCAACTAATGGATTCCAAAATCCGTTCGTCACTCTCTTTTCTTGAAAAATTGATGGCACATTCGATCAACGCCAAATGTGAATATGCCTGCGGCATGTTTCCCAACAATCGTTTCGTCTTAAAATCGATATCCTCACTGAATAGCCCCAAATGGTTGCTATACCCCAATAAGCGTTCAAAATATTCCAACGCCTTCTCCTCTTCCCCTATTTTGAACAGACTGTTGATGAACCAAAACGTACATATGGTGAAGGATGATGAAGGCAACCCAAAATCATCCTCATTTTTATAGCGATATAAAAGTCCGTCGTTGTTAAGTCCCTCTTCAATGGCCCTGACCGTGCTCACATACTTTGGGTCCCTGGCATGTATGAATCCGTAAGATTCCATAAGTAGCACCGATGCGTCCAAGTGACGGGACCCATAGGACTGTACAAAGGCATTGATGTCATTGTTCCAGGCATTTTTATGGATATCCTCCTTGATTTGCTGCTCCAAAGCCGTCCATTTTTCGATCTTGTGAGTCTTCCCGAACATCTTGGCCACTTTTATGGCCCTGTCCAAGGCAACCCAACACAATACCTTGGAAAAGGTGAAATGGCGATCTTCCCCACGGAACTCCCAAATACCTTTGTCCGGTTCTTGCCAGTGATTGCCAACGATCCAAACAATGCCTTTGGTAATACTCCAAAGTTCTTCCACATTCTCTATATCGTTGCTAAAAGATCGTATCTGCTCATAGATCACATCCATCAAAATGCCATAGATGTCGTTCTGCTTTTGCATATAGGCCGCATTCCCGATACGAACCGGTTTAGATCCTTTGTACCCGTCCAAATGGTCCAAAGTGATTTCGGTAAGGTTTTTCTCCTTGTTGATGCCATACATGATCTGCAACTTTTCATCCTTATCGGGCATCAGGTCAATGATAAACTGAAGAAAACGCTTGGCGGAATTCTTATGGCCTAGTTCCGAAACTACTTTGATCACCATGGATGCATCGCGTATCCAGCAAAAACGATAGTCCCAATTTCGGACTTCTCCAATGGTCTCTGGCAATGAAGTTGTAGCTGCCGCCAATACGGCACCGGTCTTGTCATAGGTGAGCATCTTTAGGGTAATAGCACTTCTAACAATCTGATCGTTGAATTTTTTGTAAGTTGGGGTTTTGTCCACCCAATCCAACCAATATACCTTGGTCCGTTCAAGTTCCAGGGCCATTTTTTCCGTTGAGGGTTTCAAAATTTTCTCGTGGTAGCATATCAAGAAATACCCATCCTCTTTCAAAAGCATATCCTTTCCATCCAACACCGCCTTTTTGTCAAATGAAGTGTACAGGAATAAGGTATCGTACTTTTGTTCATGGGTAAGGCTGGCAATAAAATCCCTTTTGATAAAGTGTTTGGTCTCCCCCATGGCATACTCCAGTTTGGGATCGTACTTCACCGAAAATCTGGGACTTCCAGAAACGTACTTTAAAAAACGGATAATTTCCGGTGGCGCCAAATATTTTCCGTTCATTTTGTGGTGCCTGGGCATAAAATCGTGCACTTCAAAAACATCGTTCCCATCCGAAAACCGGGTAACCAGAATGGCAGTATCCTTATGATAGCGTTGTTCCACTTTGTAATTCCCCTTTGGAAGTATCCCGAAACTGCCACCTTTCCCCTCATCCAGCAATTTTGCAAAGACAGATGTGGAGTCAAATTCGGGCAAACAGCACCAATCCAATGAACCTTCCTTGGATATCAAGGCTGCACTCCGACAATTGCCGATAATTCCATAATTCAGGTTATCCATAGGCTAAATATTCTCAAAAGGGTTAGAACAAATTGGTTTTGCGGTCGAATTTCCCGAAATTTAAAGAAACAAAAAATTAAAATCTGACAAAACCATCCTTTTATGGGCAAAACTATCATTATTTCAAATCGACTACCTGTTCAATTACAAATTAGCAATGGAACCATCAATGCTATACCAAGTGTAGGAGGTTTGGCCACCGGAATGAAATCAGTTCACAGTGGAAGCGATGGGCTCTGGATCGGGTGGTCGGGACTTACCGATGAAGAAACCCCTCCTGAATTGGAGAAGGATATCGACAAGGCATTGGCCGAGAACGGTTGTGCCAATGTAAAACTCAATGCCGAAGAAATAGAAGGTTTTTACTTCGGTTTTAGCAATCGAACGGTTTGGCCCCTGTTCCACTATTTTTTGGAATATTCTGAGTTCGAGCTTGATTTTTGGAACACCTACAAAGCCGTTAACCAAAAATTTGCCGATGCCATTATAGAACAGTCGGACGAGGACGACACCATCTGGGTGCACGATTACCAATTGATGCTCGTGCCCCAAATGGTTCGTGAAAAACGCCCCAATACCACTATTGGTTTCTTTTTGCACATCCCCTTTCCTTCCTACGAAATCTTTAGGACCCTGCCCTGGCGTGAAGAGATATTGGAAGGCTTGTTGGGTTCCGACTTGATCGGGTTCCATACCTATGACTACGAACGACATTTTCTGAGTTCCGTAAGAAGGTTGTTGGGCTTGGATGTAAGTTTCAATGATATTTATTTGGACAACAGGGTAATTAAAGTGGATTCTTTCCCTATGGGAATCGACTACAAAAAATTTAGGGATGCCGCCATCCTGCATTCCTCAAAAAGTGAAGACGAACGCAGTGACCTGCAAATGCGGCTGGATAACCACAAGGCCTCTGCACCCGATACCAAACTCATTTTGTCTATAGATCGTTTGGATTATAGCAAGGGTATCGCAAAGCGTATCAACGCTTTTGAATATTTTTTGAACAAGTATCCTGAATACAGGGAAAAGGTACGATTGATCATGTTGGCCGTTCCATCGCGTTCCAATGTGCCCCAATACCAGTTGCTGAAAAAAGAGATTGATGAATTGGTCGGGCGCATCAACGGGGAACTATCCACGGTAAATTGGACCCCGATTTGGTATTTTTACCGCTCGTTGCCATTTGATAACCTTATAGACCTATATACCTCAAGTGATATTGCCTGGTTAACGCCCCTTCGGGATGGCATGAACCTCGTCGCCAAGGAATATATCGCCACACGGACCGACAAGACCGGTGTCCTTATCCTAAGTGAGATGGCAGGCTCGGCCTATGAAATGAACGAAGCCCTTTTGATCAACCCCAACAATTTTGAGGAACAGGCGGACACCTTGAAAAAAGCCTTGAACATGCCCGTTGAAGAACAAATAGCGAGGAACGAGTTTCTTCAAAACCGGTTGGAACGCTATAATGTTGAAGTATGGGCCAAGGAGTTCATGCGTGCATTGAAAGAGAAGAAAGATGTGGGCAGTTCCTTCATATCACAGAAAATGTCCAATGACATCTTGAACAACATTGGCGACGAATATACAAAAGCAAAAAAACGGTTGTTGTTCCTGGATTATGATGGCACCTTGGTCGGATTTCACAAAGACCCCCAAAAAGCAGCACCAGATGAAGAACTGTATGAACTTTTGGACCAGCTACAGCACCAAAAGGATACCTCCCTTTTTCTGATCAGTGGGCGCGATAAACAGACTTTTGGGCGTTGGTTCCTTCCAAAAAAATACAATATGATCGTGGAGCACGGGGTTTGGATTTCCAGAGAAGGGCAGGAATTTAAAATGTTGGAACAGGTAAAAGGGGAATGGATGGCCAAGATAAGACCTGTTTTGGAATCTTTTGTGGACAGGACTCCGGGGTCTTTCATTGAGGAGAAAAACTATTCCTTGGCCTGGCACTACCGGAACACCGATCCCGATTTCGGCGAAAAACGGGCCACCGAGCTCAACACGGTGCTTAGAAGTTTGATCGGAAATGACGACATTAGTGTCTTGAACGGTAACAAGGTCATGGAAATCAAGAGCAGTAATGTGAACAAGGGACGTGCCGCCACTCGGATGTTGAGTGAAGATGATTACGATTTTGTCTTTGCCATTGGTGACGACTGGACAGATGAGTTTATGTTCCAAGAACTTCCTGAATCGGCCATAACGGTAAAAGTGGGGCTCAAAAAGACCCATGCCAGATACCATGTGGAAAACACCAGAAGAGTACGGGAACTTTTAACACGGTTTGCCAAACCATGAGTTTCAAAGTTTTCATCATCGTCAATTTGTTAGGCACCATCCTCTTAAACGCACAACCCAACACGGAGGTGTATCTTTTTGACCTGACATTCCAGAATGACATGCCGCTCTTATCCAATCCGAAAAACATTTCCAATAACGATGGGTACGATAATCAACCTTCCTTTTGGGACGACGATACCGTTTTGTTTGCCTCTACAAGAGAAGACCAAACGGATATTGTTCGATTGAGCATCAACGAAGGAAGCAAATACACATGGTTGACCAACACACCCATCGGAAGTGAATATTCCCCACTGAAAATCCCTGGCAAAAATGCTTTTTCCGCCATTCGGTTGGATTTGGATGGGCTTCAGCGGCTATATGAATACGACCTGAAAACTGGCAACTCTACCCCTATCACCAATCTAAAGATCGGTTACCATGTTTGGATGAATAAAGAACTGTTGGTCGCAACAGTATTGGTTGAAAATCGAATGGACCTAGTGGTCATCAACCTGAAGGAGAACAGCCATTATACAGTTCAAAAAAATGTGGGACGATCGTTGCATAAAATTCCGGGCAAAAACCTCATTAGCTATTTAGACAAAACAAATTACAAAAGTGATAAAACAACGCTAAAGTCATTAGATCCATTTACCGGCCAAACAGAAGATATACTGAATTTTCTACTAAAAGTTGACGATTTCATTTGGCTTCCAGATGGATCACTTTTGGTTCCTGACAATAATAGGATTGCTATGTATAATCCAAAACAAGGAAATAAATGGCAAGATTTTTATGTTTTTGACAAAAACCAGGTTTTTCAGATTTCCAGAATGGCTTTAAGTCCAAACGGTAAACGATTTGCACTGGTATCCGAAATTTCACCTGTACAGATTGCTGAACAACAAGTAGATAGGTTCAACAATAGGAACTTAAATTCATTTTTGAATTGCTTTACAGATAATATTTTGGTAGAACGGTTTTCAGGTATTAAAATGTATCAAGGCAAAGATGCGATGTTGGAAAATTATGAACGGTTTTTTAACAATACCAAAACATCAAGTGTTGAAGTGATCAAACGCATAGCAATTGGCAATAAAATAATTGATGAAGAAAAAGCATTTGTTGATGGTAACCAAGGTCATCAAGTGGCAATCTATGAAGTAAGCAACGGATTGATTTCCTCTATGACATTTATATTTTCAGAAGAAGTGATTTCAGATGCCGAGGCAGTAGTTCAAAAACAACTGGATGCCTACAATGCGAGGGACATTGATGCCTTTTTGGATACCTATTCAGAAAATATCAAACTGTATAATTTTCCAAACCAACTTTTCTCTGAAGGCAAAACAGCCATGGAAACACAGTATGGCAGTTTTTTTGAAAACACACCTGATCTGCATTGTACCATAAAAAATAGGATGGTTATCGGCAACAAGGTCATTGATGAGGAATCGGTGACCGTAAACGGCTCCACATTCTCCGCAGTAGCCATTTATGAGGTGGAAAAGGGCAAAATTGTAAAAGTTACATTTTTACGTTGATATCTTTTTTTCTACTTTCATCGGATCAAAACAAAACCTCAATTAACCATAAGAAATTCCGCTCCAGTATCTATCGAGCTTTTCAGAAACAAAACCTTACTAAAATGAAAAAGTTTTCCGTGCTTTTGGTTGCTCTCATGGGCATCCCGATGCTTTATTCCCAAACCGATATTCGCATTTATGACATCATCAACAACGTTTCAGCAGAGCGGATTGAAAAAGACGTGACCACTTTGGTGAATTTTGGTACCAGACATACTTTGAGCGACACCATTTCCCAAACCCGTGGGATTGGCGCCGCTCGCCGATGGATCAAATCGGAGTTCGACAAAATCTCTTCGGAATGCAGTGATTGTCTGGAGGTATTCTATCAAAAAAATCTGGTTCCCAAAGGTGACAACGCCCGAATCGTGCATGATGTTTGGGTAGTAAACGTGGTTGCGGTACAGAAAGGGACCAAATATCCCAACCGCTACATCATTATGAGTGGCGATATCGATTCTAGGGTCAGTGATCCTGCCAACTTTACTTCGGATTCCCCAGGTGCCAACGACAACGCCAGTGGCATGGCCGGGACCATTGAAGCGGCAAGGGTTCTTTCCAAATACAAATTTGAAAGCAGCATTATTTACGTAGGACTTTCCGGCGAGGAACAAGGCCTTTATGGCGGAAAAGGACTGGCCGAGTATGCCAAGGCACAAGGATGGGACATTGTAGGCATCCTGAACAACGATATGATCGGGAACATTACTGGTGTAGATGGCGTGGTGAGCAACCGGGATTTCCGTATTTTTTCAGAACCCGTACCCCCAACGGAAACCGAACAACAACGAAATGCCCGTCGTTTTTACGGTGGTGAAGTGGATGGCATTTCCCGTCAGTTGGCACGATATGTTTACACGACGACCAAAACCTATATGCCGGAAATGAACCCCATGATGGTATACCGATTGGATCGCTTTGGACGCGGAGGCCACCATAGACCTTTTAACGATGCTGGCTTTGCAGGCATCCGAATTATGGAGGCGCATGAAAATTACACCCAACAACATCAGGACATCCGTGTGGAGGATGGTATTGCATATGGTGATAAATTGGAGCACGTAAATTTTGGCTACGCTAAAAAACTGACTGCGGTAAACGCCATCAACCTCGCATCGATTGCATGGGCCCCTCCTGCCCCAACCACTGTGGAAATTGGCGGTATCGTGGAACCTAATGCCAAGCTGCGTTGGAATAAGGTAGATGGTGCCGTTGGCTATAAAATCTATTGGAGGGACACTACTTCCCCAACTTGGGACAATGCCCGATATGTAGGTAATGTGACAGAATTTGTGTTGGAAGGCATCGTGCTTGACAACTATTTCTTTGGAGTGGCCTCCGTAGGTAAAGATGGGCACGAAAGCCCTGTGGTTTTCCCAAATAAAGTATTTAGATAGAAAATGAAATTCAACAAATATCTGATTGCCATCAGCGCCTTATTGATGGCCTCTTGGACGGGCTCTGCCCAAAACTTTACCAGACAGGATACCCTTCGAGGCAGTATTACCACGGAAAGGGAGTGGTGGGATTTGAACTACTACGATTTGAACGTAAAGGTAGACCCAAGTGAAAAATTCCTATCGGGCTATAATGTGGTTCGCTACAAAGTGTTGAAAGCATCCAATGTGTTGCAAATTGACCTCCAGGAGCCGATGAAAATCTCGGCCATTACCCAAGACGGTAAAAAATTAAAGTTTACTTCCGAAGGAAACGCACATTTCATCCAACTGAAGAAAAAACAGGTGCCCGGCGATTTCAATGAAATCAAGATTGAATACTCCGGTCATCCAAGGGAAGCTGTTCGAGCGCCATGGGACGGTGGTTTTTCATGGAAAGAGGATTCCGAAGGCCAACCGTTTGTGGCCACATCTTGTCAAGGATTAGGTGCCAGCGTATGGTGGCCCAACAAGGACCATATGTATGATGAAGTGGACAGTATGCGCATCAGCGTTACCGTTCCCAAAGACCTGATGGATGTATCCAACGGTCGGTTGGAACGCGTAGATGAAAATGGAAATTTCAAAACCTATCACTGGTTTGTGGACAACCCCATCAACAACTATGGGGTAAACGTGAACATTGCCCATTATGCCCATTTCCATGAAACCTACCAAGGAGAAAAAGGGCCTTTGGACATGGACTTTTATGTGCTGCCCGATAACCTGGAAAAGGCCAAAAAGCAATTCACCCAAGCCGATATGATGCTTCGGGCCTTTGAACATTGGTTCGGTCCCTACCCTTTTTATGAGGATGGTTTTAAACTCGTAGAAGTGCCTTATTTGGGCATGGAACACCAAAGCTCCGTTACCTATGGCAACAAATATGAAAATGGCTATTTGGGACGTGATCTTTCCGGTACGGGTTGGGGTTTAAATTTTGATTTTATCATCATCCACGAATCGGGTCATGAATGGTTCGCCAACAACATAACCTACAAGGACATAGCCGATATGTGGGTACACGAAGGGTTTACGGCCTATTCAGAAAACCTGTACCTCGACTACCATTTCGGTACCAAGGCATCTGCAGAATATGTGATCGGTACCCGGGCGAATATCCGCAACGATAAACCCATAATCGGGCCTTATGATGTGAACACCAGTGGATCTGGTGATATGTACTACAAAGGGGCCAATATCTTGCACACCTTGCGTCAATTGGTTGAGGATGATGAACTTTGGAGACAAATACTTCGTGGACTGAATACCGATTTTTACCATCAAACCGTCACTTCGGCCCAGATTGAAAATTACCTGAGTGAAAAAAGTGGCAAGGACCTTTCGGCCTTTTTCAACCAATACTTGCGCACTACCATGATTCCCAAGTTGGAATATAAAATGGAAGGCAATGAAATGACGTATCGATATACCAATGTTGTAGAGGATTTTGATATGCCCATCCGCCTATTTGTGGATGAAAAGGAACATTGGATATTTCCCAATTCGGAATGGAAAACGGAAAAATTGGAAGGACCTGAGTTGGTCATCGATAAGAACTTTTATATAGATACTGAAAAACGTTGATTTGGACGAACTGACCGAACATTATTTTGCTTCCGATGCTGAATGGCGGAAATGGTTGCATGAAAACCATCGAACAGTAGATGGAGTGCACCTCATTTTTTATGCAGTAGACCACCACATGGATAGCATGCGTTGGGAAGAAGCAGTACGAGTGGCTCTATGTTACGGCTGGATTGATAGCACCGTAAAAAGTCTAGGCGATGGAAAGCGAAGACAGTATTTCTGTCCTAGAAAGCCCAAAAGCACCTGGAGCAAGGTCAATAAAGACCATATAGAGGAATTGATGGCAGAAGAACTCATGCACCAAAGTGGCCTGGATGCCATTCGATTGGCGAAGGAAAATGGGTCTTGGACTGTGCTTGACGATGTGGAAAATGGAGTGGTTCCCAATGACCTGCAACTAGCATTCAACAAGAACAAGAAAGCGTTCAAGAATTTCCAAGGGTTTACCCGTGGACAACAAAAAAGTTACCTCTATTGGCTGAACCAAGCCAAACGGGAAGAAACCCGACAAAAAAGGATTGAGGAAATCGTGGCCCTATCCGATCAAAATATCAAGTACCGAAACCCTTAAGGCGTTTTTCCATATTTTCGGTGATAGACCAAGGCCGCAACTCCCCCGATAAAGGCAAAGGCGCTTAACATCCAAAACACATGTTGGTGTCCCAATTCCTCTCCCGGATGGGCGTCCAAAAGCATACCGTAGGCCGGACCGGCGAACACATCCGGAGTATATCCGACCAATGAAATGAGTCCCACCGCAGTACCGGTCAAGGTCAATGGAATCTTGCCCACCTGCATCACACCAAAATATAACGCCCTGGTAGCATAAACCCCGGCAGCTATCACCACCACCGACATAAAGAACAACAGCGTAGTGGTCGGGGCAATAATGCCACTGGCGAAAAGCAGCCCTCCCAACAAGGTTAACACAAAGCTCACCACCAACAACCAAGTAATTTTGAGTCGATCCGCTATCAATCCGAAAATAATTCCGGTGGCAGGCCTCAGAAACTGCAAGAGCGTACCCACTTTGGCCGCATCCACTTGATCGTAGTGCATCACTTCTTCCGCATACTGCGAAATGATATCCGTGATCTTATACCCCACATAACCACAAAGAATGATCACCATCAAAAGCCAAACAGAAGGAAGTTTCAACACCTGTTTGACATCCTCCCAAGAAATGCGTTCGAGAATTTCCTTTTCGCCAGTATCCCGGGTCTTCATAAAAAACCAAACCAAAATCCCGATCAAAATGATGATCACGGAAGATGAATAGAGAACATAGGTAAACGCTTCCTTACGCTGTCCAAGGCTGGCATCAGCGGGATAATCGGATAGGAAAAAGGAAAAAACCACCACGCCCAACAAACTGAACAGTGCCCCGGTAAACCCTCGACCACCGTCCAAAAAACCGAACGCCTTACCCTGTGAATTGGCACCGCCCCATACCCGTGTGGCCTTGATCATGGGCGCCCAAAAAAGGAAGATGGTGGTAAAGCCCCACCAACCGTACAAGATTTGAAGCAACCACAAATCGGGGTACTGCACAAACAAAAAGCCTCCTATGGCGGTCAACCATAATGCAATGGCGATCAATTTTCGGGGCGGATATTTATCGGCCAAGGGGCCTCCCAAAATATAGGACCCCATGGCCACGAGCCCGTATACGGAAAAACAAAGTCCCAATTGTACATTATCGACCTCCAACACATCCAAGACGGTTGGCCTAAAAACGCGGGGCAATACAAAGGGAAGAATAAAAATGGCCTCTCCCGAAAGAATCAACAATACTAAATAGAACCAGCTTGGCTTCGTATCCTTCAAAACGTGTGTTTCGTTAAAAATCATCAAAAAAGAGGAGATACCCAAAAGCACCCAAAATAAAAAATCGGGTATCTTTAAAAAGTGAAAACAGATTTCCTATGATTCGACCTCTTTTTGTTTTGCTGTTATTGTTGGCCTTGGGTTGTAAAAACGAACCCATCGAAACCTATGAACTGGCCATAACCAATGCCCATGTGATCCATTTGGAAACAGGCAAGGTTGCATTGCAGAACATTTACATTTCCAATGGAAAAATTGCCGCCATAGAAGCTGCTGAAACCAAAACCAATGTAAGGGCCGATTCCACTATCGATGCCACTGGAAAGTATGTTTTACCTGGATTTTGGGACAATCACATCCATTTAAGGGGTGGTGATTCCCTGATTGCCAACAACAAGAATTTCCTGAAACTCTTCATTGCCAATGGCATCACCACCGTGCGGGACGCTGGCGGTGACTTGACCCATTCCGTCATGGACTGGAAGCACCAGATCGCTGCGGAGGAATTGGTAGGTCCCACCATTTTTACGGCAGGTCCTAAAATTGATGGCCCCAATGCTACTTGGGCCGGTTCCTTGGAAGTGGAAACGGATGAAGATATTGTAAAAGCCTTGGATTCCTTGGAGAAACTTAAGGTCGATTTTGTAAAGATCTACGACAGCCGAATTTCTGGAAAAAATTATTTGAAATCCATTGTAGAGGCCAAAAAAAGAGGGTTCACTGTATCGGGTCATATGCCCTTTACCGTTACTTTGAATAAAACTATTGCTGCCGGAATGGATGGCATCGAACATCTGTATTACATCATGAAAGGCTGTGCCAGCAATGAATTGGATGTCACAGAAAAATTGAAGAACGTTGAAATAGGTTTTTGGGGAGCCATGCCTGCGCTAATGGGCGCTTATTCCGACAGTACAGCTCAAGTGACCTTCAAAACCCTGAAGGACCATGATGTCTTTGTTGTTCCCACCCTTCATATTGGCAAAACCTTGAGTTATCTGGACGAAGTGGACCACGCCAACGACCCTTATTTGAAATACATGGGCGAAGGTATCGTCAAAACATACGAAGGACGCATCCGAAGTGCCATGAATGCCTCCGAGGAAGCCAGAAAAAACAGAAAAGAACTGGATACCTTCTTTGGGCAACTGGCCAAATCCCTGAATACGGCCGGAGTACAACTTTTGGCCGGCTCCGATAGTGGGGCCTTCAACTCCTATACCTATCCCGGAATTTCCTTGCATGGGGAACTGCAAGCCATGGTCCAAAATGGTATTTCTCCTTTGGAGGCTTTACGGACCTCAGCCTATAACGGGACCAAATTTTTAGGACAAACCGATAGATATGGCACCATTTCCGAAGGAAAAGTATCCGATTTGGTAATTTTGGAAGGCAATCCATTGGAAAATATCGAGAATACCCGAAACATCCATTCCGTAATTAAAGGGACACAGGTATTTTCCAAGGAGCAATTGAATAAACTTTTGGATGAAGCCGTAATGCCCTAAATCAAACGCCATGATGAAAACATTTCTCTCAAACCACACTTACCTTCTGATATTGATGCTTTGGATGACCGCTTCAACCCAAGCACAGACCTTGTTGATCCCAGATCGGGTATTTGATGGGGAAGAAATGCATTCAGGTTGGGTAGTTGCAGTGGCAGAAAACAAAATTGTATATGCGGGACCGGAAAATGGTTTAAAACGTGCCAATTCCTATAAAAGAATTGATTTGGGGGGAACCACCCTCATGCCTGGAATCATTGAGGGCCATTCCCATCTGCTTTTGCATCCCTATAATGAAACCGAATGGAACGATCAGGTTTTGAAGGAATCCCCGACCGAAAGAGCCATTCGTGGGGTAGTTCATGCCAAGAAGTCATTGATGGCTGGAATCACCACTATGCGCGATCTCGGTTCCGAAGGTGCCGGATATACCGATGTCTATCTCAAAAAAACTATAGATGATGGCATCATTCCCGGTCCAAGATTGTTGGTTGCCGGCCCCGCCATTGTGGCGACAGGGGCTTATGGTCCAAAAGGATTCCATGACGGGGTCACCGTGCCCCTTGGTGCGGTTCCCGTGAGCGGAAGGGACGAAGCGATCAAGGAAGTCCGCACGCAAATGGGCAATGGTGCCAACCTTATTAAAATTTATGCCGATTACCGCTGGAAAACAGGGGAATCTTCCCAACCCACCTTTTTGCAGGAAGAAATTGACGCCATGGTCGCCGCGGCCACCACTGCAGGTCGGTATGTGGTGGCCCATGCCAGTACACCCGAAGGCATGCGAAGGGCCATT
The DNA here is from genome assembly GCF_010500845.1 of Flagellimonas sediminis. GTDB lineage: Bacteria > Bacteroidota > Bacteroidia > Flavobacteriales > Flavobacteriaceae > Flagellimonas > Flagellimonas sediminis. The sequence goes on along the minus strand of NZ_JAAAMI010000005.1, from coordinate 96,389 downwards.
TTAGGTGGTGTGGAGACTATTGAACATGGTGATGGCGGAACTATGGAAATCTTCCAACTGATGAAAGCAAAAAAAGTGGCTTTTTGCCCGACCCTTGCCGCTGGAGACGCCACCGAACAATACAAAGGTTGGAAAAAAGACACGGAACCTGATACCGACCGAATCATACAAAAGAAAAAATCCTTTAAACTAGCCCTGGAATCTGGTGTGGATATTGTTTTTGGTGGAGATGTAGGCGTTTTTCCACATGGTGAAAACTACAGGGAAATGGAACTTATGGTCGAATACGGTATACAGCCCATTAAAGTGTTGCAATCGGCCACATCGGTCAATGCAAGGGTACTGCATTTAGAAGGATTGGGCCAAATCCAAAATGATTTTTTGGCCGATATCATTGCTGTGGAGGGCGACCCTTCCCAAAATATCAAGCAGATGGAAAAGGTTCGGTTCGTCATGAAAGATGGGGTCATCTACAAAAACGAGTGATACAGGATCACAATCCGAAAAGACTTGTATACCCCTGCCCATCCATTAACATCTTTTTAAGAAATCAGCCTAGGCTTTTTGGTATCTTTAAGCGACTAATTAACGACCAAAAATGAAGAAGCCTCTTTTCCTGTTGGTGCTCATGGCATCTACAGTACTTTTTTCCCAAGACAAAAAAGACGATACCAAATGGGATGTGACCAATCCCAAAGGAGATTTTGACTTCAAGGAACATCAATTTACTACCGATGAGGGCACTTGGATGAACCTAGATGTGAGTCCGGACGGTAAAACCATTGTGTTTGACCTTTTGGGTGATATCTATTCCATACCCGTAACCGGAGGAACAGCGAAGGCCTTGCGGACCGGTATCCCTTTTGAGGTGCAACCACATTTTAGCCCTGATGGGAAAAAGATCGCCTTTACCAGTGATGCGGGCGGGGGCGACAATATTTGGGTAATGGATGCAGATGGTTCCAACGCCAAGCAGGTAACCGAAGAGAATTTCAGGTTGTTGAACAATTCGTATTGGTTGCCCGATGGTAATTATCTAGTGGCCCGAAAACATTTTACCTCAGGGCGTTCCCTAGGAGCTGGAGAAATTTGGCAATACCACATCACCGGAGGGTCTGGCATTCAACTTACCAAGCGAAAAAACGACCAACAGGATGTGAACGAACCGGTTATTTCCCCAGATGGAAAGTATTTATATTATAGTGAAGATGTGTATCCAGGAGGCTACTTTCAGTACAACAAAGACCCCAACTCGCAGATTTATGCCATCAAACGGTACGATTTTGAAACAGGCGAGACCACTACGGTTACCGGAGGACCTGGTGGTGCCGCAAGACCACAAATTTCACATGATGGCAAAACCCTTGCCTTTATAAAACGGGTTCGCACCAAAACGGTACTCTTCCTTCACAATCTTGAAACAGGTGAAGAGTGGCCCATTTTTGACGACCTGAACAAAGACCAGCAAGAGGCATGGGCCATTTTTGGGGTATATCCCAACTTTAGTTGGATGCCGAATGACAAAGAAATCGTTTTTTGGAACAAGGGAAAGATATACAAGATCGACATCAACTCTTTAGCGGTAACGAATATCCCTTTCACTGTAGAGGCCAAAATTCAAATTGCAGAAACGCTGCATGTAGATGCACCAGCCGCTCCAGACCAATTTACCGCGAAGGTAATTCGGCATGCGACTACCTCTCCCGACCAAAAAACTCTGGTGTTCAATGCTTTGGGACATCTGTGGACCAAAAAATTACCCAATGGGAAACCTGTCCGCTTGACCAAGGGAGAAGATTTTGAGTTTGAACCCGCTTTTTCACCCGATGGGAAGACTATTACATTTGTGACTTGGAACGACGAAAACCTTGGGGCCATGTACAAGATTCCGACTTCTGGAGGTACCATGACCAAACTGACCACTGAAAAAGGCATTTACAGGACCCCTTCCTTCAGTCCTGACGGAAAAATGATCGCCTACCAAAAAGAATCGGGCAATAATGACCAGGGCCGGGTTTTTACCAATAAATCGGGAATCTATACCATGAATGCCGATGGAACTAATGTAAAATGGGTTTTGGACAATGGAGAGTATCCTGTTTTTACCAAAGATGGCAAACGCATTTTCTACCAAACGGGAGGCACCTATTTTGGGAACCTGACCAAATCGCTTAAATCCGTTGATTTTAATGGAAAGGATGAAAGAACGCATATCAAATCCAAATACGCCAACCGACTAGTACCCAGCCCGGATAACAACTGGATAGCATTCACTATTTTGCACAAGGCCTATATTGCACCTTTGGTGCTCAACGGACAGGAGGTGGACCTCGATAACAATTCCAAAGTGGTTCCTGTTTCACAAATTTCCAAGGATGCAGGCATCAACCTGCATTGGTCCAACGATAGCCAAAAGATTTTTTGGACTTTGGGTGATGAGTATTTCGAGAACGACATTAAAGATCGGTTTACCTTTTTGCCCGGTTCCCCAGAAAAAGTGGCCAAGATGGATACTGTGGGCATCAAGGTGGGATTGGTATCCAAAACCTACAAGCCTTCGGGAAGGATTGCCTTTACCAATGCTAGAATCATTACCATGGAAGGTGACGAGGTCATTGAAAACGGCACCATTGTCATCAATGAAAACCGTATTGAATATTTGGGCAAATCGGATGAAATCAATATACCCTCCAACGCGAAAGTGTATGATGTTTCAGGAAAGACCATCATGCCGGGGATTGTGGATGCACATGCCCACGTAGGTGGCTTCCGATATGGGTTGACTACCCAAAAACATTGGCAACTCTATGCAAATTTGGCTTTTGGAGTCACTACTTCGCATGATCCATCAGCCAATACCGAATCCATTTTCGCCATGTCAGAACTCATCAAGAATGGAGATATGATAGGCCCTAGATTGTATTCCACAGGTATCATCCTTTATGGCGCCGATGGGGATTTTAAGGCCGTGATCAACAATTTGGATGATGCCCGTTCGGCCATCCGAAGGACCAAGGCCTTTGGTGCCCATTCCGTTAAAAGCTATAACCAACCCCGAAGGGAGCAACGGCAACAGATCATACAGGCGGCAAGGGAACTGGGCATCAATGTGGTACCCGAAGGCGGTTCCACTTTCTACACCAACATGTCCATGATCATGGACGGGCACACAGGAGTGGAGCACAACATTCCAGTGGCCCCAGTGTACAAAGATGTGACCGAGCTTTGGAAAACAAGCAATTCAGGCTATACCCCTACCCTCATTGTAAACTACGGAGGCCCCAATGGTGAATACTATTTTTACCAAAAGGACAATGTTTGGGAGAACGAAAAACTACTAAAATATACGCCTAGGGAAATCATCGATTCCCGCGCAAGGTTCCGCACCATGGTGCCTGATGAGGAATATGAAAACGGCCATATTCTTGTTTCCAAAACCGTTACCGACCTTGCCCATGAAGGAGTCAAAGTCAATTTGGGAGCCCACGGACAACTGCAGGGACTTGGAGCCCACTGGGAATTATGGCTGCTTCAACAAGGTGGCATGACAAATATGGAGGCCCTGCATGCCGCTACCATTAATGGGGCAAAATATATAGGTGCCGGTAATGACATCGGTTCCTTGAAAGTGGGCAAATTGGCAGACCTCATCGTACTGGATAAAAATCCCTTGGAAGATATCAGAAACTCGGAGTCCGTGAAATACACCATGGTGAACGGTCGCTTGTTCGACACGGAGACTATGAATGAAATTGGCAATACCGAATCGGAACGAACCAAATTCTGGTGGGAAAACAACAAATACAATACAGCATTCCCCTGGCATGAAGAAGCGCATAGCTTTACAACACCCGGCTGCGGATGCCTTATCGGCCACAATTGATATCAAAGACCCTTGATTCCTATAAATTAGGAAGTGTACATATCATCAATGTAAATAAACAAAACATGAAAAAAATTATAGCCATTGCCGTCATAGCCCTGATATGGAGCTGTAAAAAGGAGGAAAAAACACCTTCCATAGCGGAAACCATGAAAACCTATACCATTGACCAAATGATGGACAATGAGGCCATTGGCGGTGGAAGTTTTTCCCCTGACAAAAGCAAGTTGTTGATTTCCAGTAACCGTTCGGGCATCTACAACATGTATACCATTCCCTCCACTGGTGGGGAGATGGTCCCTATTACTCAATCCGATAGCTCCTCGGTATTTTCCATTTCCTATTTTCCAAAGGATGAAAGGATGCTTTTCCGAATGGATAATAACGGGGATGAGATCTATCATATTTTCGTAATGGAAACCGATGGCACACATAAAGACCTTACCCCTGAAGAAGGTGCCCGTTCCCTGTTTTACCAATGGTCACAGGACAGGGCCTCTTTCTTTTACGGTTCCAACAAAAGGGACAAACGCTTTATGGATCTTTACGAAATGGATTTGGGAACCATGGAATCCAAATTGGTCTATCAAAATGAGGATGGGTATGATGTCAGCGCTATTTCACCCGATAAAAAATTTGTTTCCTTGAGCAAATCCATCAATACCAATGATAGCGACCTCTTCCTTTATAATTTGGAAACCAAGGAATTGACCAAGATAAACGAAACCCAAAGCGGTAACAGTGCCCAAGATTTTTCACATGATGGTTCTGCCTTTTATTACACCACTGATGATGGCAGTGAGTTTGCCTATTTGATGAAATATAAAATGGCGGATGGGTCCCGTGAAAAAGCCATGGCCCGTGATTGGGACATCGTCGGGAGCTATTTCACCCACGATGGAACTTATCAGGTTACCTATATCAATGAAGACGCTAAGAGCACCATTGAGGTCATGGAAGTGGCCACAGGGAAAAACATTGACTTGCCAACTGTGGAAAACATGGAAATCACCAGCGTAAGTTTTTCGGATGATGAAACCATGATGCGGTTTTATGCCGGGGGATCCTTTACCCCCTCCAATTTGTATGTGTACAATTTGGAAACCAAGGAACAAACGAAATTGACCAATGTGCTAAACCCAGAAATCCAAGCGCAGGATTTGGTCAAGGCCGAAGTGATTCGTTTCAAATCTTTTGACGGACTTGAAATTCCTGCTATTTATTACAAACCCCATCAGGCATCGGCTGAAAATCCGGTACCGGCCTTGGTGTGGGTACATGGAGGTCCCGGTGGTCAGTCTACCCAAAATTTCAGTGCCTTTATCCAATATCTGGTGAACCATGGATATGCAGTTTTGGCCGTGAACAACCGTGGTAGTAGCGGATATGGTAAATCCTTCTATCAGATGGACGACCTGAATCATGGAGACAAAGACCTCAAGGATTGTGTGGAAGGCAAAAACTGGTTGGCGCAACAACCGGGTATCGATGGTGAAAAAATCGGGATAATCGGTGGTTCCTACGGTGGCTATATGACCATGGCCGCCCTTACGTATGCCCCAGAGGAATTTGATGTAGGTGTGAACCTATTTGGGGTCACCAACTGGATCAGGACCTTGAAGAGTATCCCCCCATGGTGGGAATCTTTTAAGGATGCCTTATACAAAGAGCTGGGCGATCCCTATAGTGCGGATTCCGTTCGGTTGAAGCAGATTTCCCCTCTATTCCATACCGATAAAGTGACCAAACCTTTGATTGTGTTACAAGGCTCCCAAGACCCAAGGGTGCTTCAGGCCGAGTCGGACGAAATTGTGGCTGGTGTGCGCAAAAATGGCGTTCCTGTTGAATATGTCCTTTTTGAAGACGAAGGCCATGGGTTCGTTAAAAAAGAAAACCAAATCACCGCTTACAGTAAAATATTGGAATTTTTGGATGTGTACCTCAAAGGTGAAGGAGAGCAAGGTACGCCCATAAAAGATGGAAATCTATGATCAAAAAAATCACGGCTTTAATGTTCCTGTTCGGTTGCTTGGCGGTAAAGGCCCAGCAACCGGGCGAGGACAATCTGGGTGCTTGGTACATGTATTTTGGGACCAACAAGGTTTCGGAAAGGTTCAGTATCCATACCGAGGCCCAGGTTCGGTTGTATGAAACCACCAGCAACTTTAATCAATTATTGTTACGGACGGGATTGAATTATCACATCAATCCAGATGCGATTGCCACGATGGGTTATGGATATATCGGCACCGATAATACCTACTATGAGTTTCCCGAAGAGGTTGATAGCAAGGAACATCGGATTTTTGAGCAATTTATTCTAAAGAATAAAGTGTGGGAGTTCTTTTTTGAACACCGCTATCGTTTGGAGCAGCGTTTTTTGGATTTAGGAGACGTAACGGACACCCAACACAGGGCCAGATATCGGCTGCAGATGACTCTGCCGCTAACGGACACCTTCTTTCTCAACTTTTATGATGAACTGTTCATTAATCTCCAGGATGACCTTTTTGGACAAAACAGGTTGTATGGTGCAGTTGGCGTAAACATCACGGAAAACAGTAGTCTTCAAATTGGATACATGCGAAACCAATTTGCCAATACCGTGTATGACAGACTCCAGGTCGCCGTTTTCTTTAATCCGGATTTACAAGGATGGTTCAAGAAGCATTGAAGAGTATGTTTAGGCTAACATACTGAATTTATGAAGATTCCCAATGCGTGGTAAAAATACAATTCCCTTCTTCCGTAAAACCGGTAATGCTGCAGGTCCAAATAAAAAGCCTATTCATCTTTTCAATATTAGTTGAAAACCTCCTATTATTACATTTTGGCCATCCATTTGACAACCCTAAAATTATGTTATAGGGCCAAAAATGGTTGATACCTGCCCAAATATTAAGTAACTTAGTACCTAATCTAAAAACCCACAAAATGAAAAAAATACAAGTAGCAGCATTGGCGCTACTCATGGTAACGGCCTTTAGCTGCAAACAAGCCAATAAGGAAGAGCAAAAAACTGAAGAAACAGTTGCAACTTATAGTATTGTACAAGATTCCACCAATGTCCGTTTTACCGCTTACAAGACTACTGAAAAGAAACCGGTCGGAGGCACTTTTAAACAAGTGGAACTTACTTACGAAGGTGGCGAAACCCCAATGGAAACTCTTAATGGAATGCAATTTACGATTCCCGTAAGCAGCCTTTTTACCAACGATACCACAAATACCCGTGATCCCAAGATCATCCATTTTTTCTTTGATAAGATGATGGAGACCCAATCCATCAAAGGAACGTTTGCCTTTGATGCAAACAAAAAATGCTCTGTTAAATTGAGCATGAACGGAGTAACCACAGACCTTCCCATGGAGTATGAGGTTACACCGGACAATCACGTAAAATTCTCCGGGACCATGGATTTAAAAAACTGGAATGCCTTGGATGCCCTTGCATCTTTGAACAAAGCTTGTGAAGTGTTGCATACTGGTCCTGATGGAGTAAGCAAGACTTGGGAAGATGTTGCCATCAACGCAACCGTGTTCCTCAAAAAAATGTAGACGACCCGGTACTTCCAACGAAACACATACTTCAAGAACAAAAGGCTGCATAAATGCAGCCTTTTTCATATCTTACCTAAATCAATCTTGACCCCAATGGAAAAAATAAAGGAATACCCAAACGGCGATATTTCCGTGATATGGAAACCGGAACTCTGCCAACATGCAGGTATCTGTGTAAAAATGCTTCCCAAAGTATACAACCCCAAGGCAAGGCCCTGGATCACCGTTGAAAATGCCTCTACCTCCGAATTGAAGGATCAAATTTCCAAATGTCCATCCGGAGCATTGAGCTATAAAAACCTGGGGTAGTCATGGAAAACAAGCACCAACTTATCGACAATGCAGAGGCCAAACAATTTCAGTTTAATTTAGAGAATGGCATTGCAAAAATTGAGTACATCAAGGCCAAGGAGAAGATCTATCTCACCCATACCGAAGTACCACAAGCCTATGAGGGCAAAGGCATAGGATCGGAACTTATTCGCCAGACATTGGAACATATTAAAGAGCAAGGATGGACCCTCATTCCCCTTTGCCCTTTTGTGGCCATGTACATAAAACGCCATCCCGAATGGAAAGAATTGGTACTTAAGGGTATCAATATTGGATAACCTTTCAGTTTTCATATCTTTAGCGATCAGGCTATGCAATTGGAAAACCTCATACAGCAATTTCAACAAAAGGACAAAGCTGCTTTCGCAACCTTGTACCATATGTATGCTGACAATATTTGTGGGGTTATCAATGTGATTCTGAAAGATCCCGAAAGGTCGCAGGAACTTTGCCATGATGTTTTTATAAAGATCTGGGAAAAATCAGATCAATATGATACATCCAAAGGTCGATTTTTCACTTGGATCCTCAACATAGCCAGAAATACCGCCATCGACGAACTGCGTTCAAAATCGCATAAAAATCAAAAGAAAAACCTCTCTGTTGAATCTCTCGTAGGTATATATGAAAATAGTGAGGATTTAAACGGAAAAATAGATACCATTGGCCTGCAGTCCCTTTTAAAGGGACTCAAGGACAAGTGCATCCTTTTGATAGATTTGCTTTATTTTAAAGGATTTACACAAAAAGAGGTGGCCAAGGAGCTAAAAACTCCCATTGGCACCATAAAAACTAGGTTAAGGAGCTGTATTTCCGAAATCAGGAAGAACATGGCATGAGCATGGAGGTTGATAAATACATAGCATCAGGAATTTTGGAACTCTATGTTGCAGGGGCGCTAACGCCCGAGCAAAATTTGGAGGTACAACATTATGCCCTTCAATATCCGGAGATACAGAAGGAAATTGAAGCAATCGAACTTGCCATTTTGAAACTTGCTGCCTCTGTTTCCCCAAAAATGGCCGAGGACGGGTTTGAACAGATCAGGGCGGAATTGGATGATGTGATCCAATTCACCCCATCTGAATCCAAAAGGAAGGCGCCATGGGGCAATTACCTGGGTTGGGCCGCTTCGGTAGTTTTGGCTATAGGGCTTTTCTGGCTCTATACTGAAAACCGGGCCCTTAAATCGGAAATCGAGATCACCAGTCAAGAAAAATTGAAATTGGAAGAAACCTTGGTCAGTACAAGGGATGCCATTGTTCGTAAAGAGGCCCTTTTGGAGCAATTGAGGGACCAGCAAGTAACGGTCATTGCTTTAGGTGGACAGGCCGTTTCGCCCTCATCCTTTGCCAAAGCATACTGGAACAAAGAAGAGAACAAGGTCATCATAGATGCCCAAGGGCTGCCAGAACCTCCAGCAGGTTTTACCTATCAAGTATGGTCGCTCAAATTGGACCCTCTTACCCCAACAAGTATTGGTCTGTTAGATGACTTTTCAATTGAAAGCGACAGATTGTTCGTATTGGAAAATGCCAATGACTCCGAAGCCTTTGGAATTACCTTGGAACCCGAAGGGGGCAGTGCATCGCCTACCCTGGAACAACTCTACACCTTGGGTGCAGTTGGAAGATAAAAAGAAAGCGGCCGGATTAGTTCCAACCGCTTTCAGCATTCAAAATTGACCTAAAAAAACTTATAGTTTTAAACCCACACCAAATCCGAATATCCATGGGTTAATGTCCACATCCGCATCAACGGTTGCACCAAGTGCAGTGGTCGCATCAACGGTTGCAGTAGTGTTTAGAAATAGCTTTTTTACGTCAAAGTTCAAAAACCATTTATCGTTGAGCATGTAATCAAAACCACCTTGGAGGGCAAAACCGACAGCAGTATCATACTCTATATCATCGGCTACGGGTCCTTCATCCACTCCATAGAAAAGGGTCAGGTTTACCCCGGCACCCAAATAGGGAACAAAGTCTCCACCGGTAAAATGATATTGTCCGGTCAATGTTGGTGGCAAAAGCCATACACTACCCAAATCAATGTCGCCTGCATCGGTTCCAACAGCCTCTACATCGTGTTTTGTAGTGGCCAGGATCAATTCTGCAGACCAGTTCTCATCAAAAAAATAGGTAATGTCAAATTCTGGAACAACAGCAGTGGAAATGGACACATCCCCGCCAATGGCCTCAATATCGGCGCTTTCATCCGGGGTGACCACAATGCCCCTCAATCTAAATTGCCATTTGCTAAAATCGGTTGTCGGTGCGTCTTGGGACAACATCAAATTTGAAAATCCCAAAAATGTTGCCACTGCTAAAAGTATTGTCTTTCTCATTGTAAAATATTTAAGATGCGACAAAACTACCGAGCGGAATATTCCAAGAATATGATGTTTATCATTGGTCAATTTGTCTGAAAAACATCTAGTTGTTCAACTCAACATTTAAAGTTGGTAAGTTGAAAAGTTGGAACGGCAACCGGATCTTTACATCAAAACCATTTTTTCCTTTTGAAGATGATAATAGAGATGATGGTGACTACCAACATCAGTCCAAGCAGGATAAAATAGCCGTAGGGCCATTTTAATTCTGGGATGTTTTCAAAATTCATTCCATAAATTCCTGCCAAAAAGGTCAATGGTATAAAGATGACGGAAAAAATGGTAAGGGTTTTCATCACTTCGTTTAACCGATGTCCCTGAACACTGAAAAACAGGTTAATCTGGCTTTCCAGTTCCATGATGTCAGAATCAATGTCGTTGATCAGCCCACCGATTTGCTCCCGAAGTTCACTGAAATACTTGTTATGAAACCCCTTTACTTTGACCCTTTCCAGTTTTATAACAATGTCCCTGAGTCCATGCGAGGCCCTTTTAAACTCATTGATCATGGATTTTTTTTGCTCTACCTCGAACATGAACTCCGGAGTAGGCTCTTGTTTGATGATACCGTCCAGGGTATTGTTCATCAACACGAGTTCCTCATATTTTTCCTTGTAATTGGATATCAAGGTTTCCAAGATGAAGAACAGAAGATAATCTGCCTTCTTTTTACGGATAATACCTTTATTTTCAAAAATCCGGTTTCTTATCCAATCGAAATGATCTCCCCATTTTTCTTGAATGCACCAAATGAAATCTTTGGCGACGACAAAAAACATTTGTTCGGATTCTAAGTTATGATGTTCCGTTTTAACGATCCTGGCCGCTACAAATAACTGTTCCTCCAACTCGATGACCTTGTTCCCCATTTTTTGGTTAAGGAGCAAGCGGAGGAGGAAATCATCCAATTCGTTGCCCCCAACCATGGCACGGAACTCGTCCATATACTCCAGTCCGTAGGTATTCACCCAAGTGATGGAATTATCTCCCTTGGATAGTTTAGTGTCCTCGGCGAGGATAAATTTGCGATCGTAATAGCCTTCCGGGGAATAGTTGATGACCCATGTGTTTTTTTCAAATTCTGTTTCCATCATAGTACAAGTGAAACGGGTTATTTGTAGTTTAGACCATAAGTTAATCCAAATTTACAAGAACTCCCCATGATAGACCCAATGTCCTTTAAGACGGAAATTTTACTGACCGTGATCCTTCTGGTTGTTATCCTGACCTTGAACTCTTTAAGCAAAAGGGGCATCAGAAAATTTGGTAAGACCAGTGCCATAGATATGAATAGCCGCAAAATCATTTTTTATCTCAGCAATCTGTTGTTCTACATTTTGGCCTTTGTGGGTATTTCGTTGATTTGGGGCGTTAACCTGAAGGATTTTTCAGTTTTCCTTTCATCCATCCTTGCCATTGTGGGTATCGGTTTTGTGGCCCAATGGTCCATTCTATCTAACTTGACCGCCAGTGTGATCCTGTTTTTCAGTCATCCGTTACGACTTGGCGACCGTATCAGGGTGATGGATAAAGATTTTGATTGGACGGGCAAAGTTGAAGACATTAGCGGATTTTATCTATTCATGAGGACGGATGATGGCAGACGCATTACCATTCCCACCAATCTGGTGATCCAAAAAGGCATCGAGATCTTGAAACAGCACGAGGATTCCTCCGCAAATGATAAAAACCCATCATAGAGAACGCCATGGCAAAACCATGGCGCCCCATAAACAACAACCTAACACAGATCAATCAAATCCCTGCTCCATCATCAGTTTAACAAATGGTCGGTCCCTTTATAGTCCCGTTATCTGGGATTCCATTAACGGACCAAGTTCATACATAGAACCCAGCAGTTCTTTTTTTATATCTTCCATCTGCTGGGTTTTGCCATTAGCCTTATATATTTCAGCGGCCCGAAAAAGAATCGTGGGCTCAAAAGTTGCATTGGCAATATGGCCTTCTACCAATTCAAGGGCCTTTTTCTTTTCCCCTTTTTTCAGAAGACTATAGGCCAACCACCCATATGATTCCGGAGTTGGACGATTTTTTACTTCTTTTTGGGCCAAAGCCAGCGCTTTTTCATTAAAGTCGAGGTTCAAGTAGAAGTCCACATTATAGGCATTGTACATATCACCATACTTTTTATTTCGAACAAGTTTGTAAAAATCGTCCAGTGCTTGTACCTGGGCCATATCATCCCCCATGAAAGAGGCAACCTCGGCTTTAAGCAGATAGTATTCAGGGGATTTATTCTTGTTGATGATGGAGTCCAATATCCTTAAAGCTTCATTGCCATTGCGTTCATGTGAATACACGATCCATGCAATACCTTTTTTGGCGTGTGCACTGTAGGGATCCAGTGCCAAGGTTTTCAGGTACAGGCCATAGGATTCTTCAATACGCCCCGCGTGACCATAATAATCCGCCAAGTTGGAATATGACCATGATAATAGTCCTCTATTTTTAGATGATTCGGCCTTTTGTTTTGCCTTCTCCATAAACCGTATGGCCGTATCCAAATCTCCTTTGTGGTCATTCCATTTGGCCACACGGATCAAATAACCAAAATCGGACATGTTTTGGATGCTGTCCAGATATTGCTTTGCCACATCATAATTCCCCAATTCCATTTCAACATCGAACAAAAGCGATTGGGTCGCATTTACACCACTGCCAAAACTTCTGGCTTCCTGTGCCAGATCCAATGCCTCCCTAAACCTGTGTTGTGAAATGTAATTACGTGCAAGTGCCCTAAGATATCCTGCCTTACCCACCGCCGCAAACTCCACCGCCTTTTTCAAGGAACGTTCTGCCTTTTTTAGAAATTCAATGTTACCAGTACCCTTAAAATAGCGATCATACTCCCCCGATACATTGACAAGACTCAGTACTTGCAAACTGTCCGGCTTAATCTTGTTGTTCCAAAGCTCAAAATATTTGGATGTGGTTTCCATACTGTTATGGGACAAATACAGATCGTAATCCGCTTTATCGGTTTTGAACCTGGTTTCCTGTTCGCATGACAACAGATAGATGGATGCCATGATAAGGGTTATTGCATTCAAGTATATTTTTTTCATGGTGTTGTTGTTTTTAAAATTAGGGAGGGGAGCATTCCCCTCCCTATTTCCCTTTCATAGCAATTACTCAGGAGCTCCCAAATAGGGGAACATAGTAGAAATATCAGTTGTCAAAGAAACCCCGTCGGATGTCAACCTTGGCAGATCGGCCATACCGTCATCATCCAAGTCCTGCCCGCTAAATCGGTCGCCTTCCATACCCCCAAAAAATAAGATGAGGGATACATCAATGATATCGTCGTTTAGTCGTCTGCCCGTCAAAGCAACTTCATCTCCATCCGGCACAAGAATCCGTCCGTCATTGTCAAAGTCCGTTCCAGGATCAAAATAGGTTGTAGGAAGGTCTGGTGCCACCTCAAGTACATCGGCAGCCAAAACGGTGGTCAACGTAGCCGCATCCAAGCCAAGAATGTTGTTCTCATAGTTCACATCGGCAGGATCCAATCCCAATTTAAGGGCATATACATCATGGTATTGTTCCAATCGGGCCTGAAAACCAGCCTGGAACATGGCAGTCATTTCGGAGGGAATTGTGGTATTATGGGCATCCTTTATGCTGGGCTGCCCATCCATATCATAACTTAAAGTGGTATTGATGCCAGGTCTTCCTAGGTGATCTTGCTGTACAAAGGTCCCTGAAAAATCAACGGTCATCATATCATCATCCATCATGTCATCGTACATGTACATGGAATTGTCATCGTCATTACAGCCCACCAGTACTGAGGACAACACAGCCGCGGCCAAAAAGGTTCTATATCTAAGTTTCATACGTTTCATGGTTTATTGTTTTCTATTAGTTGTAACCCAGGTCTTATATACTGAAAGTCCCAGCGCATTGGTAGCGGTGGGTACCCCCAACATGCTGTTAGGAATCTCTACCACTATGGACATGGTGTTGGCCCCATCAAAGGTATCTGCCGCCTCCCCTACAGGTAAAAACCCGCCAGGTGCGGAACCCAATTCGGGCGAAATCACGGCATTGAACTGAAAAAAATCAAAGAAAAAAGGATCTTGCCTTGGACCGGCGAAAAGGGAAACACCCTCATCCGTGGTTTCCACAATCGCAGTTGAACCCGAAATCTGGACATCCCCTAAAAGGAAATCCGTATAGACCATACTGGATAATCCGGTTTGTGTTGGGGCTGTCGGACCAAAAAAGTACATTTTTCCATCGCGAGCAATGGCTTGGATAACTTGGTCTTCAACAAGGTCGCCATCCAGATCAATATTGATTTCGGTCAAGACATCCTCATCAAAAGTTCCATAAGCGAGGTCAGGTAAAACATTGGATTGTAGGTCAACTACAAATACCGTGTTATTAGAACCTTCGGTAGGTTCAAATGCATAAAAATCGGCTATATCCGCAGAAGTACCAGCCGATGACGGGGCATCGATATGGTCTGCCGCAATCAGCGTGGCAAGAACCACAGCCAAGCCGGATAAGCCAAAAACAAATTTGAGTGATTGTTTCATAATGATGTAAGTTTTAAGTTTCATACACCCCTACCTACGGAACCTTTTTTGGGGTGGTTTGGTTTTTTATGTTAAAAAAATCTTAACGTAATTTTCATGGTGCCACATGGAATTCATCCAAAGAATGTCCCTTTTTTTGTTTTACTTTGACCCGCAAACCTAGATCAATGAACCCTTCTGCATCTGGTTGGATCAACAAGTTTGGTCACCTTGTCAACAATGAGTCCTCACCTTATGGGAGCTTTGATAGCCTATACAAAGACCTCAAAGCGCATGGTTTTATATATGGGGTTCACCTGAACATTCCCCCCTTTATTGAGGTGGAACATACCCTTAGCGAGGACGAGATAGCCAAGATCAATTTGTTGACCGCTCTCTATTTTACCTATACTTTTGAAAAAGGAAAAACCGATTTTACCCAATTTGTAGATACTGTTTTTGCCTACTATCAATCCCTGGAAGTAGGCAGGATTTCGTTCCTGAACAAGATTTTGACCGGTTCTAAAACTGAGTCCCAACTGGAAAAACTGATTGATTCCAGAATCTATTTAAGTGGCAATACATTCAACCGTACGTTTGGAAACAGCTTGACTAATTCGTTGCTTTATGTGGATGTGTTGATCTTTATGACCTACCTACAAGGAAAAATGGATGTGAAGCAACACGGTCAACTTTTGGAATACGTTACCATCAACATTGCCTACCATGCACTGAACTCTAAAGAGGAGCATGAAACTGATGCCAAGCTCATCCAATTATTAGGTTCTTCATTAAGTTTTGTGGACCTGGACAAAGCAAAATTCGATGGGTCCTATCTGGATCTTTTGGACCAAAATTTCAACTCTTTTGAGAAGGATTATTTTTTGGATATGGCCTGCTTGACCATATGGGAAGACAAGTCAGTCGACTATACCGAATCGGACTATATTTTTGGTCTTGGAAAGGACCTTGGCAAGTCTGAAAAAGAGGTGCGGGCCGAGCTTGATTTTGTGATGGATTTCTTTGAAAAAAATCGAGAAAAAATAGCCTATTTAAACGACAAAAATTTGGCCGTCCAGTTCTACGAAGGAATGTCCAAAAACGTGAGTAAACTCATTTTGAGAAACAGCAAACGACTCAAAAAAGAGCTAGCCGAGAGTAGGGAATTGGTTGCCCTTTTATCCAAATCGACTGTGAAAGATCTGAGTGCCGAAGAGAAGAAAAAAGTGCAGAACCAACTGCTCGATATTTTTAAAAGCATTCCCTCATTGGCCATTTTTATGCTACCTGGTGGAGCCGTCCTCTTGCCTATTTTCATCAAGCTAATACCCAAGTTGCTCCCTTCCGCTTTTGACGACAACAGAATAGAGAAAAACTAGCCTTTTTCACTTAAAAAATCCATTATAAGAAAAATTTATAGTGGATTTTTTTTATATATATTTACATTGATTTTCATGTTATTAAATAACATCATTCCAACCATAACTTAAAGTCTTTTACCCGCTCCCTGCTTACTATGATTTCCTGCTCGTTAAAACGGTTCAACTTGATTTGGAGCCTTGAATTGGTGTATGAAATGATATCTCCTATGTGGTTGACATTCACATAAAATTTGCGGCTTACCCTAAAAAATGCTTGGGGAGAAAGTTCCTCGTCCAATTGCTCCAGCGTGGTATCCAATAAATAATTTCTACCATCGGAAGTGGCTGCGTAGGTGCCCTTGTTTTCACTGTAAAAACATTCCACATCATCGGCGTTGATGATCTTTAAATGTTGCCCTACCCTCACCGTAAATCGTTTTTTATATTCCCGCTCCAAGGGGTTCACCAAAAGCTTTTTTATGTCGTTGAAATCAACTGAAATTTTTTGGTTTTCAGGTTTAAAATTCCGGTACTTTTTTACAGCGGTTTCGAGCTCTTCATCATCAATAGGTTTTAGGAGATAATCGATGCTGTTCAACTTGAAAGCCTGGAGTGCATATTCGTCATAAGCAGTGGTAAAAATGATGGCACTTTTTACCTCTACCACATCGAAGATTTCGAACGAAAGTCCGTCTGATAATTGGATGTCCAAAAAGATTAGATCGGGGTGCGGGTTGTTCTGGAACCACTCGATGGATTCATCCACGGAATGGAGCATGGTGGACACCTCTATTTGCTGTTCTGACAACAACCTCGCCAATCGTCTCGCAGCCGGTTTTTCATCTTCGATGATGATCACATTCATACGTTCTGTTTTATAATTTTCTAAAGAAAGGTTTCATTTTTATCCCTTTCCAAGTATGCTTCAATTTTCCTTTTTTCCCACTTTTTGATAAAAGGTCGCCCAAAGACCACAAGTCCCTGAACAAAAATCACCGCCGCCCAAATTAGAATGACGGCAATGATATTCCAATCCAACCACTCCACAAAATTAGGGTCGGCCTCTTTGTTCTTTTCCGCCATCACATCCAAAATAGCTCCTTTGGCAGACAGCATCAAAACACTGATGAAAATGAACAGTGCCACGTGGGCATAAAACCCTTTGATAGCCCCCACCTTTTTCTTGGCCACTTCATAAGAATTATAGACTTCCATTTTGCTCATTTAAATTCATCCACTCCTTCCTCTTCCTTCTCCAAATATTTTTGAATCTGACGTTCTTCCCAATTTTTCAACAGTGGAATTTTATGTCGAAAGGTATATAAGGCATGTACGGCCAAAATCAATCCCCAAATAAAAATGTTACTGGTTACCCAATCAAAGTAATACGGTTCTGTTGGGAACCATTCGGGCATCAAACGGTTCAATGTGCCGGTTTTTAGCAGATATAACAATCCGTTGATGACGATAAAGATTTTTACATGTCGGTAAAAACCCATATATTCTTTCACTCGCTTGGAGGCTCTTTCGTATTTCCGGTTTAAATTTTCCAAAACTTTGATTTATAAGTATTTGTTGATGTCCTCCTTATCCTTATCGATATACTTCTGGATCTGGCGCTCTTCCCAATCCTTGCCCAAAAGCGGGTTTGCCCCAAATACCTTTGCTGCATGGAAGGCCAATCCCAATCCCCACCCGAACAAGGTAAGAAAATGGGGCCATTGCCAGAAATTGTCAGTCTGCACATAAATGTTCACCAAAACAAACGTGTTTATCACCACATAAATGCTTAGGTGAACATAGAACCCTTTCAACTCTTCGACCCTTTTTTTGGCCCTTGTATATTTGTCGTTTTCTAAATTTTCCATGGTTATTTCCATTTATCGGTATTTTCTTCTTCTTTCATAAACTCCTCAATCTTACGCTTTTCCCAGTTTCTTCCAAATAAGGGATTAAGATCGAACACTTTAATGGCATGGAACATCAATCCGATACCCCATCCAAAAGCGGCCCATAAGAACCACATGTAACCAAAACCGTTGCTGTAATAATTGATAAATGCCAATCCGGATATGACCAGGACATAGGATGTAAGGTTCCCGTAAAACTTTTTAAGTTCATCCACCCGTTCCTTGGCGCGGAGGTATTTGTTTTCTCTGTTAGAATTTTCCATGACTTTGGTTGTTGATGTGGTCTGACAGTTAAAGATACTCATTGTTAAAAATTATCGCTGTTCATAAATTCTTTGATCTTGCGTTCTTCCCAGTCCTTACCTAATAATGGGTTTCTACCGGAAGCGGACAACCACATACCGATAAGGCCCATACCCCATCCTACTGCCGGAAAAATGGCCCAGGGAAAACTGGTGGTGCGGTAATTGATATAGACCAAAACCGGGATTATGATACAATACGCGAACAAACTATTGTAGAAAGCCTTAAGGTGACATACTCTTTTTTTGGCCCTCTCATAACTGCTTTGTGATACATTTTCCATGTCTGTTTGATTTTTAAGTTATTGATATACCAAAAGTCGCAAGCTAAAAGGAGGATTGAAAAACTTGGTTCTTGAATTGTTGATTTTGAAGGATGAACCGTAGGAAGGGGGAGTTTAACATGAAGGTTGAAGGACCAGAGGTGAAGGGTGAATGAATTTAATCTGACATCCCATTTCTGGGATCAGTTAATTGATGATTGGTCATTGACAATTGTTGATTGAACTAAAAATCATCCTTTTCCATAAGTTCGCGGATCTTGCGTTCTTGCCAACGTTTACCCCACAGTGGGTTATAACCAAAAGCTTCCATGCCGTGGGCAGCAACACCAAATCCCCAACCTATGGTTGGAAAGAAGGCCCAAAGAAAATCCGTGGTACGCAAATTAATCCACCACAAGAAAGGAATCACGATGCAATAGGCAATAAGGTTGCCGTAGAAGTCCTTAATGGCTTTTACACGCTCCTTGGCCTTGGCATACCGCTTTTCTTCAATATAGCTCTCCTGAGAAGCCACTATAGAATATTTTTGGGTAAGCATGGGAAGGGCAACACTGAAATCTATATTTGTCTTGTTGATGATTACAGCACGATCGGTCAAAATTTGATATCGTTGCCGAATATTCTGCAGACCTACCCCACTGCTCTTTTTCACCACCTGCTTTTCTTGAAGGTTGTTGGTCACCACCAACATGCCACCCTGTTCAAAAACTTTTATATGAAGCGGTTTGGAACTGGTGACCACATTATGCTTAACCGCATTCTCCAGTAACAATTGCAAGGAAAGTGGAACAATCTTGGCATCGGGCTGGGTGCATTTCTCGGGAATATCGAAAATAATGCTGTCCTCAAAACGCATCTTTAACAGACGAACATAGGTGCGTGCAAAATTTAGCTCCTCGTCCACCGTTACCAAATCCTTGTTCTTTTGCTCCAGAACATAACGGTATACTTTGGAAAGCGATGTGGTGAATTTTTGGGCCTGTTCTGGATCTTCTTCGATCAAACTGGTGAGCACATTCAAGCTGTTGAACAAAAAATGGGGATCCAACTGGTTTTTCAGGGCATCAAAGCGCGCCGATGCCGACCCTGCAATGATTTTTTGCTCCTTTACCTGGCGCTCCTTGTAATACTTATAAAAATAGGCGGCATAGAACAGTAGCGCGACCACCATCGATATAAAAAAGGAGTTGACATAGTACTGTGGTCTTTCCGACATCAAAAAAGCGTCAAAAGGCATTTTGTGCATGATTACCTTCAACAAAACCCTTGACAGGAAAATACCGATTATGGAGGCTACAATATTGCCCAGGATACCATAACCAATGTACTTCCGGGTGAAGAGTTCTTTGTTGTACTTGCGCATCAACAGAATGAAAGAGGCCGCATTACAGAGATAGATGGTCATGGAGAAAATCATACTTTCCCAAAACTCGGACCACAGTTCTTGCATGGTAAATTGCCAGCCGTTTAGGAAAAGAATAATGAGGACCACCAGAAAAATGGCGACCCCCACTAAAAACGATTTGAATATTTCCTTAATGATAAGCTTCATTCTGTCTTATTTACATGCCGCCAATACCTGCTCTGCCCTTTCTTTGCCCCATGACGGATAAAATGGTGTATCGGATTTAAAGGTAGCAAAAAGTTCCAACGCCCTTTCCACATCCTTGCAATACGGTGCGGTATCCTTTCCAAAATAGCGAGCAGCTCCCATATCCCATTCCGCTTTGGAAAAAACTACTCGGGGATTGTTCGGGTCCAACTCTAGGGCTTTTTGGTACAATTGCACGTTCTTTTGGGACATGGTCATGCCATAGGTTGCCCCATCAAAAGCGATCCATGCCGTGTTGATCAATGCCTCCTGTATCAAGATTTCGGGATTATCAGGTGAAATGGCCTTGGCCACATCCAAAAATTCACGGGCCTTTTCCAATTGTTTGCTCAGTTTCTCTTCGTCCTTTTCTCCAAAGGAGACCACGGTATTCACCTGTGAAACATAATAGTAGGGCAACCAATTATCGGGTTCGGCAGTGGCAATCCGTTCGAATAGATTGGAAGCCTCTACCGTTTTTTGATTTCCCCACAACTCAAAGGCTTTTTCCATTCCCTTGGTGTATTGGTCCTTGGCTTGTGCCTGTACTTGGGCAACTGAGGTTCCAACAAGCAATAAAAGTGTTATCAGTTTTTTCATGACTTTGTTTTAATTGATTTAGATGGTCCAAAATTGATCATGTCCTAGCACAACCAAAACAAAGAATAACCGAGTTGTCAATTATAGGGGATGGATCGTCATAATGAAGTCAAAAAGAAGCTTTCAGGGTTTTGGGGCTATCATTGATAATAGCCTGCAGTTCTTGAAAAAAGACAAAGAATATCTTAAAAAAACCTGTAGTTTATCGAAAAAAGCAGCCCAAATAGGCTGTTTTTCAGTGTTTGCACGTATTTAGGGAAACATTTTTATTAAATAAAACCCCTTATTTATGAGAACTAAAATCTTTTATTTTGCATTGAGCCTTGTATTACTTGTCTTTGTTGGATGTTCCAATAACGCTGGCAATGGAGGAAATGGCGATACCATGGGTAGGCTTACCCTTCAATTGACCGATGCCCCTTTCCCTTTTGATATGGTGGCAGAGGCCAACGTAACCGTTTTTAAGGTGGATGCAAGATTGGTAGACAGTGAAGATGAAGATGTGGAAGGAGATAGTGAAGAAGACGGCTATCCTTTCGTTACCTTAATGGAAGAAGAAATCCCGGTAAACCTTTTAGATCTTACCAACGGTGTGACCCAAGAATTGGCAGATTTGGATGTTCCTGCAGGCACCTATGACCTGATCAGGGTGTATGTAAAAGGTGTGAATGTGGTGCTTACGGATGGGCGTACTTTTGACCTTACCGTACCCAGTGGCCCCCAAACAGGCATCAAAGTTTTCTTTGACCCGGCACTTACCGTTGCCGGCGGATTAAGTAGTGACCTTTTATTGGATTTTGACGTTAGCCGCTCCTTTGTGGTCAAAGGCAGCACCACCAAAGTGGATGGTATTACCGGTTTCAACTTTAAGCCTGTGATCAAAGTTAGCAACCTTTCCACTGCGGGAACCTTGAGTGGTTTGGTGACCACCATGGACGGTGAAACACCCGTTGCCCTCGAAAATGCTGAAATTGTGGTAACAAACCTGGACGATGAACCAGTGACTTCCGGGTCTACTGATATTGATGGTGCCTATGCCATCATGGGATTGGATGCCGGTACTTACAAAGTGTATTCTTCCTTGAACGGATACGTTACCAGCGAAACCTTTGAAGTGGAAATCGTGGCAGGAAACAAGACCACCCAAGATTTTGTACTTGAAGCGGTAGCAGTAGAGGCAGGAAATTAACCTAACAGCCTCTTCAAGATAATAGGGCGGGACATTGGTCCCGCTTTTTTTATGTCCATTTTTAACCGATCTTCGTGGTTTACAATTTAACTGTTTATCACCACAAACCATGTACATCCCTGCCTATTACGAGAACAAAGATTTACCGGAAATCAAGAGATTTCTAGCAGAAAACAGTTTCGGCATCTTGGTCAATGTTGTGGACAACAGACCTTGGGGCACCCACATTCCATTGGAATTGGAAAAGGACAAGGAGGGGCGGGACATATTGGTTGGACATATTGCAAAAGCCAATCCGCAATCCAAGGTTTTGGGAAAGGACAATGAGGTCTTGTGCATCTTCAATGGTCCACACGCCTATGTCTCTTCATCTTGGTACAAAGAGGAGGAAGTTCCTACTTGGAATTACATTGCCGTGCATGTCTATGGGAAATTGGATCTTTTGACCGAGGAAGAAACCATGGCTTCCATGCACCGATTGGTGGACAAGTATGAAAAAAGCTCCAAAAACCCGATTTCGCTTGACAACATATCGCCCAAAACCTTACGACAGGTTAAAGGGGTTGTAGGGTTTCAAATTTTGATATCTGACATCCAAGCCACTTACAAACTATCCCAAACCCGGCCCGAAGACCATGCCGTGATCATTTCGGAGCTTGGTGAAAGGGAAGATCCGGGCAGTAAGGCCATTGCCCAAAACATGCAAGGAAAACAACAATAATCTTTACTCGATATCTTGAAATATGGCATCTGCCCAATTGGAATACCTTGGGTTTTCCACGTGCATGATCCACAATTCATTGGTGTACTTACCCTTTAAGTTGGATTGATAGGCCGCCAAGGCATCCTCATTTTCCTGATATTTGGCCAAGTACACATAGTTCAGTCCATTATCCGGGTTTTTGAAGTATTGGGCCTCCAGTCCTTGGGACTTCAATTTGGCCATAAAGTTCTTCAAGTTGGTCTCGTTCTTGAATACGTTCGCCACGATATAATGTCCTTGGCCCACACCATCCAAGTTGATATACTTTTCAATCGGCTTATAGGCCCCTCCATGAAATTTTCCCTCAGCCTTTTTATCTGCCACTTTTGTTGGTTTATCCTTGGGAGTGTTTTCCGCCAACGCGGATTTTTCAATGGAACTATAAATAGAATCCAGGTCTTTGCTGTCCGCTAGATAGAGCTTCTGGGCTTTATCCTCTATTTCGGGAATCTTGTTTCCCGTGTGCCTTTTTACAATGCGCATGACCATCTCAAAACGTTTCTCCATATCACGTTCCCTATTCTTTTCAAGGGAATCCATGCGGTATACCAGCTCATTGATAACGGCATAGTTATCTTCTTGCTGGGCTTTTAATTCTTTTAACTGGGCCTCCCAAAATGCCAAATCCTCCTTGTTGTTGGGTCTCAAAGTTGTCTCTACATCCAACTTGCTCTTTTTGGAATCGGATTCCTTATCCAGATTGTCTGTAACCTCGGCAGCAGCGACTTGCTTGGTATCCTTCTTCAACTCGTCGTTATCAACAATAAATGTGTTTTTGGAAAGGTTGGGAATAAAGGTATAGGCAATGGAAATTTCGTGGGTGATTCCCAAATTGGCATTGGTATTGCCCAAATTTTTCTCAAAATTGTACCCAAAGGAAAGTCTGCGGTTCAAATTGAAACCTGCTCCCGCAGAAGCACCATAAAACTGGTCATATCCTCCTTGTATCCATCCCAATTTGGGCAGGTCCATGATAATACCTCCACCAAAAACCGGGTCGTTGTTTCCCTCAAAACGAGCCCTTGCCAAGGGTAACAAACGGCCGTCTTCAAAGACCCCGTACCCATTTTCAAACTCATAGGTATATTGTAGATGGCCAGAAAACGTTTTGTTGTCCAAAGCGGTCAAGGATTTTCCTGATTTGATATTGTAATCCACTAGATTTTGGGCAAACACCCCAATATCAAACTTGCCCAACGAAAGGTTCAAACCGGGTTGAAAGGAAATAATGGAACTTTCCGTTGCGTCGTCCAAAAGGGGGTCCTCTTCAAGGGTAACGGCCCTGCTTGGATCATAACTACTCACGTAGTAGGGAATATTGACCCCAAAGGTAAGGCTGCTCTCTTCACCCAATTTAATGCCATGGGAATAGTTGGCCATCACCCCCAAGTTAGAAATGACACCTTCTTGCTGGTTGTACAGACTGAAACCCACACCCACCATATCGTTCAATCTACCACTGTAACTCAGGAAATAGTTCTGTCTATTGTTATCGAACGCGGCGCTTTGACTGCGATGAAACAGGTTCACATAGGATTTGTCTTCCCGAACCGCTGAAAATGTAGGGTTGATCAAAAATCGGTTGAATTTCAACAAATTTTGAAAAGGAACATCGTAGCTTACATAAGGATTGCTTTCCTGGGCCGCCACATTATGGGCCAGGAACATGATGATCAGAATTGGCAACAGTGCATTTTCAGCACATCTTAGGGGTAATTTTTTGAAAAATAGTAGTAGTCTTATCTCCATAGCCGATTGGATTAAGTAGGTTAATGTGCCTGTTCGGGATAGGCGGATATGTGTTGTTTGGTCTCATTAGCAAGATTTGGGACTTGTAAGAGTTTTATTACTAAATGTAATACAATATTAAATAAAATATCGCCAATGAGCCAATTTTTTCGTTGAACGGCACCATCACTCCTCAATTTAACACATTCATCAAGTGATAATTGGCCCAAACCTTCCAAATTAGATTTAATTTTGAAGCATTAATCTCGATTGAACCATGATGTCAGAAACCATAACCATCATCCCGTATTCGGATAAATACCAAGATGATTTTAGGCGATTGAATGAAGAATGGATAACCAAATACTTCAAAATGGAAGAAATGGACCGCATGTCACTCCATCATCCCAAAGAATACATTTTGGACAAGGGTGGTTACATTGCCGTGGCCTTGATGGGCGATATTGCCGTTGGGGTTTGTGCCCTTATTCCCAGTAATCGTGAAGACTATGAATTTGAGTTGGCCAAAATGGGCGTTTCCCCTCTTACCCAAGGTAAGGGAATCGGAAAACTATTAGGGCAACACATGATTCAAAAAGCCAAAGCTTTGGGTGCCAAAAAATTGTACTTGGAAAGCAACCGAATACTGACGCCTGCCCTATCACTGTACCAAAAACTTGGATTTGTGGAAATGGTAGGGGCCACATCGCCTTATGAACGCAGCGACATTCAGATGGAACTACTACTCAATTAGGCTTTAACGATTGATGGCCCCTCATATTAACCTATATTTTATTACCTAATCCCTATGTAAATAAGAAAATTTTGGATCTTAAATTTTCTTACCTGGTTTAAAATGAGTAACTTAAAAGCTCACGACTAAAACTAAACACCCATGGGAACAGTAAAAAACCTGAATAAGTGGGCCAATGCACACACTTATTATCCACTGGATTTAATACGAATATTTCTCGGTGTATTTCTTTTTATCAAAGGCATCGAATTCATAACCAATTATGAAGAGATGGCCGAAATGGCACGGCCGTTTCAAGACCTTCCTGGCGGCATGATCATTCTTCATTATATTGCCCCTGCGCATTTTGTGGGCGGTATTTTGATCGTTGTTGGACTTCTCACCCGTTGGGCATCCATTGCCCAACTTCCAATACTTGCAGGGGCCATTTTGGCCAATTTTTTGGGAACCATGCACACGACCAATCTCATCTTGGCCATACTGATGTTCATAGCCTGCATCTTTTTTGTGGTTTATGGTTCTGGAAAGCATTCTGTAGATTATTATCTAAAAATGCAGAAATGATTACAGGTTGTCCAATTGGTTGCTTTTCTTATCGGAACTGATGGTCCAAAAGAAACCCACAAAGACAAAACTGTCCGCAGGAGGGGTAATGGCCCTTCGGTTGTAGACTCCTTCCATGTTGGGCCCATCGGCATACTGATAATTACTCACATTCTTGAATCCCAACATATTGCTGACCGAAAAGTATAGAATCTTCTGCTGATCTATCAAATAGGCCCAATTAAAGCTCAGATTATTGTAAGATCGGGTCTTTTCTCCCATAAAAGTGGACGTATTTGGATTGTTATATGGCCTTCCCGATCCATAGGAATAGGAGAACCCTATCTGTGATCTTAGTTTATCCACCCAATATTTGGTCACCACGGAAAGGTTGTGTTGGGCGGCAAAATTGGGAGTGGCACTTGTTGGAAAGTTGGCATAGTCCCTTTCCGTATCCAAATAGGAATAAGAAACCCAATAATCCAAGTGCTCAATACTCTTGTTATCTCGCCAGAATAGGTCCAACCCCGTTGCATACCCTTCACCTGAATTGGAATATTGGGAACTAAACTCAGGCATTTCCGTGTTATACTTCACGAATTGATCATAATCCTTGAAATATGCTTCTGCACGAAAGGTCTTGCCTTTACCCACATATTGGTAATTCAAAATGTAGTGGGAGGCTTTTTCAAACTGCAGGTTGTTTTCAAATTTCACGATGTCGGAATTCGGTCTTTGGTAAAAATCACCATAGGCCAAGGAAAACTGCCCAAATTCCCCTGGTTTGTAGGCCAAAGCCATTCTTGGCGAAAGGTTGAATTCATCCAGAAGGGTGCTCTGTTCTGCCCTAACCCCCAACTTCAAGGCAAACTTGTTGCTCAAGAAAATATCGGACTCCATGAAACCTGCCCAAAGGTTTTCATCATATCCAGTATTGAAATTGGTTCCTTCAAAATTGGTATAGCCTTGATCGTATTTTGACATGAATACCTCTGCCCCAAAATTAAGATCAAACCTGCTGCTGAAGTTTTTCCTGGCTTTTATTTTTATATGGGATGCCGTCTCCTTTGTATCTACTTTATCGCTTTCAATACCGATGTCATTGGTATCCCAAGCAATGCTGGCACCACTGGTCAAGCTCCAATCATTTTGAAAAAAATACTTATAGGAAGAGTTAAAGTAAAGGTTGTTATTGGTCAATTGAAAGTGAACATAATCAACATAGTTGATGTCTTCCTGCTCAATATCCAGATTGGAGTGGTTAAATCCCGTATAAAGTTTGAACATGCTCTTTTCACCTTTACTTCTAAAAACAGCCTCGCCAGAAAACGACTCATAGGGATTCCTCCAATTTACTCCATTTGTGGAGGGCAATAATGCTTCGTAAGGCGCAAGGTTGATGTACGAAGTGTTCAAACTTAGAGATTGGTCTCCCCAAATTTCGGTATGTCCCAAACCGGCACCGACAGACATAATGGAAATATCGGTCTTTTCCTGATCCGGAACATCCGAAGTGTTCAACAGCAACACGCTGGAAAGTGCCTGCCCATACTCAGCTGAATAACCTCCTGTACTAAAGGTAATTCCCTTAAAAAGAAAGGGCGAAAACCTACCCCGAGTGGGTGTATTGTTAGCGGTGGCACTGAACGGTTGGAATACCCGGAGCCCATCAATGAACACCTGGGTCTCGTTGGCCGATCCTCCCCTTACGAACAAACGGCCATCCTCATTGACCGTTGTAGTACCCGGCAAGGTTTGAAGTGCCGCCACAAAATCGCCTGCTGCTCCCGCAGTGGTTACAATATCCAATGGCTTCAACACGGATACTTTGGAATTGTCCCCAGCTTCAAAGGTGCCGGCTGTCAAGGTGACTCCAGAAAGGGAATTGATGGCCTCCGCCAGTTGGATCTTCAAATCCTTGAAGTAAGAAACGTCACCGATCTCGTAATGAGGCTCGTAGGACAACATGGAAATCACCAAGGTTTGGGCACCTGTTTCCTCCGTTTCAAAAGTAAATCTACCGTCTTTGTCGGTAGAGGCTCCATCATAAGTGCCTTCCAAATATACATTGGCACCCTCGATCGGGGTTTTCTTGGCATCAGTTACGATTCCCGAAACCGTGGTCTGGCCAGACAGGAATCCTAGTGGTAAAAAAAGTACGAATACGATAATAATGTTTTTCATGACTGTTCATTTGATTGTTGCCGCAAAATTGACCAGACATCAGTTGCCAAACCAATAGGATATACCCAACTGTTGATTTTTAATGATGAATTGGAACGGCAATTTTCCCATTACAGTTCATACCCGAAAATTGACAATTCGGTAGATTGTAATTTTTAAAGAAAGAGTTGCATGCGAGATTTGTGGCAACAAAACATCAAAAACAAACCCTATGAAAACTGTTACACTAGCATTGAGTTTTTTGTTCGTCAGCATTGTTGCCATGGCACAGGAAAGGACCGGCACCAAGATCACCGTTACCATTGACAACATTTCCAACAACGAAGGAAAGGTATTGGCAAGCCTTCACACCATGGACACTTTCATGAAAGGACCTGGTGTGCAAAACCAAGAAAGCAAAATTGAGAATGGGAAAGTAGTATTTACTTTTACCGGTGTTGCCCCTGGAACTTATGCCATAATGGCCTTGCATGATGCCAATGAAAATAACCGTATGGACTACCAATCCAATGGAATGCCAAAGGAAAGTTACGGCATGTCCGGGAACGATATGTCGTTTGGCCCTCCAAGTTTTTCAGCTTCCAAATTTGAAGTGGGTGGTGATGATTTGGAACTTACCATCCGATTTTAGTCAAACAATACCTCATCAATCAACAACGTTAAGCCCGCTTATAGCGGGCTTTTTTAGTAGTGGTTTTTAAAAAGGTTTCGATTAATCTTTGGGGCTTTGGTGCCGTCGACCACAAAAATAAAGACTAATTCATGCCAAAGGTTTGCTCCAAAGCGGACGGAATTGTATTCGCCATTGCCTGGTATTTGGCAAAACGAAGCTCCACTTGTTTTTGGGCCATATCCATCCATATGGAATTCGGCTCCAATGCCCTATCAAACATATTTTTGAATCGGCCTTCCATCAACAGGTATTCCGATAAAGGAATGCTTGGAACTCCCGAATCCAATTGCAAATTGGGCAACCCATTAAGAGTCCTTCTTGGGTCATTTCGGTATAACAACCATTGCCCCGATGCCACCGCCGCCTTATGATACCTGCTTGGAAATTGGGTTTCAATACCATGTGAAGCACTATGGCAGTATGCAATGATAAGGGAGGGTCCATCATGGGCCTCTGCTTCCAAAATAGCTTGAAGTGTTTGCTGTTGGTCGGCTCCTATGGCCACTGATGCCACATAAACATCTTCATAGTTCATAGCCAAAAGCCCCAAATCCTTCTTTTGTTTGAATTTCCCTTTGAAGGCAAACTTTGCAGAAGCCCCAAAAGGGGTAGCTTTTGACATTTGTCCGCCAGTATTGGCATATACCTCGTTGTCCAACACCAGAATATTAACGTTCTTCCCTGAAGCCAAAACGTGATCCAGACCACCATATCCAATATCGTAAGCCCAACCATCCCCACCGATGATCCATACACTTTTCTTGACCAAACTATCTGCTGTGTTCAGAAGTTGGGCTGCAATTGGGTTGATCAACAACAATAATTCCGCCTTGAGTTTTGCTACCCTTGTCCGCTGTTGATTGATTTCCACCTCCGTAATTTGATTGGCATTTAAAATGGCAGATGCCAATCCATTGGATAATTCCGATGCGAGTTGTTTTAACAATGACCTAGCCCTTTCGGTCAATTGATCCATGGACAATCGGTACCCCAAACCAAACTCGGCATTATCCTCAAAAAGCGAATTGGACCAGGCCGGACCTTTTCCCTCATGGTTTTTGGACCAAGGGGTTGTAGGTAAGGCACCCCCAAATATAGAACTCGCTCCTGTTGCATTGGCCACGATCATCCGATCTCCGAACAATTGCGATATCAATTTCAAATAAGGCGCCTCCCCACATCCATCCTCACCCATAGGATATTTGAACAGCGGTTCCTGTAGTTGTTGTTGACTTATTTTGAAAACATCCAATCGGTTACGATCCATTTCGGGAAGGGTTTCCATAAACGTCCAGTTGGTTTTGGCCTCATCGGTTTTTCCCACACTTTTTTCCATGACCAATGCCTTAGCAGGGCAGGCATCCGCACAGTTTTGGCACCCTGTACACTTGTCGGGGTTCACCTGTATGGTATAGCTCATCAAATCAAAACCTTCCTCTTGAAAGGGTACAAAATCAAAAGAATCCGGTATAACCATCCCATCAGGTTCAAAGGCCTTGATCCGCAATGCTGCGGAAGGACAAGCCATACTGCAAGCCCCGCACTGGGTACATAGATCAGTGTCCCAAACCGGTAAAGCTTCAGCCAAAGTTCTCCTATTGTACTCAGAAGTCCCTGTTTCATAGGTGCCATCAACAGGAAACAAACTCACAGGTAGGTCATTGCCTTTTCCAGTCAATTGCCCTTCCAATAAGGTCAAAGGTGTCCTTTCTGGCATATCAGCGTCCTCAATGGTTTTAGATACATCTATCATCCCCAATGCATCAGGTGTTATTTCCTGTTGTAACAGACTCAAATACGCCGCGTGTAATGGCGATACCTCCTTATGGTTTGAAAATTGTTTCGAATCCATGACATAAAGTTTTATATTCTTTTGTTGTATTAATGACTTAATCGGCCCTTCTAAACAGAACCAAAACTTCTCCGGTTCCAATTTGGACAACACAATCAATTTTCCGCCTGGTTTGATACGATCCAAAACATTGTCATTGGTGACAAATTTGGCATCTTCACAGAGGACAACATCCGCATTGGCTATCAAATAGGGTGCCTTGATGTTCTCCATGGAATACCTTAAATGGGAAACATGACGGGAATCGGATTTTTTATAATCGATTTCCATATAACCTTGCACCCGCACATCCAAATGCTGGGAAATGAACTTACTAAACTGCGCAAATTGAACCATCGTTGTTGCCGTCTTGGTTTCATAAAAAAGCACTTGCTCGTGCACTAAAGGCAAATCAAAAGATTCCACCGTTAAGCCACTTTGGGTAACATCGTCAGTTATTCCAACGGTAAAGTTATTTTTAGGTTTTACTTGTTTCATATTTACGACCACCGCCTGAACCATGGCAGGCGTGAATTCCTTAGATCCCAAGCCATATCTACCGCCCAATACTTTTGGAATTTGCTGAAATCTATCCGACTGCACTACTGCGTTGGACACATCCAAGTAAAGCGGCTCACCCATGGAACCTGGTTCCTTGGTACGGTCCAAAACCGTGATGGCCTTGCAGGTCTTTGGCAAATTTTCCAATAGCAATTCCCCGCCAAATGGACGGAACAATCGAACTTTCAACAACCCGATTTTTTCCCCTTGGGAATTCAAATAGTTTATGGTTTCTTCGATTGTTTCCGTTGAGGATGTCATCGATACCAAAACCTGTTCGGCATTGGGGTCACCCACATACTCGAATACTTGATATTGCCTTCCGGTAAGTTGGGCAAACCTATCCATACAATTTTGAACAATTCCAGGACAAGTCTGATAATAGGTGTTTACTGCCTCCCTGCCCTGAAAAAATACATCAGGACCTTGTGAGGTACCTCTTAAAACAGGTCGATTGGGGTCCAAGCCCCTTTCGCGATGAGCGTCCACAAATTTGGGATCGATCATGCCTTGGATCACAACATCATCCACCAATGCTATTTTAGATATTTGATGGGAGGTACGGAATCCGTCAAAAAAATGCACAAAAGGAATCCTTGACTCCAAACTGGCGGCCTGGGCAATCAACGCAAAATCCATCGCCTCCTGTACGGATGCCGACCCCAAAAAGGCATACCCGGTTCCCCGAACGGCCATTATATCGCTATGGTCACCAAAAATGGAAAGTGCATGTGTTGCAACCGACCTGGTGGCCACGTGGATCACATTAGGGGTAAGTTCGGCAGCAATCTTGAACATGTTGGGCATCATCAACAATAGACCTTGTGATGAAGTAAAGGTGCTGGTCAACGATCCGGTCTGCAGGGCACCGTGCATGGCCCCAGCAACACCAGCTTCACTTTGCATTTCGAAAGCGGAAGGAACGTTACCAAAAATATTTTTATGCTGAAGGGCACTCCATTCCTCTACCAGTTCCGACATATCGGAAGAAGGGGTAATGGGATAGATCGGAAATACCTCATTGGTACGATACGCCATATGGGCTACCGCTTGATTGGCATTTACGATGATGTGCTCCTTATTTTTCATTTTATGAACTGATGAATGGTTTGATGGTAATTAAATTGAATAAGCCGCCCGAGAATAAGGGCGGCTTATTTCAGCTAAGAATTACTTTTCGAACTCGATGGTTACAGGAGTTGGATTGGTGATCATGTCGAACACTGGAGAGAATTGTGACAAAGCTCTCAATTGCTCTTCGGAAGCGTCGGATTTCACTTTGAATTTTACAGTGATACCGTTGTATCCTTTTCTTACTTCAGGATCAAGTCCCAAGAAACCGTGAAGGTCAACATCTCCTTTCAAGGTGCTTTCCATTCCTTCGATCTCAATTCCGTTGGCAGCAGCATGGTAAGCCATGGCTCCTGTCAAACAGGAACCCAAAGCGTGCAATACGATCTCGGCAGGGTTTGGAGCCTGGTCTTTACCCAATAGCACTTCTACGTGGTCGGCCTCCATGGTGAAGGAATCTTTACGAACTGGATGTTCTTGACCTACACCGTAATAATCTTGGATACTGGTCACACAATGACCACCTTCGATCCAATTGTTTTTGGCCCTGAACTCAAAGTTTGCCAATTCAGGATTTCCTTGTACTGCATTGATAGTTTCTACCAATTGATCTACGTTTACTCCGTTTTTAATGTTTGCTGTTGTAATCATGTTTTTAGGTTTTTAAGATTTATTGATTAACATTTGCGATAGTAGTTGCATTTGTCGTGCCAAAAAACATAATAAACTAATAATCAATTACTTAACACGAATACAATACTAAAAATTAATAACTATATTTCGTTAAATAATGATTTTTCGTAAATTAAAAAATGATATTTCGTAAATCTATACGGGTCTGGTGAGGCCAAAGGCCTTAATTTTGGATGCCAAGGTGGTTGATGGCAACCCGAGTAGTACCGCAGCGCCATCGGAACCGGAAACTTTCCACTTGGTCTGCTTCAAGGCCTTTAAAATATTGTCCTTTTCCAGTTGTAGCATCTCTTTTGAGGTAAGTACATGGTCATTATGGATTGGAGAGGCAACCTGGCCCAAATGTTTGGAGGTCGGCAGAATGCTGGACCAATCAATTTCCCCTCCCTTGGAAACTATTACGGCACGCTCCACTAAATTTTGTAGCTCGCGCACATTTCCAGGCCAATGGTATTCCAACAATTGTTTCTTTTGGGCACTGTTCAGTTTTTTAATGGGAATGCTGAGGGACTTGGAGAAATGCTCGATCATTTTATCGGCTATCAAACAGACGTCGTTACCACGATCTCGCAAGGGAGGTACTTCAATAGGAAATACGTTCAACCTATAAAAAAGATCTTCACGGAACTTTCCTTCTTTGGAAAGTGCCAAAAGGTCTCTATGGGTTGCCGCCACAATCCGAACATCCACTTTTTGTGTAGTGGAACTACCTACGGGATCAAACTCCCCTTCTTGGATTACCCGGAGCAATTTGGGTTGTAGCTCCAACGGAAGTTCCCCAATCTCATCCAAAAAAATAGTACCCTTGTCCGCTAACAGGAATCGCCCTTTTCTGCTATTGGTGGCCCCTGTAAATGCTCCTTTTTCGTGACCGAACAGTTCGCTCTCTATCAAGTTGGCGGGTATGGCCCCGCAATTAATGCGAACCATGGGACCGTTGGCCCGGTTACTGTTGTTATGGATGGCCCTTGCCACCAATTCCTTACCGGTACCGGTTTCCCCATGGATCAATACCGTAGCTTGGGTTGGCGCCACTTGATCGATAAGTCCCAACAGATTTAACATGGATGCATGTTGCGCTATGATCCCATGGTCCTGTTTCAATTCCTTGAGTTCTTCCTGCAGGTACTCCGTTTGTTTGGTCAAGGTCGATATTTTACGTTCCGCCTGAATGCGATCATCGATGCTCCGTAAAATCAGAGTATAATATGTTTCCTCATCATTACCGTAACTACTGATGGTACCTTCATTGGTTGAAATGCCTTCGTTGGATCCAATCACCTTGATGGTATTGGGCAAATGGGTGTTCATTCCTTTGGAACTGTTTGAATGATCCCCAATTAATTTTTCAAGCAAATGGGCACTTTCCTCATCTAAAAAATAAAGGATGTTCCGAAGTTCCACATCCTCATTCTCCAAAATGGCCTTAGCGGAATCATTGGCCAATACAATCCTAAATTCACCATCAAACATGATAATGGCATCCATGGCGTATTGTATCAGTCCCGATAACTGCGAATGGGCCAGTTCCATCTGTTTTTTGGAGGCCGCCAATCGTTCTTGGGTGATGTCCAATTCTCGGTGCCTTTTGATGAGGACGGACAGAATCCCTTGAACGAACCCCTTATCGGAATCTATCAATTTTAAAAAGTTGGCCGCCTGAATTTTTAAAAGTAAGGTTTCCTCCAATGCGGTTACCGAAACCGACCGGGGCTTATTATCGATTAAGGAGTACTCTCCAAAATATTCGCCTTTCGCCAATGTACCGTAATGGTGCTCCTTGTCATGAACCTTTACTTTGCCCTTTAAGATAAGATACATGCCATCCCCTACTTCCCCTTTTTGTATGATGCGATGGTTTTTCAAGAAAAGTTCTTCCTTGGACTCCTTGCACAATTCCAAAAGGGAAATCTTTTCCACTTCGGAAAAAAGCGGGACTTCCTTAAGGAAATCGACCATGGCCATAAGTTGGGCTGACGTCATTACAGTACTTTACAAAATCTGAATACCAAATAAATATAATTATTTGAGATGTAACCCAACCAAGTATTTGAGATAACCACTTCTTTTAGCATAGATTATCCTGATGGTTTTTTATACTTTTATATCTCAAATTTATCATAAGGATGACCATTACCCAATTGCAATACGTGCTGGCCGTAGCCGAACACAAAAACTTCACCCTTGCCGCCGAAAAGAGTTTTGTTACCCAACCCACCTTGAGTATGCAGGTGCAAAAATTGGAAGACGAACTGGGTGTGCTCATTTTTGATCGCAGCAAAAAACCCATTTCCATTACTGAAGTAGGGAAGAAAATAGTAGATCAGGCCAAAAATATTGTTGCGGAAGCGGAACGTATCAAGGATATCGTGGATCAAGACAAGGGATTTATCGGCGGAGATTATACCTTGGGAATCATTCCTACCGTTATGCCCACCTTATTGCCCATGTTCCTGAACACTTTCATCAAAAAATATCCGAAGGTGAACCTAGTTATCAAAGAACAGTCTACCGAAAACATGATCAAGAACATTCTGGACGGTCATTTGGACGCTGGTATTGCCGCTACCCCACTAGAAATTGAGTTCATAAAAGAAAGACCCTTGTATTACGAGCCTTTTGTGGGATATGTCCCAAAAAGTCATCGATTATCCTCAGAATCACAGTTGACCACGGATCATCTGGATGTGAACGATATATTGTTGTTGCAGGACGGGCATTGTTTTAGGGATGGAGTGATCAATCTTTGCAAGGCTTCCAAAAACATGAATGGGGAACAGTTTAAAATTGAGAGTGGGAGTTTTGAGACCTT
This sequence comes from Flagellimonas sediminis, assembly GCF_010500845.1. Taxonomy (GTDB): domain Bacteria; phylum Bacteroidota; class Bacteroidia; order Flavobacteriales; family Flavobacteriaceae; genus Flagellimonas; species Flagellimonas sediminis. Next base: position 60,832 of record NZ_JAAAMI010000005.1, on the reverse strand, counting down.
GGTGAGTTTGGCAGATGAGGGTATGGGCATGACCTTGTTGCCCTATCTGAATACACTCCATTTAGAATCCAAAAAGACTGAAAACCTAAAACCTTTTAAAAGTCCGTCACCGGCAAGGGAAATCAGCTTAATATACCACAAAAGTGAACTTAAAATACAAATTACCGAAGCATTGCGGGATGTAATCTCTGGCATCGTTCGGGGTGCAATAACCTTTCAGGACGTGAAGATCATCAGTCCTCTGTCTAAAAATTAAAGGGCCGCAATTGCGGCCCTTATGGTTATTTTAAGCTTTTAACAGTACTAATGTAGGTTCCAACTCCGGCTTGTCCACTATAAAAAAGTGTAGCCAGATTTTAAGTTCTTCAATTTCACTCGGCAATAAGTTGGAAATCGCCTTTCTTAGTTCACGAGTGAACAGTTTCACATCAAAACTAACCTTTTGTAAGATGGTTTTGGTGTAATCTAACATAGCTCCAGGCATAGAAATTTGATTAGATTGAACAATTGGTTGTTGATCTAAGTTAGGTAAAATCATAAATACATAACTTAAAACCCAGTTAAAAATTGAATAACTTCGTGTTAAATTCGATAAATAGTTAAAATGGGCTTTTTTTATTGCAGATTTTTCAAATATCTGATAATCAATTTATTCATTTTATCAATTCTACTTACAAGTTGCTCTCCGGCCCGTAAAATTGCCCAATCGCACCTCAAAAACACGGGGTTTCAAAACTCCTTTCACGGGTTTGTGGTCATTGATGCAACAACCGAAAAAGAACTTTTCAATATCAATGGGTCTAAATATTTTACCCCTGCCAGCAACACCAAGATCGTGACTTTTTATGCGGGTATCAAATTGCTACCAAAGAACATCCCTACTTTAAAATATGCGGTGGCAAATGATACCGTTTTTATTAAGGGTACGGGAGATCCTTCTTGGCTGCACCCTCATTTACACGATAGTACAGCCATAAATTGGCTCAAAAATCAAGGTACCATTGCCCTCTATACCAAAAACACGGATGAACTTCGGTATGGTCCCGGTTGGGCATGGGAAGATTATGACACCTATTTTTCCCCTGAACGCACTTCTGTTCCCCTTTACGGTAACGTGGTAACGGTTTCCAACAATGATGGCCTGGAAGTTTCCCCTTCCTATTTTTATAGGGACACTGAAGTAATGGAACATCTCTTTAAAAGGAAAGAGCTTTCCAACCACTTTTACATTGATCCTACGGAGCAAGATACTTTGGAGGTACCCTTTATGACCAGTGACAGTCTTACCCAACATTTGTTGGAAACGGTTCTGGAAAAGAAGATTGCATTGGTAGGCCACTTTCCCGAAGGACCGGAACAAACGCTGTACGGTATGGAAACGGATTCCATCTACAAGCAGATGCTCTTCAAAAGTGATAATTTTCTGGCGGAACAGTTATTGATTACCGCCTCTTCCATGGTTTCGGATACCATTGCCACGAAAAGGGCCATTGATTATATGCTGGAATACGATCTTAACGATTTGGAACAACAGCCCAGATGGGTGGATGGTTCAGGACTTTCGCGATATAATCTGTTCACGCCCAAATCCTTTGTTCAAATCCTACATAAACTTTACAAGGAAGTTCCTGAAGAACGATTGTTTGTCCTATTTCCCATGTGGGGTCCCGACAGTACAGTCAAGCAATGGGAAGACCCCACAACGGAACCCTTTTTGTTTGCCAAATCAGGTTCCTTTGGAAACAATTATAACCTTAGCGGTTATATTAGGACAAAATCAGGCAAAATTCTCATTTTCAGCTATATGAACAACCACTTTAAGGTACCATCCATCGACATACGAAAAGCTATGTATACCAGCCTGAAGCAACTCTACGAACGTTATTGATCCAGCAACCCTTGAATTTGTGCGTATTGCAGCAACATGATGGTCTTCGCATCTCGGATTTCCCCTGTTTTCATCATATCGAGCGCTTTGGGAAACGGAATTTCCAGCACCTCAATGTTCTCGGTCTCATCCTCCGCACCGCCCCCGTCACTGATTTTCATAGATTCTTCATACTGACCGACAAAAAAATGTAAGATCTCTGTCACAGATCCGGGAGACATATACGCCTCGAACACTTTTTCTACCTTATCGATCTGGTACCCCGTCTCCTCCTCCACTTCCATTTTAATGGTCTCCTCGGCATTGCCCTTTTCCAATAAACCCGCGCAGGCTTCCACCATCATGCCGTCTTCATTTCCATTTAGATAAGTGGGCATCCGAAATTGGCGTGTTAGGACCACCGTGTTTTTGTTGGCATTGTACAAGAGAATCGCTGCGCCATTGCCGCGATCATAGGCCTCTCTGGTCTGTTTTTCCCACACCCCGTCATCCCTTAGGAATTCAAACGAAACTTTTTCCAGGGTATACCAATTGTCGGAGAGCAACTCTCGCTTCATGTTCCTTATCCTATTGTTCTGCATCTGGAATTTCATTGATATCGTAATATACTTTTAAACCGAGTGATTTGGCCAACTCCACATCTTTATCCGCGCCAACAGATTCCCCTTCAATCCTTAAAATGGCATCACATTTTCTTAATAATCGATGTGCCACGGGATATTGGATTTGTTGGAATATCCCATCCCCCACCTCCTTGGAACCGGCCAGCTCTATCAGTGGATTGGCCGCCCATTCCCCAATCATGGGAACATGTCCTTTACGAAATATGGGTAGGGCCTGGGCTTCCAATCTATCCATATTCCTTTTAATAAGGATTGGATCATTTTGGGTTCCACTTCTATAGGGGCCCGCGATTAAAATCATCATCATTTTTTAAGTTTTTTGTAAATAAAATGAAATACTTCCAAAATAAACTTAAGATAGATTAAGCCTAACTACTTCTTTTTTAAAGAACTTAGAAATTCCGGAGTAACCCCAAGGTAAGACGCAATTTGCTTTTGGGTTACCTTCTGCACCAATTGGGGGTATTTGCTTATGAAGTTCAGATATCTTTCTTCCGTGGTCAGTGAAATATTGTCCAACACCCGCAATTGCTCCCTTATATATGCCCGTTGAAAAAGAATCCTAAAAAAACGCTCCAACTGGGGGATTTTGTCCAAGGCAAGGTCAAAATTCTTCCTCCCTATTGCATAAATCTTACTGTCTTCCAAGGCTTCCAATGAAAGTAAGGAGGGGGTTCCATTCAAAAAAGCGTTCATGTCGGTAACCCACCAATCTTCCGGGGCAAACATTATGGTGGATTCCTTACCGTCTTTGTTCAGATGATACGCCCTAAAGCTGCCTGATTCCACAAAAAAAAGCATATCGCAAAGCCGCCCTTGATGTATGATCAGTTCTTTTTTTGAAACCGGGATATTTTGAAAAAAAGAAAGTAGGGTCTCTGTTTCCGACCTTCCCAGCGATACATGCTTTTCAATATTCCTTAAAATTGTGGTCATGTGCAATCTATGTTACTCACCTTTGATTCTATTCTTTTACAAAATGAATGCGTCTGAAATAAATATAAAAGTATTCCGAATATCAACCGGAATTACCTCAACCCTTTTTGCGACCCGCACATTTATGACGATATTTAGAGTCTAAATTCAACCAAACCGAACAAAATGCGTAGCCTTCTACTTTCAATATCTCTTTTTGCCCTTTTAATCAGTTGTGAACAGAAACCCGAAAAAAAACTGCCTCGAATCGCCATAGCTGGCTTGGGTATCGAATCCAGTACTTTTTCCCCTGCTTTGACCCATGAAGAGGCCTTCCATGCCAAAATTGGAGATTCCATTTTCGGTCGCTACCCGTTTATGGCGTTGGATTCCACCTTGAGAAAACGCGCTGACTGGGTCCCTACTTTAGTGGGAAAATCGTTGCCCGGCGGCACGGTAACCCGTGAAGCTTATGAATCATTGGTGGCCCAAACGCTTCAACTATTGGAAGAAAACAAACCCTATGATGGACTTTTCTTTGATATTCACGGCGCCATGAGTGTAGTCGGTTTGGATGACCCCGAAGGTGACCTGATCAAAAGAATACGGGAAGTGGTGGGCACCGATGTGTTGGTCTCCACCTCCATGGACCTACACGGCAATGTTTCCAAGCGATTGGCGGAAAACAGCGACCTGATTACCTGCTATCGGATGGCACCGCACGAGGATGCCACCGAATCCAAAAGACGTGCCGTACAAAACCTGGTGGAACGTTTGGAGAATGGCAAGGGCAAACCCCAATACAAAGCTTGGATTCCCATACCTATTTTATTGCCTGGGGAAAAAACGAGCACCCGGGTAGAACCAGGGAAAAGTCTATATGCACAGGTGCCCCAAGTGGAGCAACAGGAAGGTGTGATCGATGCCGCCATTTGGATCGGGTATGCGTGGGCGGATGAACCCCGAAACCACGCCGTGGTCATGGTAACAGGGGACAACAAGGAGCAGGTAGCCAAAGGTGCCGAAAAATTGGCCGAGAGTTTCTGGGATGTGCGCAAGGAATTCGAATTTGTGGCCCCCACAAAATCGTACGAAGAGGCCCTGAACCTAGCTTTGGCAAGTGATAAAAAGCCCTTTATGTTGAGTGACATGGGAGACAACCCCACCGCCGGCGGTGCTGGGGATGTAACCTGGACCCTTACCGAACTTTTAAAACGAGATGAATTTCACACGCCGGGGGGCAAATCATTGATTTATGCCTCCATTCCCGGACCCAAATTGGTGGAACAGGCCTTGGAAGTTGGGGTTGGCGGAAAGGTGAGTGCCCCTGTAGGTGCCGAAATTGACAACCGATTTGCCCCACCTCTCATTCTGACCGGAGAGGTAACGGCCATAAAACAAGGGGACGTGCATGCCGAAACCGAGGTAGTAGTCAAAGTGGGCAATGCCAGCGTTATTGTCACCAAAAAAAGAAAGCCATATCACAACGAATCCGATTTTACAGCGTTGGGACTCGACCCAAGAAACACCGACATTGTCGTAGTAAAAATTGGTTATCTGGTACCTGAGTTGTACAACATGAGGGGCGATTGGATCATGGCGTTGACCCCAGGCGGCGTGGATCAGGATTTGGAGCGATTGGGACACAAACGCATCATCCGCCCCATGTTTCCGTTGGATGCCGATATGGAGCACCCCGATCTGTCCGCGCGCCTGCTGCGTGCTTCGGACCAACTGGATTAATGCTTAAACCGTTACCGTTCGGTTCAAATATTGACGGAACGGAAGCATTTCTTGGTACACTTCCACGATTTTCTCCTTGAAATTCGGTTGAAGGACTTCCTTTTGGGTCATTTCATGTACCACGGCAAAGGTTTTGTTCTTCAATAGGTCGATATGGGGATGGTCATTGGAAAACCCTTTCGGGGCATTGGTCAATTTTTCATCTTCATATAAATTACCGAACGTTTTTTGGAAGGAAGGCTTGTCCAATATTTGCTGTAACACTTCCCCATCATAATCAATGCCTTCCCGGATACTACGAAGGGTTTTCTGGTCGGGACGCCAAAAACCACCTGCCAACAAACAGTTTTTTAGACCAATTTCAATATAAAAATCCGCCGAATGAGGAGCCTTGTCCAACCCCGCACCAAAATGATCCTTGTACACCGGTTTATTGGGGTGGAACATGAGGTTATTGTTGATCCGATTGATGCCCTTTTTGCCCGGAGTCGGGTAATAATCATCGTGCAATTGGGCCATGGTCAGGTCCAAATCGTCCAACCAGGCGATGAAATCATGTCGAAGGGAGCGGTACCATTTACGGTTCGCATCCATCCATTCCTTATTGTTGTTTTGTTGTAGTTCTTCCAGAAAACGGAATAGGTCTTTAAAATCCATAGCCTACAAAAGAAAGGAAAATAGTGAATGGATCACTGGATTTTTGGATTTTTGAAGCGATTCTTCATCCCGATAGCTATCGGGACGTTCAGAATGACCAAGGAAGTATTACTTTAGGACAATTGTTCATTGTTCATTGTTTATTGTTTATTGAAATTAGGACCGAGAGATTCTTCACTTCGTTCAGAATGACATTGAAACGGCGCTAATCTATATCCTAATTACCAACTGCCAACTACTAAATACTTACTCCTAAAACCGATTATCCCCATCCAACAAATCGCCAAGTCCACCCAAAATACTGCCTTCCCCTTTGTCTTTTCCACCTCCTTTGGGAGCTGCGGCCCAAACACGACCTGCCAATCGGCTAAACGGCAAAGACTGAATATAAACGGTTCCAGGACCACGAAGGGTAGCAAAGAACAAACCTTCCCCACCAAAAACGGTATTCCGGATGCCCCCAACAAATTCAATATCATAATCCACGGTATGGGAGAAGCCCACGATACAACCGGTATCCACCTTTAAAACTTCTCCGGGAGCCAGCACTTTTTTGGCCATGGTACCACCCGCATGAACGAATGCCATACCATCCCCTTCCAATTTTTGCATGATGAAGCCCTCTCCACCAAAAAGTCCGCGCCCCAAACGTTTCGAAAACTCGATACCAATGGAAACGCCTTTGGCGGCACACAAAAAGGCATCTTTTTGGCAGATGAACTTCCCTCCTTTTTCCGAAAGATCGATGGGAATGATCTTGCCTGGGTATGGAGAAGCAAAGCTTACCTGTTTTTTACCTTGGCCCACATTCAGGAAAGCGGTCATGAACAGACTCTCGCCCGTAAGCAAACGTTTACCAGCGGAAAACAGTTTTCCAAGGACCCCGGTTTCTTGATTGGAGCCATCACCAAAGATGGTGTCCATTTTAATATCGGTGTCCATCATCATAAAACTACCTGCTTCTGCCACAACGGCTTCTTGTGGATCCAGTTCGATCTCCACATATTGCATTTCCTCTCCGTAAATGTGATAGTCTATTTCGTGTGCGTTCATTTTTTTGATTGTTTTTTGATTACTGTTTATATGTTGATTTGTTTGGAGTTTTGTTACAACACCCAATAGATATTTAGTTTGATTTGCCTTTCACCCTCACGGTCCACTCAAAATGAAAAGTAGAAACCTCTACCCCATCCGCATTGACCCCCACGGATTTCATCCAGCACGTTTGTCCCTCTCCCGTTTCCACGGTTTTTCGAATGGCATCGGCAATCAATGGCCCATCTTCACAGGTAAATGAAATACGCCCCGTTGCTTTTTTGGTAAAGGTGGCCTTGTTATTGGCCACGAGCATGGAAATTTTTTTGCCGCTTTTTTGAATCTCGTTCATCACCAAGGCACCCGTACTCAGCTCGGCGGCCATCCCCTGTACCGCCCAAAACATGGATTTGAACGGATTTTGATTCACCCATTTGTGCTTTACCGAGGTGACAGCCTTCCGCTCATCGATATATTTAAGACGAACCCCGCACCACCAGGCAGAAGGGAGTTTTAGAAACGTGAATGTGTTGATTTTACTGGGTGTAAGTGCCATAAGGAATTATTCTATGGCTTAAAAATAGACAAATTATCGCTATTATAAATTGTTAAAAATATGTTAATTATTAGTACTTTGTTTTGCATAGTACCATCCTTTGGATATATATTTGCATCGTAAGCTAATAGGTTTACCCGTTTACACATCAAAATCATCAATCAAAAATGGCAACTACATTAACCAAACACGAACGAAACTTATCTGCGATCATCCACGCATCTACGTTCTCGAAGTACTTTATCCCCTTCGGAAACTTTATTATGCCCTTGATCCTTTGGATGTCCAACAAAAAGCAGTACGACTTTGTCGATTACAACGGCAAACAGGCATTGAACTTTCAGATCAGCATGTTGTTGTATGCCATTGTGGCCGGTTTGATTACCATTCCTTTCTTTATCGGTTTTATGCCGGACCTTTTCGACTGGGATGTTTTCGGTTTTCACCGATTGAGCAACCTGAACAACTTGAATATCCACATCAGCAGTGACGATTTTAAGTTTGGTCGACTTTTTTGGCCGGCCAGCATTACAGGTCTGTTGCAGGTAGGTTTGGCCGTTGTGAACATTGTTTTCACCATTTTGGCCACCATCCGAACCAACGAGGGGCAACAATTTAAATATCCCTTCACCATTAAATTCATCAAGTAATGAAACAGATAAAAACATTATTCGCCCTTTCCCTTATCGGATTAACTACTATGGTGAACGCACAGGTTGGGCATGACTCTGAACTATACCAGACCATTGCCCGCATGGATAGCATTTATTTTAATGCCTATAATACCTGCGACATGGAAAAGCAGGCAGAGATCTATGACGAAGACCTGGAGTTCTATCATGACATGGGTGGTCTCTCTAAAGACAAACAAGGCATTTTGGAGAGCATTGAGAAGAACATTTGCGGAAAAGTGACCCGGGAATTGGTCCCTGGAAGCATAGAAGTGTACCCGATCAATGGCTTCGGAGCCGTTGAAATGGCACTGCACAAATTTCACAATAAGGAAGAACCAAATGCGCAATCCCACCCAAGTAAGTTCATCGTTATTTGGAAACAGGTGGGTGACCACTGGAAAATAAGTAGGGTCGTTAGCCTTCATTAAAATCAATCATCAATCAAAAAAAAGGAGTTCATTCATCAATCAAAAAAAAGGAGTTCATTCATCAATCAAAAAACGAAATCATCAATCAAAAAAGTGTTTCCACTCCCCTGCTCATCACAGGGGAATGGAGTGGAAACGAAACCAGACCCAGTTTGGTAAATCAAAAACGAACAGTTAATTTAATAGAACCATGAAGTTATGAACATAGAAAACACAAAAGCACAGATGCGCAAAGGGGTTCTAGAATACTGCATTCTGTCCATCTTAAAGGACGAGGACAAGTATGCCTCAGAGATTCTGGACGCCTTAAAGGACGCTAAGATGTTAGTAGTGGAAGGTACCATATACCCATTGCTCACCAGGCTTAAAAATGCCGGATTGCTCAACTACCGTTGGGAAGAATCCACATCGGGACCTCCCCGCAAATATTACGCCCTTACCGAAACGGGCCGATTGTTCCTAAAAGAATTGAACGGCACCTGGGATGAACTTAGAAATGCAGTAAATCTGGTAACCAACACAAAATAAGAATCAAAAAATGAACAAGACAGTAAACATAAATTTGGCAAATACGCTCTTCCATATAGATGACGATGCGTATAACAAGCTGAGGCGGTACCTGGAGTCCATTAAACGGTCCTTTGCCGGTACCACTGGAAGCGATGAGATCATAGCCGACATTGAGGCAAGGATCGCCGAACTCTTTTTGGAGAAAATGGAGAACGAAAGACAGGTGATCACCCATAAAGAGGTAGACCAGGTCATCAATGTAATGGGTCAACCTGAAGATTACATGGTAGATGAGGACATTTTTGAGGACGAACCCAAAAAGTCGCACACCCAACCGGAACCTAAGTCCAAAAAACTGTACCGTGACATTGACCATAAATATATTGGCGGTGTATGTGCAGGTCTGGAACACTACTTGGGTATAGACGCGCTTTGGATCAGATTGATCTTTATCCTTTTGGCCGTTTTCACTAGTGGATTTGGATTGATTGCCTACATCCTACTTTGGATCTTGGTTCCCGAAGCCGTTACCACTTCGCAGAAATTGGACATGCGGGGAGAGCCTATCAACATCAGCAATATAGAACGCAAAGTTAAAGAGGGGTTTGATGATGTTGCCGACAAGGTAAAAAGTGTTGACTATGAAAAAATGGGCAACAAGGTCAAAAGCAGCTCCAAGACCTTTTTTGATACTATCGGGGACGTTATATTGTTCCTGTTCAAGGTATTCGGTAAGTTCATCGGCATCTTGTTGATCATTATTGGCGCGGCCACTTTGATCGGTCTGTTCTTCGGACTGTTTACCGTGGGCATGTTCGATGCGGTACATTTTCCAGGAGTGGATTTTTATGAGATCGTGAACACCACTGGTGCACCTGTCTGGTTGGTATCCATCCTATTGTTCTTTGCTTTGGGGATTCCCTTCTTCTTCCTTTTATATCTTGGTTTGAAGATATTGGTGACCAATTTGAAATCCATCGGAAACATTGCCAAATTCTCACTTTTGGGGCTTTGGTTGATATCCATTGGTGTGTTGATCGCCCTTGGTATCCGTCAAGCTGCGGAATTCTCCAATACCGGAAGTGTGCATGAGCGCAATCCATTGGCAATGGAAAATATATCCGACACCTTGGTCATCAAAATGAGGAACCCTGGCTATGAATACACAAGGGATGATGTACACTTCGGTCGCATGTCCTTCGCGTACGATCAAAATGATAAAAGGATACTCATTTCGGATGCCGTGGAAATCCGTGTGAGAAAATCAGAGGACAGCTTGGTAAACATTACCGTTCGGAAAGATGCCGATGGCAGTTCTTCCTTGGCTGCCCGCGATAGGGCCAAAAATATTCAATTTGGCTACGAACTAACGGGCGATCAAATAGTGTTGGATGAATATTTGACCACCGACACTTCCAATAAGGCCAGAAACCAAGAAGTTTCCGTTACGATCCATGTGCCTGAAGGTAAAATGGTACGTTTTGAGCAATCCACCAAATACCACATCGCCAGAGGTATTGAAAACGACAGGGATTACTACAGAAGTGGTATTGTTGGATACCTATGGAGAATGGATAAGGATGGGGAATTGGAGTGTCTGGATTGTCCGGAATTGGACGATACCAATGATGGGGATGGCAACAACAAGATCATCATCAACGAAGACGGCATCGATATAGACATCAAGGACAACAACGATTCCTTTCAGATGAAGATCGATGAGGACGGTATCAAAATGAAGGCAGGGCAGAAAAATAACAATTGAGCTGCCATTTTTGACAGTTCAGTCAGATAAACTTCATTTCACAACCATTTAAAAGGACATTTACACTGATTCATTTCAGTACGAAACAAATCAATTTTCAAAATCAATCAATAATACATGCTCAGGTTAACCGGGCATAAAAAACAAACAATCATGACAACACTAGCAAGATTAGCCATCGCAGTCCTTCTTTCGTTGTTCGCATCGTCCTGTATGATGGATGTGAACTTTGGACAGGGCAAGACCGGAAACGGACAGGTCGTAGAGGAAACCCGTAACATTTCGGAGAAGTTCACCGAGGTTTTGGCTTCGGAAGGCATCGATGTATTTGTTACCCAAGATTCTGAGTTCAAGATCAAAGTGGAAGGTGACGAAAACATCATCGACTTGATCGGCACCGATGTAAGGGACGGTAAATTAAAGATCCATGCCATTGAAAACATTGGAAGGGCCACAAAGAACGTTTATGTTTCACTACCCACCATCACCGCGTTGAAAAGCTCCAGTGGTGCAGACCTGATCGTCCAAAACGTTATCGAATCCGGAAGCATTGAATTGGATGCCAGTAGTGGCTCCGACCTTACGGTGGAACTATCCGCAAGGGAAGTGACCGCCGATGCCAGTAGCGGTGCCGACATAAAGGTTTCCGGTAGGGCCGATATGTTGTATGCAGATGCCAGCAGTGGGTCGGATATTAAAGCTAGGGACCTTTTGGTAAAACGTTGCAATGCCGATGCCAGTAGCGGAGCCGATATTACGGTGAACGTAACCGAATCCCTGGTAGCCGATGCCAATAGTGGTGCGGACATCTCCTATACAGGCGAAGCCAGCGTACAGACCAAAAAATCGGTATCGGGTAGCGTTCGCAAATACTGATACCAAAACCAATCAAAAAATGAAGGGCCCATTGAAATTTCAATGGGCCCTTGTCTTTATTAACCGCTGCCGAAATGTTATCTTAGCGACTTTATAAATTTGGTCTTGATGCAAATAGAAATCCAAAAGCACACCCTTGAGTTAGCCCACACCTTTACCATTTCACGCGAATCACACGATACCCAGGACACCATGATCGTTGGGCTTTCCTTTGACGGGAAAACGGGTTATGGTGAAGCTACTTCCAATCCGTATTATAGCAGTACGGTGGAAAGCATGACGGCGGAAATTGAAGCTGTTCGGGAAGCGATAGAAAATTATGATTTTGACTCTCCCGAAAATTTCTACCAACATTTGGTATCATTAGGATTGCAGAACTTTACCCTTTGTGCCTTGGATTTGGCCGCCAACGACCTGTATGGAAAATTAAAAGAAAAGCCCTTATACGAGATTTGGGGAACCAATACAAGCTATTACCCGACTACCAACTATACCATCGGAATTGATACCATTGAAAAAATGGTCGAAAAACTGAAAGAAAAGCCGTGGCCGGTGTACAAAATTAAATTGGGCACCAAGGATGACGTGGCCATTGTTAGGGAACTTCGGAAACATACCGATAGTATCTTCCGTATTGATGCCAACTGTGCCTGGACGGCAGAGGAAACCATCAAAAATGCTCCATTGCTCAAGGAACTTGGGGTGGAGTTTTTGGAACAACCCCTAAAGGCAGATAACTGGGAAGGGATGAAAAAAGTAAAAGCATCTTGCGTACTTCCTGTCATTGCGGATGAAAGCTGTATTGTGGAAAGCGATGTGGAAAAATGCGGACCTTATTTTGATGGCATCAATATTAAACTTACCAAATGTGGAGGTTTGACCCCTGCACGGCGGATGATCACAAAAGGCAAGGAGCTGGGATTGAAAATAATGGTGGGGTGTATGACGGAATCCACGGTTGGTATTTCGGCCATTGCCCAATTGTTGCCCCAATTGGATTTTGTGGATATGGACGGAGCCATGCTTTTGAAAGGAGATATTGCTACCGGGGTTGAAATTCTTGAAGGCGGTAAAGTCGTTTTCCCTGAACTACCTGGTAGCGGGATAGCATTAATGTAATGGCCATTTCCATTCCCAGAATACCGGACCGATTGATCCAGGCCAATGGCACGGAATATCTCTATTTTGGAGGGACCGCCTATTTGGGACTTCAAGCATATCCAGCATTTACCGAGATTTTTTTAAAAAATGTGGAACGATATGGCATGCATTACGGGGCATCCCGTCGTTCCAATGTCGCGTTGGATATCTATCAACAAGCCGAAGCGCATTTGGCCAGTTGGGTGGGTAGCGCAGCTTGTTTGACCATGTCCTCGGGTTATCTGGCTGCACAATTGGTCATTCAGCATTTATTGGAGCAAGGACATGCATTATTCGCGGCACCGAATGCCCATACTGCCATGTTGATGAATGGCGTCAAGAAAACGAGCAGTTTTGAAGAGCTGAATCTGGCATTGCGAAAAGAGATTTCCAATAATAGACCCCTACCCGTTCTCCTTTTTGACACCATCGATTTTACAAGCAAACAGTTTCCCCATTTTGAGGCATTGCAACAACTCCCGTTGGATAAAATGATATTGGTGGGTGATGATTCCCATGGCATTGGCATAGTTGGCGATTATGGAACAGGCTGTTATGGCATTCTGAAGAAATTAAACCCAGTCCAATTGTTGGTCTGTTGTTCGTTAGGCAAAGGTTTAGGAATACAAGCGGGTGCTGTTTTTGGAAATAGCAAGCTTATAACATCATTGAAGGCCACTCCTTTTTTTGGTGGGGCAAGTCCGGCATTACCAGCATTTATGGGTACATTGATTGATGCCGAACCTGTTTATGAGACACGCAGAAAAACTTTGATGGAAAACTATCAGTTGTTCTTGGATACACTAGATAAACACCAATCTTTCCAACACATGATAGGGCATCCCACTTTTGAATTTGAAAATGCCACGTTGGCCCAAAAATTGGAAGAACGGGGCTTTATCGTCACCAACTTCAATTATCCAGATGCCAACGGCCCCTTAGTCAGTAGAATTGTATTGAGTGCCTACCACAAAAAAGAGGATGTTCTGCAATTGACCAACTGCTTGAACACCCTCTTGACTTAAGGATTGTATTTTACTATTTATTCATCCCACCAAACTGGGGTTACCGGTGTTTGCTGGTTGGCCAGTACATTGGCTTCATTTCTGGTCAATTCCGTATCAGGGTAATTGGCCCTTCGAAACCACTGCCCGGGAAACTCCGTATCCGCGCTCTCCACTTCACTTCTTATTTCCAATCCAGTGAATACATCATCTGAAAAATCATATCTGCGATAGTCTACAAAGGTTTCTGGATTCAGGAAGTTATGGATGTATTTTTCCTTCATGATGTGATGTAAGCTCAATGCCCCTTCACCAACCGCTACTGCGCCATCGGCCATATAATCTTCCCCATCAACACCATACATTTCCATACTGGCGGCTATACCGTCCATGTAAGCTTGATAGGCCGTTGCATTGGTCCCAACACTAGTAGTGGTACCTCCATTGGCCAAAAAGGCTGCCTCCGCTTTAATGAACAATACTTCAGCATAGGTAATCAACATTAAAGGGGAATCCACACTGGTATAAAAACCGTCTTCCCTGAAACGGGCATTGGCATCGGTACCATCAGGAGCGATTCCTCCTCCGCCACTAACAAAACCCTTATACTCTGCTTCGTCATTATTTTCGGCAAATAGGGGCAATCTAGGGTCTATTTCAACCAAACCTCCTTGGAATGGATAATAATCGCCATTCATGGAACTTACCAGTTGGCTCGCAATATCTTTGCTCAGATTTCCGGTACGTCTTGCCAAGATTTCTTCCGAATACCATGGATTGATATTTTTTTCATCATAGTACATGGCAAAATTATCGGCATTGGAAGTAAAGCCATTCTCGACAGTTGCCAGCACCTCGGCAGGGGTTACTATCCCTCTGTTCACCAAGTGCAATTGATATCTAGCCTTTAATGAATAGGCCGCCCTTAACCATTTATCGGTATCACCTCCGTAAATCAAATCCGATGAACCTAAACTAAATCCAGAGTCATCTGCAGCATTTAATTTAGCAATGGCATCATCCAACAGACCAAATACCTCGGTATAGATCTGCTCTTGGGTATCAAAGGATGCAAAATTGTTATCGGGTCCCTGGGTCGCTTCAGAATATGGAATATTGTCCCAAGAATCAGTTGCAATTCCAATATTGGCAGCAATTAGGATATCGGCAATGGCATCAATATGGTTTGCACCCGTCTCGGCGGCCTTTACTTTGACCGCTTTAAGATTCGGCAATACATACAGATAGACCTGGGTCCAAAGCCCACTCACGGACGTCTGCCCAGCAGCCCCTCCCCCTGTAGTCACAAAATTCTGGACGTAATTTCCGAATGAGAGTTCCGCCGAACGCTGTCCTTCCAAAGTACTGTGAATCACTGGGGCAATAAGATCTTGCATACGTAAATCCTCCAGCGGAGCCGTATTGGAGGGCGTATTCACATCAAAATAATCCTCACTACATCCTATGGCAAATACCATTAAGGAACATAGTAGGAACGATTTAATTATATCTGTTTTTTTCATAGTTCTTTTTTAAAATGCAATGTTTAATCCAAAGGAATAGCTTCTAGCCAACGGAATGTTCAATCCGGTAAACCCATATACGTTACTTCCTGCACTGTATTGGTTACCCTCTGGGTCATAGCCATCAAATGGGGTCCAAATAAGAATATTGTTGGCACTTGCCGATATACTCACCTTTTCCAAGCTCAGGTCTTTGATGATCTTGGATGGTAAATCGTAGGATAGGGAAATATTCCTAAGTTTTACCCAAGAGGCATCCTGCACCAAAATTTCGGATGCACGGTTATAGACATTGGAATTCCTATAATAGTTCTCATCAATGAAGAAAGACGTGGTGTTGGGCACAAAGCCGCCGTTACCATCATCCATTACACCATCCAAAACAACATCAACATACCTTTCAATGGTACTTTGGGGCGTTCCGTTACGGATGGCATTGCGGATCCCGGCATCGTACAGATCTCCACCTTTTTTCCATTCCAACAAGAAGTTAAAGCCTATACCTTTGTAGTGGAAATTACTCCCGATGGATGAAATAAAGTCGGGAAATGCATTACCGACAACCACTCTTTCATCTAAATTGATGGTCGGCAATCCATTTTCGCCAATATAGCGTTCCCCATTTTCATAGACCCATTTGTAACCATAAAGATTACCCATTTTGTCCCCTTCACGAACCTCGGATGTTATACCAGTAAATCCTGAGTCGGCAAAGACAACCGCCTCAATATCTTCTGGAATTTCCAAAACCTTACCCTCACTGGTTGACCAGTTGAGGATGACTTCCCATCTCAAATCTTGGTTTCTGATAATATCCGCGCTCAGTAAAATTTCGTGTCCAAAAACCTCAAAATCTCCCGCGTTCCTGGTTATCCCTGAAAGTCCTGAAGAATAAGCGGTCCCTACGGTGAAAATCTGATCTTTCACCCTGGTATTGTAATAGGCATAATCAAGACGGATACGGTCATTCAAGAATCTAAGATCGGCTCCAAATTCTGTGGATTGGTTCTTTTCAGGCACAATGTTCATGTCTCCCAACAAAGTACTTCTGCGATATCCACCCACTCCACCGAATGGAAAGTCACCATCGACTAGAAAGTACTGTCCAACATCCCCGAACCCAGGTCCTTTTCCTACTTCGGCCCACGAAGCCCTAAGTTTTCCAAATGTAAAAATGTCGTTGTCCCCGAACAGGTCCGATACATCATAGGCAAAACTTACAGATGGGTAGAAGAATGATCTATTTTCCTTTGGCAAGGTTGAAACCCAGTCGTTCCTTCCTGTAATGGATAGGAACAACTTGTCCTTATAACCCAATTTCAACTCTCCAAAAACACCCACATTCCTCAACTGTACAATATCCTTGTTGATGAAATAGTTTGTGGTGTTACCGATTTCATTGATACCCGGCACGTTCAACCCTTCACCCCTTGCTTCAAGATAGGTTCTTTTGGAATCGGACACTTGATGCCCTAAAGTTAAATCGGTAGTAAAATCCTCCGTCCAGTCCTTATTCAATGCCACCAAGAAATTGGATTCCAAGCCAGTAAAATTGATGTTCTGTTCCAAAACGAATCCACCAACTTGAGATCCACCATCCAGATCAGGACCCATGTATCGGTTTCTGGCATCGGAATAGTTGTCTATCTGTGCAGCATAGGTCACGGTCACCCAATCTTTTGGCGACCATGTAAGGGTCGTATTCCCGATCCAACGGTTCACATCATCTTCAAGATTACTTGTCTCCAAAAGATAACGGGGGTTATCAATAATTCCAAAGGAATAATCCCTTTCACTACCGTCGGCGTTTTTGTAATCGTTTATGGGGAAAGTACCTGAGTAATAATATAAGGCACTCATTACCGATTTATCACCTCCGTTGGCTCTTTTACCTCCAGAATTGGTGAAAGCCACCGACCCATCCAAAGTTATGTTGTCCGTAACTTTATAACCGGCCTTCAACCTAAAGTTGGTCTTTTTATAATCAGTATTGGGCAGCACTCCTTGCTCACTGTTGTTACCCATTGAAAAATAGTAATTCAATCGGTCACTTGCTCCGCTTAGGTTAAGGTTCAATTGAGTATTAAAACCTGTTCTGAAGATGTCGTACGGGCTATAGAACCTATCATCTGAAAGATCAACTATGTTACCGCCACCCAAATCATAAGAATCCAATGCATACTCCGGACCCCATGAATAAAATGAAGTGGAGTTCTGAACGCGGTTGAACCCGGTCTCTGAAGTAGGGTCGTACAATGTTCTTGGTGCCCCTGCGAATCCTTCACGATACTTGGTCTGTAGTTCAGGGGTTGTTTTAACATCCCTAAATGTAGTTGAGGCCGTTAAATTGATCTTTGCCTTCCCTTGTTTTCCTTTTTTGGTTGTAATGACAATGGCACCATTGGATGCCCTAACCCCATAAAGAGCCGTTGCCGCTGCACCTTTCAACACGTTGAAGCTTTCTATATCCTCAGGGTTTAAGTCCATTGCCCTGTTAGAGAAGGCAAATTGCTCAGAGCTACTTGGGGAATTGGATCCCGAACTAGGCCTTACCTCACCCGCAAAAGTGTCGTTGTTCAAGGCCAAACCATCCACAATGATCAAGGGTTGGTTGCTCCTGTTTGGATTAACCGATGTTACACCCCTGATCAAAATGTCAACTCCACCCCCGGAAGTTCCCGAGGAACGATTGATCTGTACTCCGGCCACCCGGCCTTGAAGACTTTCGATAGGGTTAGCCTGACCCGCAAGATTTAGGTCTTCTGTGCTTACCTTTGTAACAGAATATCCAAGTGATTTCTGCTTTTGCTCCACACCGAAAGCTGTGACCACTACTTCATCAAGTTGGGTGGAATCTTCTTCCAGAACAACATTGATGGTGCTTTCAAAGCCTACGGTAATGTCTTTGGTCTGCATTCCCAAATAAGAGAATCTCAGCACTTGCCCATTTGAGGCATTGATGGTATAATTACCATCAAAATCGGTTGTTGTACCATTGTTTGTACCACTAACTACAATAGTCACCCCAGGTAAAGGAGTACCCGATACATCGGATACCGTTCCAGTTATGGTTTGACCAAAAGCAGTAATACAAGAAAACACTGCAACGAATGTCAAAAAAATGTTTCTCATTACTTAATTTTGTGTTAATAACCCCGAAATTTGTCTAAAAAAATTTAGAAATCAAACATTTTTAAACAAAAATGTTCATTTCATAAAAATTCATACAGATTTCCACTTATTCTTCAAACACATCGCGAATCTGTTGATGATGACATTTCCAATCTTACTTCGGCAAGATTCCGAAAACATTGATCTAAAAATCTTCTGTTGAGCATCTGTCAATTTTTTAAGGTTTTAAATTTAATTTTATCATAATTTTTTGTTATCTTTTAGTTAAAATTTAATCACCATTAAGTCAGACGGTATGAAAAAATCAATTTTACTTATTGCATGTTTTGTTGTGTTCTTAATGGCGGGAAGCTTCAAGGGACTAGAACATAACCGTCCCACAATTGAGGGAACTTGGGAACTCCAAAGTTTTTATAATTATGATGGACAGAACGTGACGGATACCCTTCCAAAATCGGATGGGTATAGACAGGTTAAAATGTATTCCAAAGAGAAGATTATGTGGACCCGATATGTTCCGGATGATCCCAACGGTCGATTCGGGTATGGTTCTTATCGCATTACCGAAGACCAACTTATAGAGGTCATCGAATATGGGGATGATGAAATGATGAAGGCTTTGGATACCATGAGGAATTTTACATTCGAGCTGATCTTGAATGAGGATACCTTTAGCCAGATTTCGGTAGATGCCGATGGCAACCGAACTTTTTCAGAAAACTACAGACGGATTGATTGAGTTAGCATTCCACAAAAAAAGGCACTGAAATTCAGTGCCTTTTTTAACAAGTTTTCCTAAAAGAGTTTAGGATGCTATCATTTCCTTGCTTTCCACTGCGGCCAAGTAACGCTCAGCATCCAATGCCGCCATGCATCCAGTACCTGCGGCCGTTACGGCTTGCCTATAGATTTTGTCCTGTGCATCACCACTTGCAAACACACCGGGTTTGTTTGTCCTTGTGGATTTGGCTTGCGTGATGATATACCCTGTTTCATCCAATTCCAGTTGCCCTTTGAATATATCGGTGTTGGGTTTGTGTCCAATGGCGATGAACAAACCTGTGATGGCAATCTCCTCTTTCTCCCCGGTTTGGTTATTTAGAATCCTAAGCCCTTCTACCACTTGGTCACCCAATACCTCATCCACTTCTGAATTATACCTGACCTCAATGTTGGCAATGCTGTTTACCCGATGCTGCATGGCTTTGGATGCCCTCATATGGTCCTTGCGCACCAACATGGTCACTTTTTTACAGATATTCGCCAAGTACGATGCCTCTTCTGCGGCAGTATCCCCTGCTCCAACAATGGCCACTTCCTGACCTTTGTAAAAGAAACCATCACAAACCGCACATGCCGATACACCGCCACCACGCAAACGCTGCTCACTTGGAATGTTCAGATATTTGGCAGAGGCACCAGTGGAAATAATAACCGTTTCGGCCTCAATCAATTTGGAATCGTCTACGGTAATTTTATGCAAACCTCCCACTTCATCACTAAAATCAACTGCAGTCACCATCCCGATCCTTACATCGGTACCAAAGCGTTCTGCTTGCTGTTGCAATTGCATCATCATGGTTGGGCCATCAATACCCTCTGGATAACCTGGGAAGTTATCCACCTCAGTAGTGGTGGTCAATTGTCCCCCAGGTTCCATACCCGTATACATCACTGGTTTCAAATCTGCCCTTGAAGCATAAATTGCGGCGGTATAGCCCGCTGGACCTGAACCAATGATCAGTGTTTTTATTCTTTCAACTTGTTCTGACATAACAAAAATTCCTCAATGCATTATGTTACAAAAGTAGGTTTTTTGTGCAAAAACTTACAGTGGCACGGTTCTACGATTTCTTAAAAGATGTGAACAATTTCCGTGAATAAGATTAAGGGGTGTAAAATCAAGGAAAAACAAAAGGAGCCATTTCCATAGCTCCTTTTCAAATAAAGTAGGTCAAATTTATGGGAAACATATATTTGATCTTTAAAACCGTTGCAACCAAGGGGGCTCAACCTCAAAAACCCCCATGGCGCAACGTAAACCTCGTTCATGATAAGATTTGGGGCAAAAGAACCTTGGTTCCCTACAAACACCCCGTCCTATTTTTAAGGAGGCTTTGCGTTAACTGGAACAAACATACTATGGTCACTAGATATAGAAAGGAACCAATTAACAAATGGGGCATCTGCTTTAACGGATGCCCTATTTGAATTCATAGTCCTAAAAAGAGTAGGTTGTGTAAGAAATTATATGCTAAAATCGTAATTGACTGACTAAAAACGAGTTAGTTAAAATCCAAGGTTACTGTACGTATTTCAGCTTACGTTCAATGGTCTCGATCATTACATTGGCAATATCCATGCCAGTAGTATTCTCTATGCCTTCCAATCCTGGCGATGAGTTCACCTCCAATAACAATGGCCCACGATTGGAACGGATAATGTCAACCCCAGCTACATCCAAGTTGAGCACTTTGGCCGACTTAATGGCCAATTTGCGCTCTTCCGAAGTAATTTTTATGAGGGATGCCGCACCGCCTTGGTGTATGTTTGCCCTGAACTCCCCCTTTTGTGCCTGCCGTTGCATGGAGGCCACTACCTTGCCATTGACCACAAAGCAACGGATATCCTGACCGTTGGCCTCTTTGATGAACTCCTGTACCAAAATATTGGTCTGCACACTCTTGAACGCATTGATAACACTCTCCGCAGCCTTGTTCGTTTCGGCCAAGACCACTCCTTTCCCCTGGGTGCTTTCCAAAAGTTTGATGATCAAGGGAGCCCCGTTCACCATTCGGATCAAATCTTTGGTGTCCATAGGTGATTTTGCAAACCCTGTAATAGGTATGTGGATATCGTGTTTGGAGAACAATTGGGAGGCAAAAAGTTTGTCCCTCGACTTACTGATAGAATCTGCCGAGTTCAAGCAATAAACTCCCAAAGTATCAAACTGTCTAAGCAGTGCACAACCGTAAAAGGTAACGGAAGGCTTGATCCTTGGAATCACTGCATCGAACTTATCCAGTATGTTTCCCCCACGGTACCTAATTTCGGGTGAGGTGGCATCCAATTTCATGTAAACGTTCTCCACGTTCAAAAAAACCACCTTGTGCCCGCGCATTTCACCTGCCTCAATGATCCTTTTGTTGCTATACAATTCTGGATTACTGGCCAAAAGCCCAATGCTCAGTCCCGTTTTATCGGATTGGTATGGGCGGTATTTATGTGATAAATCGTCATCGGAAATGACCCCTTGGTTAAAACTTTTAGAAGGATCTACCAAATACCTACCGTTCAAGGCTTCGCGACCAAGTAACATCCTATATTCCATGGTATCTCGGTTGGCAAGGGTAAGTTCAATTTCGAAAACAGTACCGCCAATTTTCACCGGTGTTTTGATCACGGGCCGCTCCTCAGAAATGCCTTGGGAACTTTTCACACTCCTAACATCTACCAATTTGGCCTGGCAAAGTATGGAGATGCTCCTATTGTCCTGTAATGGGTTTACCTCAAAGCGTACCCAATCTTCCAAACCCTTGGTAAAAATCTTGATTTTGTTGGCCTGTATGGATGATGTCTTCGCCCCGGAATCCACCCTTGCCTTTATGGCTGGTATCCCCAATTCTTCAAATCGGCACCATTCCTCACTGCCCAATACTTTATTGTCTTTCAAAATAAGTTGATGTTAATTGATTATTCTCATGATAAACAGATCAACAACCTCTACTAAAATAAGTATGATGATGATCCATTCCAATCTGTTGCTTTCCCTATGATCCATGATGTCCTTAAACAGACTCAAATTCTCTTTAATGATAAAGCCCTGCTCCTTGATGGTGCGGTACCGCTCCTTTAAATCAAAGATCTGTTTTAGGTGCTTATCCAATTTATCCAAATACTCGTCTTCCCAAGCCACTTCGGGGGAATCAAAAATATAGAGGTTCTCGGAAATCTGGTTGTTGATGTTCAATACCCTTGCGATATATTTCTTTAATTTCTTTCCCCCTAAATCCAATCTCCCGTGCTGTTCCAAATAACTGGTATGCAATCGGGTCTCGTTCATGATCTGATCGGACAGTCCTTCAAAATAATCCAACGCCACAGATTGGGATAAGTGCAACAAGGCCAATCGTATGCCCTCTACATTCGATCCGGGCAATAGAATTTTATTGTTTGTTACCCTTGAGGCCTGCTCGCTGGACACCCATTCTATTTGAATTTCTTCCGTAAGCTCGGACCTACGCCATTTGACACAAAAGGGTTGAAGATCGGCAAATATTTCGGAAACGGTGGTTTCCGGCAATCCATAATAGGACACGATCCCATACTTAAAGATATAGAGGTAGCCCAAAGCTCCATCCGAATAGAACAGTTCGTCCCTGTCACCATACAAAAGTTCCTTATCAATGGCCCGTCTGCAACCAGATATGTCGATGCTTTCGGCTATATGTAAGGCTATGGCTTTGGAATCCATGATTTAAGTTGCGAAAATATCCTTGGGATCTTTAAAGCTTTTGAATTCCACCATGTAACCGTTAGGGTCCTGTACGAAGAATGACAAGTGTTCCCCTATTCTATCCTGCATAAAGGTGGTCTCCGTAGTAATCTCAAGATCCATCTGGAACAATCTGGAATACAATTCGCCCCAAACCTCAACAGGTACGATTACCCCAAAGTGGAAGGATGGCAAGATATAATCTTCCAAACGGTAGTTCTTAAAATCGAAATTGAAACTACCCGATTGGGTAAAGGTCAACTGGTTACCAAAAAGGTCTACATCCAGCCAATGCTCTGCCTGCCTGCCAATACCAGCTTTGATCACATCCAAATAAAAGGTCCTTGTTTCTGCAATATCCTTACATGGCAATGCGAGGTGGAATTTTGTATCCATCTGAATTTTGTTTCTTTAAATTTCTACCCAAACTTTTGAAATATGACCTAACGGCCGTACGATCCATTTTGTCCATAAACGGCAAAGCTTCTTTCCACTCCAACCACAATGCTTCTTCAAACTTGTGTTTTTCTTTGACCTTTATGCTCTTTTGCTTCAATTGAACCAAATAATAGTTTTTTAACACGGTCTGGAACTTGCCCTTTTTAACATGGGAGAGGTAAAATTGCAATTGCTTGTCTGTAAGCTTCAACTTTATTTCTTCCCCAACTTCCCTGATCAAGGTCTCCGATTCGGTTTCTTTCTTCTTCTTAACTCCTCCAGGCAAGGTATACCGGAGTGGTCGGGCTACTTTTTTCAGCACCAGGACTTTATCCTTATGAACGGCAATTAGTCGGGATTTGATCAATTTTTTCATAATGGGCCCTTTTGATTTTTGTTCTACTCCTCATCGGAGTCCTCCAAACCATCTGTGTCCAAAGATGTTTCACCGTCGTTGCCAGAAATATTCTCCGAGTCGTCATAATCCTCCATGGCCATCACCAATCGCTTGCTCACGCGAACCAAATAAGCAGTGTCCTCGGTACGCACCTCGATACATTCCACCACTTCATTGTTAGCGTTGCGATACGTCACGATATCGGCGTCGTCATATCCTTCGGGGTATTTTTCCACCAAAAGGTTAAGGATATGATTGTCCAGCTTTTTGCAATCAACAATTACACGTTTTAAAGCCACTGTTTGTCTGTTCCTCATCATCACATATCTAAAAGGTAGGCAAAAATCAATGGTGCCACAATGGTAGCATCTGATTCCACAATGAACTTGGGTGTATCAATGTCCAATTTGCCCCAGGTAATCTTTTCATTCGGAACGGCCCCTGAATAGGATCCGTAACTGGTGGTGGAATCACTGATTTGGCAGAAATAGCTCCAAAAAGGGGTTTCGGTCTGTTCCAAATCTTGATATAGCATGGGTACCACGCAAATGGGGAAATCCCCCGCGATACCTCCACCAATCTGGAAGAACCCAATTCCTTTTTCGGAATTTTTCTGGTACCAATCGGCCAAAAAGGCCATGTATTCAATACCGGATTTCATGGTACTTGCCTTCAGTTCTCCTTTGATCACATAACTGGCAAAAATGTTGCCCATGGTGCTGTCTTCCCAACCTGGAACCACAATGGGCAGGTTCTTCTTGGCAGCTGCATACATCCAGGAATCCTTGATATCAATCTCATAATATTGCTCCAAAACCCCGGAAAGCAACAATTTGTACATAAACTCGTGTGGAAAATAGCGTTCGCCCTTATCTTCAGCATCTTTCCAAATTTCATAAATATGCTTTTGCAATCTCCTAAAAGCTTCTTCTTCAGGGATACAGGTATCGGTAACCCGGTTAAGGCCCTGCTCCAATAGGTCCCACTCTTCCTGTGGGGTCAAATCCCTGTAATTGGGAACCCTTTTATAATGGGAATGCGCCACTAGGTTCATCAGGTCCTCTTCCAAGTTGGCACCGGTACAGGACACGATGTGCACCTTGTTGGTACGGATGATCTCGGCAAAGATCTTTCCTAGTTCCGCAGTACTCATGGCACCGGCCAAGGACACCAACATTTTGGAACCTTGGTTCAACTGATTTTCATAACCTTTGGCGGCATCCACCAAGGCGGCTGCATTAAAATGCAAATAATACTTCTGAATAAATTGTGATATTGCTCCTTTGTTGCTCATTTTACTAGTCTATCGGGTTTTGGATCTTCTCAAATTTCATTTTCGTCCTTCACCCTATTTTCATTCTTGATTAATTTCTTTTCAATGCCAACAGACTTTATGTCTTATCCTCAATTTTTGCTGGGTACTGGCAAGGCTTTGGACTTCACCAATGAACCGGTTTCTTTTTTAGCCCCATATCCTAAGATGGAAAGGAATTGTTGTGCCGTCTGCTGCTCTGCAAAAACGGTTGTTTTCATGTTGCCCTCTTCATCCTTATCGATTAGAACGTGTTTTGGATGTGGAATCAAGCAGTGTTGCAACCCTCCAAAACCACCAATGGTCTCTTGGTACGCCCCTGTGTTGAAAAATCCAATATATAGTGGCCTATCCCTTCGATATTTGGGAAGATAAATAGCGTTCATGTGCTGTTCGGAATTGTAATAATCGTCACTATCACAAGTTAATCCGCCCAGTAGTACACGCTCATACTCATCGTTCCAACGGTTAATGGATAGAGTGATGAACCTTTTGCTGATAGCCCAAGAATCTGGCATGGTGGTAATGAAAGATGAATTGATCATGTTCCATTTTTCCCTGTCGTTCTGTTGTTTTTGATACAATACTTCGTAAATGGTACCGCCACTCTCACCAACGGTAAAACTGCCAAATTCGGTAAAAATATTGGGCACATCCACCCCAGCCTCATCGCAAGCCTGCTTGATCTGATGGATGATCTCATCCACCATATACTCATAATCATATTCGAAGGCCAAGGAATTTTTGATGGGGAACCCACCGCCAATGTTCAAACTGTCCAAAGTGGGGCATACCCTTTTTAGGCTGATGTATACCTTTAAACATTTTAAAAGTTCGTTCCAGTAGTAGGCCGTATCCCTGATACCGGTATTGATAAAGAAGTGAAGCATCTTCAGCTCTACTTTATCGTTGGTTTTGATGGACTGATTGTAAAAAGGCACTATGTTCTTGTAACCAATCCCTAAACGAGACGTATAGAACTCAAATTTTGGCTCTTCCTCGGAGGCAATCCTGATCCCTACCTTAAAATTGCCTTCTATTGCATCGCTCAAAAGCTCTATTTCCTCATAATTATCAATAATTGGAATACAGTTCTTATGACCATTGTTGATCAACCCAGCTATATTCTGGATGTATTGATCCCTTTTGAAACCGTTGCAAATTACAAAGGTATTCTTGGTAATCTTGCCACTTTTCATCAAGTGTTGCACGATGTCGATATCAAAAGCCGAAGAGGTTTCAATATGGATATCATTTTTAAGGGCCTCGTTCAGCACATGCTCAAAATGGGAACTCTTGGTACAGTAGCAATAGTGATAGCTTCCCGCATATTTATGTTTTTTCATGGCACTCTTGAACCACTTTTTGGCCCTTTGGATATTATCCGAAATTTTGGGCAAATAGGTGAATTTGAGCGGGGTACCATATTGTTGGATCAAACCGTAAAGATCTATGCCATGGAATTGCAGTTTATTGTCTTCCAACTGAAATTCTTCTTGGGGAAAATCATAGGTCTGTTCGATCAAATCGATATATTTCGTTTTCATTCTAATTTTCGTATTGAGGATTAATTAATACAATAAAACATTAAAAGCCAGAACAATGACTGGTTCTCAGATACGAAATTCAAAAACGGTGTATGGAACAAAGTTAGGGGTCCGTGAAATATCACGGATTAAGGGGTGTTTTTCGGAAGTCAGCCCTAAGATACGGTGTCTTATCCCTAAGACGGCTTGGGGGATAGACTTCCTTTTTCCCAAAAGCCCGATCATGAAAAAAAATTTCAACGCTAATAGGCAAATGCGTCCAAATATTAAGGACCCATTCATGGATCAAACATAAACAAAAAACAAACACCGCAACTTTTTTACCGAAAAATAATTTTCAATAATAAATTGCTGTAATTCAATAATTTACATACACGAAAATCCAAGAACGTCGCTATTGAATATAGCCTCATATCATAAAGATACGACTGCCAACGGAAATATTCCCATGTTTTACCGAGAAATCCGGTTTTCTATCCCACTAATGGTGGCCTATCATTGATGAAAGGTTGGCTGTAATGTCTTCTTCCTGTTGCTTTGTACAAGGCATTTGCCAAGGCTCCAACAATAGGCGGCAAGGAAGGTTCACCCAATCCAGTTGGGTCTATTCCATTATCCACAAAAAAGGTTTCCACTTCCTTAGGTGCCTCTGTATTTCTGATCAACCTGTAGGTATCAAAATTGCTTTGGTTCGGTTTCCCATCTGTAAAGGTCATAGCACTATACGTAGAGTGTCCAATACCGTCCACAATACCACCTTCCACTTGGTTTTTGGCACTCAATGGGTTGATGACAATTCCGCAATCCACGGCACACCAAACTTTGCCTACTCTTGGAGCTCCACTGCCTTCTTCCAGATCCAATACCTGGGCCACATAGGAATCATGACAGAAATAGGCGGATACCCCTCTGGACTTACCATTGTCCATTCCGTTCCAATTGGATTTTTCCTTGACGAGTTTCAATACCCCGGCATAACGTTCAGGGTCATAATCGTTTTGTTTAGGATCACCCACCGGATTGTTGATGGCACGATCGAACAACTCTAATCTGAACTCGATCGGATCTTTTCCTGAAGCCTCCGCCACCTCATCCATAAAAGCTTGCTCGGCACCAGCAATAAAATTGGAACGTGGTGCACGCCATGCCCCAGTGGTTACATTGGTCTGCAACACATGTTTTTCCGCCAGGTAATTGTCCACTGCTCCTGCCGGGAATCGATTTTCCCAAACCAAATCATCATTGGTACCAGCACCACGTACATGCCAGGCGATCAGGTTGCCCTTTTCGTCCAAACCTGCTTTGTATTTTATTTTGTATGAAGGGCGATATGTTCCTTGGGTCATATCATCTTCCCTAGAATACACCAATTTCACCGGGGCGTTCATTTTTTGGGAAATGACTGCAGCCTCCACAGCAAAGGTTCCGTAGAGTCGGCGACCAAAGCCACCACCCATACGGGTCATCATGATATCAATTTTCTCCGCTGGCATCCCCAATCGGGATACCAAGGTTTTTTCCAAAAACTCAGGGGTTTGAATGGGGCCCAACAGTTCTGCCTTCTCTGGTGTAACGTGCGCAAAAAAGTTCATGGGCTCCATGGTATTATGCGCTAAATATGGTGCCGTATAGGTGCTTTCCACAATTTTGGCCGCTTTTTTAAAGGCCGCTTCCACATCGCCATCCTTTCTGGCTGGTTGTTCCGTGGGTTTATTCATTAGGGCAGCCAAGGCTTCATCATGGTAAGCAGAACTCTCCAATTTTGAAATTTCCTCCCATTCTACCTGTAATGCTTTTTTGGCCTGCATGCATTCCCAAGTGCTATTGCCCACAATGGCCACCAATTCGGGGATTCCTCCACCATCGGACCATTGCTTTTCAACCTCATCAGTATAGGCCTCAAAATGGAACACATCCTTTATACCTGGCATGGATTTCACCGATTCGGCGTTCATGCTTTTATATTTCATTCCAAATGCGGGAGGATGCACAATCATGGCGGTGAGCATTCCTTCCCTTTGAATATCCAAACCGTATAAGGGCTGACCGGTGACAATCTTGGGTCCATCCACATTTTTCTTGTCCGTTCCAATAATACTGAAGGTATTGATATCCTTAAGTTCCACTTCCTCGGGCACTTCAATAGCCGTAGCGGCTGATGCCATTTCGCCATAACCTGCCAATTTACCACTGGCCTCATGCATCAACTGGCCTTCCTTGGTGGTAATCTCACCAGCAGGAACCTCCCAAGCTTTGGCCGCGGCTTCCTTCAACATATGCCTTGCCGTGGCCCCCGCCATGCGAAGGCTCTCCCACCCTTGACGGATGGACTGGCTACCACCGGCCAACTGGCGGGTAAATATATCGGTGTTCAACGGTGCCTGTTCCACGATGACATCTTTCCAGGCCACGTCCAACTCTTCAGCAATGATCATGGGCATTGCCGTTTTTACGTTTTGTCCAATCTCTGGATTGGGTGACATGATGGTTACCAACCCGTTATCCCCTATTTTGAGGAAACCGTTCAGGTTAAACCATTCCTTGGGCAAACTGCTCACCTGTTCAGGTGTCATTTTACAAGAGGCCAGCCAATTGAAACCCAATACCAGACCTCCACCGGCAAGCCCGGTGTTTCTGATAAAGGCACGTCTTCCTATTTTTGTTTTAACTAGTGTCATTTTTTCTAGGTTTTCAGGTGGGTTGGATTATGAATTCGCTGCCATTTTAACGGCTTTCCTAATACGCAGATAAGTTCCACATCTGCAGATGTTGCCATTCATGGCCATCTCGATTTCTTCCTCTGTCGGATTTGGATTTTTTTCCAAGAATGCCGCTGCGGTCATGATCTGACCGGCCTGACAGTATCCACATTGGGGAACATCCACTTCCAACCATGCTTTTTGAACAGGATGGTCACCATTTTCAGACAAGCCTTCTATGGTGGTTATGGCCTGATTGCCCACTGCTGACACTGGTAGCATACAGGCACGTGTTGCCGTACCTTCCAAATGGATGGTACATGCACCGCATTGTGCGATCCCACAACCATATTTTGTTCCGACCAAATTCAAATGGTCCCTTAAAACCCAGAGCATTGGCGTGGTAGGATCCACATCCACCTCTTGTTTCTTTCCGTTGATGTTCAGTGTAAATAGTGCCATGATATAAAAATTCCCTTGAAGTTATGGATTTATTTTAAAATGCTTATATCCTCCGTTAATATCCTTAAAAAAATTAACATTGCATTTGCATTTTTCAATATTCATTGAATAAAGTGCAAATAATCGGGGCCGTAAATTTTATGGCAAAACCTACAAAATTCAAACAACTGATATTTTGAGGTCGAAGAAACGAGTTTTAAGGTACTACGAGACGTAACCGTGCAAATACCGGAAGGTGATCCGAAGGGTATCGGCAGTCTTTCGAGTCGCTCAAAATCGCACTTTTTAGAACCTCAACATTGTTTGGGGAGACGAATATGTAGTCTATCCTCCGCTCCACAGGTTTATTGAACTCAAACCCGTTGAAGGTACCATTAGGGCCAAAGGCATTTTTTCCCACAGCGACATGGGTGTCCGTCATTTCTCCCAAAATTACTTGCACCCCAGAGCTGTCGCTTTCCAAATTGAAATCACCCGTCAAAATAACAGGCAGACCATTAGGATTCAATTCTTTCATTTTTTTTAGGATAAGTTTGGAGCTTTCTGCCCTTGCCGTTACCCCCACATGATCAAAATGCGTATTGAAGACCATGAACTTGCTCCCATCCGCCTTATTTTCAAAAAGTCCATACGTACAGATACGGGGCAAGGCGGCATCCCATCCTTTGGATGGTACATCTGGAGTTTCGGACAGCCAAAACGTGGAATGCTTTAAAACGTTGAGTTTTTTGGTATTATAGAATAGAGCGGAAAACTCACCACGGTCATCACCATGATCACGCCCTATACCAACATAGGTATAGTCGCCAAGCCCTTGGTCAATATCCTTGAGTTGATGCACCAACCCCTCTTGCGTTCCAAAAACATCCGGGGCATAAAATTGCAATTGCGAAATCAGGAATGCCTTCCGGTTGTCCCAATTGTTGGGTTTGTCGTTGGGATTGTCATATCGGATGTTGTAAGTAATCACATCTATGGTCTGGCCATTAGCACCGACCATCACTACAAAAAGCAATAGGGCAATTAAATATTTTTTCATTGGATAGGTGTTCCTCTCAATTTTTTAAAGACTTCATAGGCATTATCGACTTTTTCCTTTGGAGTGGTCTCAAATTCCTTTTCGGTCACTTTATAAACAGCTTGCAAGCTATCCAATTTTTGGTGCATGGAGGTTATGATATCTTTATATTCTTCGTCATTTATGGCATTATGTACTTCGTGGGGGTCTTTTTGAAGGTCATAGAACTCCCATGCATCAATGTCATCATAAAAATGGATGAGTTTGTAGCGATCCGTGCGCACCCCATATTGCCTTTTCACCATGTGGAATGCCGGAAAATCATAGTAGTGGTAATACACGGCATTCTTGAAATCGTTTCCAGTTCCATCCAATACATGCCTAAAGGACTGACCTTGCATTTCCGATGCATATTGTGGCCCGCCTGCCAAATCCAAAAAGGTAGGGGCAAAATCAAGGTTCTGCACCATCGCATCGATTTCTGTTCCCGGTTCGATGACTCCTGGCAATTGCATCAGCAAAGGCATTTTCATGGATTCCTCATACATAAAACGCTTATCGAACCAGCCGTGCTCGCCCAAATAAAATCCTTGGTCAGAGGTATATACCACCAAAGTATTTTTATCCAACCCTGTTTTTTCCAGATAGTCCAAAATCCTACCAACACCTTCATCAACAGCTTTTATCGTGGCCAAATATTCCTGAAGAAACCTTTGTCCTTTCCATTCGGCCAGTTCTTTGCCATGAAGGTTGGCTTCCCAAAAGGCGTTGTTTTTGGGCAGATAGGCTTCGTCCCAAATTTTACGCTGCTCGGGTGTCATACGATCAAAATCGATGGTCCATGGATTTTGGGCCAATTCCGTACTTCCAGGGCCTTTGCTCATCCTAAGATCGTGCCCTTCGTACATATCGGTATAAATGGTTTGCAATTGTTCAGAAGCCGCCTGTTGGTTAACAAACTCTGGAAAATACGTTTCCGGCAACGGAAAGGTAATGGTGTCGTAGGCGTTCAGATGTCGCAGGGCCGGCATCCAATTTCTGTGAGGTGCCTTATGGTGCACCATCAAATAAAAAGGCTGTGCGCTGTCTCGGTGCTGTAACCAATCCAGACTTTTATCGGTGATCAAATCCGTGGCATAGCCTTCAACTATAGTGGTGTCGCCCCCGGAAATGAACTCGGGATTGTAATAATTGCCCTGATCGTTCAAAATATCCCAATAATCAAATCCTGTGGGTGCACCATGCAAATGCCACTTCCCAATAATCCCTGTCTGATACCCTAGCTCTTTCAAATATTTGGGTAAGGTTGGCTGTCTGCCATCAAACTGCTCGCCATTCATGCGAAAACCGTTGATGTGGCTCAATTTTCCCGTTAGGATCACCGCCCTACTTGGTCCGCATAAAGAATTGGTACAGAAATTATTCCTGAAAAGGGCCCCATTTTTAGCAATGCGATCTATATTGGGCGTAGGGGCCAATTTCCCTAATTCATGTCCATACGCACTGATCGCCTGAAAAGCATGGTCATCGGACATGATGAAAATAATGTTCGGCGGACCAGCTGCCACTTCTTCTTTTTGTTTTTCCTGTTGTTTACAGGCAGAAATCAACAATAGCAGCAGAATGGCTCTTTTCCAATACATATTTACAGTTTTTAGGTTGATGAAACAAAAGTGCTGTACAGCACTTTGTTCACCATTATTTCAATATAAATGATTTTGAAAGTTGGGCATCGGAGTTGGTCCCAACAAACACCTGAAACGCTCCTGGCTCTGCCACAAAATCCAATTGGCCGTTATAAAATTTCAAATCATCAGGGGATAGGGTGATGGTCACTGCCTTGCTCTCCCCTTTTTTCAATAGTATCTTTTGAAAACCTTTCAACTCGCGTTTTGGCGGGGTTATGCTTCTTACCTCATCCTTCAAATACAACTGTACCACTTCTTCCCCATCAAAATTTCCGGTATTGGTCACTGTAACTGTAGCAGAAATCGATTCTCCCTGACCTATGCTAGTTTTGTCCAATTTTAGATCCGAGTATTCAAAGTTGGTGTAGCTCAATCCATATCCAAAAGGCAATAATGGGGAATTGGGGGAATCCAGATAATTGGACCTGAATTTTTGGAACTCTCCATTTTCAGGGGCAGGCCTACCCGTGTTCTTGGCGCTGTAATAAATAGGGATTTGACCCACATTCCGTGGCCAGGTAACCGT
The DNA here is from genome assembly GCF_010500845.1 of Flagellimonas sediminis. GTDB lineage: Bacteria > Bacteroidota > Bacteroidia > Flavobacteriales > Flavobacteriaceae > Flagellimonas > Flagellimonas sediminis. The sequence continues at coordinate 27,781 of NZ_JAAAMI010000005.1, read as the reverse complement.
CAATTTTCCAGAGGGATTGTAATCCCCAAAAACCACATCGGCAATGGCATTGCCCGCCTCTACACCAGGGTGCCACACCTGCAAAATGGCCACGGGCAATCCAAATTCATCAGGAATGGTTAAGGGTCGACCGCTCATCAATATCAAGGCAACAGGTTTTCCTGTCGCCACCAAGGCACGAATCAATATTTTCTGACTTTCAGGAATTGAAATATCGGTGCGGCTGGCTGCTTCCCCGCTCATTTCGGTAGCCTCTCCTACAACGGCCACCACAACATCAGAATTCTTGGCCAATTCCACTGCCTCATCCACCATCACTTCTTGGGAACGTTCATCGATTTCTATTCTTGGACCGAATACGTTCACATGTTCTGCGAATTCCTTATCATCTGAAATATTGGCTCCCTTTGCATACTTAATCGTTGCATTGGGGGCCACATTCTTGAATCCTTCCAAAATGGTCACAGCCAAACTTACATCTCCCGTAGGTGCCCAGGTACCCAACATATTGTTCCTGCTATCTGCCAATGGCCCTACCAAGGCAATCTTTTTGCTTTTTTGAAGGGGCAAAATATTGTTTTCATTTTTCAACAGAACAAAGGAATGGGCGGCCAAGGTACGGGCCAATGTCCTGTTTTCCGTAGTTAAAATATCCTTCGCAGGACGTTTGCTGTCCAAATAACGATATGGATCCTCAAAAAGTCCAGAAACGTATTTGGCTTCCAAAATTCTTCGGCAGGCGTTGGTGATCGCTTCCTCGGTCACCTTGCCTTCTTCCAAGGATTTTTTCAGGGTAGTGAGGAAGCCTTCGCCAACCATATCCATATCCAAACCTGCATTCAGAGCCAATGCGGAAACCGCTTGCAAGTCACCTAATCCGTGAGGGATCATTTCGTTTAGTGAGGTGTAGTCGGAAACCACAAATCCACTGAATCCCCATTTATCACGAAGTAAATCGGTCAACAACCACTTATTTCCCGTGGCAGGGATTCCATCCACATCATTGAAAGAGCTCATGACACTGGCCACACCAGCATCCACAGCGGCTTTGTATGGGGGCAAGTACTGGTTGAACATCTTAATCTTGCTCATATCCACGGAATGATAATCACGGCCAGCTTCGGCGGCTCCGTACAGTGCAAAGTGTTTTACGCAGGCCAACATGGTATGGGCCGCGGCTAAATCGTCTCCTTGATAGCCCTTTACGGTTGCCTCGGCTATTCTGGAGCCCAAATAGGGGTCTTCGCCTGCACCTTCAGCAATCCTTCCCCAACGCGGGTCTCGGGCAATATCCACCATAGGTGAAAAGTTCCAGTTGATGCCATCTGCCGTAGCTTCCCTTGCTGCCATTTGGGCCGCTTGTTTCACCAAATCCATATCCCAACTGGATGCCAATCCCAAAGGGATAGGGTACGTTGTCTTGTAGCCATGGATCACATCGGAACCGATAAGCAAGGGGATTCCCAATCGGCTTTTTTTAACGGCTAGCTCTTGCGCCACCCTTACTTTGTCGGGTCCAGCAACCCCAAAAAGACCGCCTACCTCACCGGCCTTGATCTTGGTTTCCACATTTTTGCTCACCACCTCACCGGTGGCCACTCCACCTCCAGGGGTCAACAGGTTCAACTGACCTATTTTTTCCTCCAAGGTCATTTTTTGCAAAAGTGCCTCAACCTCGGGAATCCGTTGTTGGGCCTTAGCGGTAGCCAAAGTGACCGCCAAGAGGGCGAAAAGTAATTTTCTATAGTACATGATCAGGTTGTTTTGTAGTCGTAATTATTCTGATTTCACAATGGGTGTCCGTTCCGAAATCCCATTGTTGTTGAATGCTTCTATCTGAAAATAATAGGCATCCGTTCGGTCCATTCCGGAAAAATAATATTCGTTTTTTCCATAGACCATGATACTTCCGTAGAGTTTGTCCGGAGACTTGCCAAAATAGATGATGTAACCATCGGCCAGATCGTTCTGTTTCCAGCGTAGCCATGAATTTCTGCGCTCTCCAAACTTTTTGGGATCTGTCCTAAGCACAATAAAATCTTCCACGGAATTTGGTTTTTCACCAGCTCCCTTGCCAAAGACCCTAAAACCACTCAGGGCAAACTTCCCTGTCGGCATTTTGATGTTTTCCATTTTCAGGTAGCGTGCCTTGGCAGGATTTTTTAGTTCGATGTAGTCATGGGGCACATCGGTCTCGTTCTTGCTTTTATCGATCAATACAGACCATTTTTTACCGTCGAGGGAACTGTAGATCTTGTATTGATGGTAGACACCTGATGATTTTCCCATAAATTCCACATCTTGATCCGCATAATTGATTTGGATGGCATTAATGGTAGAAACATCACCAAGATCCGTCTGGAACCATTCCCCATTGTTTCCCGTTTTGGCACTCCAGTAAGTCTTCATATCCTCATCAACCGCGTAATTGGAAGTATAACCTCCCAAGGTTGAAGAAGTTTGGACTGGTTTGTTATAGTTCAGCACCATCCAACCCGTGAAGAGTCCCTGAACGTGATTGGCATTTTTTTGAGGAAGATAGGTTGGGTAATCGCCATAAGCGGTGTTGCAATACATGATATCATCTTGATCAAAACCGGCTGGCCAGATACCAATGCGGCGTTCAAAATTGTTCTTTTGGTTCAGAATGATGGTAGACACGTGCCACCAATTTCCAAAAGTATCTTGATAAGTGGCCCCATGACCAGCTCCCCGGGCAAATCCTCCGGGTTTGTAGGCAAAAGGATTGTGGGATTGATATTCGAAACGATCCAAAGGCATTTCACTGATATACACCCCATCGGCATAGCCGCTGAATTCCGTACCAGGACCTCCGTACTGCAAATAGTACTTTCCGTTGTGTTTGGTCATCCAAGCACCTTCCATAAAGGGCTGTAAAAAGGTATTGTCGTTGTATTCACCAAAACGTTCCCATCCATGGTCTTCAGGAACCAAGGAAATCAAAGGTTTCACGTAACCTTCGGACTGTAATGTCTTGGTGTTGATCTCTGTTCCCAATATTGGGAATACGTTGCTGGATCCCCAGTACATGTAAAGTTTGTCCGTATCGTCTTCATATAAAAATCCGGGATCCCAAGCTCCCGCTTTGAGTGAATCCACGGCAATTTCCCAATTATCCGTGGTAGGGTCCTTACTCTTCCACATGGAAAAAGCAGGTCCATGTGTAGATCCGATCAAATACAGTTCATCTTTCATCACAAAGGCTGCAGGGGCACAAAGTTCATCGTAGGTTACGTTACGCTCCCTTAAAAATTTGCGCGGAACAAAGTTCCAATGGCACATATCATCACTATACCAATAACCCCATTGGTTGGTGGAAAACAGGTAGTACTTCCCTTTAAAGGTCACAATAACAGGATCTGCGGTGGCCCTATGTTTACCGTGGGTTGCCAAATTAGGAATTGGCGTGTACCCATAATCTATGTTAATGGGATTGCAATAGGTTCGCTGTTGTGCCTCAACCAATAATGGCGACATGGTCAAAAACACAACGAATAAGGAAGTTAAAAGTGTTCTTGACCCCATGGCTACTGATTTTGTTTTTTGTGAGCAAACAACCAAGGCAACAACTCGGGTTCTGCAAATGCGGGATCCCAGCTATTGTGATTGGCAAAATCATATAAGGTGAATTTTGGAAAAACCCCTGTCTTCAATAAGGCAGCAACCATTTCCATGGACTGCAATGGGTTCACCACATTGTCCTGTGCCCCATGAAATACCCATAATGGAGTATTCTTGGCATAAACCGACACCGAATTGGGGTCACCTCCACCACAAATGGGGATGGCAGCAGCGAACGTATCCGGCTTTCTGTTCAACAATTCAAAAGTGCCCATACCGCCCATAGAAAGACCCATTAAGTAAACTTGGTTATCGTCAGCATACGGTTGTTGGATGGTACTGTCAAGCAAATCCATGACCATACGCATGGGTGTGGTTGGTCCTTGGTCATATTTGAATTTCAAGTGGATGGGATAGGTACTTCGGTCCACATCTACATTGGACCAATAGCTTTCTTTGGGACACTGTGGAAAAATAACGATGGCAGGATATCGTTCTTGAAGGTAATCGGTTGCGAATAATTTTCCTCCATGTACCAACTGACTTTGATTATCATTGCCCCGTTCCCCTGCTCCATGCAAAAACAAAATGACCGGGTATTTTTCCGTTTCCTTGAAGTTCTTGGGATACATGATCCGATACCTTAAGGTATCGTTCCCTTGCACGAGTATCTTTTCCTCATACTTGGATTGCCACTGGGCATTGCCCAAGGCAAATCCCAAAAATAATAGCGATAATAACAGTTTACTTTTCATATCAAAATCCGAGTTTTGTTAGTCCTGCCTTCACATCTTCGTTGCCCATGAACAAGTTCCACAGTAAACCTGAACGGTAATTTTCGATCATGATGATCTGTGGTCCTTGGTCAATGGCCAAATAGGCTTCTGCGACCCAAAAATTATTTTCCGGACTGAAGGCATCGTAAAATCCGGCCGGACCTAAAAGCTTATCCTTGTTCTTGTAAAAATAGTGCATTGCTTTTAAAGATTCCTGAGGAGTGTACGGAATGGAACTGATGGCCGCAGTTGGTGAAATCACTCCTGTATCATTGGCAGGGCTGTGGGCATTATACCCCAAGCTACCATCATTATTCCTAGTATAACTGGCTGTCAATCCCCAACAATCTTCCCCATAATCTTCAAAACCTTTTGGGTTGGTGACACAATAGGTATAATTGATCTTGGAATGGTTCACGTTTACATCCCAATAATCCACATACTCATCTGAAAGGGTCTTGGGGTTAAGTCCCAAATAGGAGTAATGGGCCCAGAATAGAGGTCCGCCAAATTGTTCGTTCCCATTATGTTTCACCAAAAGGGGAAAACCATATTGGGTATTCGCAGATTTGATTCCACCACCCGATGCCCAACCATTGGTGTATACCGGTTTTTCAATGCTATAATCTGGTGATGCCGCTGCTAAAACATAGGTAATCAACACCTCGTTATAGCCTTTTAACTGCAGGTTAATGTCGAATCCGAAATTGGGACTCCAATGCCAATACAAAACGTTTTGATTTTGAGTATACCAATTCCACTCTACTCCCTTCCAAAGATTATCGGCCTGCTGGGCCAATGCTTTTTCTTCATCAGAACCGTTTTTGAAATATTCCTTCACACAGATGAGTCCTTGGGTCAGGAAGGCGGTTTCCACAAGGTCGCCACCATTATCCAAACTGCTAAATGGGATGACGGCCCCGGTTGAACCATTGATCCAATGGGACCATGCTCCGTGAAAACGATCTGCATTTTCCAAAAAATCCAACAGCGTGGTCAATCGGTCCACAGCTTCGCTTCGGGTAATGAACCCGCGTTCAACACCTACCAAAATTGCCATAAGACCAAAACCTGTCCCACCAGATGTTACCACCTCGGCATTGAGACCTGGGTCCTTGGGATGATACCTTTCTTTGGCTCCACCTGAATTAGTTTCGGCATAATCCCAGAAGTATTTAAAGGTTTCTTCTTGTACCAAGTCCATCAAATCATTATCGCTAATGGTTGGCACGTTGTTGGACCCATCATCAGGAATTTCAGGTGTTGTGGGAATATAGGTATAATCGTCTCCCCCGCCACATGCCATGATCAGCATTATCAGGGTTGACAGAAATAAGTTTCTTTTAATCATCTTGCTTTAAAAAGGGTGATTGAAACCCTAGCTTTTTAAGTCCGTTCTGGACGTCTTCATTTCCCATGAAAAGGTTCCAAAGTAAACCGGTTCTGTAATTTTCGATCATCACGGGAATAGGTCCTTGATCTATGGCCAAATATCTTGGCAAATACCAGCTATGCTCTTCACTAAAGGCATCATACGGGCCATACTTCCCTATCAAACTATCTTGTTGGGTATACAAATGTCTTAAAAATTGCTTGCTTTCCTCCGGTGTATAAGGCATGGATGACAACGCTGCTGTTGGAGAAATTACACCCAAATCATCACCAGGTCTGTGCCCTGCGTAGCCTTTCATGGAATAACTGGAGGTCAATCCCCAGTTGTCTTTCCCATAGCCTTTGTATTTTCGGGGATTGTCCAAGGCATATTTGTAATGGATCATGGCATGGTTCACGTTCAGTTTCCAGTAATCGGCATATTGATCGGTCAATCCTTTTGGATCCAATCCCAAGTAGGAATAATGGGCCCAAAACAATGGCCCTACCGGAGCCTTGTCATGTTCGTAATGGTTCAATTCGGTTTCCAGACCGTAATAGACGGTGTCCTTGGCAATTTTACCATTAAGCGCCCAACCTTTTTCGTAAACCGATTTTTTAATAGGATGCGTAGGCGATGCAGCTGCCAAAACATACATGATGAGACATTCGTTATAACCCCCAACTGGAAAGTTCATTTCCCATTGATACTCTGGGCTCCAATGCCAATACAAAACATCTTGACCCCCTTTGGTGTACCAATCCCACTCCACTCCTTCCCAAAGTTTTTGGATTTTTTGGGCAAGTGCCTGTTCCCTTTCGCTTTCATCCTTAAAATATTCCTTGACAGCCAAAAGTCCTTGAACCAAAAAAGCGGTTTCCACCAAATCCCCTCCGTTATCCTTTTTACTGAACGGAGTTACCTTTCCGGTGGACAACATCCAATGTGGCCATGCCCCATGAAAGCGGTCTGCCTTTTCCAGGAAATCAACAATTTTCTCGTAACGTTCCAAAGCTTGTTCACGGGTGATGAACTTGCGTTCCACACCCACTAAAATGGCCATCAGACCAAATCCGGAACCTCCAGTGGTAATGATATCCTTATCGTTATAAGGGTATTCATTATCCATGTGAAGGCGTTCCCTTGCCAAGCCTGAAACAGGTTCCGCACCATCCCAAAAATATTCAAAGGTCTGATACTGAACAGAATCCAGCAACGCTTCGTCTGAATAGGCAATGGTATCGTTACTAGTTGGTGTTGATTCTTCCGCTTTTTCAGTTTTATGGCCATTGCACCCTATCAGCATGGATGCAACGGCCATTGGAATTAAAACTAACCTCATAAAAACTAACTAACTCAAATGGTTTGTGCCAGTAATAAGCACTTACTTGTTCATGATTTCTTGAATCTCTTCTTGTGTCAAAGCTCTATCGAATAGATAAAGATCATCGATGAAGCTCAAGTCCGATAGGTGGTTCCAACCAATAAAGTTTGGCGCTCCCGATCCTACGGATAGGATGGAACAATTTGCCCAACTGATGGTTTTACCGGTCATATCACCCATATTGACCACAGGTTCCCCGTTGAAATAAATCTGGGTAGCTGTATCGGTCACAGTAAAGGCAATGTGTACCCATTCACCAGCGGTTACATCGATTACATCCCCATCGTTCCAAACATCACCTCCATCACTACCAACGTGAAGTTTAATGCGTTGTTCTGTAGCACTTCCTTCACGGAAAAGACGGAAACCAGCGGAAAGATCATTGTCTGCTCCGTTCATTGGAGGGCTTACCGTTAGGATACCAGCCCTGTCTGGATCGGCATCTACCTTGTACCAGAAAGCACCGCTGAACTGATTGGCAAACAATCCATCAATTGGGAAGGTCAAATAAGAATCCGTGGCACCAGCAAAGGCATCGCTGCCCACTCGACTTTCGCCAGCAAACCCAGGAGTACCCACAACTGCAGGAGCTAAATTGTTATTGGCATCGGTATTGGTTCCATCGAAAGGTAAATAAAGGGTAGATCCAAAGTTTTTTGGGGTTACCTGTCCACCGTACACCTCGGCAACCTCTTCCGCGGATAATGCCTTGTTGAAGAATCTTAGATCATCAATGGCACTATAATCGGATAAGTGGTTCCAATAAGAGAAGGTTGGTCCGCCAGCACCGATGGTAAAGGTATCACAGCCTGTCCAATCTATTGGTGCGGACATGGCCGAGCTCAACACCTCGGCACCGTTAAAATAAATGGTGCTCTTATCGCTGGCAATGGTGAAGGTCACGTGCACCCACTCCCCAGCGGTTACATCAATAACGCCACCATCGTTCCAACTTTCGCCTCCACCGGTACCAACGTTCAACTTGATACGCTGCTCTGTGGCACTTCCTTCACGGAACAATCTAAATCCTTGGAATCTATCCACTTCATCATCGCCAATAGTGATGATACCTGCCCTATCTGGACTAGCATCTACCTTGTACCAGAACGATCCACTGAATTCTGTGGTCATCAATCCATCTGCAGGATAGTTGATATAAGAATCCAAAGCACCCATATAGGCTTGGTCACCAACGTAACTGTCATTGGTGAAATCTGGCGTACCTACTTGGGAAGCAGCTTTGCTTCCAATCAAATCGATATAATCCCCATCAAATGGCATATACAAAGACTCACCAGCGAATTGTGGAACATATGGATTGGCAGCATTGATCATGATTTGTACATCGCTCTGTGTCAACGCTTTGTTGAAGATGCGTAATTCATCTATTTCACTATTATCTGAAAGGTGGTTCCAATAAGAGAAGGTCGGTCCACCAGCACCGATTACCAATTGTTCGCAACCTGTCCAATCAATTGGAGCGGAAAGGTTTGCACTCAACATTTCTATACCATTGAAATAAATGGTACTCTGTGTTTGGGAGATGGAAATGGCCACATGTACCCATTCACCAGCAGTTACATCGATCACGCCACCGTCGTTCCAGCTTTCGCCGCCACCGGTACCGACGTTCAACTTAAGCCGTTGCTCTGTGGCACTTCCTTCGCGGAACAAACGGAATCCTTGGTTTCTGTCGGTTTCATCATCACCAACAACCAAAATACCAGCCCTATCCGGAGTAGCATTGACTTTGTACCAGAATGCGGCACTGAATTCGCTGCTCTTTAGGTTATCCATCGGGAAAGTCAGGTAGGCGTCCGTAGCTCCCATGTAGGCATCCGCCCCAAGGAACCCTCCTCCTGCAAAACCGGGATTGCCCACTTCGCCAGCTTCTTCAAAGCTGATGAAGTCCATATAATCCCCATTGAACGGCATGTAGAATACCTCGCCATCAAATTGGGCGCTATACGGAGCAAGTTTGGCAAAGTTGACCTCTTGTGTAGTGGTCTTTCCTTCCAAATCGGTTGCGGTAACGGCCACAACGTGGTCGCCATTACCCAAACCATTATATGTCACTTCTTCCAAAACAATCCTATAGTCAGTAAAAGAACTGAAAGTGGCTATTTGGGTTCCATCCATCGAAACTTTTACGTTGGCAACCTCAATATCGTCGGTAACCTCAAACTTGATGGTAATGGATGTTTCTTCCTCAAATGGCATCAATTCCACTCCTTCGGTCGGGTAGGTAATGGTAACCTGCGGAGCTGTGGCGTCCACTCCGGCGTCAACAGCCGTTATTGGGTCGATCCCCTCGTTACAGGAAACCACCAGAAGACCCAAAAGGAACCATATGGATTTAAGTACGTATTTCATCTTGTGCTGTTTATTTAGTTAATGTTAATCGGTACTCCCTGATAATGTTGGAAGTGCATCCACTTGGGCTTGAGGGTAAGGTAGCAACTGCTTGTCCGCAGTAAAGGTCCTTCCATCATAGCTCAACTCGGAGAAATTGTCCAAACGGATCATATCGAAGTAACGAATACCCCATTCCATACCCAATTCGGCAAACTTTTCATCCATTACGTCATCTGAAGAAACCCCAGAGATTGAGGGCATATTGGCCCTAGCCCTGACCAGGTTCACGGCTTGATCAGCTGTCATACCTGAGCCAGATGCCCCTCGGGTCAATGCTTCGGCATACATCAACAAGACTTCCGCATAACGGATTACGATATAGTTTTTTCCTCCACCGTAATTGTTCCGTCCATCTGTCAACTGTACGGAAGGCAAATAGTGTTTACCACTTGCGAACAATGCCCTTGCATAATCGTTAAAGATATCGCCATCTCTTGTTGTGTTGTTCACAAATGATGGCAACGTTGCATAATTGGGATCTGTTTGAAGTTCTGCGATACCTCTGTCCGTGAAAATCACACTGGTTTCCAATCTTTGGGTCTCACCTCTGTCCAACATGAACTTGATAAATTTCATGCTGGGCTCATAAAATCCCCAACCGTCCGAGGCATTGGCTCTAGCGGGTGTCCAACCTTGTGGACCAAATGGTGCATACAAATGATAAAAGGTGTCTCCTGTACTGGAACCATAATCCGAAAACTGAAACTCCATCAAACTTTCATCGCTCAACTCTCCTGGTTTTTTGAACAAGCTATAAAAATCGGGGTACAAGGAAAATTTATTGGAATTGATGATCGCTGCACTGGCGTCGGCAACTCCTTGGTAGTCTTCCATTTCCAAATGAGCCATTGCCTTTAAGGCATAAGCAGTATAACGGGTTACCCCACCTGGAATATCGGTTCGTTCATTGGGCCTCATATTGGGCAACAATGGAATCACCTCATCCATTTGATCGGAAATGAACTGCATCACATCATTTTTGGACGCCGTCCCATCTGCAATCTCGGCATCTGGCTGGTTGGTCTGGATGATGAACACATCTCCCCAAACCCTGGCCAAGTTAAAGTGCAACCAGGCTCTCATCACCTTGATCTCGGCGATGTATTGGTCTCCTTTTGCCACATCTGTTTCAGTTGCAAAAGCCTGGAAATTCTCAATAAGACTGATTTCGGTGTTCAAACTAACGATATCCCCATAATGAAGGTTCCAAAGGGAATTGTACATCCAATACCCTTGATCGTAAACGAAATTATCCGTATCGGCAAAGGGTTGTTGGTCTCCCAAACCACCGGCATTCACATCATCACCACGAACGGATAGTAGCAAAGGCTCTTCCCAACCACGGGTTGCGAAAATATTATAGGCCCCCACCAACGCTTGAACCATGTCCTCGGTTGCTGAATAATCTAGGTCATCTGCGTTCAACTGACCTTCAATGTCATTGAATTTGTCATCGCACGACTGCACAAAAAGCACGGCCATCAAGACAAATACCAATTTATATACTGGGTTCATACTATTTTTCATTTCAATTTTTTTACAATTTAACATTAACACCGATTGTGTATATGGAAGGTACCGGATAGGTTTGACGGTCAACGCCATCAGAAACTTCAGGGTTGAAACCGTTGTAATTGAACAAGGTCAAAGGTCTTTCCGCAGTAAGGGTGAACTTAAAGTCAGGAGCATTGCCTTTCAATTTAGCACCCCTCAACGTGTAGGCCAATTGGATGTTCTGGATTCGGAAGAAATCCCCATCCTCTACCCAAAAATTGCTGAGTTTTTGGTTCCAACTGTCCCTTAGACCGGCAGAAGAAGGATAGCTGTTGCTGGTTCCCTCACCATGCCAACGGTTTTTGGCCAAATCGGCATCCATATTGGTATCGCTGGTAAAAATGATTTCTCCTCGTTTCCTGTTCAATATCTTGTTACCGCTTTGACCATAGAAATTCATGGTGAAGCCAAAATCTTTATAGTTGATCCCAATATTTCCACCGTAGGTGAACTTGGGCAAGAAAGATCCCAACACGGTCCTGTCTTCATCAGTAATAGATCCATCGCCATTTCTGTCCCTATAGATCAGATAACCAGGTTCAATATCCTGACCGTTGGCAATAGCGCTTTGCGCAACCGGATCTGCATCTATCTGGGCTTGGTTTTGGTAAACACCTGTAGTCTCGTAACCGTAGAAAGCGTACAAAGGCTCCCCTACAATGGTTCTTTGGCGAAACTCTGCCGAACCAGAATCAATATATCCCCTCTCATCCTCAATTTCCAAGGTTTCGTTCTTCACGGTAGTGAAGTTGGCGCCCACTGTATAGTTGAAATCGGGAGTGATGTCATTGGTCCAGTTCAATGCTACCTCCACACCAGAGTTACGGATCACACCGGAGTTCCTGCTCACTGTAACGTTTGCGATCGGAATGTAAACCGGCATAATGGCATTCTTGGTATCCCTAATGTAGTAATCGGCCTCCAAGGACAATCTGTTGTTGAAAGTTCTCATGTTGATACCGAAATCCGTTTCCTCCACTAACTCCCAAGTCAAATCGGTATAGGTACTGGTAGCGGTGATCCCGGTAACTGGGGTATCGCCTAAGTCCACGGTAGTGTTGGTAACTGTATTTGCTCCTGCACTGGCAGCTACGTTATCGTTACCCAAACGACCCCAGGCGGCCCTTAGCTTCAAGAAATCAAAAATATTGTTGTCCTTCATGAAAGGCTCTTGGGAAATCACCCAACCTGCCCCTACGGATGGGAAATAACCCCACTGGTCCTGTGTGAATTTAGAAGACCTATCCGCTCTAAAGGTTCCATATAATAGGTATCTATCTTTATAATTGTATGAGAGCCTGCTAAAATAAGATTGGCCATAAATCCTTCTATTTGCCTCTTCTACGTTATTGTTGAAGGAAAGGGGATCGGCAAAATCCAGATACCAAGAGGTATCATAATCTATACCTACAATATCACTACCAGTAGCCTCGAAACGGTTGGCGGCCTCATCCCTGTAGGAGGCACCTGCCATGAGCGTCACATTGTGATCATCGGCAAAAGTATCATTATAGGTGAGGATGTTATCCCAGATCTGGTTATAGTAGTTGTTCTGCTTCCTATTGATGGAAGATATCCGTTGATCACCAAATCCCATGTTATAGGGTAGGTTGGTATAGCGCTCTTCCAAAGCGGAAAAGTCCACATTGTAAGTTGTCTTGAAGGTCAACTTATCCTTGATCAAATCGGTTTGTAAATAAACGTTGGCTAACAGCTTTCTAATTTTTAACCTGTTGTCATTGTATTTCATATCAGGGAACGGGTTTTGGGTTCCCCTATACCCCAAAGCTTGGGCATTGGCGTACCGTATTGGGGTAGCGTCGGTATTCAAATCATCGTACACCGGGAGAATAGGTACCGCAAAATAGGCTTTAAACCAAGCGGAATCTTCCGGGGTGTACTGAGTGGCATTACTAAAAACCGTGTTGACACCAACCTTAACATTGTCCAAAACATCCACATCCAATTTAGATCTGATGTTGAACCTTTCATATTCGTTTTTCATGTCGAGCAACCCTTCTTGGGCGAAGTAGTTGGTACCCAACGAATAGGAAACATTATCTGTTCCCCCTGTTACGCTTAAACTATGGTTTTGTATCAAACCATCACGAATAATCTCATCGTACCAATCCGTATTCACATTAGGCACGTTTGGATTCACCCTGCTCCTGCCATATCGCTGCATGGCATTCAGCACGAATTGAACGTCCGCAGTAGAACCGGATTCCACGGCCATCGTCACAAACTGTTCGGCATTGGCCATTTTCAAAACATTTTGTGCACGCTGTATCCCAGTATACCCATTGTACTCAATCTGCGGTTTTCTATTCTTGCCACCAGATTTGGTTTCAATGATGATGACCCCGTTTGCAGCACGCACCCCATAAATCGCTGAAGATGAAGCATCTTTCAAAACGTTCATCGATTTAATATCGTTGGGGTTCAAAAAGTCGATGTTACTATAAAACATGCCGTCAACAACATATAAGATGTTGGTAGCATCAGAATAGGTGCCCAAACCTCGTATTCTCACGGTTGGTGAAGCACCCGGAGAGCCTGTGGTCACAATCTGGACCCCAGCTACTTTACCTTGTAATGATTGTACGGGGTTGGCAGAAGGTGTTTTTTCAATTTGCTCCGAATTTATGGTTACAATGGAACCCGTAAGGTCTGCTTTCTTCTGTGTACCATAACCAACGACCACCACTTCGTCCAGACTTTGAGTGTCCAATCTCATGTTGACTTCCATGACCGTTCGATTGTTCACAGGCACTTCTTGGGTTGTAAATCCGATGTAACTAAACACCAGAATCCCATCCCCAGGGACATTGTCCAATGTAAAGTTTCCGTCAAAATCGGTTTGGATACCTGTAGTAGTACCCTTTACGACAACATTGGTACCAGGCAACGGTTGACCCTGATCATCGAGCACCGTTCCCGAAATCGTTATCTTGTTTTGTGCGAAAAGTACCGCCTGAAACAACAAAAACGAGATTAGCAATAGTTTGCTTTTAATTTTCATAATTGTGCAAAAATAGAGTTAGATTTTTACTAAATTAATAAAGAGCTCGGTATCTGTATCGCCAAGGCATTACATAATAAATACATCATTAAAATACCTTCTGAAACCCCTTATTTCGCCGTATTTGCAGTAGTATGGCGGTTGAAGATGTAAAAAAAATTAACATAGTGATGTAGTAATGATGTAATCAGGCGGGAGCCCCATTAACAGTTGCAGAGAGCTTTCTCAACCTAAAAAGTGATCAGAAAGTTTGAAAGATTATCAGAACTATCTATTTCCAGCTTCTTTCTTAAACGATAACGATGTATTTCAACACCCCTCACCGAAATGGCCATCAGTGGTGCAATCTCCTTTGTGGAAAGATTCATTTTAAGATAAGCGCATAATTTAAGGTCCTTCGGCGTCAAGGTGGGATATGCTTTTAAGAGTCGCTCGAAGAAATCCTCATGAAGTTCCTTGAAATTTACCTCAAACCGTTTCCAATCTTCGGTATCTTCAATGGAGTTGTTCAATTTTTTGATGAATGCCCTGTAGCGCTGAGAATTTGAAAACTTGTCTTTGTTGACCAATAACATATTCTTGAGTTCCAGGATCATTTCGTTCTTTTTGGCAATATTCAAGGTAGTGCTGGCCAATTCGTTCTGCTTCAACCGCACTTCTTTTGCCAATTCCTCCTTTTCAAGTTTTGCCATCCGTTCACGCTGCTCCTTCTCCATTTGTTTTTGTAACTCCATATGCTTCCGCAATAATTTTTTGCGGTTGTAATGTCTGACCAAGTAGATCACCAACACAATGATTGCCGCATATAGCAATAAACTGGCCCAAGAAAAATACCAAGGTGGTGCTATTGAAAATTCCAGGACACTGGCCTCGGATAACTCGTTGTCCATACCCAGAGTGTATACTTTAAAAGTATAGTCGCCAAATGGTAGGTTCTGGAAATTGATGAAACCGTTCTCCGAATACTCGGAATATTGTTTGGGACCGCTCAATTCATAATAAAATTGAGGCGAGATATAAAGGGGCGATGCCACTTCTATAGTAAGGGATTGTGACCATCTGTTAGGGATCCCAATCTCTTGTGCGGATGCTGGATAGATCTTTTTTTGATCCTTCAATACAATAATATCCGGGGCGGGCAACTCTTGACCTGTGTACTGTTTTTCCAGTTTTGCATTGTTGATCTTGGCAAAGCCATCGGTAAGGGTAATGTAAGAGGTACTATCATTCACCTTGATCACATTTTGGGAATCGGGGGCCAACCTTTCTCTTAACGGAGCATCCGCTATTACCAAGCTATCTCCCTTCAAGTTGGTATGGATGATGGCCTTCTCATTATCCGAATCCACAAACCAATAATAATCCTCGTCATAGAATAAAAGCTCTTTATTCCTATAATACCTGAATTCCTCAAAAGGAACTATGGTGTCCCCTATTGAGTTATAACGGTACCAATTACCCTCACTATTGAGTACAATATGCGTTTTGATATTAAAAATCTTCACGTTATATGGACTAGGGGCACCTTCTCCATCAAATTGTTGGATGTTGCTTACATGATCATAACCATCGTCAAAATGGACCCTATAAAATCCCTTGTATGGGTGGGCCACCCATAATATTTTTGGGGTTTCAAAACACAATTGTTTCACAGGAAAATCCAAACCTTGAATCTTTTGGATCTGCCATTCGCCATTGTCAAGTTTTTCAAATTTTGCCAAACCGTTGTAGGTTCCCTGCATATAGGTAGCCTCGTGATCGGGAACTTTTATGATCTCATACCCTCCCGCAACCGTGCTCAACTGTTGGAACCCTTTTTCGGTTACCTTATAGGTTCCTGTGTTGTGCCCACAGATCAAATCACCTTCCAGTTCCACCAAATCCCAAACATGGTCCTGAGAACCGTTGACGAAACGCAAGATTCCCCCATCAAAATAAAATACGCCTGTGTTGCTCCCTAAGAAGAGCTTCCCTTTATAACTGGCCACATCATAGACCATGCCCAGCGTTCCTGAATAATCCGTATAATAGGTTATGGGATTATGAAGTTTTACACGAGCAATACCGTTATCCAGACCCAACCATAATTGATCGTTGAACTGCAAGATGGAAAGTACCGTATTGTTCTCCAGTCCTGTTTCACGATTAAGGACTTGGTAATCCTTTGTGACAACATCATAGATATAAATCCCGTTTTTGATGGAACCAAAACCAATTTGACCTTGTCCCAACATGGCAATTTTGTTCAATTGGTGCTGTTTGAGTTCATTGTTGATCTTGTCTTCCCACGGTTGCATTTTTAGCCCATCGAACAGATAACAGCCGTTCAGTTTGGTTCCCACAAGCAATTTCCCTTGAAAAACCACCATATCGGTTACTGTTTTTCCCAAAAGGGAATCCTGATCGGGAAGCGGCACCAATTCCTTATCCTTCACCTCAAATAATCCGAGGGAACCTCCGGCCACGATCAATTTGTCCTCGTATTCGATAATATCCGTCACCACATGGGGAGGATCTACCACTACAATCTTATCTCCCTTGTAACAATAGATTGCGGAGAAGGAACGGAAGAGCACGTTTCCATCCTTTGCAGGATAAATCTCCCAAAATTCCTCGCTTGTAAACGTGTGATCCTTTATTAAATGAGTAAGCGAGGTATATTCCAATCCCCCTATTGCATTCTTGGTCCAATAGCCGAACTCTTCGTATGATCCGGTATAAACCCGATCACCAATGCATTCAACCGAACGTATAATAGTGTTGTTGGGCAATTTGTTCAAGGTCCATTGCTCGCCATTGAAATGGAGCAATCCCTTATTATTAGCTACGAACAACTCGCCATTGGCATTGGCCGAAACATCCCAATTCTTACTAGCACCCTTATATTCTGACAACCTATAGTTATATATGGGCGGTAACAGATTCTGTCCAAAAATGTAAAAGGGAACAAAATAAAGTACTATCCTAAAAAGATTTTTGAGCATTATGTCCTGTTTAGCCTAAGGTCAAAGGTCTTTTGTTTCCCTTAAATTACAAAACTATCCACTTCCCAAATAATCGCAAATCAAAAGTATTCCATCCTTCCATCTGCCGCCTGTCACAAAATACTTTTAAAAGTTTGGCCTTTGTTAATCCAATTTGATGATCGTTGTCATGGAATTTACTTTTTCCTAATCCATTTTAACCGTTGGACAACCTGATTGTCTTTTTCATAATGTTTCTTGGTAAAACCTTAATCCCAATTGATTTTACATGATACTATTTTAGCCCCGAATGATTTTTTGCACAAACTAAAATTCCCTCAAAAACTGATAATTAAATACTTGTAAATCACAACCGAACTTTAACATGACATTTCAAAAATTATTTCGCCACGGGTGCCCCTGGCATAAAAAAAAGGTGGCCCCAACATTATGTGCCTTCATTTTGGGATTGACCTATATGGTCCTGCCCTATTCGCTTTCGGCACAGACCCCATCGGATGCATTGATGATGCCTTCCAAGAATGTCTGCGTACTCTTTTCTTATGACTTGGGTTCCTTTGATAGGTATTGGGAAGGTTCTAATCTCCGATCAAACGAAACCATTGCCACAGTAGACCAGAATATTATCTTGCCCATGGCCGCCATTGGGATTTTGGACAACCTCAATTTTTACATAAGTCTTCCCTATGTCAGCACCGAATCCTCTGAACCCAATGGGGGTAAATTCACAGGGGCACGGGGATTTCAGGATATTGGATTTGCCATAAAATACCGAGCCGTTCGGACAGAAGTGGGAAATGGCAGACTTTCCGCGTTGGCAACGGCAGGTTTTTCCACACCCATATCCAATTACCTTTCCGATTATAGGCCTTACAGTATTGGATCGGGTGCTCCCGAATTTTCATTGCGTGGGATAGGTCAATACCAATGGAACAACGGCTTTTATATCCGCGCTGCATTGGCCCATCTTTGGAGAGGGTATACCGAAGCGGAACGCGATTATTATTACAACAACGGGAGCTACTACACCGCTTGGATGGATGTGCCCAATGCGGTGACTTACGAAGGAATCCTAGGTAAATGGTTTTTCAATACGTCCTTGAAACTGGAGCTCAGCTACTTCAGCCTGAATTCGACCAGCGGGGATGACATCAGGGCCTACAATGCCGCCCAACCTACCAACAAAGTTGAGTCTGACAGGATTGGATTTTCTGCCCAATACTTTTTTAAATCGATAAAGGGATTGGGAGTAGTGGCCTATCACAACCGAATCGTAGATGGCCGAAATGCCCCAAAAATGAGTAACACCGGATTTGGGATCACCTACCAATTCAACGTAATCAAAAAACAAACCGATGAACAAGATGCGCAATAAAATACTAACCCTTATCTCGACCTTCGGCCTTGTCGTTTTGGTCTCTTGCGAAAAGGACACGCCAAGATACTTGCCCTATGAAGGGTATAGCTTTACGGAACTCAATGAAAATGGAGGGGATTGGACCCCAGTTTTGGAGGATTCCGGTGCTTCCATTGCAGTGGATGCACCCAATGCAACGGATTCTCAGGCCTATCAGGATGAGCTAGCTGAAGTGAAACAAGTTATGGACAACATGACCTCCGAGCAAAAGAAAGCGGTAAAGTATTGGACTAATAATCCTGCCATCCGTTGGAACGAGATTGCTTTGGAGCTTATCGCCAAATACAACCTTATCCCAGGTCCAAATGCAGATGGCTCCTATACGTTGCCCAATCAGGCCAATCCCGAAGGTCCACCGGCATTTCCCTTTGCTCACCCGCCATATGCGTGTAGGGCACTTGCCTATATCTCCGTAGCGCAATTTGATGGACTCATCACGGCATGGCACTATAAATATGAGTACAATCGAGCTGCTCCTTATCAATTGGATGAAGCTATTGACTATGCCTATGAGGAAAATGATATTCCCTCCTATCCTTCGGATGGTGCAGTGATTGCAAGGGCCTCAAGGAATATCTTAACGGCTATGTTTCCCCTTGAAGCCGAGTATCTCCAAGGATTGGAAGAAGAAAACTTGGAAAGCCTATTATTGTCGGGCGGTTATGTGAAGAGTGATATCGATGCAGGGCTTGTCATTGGGGATGCCGTTGCAACAACAGGCTTGGCTAGGGCTGCCAATGATGGAATGAAAAATGCTCAGACCCCAAAAGCTGTCTCGGATTCCATCAAGCAAGCTGCTTATGATCGATTCGGCTGGGCTTGGGACAATCTGGAGATTCCCGAACGTCCCGTAGGACTTACTCCTTTGTTCGGAAAAGTGACCATGTGGAGCATTGATGACGTGGAGAGCGTTCGACCTATAGCACCCCCACAATTGGATTCGCAAGAATTTTTGGATGATGTGGAGCTATTGAAGGACTTTGCCCGTAACATGACCGACGAACACCGAAGGATTGCCAATTTTTGGCAGGACGGATTGGGTACCTATACTCCACCCGGACATTGGAACCGTATTGCCAATGAAATGATTGTGGAGCACCAATTGAATCCGCTACAAACCACACGAACCTTGGCCTATATGAACATGGCTATCATGGATTCCGGAATCAGTTGTTGGGATGCCAAATACTATTACCATTATCCGCGACCCATCCAAATGATCGACAATTTTGAAACCATAGCGGGCACTCCGAACTTTCCAAGTTATACTTCAGGACACAGCGTATTTTCAGCAGCGGCATCCGAAGTATTGGCCTATATTTTTCCCGATGAGGCGGCCAAAGTGCGTGGATGGGCCGAGGAAGCAGCCATTTCTAGAGTGTATGGGGGCATTCACTGGAGTTTTGATGCCTTTGTGGGCACCGATCAAGGAAGGGAAGTCGCCCAATACACCATTGACCGAGCCAAAGCGGACGGAGCGGACAATTAAAATCTAAACTTGATGACTATTTATGGCCCTGAAGGTGAGATTCACCCTTGGGGCCTTAATCATTTTGGTGGGCGGTAATCGGTGTAACCAGTGGGTCTGTGTGGTACTCTTCATCACCAACAGGCTACCATGTTCCAACACCAACCCCACCTTTTCCTGGGTCTGTTTGTGTTTGAAGGCAAACTTTCGTTCCGCTCCAAAACTCATCGAGGCAATGGCCCCATTTTTCTTGAGCTCCTTTTCGGCATCACTATGCCAAGCCATCCCTTCTTCCCCGGAATGGTACAAATTCAATAGGCAAGAATTATAGGCCTCTCCCGTGAGCTCCTCAGACCGTTTTTTCAGCTCCAAAAGCTCCTTGGTCCATGGCAAGGCCTTCTTGGTGTTGTTGGAATAGGTGTAATCAAAAGGTTGATCGCCATACCAAGCCACCTTCCGTTTGGTTACGATGCGTTTGCCGAAAATCACGGCCACATCGTTCTCCCAAGCAATGGTCTCCATCAATTTTTGATAATACGCATTGGCATCCTCCAAATCCATAATGGTGCCGTAGTAGTTTACCGTACCGTCCTTTGGCAACCAATTGTAGTTGTGATCCACTTCATTGCTGAACAAATCCATCCTTCCATTTTTTAAACAATTCTTGCGAACAATGTCCGCAGGGCCTGTATCCCATTGCTATGGCTTCCCTTTCAGTGCCAAAGAAAACCCGGTTTTCCCTTTTCATCCGTTTTCCCGATTTGCATTTCAAGGTACCATAAATCTTCAACTTCCTGTTGCCCCCATATTGGATTATCCCCGTCTTGATTCCCTGTCGAACCTCCAAATCCGTTAGATTTTCATGCTCCATCATATCAAGTGGTGGCATCATGAAAAATGATTCCCAAGGTGTAGCGCTCCCCCCAATGCAGTTCACTGACTCCATGTTTCATGTTCATCCGGTAATAGCCATTTTTCCCTTGTACCGGTCTAAAATTTGTGGTAAAAAGCAGCACATCCCCTTTTTTAGGTTGCAACACTATGGCCTTGGATTGTGCCCTGGGCGTCTGCTGGGTAAGTACAAACTCCCCACCTGCGTAATCCACAGTAGGCTCGCTCAAAAATAGCACGGCCTGCATGGGAAAATAGACCTCACCATATAAATCTTGGTGCAAGGTGTTGAATCCTCTTTCTCCATATTTCAAGATCAAAGGTGTTGGTTTGGTTTGATGGTTCTGCCTACATTCCTTCAATAATTGTTGATGGGTTTTCGGAAAATGGGCATCAATTTTCAGGGCTTTCATCCAAAGGTTGGCAATAGGAGCCAAATGCGGATAAAGTTCCGTTCTTAAGGTTTGAATGATTTCCGGCAAGGGGTAATCAAAATACTTATACTCCCCGAGCCCAAACCGATAGCGCTCCATAGCCACTGTCTTTCTATACCCATCCGGCTTGTCATAGAGCTTTTTCAAATGCTCTACCTCTACATCGATCAAAAGGTTCGATATCAGCCCATACCCTTTGCTATGTAAACTTTCACCAATGGCATCCCAATCCAGGTGCCTGATGCTCTCTGAAATCCTATCCATTCTGTATCAACTTTTGATTATACCAATTAGGCTTCCATGTTGGCATCGGTCTGCGCGGCTTCCCAACCAATAATGGCCGTTTTTCGGGTATTGCCCCACATATACCCTCCAATCTTTCCAGTGGATTGGATCACTCGGTGGCAAGGGATCAAGAACGCTACAGGATTGTTCCCTATGGCTGTCCCTACGGCTCTCGAGGCATTCGGCTTTTCTATCTTTTGGGCAATATCACCATAGGTGACCAGACTTCCCATAGGAATCTTGAGCAAGGTTTCCCATACCTTCAATTGGAATGGAGTGCCGTTCAAATGCAGTTTGATCTGATCCAGTTTGCTCCAATCGTGCTGAAAGATGAACAAACCATCTTGCTGGTGCTTGTCCAACAATTGCTGGTAATGGGCATTCGGGAACCGGGATTTCAGTTCGTTGAAGGCGAGCTGTGCATCCTCCATAAAAGACATGTGGCAAATACCCTTTTCGGTAGAAGCCACTATCATTTTACCAAAAGGGCTTTCTGCAAAACTATAATTGATAAACAGATTTTCACCCCCATTTTTGAACTCCCCTGGGGTCATCCCCTCAATGCCCACAAAAAGATCGTGTAACCTGCCCGTGCCCGAAAATCCGGTATCCCATGCGACATCGGCCAAGGTGGTCCCTTTCTGTTTCAATAGCTGTTTGGCATGCTCCACACTGATGTACTGCATGAACTTTTTAGGGCTTACCCCTGCCCATTCGGTGAACAAACGTTGAAAATGATATGGGCTTACATGTATGGTCTCAGCAATCTCTCCCAAGGAGGGTTGCTCCTGAAAGTGCTCCTGAATAAACGCAATTGCCTTGGCAATCCGGTTGTAGTTGAATTCTGCTTGACTTGTCATGATCTATTTTGTTTGGAGCAAATGTAGGGGCGTATACTTGGGCTTAAAACCCGAATCTTGCGAACTTAATTCACCTCATCAACCCAACAATTTTTCCTGGCTTTTCTGCAAGATATCCGACACTCGTTGTTTAAGGGCTTCGGGTTCCAGAATGGTAGCATAATCGGCAAACATGAGGTACCAGCGGGCAAAACCATTGTTCATATCCATGGACATAAAGGTCATTTCTACCCCTTGATCCGTATTTTTTTCAGAAACAAAACCATAATACTTCCTTCCATTTCGGATGTATTTGGCAACGGTCTTGTCAACTAAGATCCTTACCTTGGTCTTTTGCACGTTCTCCCTTTTCTCTCGATGTTCGTCCAAAGTGCCATGCTCCAAGGCAAAAGGTTCATGGGTTCGTTTTATACGATGGATCCTATCCGTTCTAAAATGACGGTAATCCATCCGAAGGTGGCAATACCCTAGAATGTACCAATAGCCGTTCTCATGAAAAAGGCCCACAGGTTCTATCTTCCGTTCCGAAGGATCTTCTTCCCGAAGGGATTCATACCGCAAAAAAACCTGTTTCCGCTCCGCAATGCTCTCAAACAAGATCTCGAGGGCATCCGGTACCTCCTTGTTGAACAATTCCTGCCCTGGCACTATGGAAACCTGGTTTTCCAGTGCCTCTACCCAGTCCTTTTCCCTCCCCCTGAGCACGGATTTGAGTTTGAACATGGCCGATTCATAATACGCCCCGAGGGACTTGTCGGTGAACTTTTGCATCAACTTCTCCGCGGCCACAAAACTTCCAGCTTCTTCACGGGTGAACATGACAGGGGGTAAACGGTACCCTTCCATAATGGAATAACCAATGCCTGCCTCACTCGCAATGGGCACTCCGGAAGCCTCCAATGTCCTGATATCCCTGTAAATGGTACGAAGGCTCACTTCAAAACGGTCGGCCAATTCCTGGGCCTTTACAATCTTTTTGGACTGCAACTGAATCAAGATGGCGACAATCCTATCAAAACGTTTTACGGTATCCATTCCCATAATTGCATAGGCTATCTCCCAAAGATAGGACTTAAGCCCAAAGCCGGGAGATGATTTCCTTTTCATTTTTAAATGATTTTACATAGGACAATCCAATGTATGTCCTTTATTTTCAAGCAATATTACTTATGGCCAGTGACAACAGTTTGTCAAGAATATTTTTTTTGCCCTTCTTTTTTTTCTGTTGACACAGGGCTGTCACACCCCCCTTCTACCTTTGGTTCAAATTCTAAAATCCTTTAAATAAAACATCATGGAAAAAACAACAACAACACAGCAAACAATGGATCAAGTCATTTCACCTGCCCAATTATTGGAGCACTGGCAAGGACACCGGGGGTTGACCCGACGTGTGATCGAAGCTTTCCCAGAAAAAGAGTTCTTCAACCATAGTATTGGTGGCATGAGACCGTTTTCCGAAATGGTTTCCGAACTTTTGGCCATTGCAGTACCCGGACTTAGGGAAATTGTGGGTGGAAAAACCACTGAATTGGAGGAAAAGATCGATTTTGGAAACGATAAATCCAAAGTATTACAGCTATGGGACGAATCCACCGAAGAAATCAACCAGCTTTGGAGTCAACTCGGCTTGGAGCATTTTCAGGAGTATATCAAGCTCTTCGGACAGTATGAAGGTACCGTTCAGTCATCCATTTTCTACTTTATCGACAATGAGATCCATCACAGAGGGCAAGCTTATGTGTACCTACGTTCGCTGAACATTGAGCCACCATTTTTCTACGAGCGATAAAAGCAATGGCTATGAAGACCGTTTTAGTTTTTAAGACGTCGGTTTTGGGCAAAGGTCACGTTAAGACACTTAAACCCTTATTAAACCAATTGATCGACAAAAACGGACACTGGAATTTTGACCTGGAGGATTGCGATAACATTCTCCGGGTCGAAACCCAGCATGTGCGGGCACAAAACATATCAACCTTATTGGAAAAAAATGGCTTTAGTTGTGAGGAACTCCATTGAAAAAGCTACCCCAAGCACAAATGTTGAAAAAGAAAACGGCCAAAACCACCGATTAAGGGATTTTGACCGCGCACTTCGTTTTTGGACTATCAGACCCAGCCTTCAAAAAAAGTCGGCATCATGATCTTTTGGGTCAGATGCCCGCTTTTTGTTTCAATTCATTGAATTGGCCCAATAATTCATTATATCGGTCTTTCTCTTCCTGTCCGGGCTCTTTATCAGCCCCTGACAAAATATAGTACAAATAGGAGATTTGACCTACCATCATGGGTTGTGGATAGGCCCCTTCCTCATTTTTCAATTGTTTTAAAATGGTTTTGTAATGGTCTAGTTTGTCATCGCCTACTTTTGATTTTTCAAGTTCCTTGATTTTCTTTTCCAATTTGTCCTGGAGCATTTTGGCATCGGACAACAAATCAATCACTTCGAAAACTAATTGTTGTTGTTCCAAAATGTTGTCCAAGGTCACCCCATCCTCCTTCAATTTGGGGTCTATCAAAATCTCGAAGGGTTGTTCAAAAGTGGTGTCCCCCACCGTTAATTTTGCTTTGTACATTCCAGGAGGAACTACAGGTCCGCCTTTGTACCTTCTGTTCTTGTTTTTGTCCCAAGGCCCTTTTTGACGAAGGTCCCAAGCGAATCGGTTAATGCCTTTTTTGGTCTCCAGTTTTTTATCCAGATATACAAAGGTCATGTTCAGTCCCATGTCCTCAACCTCTTCCTTAGTTGACTTCAATTGGGTAGAATCACTAACAATGGAGGCTACTACCTTGTTTTGAACATCGAGGATATCCAACTGCACCCCGCTCTTCATATCGCTGGGCAAATAGTAATCGATGAGCACGCTGGTAGATGGGTAATCTGGGAAATCGCCTCCCCTTGGACTATCATAACGGATGGTATTGATCGGTTTGAAGAGCACTGCCGAATCCCCTAAATTGGCTATATTTTGGTCTTCCAAGGAAGTAATGTTGTCAATGATCCAAAAACCGCGACCCATGGTGCTCAAAATCAAGTCCCCACGGAACAAGATAATGTCGGTAATCGGCACTATGGGAAGGTTTTGCTGGAATTTCTTCCAAGTCTTCCCGTCATCAAAGGAAACGAACATGCCATATTCCGTACCGGCATACAACAATCCTTCACGAACGGGGTCTTCACGGAGTACACGAGCAAAATAATCAGAAGGAATACCATTGGAATCCGTGCTGATCAATTCCCAGCTTTCCCCATAATTGTCCGTTTTATAGAAATAGGGCTTGTTATCTCCAAGCAGGTGACGTTCCACAGCAATGTAGGCCTTTGCTGGGTTGAATTGGGAGGGTTCCACGGATTCTACCCTTCCACCTTTGGGCAGTTTTTTGGGTGTGACGTTCTTCCAAGTTTTGCCACCATCCTTAGTTACAGAAATGACGCCGTCATTGGAACCCGTCCAAATGGTGCCTTTGGCAATCTTGGATTCCCTGATGGAATACAAGGTGCTGTAATACTCTTCCCCAGTGATGTCCCTTGTGATGGGATTCCCTGAGATGACCTGTTTGTCCGATTCGTTGGCCGTAAGGTCTGGGGAAATGATCTCCCAATTTTTACCTCCGTTACTGGTCCTGTGCAGGAATTGGGACCCCATATACACCACTTCTGGGTCGAACGGCGACACATGGATGGGCGCTACCCTTTGAAAGCGATATTTTAAATCCTTCGGATTATGACCATAGATGTTGGAAGCCCCAATGGAGTATTCACGGTCGATCCCTGTTTTTTTGCTATACACACTGAAGCGCCCTTTACAATTGTTGTAGACCATATAGTGATTGCCGGGCATGGGGATCACGGGCCCGGTTTCGCACCCGCCCACGTTCAACATGATGGGTGTTCCGGGAGTGGTCGTTGCGCTGGGGGCCGTGCTAGGAATGGCAATGGTGGTATTGTCTTGCTGGGCACCATATACCCAATACGGATATTGGTCATCCACCGCTACTTGGTAGATTTCCGCCGTGGGTTGGTTAAACTGGGTGGACCAGGTTTTTCCTCCGTTATGTGAAATATTGGCACCCCCATCGTTACATTGGATCAACAAATCGGGATTGTTGGGGTTGAGCCAAATATCGTGGTTGTCACCGTGTGGCACGCTCATTTGTTTCCAAGTTTTACCACCATCGGTAGATTTTATCAATGGGTTGGCGTTGGAATAAATGATATCGGGATTGGTGGGATCCAACTCCAAATTGGTATAGTAAAAGGGTCGGTTCACCAAATCTTCATTGTCGGAAACATGGGTAAACGATTTGCCCTGATCCACGGATTTATATAGTCCCCTTTCTTTGTCCGGGGCTTCAATAACGGCATATAGGATTCTTGAATCCACTGGGGAAACGGCCAAATCTATTTTACCAATGAGGCCTTTGGGCAATCCTTCTTCCAGTTTCACCCAATCTTTTCCTCCATTCACGGATTTGTAGATACCACCGTCCTTGTTTTCACCACCGGAATCGATGGTCCATGGGGTTCTGCGTGCTTTCCATGCTGCAGCATACACCACATTGGGGTTGCCAGGAAGCAGCTCCAGATCGGCAAATCCTACCTCATCGGAAACAAACAATACCTTTTCCCAAGTCTTGCCACCATCCGTGGTCTTAAAAACACCCCTTTCAGGGTTGGATTTAAAAGCATTGCCAATAGCAGCTACCCAAACTATGTTGTTATTGGTCGGATCAATTTCTACGGCCCCAATTTGGCCCACGTTTTCTAATCCAATGTGTTCCCAAGTTTTTCCAGCATCAATGGACTTGTACATTCCTTTACCGGCAATGATGTTGCTTCGGATACCATCGGAACCCGTGCCCACATACACAATATTGGCATCGTTTTCGGCTACCTCAATGGCTCCTATGGATGGTGTATCAAAAAAGCCATCCGAAACATTGGACCATGAAGTTCCGTAATCCTCTGTTTTCCAAACTCCTCCACCGGATGCACCCAAATAAAAGGTGCCGGGTTCCAGAGCGGTTCCTGTTACCGTGGTAACACGACCTCCACGTGCTGGGCCAATGGTGCGGTATTGAAAAGCTTCAAAATCTTGCGCGAAGATTATGGTTGTCAGAAAAAAAGTAAAAAGGAATAGAGAAGAACGGTAGTTGATTTGCATGATTCAGTAGAATAGTTTGGTTTTTCCAAATCTACTGAATACTGTGGATAGGGCGGTCAATGTATACCACCTGCGGCGGATGAAAGTGAGCAGTGCAAATCAAGTGCACGAGATCGACTCATTTTGGTGCTGAAGTTAACGTTTATTTTTAATTTTTTTTCTCATTGATT
>NZ_JAAAMI010000004.1 GCF_010500845.1 Flagellimonas sediminis | reverse complement strand
TTTCCATTCCGAACAGGGAAGTTAAGCCCGTTTGCGCCGATGGTACTGCCACACCAGGTGGGAGAGTAGGTCGCCGCCTTCCTCGAAGCCCCTTCACCCACGTGAAGGGGCTTTTTTGTTTCTGGTGATTACCCATTAATTGGAAATGGAAAAGGGATAAAGTAACTTTTTCTTATCCGCATCTGGGACTTCTGAGATAAGTACATAGTTGCCAGATGTAAGTTCTGCTTCAAAGAATCCTTTTTCTCCACCAGATAAATTGTTCATTCCACCTAAAAACGTAAAACCATCAGGTGAAGGGGTAATCAAGCCCTTAGGGTTCATCCAACTCATCCATTGTACAAGGGAATCTAAGTTTGCACCATTTTCATATCGTACCAAATTAATATCATGGCCCACAAAATGCTCATATATTTTCTGATCGATGAAATTGGTTTGAAAAATTTGTTTTCCCCCTTGGATAGTGTCGTTAAGTACTATGCCATCCGTACCGGAGATATCAATGCGAATACTTGGAGCAGGAGGTTCCAAAGTGGTGGACTCTTCTTTCACGATAATTTGTTTCAGCATTCCATGTGAAGTATGCCATTCTCCATTGAACATTTTCACATAACATTCCATTGCATACGTGCCAGGCTCTAAATAAATGGTGCTCTTAGCTGTATACTTTGGCGAAATAAGACCCGTACCGCCTTTATATTTAATGTCTTGAAACCATTCTGGTAATTTTCCAAATGCTGCTACTGCATTATCCAGGTCACCTTCCATAATTAACTTCATTCCTTCATCAAACGGTGGTAAAACATCTTTCTTGGTGTCTTCAACCGATTTGCCTGATGGATATAGGTCCATGAGTACAAAATGGACTTCTTGAGATTGATTTTCATAAAACAATGTATTCCAGCCTGAATACAATGTATCAGCAGAAAAGAACTCCATGCTTTTAGTAATGATTTCAACTTGACCTTCTTTTAGTGGATTTATAACCTTTTTCGAAGAAATGTCAACTTCGTCTTTTTGTTTTTCCTTGGAAATGCATGATGCGGCTAGTAGTGTCAATACGAAGAGCATGCAATAGTTTTTCATGATATAAAGTGTTTTAGGTTGGATAAAACACAGCTAGAAGGAAAATAAAAGCAAGTCTAAGGGACGATAATCCATTTATACACGTGCGTTATGTGTTAATGGATAATGTATTTATGTAATTGAAATATAGTCATTTATAATTTAATGTGAGATAAGAGCAGGGCACAACCTGAATTTTGCGCAATAAAAAACTCCCGAAACCGAAGTTAAGGGAGCTTTCAAGTTTAGTTGAGATTTATGCTTTTTTACTATACTCTAGGTAGATCTCCTTCGCCTTTCAATGGTAAAAAGGATTGCCCCATCAAATAGGTATCCACATGATGTGCGGCTTGCCTACCTTCCGAAATGGCCCAAACGATCAACGATTGTCCCCTTCTTTGGTCACCGGCCACAAAAACTCCGGGAACATTGGTCTTATAATTGGTAACCGAAGCCTTGATATTGGTCCGTGGGTCCATTTCCAACCCCAACTGGTCGGCAATGGTGGTCTCGGAACCGGTAAAGCCCAAGGCCAAAAGGGCCAAATCGCATTCCCATTCTTTTTCGGAGCCTGCAACTTCCTTAAGAACAGGTCTTTGGCCTGGTGCTGTTACCCATTCTACTTCTGTCGTTACCAAGCTTTTTAAATTGCCATCCTTATCGCCATTAAAATGCTTGGTGGAAATGCTGAAAACCCTTTCTGCACCTTCCTTGTGCGAAGTACTGGTACGCAAACGCATGGGCCAAAAGGGCCAAGGTTGCCCTTCAGGGCGTGCTGTGGTACCCATGGGCATGATCTCAAAATTGGTCACGGATACCGCACCATGACGGATAGATGTCCCGATACAGTCCGATCCGGTATCCCCTCCACCAATCACAATCACTTTTTTGCCTTTGGCGGTCAACTCCTCGCCTGTATAAGGAATGCCATCTACCTTACGGTTATTCTGGGGAAGAAAATCCATGGCCTGCACCACCCCTTTCAGGTCGGAACCTGGAATGGGCAACCCACGGCGTACCGTGGCACCTCCACAAAGCACGATGGCATCAAAACCCTCCTTAAGTTCAGTAGCGGTGATATCCACACCTACATGCACTCCTGTTTTGAATACAATTCCCTCCTTTTTCATTACTTCCAAACGTCTGTCGATGACATTTTTTTCCATTTTAAAATCAGGAATGCCATAACGTAAAAGACCTCCGATTTTTTCATCACGTTCAAAAACGGTTACCAAGTGGCCAGCACGGTTAAGTTGTTGTGCTGTTGCCAGACCTGCCGGTCCGGAACCAATAACGGCCACTTTTTTTCCTGTTCTTTTGAAAGGAGGTTCTGGTTGGATCCATCCGTTCTTAAAGGCTGTTTCCACAATATTTTTTTCAATATTCTCTATGGAAACGGGGTCTTCATTGATGCCCAACACACAGGCCTCCTCGCAAGGTGCGGGGCACAATCTCCCAGTAAATTCGGGAAAATTGTTCGTTGAATGGAGAATCTTGGCAGCTTTTTCCCATTTGCCTTGGTATACCGCATCATTGAAATCGGGTATCAAATTACCCAAAGGGCACCCACTATGGCAAAAGGGGATACCGCAATCCATACAACGTGCCCCTTGGTTTTTGAGCTCACTTTCTTTGAGTGGCTCCGTAAACTCCTTATAGTTTTTGATACGTTCTTCAACAGGGGCGTAGGCTTCCACTTTCCTGTCAAATTCCATAAATCCTGTAATCTTTCCCATCTCTAAAATTATAAGGTTTGCATTTTTTCTTGTTCCAATCGGATAAGGGCCTGCCTATATTCTTCAGGGAAAACCTTAATGAATTTGGGGAGTACTTTTTCCCAGTTTTCCAAAATATCCTGTGCCAATGGACTCAAAGTGGCGTTGTAATGGTTTTCGATCAATTCCTTGAGTTGGGCAATATCATTAGGCTCCTCTACGGGAAGCAGGTTCAGTGCTTCGCCATTGCATTTTTTCTCAAAGGAGCCATCCTTATCGTATACATAGGCAATCCCGCCGCTCATACCTGCTCCAAAATTTCTTCCCACGGCCCCTAAAATCACTGCAACTCCCCCTGTCATATATTCGCAGCCATGGTCGCCGATACCTTCTACCACTGCTTTGGCACCAGAATTCCGAACACAAAAACGTTCCCCGGCTTTTCCGTTGATGTAGGCTTCTCCAGAAGTGGCCCCATAAAGTGCCACGTTTCCGATGATCACATTTTCCTCTGGTTTAAAGGTGGATTTGAAAGGAACCTTGACAACCAATTTGGCTCCGGAAAGTCCTTTGCCCAAATAGTCGTTGGTGTTTCCGTTTACGACCATGGTAAGTCCTTTGGTGGCAAATGCGCCAAAACTTTGTCCTGCGGAACCTGTAAAGTTCAATTTAAGGGTATTGTCAGGAAGACCATCAGCACCGTAAATTTTGGAAATCTCATTGCTGATGATGGCCCCAACTGACCTATCGGTATTATGTATTGGAAAGTCCAAAGAAGTCTTTTCCTTTCTGAAAAGGGCAGGGTGTGCCTTGGCAATGATGCCAAACTCTATGGAATCCATGATGTCATGTTGTTGCTTTTGGGTGTTGTAGAACTTGGTCCCTTCGGGAACATCTACTTGATATAGGATTGGAGTTAGGTCAATACCTGCAGCTTTATAATGTGCAATGGCCTTGTTCCTGTCCAGTTTTTGTACCTGGCCCACCATTTCATTGATGGTCCTGAAACCAAGCTTGGCCATGATTTCCCTTAGTTCTTGGGCCACAAAATACATGTAGTTGACGACGTGCTCCGGTTTCCCCTGAAATTTTTTGCGCAGTTCGGGGTTTTGGGTAGCGATACCCACTGGACACGTATTCAAGTGGCAAACGCGCATCATGATACAACCCGATGCCACCAAGGGTGCAGTGGCAAAACCAAATTCCTCAGCTCCCAAGAGACAGGCTATGGCAACATCTCTTCCGGTCTTTAACTGGCCATCACACTCTAGGACGACTCTGTTGCGAAGGTCGTTCAATACCAAGGTCTGTTGCGCTTCGGCAATGCCAAGTTCCCATGGTAGACCGGCATGTTTCAATGAAGTTAATGGGGAAGCCCCGGTTCCACCATCGTATCCTGAGATCAGGATAACATCGGCCTTGGCTTTTGCCACCCCTGCGGCCACTGTACCCACACCTACTTCGGATACCAATTTCACATTGATCCTTGCTTCTCGGTTGGCCGACTTCAGGTCATAGATCAATTGGGACAAATCCTCAATGGAGTAAATGTCGTGGTGCGGTGGTGGTGAGATCAATCCTACGTAAGGGGTGGAATTTCGTGTTTTGGCGATGGCAGGGTCCACTTTTGGACCTGGCAATTGACCGCCTTCACCCGGTTTGGCCCCTTGTGCCATCTTGATCTGGATTTCTTGGGCGTTGGCCAAGTAGTTGGAGGTTACCCCAAACCTACCTGAGGCCACCTGTTTGATGGCACTGTTTTTCCAGTCGCCGGTTTGACTTCTATAAAAACGAGCCGGATCTTCTCCACCTTCACCTGAATTGCTTTTTCCGCCAATTCGGTTCATGGCAATCGCTAGATTTTCATGTGCTTCCTTGCTGATACTTCCGTAGGACATGGCCCCTGTCTTGAACCTTTTTACAATTTCGGTCCAAGGTTCCACTTCCTCGATCGGAATGGGATCATAGTTTGAAAATTCAAACAAACCACGGATAGTCATCAAGTTTTTGGATTGCTCATTGACCAATTCGGAATACTCTTTATAAGTTTCCGGCTCGTTATTGCGTACCGATTTCTGAAGTTTGGCAATCGTTAATGGATTGAACATGTGTTTTTCGCCATTCCTTCTCCAACGGTACTCGCCACCAACCTCAAGGTCAAGATTGGCTGCTAATTCCTGGGTTTTGAATGCCTTGTTGTGGCGTTTCGCAATTTCCTTTTCAATCTCATATAATCCTATGCCCTGGATGCGGGTGGGGGTATTTGGAAAATACTTGTCCACCACCTTGGTATTGATGCCGATGCATTCGAATAGTTGGGAGCCACGATATGAATTCAATGTGGAAATCCCAATTTTGTTCATCACTTTTAAGATGCCTTTGCCAATGGCCTTGTTGTAATTTTTGATGGCTTCATCAAAAGTGAATTCTGTGATATTGTTCTCTGTAATCTGTTCCCCGATGATCTCGTTGACCAAATAGGGGTTGATGGCACTTGCCCCAAAGCCAAAAAGTAAGGCAAAGTGATGTACTTCCCTTGGCTCGGCAGATTCAATGATGATGCTCAGTTTGGAGCGTTTCCCTAGCTTTTGCAGGCCACTGTTCACAAAGGAACAGGCCAAAAGTGCTGGGATCGCCGCCATTTCTGTGCTGACCATCCTATCGGAAAGGATGATGATATTGGCTCCTTCATCAATGGCCTTTACAGCCTGAGAAAGAATGGAGTCCAGAGCCTCTTCCAACCCATTATGTCCTTTGGCAATTTCATAGAGGATGGAAATGGAGACCACTTTATAATCGGGACTGGCATCGTAGTTTTTAATTTTGTCCAAATCTTCCTTGGAGATGACCGGATTCTGGATTTTCAACTTACGGCAATGCAGTTCTGAAAAGTCGAAAATATTATGGTCACTGCCCAAAGTAAGGCTGATATCGGTGATCAACTCTTCACGGATACCATCCAATGGCGGGTTGGTTACCTGCGCAAAAAGTTGTTTGAAATAATTGTAGATCAATTGGGGTCTTTCGGAAAGTACCGCAATGGGCGTATCCGAACCCATGGAGCCAATAGGTTCCTTGCCTTGCTTGGCCATGGGCATAATAATGGTATTGATATCTTCATGGGTATAGCCAAAAGCGGCCCTTCTTGTTTTTAAAGGGAATTCACCAAAGAAAACAGGGCATTCGTTATAAGGGATATCCCTTAAGTGAACCAAATTGTCTTTCAACCATTTTTTATAGGGATGTTTCTTGGCGATGGCTTCCTTGATTTCCTCATCGTTAACGATCCTGCCTTCTTCCATGTTCACCAAGAACATTTTTCCGGGTTCCAACCTACCGTGCAATTCGATATCTTCTGGATCTAGTTCAACCACTCCGGTTTCGGAGGACATGATCACATATCCTTTTTTGGTCACCGAATATCTGGAAGGACGAAGTCCATTTCTGTCCAAAACCGCACCGATGTAGTTTCCATCGGTAAAGGGTATGGAGGCAGGACCGTCCCAAGGTTCCATCAAACAACTGTTGTATTCGTAAAACGCCTTCTTGGATTCGGACATTTCAGGGTTCTTCTCCCAAGCTTCGGGCACCAGCATCATCATGACTTCCGGAAGGGAACGACCTGTCATCAACAACAGTTCCACGACCATATCCATACTGGCCGAATCCGATTTTCCACGAAGGACAATGGGAAGTATTTTTTTGATATCGTCCCCGAACCAATCGCTCTTCATCAATTCTTCGCGGGAACGCATACGCGATACGTTTCCTCTTAAGGTGTTGATTTCCCCGTTGTGGCACATGTAACGGAAAGGTTGCGCCAAATCCCACGTAGGGAAGGTGTTGGTTGAAAAACGTTGGTGCACCAATGCCAAACGGGTGACCACCCTGGGATCTAAAAGATCTTCATAGTATCTGCTAATATCCTTTGGTACCAATAGCCCTTTAAAAATGATAATTTTAGTGGAAAGGCTAGGAAGATAGAAAAATGGACTTTGTGACAGTTTACTATCTATAATGGTATGTTCGGTAATCTTGCGGGCAATGAAAAGTTTTAGGTTGAACTGGAAGTCATCGAGGGCTTCACCCTTACCTATAAACACCTGCATGACATAAGGCTCGGTCTCTGCAGCAATTCTACCGGGAACGGAACGGTTTACTGGTACATCTCTCCAACCCAATAGTTGTAGTCCCTGCAATTTCATGTTTTCTTCAAGAACCTTGATGCAAAAATCACGTTGGTTTGTCTTTTGAGGTAGAAATACATTACCAACGGCATATTCCCCTGCTTCTGGAAGGGTGAACTTGCACACGTCGCTGAAAAAAGCATGGGGGATATCAATAAGGATACCGGCCCCATCACCGGTTTTACCATCTGAGCTCACAGCTCCACGGTGTTCCAATTTATCAAGGATCTCAAGAGCCTTGTGTATTATATCGTTGGACTTTCTTCCCTTAAGGCTACAGATGAAACCTGCGCCACAGTTATCATGCTCAAATTCCGGTAGGTATAAACCCTGTCTTTCCAATCCCATCATTAACGTATTTCTTCAAAAATACCAATTATGATGAATAGATAATAAGATATTTGGTGATTATCAGATAAATAATCAACGTATCGAATGAAGGGTTGAATAATATTCAATTTGAGAATTAATGGAATGTTAAATTATCATTATCTCAATTAATTTGATAAAGGACCTATTATCCCTAATTTAATTGGAGGTTTCTATTGATTTTTAATCTCCGCAACTGTAGTTGCCGGCTCATTGCAGGGGGATGAGCTTGTGAAACTTTATCTTTAAAAGATATACCCCTCTATTTGGAGGGGTATGGTTTTCTTTTAGTCTTTTAAGATGCTTCTTGATATGACAATTTTCTGTATTTCTGAGGTTCCTTCGTAGATTTGGGTGATTTTAGCATCGCGCATGAACCGCTCCACATGGTAATCCTTTACAAAGCCATTTCCACCATGGATCTGGACTGCTTCCACTGCGGTTTCCATGGCTACTTCGGAGGCGTACAGTTTTGCCATGGCCCCGGATAGGGTATAATCATTTTTGGCATCCTTGTCGCATGCCGCCTGGTAAACCAAATGTCTTGCTGCCTGAATTTTGGTGTGCATATCGGCCAATTTAAAAGCAATGGCCTGATGGTTGGCAATCTCGGTGCCGAAAGCTTTTCGTTGCTTGGAATATTGCAAGGCCAGTTCGTAGGCGCCTGCTGCTATTCCCAATGCTTGGGCCGCAATCCCTATTCTTCCGCCTGCCAAGGTCTTCATGGCGAACTTGAAGCCAAAGCCATCTTCGCCTATACGGTTTTCCTTCGGGACCTTTACATCGTTGAATAGCAGAGAATGCGTATCACTGCCCCGAATGCCCAATTTATTTTCCTTGGGCCCAACCTCGAACCCTTCCATGCCTTTTTCAACAATTAGGGCATTGATCCCATGATGTCCCTTTTCAATATGGGTCTGGGCAATTACAAGGTACACCTCGGCACGGTTACCGTTGGTTATCCAGTTCTTGGTACCATTCAATATATAATGGTCGCCCTTGTCTATGGCCGTGGTTTTTTGTGATGTGGCATCACTGCCCGCTTCTGGTTCGGACAGGCAAAATGCGCCGATAATCTCACCAGAGGCCAATCGGGTCAGGTATTTTTCCTTTTGGGCTTCGGTGCCGAAGGTTTCCAGTCCCCAACACACCAATGAGTTGTTCACGGAGACCATTACTGAGGCAGAAGCGTCTACTTTGGATAGCTCTTCCATTGCCAAAACGTAGGACAGCGTGTCAAGACCGCTACCTCCATACTTTTCATTCACCATCATTCCCAAAAATCCAAGTTGTCCCATTTTTTGGACCAGCGCATCAGGAAAGGTTTGGGTTTCGTCTCTTTCTATTACGCCCGGCAAAAGCTCGGTTTGGGCAAAATCCTTTGCCGCTTGTTTGATCATTAACTGCTCTTCGGAAAGTGTGAAGTCCATAAAACTGAAAAATAACTAAAAACGGTCTACAAATATAGTCTTACAATAGGAATTTTACATCAATAGATAGTATAAAATGAGAATGATTTAATTTTTTAAAAGGTAATTGCTTACAACATCTCATTTTTACAATAATTTATACCAATAAGATTATGCGGAAAAACTCATTTTGAATATCTTTAGCACCACAGATAGCTACTCAAAAAAAATAATTCCTTAATTAAACCAAACTTAACATGGAAACCCTCTTAGTTGTTGTTTTTGTCGTTGGATATTTGGCAATCACCCTCGAACACAACTTAAAAATAGATAAACTTATTCCCGCATTGGCCATGATGGCCATCCTCTGGGCCTTGATAGCCTTCGGATTGGACGGGTTTACCAGCTGGTTCAATTCCAGTGAACACCATTTGATGGAAGACTTCAATACGCTGGGTCATCCCGAAAAATTGGAGCTTTTGGAAGAAACCTTGCTCCATCATTTAGGTAAGACTTCCGAGATTTTGGTGTTCCTTTTGGGTGCCATGACCATTGTGGAGATCATTGATTATTTTGAT
Organism: Flagellimonas sediminis; assembly: GCF_010500845.1. Lineage (GTDB taxonomy): Bacteria > Bacteroidota > Bacteroidia > Flavobacteriales > Flavobacteriaceae > Flagellimonas > Flagellimonas sediminis. The sequence continues at coordinate 386,936 of NZ_JAAAMI010000004.1, read as the reverse complement.
GGATTTTCCACTATTAAAACTTTTGTGAAGACTAGGAGCAAGAAAAAAATCCTATGGATTTTTTCTTTTCTAGCGTTTATTCTTTCGGCAATCATCGATAATCTGACCGCTACCATTGTTTTGATCTCCATCCTTCAAAAAATCATCAAGGATAGGGATACTAGGATTTGGTATGCCGGTTTGATCATTATTGCCGCGAATGCGGGAGGGGCTTGGTCTCCTATCGGTGACGTAACCACCACCATGCTTTGGATCGGTAAAAAAGTAACCACTGCAAACTTAATTGAGCATTTGTTGTTACCATCCATGTTGTGTATGATCATCCCATCACTCATTGCTTCGTTTTTGCCTGTTTTCAAAGGTCATATCGATGCTGAGGAGGAAGAACCGCCAAAATCTAGATTTGGAGCCAAAATGTTGTATTTAGGTTTGGGTGCCATCATTTTTGTGCCCATTTTTAAAACGATCACGCACTTGCCTCCCTATGTTGGAATGATGTTGTCACTTGCTGTGGTTTCTACTTTTGCGGAAATATTCAGTAGTGCTAAATTCTCCATTTCCAATGTAGATGAGGAAAGCGATGCGGCATCCCATCATAGCCCGGTGCATAAAGCCTTGACCAAGATCGAACTGCCCAGTATCCTCTTTTTCTTGGGAATCTTGATGGCTGTGGCCGCCTTGGAATCATTGGGCCTGTTGTTCAACTTTGCGGAAGGATTGAAACAGGGAATGCCTATGATCGGAACAGAAATGTCCAGTACCCATGTATCTGATTTGGTTATCCTGTTGTTGGGTGTTGGGTCTGCGGTGATTGACAACGTACCTTTGGTGGCTGCTAGTTTGGGCATGTTCTCCGAACCAATGAACGACCAGTTGTGGCACTTTATAGCCTACTCTGCAGGTACCGGAGGAAGTATGTTGATCATTGGATCGGCAGCCGGTGTTGTAGCCATGGGCATGGAGAAAATTGACTTTTTCTGGTACTTGAGAAAAATTTCGTGGTTGGCCTTCCTTGGGTTCATCGGTGGAGCGGCCTGTTTCATGATCTTGCGAAATTTATTCTAGATAAAATACTTTAGGTCAAAAATCTCCGTTATTATTGCAACTAAAATTGGGGATTCTATATGATTATTTTTCAAGAAGCAGCGGAGGGCGCTGAGGCAATGGCCTCTATTTCAGAAGAAAAGACCCTTTCCGTGATGGATCTTATTGTTAATGGGGGTACGGGAAGTATTGTGATTATCCTGGTGCTTTTTGTCCTTCTATTCGTAGCATTGTACATTTATTTTGAACGAGTTTTTGCCATAAAGGCGGCGTCGAAGATCGACAAAAACTTTATGAACCAGATTCGTGACCATGTCATGAACGGTAAATTGGAAGCTGCCAGATTGCTGTGCGCGCAAACCGATTCGCCTGTTGCCCGTCTGATCGAAAAAGGAGTTGCCCGAATTGGCAAGCCTTTGGATGATATCAATACGTCCATCGAAAATGCGGGAACACTAGAAGTCTACAAATTAGAAAAGAACGTAAGTGTTCTTGCAACGGTTGCAGGTGCCGCACCCATGATCGGGTTTTTGGGTACCGTGATCGGTATGATCTTGGCCTTCCACGAAATGGCTAGTAGCGGTGGCCAGGCCGAAATGGGCTCCTTGGCATCTGGTATCTATACCGCCATGACCACTACGGTGGCCGGTTTGGTTGTGGGTATTATCGCCTATATCGGGTATAACCACTTGGTGAACAGGACCGATAAGGTGGTGCACCAAATGGAAGCCAATGCTGTAGAGTTCTTGGACTTGTTGAACGAACCCCTATAGTATTTCGGTATGAAACTAAAGGGAAGAAACAAGGTAAGCCCAGAATTCAGCATGTCGTCCATGACAGATATCGTATTTCTGTTATTGGTCTTCTTCATGTTGACATCCAATGCACCAAATGCCTTGGATTTACTTCTGCCCAAGGCGAAAGGAAAATCTACCAACACACAGAATGTTTCGGTTACCATCAACAAAGACCTGAAGTATTTTGTGAACAACGAGCAGATCAATAAAGAATACATTGAAATTGAACTAAAAAAGGCACTTGAAGGTCAAGACAAGCCTACTATCATCTTAAGGGCAGAAGAAAACGTGGCCATCAAAGAAGCGGTCAACGTGATGGACATTGCCAATAGGAACAATTACAAGGTTATCTTGGCTGTGCGGCCAAAATAATGTCATTTTTAGATACGAGACACAAGAAAAAATCCTTCACGCTCACAACACTTTTGTTGAGCGGGTTACTGCTTTTGCTCTTCTATATAGGTCTTACCTATTTAGACCCTCCCATTGAGAACGGTATTGCAGTAAATTTTGGCACCATGGACTTTGGAAGTGGTGAAGTACAGCCCAAGGAAAAAATCAAATCCGAACCCAGGGAAGTGGTCAGTGAACCTGTTAAGCAGGTGGAGCCTGTGCAACCACAGGAATCGGTTGCCGAAGAAGCTCCGGTGGAAAAGGTATTGACCAGCAACGACGAGGAATCCATAAAAATAAAACAGCAGCAAGAAGCCAAACGCAAGGCGGATGAAGCTGCTGAAAAGGCCAAGGCCGAAGCAGAACGTATTGCCAAGGAAAAAAGGGATGCCGAGGAAAAGCAACGCCAGGAACAGGAGGCCAAGAAAAAGAATATAGATGCCTTGATCGGTGGTATTGGCAAATCTGATGGTACCGCCACAGGCAGCGAAGGAGATGACAACAAGCCTGGCGATAAGGGTAATCCGGATGGTGACCCCTATGCCACTACCTATTATGGTGCCCCTGGAGCCGGAAATGGTACTGGTGGTGGTTATGGTTTAAACGGAAGGTCTTTGCAGAGCAAGGATGTAGTGCAACAAAACTGTAATGAAGAAGGCAGGGTTGTGGTACGCATTGTTGTGGATAGAAATGGCAGGGTCATAGATGCACAACCAGGGGTTAAAGGAACTACCAACAATGCACAATGTTTGTTGGATCCCGCAAAAAAGACTGCACTTACATACCGTTGGAACTTGGATTCCAATGCACCCGCCCAACAAATAGGTTTTGTGGTGATCAATTTTAAATTGGGGCAATAGTGACCTATAAGGAAACCTTGGACTGGATGTTTTCCCAGCTCCCCATGTACCAGCAAAAAGGTATTGTGGCCCTGAACGCCAAATTGGATAATATCATCCAGTTTTCCGGTTATTTGGGTAATCCTGAGCTAAAGTTTAAGAGCATTCATATCGCAGGGACCAATGGTAAGGGGTCCAGCAGCCACATGTTGGCCTCCATTCTACAGGAGGAAGGCTACAAGGTTGGTCTATACACCTCGCCCCATCTCAAAGATTTTAGGGAACGGATCAAAATCAATGGTAAAGAGGTCGATAAGGATTTTGTAAAGGATTTTATTGCCAAACACAGGACCTTTTTGGAATACCATAAACTTTCCTTCTTTGAGATGACGGTGGGAATGGCCTTCACTTATTTTGCGGAAGAAAAAATTGACATTGCTGTGGTAGAGGTTGGATTGGGCGGCCGATTGGATTCCACCAATATCATTGCTCCGGAAGTATCCTTGATCACCAACATTGGGTTGGATCATACCCATATTTTGGGCGATACCCTTGAGAAAATAGCATTGGAAAAAGCAGGAATCATCAAACCCGGTGTGCCTGTTGTAATCAGTGAACGACAACCGGAAACGGAAACAATTTTTACCTTGATCGCCAAGCAACTTCGATCCAAGATTGTATTTGCCGATACGTTGGATCAACTTGAATATACTACCGACTTGCTTGGAGATTATCAACAGAACAACATGAGGGGGGTTGTGGCCACCATTCAACAATTGGAGCATTTAAAAGTTTCAGAAAAGGCCATATCCTATGGATTGAAAAAGGTAGTTGCCAATACAGGACTTATGGGCAGGTGGCAGATTTTGCAGCGCGATCCGCTAGTTGTTTGCGATACCGCTCACAATAAGGAAGGGTTACAATGGGTGATTCCACAAGTTGCCAAACAACCACACAAGAACCTCCATATGGTATTGGGGTTTGTGAATGACAAGGATATAAAAGGGGTTCTGAAGCTATTTCCAAAGAACGCCCATTATTATTTTGTTCGCCCGAACATATCCCGTGGGTTGGATGTGGATTCTTTACATAGATTGGCAGAGGAGGAAGGGTTGAAGGGAAGGACCTATACATCTGTAAAAAAAGGATTGAAAAAAGCCCTTGCCAATGCTTCAAAGGATGATGTGGTCTATGTTGGAGGCAGCACCTTTGTGGTCGCCGAAGTCGTCTAGGGGACTTTTTTAAAGTCCCAGCTGGTGGAAAAAACTGGATTTGTAACTTTCCCCGATGGGAATCCTCATATCATTGATCACGATGCGGTTTCGCTGAACCGTTCTAATACAGCTGATGTTCACTACGAAGGATTTGTGTACCCTTAAAAATTGATGGTTGGGAAGCCTGTCCAAAATCTCCTTGAAACTCATCAAGGTAAGGATGGCCTTATTGGTGCCTGAAACATGGATTTTCAGATAATCCTTCAGTCCTTGTATATACTCTATGTCATCTAGTTCAATTTTCACGCTTTCGTATTCCGCCTTTACAAAAATGTATTTTGGGGCAGGTACTGCAGCTTCGCCATGCGAAGGAAATACATTGTCGTTCACGGTTGTTTTTTTATAGGCCATGATTTCCTTGGCCCGAGAAATAGCCTTAATAAACCGGTTGTAAGGGATAGGTTTTACCAAATAGTCAATGGCATTCAGGTTAAAACCCTCCACGGCATATTGTGAGTAGGCTGTGGTAAAAATGAACATGGGGGTATTGTCCAGCGAAGTGATAAAATCTATCCCATTGATTTGGGGCATTTCAATATCGCAGAAAATGAGGTCGATTTTTTTCTCCTTGATCATGGAGATGGCTTCCAGTGGATTGGTGAACGTGCCTTCCAGTTCCACAAAATCCAGTTTTTGGCAATAATCCATCAAAACATCGATTGCCAAGGGCTCGTCGTCAATAATGATACACTTCATGGGGTCACTTGGTTAGTTGCAACCTATCGTTACAAATTCAGGTTCAAATCTACTGTGTACGTTTCTCCGTCGTCCGTAATCTGTAGTTTGTGTGAGTTGGGATAGAGCAACCGTAAGCGGTTTTTGACGTTCTCAAGTCCCACACCCGAGTTTTTGGTTTGTTTTCTATGTGCTCCTATTTTGTTTTCCACCCTTAGGTGTATGTTCTTATCGCTTATCTGCAGCCCAATGTTCACATAGGTTCTGCCCTTGTAGTCGGTACCGTACTTGAATGCATTTTCTATAAAAGATATGAAAAGTAAGGGAGGAACATCTTTTCCCCGCTCTTCCCCCGAGATTTTTAACTTAACATTGGCACTATCGGACAGTCGCAACCGCTGTAACTGCACATAGTTCTTGATGTACTCCAGTTCCTTTACTAATTTAACCTTATCCTTGTCGGCTTCATAGAGCATATAGCGCATGAGTTCCGAAAGGGAAATAATGGCTTCCGAGGTATTGGGCGCCCCCTTAACCGACAGGGAATAAATGGCGTTGAGGGAATTGAACAAAAAATGGGGGTTCAATTGTGTTTTCAAAAACTGAAGTTCTGAACTCACCTTTTCATTTTCCACTTTTTTTCTCAAATCTTCATTTTTTCGCCATTCCACATAAACTCTGAGTAAAGTACTTATGAAAAAGGGAGTGCTGAGACTCAACATCATGATTACTTGTCTTGCCCATTTTCCATCCCTGAAATCCTCATTTCTGTGGAAACCTGGCGGAAGTTTGGGTTCAAACGAAAAATTCATGTTTATGACAACTCCCAATATGATAATGATGGTCAGGCAGATAATCACGTATTGCCATGTATTTTTTTTGAGAAGGAATCTAGGGACCAGTAAAAAGTAATTGGTATAGAACAGTATAATAGTAAGTACCAATCGAATGGGTAAATCAGGGGGCAACTGCCTCAACTGGAAAAAGAAGGGTAAAAGAAAGAATCCATAGAACAGGGCCCAAATGGAAAAATGGACAAAAAATATCTGTATGTGCCTTCGCTCTATGGTCATGATATTTGGTTATTGATCCGAGAATACAACTCCCAGTTCCGCTAGTTCTTCCACTGAAATTTGAGGGCTGATCCTGTTACGGATTTTTTCCACGATCAAATTTGCCACTTTTTTGGCATCTTTTACGGATCTAAATGTTTGATAACCCTTCACTGCCGGAATAAATTTCTGTTGAACCAACAATTTTTCTCCGCTGAAGATTTGGTAGCCATAACCATTTTCCACTTTGATGATTTCTTTCCGCAAAGTGGTCTGGTTCCCTACATTGTCAAAAGATAGATGTGTGGCCCCATAAAGAAACAATCCAAGGGTCAAGATGGTTGCAATAAGCTTGGTAATGTTCTTCATTATTATTGCCTTTTTACTGGAATGGGGCCAAGATTTAACCCATGGCCCCGGTAACACAAACTAAAACTGACTGGTTTATAAATTAATCTTCGTCATCATATTCATCAAACGGGAAGAACTCGTCCAGGTCATCCAAATAAAGAGTTCCGGTACGGCCCATTCCTATAAAGGCCCTAGATGAGTTTGAGAATGCAATGGCGTCTTGTCTTGTAGATCCCTCGAAATTTGTTTTTTGTTCCCAGGTATCGGATGATGGGTCATATTCCCAAACGGTGTTGGTGGCTCCTGACTGTTCACCACAGGCAATGTACCCGTAACCGTTAAGTTCAAAACCTACCGCATTGCTACGGGCAACATCATAGTCGTCTTCCTCATCAAGGTCCAATTTTTTGGTCCAGGTTTCGGTGGTTGGATCAAAGGCCCAAAAGTCATCCAGATACACCCCGTTGGAAACCCCGGTCCCCAAATAGACCAATCCGTTTATGGTAAAAGTGGTGGCAGACCTTCTCTTGTTTCCGCCAAAACCTTCCAATTCGGTCCAAGTGTTGGTAGTAGGGTCATATTTCCAGAAATCCTTTAAGTCGTTTTCCCCGTCATAACCGGTTCCAAAATATCCATATCCGTTGGCGCCAAAAGCCACGGCACTTCTTCTTTTCGTATCAGGTAATGAGGCAATGGCGGTCCAAGAGTTGCTAGATGGGTTGTAGGCATAAAAATCACTAAGTTCGTCAACACCGTCATAACCTGACCCAATGTATCCGATGTCATTGACTTGGAACCCAACGGCGGCATTTCTGGGCACGCCTGGAAAATCGGCCTTTTGGGACCAGTAGTCACCTTCCATATTATAGGACCAAAAAGATTTCAAGTAATCATCACCGTCGTACCCAACTCCCATGTAGCCTATATTGTCAATTACGAAACCGGACACACTGCTCCTAGGGCTTCCGTCGAACACGGAACGGTCTATCCAGTTCCCTAAATCATCGTCATCGTCATCGCTGGAACAACTATTAAAAGAAAGGATGGATAGCGCAAAAAGGAAAACCGGTCTATAAAACTGTACTGCTTTTTTCATGCCTGTCATTTGAATTTTTTCCAAAGGTAATTTTGAACGGATAGGGGTTGAAAGGGAATATATGAAGGCCATGTTTTAACGTATGAACAGAGGGAAATGATCTATGAACCAGTAGTGGGGTTTGGTCGTGAGATTTCGAGGCTTTGTCTTAAAACTACAGGGGTTGGTCTATCGACATTTTAAGGGGTCGGCATTGCCTTTACTTTAGCGGCAAATTAAAATTATGGAAAGAATCTTGGGGCTTTTGATCATTGTTATGTTAATGGTAGTGTCTTGTAGTTCGGATAACCTCAACTCCTCCGATTTTTTGGCAGGAGAGCAATTTACTGACAGTAATTTAAGGGTCATCTTGGTGGATACCCTTACAGTAGAAACTTCCACAATAAAATTTGACAGTATCGTAACCAGCGAATCAACAAGAATTTTGGTCGGCAAATACACCGATCCTGTATTTGGAACGGTAAGAACTTCCAGTTATATGGGTATGTTGCCATCTTCCTTCAGTATAGATTCTGAGGCGGACTATGACAGTATAAACCTGTATCTGAAACTGGATTCCTATTATTATAACGATACCCTCCAGACCAATACCATAAAGGTGAAGCGGCTCACCAAAACGCTCAAACCAAAAGAAGACGATTACATTTACAATACGGATTCTGCCGAATATTTAGAAGATGACTTGGCAGTTTACACCTATACCCCTCGTCCAACTGCGGGCGACACCTTGGAGATTCGACTTATGGATGATCTTGGGATTGACCTGTTCTCCAAAATTCAGGGGAAGGATATCACTACGTCTGACCAGTTCAGGGACTATTTTAGGGGAATTGCCTTGTTGCCCGGGGATGATGATAATGGGTCCGTAATCGGATTTTCAAAGACTTCAGGAGCTAGTTTTATACGAATTTATTTTAGTACTGCTGAAGAGGACGAGCGTGTTCAGGATTATTTGGACATCAATTTGGATGCTACCTCAGACCCGGTGCCCTTCTTTAACCAAATATTGGCTGAAAATCCGATTACTCCCCTACAAACCTTGACCAATAAGGAAATCAATTTAAGTAGTGCAGATGTGGATAATTTGAGTTTTGTACAATCCGGCATTGGCATTACGACCCGCATACAGATCCCATATTTAAAAACGCTTTACGATATTAAAGGTCAAGGAACTCTTTTGGATGCGGTGCTAAAAATAAAACCAGATGAGGGAGCTTATAATGATCAGCTTATTCTTCGTGATACGATGTCGGTTTACATTGTGGACCAGAACAACGACCTAACCTCCCAATTGTTGATTCAGGACACCAATCCTGTATATGGCATTTTGAACAGGGATGATGAGGAGTTCAACAATATTTACTATGAGATTTCCTTGGGCAGTTATTTGGAAGAATTGCTTACTGCCGATAGGGATACCGAAGATGCCTTGATCCTACTGCCGGATAATTACAACTCAACCGTTGATCGCTTTATCCTAACTGGAATGGATGGCTCCAAATTCAGTACGGTACTGGAACTTATTTATGCAATTTATGATGAAGATGATGAATAGGATATTACCCATGGCCATTTCTTTTCTGTTCCATGCCATGGTGATGGCCCAATCCGAAGGATTGACCAGTTCCCCATATTCCCTCTACGGATTGGGGGTAATCAACCAGACCAGTATTGGCAAGACCAATAGTATGGGGTACTCCGGAATCGGACTAAAATCGACCACGGATATCAATAACCTGAACCCTTCCAATTATTCCCTTATCCCCAGGCATTCCTTTTTTTATGATATTGGTGTAGTGGGCGAATTCAATAGTTACAGCAACCGAGGTGACAACGAATCGAAGACCACCCTGAATTTTTCCAATCTGGCCATTGCCTTCCGGATTGCGGACCGCTTAGGGGCAGGGGTAACCTTGGTTCCCTACAGTGATGTGGGTTATACTTTGTTGGGTTTGGTGAGCAACATAGAGGGCTCCAATGAAACGTTTGAAAGCAATGTGGCAGGTATAGGCGGTTTGAATGACCTAAATTTCAATTTGGGTTATGGCATCACGGAAGATTTGAGAGTAGGGGGTAAAGCCTCCCTTCTTTTTGGGAACATTGAAGAATCCGAAACCTTTACCATCAGTAACAGTTATTTTGAACTCAACGAAACCACCAATTACAGTGGACTGCGCTTAGGTTTGGGCATGCAATGGGACATTTTTGATAAATTGACGTTTGGTAGTACGGTTCAGTTGCCGGTCAAACTAAAGGGAAATCTGACCAGATCTGTTTATAAAACATTGGATGGGTCGTCCATTACCGTAGAAGATGAGGAAGGGGACAATGTTTCCGATTTTAAACTTCCGTTGGAACTTGGTTTCGGAATTAGTACTAGGATCAAGGGGTCCCTTACATTAACGGCAGATTATAAGCGAAATGAATGGGATACAACCCATCAATCCGAAAGCATCGGAAGTTATAGGGATCAAGATATCTATGCTTTCGGCGCAGAGTTTCAGAGGAATCCAAAGGGCTTCAAATATGGACAACGCATTCGCTATCGTGTTGGATTTAACTATGACAATGGTTATCTGGCGATTAACGACAACAAGATTGATGGATATATCATTACGGCAGGAATTGGTTTTCCTGTGGGGTTCGCTACCAATTCGGCAGTCAACCTTTCCTATGCTTATGGGTCAAAAGGGCAGGTTCAGAATATTTTGGTAAAGGAAAACTACCATGCCCTTACCTTAAACTTGAGTTTGGAAGATCTTTGGTTTAGAAGGCGTGTCATTGATTAGCAAGGATGTATCATTTATAATAAAAAAAGGATAAAAATATTTTAGCTGTTTTTGCATTTTTCTTTTTAGGAATTCAAAAACTATTTTATATTTGCACTCCCATTCAGGAAATTGAATGGGCGCTTAGCTCAGCTGGTTCAGAGCACCTCGTTTACACCGAGGGGGTCGGGGGTTCGAATCCCTCAGCGCCCACTTTTAGAGTTTAAATAAAAACAAAACCTTGTATATCTTATTGATTTGCAAGGTTTTGACGTTTTTGGACCCTCATTTGATTTGGTCTGATTTGATATGTTTTGGTTTGTAATTCGGTTAGTAAATTTTTTATTGAAAAGTGTTAACCGAATAAGCTTTTAAACAACTAAATTACAGTCACTTAGTATTTGACTTTCGTAGGTGAATTTCGTTCAATTTAACACAAAACCTATGAGAACCCGGTCAACATTTTCAATCAGTTTCTGGATCAGTACTTCCAGAATGGAAGACAACACTGCAAAGATTTATGCCCGAATTACAATTAATTCGCAAAGGGCAAACATGAGCCTGAAGTATACCATACCAACGGAAATTTGGGACAGCAAGGGGTCAAGGGTTCTGGGCCGTACCAAGGAGGCCCAAGAAATTAATACCTATTTAATGGAAGTCGAATCTGAGCTTTTTCAATGCTATAGGGAACTTCGATCTAAATCTCCTCATATCACTCCGCAGATGGTCAAAGCTCGATATTTCGGTGAAGACGAAAATCAAATTACGTTAAAGGCTTTATTTGAATATCATAATTTACATGGTGCCCACGCCCTTGGAAAAGCAACCTTAAGTCATTATAAAACCACTCAGAAGTACTTGTTATGCTATTTGAAAAAGCAATACAAATGTGATGATTGCTGTTTGTCACAGTTAAACCACCAATTTATAGTTGGATTTGAAACCTACTTGCGCAAACTGCATCCAATCCATCATCATGGGAGACTTTCAAACAACGGGGCGATGAAACACATTCAGCGTCTACGGAAAATGGTTAGAGTGGCATTACACAACGAATGGATTGAAAAGTATCCTTTTCAAAAGTTCAAGATCAGGATTGAAAGAAAGGAAAGGGAATTTTTAAACATGCCGGAACTACAAAAAATTCAAGATTATCATACAGGAATAGAGCGGTTGCGAATTGTAAAGGACTTATTTGTGTTTAGTTGCTATACTGGTATAGCCTACTGCGATATAATGAACCTGTGTGAAGATAACCTGGTTAAGGGAATAGATGGTAGATATTGGATAAGCTCAAAAAGATTAAAAACTAAAAACAGTTTCAAATTGCCATTAATGGGTCCGGCAATTTCAATAATTAAGAGATATCAGTATCATCCCAAGCGGAAGCCTGAAAAGTTGTTGCCTGAGATTTCCAATCAAAAATTGAACAGCTATTTAAAGGAAATTGCAGATGCATGCGAAATCAAGAAGAATATTACCTTCCATATGGCCAGACATACTTTTGCCACTACAATTACTCTTAGTAATGGCGTGCCTATAGAAACAGTCTCTAAAATACTTGGTCATACAGAATTGGCAACTACACAAATTTATGCTAGAGTATTGGATAGAAAAATAAGTAAAGATATGAGTGGGCTGGAATCAATTTTGGAATCAATGTTTTCTGATACTAGAGGCGATACTGGGAGTTTTGGAAATTCAGAATTTTGAGTATTGGAGTTTATCAATTAAATCAATCAAGTATTCATTATTAGTCCTAAATCTTACCCAAACTTTTGCACAAGGATCCTGATTCAATTTTATAGTGTTCGGCAAGATAAGCGTTAAGGAAAATTGAAATAGGGGGCAACCCACAAAGTGCTTTGGTAAAAGTTTTCTTTTTAGTGTCGCCTTGGCGACTCTAAATGGAAAAGCAAGAGGATAGCGCGCTAAAGCGACGCTATTGATTCATTTTCCTTCGGAAAAGCCCTGTTTGTAGGGGGTTTTGGAAATGGTTGTTTTCGGGGACCGCAAAATTTATTGTTGCAAAAATGCTGTCAATACCCTTAAACTCGGGACAAAATTGTAACAATTGTACACTTAAGACAAGTAAATATGGACGATTTTAGAGCAGTACGGATAAAGAAAAGGACATTATCAAGATTTAAGGTCTTTTCAAAAAAAGTGGGCAAGAGTTATTCCCATACCTTGGATATGGTCATGGACTTTTTTGAGTGGCATGGGTTTTTACCGTCAGAACGATTCGAAAAGAGCATTGGTCAAGAAATCATCAAGAACAGGAAACGAACAGATGCGGTCATTGCCATTATCAGGGATATTGAAAAGAACCAGACACTTCCTACCATTGGTATGATGCGGGCTTTGTTCAACCAAGAATTGGACAATGATGGGGAAGGGGATGATTTCCTTGAGGATATGATCGAAAAGAACCCACCAAAGCCATACCCTGTGTTTGAAGGCGAAACAATGATTCCCAGGATCAAGTATGAACATTTGGAGGAAAAGGCAGCCTCACTTCAAACAGATTTAAAGGATATCCTAGGAAAGGTAAAAGTGGTCAAGGGCAGTTTTGGGAAGAGCTATCTGAAGCTTGAAATAACGGAGGGGAGGTTGGAACGATATAAACTTGAAGCCAATAGGCCTTTGGATTCTCTTTATTGATATTAAGTATGTGCCCAATCAATAGATAAAGTTGCCTCGCTCAGTAGTATCAGTTTGGTAAGTTTTGGGACGCTTGCAGCACTTCACTTCGTTGCGTTCGCTGAGGCTTTGAAATTCACACTGCCTCATTCAATGATTGATTTCAAGTTAAATTAAATGAAACCAATTCATAGAAATGTAAAATTTATTAGCATTTGAAATTAAAAACTAATAGTTTAGTTGAACTAAATATTTAGTTTAAAATTAGATTGAATGAAATCTTACTTAATTTGCCTCTTCTCTTTTGTTTTTTGTACATCCGTAATCAATGCCCAAGAGTTTCATATTAGAGGTAGGGTAATTGACAGTATTTCCAAAACACCCTTGGAAGCTGCAACAGTCCATACCGAAACATTGTCCGATAGTACTTTAATTCAATATGCAATAACGGATGTTGATGGTAGATATAGTATTGAAGGAAGGGCCGTTCATAGGAAGATACGAATAGTCTTTTCTTTCAATGGCTATAAAACAATTGAAAAAATAATAGAGCCATTGCCCAATACCAATATTGGCTTAGTGTCAATGGTCGAACAAGCTGAAGAATTGGAAGGTGTCAGTGTTACTGGGAGAAGGGCACCAATAACAATCAAAAAGGATACTTTGGAATTTAATGCCGCATCTTTTAAAACAAGGCCAGATGCCACGGTAGAAGAGGTCTTGAAAAAACTCCCCGGAGTTGAAATCGACAGCGATGGCAGAATTACGGTCAATGGGAAGGAAGTAGATAAGGTTTTGGTCAATGGACAAGTATTCTTTAGCAGTGATCCAAAAGTTGCCACAAAGAGTCTGCCAAAAGAAATCATCAATACTATTCAGATAACGGATACCAAAACAAAGGAACAGGAATTTACCGGAGATGCAGGAGATGGAAATACCAAGACCATTAACCTGACTTTGAAGGAAGACAAGAACCGCGGATATATGGGAAGGCTTTCTGGGGGTTATGGAACTGATGATAGGTATCAAGCTAATGGTTTGATGAATTATTTTAACGATACTGAAAGAATAAGTCTTATTGGAAGTAGTAATAATGTGAATAATCCCGGGTTTTCATTTGATGAAATCTATGAAATGGTTGGAAGTGCTAGAAGTGGCGGTCTGAGTTTTAATAATAATGGAGGTTTTTCAATAGGCAACCTATCTTTTGGGTTTGGTCAGGGAATAACGACTTCATCGACATTGGGTGGTAGTTATGCCAATCAAGAAAAGAATGTTTATGAAATGGACGATAACTATTTTTATACATACAGTGATTCCCAAAATGAAGAAAGAACATTTCGTGAGAATCTATTGCCGGACAACCATTTTTTTACGGAAACCGAATCCAATTTTGATGGGAATACCAGTACGAACCAAGGAACGGCTAATCTCGAATTTGATATAGACAAGTCATTAAGAATCACGGCGAAACCAAGTTTGAACTTCAATAGAGCAAGGTCAACAGATTATAATTTATCTTTAAGTTATGATGATGACCAGGTTATCAATCAAAATATTTCTCAGGAAACAAACGAAGCTTATCAAAGAAAGTTTTCAAATGAGATACGGATTATGAAGAAATTGGATTCATTGGGAAGATATGTAAGTTTAGTATTTGAAAACCAAAATGATATTAGCGATGTAACATCAAAGCTTTATTCCCAAAGGGAGATTTTTGGGTCGAACCCAAGTTTTGAGTTACTGGATCAACAAACATTGATCAACAGTGCAAATGATCGATATAATATTAATGTGAGATATCGACAACCATTGTCCAAAAATTTAACTATGGAGTTTGGATATGGATTCGAAAATTGGTTTCAAACAAACACTCGAACAATATTTGAAAAGAACCCTACTAGAAACGCCGGACATAGTATACCACCTTCGCCGGGCCAAAGTGGGCATAGCTGGCTGGTGAAAGTGAGCCACCCGCGCCGGATGAAAGTGAGCCACTTTTGGATCTGATCTGTGTGTAATGTGCCAAAGGTCTTTTTTTGTGAAAAAGGACCATGGCGAACAAGCAGATAGACATGCGAAAAATAAAACGGATATTCAAGCTCCACACCTCGGGTGTGAGCAAACGGCGGATAAGCCAGCAGTTGGGCATCTCCAGCAACACTGTGGCCAAGTACATCGATTTTTTCAAGCGTTACCGCCTGACGGCCTATGAGGTGGAGAAGATGACCCTGGAGGAACTGCACGGCCTCTTCAAGGCCGACCAAAGGCCAAAGAGCCCAAAACTGGTAGAGCTACAGCGGTACTTTCCCTACTTTGACAAGGAAATACGGAAGACCGGGGTGACCCGACAGTTGCTGTGGGAGGAATATTATGCCAAGCATCCCGATGGGTTCAGGCTCTCACAGTTCAAGTACTGGTACGCCGAATGGCAAAAGGAGACCTCCCCCGTGATGCGGATGGAGCACAAGGCCGGCGACAAGCTTTTCATCGATTTTACGGGCAAGAAGCTCACCATTGCCGACAGGGACACCGGGGAGCTCAAGGAACTGGAAGTGTTCGTCTGCATATTGGGCAGAAGCCAGTATACCTACGTGGAGGCCTGTGCCAGCCAGAAGCTCGAGGACTTCATCCGCTGCACCGAGAACGCACTATGGTTCTACGGCGGTGTGCCGAGGGCACTGGTGCCCGACAACCTTAAATCGGCCGTTACCAAGAGCAGCCGCTATGAACCAAAGGTCAACGAGGTGTTCGCCGACTTTGCCGAGCACTACGAAACGGCGGTCCTTCCCACGCGCACCTATAGGCCAAGGGACAAGGCCATAGTGGAGAACGCCGTGCGCATCATCTACACAAGGGTGTTCGCGCCCTTACGGAACGAGACCTTCCACAGTGTGGCCGATATCAACACCGCAATCCGGGAACTGTTGGAAAAGCACAACGACATGTCCTTCAGGGGAAGGGAATACTCCCGACGTTCACTGTTCCTCGAGGTGGAAAGCCGGGAACTGATGCCCCTGCCCGAAAAACGCCATGAGATAAAACGGTACGCCCAGGCCACCGTGCACAAGAACAGCCATATCTACCTTGGCAGGGACAAGCACTATTACAGCGTGCACTACAGGCATATCGGCAAACAGGTAAAGCTCGTCTATACCGACAGTATGGTCGAGGTCTACCACAAGCATGAAAGGCTGGCCGTGCACCGAAGGAACAGGAAACGTTACGGCTATACCACTTTGGCCGAGCACATGCCCTCCCACCACCGCTTCGTCAGCGAATGGAGCAGCGAAAGGTTCATTGCCTGGGCCGGAAACATAGGGGAAAGCTGCCAAGGCTACATCATGGCCATATTGGACAAGAAGCAGCATCCCGAACAATCCTATAAATCCTGTCTTGGCGTACTGCACCTTGCCAAAAAATATGGCAGGGACCGTCTTGACAATGCCTGCAGGAGGGCAACCGAATACGGTGCGTACAATTACAACATGGTCGAGCGTATCCTAAAAAAAGGCTGGGACAAGCTTGATGAGGACACCGATGAAAATCTGGAAATGCCCGAGCACCAGAACATACGGGGCGGAAAATATTATGAATGAGAACACTTAAATACCACATATGAACGAAAGGACAATACAACAGATGAAGGAGCTCAGGCTCCATGGCATGCACAGGGCATTTGAAACGACCTTGGGCCCCAACGGAACGTAAACCGACTATACCAATGACGAGATCATTGCCTACCTCGTGCAATGCGAGTGGGACGACCGTCACAACCGCAGGATAGAACGCCTGACCAGATCGGCGCGCTTTAGGTACGCTGCCGTTATGGAGGCGGTGGATTACAGGCCTTCCAGACAATTGGACAAGAACCAGGTACAGCGCCTTGGTAACTGCGATTTTATCAAAAAGAGGGAGAATGTCCTCATTACCGGGAGCACCGGGGTCGGCAAGAGCTATCTGGCCTCGGCCATCGGCCATCAGGCCTGTTCCATGGGAAAAAAGGTCATGTACTTCAACACGGCCAAGCTCTTTACCATGTTGAAGACCTCAAAAGCGGACGGTTCCTATCCAAAACAGATAGGCAAGCTTGAAAAACAGGACCTACTGATACTTGATGACTTCGGGCTAAAGCCACTGGACAACATCAACAGGCATGCGCTCATGGAGATAATCGAGGACCGCCACGGACAGAGATCGACCATTATTGCATCACAATTGCCCGTATCAAAATGGCACGACATCATCGGGGAGAGAACACTGGCCGATGCCATACTCGACCGTTTGGTGCATACAGCACACAGAATCGATATAAAAGGTGAATCGATGAGGAGAAAATTGAAAAATAAGAACTAAGTTTAACCCACGGACAGGTCAAATCCAAGCAGTTGATTTACACTGCTCACTTTCATCCGGCGCGGGTGGCTCAGTTTGGCCGGCTCATCCAGCCTGAACAAGATGCTCATAAAGTTCAACAACTTTTTCTATTGTATTAAAAGTTGATTGATAGTTGAGAGAACTGGCAATTATAGCTGAATTATTACTACTTGTATTATTGTAAGTGTTAAAACGGCTTTTTCAGAGATTGTCGATTCTTACTAATTAAAATAATTAACTATGGCACTTTCATCTTTTCAAAGTAAAATGATTTTTAAAGGATTGTCCATTATCTAGTAATAATTCGAACCAATAATCTGAAGAAGGTAAAATCTTACCATTGTATATCCCATCCCATCCTGCACTTTTTGAATCAAGGATTTTTAAAAATTTACCGTATCTATCATAAATTTTGATTCGACCATTGATGCCCAATGCATCAAAATTTATATTCCACAGGTCATTAAGCCCATCATTATTGGGAGTGAAGAATTTTGGGTAATCTACAACAACAATATCAGATGTTCGATTACCGCATCCATTAATATCCGTGACTTTCAATTCATAAAATCCTGGTGAAATATTGCCGAAGGAATTTGATTGTTGAGGGATACCATCATCAAGTTGAAAAAGGTAATCACCAAATCCTTGAACATGAATTGTCAAATTTTGGTCATTGGAAAAGATATTCCCTTCGAGATTGTAAGTAAACTCAAAGGGAGCCGAGGATGATTCGACTTTTGTGGAATAAAACTTTGAACAACCAGAGGGATTTATTACCTCCACTGTATAATCACCGGATTGATTCGCAACAATGAAACTACTGTTCTCCGAGTTTAAGATTGTGTCATTATAATACCAATTGAATCTATAATCCAACTCAGCGATTTCTGTATCAATTATGGGAAAAGGTGAGATATACCTTCCGGTTTCGTCTGAGCAAATAAAATATTGGTTTAGTAATTTTGGTTCGTTATAACTTTTATCTATATCAATGTAAAGAGATGAATCCAAAGTATTATCTCCTCTGTTAGCAAGCACTATTTCCACGAGATATTCTTCACCAGGTATAACATTGGCTTCTGCTATCAAAGGTATAGTCATACCATTTGAAGCAATTGAACCATATCCAAGTGGAATCTCCTTGTAATAGTCAGAAAAGCCTAAATTGCTACAAGTTAAATTGTCGTGAATACTGTGAAGCCCCACCTCTGTTATACCATCTGGAAGGAGTGCAATATTCTTTGATCCATGACTAAATTCAATTTCTGGAGTAGAAGTATCATTGTCGTGATCAAATGTATCAGGCAAAATTCCGGGCCCCTTAATTAAAATTGCAAAACCATCCTGTAATTCGTTCATTCCATTGAAACATTCAATATTATTGACATTACCGTAGCTTTCGGAAGCAAATATATACCTAATAGAAAATTTATCGGTTTGAGGAACAACCCAAAACTTTGTTGAAATATGGTTCTGTGTACTCACCGAATTGCCCATCCTATTATCCAATATTTCGTTGATTACAGCATATTGACCTGTTCCCGATGAAGGAGAGGAAGTTTGCTCGAGATTTAGGTTGGGACCAACTTGATTTATAGCAGTTCCAGTTGTCAACAATATTCCTTTCTCGAAAGGAAATGAAGTGCTTCCTTTTTCAAAATACCCATATGATTTATTGTCTCCACTAAGCAAGGTACTTTCGTGGATTACTGTTCTACAATCAGATGATAATAAACCATTTACTAAATTGGGAAGATCTAGTTTGGAGTAAATTGAGTTTGGAGGGTCTATAAGTATAGATTGGGAAAACAGATGTTGTCCATTTAAAGCAAAGAAAAAAAAGCCTATAAAATACCCGGCTGACCTCATCGATACAAAATTTTCAAAATAATTGTAATGATAATCTTACAATAAATAGCTTTTTTGCTTAAATTTATACAAAAAAATGAAAATATACTTTGTAATTCTATTAATGCTTATGGTATCCTGTGGAGAAGATAATAATTCTTCGAAACAACCTGACTGTTCCAACATTGAAAAAGTTATTGACTTAAATGATTTTATACCAGCAACGATAAAATCTGTGGATAGTGGTGAAAGATTTTATAATGGAATTGAGCAGTACTTTGAAGTTGATGCAGAAATTTATATGCCTTCACTCTTTTCGGAGATGGGAGAAAAATATATCCGAATTTTCCCTGTAAGTGAAGTAATTGGAAGCAGTTCAGGTGAAGTTGAAATTTCTGGCAGTGTCTTTAAATGCTTAACTGGAAATCATGGTTTAGCATCTAACGATTTATTCGAATTTATAATTATTGACAATTTGATAATCAAGTAACCATTAACTTCAAATACAGATTTATGAAGACAAGATTACTATCAAGTTTATTCATCATTTTTTGGTTTGTTTCCTATGGACAAGTAAATATTATTGGGGGCAATGACACGACAATTGAAAACCATCCATGGCAAATTTCGATTAGGGACGCTAATACCAATGCACATTTTTGCGGTGGATCAATACTAACACCAGAATGGATTTTAACAGCTGCACATTGTGTAGACGGTCAGAACCCAGCAGACATAGAAATTGCTGCTGGAATAACTATGAGATTGGATAATGTGAATGGTCAATATAGAAATGTAGCACAAATTATTGTACACCCTAATTTTGATAGTTCTACACTTAACAATGACGTTGCCCTAATCCGATTGACCGCACCTTTAAATTTTAATGCTACTGTTCAACCCATTCAACTTACCAATAGTGCCGGTCATTCAAATGCTGGTTTAATTGGTACGCTATCTGGTTGGGGCTATACGACCAATAATGGACCGGTTGCGGATCAATTACAAGCCGTTACAATGCCGATAATTACTAATTCACAGGCGAATGGAATAAACACAGGAAGCAACAATGTCAATAATAACATGATTGCTTTTTATCAAGCAGGTTCTTCTGCGGCTCCAGGTGATAGTGGGGGTCCGGCAACTGTATTGTCTAATGGGTCAAGGTTTTTAATAGGTTGTAGTAGTTGGGGTGAAACACCCAAAGATCAAAAGCCAACTATATATACCAAACTTTTCAACTATAGGAGCTGGATTCAAGGTTATGTTCCAATTCCAAGCATAAATGGTCCGGAATGTGCTTGTTCGACACCTAATAGTACTATAACACTTAATAACACAAATGCGACTACAGTAAACTGGAATCATTCTTCAAATATTATTTCTGTTTCCCAGAATAATAGTCAATTTGTTTTTAAAGCTTTGAGTGGGACTAGGGGCAATGGTTGGGTGACTGCCACGTTCAATGGAAATGTTTATAGACATGATTTATGGATCGGAGCGCCAAATGCTCCTTCTACACTTTCTGGTCCATCTGTTGTTTTAACCGGTGCAATTGTGAAATATAATAGTTCCATTGCTCCCGGTGCTTCAAGTTATGAATGGAGATTGCCATATCCCTTTGATGTTGTTAATCAAATAGATTATTTTGCACAGAATTGGCAAATGACCCCAACTACGGGTCGGTATTTAAGCGCATTTACAGGTTATGCCGGAACATCAGGATTAGTACAGGTATGGGGGAAAAATATTTGTGGTAATGGTGGTGCGAAAACAATGAGTGTTTCTCATGGTTCAGGTGGTGGAGGTGGAATACCTTTGCAAGCGAATCTAATTGATGAAAATCTCTTGGGTATAGGGACAAGAGGATACCCAAACCCCGTGGATAAAGATTTATATATACATATTCAGAATAGAGAGTCGGCTCCAATGGTTTCTGTATACTTAAATAGTATTGACGGTAGGCTTGTATACTATTCAGATTACAAAAGTATAAGTAGTATTGGGGTATCAACATTACCAGAAGGGCAATACATCTTGACAATTGATACAGGATTGGAAAGAAAATCAACTAATATTATAATAAAACATCACTAGTTTTTTGCTTTAATTCTATAGATTTTGGCTTTTCTAATTTTAAGCACTTTCGTAACTAAAAAGGGCTAAAAATATTCGAATTCTAGAGAATATTGGATACATTAAGTTTGTCCTTGAGTGTTGATTTTTCGTGCGATGTTCTTTATTGGGGCCATTTTTAGAATTTCGGTCGTAAAATATTGATTTTTAGTAATTTAATATTCTGATGTTTCATTGGCGGTAAAACAAATAGATTTCAATATTTTATGATTAAATTTGGCATCTACGAAACAAGTTTACGAAAAGTGATCTGTAATTCGGTTAGTAACAAAACATAGGCAAGGAAAAACCCAACAAACATAAGGGTTGGCAAAAGAGGTTCGAATCCCTCAGCGCCCACAACCAAAAAACGGTCAAATCATTTGATTTGACCGTTTTTTTTATGACCCACTTCTAATTCTGAACATTCTCCTAATTGTTAAAAATAGCATCAAGATTTTCTGAAGAAATTAGCGTTAGATAATATTCCAAGTCATTGATTGTTTGGACAATCTTAAAAATTGGAGGAGCGTATCCAATTCATTAAATGAACTTTTGTCCCCATTACTTTGGATAAGGGTAAGATTTGGAGTTTGCCGCATTCTACTTCGTTGCGTTCGCCTTCACTTGGACTCCCAATTCTTAGGGCAAAGGAAATGGAATCAATGCGAAACTACTGGGGCCTAAAGATTAATATAGCAACTTTCATATAGGAGTTAGGGAAATGCTTTGTTGATGATATGCCAACAAAATCTGGTATGTATTATTCCAAAATTTAATGGGTTAAGGATTGAAAAAATAGTGGCTTTGGTCAATCCATATAGTATGCCATGCCTTAGGTTGATATTGTTCTCCAACGAAGATTGGAGAAAGGGTATTCCTTTTGCGTATCAACTTTATAACGGTTCCTTGCGCTTCCGGTCATGTAAGGGAAACATATTTGGCCTTCCGACACAATGATTTTTTGAAAATAATTTTATATGTTTAAACATTATAACATTAATATTTTATCGCGAATTGGAGCTCAGCATCAAATTTTTTCTATGATTACTTTTATAGTAAAATGGCAATAATGCGGCTCCATATAGTTTAGAGATACAAATTCATAATCATATGACAACAAGAAGGAAATTTATTGGTAATTCGTTAATGGCAGGTGCGGCAATGGCCACGGCACCCACATTGGCCTATGGAAATGTGGGTAAAAGTTCGGTGCCTCCCGAAAATGAACTAATTGGACATGGAGATTTCAAATATAAAGTGATTTGGGATTGGGCCAAAATGAGTATTGCCCATAATCCACTTTTAAATTGCCATGAAATGCAGATGGATAGCAAAGGAAGATTGATTATGTTGGGAGACCATACTGCAAATAATATTTTGGTTTTTGATAGGTCAGGCAAATTGTTGGACTTTTGGGGGACTGGTTTTCCGGGGGGGCACGGATTAACATTGAATGATGAAGGAGGAGAAGATGTATTATATATTACAGATTGTGGCTATTACGTGGATCGTTTGGGAAAGAATCAAAGCCAAGCTGGTCAGGTGTTCAAGACCACAGTGGATGGCAAGTTAATTTTTCCACTGCCGCATCCGCACACCATCGGAGCCTATAGGCAGGACCAGCCATACAGACCTACGGAAACGGCCATTGCTCCCAATGGAGACATTTATGTAGCAGACGGATACGGTTCGGATTATATCCTGCAATTTGATTCTAAAGGCCAATTCATTAAAAAGTGGGGTGGCCATGAAAACACCGATGTCAATTATAACCTGAATAATGCCCATGGCATAGCCATTGATCATAGATCGGGAGATGAACCGGTATTGATAGTGACCTCCAGGAACGATAATGCATTCAAATTTTTTACCCTTCAAGGAAAGTATATCAAGACTATTGAGCTTCCGGGTGCTTTTGTTTGCAGGCCAGTAGTGGATGAGGGTAATATCTATGCAGGTGTGTGCTGGTCTGAAACTAGGTCGGGCCAAAAATGGGTCAGGGATACAGGATTTATTACCATATTGGATATGGACAACAGGGTGGTCTCCAATCCAGGAGGAGAAGCTCCCAAGTATGAAAATGGGAAGCTTCAAAAAATGTACAATGCCCCAATTCCGATTTTTAATCATGGTCACGATGTTCTAGTGGACCCTGATAAAAACCTTTATTTGTGTCAGTGGAATGCTCATCAAACGCCACCCATTAAACTGGAACGTGTTTAGATTGGGCTTGGGCTGCGAGGGAAAGAAAATCACAAATTTAAAAGGAGAATGCCAGAATAGTATTTTTTATTGACAAAAAATATGTAAAAATTATTTTAAGTAATAAATTTTATTATATTTGATAATGTATATACATAAGAACATTAAATATTTTGAAATCCCAGGAAATACTTCAATAAAGGTTTGGATGCTTTTAGTTAGGTGATGGGGTCAGGACAATGAAACTAGTATTTATTGTTCATGATCGTTAGCCGACTTAGAGTGGTCGTCCACCTTTATTGCCGAGAAAAAGAATGGTGAAATCTGAATAAAAAAAAGCCAATCTCCTGAAGAAAGATTGGCGGCAAAAGTTTAGGAAACTCTTTAATTATTAAAGAATAAATAATCAACCGACAAATATATGAAATGTAATGAAATATTGGGCAAATGGCCAAGGGCCATTGGTTTTTCGCGCGCTATTTTGCTTATGCTATTTCTAGGTAATGCTCCATGGACGCATGCCCATGGGGTAATTGGAATAAGTGAGATTATTCATGTAAATCCACTAATCCTCGATCCTTCCCTTGACCAAATGACGGTTTCGGGTAAGGTCGTTGATGAAAATGGGATTGCCCTACCCGGCACAAGTGTTCTGGAAAAAGGGACCACCAATGGAGTATCCACCGATTTTGACGGTAATTATACCATTACCGTTAATCCTGGTAGCACATTGGTTTTTTCCTATATAGGATTTTTAAAGAAGGAAATTACCGTTGGTTCATCCACTAATATAGATGTTCAAATGGCGGTGGACGCCAGTAACTTGGACGAGGTTGTAGTAATTGGATATGGAACCCAAAAAAGGGCAGAGGTCACCAATGCGGTCAGCCAAGTGGAGGGCGTTGTGTTAAAACAGACTCCGGCCATTTCCGTGTCAAATTCCATTGCGGGCCAAATTCCTGGTGTCTTTGCTGTACAAGGATCGGCTGCTCCAGGATTTGATGATGCAGATCTGAGGGTTCGGGGATCCAGTAGTTTTGGCAGTGCCCCCGTACTTTATGTTATTGATGGGGTGGCCAATAGGGATCCTGATAATCTCAATAGGATCGATCCTAACGACATTGAGAGTTTAACCGTGCTTAAAGATGCATCGGCGGCCATATATGGAGCTCAATCTGCTGGTGGGGTTATTTTGGTGACAACAAAAAGGGGAAAGGTGGGAGATCCGGAATTCTCTTATAATTTTGACCATGGGTTTTCACGTCCCATATCCAAGCCCAATACGGCCAATGCACTTCAGTACATGGGAATCATTAATTCAGCGGATGAATTGGATGGTAGGTCACCAACCTTTTCCGATGCCCAAATAAACCTTTTTTTAGCAGGGGAAAGAGTATCCTCTGATTGGTGGGATGAACTCATTGGAGGGCAAGTATTGGAGCAACAGCGTCATTCGTTGAATGTTCGTGGGGGCTCGGAAAGAGTGAAATACTTCGGTTCAATCGGGCATGCCAAGCAAGGAGGACTTCTGATCGGGGATGACAAGACTGCTTTGAAACAGTACAATGTTCGATCCAATATCGATATGAACATCAGTGAAAACTTGGACCTTAAATTAGACCTTCATGCTAGGAGAAAATATACGCAAACGGCTCAAGGCGGTGGAGCGGATGGTGCTATAGGAGGAGCCTTGGGGTCAACCAGTCCACTTTTGCCCCCTTTTATCGACGGAAACACCAAACAACCAGGGGAAGGTTTTTCGCAGCTCAATCCCGCGGCCCGAGTAACAGGTCCAGGATATAATAGGTATACAAGTGATGTTGTCAATAGTACCTTGTCCTTTGATTGGAAGACCCCTTGGGTCGTTGAAGGGCTCTCCGTAAAAGGTTTTGCAGCCTATGACCAGTGGTATAATTATAACAAGAGTTTCAATACAACATGGACGTATTGGGAATTGGATTCAGAGGGCAATGCGGTAGAGAGGCAGTCACGGGAAGTGGAACCGGTTGGACTGACCCAAACGTTTAGCCAAAGCAATCAATTAACCCTCAATGCGCGAATCGAATATGAAAGAAGACTGGGGGAGGACCATGACATCAAGGCCTTTGTGGCATACGAACAAAGTGAAACTAAAAGGAACAATTTCTTGGCTGGGCGATTGGGGTATGACTCCTTTCAGCTTGATGAACTTTTTGCCGGAAGCCCTGATAGGTCCAATTGGCTTACCGATGGTTCTGCCTCCGAAACGGCAAGACAAAACTACTTTGGTAGGTTGTCCTATGGTTATAAATCCAAATATCTCTTTCAATTTAACTTTAGATATGATGGATCCGATACCTTTCCCAAGGAGAATAGGTTTGGTTTTTTCCCAGGCGCATCCATTGGTTGGCGTATTTCAGAGGAATCCTTTATGCCTGAAAACCTTTTTACCGACTTGAAGTTAAGAGCTTCCTGGGGTATACTAGGGAATGACCGTGTAAGCCAATTCCAATTTCTTCAATCCTTCGGTTTCCCGGCCGCGTTGCCAGGAAATGTTGGTGGGTACGTAATTGGAGGTGAAGATGTAACAGTACTGGTACCGGGCGTAGCGGCGAATCCTGCCATTACATGGGAAAAGACAGAAAATCTTGATATCGGATTGGAAGGTACCATGTTCAACGGGAAGTTTTCCTTTGTACTTGATTATTTCAGACAGCGAACAACTGATATTCTGGCCGCGAGGAATTCCTCGATCCCGAGCACCTTTGGTATTATACCACCTAGTGAGAATATTGGTGAATTCAAGAACCAAGGTATTGATGGGCAATTGGCATTTAAGTTTGCGAACACCAAGGATTTTAACCTAGGTCTTACTTTAAATGCGACCTATGCCAAAAATGAACTAGTGTTCAGAGATCAGGTTCCACCGCCAGAAGGTTCGGAATTCCAAAATTTGGAAGGTAGGCCGGCTACCTCCATACTGGTCTATAAAACTAAGGGAATATATAGAACCCAGGCCGATTTGGATAACAATGTCAACTATGCAGGTGCGGGTCTTGGTAATTTGATTTTTGAGGATTTAAATGGTGATGGCACCATAAACTCTGATGACCGTTATGCCTTCGATAGTAAAAGCTATCCCGGCTTGCAATATGGATTCAATGTAACTGCCGGGTTCAAGGGACTTGATTTTAGCATGTTGTTGCAAGGTCAGGCAGAGGTGATGAAACCTTTTACCAATACCTTCAATTCCGGAGCCTCTGGCAACGGACTAGCTTACGCGGCCGACAATAGCTATACGTTGGATAATACGGATGCTGTCTTGCCTAGGGTCTTGAGGAACGGTACTTTGGATAGTAACCCTTTTGAGGCTGATTTTTGGTACAGGGATGCTTCCTTCCTTCGTATTAAACAGATGCAATTGGGTTTCACCCTTCCTGATAAGATCTATGGTTCGTTGCGCAATTCAATTCAAAGTTTTAGAATTTATGTCAGTGCTACCAACATTCTGACCATTTATGATGCCATGTCGGAATTTGATTTGGGAGACCCGGAATTCAGATCCACCAACGGAGCTGGTTTCCCACAGCTGAGTACAATTAGTTTGGGGTTTAATGTCACTTTTTAAAAATTTTATTATGAAAGACAGTAGAGTTAATACCTTAAAAAGGTTATTAAAGACCATCATGTCAGGTTTAATGATGATCGTAACATTAAATTCTTGTAGTGACGATGTTTTAAACTTGACCCCACTGGATAGGATCAGTGAGGAAGCGGTTTTCGTGGACGAAACGTATCTGACCAACTATGTAAATGGGAATTACAGGGGCATACGACCTCATTACGAACCCGATGCCGGTGGATATGAGGGAGTTACGGATATCGGTATCTTTCAGGATACTCAAGTGGAGAACGCTGGTGGGGCAATTGCCTATAGAGATGGGAACATGACTGCGGACTTGGTCGATAATTTTACAATGGGCCTTTATGCCAACTCGTACAATTTTATTAATCGGATCAATATATTTTTTGAAAAGACAGAAGGAAGTACGGAGATAGACCCGGATAGGCTTAGAGTACTTACTGGAGAATCCACTTTTCAAAGAGCTTATATTTACTTTGAATTGTTGCGTCATTTTGGAGGTGTTCCCCTTTTAACCAATTCCGTTCCATTGGACCAAGCAAATGACACTCCGGTATCACGAAATTCATATGAGGAAGTGGCTCAGTTTGTAGTGTCCGAACTGGATAAGGCGGCCGCTCTTTTGGATGGGGAGAACATGGAAACCGGAAGAGCCAGTAAAGGGGCTGCCTTGGCCCTGAAAGCGCGAATGTTGTTGTATATGGCCAGTCCCTTGAACAATCCTGCCAATGATTTGGCCAAATGGCAGGCTGCCGAAGCCGCCCACGAGGCTGTTTTTGCGGAAGGCTATAGTTTGCACCCAGACTTTATACAGGTCTTTAAGGAGCCCATTAAGACCGAAGAAGTAATATTTGGTAGGGAATATACAGGACCTAATGGAACCGAATCACAAGCTTTTGGTCTGGCCTGGGGGTATAACTATGATTTTTGGCCAAGCGGGTTCGATGCACAGCAAAAAGTGATGCCCACCCAAAGATTGGTGAACATGTTCCAGATGATCAATGGTGAATACCCTTATTTGGACGAAGATTTTACCGTGAACCCAGAGGCAGGGTACGATCCTCAAAACCCCTTCGTGGATCGTGACCCGAGATTTTATGAAACGGTATTGTACCCAGGGACCGACCCGGTAAATATAAACGACGGTGCCAAGTCTACGATAAGAACTTATGAATATTGGGAAGATGCCAATCCGGATATCCCTGATGAAAACCCGACTAAGGTAGACCCGATCAATGGGCAGCAATTGTTTGATTTCGGAAGGGACTCGGAAACCTATTTCGACCGTGGTCTCACCCCTTTTCACTGGAATGTGCAAACGGGATATACCTTCCGTAAGCTATTGGATTTTGAGGGACCAAGGGCATCCACGGACTACGATTACAACAATGTTACACCATGGATTAGGTTGGCGGAACTTTACCTGAACTATGCAGAGATACAGATTGCACTGGGCAATGAAGATCTTGCTAGGGAATATATCAATATGGTCAGGAGCAGACCTTCGGTGAATATGCCTCCCGTGACGGCCACCGGCGATGAACTGGTAGAAGTTTATAGAAAGGAAAGAGCCGTGGAACTGGCTTTGGAGGACCAAAGATTTTTTGATCTGTTGCGCTGGAAAGCAGGACCCGGAAACATTGATAGTAATCCAGTAAATGGATTGGATACCGTTACCAGGGACTGGTCCGATGGAGGAAAGTTTTTCTTTGGGTATGGTCCTGTTAACACACAAAGGGCGGCATGGCCAGGGGATTACTATTATTTATTGCCTATTCCACGGGCGGAAATTAATAGGTCCAAGGGTGGAATCGAGCAAAATCCCGGATATGATTAATATGAAAGAATTAGGTTGAGTTAGTTTTAGTTAATTTGCTGATTGCAGATTCGATCTACATGATTCTCCGCGTAGACGGATTTGCAATCTTGCTTTTTACAAACGGCATATATAAAAGAGGCATTTTGTAAAAATGTCTAGATGGCACCGCTCATAAGATTGAATATGTAATAAGATTTTTATTAAATGGGACTGAAATTTAAAGCGCTTTCCGTTTGCTTGATCATGGGGGTCGCCCTTACAATTGGAATTGGTTCCTGTACCCGGACAATGGCGGAGGATGCGATGTTTACCCAGTTGGACCCTGCATCCACAGGCATAAAATTTGTGAACGATGTGCACATAGGAACCGATTTCAATATTCTGACCTATCGCAATTTTTACAATGGCGGAGGCGTAGGGATTGGAGATATCAACAATGATGGTTTACCGGATATTTATCTGATTAAAAATCAAGGTGGGAACAGGCTCTATTTGAACAAAGGGGATTTCGTTTTTCAGGATATCACTGAGACCGCAGGGGTGTCAGGCACCAAAATGTGGTCTACAGGAGTCACCATGGTGGATGTGAACGCAGACGGATTACTTGATATCTATGTATGCAACGCAGGCATTACCAACAAAAAAAATGAGCTTTTCATCAATAATGGAGATCTCACTTTTACGGAAATGGCGTCGAAATATAACCTGGACGAGGAAGGCTTTACCACACATGCGGCATTTTTTGATTATGATGGGGACGGCGATCTGGATGTGTATATCCTGAACAACAGTTTTATATTGCCCACAAGTTTGGGCTTTTCAAACCTGAGGGAGTTGAGAAGTGAGGATTGGAGGGTGCCCGAAGTTTTTAAGGCAGGGGGGGACAAACTCTTGAGGAACGATAATGGACATTTTACGGACGTCAGTGAACAAAGTGGGATATACGGTAGCTTGATCGGTTTTGGATTGGGGGTCACCATTGGGGACGTGAACAACGATGATCTTCCGGATATATACATTTCCAACGATTTCTTCGAACGGGATTATCTATATATAAACCAAGGGGATGGCACATTCAGGGAAGAAAGCAAAAATTATATACAACATTCCAGTCTTTCATCCATGGGTGCCGACATGGCTGACCTCAACAACGATCATTTCCCTGATATTTTTGTAACGGATATGAGGCCTGGGGACGACGAAAGGCTCAAGAACAATGGAGGCTTTGAAACTTTTGACCTTCATAAAAAAATGCAGGAGCGTGATTTTTATAATCAGTTTATGCAAAATACCATGCAGATCAATAACGGGGATGGCAGTTTTTCCGAGACCGCATATTATTCAGGGGTGGCCGAAACGGATTGGAGTTGGGGCGCCCTTATCCTAGATATGGATAATGACGGCTATAAGGATATTTTGGTTTGCAATGGTATCTATAAGGATATCACCAATAACGATTTCATCAATTACTTTGCCAATGAATCGGCAAGCAGAACAGGGATCTATACCAATGAACAGACCATCAAGTTCATGGAAAAGATACCCTCCGTACCCATATCAAACTTTGCCTTTCAAAACAACCATGATCTTACCTTCACCGATCGGGCCAAAGAATGGGGGCTAGGTAAACCAGGATTTTCCAATGGTGCTGCGTATGGGGATTTGGACAATGATGGGGACCTGGACCTTGTAATAAATAATGTAAACCAGGAAATTTCCGTTTTTCGGAACAACACCTCCAGTAAAACAGAAAACAATTTCATCAAAGTAAAATTACAGGGAGAGGGGAAAAACAAATTTGCTGTGGGCAGTAAGGTCACGATATATTCGGGAAACCAGAGCTTCTATCAGGAGTTGATTCCCAGCAGGGGATTTCAATCTTCGGTGGATTATGAGCTCTTGTTCGGTCTCGGGGCCACGCAGGCAATCGATTCCATTAGGGTACTATGGCCGGATAAATCCAGTTCATTGCTTTCGGGAATAACAGCCAACCAAACACTCACCATTGAGCAATCGGATTCCAACAAGAAAAGAATGGTGATCCCCAAAGTGGCTGAGCAATACATGATGGAGTTGGCGCATGGGATTTCCGGTCATATTGAGGATAGATACAACGATTATAATATCGAGGGCACCATAAGCAGGATGTTGTCAAAGGAGGGCCCTGCCATTGCCGTCGGGGATATCAACAACGATGGGCTGGACGACCTGTATCTGGGAGGGGCAAAGGAACAAGCAGGTACTATCTATCTGCAAGAGAATACAGGTTCTTTCCTTAAAATTGACAATGGCATATTTGAAAAGGACAAAGGTTATGAGGATACTTCAGCTGTCTTTGCCGATACCAACGGGGACAATATGCCCGATCTTATCGTTTCCTCTGGTGGAAATAACATATTTCAACCCACGGAAAGTTATGCAACACGGATTTATATCAATACTGGAAAAGGAAAGTTTGTTGAGAATACTAAAGGCTCCCTGCCCACCACTACCAATACCTCCATTATTGCCCCAAATGATTTTGATGGGGATGGGGACATTGACCTTTTCATAGGCAGTCGAAGTGTTGTTGGAGTCTATGGGAAAAATCCGGAACACTACCTATTCGAGAATAATGGAAAAGGAGGGTATTCTAATGTGACACAGACATTGATGCCAGGAATTATGGAAATTGGTATGATAACAGATGCGCAATGGGCTGACATGGACAATGACGGCCAAAAAGAGCTGTTGTTAGTAGGGGATTGGATGGCCCCAATGATATTCAAGAAGTTTTCTGATGGTTTTGCTGCACAAAATACCGGTCTTGAAGGATATAAAGGAGCATGGAACACCATAAAGATTGCGGACCTCAACAATGATGGTAGAAACGACATGATACTCGGAAACCGAGGCTCCAATTCCTTTTTTAATGTGTTTGAAAATGAGCCTGTCAGGATGTATGTGAACGATTTTGATGATAACGGTACAGTTGAGCAAATATTTGCACGCCAGGTACAAGGAAAAATGAAGCCCATACATCTCCGAATCGAACTTTTAAGGCAGATTCCGCAATTGGGCAAAAATAGCCCAACCTTTTCAGACTATGCAACCAAGTCGATGATGGAACTTTTTCCCATTGATGTGCTGCAGAAAAGTACCATAAAGGAAATCAATACTTTCAAAAGTGTGGTGGTACACAATCTGGGTAACAATGAGTTTGAGGTTCAAGAGTTGCCCATGCAAGCCCAATTGTCAAGCATCCATGCCGTAGAGGCCATAGACCTGAACTCTGATGGATTCATGGATTTGATCATGGCTGGAAACGATATAGACCTTAAACCTCAGTTTGGGCGTTTGGATTCCAATTATGGTCTGGTATTGGTTGGAGAAAAGGATGGGTCTTTTACTGCTGTCAATTCGGAGGTATCGGGATTCTTCCTAAAAGGGGAGGTGAAGCATTTAAACCTCCTCAAGAACAAAGATGGCCATAAATTGCTTTTGGTAGGAATTAATAATTCTCGCCCCAAGCTATTCAAATTAAGGGAAAAGCAGGAAAGTAACCAACGATAATCGGATACAATAATCTAAATAAAATTAAATGGAATTTATTGAATCGGTGTTCCGCGAAATAATTGGCTTTTTGGGAATAACCAATATCATGGAAATTGTGAAGGAGGGCAACTATGGAATTTTAAAAACCTATGATGGAATTGTTGCGCTGATACTTCCCATCATTCCCCTTTTAATGTTATTGGAGTTTATTTTGGGACTCGTATATAAGAAACCGCATACCAAGGTCTACAAGGTAAATTTCCTGATCTATCTCTTCAACCGTTTTTTAGGCAGGTTTATTGCAATTGCCATGGTGGCCTTTTGCATTGGGTTGTTCCAGGACCATGCCATAATAAAAACAAACCGAACGTGGTATTGGTTCATTTACGGATACATTGTTTGGGAGTTTGGCCATTTCCTATATCACTATTGGGGGCATAAGGTCCGACTTTTTTGGTGTCTCCATTCAACACATCATGTTCCTGAAAATATGAATCTTTCGGTTGTCTATGCGCATTTCTTTCTTGAGGCACCCTACGCCGATGCGATTAGGACGACCGTATGTATTTTACTGGGAGTGCGTCCTGAATTCTTGGTCATTATCATGTTTATAGACGGTACTTATGGGGCCTTCATCCACGTGGGAGAAAATTTGATTAAGGATGCCAGATTTGGGTTCCTTAATAAAATAATGCTGACACCATCCCATCATAGGGTGCATCATGCAAGAAACCCATTGTATATGGATACGAATTTTTGTAACCTTTTGAATATTTGGGACCGGGTTTTCGGAACGTATCAGGAGGAAGATAGGGAAATTGAAGTAGAGTATGGCATAACACGTGAAGTGAACAGTGGCAATTTCATCGATGTATATTTCGGGGAGTTCATAGCATTGTTTAAGGATATGTACAACGCACCAGGACTCAAGAACAAGCTATTGTACGCAATAATGCCCCCAGGATGGGACCATAACGGAAACCATAAAACGGCAAAAGTGGTAAGGGAGAATTATTTTTCCGCCATGGAAAAACCCGATGTGGGTCTAAAAAAGGCGGAAGTACTTGATTAGTTAGGTTTTAATCCAAAATGAGATTCAGAGGGATCCACAAAAATTTGGGACGGTAGTAGTCCGTATCTACTTCGTGAATTTTACTGACATCAAAACTATTCACACAATAGGAAACCAATAACCGATCATCGGTAATGTATTGGGGATGTGCCATGGCATTATAGGTGAATACCTTATCTTCTACGTTGTTTTGCTCTTTCGTGTGGTACAGTAATTTTTCATTTTTCCATGGGCCTATTGGGGAATCGGCAACGTAAGAAAATATATTGCCCCCACCCAATTCACGTGCCATCAAGATCAAAACATACTTATTCTTGTATTTGAAGACAGAAAACTGTTCAGGAACGCTTTGATTAACACCTGGTAGTGCAGTACTTGTCATAGGATTGGTGTCCCACGATTTTCCATTGTAAAATTTGAAATCTTCCAAATGATTTCCGGCACTCAAGGTGGCCCTGGCCACATGAAGGGAGGAAATGCCCCGATCTGTAAAGGCTCCGTATAGATAGATGTGCTTGCCGTCGTTTAGCATGGAATGTCCATAGTGCACCTTATTTTGATTGGAAAAGGGAAAGTCTTCTTGGGAAATGACTTTAAAGTCGTTTGCACGCATCCGTATATAATCTGTTCCGGAAAATTGAAATCCCCAATCGTAATCTCCATGCAAAAATCGTGACATAAAAACGTGTATTGTTCCATTTTTTTCAAACCCATGCCCGGGCCAGTAATATTCCTTAGGATTTCCATAGGTAGGCTTCAATAGAGCATCGGGATTGGTTTCCGTGCCAGAGTAGAGTGCCTCATGGCCATTATTGTTTTTATTGATTAAAATGAAGGTGTTATTGATCATTGGGCTATTCACATCCCTTTTATGATTTACCACTGGCGACAAAAAGGAATCACCCATCATAAAAACGGAAATGCTGTCATTTAGAGGAAAGGAAATCACCCCATCCGCTCCTGTGACCCCTATACTGTCTACCATGATCAAATGGTCAAAGGATACTGCATTGGATACCATATTCGCATCGATAATTTTAGTAATGTTCGAATTTGGTGTAGCACACGAAAAATTATAAATTGTGAGTACTACCACAGTGAACCTTAGAAAAGTGCTTTTATAATAACCCGACATTGATATGATCATATAATTAGATTTCCAAGAAGATAATAAGCACTTTAAAACTACTCAATAAATATTAAAAATGTACATATGTACATACATAATATTAATTTTTACTATATTTAATTCAGTTCGAGTTGGTAAAACAACCTAATTTAAAATAAAGGAAAGTTCAAAGATGAAACAGGGAATAAGTGTTTTTATCATTCTCTTATGCTTGGCCGGAACCCTATATGCACTAAAAGAAGGCCTCTTTACTGCTGAAAAGGATGAGTATGCCGAATTGAAATTACCTGAAACAGTGGATTATAATTTCCACATAAAACCCATACTTTCGGATAACTGTTACACCTGTCACGGGCCTGATGCCAATAAAAGAAAGGCCGGTCTTCGTCTAGATATTGAAAGTATGGCATTTGCAGAGTTACCAGAGAATCCTGGTAAGTTTGCGTTTGTATCCGAAAACGCGCAACATAGTCAAGCGTACCAATCAATCGTTTCGGATGATCCTACCAAGATCATGCCGCCACCAGGTTCAAAATTGACCCTGAACTCCTATGAAAAGAGATTGATCAAAAAATGGATTGAACAAGGTGCAAAATTTGAGAAACATTGGGCTTTTATCCCTCCCAAGAAAATGGAGATGGCTTTGGACCAGACCATGGAATGGGGTCACAATGAAATAGATTATTTTATTCTTAAAAAATTGACCGAGCATGACTTGAAGCCCTCGGCAAAAGCTTCTTATGAAACATTGATACGTAGGATCAGTTTGGATCTTACGGGTTTACCCCCTGAGCCAACCGTGGTAAAGCAAATTTTACAGGATACTGAAGAGGATGGAATTGAAAAGGCCATTGATGCGTTTTTGGCCTCAAAAGCCTATGGGGAACGTATGGCCCAGACATGGTTGGATGTTGCCCGGTATGCTGATTCGCATGGATATCAAGACGACAGTTACAGGACCATGTGGCCTTGGCGAGATTGGGTAATTCATGCGTTTAACAACAATATGCCCTATAATGATTTCTTAACGTGGCAATTGGCAGGAGATTTATTGCCCAATGCCAGTAAGGAACAGATCCTGGCCACAGGGTTTAATCGCAACCATCCCATTACTCAGGAAGGAGGGGTTATTCAAGAGGAATATCGTACCAATTATGTTCTGGACCGAACCAATACGTTGGGTAAGGGAATTTTGGGACTTACGTTGGAATGTGCTCGATGTCATGACCATAAGTATGATGCCATTACACAAAAAGATTATTTTGAAGTTTTTGCCTTTTTCAATCAAGTGGATGAAAAAGGGCTTCAAATGGATGCCGTTCAAGCAAAAAACAACAATTTTTTTGCGGATCCACCTTTCATTACCATTACCCAGGAAGAAACGGAAGGAATATTGTCTTTTGTGAACATGAAGGAAACTCCTCAGCTAAATGTAATGGTGATGAATGATGCCGCTCCAAAAACGACATTTATCTTAAATAGGGGGGAATACGACCAACCCACCGATTCAGTGCATCCGAGTATGCCAGAATCGATATTCAAATTTTCTGAAAACCTGCCCAAAAATAGGTTGGGACTTTCCCAATGGTTGACAGATTCGGAAAATCCTTTGACTGCACGGGTTTTTGTAAATCGCATATGGGGAATGCTGTTCGGAAAAGGTCTTGTAGAAACAGCGGAGGACTTTGGTGTGCAAGGAAGCTTGCCGACCCATCCGGAATTGTTGGATTGGTTAGCAGTGGATTTTATGGAGCACGGATGGGACATAAAATACCTGTTAAAAAAAATAATCATGTCGGATACATATCAGCAAAAATCCGAGATAGATCCCGAGATAAAGCGATTGGACCCCGAGAATAAATGGCTGGCCCGCGCACCACGCTTTAGAATGAGTGGGGAAATGATCAGGGATTATATTCTTGCCACGAGCGGATTGTTAAATCGCGAGATCGGAGGTCCAAGTGTCAGACCTTATCAACCTGAAGGACTTTGGGAAGAAACCAATGCTGGAGGGGATAGGGGAGTACTTACCAAGTATATTCCCGATCAAGGCCCAGATCTGTATAGAAGGTCTTTGTATACTTTTTGGAAACGAACACTCCCTCCACCTTCAATGACCATTTTTGATGCACCAAATCGCGATTTTTCCGAAGTACGAAGACAAAAGACCAATACCCCCTTACAGGCATTGGTATTACAAAATGATGTTCAGGTGTTGGAAGCGGCCCGTGTTTTGGCACAGCGAATGATTCTGGAAACTCCCAATGATTCAAGTTATGTGGATGATTTGTTCCAAACCATTTTGATAAGGACCCCAAAAGAAGAAGAACGTGCTACATTGATGGATTACTATCACAATGCGCTTGCGCTTTATCAAGATAATCAGGAGGAGGCCCAAAAGTTGGTTGCCGTAGGCGATTATGAACAATTGGATACGGATAAGGCCAAAACGGCTGCCTTGATGCTCACCGCACAAATCATATACAACCTTGACGAAACCATTACCAAAGAATAGCTTATGGAAAAAAATGAAGATAAAAACCCGTTAAAGCATAATAGAAGGCATTTCTTTTCACAGTTAAGTGTCGGGATTGGTTCCATGGCATTGGGTTCTTTGTTAATACCGGATTTGTTCAGCAGCAGCCAAAAAAATGTATTGGAAATGCCCTTGGGCATCCCTCATTTTGCGCCAAAGGCAAAACGGGTCATTTATTTATTTCAGGCCGGGGCACCATCGCAATTGGAATCCTTCGATTATAAACCTACTTTACGTAAGAGGATGGGAGAGGATTTACCGGAATCCATTCGTAATGGACAACGATTGACGGGTATGACCGCAGATCAGGCCAAATTTCCGCTGATGCCACCGGCTGTCAACTTTAATCAGTATGGGCAAAGCGGTACATGGATAAGCGATTACTTTCCCCATATTGCGAAGATTGCAGATGAGATTACGGTAATACGAAGTATGCATACCGAAGCCATAAACCATGATCCTGCGATTACCTTTTTCCAGACCGGTAGCCAGATTTCAGGTAGACCAAGCATGGGTTCTTGGATGAGTTACGGATTGGGAAGCGAGAATAAGAACCTTCCATCCTTTGTGGTATTGACATCAAGAGGCAAGGGCAACAGTCAGGGACTTTACTCCAAATTATGGTCAAGTGGTTTTTTAGATTCCAAACATCAAGGGGTATTGTTGCGCTCCGGTAAGGATCCTGTTCTCTATCTTAATGACCCCGATGGTATATCAAGGTCGGACAAGCGGCATCTATTGAACGAGGTTTCCCAACTTAATAAATTGCATCATGTAGAAACGGGTGACGATGAAATAGAATCGCGAATTGCCCAATATGAAATGGCCTATCGAATGCAGATGTCGGTACCCGATGTCATGGATATTTCCAAAGAACCGGAATCCATCATAAAACTTTATGGCGAAGACTGTCAAGTTCCGGGAACCTATGCCGCAAACGCATTGCAAGCACGTAGGTTGGCAGAAAATGGCGTGCGGTTCATACAGTTGTACCATCAAGGTTGGGACCAGCATGGAAACTTGCCTAATGAAATGGCAGGTCAGGCCAAGGATGTTGACCAAGCCTCCGCAGCCCTCGTCTTGGATTTAAAACAACGTGGAATGTTGGAAGATACCTTGGTCATATGGGGTGGTGAATTTGGCCGTGGAAATTACTGTCAGGGTAAGTTTGATCCAACCAACTATGGTAGGGACCATCATCCAAGGGCTTTTAGTATCTGGATGGCCGGAGGAGGCATAAAACCTGGATTAAATTACGGACAGACAGATGAATTTGGTTACAATGTCGTCGAAAATCCGGTGCATATCAATGATTTCCATGCCACTTTAATGTATGCACTGGGCTTAGATCATGAACAACTTACCTATAAATATCAAGGCAGGCGTTTTCGTCTAACGGATGTTGCTGGTACCGTTGTAAAAGACCTTTTAATTTAGTAAAATGAAAGATGACACTTTATATCGATTGCTTAATTATACCATGTTGGCCCTTTCGGTATTTCTTGTTTTTTGTCTTGTTTTTCAATCATATATAACGTTGCCAAGTTTGGTTTCTTGGTTGGGTCATTGGCATCCCGTATTGCTCCATTTTCCCATAGTACTATTGATTTTGGCCATTTTTTTGGGATTGACGGGGAAGAAGGTTCCTCGGCTACTTTTGGCAATCGCAGCACTATCTGCTTTATTAACGGCTGTATCCGGTTTTTTTTTGGGTCATGAAACTACGGCTAAAGGGAGTTTGCTTGTATGGCACCAATGGCTTGGAGCTGGGGTTGCCTTAACCGCGATGGGGTGGTATTCACTATCGGAATTGGATGTAAAGCCAAAGACGTTGCTTAAGGTACCTTTGGCATTATTGCTTGTTGTCATTGTTATAACGGCACATTATGGGGGAATGTTGACCCATGGTGAAGATTTTCTGGCACTTCCTAAAAGTGTGAGGGAAAAGCAGATACCCGAAAATCCACTTGTTTATACCGACATTATCGAACCTATGTTAAAGGACAAATGTGTGGGTTGCCATAACCCGAACAAGCAGAAGGGCCAGTTATTGATGACATCTATTGATATGATTTTAAAAGGGGGAAAGAATGGTAAAACATTGGTGCCCGGAAAGCCCGAAGAAAGTGAAATGATAAAACGTTTGCATATTCCTTTGGAAGACGAAAATCATATGCCACCTGAAGGTAAAACACAATTGACCGACGATGAAAAGGAAATTTTGGAACGATGGATTGCCCTTGGTGCATCTGATAAAGAGCGATTGTCAGACCTGATAGAACCGGAACCATTGATCGGTCTCATAAAATCAATGATGATGGGGGATCCCATGAGCAAGTGGGCGGCATTTCCAAAAGTGGAGGACAGCGTAATTCAAGATTTGGCTACCAATTACCTTTCATTGAACAGGATTGCGGCAAATTCCAACGCCATTTCTGTGGATATGTTCAAGCCACCTACCTATGATTCCAGTGTTCTTGTCAACTTGCAAAAAGTGGCCAATAACATTGTTGAATTGGACCTTAGTGGAATTCCCATAGGAGAAGTTGAAATGAACCTGATTGAAACCTGCATAAACTTGGAAGTTCTGGAAATTGATAATACCCCTGTTACGGATAAAGAAATCAAAAAGCTCGTAAACCTTAAAAGGTTAAGACTGTTGAAGGTTTACGGAACGGCTATTGGCGATGAAAGTATAGCAACTTTTGAAAGTTTACCTGAACTAAAAAGCTTATACCTGTGGGAAACCAATGTTTCCAGGGCAGCACTGGCGGACTTGTATAAAAATAGACCCGATTTACAAATTGATTTTGGATTAGGGATGGATGATGAAGCTCCGGTTGAGGTGCCTTGATTGCCTCTAAAAATAGTGCTCGGCAGGGCCTAAATGGATAAAATAAAAAGATGGATAGAATTTTAGTGGCGATGGCCATACTATGCTTCACGGTTGGTCAGGCACAAAGGCAAGATGCAGATTTGGCCCTGATGATCAAAACCAATAAAAACTTTGATGAGGTACAACGAAGAGCCCTAGATATTGTAAAGACCGGTTTTAATGCAGGGGATGGGTACGGAGAAGTTTGGATTAGGGACTACAACACGTTTATTGAACTTTCCGCGGAGGTATTTGACCCCGTTGTACTTGAGGAGAACCTTTTGGTCTTTTTTCGGCTCCAAGGCGAAGATGGAAACATAATAGATGGATTTATCCCCAAAGAAAAGGCAGTGAAGCAGGAGGGAGGATATACCTACATTTATTCTGATCTGGAACCCGATTATTGTGGACACAAAAATACAGTGGAAACAGATCATGAAAGCTCTTTGGTACAAGCCGTGTACAAGTATGTGAAGAAAACGGGGAACCTCCATTTTCTAAATAAAATGGTAGGTGAGTATACCGTGGCACAACGCATGGAAATGGCCATGCAATTTCTGTTAGATCATCGTTGGAGCGATAAATTTGGACTTATCTATGGGGCCACTACTGCAGATTGGGGTGATGTGCAACACACGCACCCATGGGGCGTCTACATTACGGATGATACCAGCTACTGTGTAGACATCTATGACAATGCCATGATGCTTATCGCTCTTGATAATATGATGGAAGTGATTCCCGAGACCTCCGTAAAATGGGAAAAAATCAGAAAAAAAATTGCAAAGAATACCATGAAGGGATTGTGGGATAAGAAGAATCAAAAATTTATTCCTCATGTATATCTTGATGCCTCTCCCTACCCCAAGGATTTTAATGAAAACGAAATTTATTATCACGGCGGCACTGCGGTGGCCATTGAGGCCGGACTTTTGACCAAAGATCAAATAAGAGTATCGTTGGACAAAATGATCACCAACGTAAAAGCTTCTGGGGCAGGATCCATTGGATTGACTTTATATCCACCTTATCCCGAATGGGCATTTGAAAACAAGGGCATGTACCCCTATGGTTATCAAAACGGAGGGGACTGGACATGGTTTGGCGGGCGTATGATTCAAGAATTGATAAAGAATGGATTCATAAAGGAAGCGTATGAACAGTTGTTGCCCATGACCGACAGGGTTGTAAAGAACAATGGGTTCTATGAATGGTATACCGTGGACAACAAACCGGAAGGTTCAGGAACTTTTCGAGGTTCTGCCGGGGTACTTTACAAGGCAATCGCGCTATTGGATGAATACGCGGATTCCGTTAATTGAAAAAGTTAAATTACTACCTGACTTATATCTAATTTATAAAAAGTTCTTTATTGGGTTCCGGGGACAGTTCAAGGTCCATGATAAGGTCAGTTTTTAGCTTCTTAAGTTTTATGGAGTTTTTATTGAATACCTTGTTATCTATCTTCAAAGAAGATATATAATAATTCTTGGGGAGATTGTTATGGGTATTGATGGTCACCTTACTTCCCCATCCGGTGGTTATTTCAATTTTTTCAAAGATAGGGGAGGTGAGCTTAAAGGAAGGGTCTATGTCCACAAGCGCTCCAACATCGAAAAGTCCTATTGCCGCCATAGTATACCATGCACCCAGTTGCCCTTGGTCTTCGTCTTGTCCATAGCCATAGCCATGAATGGGTTCTGTTCCATAAAAACCATCACAAATCTTGCGTGTCCATTTCTGAGTAAGCCAAGGCTGGTTGGTAAAATTGAACAGGTAAGCGATATGAAGATTGGGTTGATTTCCTTGATTGTACAGGTAATTAAGACCGGCAAAGGCATCGATGTCTTCTCCGCCAAACTTGGTTTGTTCAGATACTGTAAAAATGGAATCAAGACGTTTGACGAATTTTTCCTCTCCCATTTTCGCTACCAGTTCCTTAGGCTGGTGCGGAACATAAAAGGTATACTG
The DNA here is from genome assembly GCF_010500845.1 of Flagellimonas sediminis. GTDB lineage: Bacteria > Bacteroidota > Bacteroidia > Flavobacteriales > Flavobacteriaceae > Flagellimonas > Flagellimonas sediminis. The sequence continues at coordinate 344,895 of NZ_JAAAMI010000004.1, read as the reverse complement.
CCATGCGTTTCCTTCCTGATAGCCTATCCATGGAGCAAAAGGGTCAAAATCATTGAGGAATTTTCCATTTTTATCCCTAGGCCTTATAAAATCTGTTTGCTCGTCATATAGGTTCTTCCAGTTTTCGGAAAGTTCAATCAATTCTTCGTACTCCTTTTGTTTGCCCAATGCTTTTGCAAACTGTGCAACGGCATAGGAGCTAAAACAATATTCCAAGGTGTGGGAAACGGAAAATCCAGAGCCTTCATCGGTAGTTTCCATACCTCCGGTATATGGTACGTAACCGTTTTCAACGAACGTTCTCAGGTCGGTCTTACCTGCACCCTCAATCCTATCCTTGAACCTTACCTCATTTTCATAGGCGGCCTTAAAAGCAAGCTCCACATCATAATCTCGGATGCCTGCCTGATAGGCTGAGGCGATGATCAAACTAACAAAATTGGTCCCCACGCCGGAAACAAACCGTGAATTTGCCAAACCATCTCCCAACCATCCTGAGTTTTTGTAGACGGCCAGATGCGTTTGCACCAAATCATTATAATACTCGGGCCAGACAAGTGTCCATAATTGCGTAAGGTTCCAGAAAGCCCCCCATACGGCATCCGTATTGTAGAAGTTGAATTCAGGATATCCATTCTCATCAAGCGGAATTTGCCCTACACTGCCATCATTTTGTGGAAATTGCCCATTAACGTCACTTGCAAGCCCCCTTCCCAACAAAGCATGGAAAAGTCCGGTGTAGAATTTGGTCTTATTGACTTTGGAAGTATCCGTAACTTTGATTTTAGACAGTTCATTTTGCCATGTATCCGTTGCAATGGCAAGGGCCTGGTCAAAGTTCATGTTCTCGGCTTCGGCTTTGAGATTGGCCCAGGCATTTTCTATGGAAGTGTAGGAAAATCCGGCCTTGATTTCAACAGATTCATTTTCCTCCGTTTCATAGCGCAAATAAATTCCAGCACCTTCACCCTGTTGTTTCAGCACATCTTTAAACTGTTTTTCATGGATGAACGTCCCTGCTTCCACTGGTTTTTTATCAAGCTTTCCAACGACGTACATCTTAATTTCTGCACCTTGTTGATATTTTTGAACGTATTTGGGATAGGTGGTCACCCAGCCGGTAAAGGAGTTGCTTTCTGCATCATATTCCACAGCCGCATCCTTGACGTCCCCACTTTCCCCAAGTTCATTTCCGATGTCTAGGATTATGTAGGAACTATTGCTTTTAGGATAGGTGTATTTGTGAAATCCCACACGTTGTGTTGCGGTAAGTTCTGCTGTAATTCCGTAGTCCTTTAGTTTGACCTTGTAATATCCAGGACGGGCAGTTTCATCCTTTCGGTCAAAACTGGAGCGATACCCTGTTTCGGGTTTTTCAAGCTCCCCAGGGATTGTTTTTAGATCACCGGTCATCGCTGCAAAAAGAAATCCACCTATTTGAAATTCATGCAGGTTGGCAAACCCCTCAATGGTATTATGTCTAGAGTCATAACCTGTAGCATCCCAACCGTGTAAATTACCAAAACTTCCGTTTGTGGATGGTCCCAGTTTTGCCATGCCAAAAGGCATGGAAGCTGGAGTGTAGAAGAACCAACGACTATGCGCCGTACCTATATTGGGGTCTACCCAGTTTAAAGGCGAATCTTCATCCACGGTACCAGAAGGTGTGTCTTTAGGAGAGTTGCACCCTAAAAATAAAATGGCCAATACGGTCAAATAGCGATAAATCATTGCTTACTTTTTTTAAAGATGAAATAGGTCATAAAAACATAGGCGGCACAAAGGACCAGTACCCCAAAACTTAGTTGCACCCCAAAATTTGTATTGATCAGTCCCATGAGCGGTGGAATAATGGCGCCTCCAACAACCGCCATGATCATTAAACCGGAAATCTCATTGGCGCGTTCTGGCATTTTGTTGACGGTTAGCGAAAAAACAATGGGGAAGAAATTCCCTGAAGCAATTCCCACAAGAAAAATCATCACATTTGCCATCATCGGCGAGGTTGAAAAAATCAATCCGAATAATAGTAAAACTGTGGCGAGGGCGGACCATAACAAAAATTTGGGATTATCTATCTTGGATAACAAAACGGCCCCAAAAAAACGGGTGATCATCAATGCGGTAAAATAGACGCTTATCCCAAGTGAAGCTCTTTCCAAGGTTATCCCAAATTGCTGCATGAGTAAATTTTGAATATTTGTATTTATACCCACATCCAGTCCAACAATCAAGAATATGGCAAGCACCATTAATGCTACAAATGAGTTTTTTAAAAGGCTCAAAGCCGAACCAAAGGTGGCCTTGATCTCTGAAGAAGATTCTTCAATGGGTGTGGCCATAAGCCAAAAACCGGCCAGCGTAGAAGAGATCCCGTACGCGATGAAAACTAATTTCCAATCCCCATATTGGGAAACCATGAACGTAACTATCAAGGGTCCCAGCAACGAACTAATTGCCTTAATGAACTGTGAAAGGCTCATGAAGCTGGAAAACTTTTCTTTGGCCACAACATCTTGCAACAAAGGATTGGATGATACCTGAATAATAGTATTTCCTATCCCAAGTAAAACAAAGCAGGCCAGTAAAATGACATAAGAATAATGCAGGAAAGGCAAGAACATTCCCAATGCTGTAACCAAAATGCCAACGAGCAAAATCTTACGCTTGCCCAGATTATGCTGTAAAACACCTATGGGTATGGATAGAAAGAAGAACCACACAAAAACCATGGAAGGAAGTAATTGGGCCATTTCTGGCGATAGGTCAAAATCCCTTTTTGCAAAACCCGTGGATACTCCTACTATATCTACAAATCCCATTACTATATAGCATAGCAGAACGGGAATGATAACCTTAATACTTGTCTTTTTGTCAGCCATTACATCAATTTTAAATCTTCCTTTATTTCGGAATAATAATCTTCGTCCAGCAGCAAAGCACTTCCAATGATGGCGGCTTCTTCACCAAATTCAGAAACATATATTTGAGGAATCCTGCCCAACTGTTCCTGTAAAGATGGTCCGAACAAGTCAAAAGCTTTTGAGATATTTCCCCCCAGAACAAGTGCTTCCGCATCAAAATCATTTAAATAGGGCCTGATGAAATCTCCCAATCTCGTTCCAAAATCCTCAAAGACCTTTCTTGTGTGTCCATTGGTTTTAGCTTCTTCACTTAGGTCCTTTACGTTAGTGGCGCTCTTGCCTGTCCTGTTAGCATAGGCATTAATAATACCACGTGTTGAGAAAAGCTCATCAGCAAGTGTATTGTGGTAATATTGATTGTAGAGATACCCGCTTTCCGGTACGCTCTTATCTTTCATAATAGGTCTTCCGTTGATTAAAAAACTAGCTCCCAACCCTGTGCCCAAAGTGATAGCTACAATTTTGTTGTAGACCGAAGCTGGTCCTATCAAAGCTTCAGCAATGGAAAATGCTGAGGCATCGTTGATAAACCGAATATAGGTAGGCTTGATTTTTAGTCTTTCGGACAATTCCAACCTAATGTTGACATTATACAACGACTGAAGCTTGTCAACATTGGCAATCTTGCATATGCCATTGTAGTAATCAAAAGGACCGGGCATGGCCATGCCAATACCGTTGATGTCCTCTGCGGAATTTCGGATAGTTTCCGATATACAGGCAACCCAATTATCAATGATTTTGGTCTTACTGTCTTGCGGATCAACCTTTTTGTTGGACAAGGTTTCCTTTTCCAATTTCCGGGTCTTATGGTTATAAACACAGGAAGTAATGTGACTTCCCCCAACATCAACACCTATACTATACATTCGCTTTTATTTATAATGGAGCAGGTCCGTTTTTGGCTACCCAACCTTGGTTCTTTATTTTGAATTCAGTTTTATTCTTTTGGGATGGGTTTAGTTGGGTTTTCCCCAGCTTTTATTGGCCTCGGCCCCCATAGTGAGAATTAGTTCGCCACCTTTCAGCAACTCCGAAGCAGGAAAGAAAAACGTTTTTAGTTCCTTGCCATTCAATTGGGCGGATTGCACATATTTATTAACCTTTGAAACATTTTTGGCTTCTATGGTGAACTGTTTTCCCCGACCGTATCTTTCCTCGAGGTCAATTACGGTTTTCTCAAAAAGTGGGCTGGCAATTTCATAAATGGGCTCGCTACGGGCACCACCGTCTGTTTGAAAAAGTCCCAATGCGGCCATAACAAACCATGCGCTCATCTGTCCTTGGTCTTCATCGCCCAAATAGGCATTGGCTACACCATAACCATAGTATTTATCCATTATGGAGCGTGACCATTTTTGTGTAAGCCATGGATGGTTGGCCCAGTTGAACAGAAAGGCAAAATGCATGCTCTGCTGATTGCCCTGTACCACAGGGTAGTCCCAATACTGATCATTGGGGGCATTGTAGCGCAAGGGCTCACTTGCCTCAAACCCCCAGTTCAGGCGTTCCACAAATTTATCCTCACCCATAATTTGAATAAGGGAGGGTACATCTTGAGGAACAAAATAGCTTAGTTGCCACGAATTCCCTTCTACATATTCTTCATTTCTCCCTGATTGGAAGGGATCAAAAGGATCCATAAATTCTCCTTTACTATCCCGTAACTGTGCAAAACCATCTTTGCCAAAAGCATTTTTCCACCAGGTGCCACGTTCGTTAAATTTTTTAAATGTATCCATTTCTCCTAGGGATTTTGCAAATTCCCCTACGGTCCAATCATCAAAGGAATACTCGAGTGAATTGCTGAACCTACCAATATCATGGGGCACATAATGATACTTCATATAGGCCATTAGGTCCCTATTGCCCGCAAAGCCACCTGCAACTGGACCTGCTGGCGTTGTTTGCATTTTTACCATGGCCTCCAGGGCTTTCTTGGTATCAAAGTCATCAATGCCCATTTGATATGCGGAAACAATTAGTGGAATCTCATGTTCGGCCACCATCACTGGAATGTACTCCATGCCCGCTGGACCTTTTGCGAGCCAGCCATTGACATCGTACATGGCCAATTGGGAGTTGACCCATTGTGAGGACCATTCCGGGGTGACAAGGTTCCAAAATTGATTAAGGTTCCAGAAGGTGTTCCAAAAAGCATCGCACCCCAATGCTACCTGATCGGGATCATTAAATTTTTGAACGGTTTCATCGGCGGCCATCCATTCTCCATTTACATCGCTCCAAATATTCCTGCATAAAGAGCGGTAGAAATTGGAATAAAAACGCTCCTTTTCCAAACGGTTGTCACTGGTAATCTTTATCCTGTTGAAATATTCGTTCCATGTAGATTTATTGTGGTTTACAACGGCATCGAAATCCCAACCAAAAGGAATGGTAATTTCCGTTGAAAGATTTTCCGAAGCATTCGCAATGCTTACCAAGGAAATGGCTGAACGAGCCTTTACGGTTTGGTTTGTTTCCGTATTGAACTCCACATACATTCCGGCATCTTTTAGGTCCTTCGCCTTAATGGATGAGACCTCTATGACTTCATCGTTTTTCCAAACCCCAATCTTGGCAATCGGCTGGTCAAATTCTATGACAAAATTCACTGTGTATTCCTGGTCCGCATCATTGCTCCACACTGTGGGTCTGGGTGATATTTGATGGCTCATACCTTCAATACGGTAATCGCTGACCTTGTTGATTTCTATATCCAACAGTTTATAATCGTACTCCGCCTCAATGTGCAAATCAATCATGACCCTTCCATTTTTGCCTTTTGGGAATTCATATTTATGGAAGCCACCATGTGTGGTTGCAGTGACATCCACCCAAATATCCGTATCGGTCAAATGTACCTTATAATGTCCCAGTGGGGCTTCTTCACTGCTCTTATCCATACGCGATCGGTACCCTGAATCAGGTTGAAACTCGTCACCTACTTGGATCTGCAAGGGCCCGTTGGTTGGCATCATTCCAAGGCCGGCCATGGTCCATTCATGGATATGGCTGAAGGTTCCAATGCTCTCAAATGAAGGCTGGTAACCTGCTTGCCAACCTTTGTTCTGATTATCTGGACTGAGTTTTACCATGCTAAAGGGCATCCATGGCCCTGGTGCGATCATCCAGCGCGAATGTGCTGTTCCTATAAGCGTATTTACGTAATCGGCTGGTGTTTGAAGTGGGGCCGCACCGCGTTGTACCTCTCCCGAACGTACCGTTTTTTCATTTATTCTAACCTCATAAGTACTGAATTTAGTGGTGGTAGTAGCTGGCATGGGTGCCTCAAAATCGTAGCGACCCTCTTCAATGGTTTCTTCCAAGATGGTGTCACCATCAAGCATTACCACAAGCGTTGGGGCTCCCGAGATGTGTTCTACATCAACCAACAATGGCTGATATTGCGCGCCATTATGCTCAATTTCATAAGGTGCCACTTTTACAGACCGTACAAATGCATCCTTCACAGTTTGAAATTTAGTGTTTGAAGACCCTTCCAACTTTATTTGGTCAAAAACAATCCAGGATCCTTCGATTACCGTTATGTTTACCAAATTTCCACCTGGTTTTAGGGTTCCTTTTTCAATTGGGACTCGTAGGAGACGCTCGGCGCCCTTGTTGGGATTTTTGGTAAGAGAGGAATCCGAAACTCCTTGGATATGAAATTTTTCACTCTGCTCGTTAACACTAACTTTGACCAAAGATCTGTTGGTATTGCTGTCCGCAAGGTCAACAATCAGGACATGATCTAGTGTATTTGACACCTTTTCCAGATCAAAAAGAATGTTTACCTCATGCGTGCGCCATCCTGAAGTTCCCCATGTACCGCCCCAAGTATCATCCGGACCAGGAAGCACATATGGAAAATCTATGGAATTCGTTGAAGTGCCGATCAAAAAATAGCGGTCCTCAAACCCAAAATCCTTGCTTAGGAATTTTTGATAATCGAAAGGACCTAGGGCAAGGTCTCCTCCTGAACTGTTGTTCTCGCCAATCTTCCAGATGATGGATGTTTTTTCATTTTCAGTTGGTCGATTGACAATTTCTGAAACGTTTTGACCCTTGCAGGAACAAAATAGCATTGATAATACTGCAACAGCTTTCAATACGCACGGGGATTTGATGAAGTTCATACGGTCATTTTAGATAGGCGTTTATAACTTTTGCTTTGCTTTTGCCCATATTTTTGAGCGTAAAGTGTTCTGCGGCGGCTGGGATTACGAAAGTTTCCGCATAATTTAATAATTGACTTTCCGCACCATTGGTCTCCACCAAAACACTTTCACCTTCAACAAGCATCATCACTTGACATGAGCCCTGGGTTTCTCTGGTAATGGTGTTGTCGAAGTCCAATCGTCTCACATCATAAAAGTGTTCTTTGTGGGTAGGAAAATGTATGACTTCGTAGTCATGCTCTTTTTCAATGACAGTTTGTTTGGAGATAAGCTCCTCCTGAACTTTTTTACCCTTTCGCTTAAAATTCAAATTATTAAAAGCATGTTCAATGTTTATCGGTCTAGTCTTTCCATTCAAGTCCAGGCGCAACCAATCGTACATTTTAAAGGTGAAGATATATGGGGTGGCACTAATTTCCAATACCATATTACCTGCTCCGGCGCTATGAACGGTCCCATTGGGAATTAGGTAGAAATCATGTTTGCGGGAATCATGTTTTTGTACGAAGTCGGTAATTTTCAGTTCTTTATTTTCCTGCTCACTTCGCAATAACTCTTTTTTAAATTTTGTAGGGTCTATATTGTCTTGAAAGCCTAAGAAAACGCTGGAGTCATTGTCACAATCCAATATGTAGTAACATTCGTCTTGGGTTAGGTTTTCCCCAAAGGTTTCTTGAATGTATGGGAGGCTTGGATGGCATTGTATGGATAGATTTCCACCGTTAAATGTATCGAGAAAGTTGAACCTTATGGGGAATTCGGTTCCGAATCGATCATAGTGGTCGCCAAGGATGTTTTTCGCTTCTTGGTACATTAGAAAATCAAAAGAGATTTCCAACAAATAACCATCGCTCTCAAATAATAAACCATTTTCGGGAACGATCAATGAAAAAGCCCAAGCGTAATTGACAACAGCGGGGTTTAAACTTTTTATTTTGTTTTTCATCCATTCACCTCCCCATGCCCCAGGTTCAAACCATGGTCTTACACGGAATATGGATGAACTCATGAAGTTGAGGGCGGTCCTTATGTCCTGCATGAACGCCCAATTGATATCACGGTCATGTTGCGAGTCCACAATGATATCAATTGTACTTGTAAGCTTTTTCTTTTCCTCGTTCATTACTACCCAATCTACGAAGTAGTAATGTTTGTACATCTTGTAGAACTCTTCCGTACGGCTTAGTCCAAAATTGGATACGGAACCCGATCGTGCAAGGTATTGAAGTTCGTTCTTCGGAAAATCAAAGTAAATCAAAGTATCATGAAGATTGGCCAGGTTAGAACCAAATCCATAGATGATGGTGATAGTTGCCTCTGGGTCTATTTTGATGAGATTCATTTTTTCTTCATCAAAGAAATCGATCATACCAAGCTTGCATTTGGTTCCCCAAATAGAGTCTTCCTCTCCCAAATAGGGCTCTAACATCAGCATAATGTCGTTTTCTGATTTGAGAACTGTGGAAAAATTGATCAGATTTATATGTAGGTTTTTTAATTCTGGAGTCTGACACAGCATTTCAACAATCAGGTCCCAATCAATGCCCACAAAACCATCTAGACAGACTTTTTTTTGTTTTGCAATATATGCTGCCAGTGACCTATAGCCGCTACTTATTTTGTCCGGTCCTAAATTAAATGTTGGATATATGTCAAAGACATTCTTCTCTCTCTCTGTTTTTTTTAAGGGTGCCACGTATTGGTCGGTAGCCCGTTCCCTAGGTATTGAAGATGTCTTAAAATGGTTGCTCATACTTGGATTTTATTTTCGATTTGGCAAATCTAATATTTATAATGTTCTAATGTATAAACATAATAATTTTTTATCAAATAAAGCAGTCGAAACCATATTATATGTGGCCTATCCCCAAATACAAAGTATTTGGAAAAAATTGCATTTTAGGCTTACCTACTGCTCTCTACGCTATAGATGAAGCTATCGGATTTGTAATAACCCAAGTTAAACTCTATAGGTCTTTCTCCCTGATCGTACACGAACCGCTTTCTGAACAAAACCGGGGTGCCCAATTTAAGGCCCAGTTTATTGGAAATATGCTCATCTGCGGCTGTGGCGCTAATTTCTTCCTTGGATAATGAGGCGATTACGGAGTGTTCACTCTCCAACATTTCATAAAGGGGCATTCTAAAATCTTCCTCCCCACTTAATCCTATTCTAGGATGAAAATAAGATACGAAATACACAAAAGGCTCATCAGGTTTTCCCCTAACGCGTTCCATTTTTAGTACCTTTTTATCTTTTGTAATTTCAAAAAAATTTCGAATCTCCTCATTTGGATTTACCCAGCTTAGGTTAAGTTCGAAATTCTTGATAGGAATTCCCCTGACTTTCATTTCCTGGGAAAAACTTAGCCAATTATTGGATCTGGAACTAACGGGCCTAGGGGCCACTTTAGTTCCAGCTTTTTTCTTTCGCACCAGCAGTCCTTCGTACACCAATTTTTTGATTGCCTGCCTAACTGTTGACCTTGATATGGCAAGTCTCTTGCTTATCTCAACTTCACTAGGTAGACTTTTACCTTTTTGATATTCTTCCTGCTCTATCAACTCCCTGATTAACTGTTCAACCTGAGCATGTAAAGGGATAGGACTTTTATGATCTATCGCAAATTTCATAGTTCGCTCCTCAAGGAATCAAGATGTTTTATGGTTAGTGATCAAACTGTTTTCCAAAGATAAGGTTTATGGAAAACTTTTTATTTCAAAATTCAATTAAGATGAATATTTGATCTAGTCAGCTATCTGTAACCAAATCGGGTAACGCCAAGTGTTACAAGGAGCTGTTTTAAAAAATGGATGTACTAAAACTAAAAATCAGTGTTATTACAATATAACATCTAGGATTTAAAGGTAATAAAATGAGTAGAGAAGTTAATTGAGATCGATAGGATCGACTTAACCGTATATTTTATTTTGATTATCAACGTTCTGCTAAAAATCAAAAATCGCATTAAGGTTTTCTGAAGATATTGGGGCTGAAATATGTTGGTGGACCACTTTCCAAACGACTCCTTCTTTAGAGAATGCAATGGAGATCCTGTTTTTCATACTTCTGAGTACTTTTCCTTCGGGAGATATCGCCTGAAATTTTATCAATCCACTGGCAAACCCCATATTTTCGGATTGATGGATTTTTATCCTTTCAAAGTCAACCTTTACCTTTTCATCACCCAAAGAACCCAACCAATTTTCCATCTCAGTTTTCCATTCCTTAAGATTCGGATAATAACCTCTGTCCCACATGTCAAATTGGACAACATCTGAAGCATATAGGGCCAACAATGCATCCGAATCTTTTAGCCATACGGCCTCTTGATAGTTAGTAAAAAAGGGTTCAATTGTGTTCATGGATTAGTTTTCTGCTTTCATGTAGTTAATTTCGCCTATGGAATCCAAGATTACAAACCATGTCTTTCCCCAGGAGGATTCTGATGGTCATCTGAGGTTGCTTCCGCTTCAAAATTTTATAAATGCACGGATCCCCTACTTGTTACGTTGGTACTGGGCTATAAACACACCTGTGGTTGTCAATGTACTTTCCACCAATTTAAATGCTGCGGGAAGGATGTCCCCTTGGAACAATTTCTTGCCTTTTCCAAGGAGCACAGGATGTATTTTGAGTCTAATCTCGTCCACTAAATCATGCTGGAGTAACAAATGTACAAGTTCGCTGCTGCCCCAAACATGCAGGTCGGGGCCGTTGGAGTTCTTTAAAGTTCTGATATCCTCCACGTTGGAAATAAATAGGGTGTTCTGCCAATCCGTTTTTTTTCGGGTGTTCGATATCACATATTTAGTGCCCAGATTTATTCCTGGCCAAAAGTCGTTATGGTATGGCCAATAATTTTCCCATATCTCAAAGGTCTTTCTCCCTAAAATATAATTTGCAGGTTGTAGTTCCTTTTGCACCACGTTGGCATAGATTTCATCACCATAAGGTTTGGTCCAACCACCGAATGAAAACCCGCCCGAAGTGTCTTCCTCTGGTCCTCCGGGAGCTTGCATGACACCATCCAAAGTAATCATGGCCAAAACAGTGATCTTTCTCATTTAGGATTTTTTGGGTGAAAATTCTTTAAACCTTTTGGAGCCAGTGCACAATGTTATTTTTCAATCCGGTTTCTTTCCTTTGAGCAGGGCATAGACGGCCATGGCATGTCCATGTCCCAAATCAAATTCAGCTTTTAGCCAGTCTGTTATTTGGGTGGCCTTCACATCAGGTTTTATTTTCCCGTTTAGGGTAAATCCCATCTTTTCTGCCAAGGCTTTAAAGTCGGAAGGGGATTTACCTGTTTTTGCTTGAATATTATCTAGATATGCTTGGAACGACATTATTTGGCAGGATTGAGTTTGTGATAGGCGAAGTAGGAAGCCATTAAAATGCCCAAAAATAGTAACGGAAAGATGGATTGGAAATCCATTCCATCAACTGCAAAATGGCTAATGCTTGCAAAAATAAAATCGAACGCAAAGCCTGCATAGGCCCATTCCTTGATCCGTTTTGGGATTTGTGGAATGATCAAGGCAAGAGCACCCAATACCTTGAATACCACGAGAGCATTCCCAAAATAGTAAGGGTAGCCCAAGTGCCTGATTCCTTCTTTGGCCAGTTCGGTCTGCGAAGTAAGGGCGGGCATAACCCCTTCCATTAAAAAGATGATGACCGTGGTGGTCCAGAAAATAATCTTGTTGGTTTTAGTTGTTGCCATGGCTGTTTTTTATGTTTAGTTCAAAAATATTTGAATTTTAGTAGTTGATAAGAGGTGAATCCGACATATTGAAAGGTTGATCGCGACATGAAAGGGTCTACACCCAAACCTCCATTTGAAAATTATGGTCAACCTTTAGGTTGGTCTTTTTCCTGATTTCGGCCTTAATGGGAAGAATATAGGTATTCACTTTGGTATCGAACCAGATTGCGGTATCCCATTCCACAACACCGATCTTGGCAACCGCCTTCATTCTGCCCCAGCCTTCTTCCTGCCATTTTAAGTGCTCCCTGATTTCTTTGGAAATGGTTTTGGGCAACGAAACAAAATACCAACCTCCCGGGGCATTGTGCTGCCACATTTTGGTAGTGAATTCATACTTGATTTTGGCTTGCATTTAATTGAAGGTTGAACGCCAACTATGATTAATTTGCTTCGGATCTTTTTTTCTCTATCTGTAAAATATTGTTCTGTATATCTTTCATTATCCATTTACCCCACCAACCTGCATAAAAATTGAAAGTTGTATTCATTCTGAAATTACTGTACAAATGCAAACGATGAAGACCATTAGGTAATTTTTCCAGTTCATAAGTGCCATTCAGAACATTAAAATAATCCCCGCCTATTACGACATGTTCGTCTAGGGCGGTTGAAGGGATTTCGTGCGGATATGCCTTAATGTCAAATGTCATTCTTCGATTGTCAATATATTCTGTAACCGTTTCATGAAACACGAGTCCTTTTGTGAAAATCGCTTCACGGTAGGCACCAACTCCTTCAAAATTTAATTCTGCTTTTACTGGCCTAGGAAAACCAAGCATTCTTGTCAAATATCCTTTGTCGTCTTCGACTGGTATTTCATGAACTCTTGTGACATTTGACCAAATTCTTTCTGTGGGAGCATCAATATCTATGTAAGTATATGCTTTGTAAGTTCCTGGTACAGATTCTATGAGACTTTCAATAGGCCCGATGAGAATGGGTAGCAACACTAAAAATGAAATGTTGAGCCTATCACTTATTTTTTGAGTCTTTAAATAACCACCGATTATTCCTCCTATTGAAGAAGCTAAAAGGTAGACAGGCAATATCATAAGCCAGCAAGCCCAGCCTTCAATCGCAAGAGCAAGAGTAATTACTAGAAACAGCAAAACGGAAATCCAAGGTGTGAAAACCCTATATGCTATTCTTTTTGCTTTTTCACGTGGCGATAAGTAAACCGTTAAGGTTCCAACTATTATGGGAAGCAAGAACAAAAAGGTAATTGACATTACTGAAAAAAGATCCATCCAAGTATCGATTCCGAAAAATAATCGAAGGACCACTGCGTATAATGTTGGAATCCCGATTGCAATTAAAAATCTTTTTGTTTTACCACTCATCTAAATAAGATTAGAAATCGAATTTCAAAATTTTAAGATAACAATGTTTTCTAATTTTTTACTGAAGAAAATCAACTTAAAAAAACAACCGAAAGGTAATGTTGGGCGTAAATCCTAAGGAACGTCGGTAAACGACCTGGTCCAAGAGCAGTTCGCCATTTTGTTGGGAGGTACGATGGATGATGGACAGGGGTACCACCCTGTTGTAGAGGTTCAGTGCCGAGAGGCCGATCTGCATTCGGGAGTTTTTCTGATTCAGGTCGAACTCATGGACCACAGATGCATCCAACCGATGAAAATCCGGTAAACGCCCGGCGTTCAAGGGTCCAAAATTGACCCTTCTGGTATCTTCATCGTAATTTTCGATAAGGGTAACAGGTACACCCGTTCGGTACTGCCACCCCAATGAAAATTGAAAGTTGTTCAATTGTAGGCTGCTGGAAATCCTAAAACTATGTGTGATGTCATTGTTTCCTGAAAAGCTGCCTTCCTGTATCTCATTAAAAGTAAAATTAACGTCGTTGAACGAATACCCGATCCAAAAACGATATCGGTCAATTCGTTTTTTAATAAGGAAGTCCATCCCCAAGATCCTGCTTTTACCTTCACTTAAATTAGGTTCGGGTAGGGTAAATCCTTGGCTGTAAGTTGTTAATCCTGCAACCCTCTTGTAGTAAACTTCTGCATCCAATGTCCAACCCTTTTTATCGAAAAGAAGCCCTGTGGAAATCTGTTTGCTTTGCAGGAGCGGAAAGTTCACATCATCGGAAAGCCTCCAAAGGTTGTTCTCCAATCGCAGTTCGGTTTGGTTAAATTCGATAAGTTGCGAAATAGGTTGGTTCCTTCGTTCCAATCCGGCCCGTAACCTAAGGGATTTGGAAAAGGCCAGTTCCATGTTCAGGCGCGGTTCCAGATAAACCCGTGCCAAGCTTCCGTAATGCACGGTCCGCAACCCAATTTTCAAAATACCGGTGTTCTGTTTAATGAAGGAATACTCTCCAAAAAGTACATTTTTAAAATTGCTTTCATGCACCGGCAAGCTCAAATTGTTCTCAAGTTCCCCACTGGAAACTGAACTGAGGTCCACTTCCAGATTGGTGTTGGAAAGTTGGTAGCCGAAGGTAAACCGGTCTCCATTCCCCAAAATCCGATCCGATTTCAGATCCAATCCAAAATCACTGATCCTGTTTCCCCTAATGTTGGTCTCTTTCAATGTAGAACTATAAAATTCCTCATTCAAGTAATAGGAGTCATAGGATGAAAAATAGGTGGTCACCTCTTCGGTTTGTGTAGGAGAGGTATGATGGATCCAGTTTACGCTCACTCCACCATTGCCTGTGGTGAGAGAATCAACTTTGGTTTCCCCTTCACTCATGAAGGAAAAATTCGTGCGGTTGCGGGTCATCAGAGCACTTATGGAAATTTTATCCTTGGCCGAAGGTTGGTATACGAATTTGGCATTCAGATCGTAGAATCGAAACTCGTTTTGGCTGTTTTCATAGGTATAGTCGTCATCAGTGTTCACATTCAACGGGTTGCCATTACTGTCGGTAATGGTTCCACTATTGTTGAAGATTTTCCTTTCGTATGCTTCGTAAGTTGGACTTTCAAATACATCTAGATAGGAGTTCCGTGCGAAAAGGGACACAGAGGATTTTTTGGAAAGTGGCAGTTTGATAAAGCCGTCTAAGCTCAAACCGTCTACACCAAAACCCCCAGAAAGCTGGGAAGCCACCTTTTCATCTGTGGAAATATTGATAACTCCAGAAACCCTATCACCATAGACTGCGCTGGTGGCTGTTTTAAAAATATCGGCTTTTTCAGTGGCATATGGATTGAACCGGGAGAGCATACCGAAGAGATAGCCAGTGTTGAAAACTCTAATATGGTCAAAGAGCACTAAATTCTGGTCTGAAGTTCCGCCGTGAATTTGAATACCAGAGGCCGATTCGTCCAAACTGGTGACGCCCGGTATCATTTGAATGCTTTGCAAAATATCCGGTGTGGTCTGTCCCGGAATGGGTCCCAAGGGTCTTTGGGTCAGGGTGATGGATCCATCCCTGTTTCGGTCTATCCCTGTGGTGATATAGGAGGTAACAACCACTTCCCGTAATTGTTTGTATTGTGGGGAAAGATAGATGGAAGTGATATTTTTTGAGGATGCAAAATCAAAACTGCCATAACCGGAAACATCCAAATGGTGGGTTGGAAGACCATCATCCTCAAATTGAAGAAATCCCTTTTGGTTGGTTTCAAGGAGTAGGATAGAGTCTACCATCACCTGATTTTCCACCAAGGGCATTCGTGTTTCCTGGTCCAATAAAAAAAGACTGATATTGCCAGAAAAGGCAATGGGTGCGATGATGACTTGGTCCTGACCTTCGAGTTTTTCAAAATGCAACGCGGTCTGCGCTTCTAGAACAGAAAGGAGTTCGGTTAAAAGTAATCCATCTACTTGTAGAGTGATTTGTTTGCTGGCCACAACATCTTCGGCATAGGAAAAATGAAGGTTGAGGTCTTTTTCCAGCTGCTGGATCACCACTTTTAAGGGTGTGGCATCAAAATCATAAAATAGCTTTTCTTGGGCATGGGAAGTGGTCATGCCTAAAACAAGAATGCATAAAACGATAAAAATGTTCCTCATTTCTTACTCAGACAAGGTAACAATTCTTTTGTCTGCAGAAATGTGATATTTGAGGCCCATGGGTTCCATGGTGGTTTTTAATGCATTTTCAAGGTTTTGGTGGGTAAATTGTCCCGTAAAAAGTCGGTCCGTTTGAATGGAATTCGCTTCAAAAGTAACGGGAAATTGTACCGATAACTCTTCCAATACTTCTGAAAAAGGCTGCTGGGAAAAACGTGAAAAACCATTTTTCCAATCAGGAGTTTGCTCAGTAAAATTGTTTGTACGGATTGTACTGTTGTTAAAATCCATTTCCATTCCTTCGGAAAGTTGTGTAGGTTCCAAATGGGAGCTTAATGGTGAGAATACCACGGTTCCCTCGTAACATTGGATTTTTAAATCTTTTCGATTTTTAATGTTGAAACGGGTACCCAATACGGATACGGTTCCTTGTCGGGTCCTTACCTTGAAATCTTTCCCGGAACGGATATCAAAAAAAGCTTCTCCATCAAAATTAACGGCACGATCATCTTCCCATCCAAAACGTTTGTAACTCAGGGTTGAGTTTGCGTTCAGCTCGATCAACGAGCCATCCGCAAGGAGTACGGATTCTTTTTCCCCGATTCCAGTGGAATAGGTTACGTTCCCAAAAAAGTAGGTATACCCAACAAACAATAGGGCTATGGAGGCTGCCGCGGCCGAAATCCGCCACAAGCGTCTCACTTTTGGTTCTTTTTTGGACTGTTGGTTTTTGTCCGTGACCAAGGCCAAGGCTTTCTCCACATCAATTTCAGGGCCGCTCAATTTTTTGGCCTCTTCATCAATGGCCATAAGTTCCCTATAGACATCGGATGTCCTAAATCCCTCAAGTTCTTCCTCGGTCAGTTCCCCTGCTAACCATCGGGACAAAAAATCTTCATTGGCGTATTTTTCTTCCATAGGCATAGACCTTCTTGATTATAGGACAGTTATAGATTTGATTACCCTATTAAAATTTCAATTCTTTTCCCAAAACATCCCTTAGGCCCAAAAGTGCCCTACTCATTCTACGTTCCACCGCCTTTATTCCGATTTCCGTAATCTCTGCGATTTCGGCATATGTTTTTTTCTCAACACGGCTTAAAAGGTATACTTCCCTTTCTTTTTGGGGGAGGGATGCAATGGCGTTTTTCAGTTTTTCATGAAACTGTTCCACCTCCATCAAATAATCCGGACTTTCATGATCAATGGAGATGGTGGATTGTTTTAAGTGCTTCAACACAATTTTCTCGTGTTCCTTTTCATTGATGAATGCATTATTGGCGGCGCGGTACAAGTATGCCTTCACTTTGGAAAAGGAAACCGAGGAGCACAGCTTCCAAAGCTTTACAAAAACATTCTGGACAATATCCTCAGCTTGTTGTAAGTCCCCACATTTATAATAGATGTATCGCGTCACGGTCTCATAATGGGTCCGGAAAATCTTCTCGTATACTTTTTGCTCACAAATGGAAGGCTCTTGCTCTGTCATGCTGGGCTTGGGCAAAAATTTTTTGCGTTGGTCACAAAAATAATTAGAAAAAAGTAGGGTGCATTGCCATTTACCTGTCTTAATGATAGAAAAAGAAATTTATATCTGGATGATATACTATAAAAAATGGTTGACAGTCTTGTTCTTAGGCTGTTTTCTAATGATACAAAACCTATCGGCCCAAGAGTGGCAAACCAACTTGGGGAAGGCTCAGGAACTGGCCAAAAAGAATAACGAGAATATCATTTTGGTGTTTCAAGGGTCCGATTGGTGCGCTCCCTGTATCAAATTGGAACGTGAGATCTGGAGTACCGAAGAATTCCAAAAATTGGCCAAAGACCATTTTGTAATGTTGAAGGCCGATTTTCCAAGAAAGAAACAGAACAAATTACCTGCTACCCAGGAGGAGCACAACAAAACGTTGGCCTCCAAATACAACCCGAACGGATATTTTCCCTACGTAGTGGTACTCGATGCCAACGGAAAAGTGCTGGGGCAGACAGGGTACGAAAAGTCTACGCCAAAGGCCTATTTCGACAAGTTGAAATCTTTTTAAGGGAGAATTATGTTGAAGATGAAAAACATACTTTCCTGTGCAGTCCTGTTCCTGTTGGTTGTTGTGGCTTATCCTGGTGTTGTCGAAGAATCACAATCAGATACTATCTCGAAACTTCAGGTTTTCCAACGCACTTTGAAATTGATGGGTAGCCGATTTGACCTAACTGTTGTGGCCGAAAATCAAGCAAAGGGGGAGGAGTATTTGGATATGGCCATTGCGGAGATTACCAGAATAGAGCGCTTGATTTCTTCTTGGGACCCGAATTCCCAAACTTCCATGATCAATAAAAATGCTGGTGTGGCCCCGGTGAAGGTGGATCGTGAACTTTTTAATCTGATCGAAAGGGCCATAAAAATATCAAAACTGACCCAAGGGGCTTTTGACATCAGTTACGCCTCCATGGACCGTATCTGGAAATTTGACGGTTCCGTGATGGAAATGCCATCCGAAGAAGCCATAAAACAGTCCGTTGCCAAAGTAGGCTATCAAAATATTGAAATGGATCCCGAGAACAGCACTGTTTTTTTGAAGAAGGAAGGAATGAAGATCGGTTTTGGGGCCATTGGAAAGGGATATGCAGCGGATATGGCCAAAGCGTTGTTGTTGAAAAATGGTGTGTTCTCGGGAATCATCAACGCGTCGGGTGACCTGAATGCTTGGGGCACCCAGCCCGATGGTAAGGATTGGATGGTTGCTATCGTGAACCCGTTGAACAAAGAAAAAGTCTTTTCATGGTTGCCGGTGCGGGACCAAGCTGTGGTAACCTCTGGGAATTATGAAAAATTCATCATCCTGAACGGGGAACGCTATACCCACATCATCGACCCAAGAACCGGATATCCCAGCAAAGGGGTACGCAGTGCCACCATTTTTACCAAAAATGCAGAGCTCGCCGATGCCTTGGCCACTTCAATTTTTGTGATGGGAGTGGAAACCGGGGTGGATTTCGTGAACCAATTGAAGGGAGTGGAATGCATCATTGTGGATGATGATAATAAGATCATCACCTCCGAGAACATTACCCTGAAAGGAATTGAAAATCAAAGCAAATAATTGTTTATGAAGAAGATATTGATTGCCCTGTGTGCCTTGACCAGTTTGTCATCCTGCGTGGTATTGCACGAATATGAAAAGGTGGACATCAATGACCCCGATATGGTACTGGCCGATAAGAAATTCGTAAAGTTCGAAACCAATTATCAAGTGTACCGCGAAGGTGCCTCAGGTGGAAATGGAGGAAAAACAGGAGGGGGTTGTGGTTGCAATTAAGATGAACATATTCAGGTTGAGGTGGCTGTTCCTGCTCTGCCCATTTTTTGGTTTGGCCCAGCAGGAAAATGCCAGCTCCTATAAAAAAAGAGTGTTGGAAACCACAGAGGTGGACATCCTTTCCAGTTATTATGAGCAAACGGGTAACAATGCATCGGTAACAGGTGGTATCGGTACAGAGGAACTAACGGATATTGCCCCTTCCATTGTGGTAAGCATTCCCTTAAATGCCGATGATGTTTTGAGTGTTGATGTGGGCATTTCCACCTATACTTCAGCATCATCCAGCAACTTGAACCCGTTTGACCTTACTAAAACAAATGGAGGTGTGAGTGGTGCATCTACTGGAGGGGGAGGTATTGGTGGCGGTGACGACGATGGGGAGGACGATGATAACCCAGGAGGATATACCGGTGCCATAGGAAGTCCATGGGTGGCATCTTCGGGCGCATCCCGTCAGGATACTTGGAGCAGTGTTTCTGTTGGGTATTCCCATAGTTCCGATGACCGTGACCAAATCGTGAGCGGAAACATTTCCTTTGCTGCAGAGTTCGATTATATCTCCTTTGGTTTTGGCGGAGGGTATACACGGCTTTTCAATGAAAAGAACACGGAGCTAAGTTTAAAGGGCAGTGTATTCTTGGATAGCTGGTTGCCCAGATACCCCACTGAGCTGGATTCTTATCTGGAGGTTAACGGCAACTTGAATGCTGGCTTCTTTACGGGAGTTGATATTTTGGACCAAAATGGAAATGTGACCAACAAAAGTGGTTCCAACACATGGAATCCCATCAATGGATTCAGTTTGATCTCGGACAAAAAACGGAACAGTTATGCCTTTTCGGTGTCCTTTTCCCAAATATTGGGCAAGAATACGCAAATGTCCATTTTTGCAGATGTGGTCCGTCAACAAGGATGGCTTTCCAACCCCATGCAACGGGTTTATTTTGCGGATGTGGCCAATTATTTTATCGGGAATCCCACCAGTATCCCATATTACACAACTTCCCAAAACACGGAGGTCTTTATGTTGGCCGATGATATGGAACGGTTACCGGATACTAGGCTTAAGTTTCCAATCGGCATTCGTTTGAACCATTATTTCAATGAAATTCTGACTGTCCGTACCTATTACCGTTACTATTTTGATGACTGGGGATTACAGGCACATACGGCCAGTGTGGAGCTGCCCATCAAGATTTCGCAAAATTTCACCTTATATCCGTCCTATCGCTATTACACGCAGAACCAGATAGATTATTTCGCACCGTTCGATACCCATTTGTCCACGGAGAAATATTATACCTCGGACTTTGACCTGTCCAAATATGATGCGCACCAATATGGGTTCGGTATTTCGTACACGGACATTTTCACCAAGTTCAAAACGTGGCGGTTCGGGTTAAAGAGTATTGATTTAAAGTATAACAACTACCAGCGGAGTACTGGCCTAAAGGCCAATTATTTCGGTGTTGGATTCAAATTTGAAATGGATTAAAATATAGGTCTTTGAACCCCCAAGGCTCCTGCACATATTGATTGCATACATGAAAACGAGTTTAAAACTATTTCCTTCACGCTACACCTTGGTGAATGCCTTTGCGGTACTATTTATGGTATTGTCCTTTTTGATGCGCTTGGCATTTCTGATGATGGATTTCTCACAAGTGGACCACTCCTTCATGGGGTTGTTGAAAGTATTTTTTGTGGGACTGTTCTTTGATTTGGGCACGGTGTCCTTCTTTTATGTGGTCGCCACGGTTTATTTTTTGTTGGTGCCCAAACGGTTTTATGGGACTTTGGTTGATCGTATATTGGTTTACTTCGGGTTTTCATTGGCCTTGCTGGTGATTTACTTTTCCTTTTTTGCTGAGGTCACCTTTTGGGATGAGTTTCAAAGACGGTTCAATTTTATTGCGGTGGATTATCTCATCTACACCTATGAAGTTTTCAAGAACATCAATGAGTCCTACCCACTGCCACTATTGATTGGAGGAATGCTCCTTTTGGTAGTGTTCACGGTTTGGATTTTTAAACGCAAGGGATGGTTTCAGGCAACGTTTGGTGCCAGCGAAGGATTTAAGCAGAAGTTGGTTCCCTTTTTTGTTGCAGTGGCCATCATGTTGTTCTATGGAGCATCCATTGAGAACGATTTGGCGGAAACATCAGGCAATAGATACAACAATGAATTGTCAAAAGCAGGGATCTATTCCTTTTTTGCAGCTTTCAGGAACAATGAACTCAGCTATACCGATTTTTATAAGACCATTCCCGAAAAGCAGGCGTTGGCAAATGTCCAACATCAGGTAAGTGGTCCATTGGACAGTCTTTTAAACCCGCAAAAAAACATTCTTAGGATGATCAAGGGTGGCGTGGAAAAACGCCCCAATGTGATACTGATCTGCGTGGAAAGCTTGAGTGCCGGTTATCTGGGCATTTTTGGCAATGAAAAGCATATTACCCCAAACCTGGATTCCATTGCACAGGCGGAGACCTATTTTACCAATCTATATGCAACAGGAACCCGAACGGTAAGGGGTATGGAAGCCATTACCTTGAGCATTCCACCAACCCCGGGAAGGAGTATCGTAAAGCGCAAACACAACCAAAACCTGTTCACCATAGGTGAAGTCTTCAAGAACAAGGGATACTCACGAACCTTTTTTTATGGAGGGGACGGGTATTTTGACAATATGGACAAGTTCTTCAGTGGAAATGGCTTCGATATTGTAGATCGTGGTCGGGGATTCTTGCCATCAGGTGACATTGTCACATCCCGCAAGAATATTGAAAACGATGAGGTCACTTTTGAAAATGCCTGGGGAGTTTGCGATGAGGATATTTTCAATAAAGTGATGAAAGAAGCAGATGCTGCATCGGAACAGGGAAAACCCTTCTTCGATTTTATCATGACCACTTCCAACCATAAACCCTACACCTATCCTGAAGGGAAAATTGACATTCCTTCGGGAACGGGACGGAGCGGAGCGGTCAAATACACCGACTTTGCCATAGGTCAATTCTTGAAGCAGGCAAAATCCAGACCCTGGTACAACAATACCGTTTTTGTGATCATGGCCGATCATTGTGCCAGCAGTGCGGGCAGATGGGAACTGGATGTGGACAATTATCACATTCCGGCCATTTTGGTGAATTTGGAGGGAGGTAAAGGGTATCAGATTACCCAACAATGCTCCCAGATCGATGTGATGCCGACCCTATTTTCCATGTTGGGTTGGAGCTACGATAACAATTTTTTTGGTAGAGATGTTTTCGGCATGAAACCCGAGGAGCAAAGGGCTTTTGTAGGCAATTATAGAAAATTGGGGCTATTGAAATCCGATGAATTGATGGTGTTGGGCGATGGCAAAGTGGCCAATCAATATACTTGGAACAAAGAAGATAACAGCCTTTCCAGCGAGCCTATGGATGACGCTTTCTTGACGGAGACCATATCGTATTATCAATTGGCCGATTATCTCTACAACCATGGGGGGCTCGATTTAAATGCAAATCCATGAACAAGGTCCATTTCATAGTAAACCCGATTGCAGGAAGGGGAGATGGTACTTTTAATGAGGCCTCTTTATCCGGGTATTTTGAACCCGAGCAATATGAGCTGACCATAAAAACGTCTAACTATCCCGGGCATGCGACTTTACTGGCCAAGGAATCTTTGGCGGAAGGAGCAGGAATCATTGTGGCCTGTGGAGGCGATGGCACCATCAATGAGGTGGCCTCCTGTCTAGTGCATACCAAAGTATTGTTGGGAATCATCCCTATGGGTTCAGGTAATGGTCTGGCCGAAAGTCTGGACATCTCCCGAAACATTAAAAGGGCGGTGGAAATCATCAAAAGTGGAAAAACCAATAGAATTGATGTGGCCATGGTAAACGGAAAGCCGTTTTTCAGCAACATGGGTATCGGGTTTGACGCCACCGTGATTTCCAACTACAACGCTTCGCAGCACCGAAGGTTTTGGGCATACCTCAAAGCGGTGATAAAATCCATCAGGGATTTTAAGTATAACGAAAAGATTAATGTGGAAATGAACGGGAAGAGTTTCAAGACCAGACCCTTTATGTTTTTCATTTCCAATTCAAAAGTTATGGGCTATGATATTTCGCTTACCCGGATGGCTTCCCTCCAAGATGGATTGTTGGATGTGGTCATCATCGATGATTTGAGCAAGTTTCAGATGCTCTTCATGGGTTTGTTCATTCTATTGCGGTTGGATCAATATTTGAAAAAAATACAATACTACAAGGTCAAACATTTAAAATTGGCCTTTGAGGACAAGCAAACGGAACATTTGATGCAAGCGGATGGAGAGCTGCACAATCTTATGGACAGGGAAATCTTTGTCAATGTAGAGGAAAAGGCTCTCCATGTTTTGTGCCCTTAGACGATTGTTTTTTGATTTATATGTATTTAAGTTGTTAAGATGGGTGTTCAAGTTGGTTTTGATTGACTAAGCTTGACGCAGGCCTCCGGGAAACTGGAGGCTTTTTTTATCTGATGATATTCTTTGGTGATTTCAAAGGCCATTTCAGATGGAATCAATAATTTTGTGGTGCCAAAAACAACAGAGAATTCTTTTTGTAATATGATTGCCACCATTTGTAGAAAAGCACATTTTAATGCCGCACATAGGCTCCATAATCCCCATTGGAGCAAGGAGAAGAACTTGGAGGTTTTTGGTAAGTGCAACAGTCCAAGTTTTCATGGCCACAATTTTGATCTGGAGGTTCGGATCAGGGGCGAGGTGGATCCCAATACAGGTTTTGTGATGGATCTGGCCGAACTGAGCATTTTGATCCGGGACGAGATCGAGGAACGTTTCGATCATAAAAACCTGAACGAGGATTGCCCTGAGTTCAAGGACCTGTTACCTACCACAGAGTACTTTGTAAAGGTCATTTACGATATTTTGAAACCCAAACTGGCCGAAGGCCAATTGCTGCATATTACCCTGCACGAAACATCAAAAAATTCGGCGGAGTATGGGGATTGGTAATAATTTCCGATATTGCACCGCTTTTTAATGGGATATTAGCTCAGTTGGTTTAGAGCGCTGCCTTGACAGGGCAGAGGTCACTGGTTCGAATCCAGTATATCCCACTCTTTTTCACTTCCTTACAAGTTTTCCAAGATTCGCTCCAGAGCCATTCCACGAGATCCCTTGATCAAAAGTGTTCCTTTTTTTAAAGGTTGATGGGTCAAAAACTCCTTGAAGTCGGCAAAGCTTTTAAACTTTTGGAAGGGAGTATCGACACCAAAAAAGTTTTCTCCAACCAAATACACCTGTTCAAAATTCAATTGTTCGGTTAGGTCTGCAATACCCTGATGCTCTTCCGCGGCGGTTGGTCCCAATTCGAACATGTCGCCAATGATCACTGTTTTATCTGGGGCATCCATGGCATGAAAGTTCTCCAAAGCGGCCCTCATACTGGTAGGATTGGCATTATAGGCATCCAAGATGATCTTATGACCATTTTTATCCATGATCTGTGAACGGTTGTTCTTGGGTTGATAGGATTCGATCGCGGCCTTGATGTCTTCCAAAGGCACATTGAAATATTTTCCCATGAGAATGGCGGCACAACAGTTGGTGAAATTGTACTTCCCGATCAGTTGGGATTTAATTCTGATGCCTTCAACTTCCAAAACAACATAGGGGTTGGCCTCCACAAATTCAATATTGTAATAGGTTCGGTCTATGGCGCTAAATCCCATTTTTTTGGAATAAGTGGCCAGCTTATCCTGTTGGATGGGATCATCGGCATTCATGAATACGTACTTACCATGGGATGTCAGGTAGTCATAAAGCTCACTTTTTCCTTGGATTACACCTTCCACTCCTCCAAATCCTTCCAAATGGGCCTTGCCAAAATTGGTAATATACCCAAAGTCGGGTTGCGCTATTTGGCACAAATGGGCAATCTCGCGCTTGTGGTTGGCTCCCATTTCTACAATGGCCATTTCTATGTCTTCCTTGATGGATAGAAGCGTCAGGGGCACCCCGATATGGTTGTTGAGGTTCCCTTGTGTGGCAATGGTCCTGTATTTTTTTGAAATCACCGCATTGATCAGCTCCTTTGTGGTGGTCTTGCCGTTGCTGCCGGTCAAGGAAATAATCTTGGCCTTGTTGTGGTTTCTGTGAAAAGTGGATAACTGCTGGAGGGTTTCCAAGACGTCGTTCACTAAAATCGTTCTATCCGAAGCCCGGTGTTCTTCCTCATCGACGATAGCATAGGAAGCTCCTTTTTGCAGCGCATCCTTTGCAAAAGCGTTGCCATTGAAGTTGGGTCCCTTGAGGGCAAAGAACATACAGTTTTCCTCAATTTTTCGCGTGTCGGTACAAATGATGGGATGCTCTAAAAATAGGGCATGAAGCTTTTCCAATGTCATAAATCGAAGATAAAAAAAAGCCCCGACCTTTGGCCGGAGCTTTTAAAAATATGCTCGATGTTTTTATTTGGCTTTTTTATGCCTAACCGTTTTGTTCTTGATCTTGGATTTGGAACCCACTCTGGACATGGCACATCTGAATCCGATATCGTCCGTGGCCATATATTGTGGCAAATACCTTCTTTGTGCAGGATCTAACCAGTAGGCCCTATCTCTCCAAGAACCGCCTTTATACACCCTGACTTCGTCATTGATCAATGAGGTCCTGAAGTTGGAGGTGTCGTATTTGCGAACCAGTTTTCCTGTTGAGTCACGTTCTGCTTTGAACTGAGGTGAATCATACATTTTTCTATTGTCCTCTTCGTCACTGAAACGGTCAAAGAATCTTGAGGAACCTGGGTCACCGTCCCTATAACCACGGTTATCACTTTGGTCAAAGTTAGTCCTTAGATAGGTTTCTTCCTCACCGACGGGCACCTCTTTGATTTCCCCAGGTAGATTCATGGCCACAATCTTACCGTTGGGTAGTGTGTCATAAACAATCTGATCAGTCAATATCTCAACCTTACCATCTTCACCAATGGCCTTTTTCATGAATACGTTTCCGCGGTAATAGTTAAAGTCACTGATTTCGTCATCAACAATGGGGCGATATACGTCGGCAACCCATTCGCTTACGTTTCCGGCCATGTCATATAGACCAAAATCATTGGGTTTATAGGATTTTACCTGGGCGGTAATATCTGCTCCATCGTCAGACCATTCAGCAATACCACCGTAGTCACCTTTACCTTGTTTAAAGTTGGCCAACTGATCACCGCGTCCCACACGTTGTCCGTTACGGGTGTAGTCGCCTTCCCATGGGTATTTTTTTCTACCCCTGTAGTTGTTGTACTCCCTTGATCCTACCAAAGCTTGGGCAGCGTATTCCCACTCTGTTTCGGTGGGAAGTCTATATTCCGGCATGATCACACCGCTACTTCTTTTGGCAAATACGTTTACGGAGTCACGTTTTTGTTTTCCTTGCAACGAGTCGATTTCGCCACCATAAACCGAGTTTGGGTTGTTCAAGTAGGCCTCGGTACTAAAGGTACCGTCTAATTCCCCGTTCAATACTTTATATTTGGTATCATCGGCCAAATAACCTTCTCTTTCCAACATGGCCTCGTTTACCCTGTCCGTTCTCCACTCGGCGTATTGGGTGGCCTGTACCCAGTTCACACCTACAACAGGATATTCTGCATAGGCTGGGTGTCTTAGGTAGTTGTTGGTCATGGTTTCGTTGAAGCCCAATCGGTTTCTCCATACCAAGGTATCAGGTAGGGCACCGGTATAGATGTTGGTGTAATTTGGGTTTTCCGGTGGATACACTTCCTTTAGATAATCCAGGTATTCCAAGTACATCACATTGGTTACCTCGGTTTCATCCATGTAGAAAGACTGCACGTGTTGTTGCGTAGGTGTGTTGTTCCAATCGTGCATAATGTCATCTTGGACCTTACCTTTGGTAAAGGTTCCACCTTCAACAAATACAGTTCCAGGAGGAGTTTCCTGCTCCTTGAAGTCGGAATTGTATTGGAACCCTCCTTCTTTGGCGTTGATTTTCCAACCTGTGGCTCTGGAGACGTCCTTGGAAGATGAAGAGTTTTTACAACTTGAAAAACTTCCCATCACAATAGCGCAAGAAAGGACAACTTTGATAAAGTGTTTTTTCATAATTTGGGCTTGAGTACTTTAATACTTAGGGTTTATACCCTTGGTAACTTCAACTTGTTTAGATTTTTTTAATCCTTCAATGGCTTTAAAACGACATTTTTGCCATTATATTTTGTGCTCATCAAATAATTCTGGCCATTTCCCCTTTTGGTATTGGCTACTCTTTTGTAACGGAGATGATGGAGAATTAGTATGAGGGTCTTACTTTTTAACGGTACTATGCTTTGGTGAAGTGGGCTTTTGCTATATATAGGTATGTTTATATCAAAAAAAGCTCAAAAATATTCCATCCATCACAAGAATTTGTGCATTTGACCGTTAACAGGTAATACATCCAAATTTATTTTGGACCGTGAACTTTACTAAACGCTAAAAACTTCGAATGAAAAAGTTACTCATTTTGGTAGTGTTTCTTATCGTGGCCCCAAGGATAAGTGCACAGCAAGAAAGAGCGATCACCACAGCCGTACCTTTTTTGACCATTGCAGCCGATGCTAGGTCGTCAGGTATGGGAGACATGGGTGTTGCTACTTCCTTTGATGCCTATTCCCAGCAATGGAACCCCGCAAAGTATGCTTTTGCCACCCAAAAAATGGGCATTGGGGTTAGCTATACGCCATATCTGGAAACCATAGTGAACGATGTGTCCTTGTTGAACGCTACTTTTTATAATAAACTCAACAACAATCGGGGTGCCTTTGCCTTTGGCCTTCGTTACTTCGGCCTTGGAGAAATAGAGTTGAGGCAAACGATTGATCAGGAGGCAACTTTGGTAAAACCCAATGAATTTGCATTGGATGGTTCCTATTCCCTAAAATTGAGCCAGAGCTTTTCCATGGCGGTGGCGGGTAGATTTATCAGTTCTAATCTTAGATTTCAAGATGGCACGCAAGATTCGCAGGCAGCCAATGCCTTTGCGGTGGATGTGGCCGGATTTTACCGATCACCCGAAATTGCATACAGCAATTTTGATGGACGTTGGAGATTGGGATTCAACATCTCCAATATTGGTGGCTCGTTGCAATATGATGAAGGTGGACAGAAAAACTTTTTGCCTACCAATTTAAAAGTGGGTACCGGATTTGATTTCATTTTTGACCAAGACAATGTGTTGGCCATAAATACCGAGTTCAACAAATTGTTGGTCCCCACTCCTAGGGATTTCAACGGGGACGGTGAAATAACCACGGAGGACAATGACGAATATCAGAACATCAGTTTCTTCAGTGGAATCTTTGAATCCTTTGGGGATGCTCCTGACGGTTTCAGTGAAGAATTGAAAGAGGTCACTTGGGCCCTAGGAACGGAATACCGTTTTAGGGAAGCATTCATGTTGCGCGGAGGTTACTTTAATGAAAGTGCCGTTAAAGGTGCCCGTAAATACTTTACACTTGGTGCGGGATTCAAATATAAGTCGGCACAGATAGATTTATCCTATCTTTTCTCCACCTCACAGGTCAAGAATCCTTTGGAAAACACTTTGCGTTTTTCGCTGACCTTTAATTTTGGGGAGGAATTTTTGAACGATTGATCATCCAATAAATAATAGACGAAGACCTGTCCCCATGGGCAGGTTTTCTTATTTTTGGGTAATACCATATATCGAATGGAAAAAAAGCGGATCGTGTTTGATCTTCTCATTTTTGAGGACGAAGGGGAGTTGTCACAAAATGACAGGAAATTGTTAAGTGCGGCCGAAGCGGCCCGTAAAAATGCCTATGCGCCCTATTCCCGTTTCAAGGTGGGAGCAGCCGCTTTGCTGGAAAATGGTGAGATGGTTATAGGCAACAATCAAGAGAATGCTTCCTATCCATCGGGTCTTTGTGCCGAACGTGTGGCCGTATTCCAAGCAGGGGCCCGGTTTCCGGGTATTGCCATTGTCTCGGTAGCGATCAGCGCAGCTTCGGAGGAACATGTAACAGATGTTCCCGCAGCTCCTTGTGGCAATTGCAGGCAGGCTATCATGGAGTATGAACACAAGCAGCAATCGCCCATTTCCATTTTGCTCAAAGCAGAAAAAGGACCCATTTTTAAATGCAATGCCATGGCAGATATTTTGCCTTTGGCATTCAATAGCTCATTTTTGGGCGATTCTTAAATCAATTCTTTTTCCAAAACAGATATATATGTATTTTTGCTCTTCCCCAGCGCAGGGAAATTTCAATTAATACTACCGTTGATGAAAAAAATCACCAAAGAAGTTTACCTTAAATGGTATGAGGACATGTTGTTCTGGAGAAAGTTCGAGGACAAATTGGCCGCCGTATATATTCAACAAAAAGTCCGGGGATTTCTCCACTTGTATAATGGCCAAGAGGCTGTTTTGGCTGGCTCCCTGCATGCCATGGACCTGACCAAGGACCGCATGATCACTGCCTATCGTAACCACGTTCAGCCCATTGGTATGGGTGTGGATCCAAGAAGGGTGATGGCCGAGCTTTATGGAAAGGTGACAGGAACGTCCAAAGGTATGGGTGGTTCCATGCACATATTCTCCAAGGAACATCGTTTCTACGGTGGTCACGGTATTGTAGGAGGTCAGATTCCTTTGGGAACCGGTTTGGCCTTTGGCGATAAATACTTTAAAAGGGATTCTGTTACTCTTTGTTATATGGGTGATGGTGCGGTAAGGCAAGGTGCCCTTCACGAATCGTTCAACTTGGCTATGCTATGGCAATTGCCGGTGGTCTACATTTGTGAGAACAATGGTTATGCCATGGGTACTTCTGTAGCCCGTACAGCACACACTACAGATATTTGGAAATTGGGCTTGGGCTATGAAATGCCTTGTGGCCCTGTGGATGGAATGGATCCTGCCGCTGTTGCCAAGGAAGTGGACAAAGCAGTGGAAAGGGCACGTACCGGAGGTGGACCAACTTTCTTGGAAATGAAAACGTACCGTTACCGTGGTCACTCCATGTCGGATGCACAGCATTACCGTACTAAGGAAGAAGTTGAGGAATACAAGAAAATAGATCCCATCACCCAAGTGAAGGACATCATCCTTGAAAAAGGATATGCCACCGAGGATGAGATCAAGAATATAGATCAAAGGGTAAAAGATTTGGTCGACGAATGCGAAAAGTTTGCGGAAGAGTCAGATTTTCCGCCGATCGAGCAATTGTACGACGTTGTTTACGAACAGGAGAACTATCCATTTTTACCACATAAATTATAATTAGATGGCAGAAGTAATCACCATGCCTAGATTGAGCGATACCATGGAAGAAGGTACCGTGGCAAAATGGCTCAAAAAAGTAGGGGACAAAGTAGAAGAAGGAGATATATTGGCCGAAATTGAGACCGATAAGGCTACCATGGAGTTCGAATCCTTTCATGAAGGCACGTTGCTCCATATTGGAATTCAGGAAGGTGAAGGTGCTCCGGTAGATTCACTTTTGGCCATCATCGGTAGTGCAGGAGAAGACATTTCCTCCCTTTTGAACGGTGGATCGGCCCCTGCCATGGAAGAAGCAAAAGAAACTCCAGCACCCAAAGCCGAAGAAAAAGTTGCTGCCCCAAAAGCAGCCGCTTCCATTCCTGCAGGAGTGGAAATCGTGACCATGCCAAGACTGAGCGATACCATGGAAGAAGGTACCGTGGCCAGTTGGTTGAAGAAAGTGGGCGATAAGGTGGAGGAAGGCGATATTTTGGCTGAAATAGAGACCGATAAAGCCACCATGGAGTTCGAGTCTTTTTATTCAGGTGTACTCCTGTATATAGGCATCAAAGAAGGTGAAGGTGCTCCCGTTGATTCACTTTTGGCCATCATTGGCCCGGAAGGAACCGATGTGGATGCCGTTTTAAATGCCCAATCAGGTGGGAGTACTGCGTCAAGCGAGCCCACTGATGAAGCACCAAAGGCCGAGACACCCAAACCTGAAACAACTACCGAAACTGTTACGGTTACCCAAGATGGTCATCGTATTTTGGCATCGCCATTGGCCAAGAAAATAGCCAGTGATAAAGGAATCAACCTAGCCGATGTTAAAGGTTCAGGTGATTACGGTAGGATTGTGAAAAAGGATGTTGAGAACTACCAGCCTTCCGCGGCACCATCAAGTGTCCCTGCTGCCCAAACCACTGCAGCCGCTGCACCAGTGGCTCCAATGAATTTGCCTGTAGGACAGGAAAGTGTGGAGGAAGTGAAAAACTCTACCATGCGTAAGGTCATTGCCAAGCGTTTGGGGGAATCCAAGTTTACCGCACCACACTATTACTTGACCATTGAAGTGGACATGGACAATGCCAAGGCTTCAAGGGAACAGATCAATAATTTACCGGACACTAAAGTGTCTTTCAATGATATGGTATTGAAGGCCTGTGCCATGGCCCTTAAAAAACATCCACAGGTAAATACCTCTTGGAATGGCGATACCACCGTGTACAAACACCATGTGCACATGGGCGTGGCCGTTGCTGTGGAAGATGGTTTGGTAGTGCCTGTGATCAAGTTTGCCGATCAATTGACCTTATCCCAATTGGGAACTGCGGTGAAGGATTTGGCAGGTAGGGCCAGGACCAAGAAAATAAAACCGGATGAAATGGAAGGAAGCACGTTTACGGTTTCTAACTTGGGTATGTTCGGTATTTTGGAGTTCACTTCCATTATCAACCAACCCAATTCGGCCATTTTATCCGTAGGAGCCATTGTGGAAAAACCCGTGGTTAAAAATGGACAGATCGTAGTTGGGAATACCATGACGGTTACTTTGGCTTGCGACCACAGAACCGTGGACGGAGCTACGGGTGCCCAGTTCCTTCAAACGTTGAGGGCCTATCTGGAGAACCCAGTGACCATGTTGGCTTAATTTTAAACGCCCTGAGTGTAGTCGAAAGGGACAATAACATATGATGAAAGCATCCTTTTAAGGATGCTTTTTTTATCTTTAAAAAATCAAAAAACGAAATACATGAAAATCTTTATCTATGCTCTTGTTGCACTTTTGGCCATGGATTGTGGTACGTCACAAAATATGGGCAGTCCAGCTGCGGAACCAGGCGCGACCAAAAAAACGACCGAAACTTTTACCGATGCGGAGCGAATCGGTGAGATGATGAACTATTTGGCATCCGACGATATGAAGGGCCGTGATGCCGGCACCGAGGGAATAGAATTGGCTGCGACCTATATTGAAAACTACTTAAAATCTTACAGGGTTAAACCTTATTTCAAGACCTATCGTGATACCTTGTCCAATTTTAACAAGACTGCCTTTAACATCGTTGGGATTGTGGAGGGTAATGATTCCGATTTGAAGAAGGAATACATTGTTATAGGGGCGCATTACGACCATATCGGTATCGTAAACATAGAGAACGGTGATGCCATTGCGAACGGTGCGAACGACAACGCCTCAGGTACTTCTACTGTACTTGAATATGCACGATATTTTGGAACCCACAAGACCAACAAACGCAGTTTGATCTTTGCCCTTTTCAGTGCCGAGGAAAAAGGATTGTTGGGATCGAAACATTTGGCCAAGGAATTGAAGGAGCAAGGAGTGAACCTATATGCCATGCTCAATTTTGAAATGACCGGAATTCCGATGAAGGACAAAGATTATTTGATGTACCTCACAGGTTTTGAAATGTCCAACTTGGCCGAAGTGAGCAATGCCTATGCCAAAGAAAAGCTAGTGGGTTTCTTGCCTACGGCAAAGGAATATAGTTTATTCAAACGGTCGGATAATTACGCCTTTCATGTAGAGATGGGAGTGCCATCCCATACATTTAGCACGTTCGATTTTACCAATTTTGACCACTATCATAAAGTTGGGGATGAAGCGGATAAGATGGATTTTGAACATATGGCCAATTTGGTGAACAAGACCATTCCTGTGTTGGAAGGGATTGCCAATGCACCGACCCAAGAAATCAAAAATAATTAAGTGTCCTCTTATAGGGATGGAAGGTAAGGTTTATGGATGCCCGTTTTCACGGGAATGACAAATTGTATTGAAAATGGCAAATATCGTAATCACAGGGACAAGTAGGGGTATTGGTTTTGAATTGGTAAAGCAATTTGCTCAAGAAGGTCATCAGGTTTTGGCTCTATCTAGAAATGCAAAGCCAGTTGAAAATTTACAACTTTCCAACGTGCATACTTTTTCATTCGATTTGGGCAACCGGTCCGATTTTCAAAAAGTAAACGATTTTCTTTCTCAATGGCACGTGGTGGATATACTTATCAATAATGCGGGCCGACTGTTAAACAAACCATTTCAGGACATTTCAGCAGAAGAATTTGAGAGTGTTTACAAAGTAAACGTGTTCGGTGTTGCGGAAATGACCAAGACTGTGCTTCCATTCATGGGCAAAAATGGCCACGTGGTCACCATAAGTTCCATGGGAGGGGTGCAAGGGAGCGTTAAATTTCCTGGCCTTTCCGCCTATAGCTCCAGCAAAGGGGCCGTAATTACCTTGACTGAACTTTGGGCGGAGGAATTCAAGGAGACGGGTCCCAGTTTTAATGTTCTGGCCTTGGGTGCAGTGCAGACCGAAATGTTGGAAGAGGCATTTCCAGGCTATCAAGCCCCTATAACAGCAGCTGAAATGGCCACTTATATCAAGGATTTTGCCTTGACCGGACATAAACTCTACAACGGAAAATTATTGCAGGTTAGTAATAGTACACCTTAAATAGTTTCTTTTCTAAACTTTCTGGTCAAAAGATGATCCAGTCCCCAAGTTCCTGATCCGAACAGGAAGGAATATAGTGCAATCCAAAAAAATCCCATTGCAGGTAATAGGGGCCAACTGCTGTTGTATTCCATGGCCTCGGGCCATTTTTGAAAGAATGTTGCTGTCAACATTGTCATTCCTATAAAAAAAGCGCTGATTCGTGTGCCCAAGCCCAAGGCCAAAAACAATCCGCCAATGGCCTCACTTGCTGCGCCAAACCAAGCAAATACCCAAGGTGCCCAAACAAATGGCATCCCAAATTCTTTTACATCTTCTGGGAACCAAGATGCTACCTGAAAGAAACCCATATCATCCTTCATGGACCAAGGCATACCAAATTTGGGTGAGCCGAATTCTAAACTTAAGCTTAGTCCCCCTATTATTCTAGGTATGGCAATCCCAATATTCATTCTTCCTTTTTTAAAATCATAAGGCATCAGAATCTTTAACAGTATCTTTTTCATACAGTTGGTTTTAAGGAGTTTATGTGAATAGAGATAATGTAACCGAATTTTTGTTACACTTTCCCCCTAGAATTATTTGTTAGGTGATTTTTCTCGAGCTTTTTCACCAATTGGATTAAACATTAACTTTGTCTCAGTGAGCACCACCCTTCAAAAATATTTACCGGAACGTGCGGTTGAACCCTGTTTTGAACTCATCAAAACGCATGGGGTTCACTTGAAGATCGTGAACCATAGGGTTACCCGTCATGGGGACTACCGGAGGATGCCTGGTGGAACACACATGATTACGGTCAACGCCTCCCTGAATAAATACCGATTTTTGATTACGCTTGTCCATGAGATTGCCCATTTGGTGGCCTTTGAAAGGTATGGTCGTTTAATAAAACCCCATGGGGAGGAGTGGAAACGTACCTTTCAACATTTGATGGTGCCTTTTATTAGGCCGGAGGTGTTTCCGAACCAATTATTACCTATCATTGCGAACCATTTCAAAAACCCAAAGGCCAGCAGTAGTACAGATGCACGCCTGTCCATCGCACTAAAGGCTTTTGATGTTGAGGAGCGGTTGAGCAGCTATGTATATGAGATACCTTATGGCAGTGTTTTTAGATTGTACAATGGAAAACTGTTCAAAAAGGGAAACAAAAAGGTAAAGCGCTACGAATGTGTGGAATTGGCAACTGGCAGAATGTACTTGTTCCAGCCGAATGCCGAAGTGGAATTGGTGAATTGATTTGGCAATAGGAAAACAGTATTTAATAAAACGATAGTAAATAATGTCATTTCGAAATGAGACCCAAAAATGGTTGGGACGATTGAGAAATCTGCAAGGAATGTTTTGAGATTCCTCATTTACATTTGGAAAGACAATTAAAACAGAATAACAATGAACAAGAATTATTACGCAGTTTTGATGGCAGGAGGGGTAGGTTCCCGATTTTGGCCGGTGAGCACTACCGCAAACCCAAAACAGTTTCACGATATGTTGGGTACGGGAAAAACCTTGATCCAAAAGACATTCGATCGTTTGAACAAGTTCATTCCCACCGAAAATATTTTGATTCTTACCAATGAAAGGTACAATGATTTGGTTCTGGAACAATTACCAAAGGTAAAACCGGAACAGGTGGTTTCGGAACCTGCCATGCGCAATACGGCCCCCTGTATTTTATATGCTTCGTTGAAAATTCAAAAAATGAACCCCAATGCAGTGATGATCGTGGCACCCAGTGATCATTGGATAGAGGATGAAGATGCTTTTGAAAGGGATGTAACCGCGTGTTTCGATAAATGCGAAAAACAAAATGTGCTTTGCACCTTGGGTATTCAGCCCACATATCCCAATACCGGTTTCGGTTATATCGAATTTGAGAAAGGGAGTG
This sequence comes from Flagellimonas sediminis, assembly GCF_010500845.1. Taxonomy (GTDB): domain Bacteria; phylum Bacteroidota; class Bacteroidia; order Flavobacteriales; family Flavobacteriaceae; genus Flagellimonas; species Flagellimonas sediminis. Next base: position 309,057 of record NZ_JAAAMI010000004.1, on the reverse strand, counting down.
ACGAGAAGTTGAAAAAAGTGTCCCAATTTAGGGAGAAACCGGATTATGAAACGGCCAAGGAATTTTTGGCTCAAGGTAACTTTTTGTGGAATGCCGGAATTTTTATGTGGAGTGTGGAGACCATAGTGGAAGCATTTAAATCCTATCAACCCAGTCAGTATGAATTGTTCGGCGAAGGAATTTCATGCTACAATACTAAGGAGGAGATTGCTTTTATCAAGGAAAACTATGCCAAGGCCGATAACATTTCCATAGATTATGCTATCTTGGAACAATCCAAATCCATTTATACACTGCCTGCAACCTTTGATTGGAACGACCTCGGTACTTGGGGTGCGCTATATGAAAAATTGGATAAGGACGCTTCCGAAAACGCCGTTGTGAACGCCCAAGTGGTACTTGAAAATGCCAAGGGCAACATGATCAGGTCTCCAAAAGGTAAAATTGTAGTGGTAGATGGTCTTGAAGATTATATTATTGTGGATAAGGAAGATGTTTTGTTGATCTATCCAAAATCCAAACAACAGGACATCAAAAAAGTACTTGGAGAAGTAAAGGACAAATTTGGAGATCAGTTTGCATAATTTATGAGCGAGGAACAATTAAAGACTGGACCACGTACGGATCAGGATAGTGGTGACGAAGTAAAAAAAGATTTTAAAGGACTGCTGGGCAGTGTTCGGAAATTTCTTTCTGATCTTTTGGAAATTCGCTCCAATACGGATGTCACTACCACCACGGAATCTATCATCGCCGATATCCCGTTCAAGGGACATACCTCATGGATTCTTATTTGTTCCATATTCATAGCTTCCATTGGTCTTAATGCAAATTCAACTGCCGTTGTCATTGGAGCCATGTTGATTTCCCCATTGATGGGCCCAATTTTGGGTATGGGTCTTTCTTTGGCCATTAACGATATTGATACGTTACGAAGGTCACTCAAGAATTTTACCGTAATGGTGGTGTTGAGTGTTATCACTGCCTTTTTGTTTTTTTATCTTTTTCCGCTGCGGGATGCTTCGTCCGAGCTTTTGGCGAGGACCAAACCCGATATCCGTGATGTACTCATCGCATTTTTTGGTGGTTTGGCATTGGTTATCGCCAGGGCTAAAAAAGGTACTATTGCAAGTGTCATCTTTGGTGTAGCCATTGCAACCGCTTTGATGCCGCCACTTTGTACCGTAGGATTTGGATTGGCTATAGGAAAACCTTCCTATGCAGCTGGAGCCCTGTATCTTTTTATTATCAACACCATTTTTATTGGACTGGCAACTTTCCTGGTCATCAAGTTTTTACGATTCCCAATGGTGCGATATGCCAATTCACACAGAAGAAGATTGATTGCTCGATTGGCCTCCATTACAGGGATTTTGGTGATGATTCCAGCTGGATTTACATTTTACCAAGTTTTTCAAGAATCATTGTTCAAAAAACAGGCACAAGAATTTCTGAGTGAGACAATAGGTGTGTACCAGTTTGAAGGAGCGGGAAGATATGTGGACAACCTGACAAAAATTGAATACAACGATGGCAAAACTCCATTGATAGAGTTGGTCTGTATGGGTGATGAACTGATTCCTGAAAATGTGGTGAACACTTGGCGAACCCAAAAAAGTCAGTATAGCCGATTGAAGGACGCCGAATTGCATATCATTCAAGGGGGTAAGGACGATTCCCAGGAAAAGTTTAACTATGTGAGCGAGCTATATGAAAAGAATAAGGCCGAATTATTGAACAAGGATGAACAAATACGATTATTGGAAGCCGAAGTATCCAATCTATCCAAAAATGCTGAAAAGCAGATTCCCTTCAAGGCCATAAGTGAAGAGGCCAAGGCCAATTATGAAAATTTGTCACAAATGGGATTTTCCTATCAGATCAATACCGACTTTGAAAAATTGGATACCGTACCTGTTTTTAGTATTAAATGGAAAGACGGGGTCCGTTCTTCCCAAAAGGATGCTGATATTAAAAAAATGTTGGCCTGGTTAAAGCTGAGACTTCAGGATTCTACCCTAGTAGTTAAAGAAGTGGAGTAATTTTCAGGATGTCTGAAGTCCGATGAAGTAGGTTATTGTAAGGATTAATTACGCTCCTCAATATACATTTGGCGTACTTTTTTGAACAATTCCGAAGAATAGACGAAATCCGTTACGGCCTGATTGTCCGTTTTAAAGATTTCTTTGTTCGTGCCCTCCCACTCTTTGTAACCATTTTTCAAGAAAATGATTTTTTCCCCGATTTCCATCACCGAGTTCATGTCGTGGGTGTTGATCACTGTGGTAATATCGTATTCCTGAGTGATTTCATGGATGAGGTTATCTATCAGAATAGCAGTCTTGGGATCCAGTCCAGAGTTGGGTTCGTCACAGAAAAGATATTTGGGGTTCATTACAATGGCCCGAGCAATGGCGACCCGCTTTTGCATTCCCCCGGAAATTTCCGCTGGGAACTTCTTGTGGGCGTCAATCAGGTTAACCCGCTTCAAAACAAAATCCACACGATCTTGCATTTCCGATTTGGACTGGTTGGTGAACATATCCAAAGGGAACATTACATTTCCTTCCACGGTCATGGAATCGAACAGGGCACTGCCCTGGAAAACCATACCCATTTCCTGTCTCAAATTTCTGCGTTCCGCATTTGAAAGCTCGGAATAATATTGACCGTTGTAACAGATTTGACCTTCATCCGGCTCGAACAAGCCCAACAAACATTTTAAAAAGACCGTTTTCCCGGAACCACTTTGCCCAATGATCAAATTGGTCTTCCCTTTATCAAATATGGTGGAAACTCCCTTTAGTACATGGTGTTCCCCGAAGGATTTGTGTACATTTTCTACTACGATCATCAGCCTAAAAGCATTTGTGTTAATACATAGTTACAGATGATAATCACCACACTGGTCCAAACAAACGAAGTGGTACTGGCCTTGCCCACTTCCAACGCCCCACCTTTCATGTAATACCCATAGAAAGATGGAACTGTTGCAATGATGAAAGCAAACACAATAGATTTGACAAAGGCATAGGTTACATGGAAAGCATCGAAATCCATTTGAAGCCCTTTAATGAACTCCCCGCTAGGGGCGTAACCACCAAATACTGCGGCTACCCATCCTCCTAGAATGCCAACAAACATGGAAACAGCCACTGCAAAGGGATAGATCATGGTTGCGATGATCTTAGGGAAAACCAAATAGTTCAAGGAGTTCACTCCCATTACTTCCAAGGCATCAATCTGCTCGGTAACCCTCATGGTACCGATACTGGAGGTAATATAAGATCCCACTTTACCCGCCATAATGATGGAGGTAAAGGTCGGTGCAAACTCCAATATGACGGATTGCCGTGTGGCAAAACCGATCAAACTTTTGGGTAAAAAGGGATTGTTCAGGTTCAATGCGGTCTGGATGGTTACCACACCCCCAATAAAAAAGGAGATGAATATGATGATACCCATGGACCCGAAGATCAGATCATCTATTTCTTTTAGAATCAACGATCTCATGATGGGCCACTTGGTTGGTTTTTTGAATACTTCCCATATCATGATGAAGTATTTCCCAATCGCTTCAAGGTATTTCATTAGCTTACTTTGGACTTGAGGTGATAAAAATAAGAATATTGTGGAGCATTTAACCTTCATTTAAACTTTTTAAACAGGATAAATGAATAGCTTTGTTGTCGTTTGACTAATTTCTTTCCATGAAAAAGACCAACCTTATTTTACCCTTTTTACTGGTATGCATGATCAGCTTGTCCTTTGGACAGCGAAAAAAAAATAGTAAAGAAGAGACTCCAAGTGAACTCTTGGCCCAATCCCCGAAATTGGTGGTCGGTATTGTTGTAGACCAAATGCGGTACGATTATCTGACCCGTTTTTGGGATCAGTACGGAGAAGGTGGTTTTAAACGAATGGTGAACGAAGGATTTAACGGTAAAAACCATCATTATAATTACGCACCGACCAGTACGGGTCCGGGGCATGCTTCGGTATATACTGGTACTTTCCCGGCCATGCACGGTATTATCGGGAATGATTGGTATGATAAGGAATCGGGAAAAATGGTGTATTGCGCCGGTGATGAAAGCTACACTTCTGTAGGTACAACCTCGGATGCAGGTAAGATGTCTCCACATCGACTATTGACCACGACCATTACGGATCAGTTACGTTTGCACACACAACAAAGAGGTAAGGTCATTGGGATTGCCCTTAAAGATAGAGGAGCCATTTTGCCTGCCGGCCATTCCGCTAATGGTGCATTTTGGTATGAAGGCGGTGAAACTGGAAATTGGATTACAAGTTCCTACTATATGGATGCCTTGCCGCAATGGGTAGTTGATTATAACAACTCTGATGCGGTCAAGGTCTATAAAAAATCATGGACAACCCTCAGACCCATAGATTCCTATGCAGAAAGCGGCACGGATGCCAATAATTACGAGGGCATGTTCAAAGGGGAGACCACCTCTGCCTTTCCGCATGATATTCCGGCTCTATGGGACGCAAATGGCCAATTTAATTTGTTGAGAACCACGCCATATGGAAATAGTATCACCACCGACTTTGCCATTGCGGCCTTGGAAGGGGAAAACTTGGGTAAAGATGATTTCACCGATTTTCTAGCGGTTAGTTTTTCAAGTACCGACTATGTTGGGCACTTTTTTGGTGTGAACTCCAAGGAAATTGAAGATACCTATATCCGTTTGGATCAAGATTTGGCCCGTTTGTTTGCTACATTGGATAACAAAGTGGGAGCAGGGGAGTATACGGTATTCTTGACAGCGGATCATGCCGCTATAAATGTTCCGTCTTATTTGACCGATCAAAAATTACCAGGAGGTTATCTGGATATGAAAGGAATCAAAGAACATTTCGATGAGTTTTTGAAATACAAGTATGGAACTACCGATGTGGTGAAAAACCAATCCAATTACCAATTGTTTCTGGATCACAAGATTTTGAACAATCTCGATATTGATCTAGATGATGCCCAAGAAGACATTGCCAAGGAATTGTTGGGCTATGAGGGAATAAGTCAGGTTTACACAGGCCATCAGATGTGGGAGAATGACTATACCGAAGGCATTCCCTATATTCTCCAGAACGGGTATAACCAAAAACGTTCAGGGGATGTATTGATCGTTCCAAGTCCAGGTTATATTTCGTATAGTAGAACAGGATCCACCCACGGATCTCCGCAGATTTATGATACCCATGTACCCCTGCTTCTTTTTGGAAAAGGGATCAAACATGGTAGCACGGTAAACAGGACGGAGATTCCTGACATAGCACCAACTATAGCATCCTTATTGGGCATTGCCTTCCCGAGTGGGACCACAGGAAAACCCATAGCAGAGGTTTTGGAATTTGATTAGGTGTCCAGCTGTTCTTTAATTGGTATAGATGCTAAAGGGGAAGCATGATTTTATATCATTATGTTGAACACCGCTTTTACCTTATTGATGTTCCTTTTATCATTGCCACGCTTAAAGATGTTGTTCAACAAATGAGGTTTACTTCGAATCTCCACTAGGCTTTGAGTAGGGTTGATTTCTGAAATTTGGATGTGGATAATCTCGCCACAGGGTCCAAAGGTTGATTTTACCTTATATCGTAGTAAGAGTTCAGGTCCATTGTGTAGCAAGCGATTCCAGCCCTTATGAATCAAGCCTTTTTCCAACCGGTCCAAGATTTCTCCCGACCCAAGTTCAATCTCGAATTTTGATGCCTCCCGTGTTGTTGGTTTCATGATGAGGTTGTTTTTCTACCATTATCTATGAATTTTTGTAGGAAAATCTGGCAACGTTTTAAAATACAGATAGTTTGTTCATTTCAACAGTGAAATTGATGAAAGAATGTTTTGAATTGATGGATAATTGTTTTGAATTGACGGATAATGAATCTTAAGAAGTCCGATTTATAATTTGGACCAAATTCCCTTCCAACGGTACATTCGGATGAATTTACCCTCTTGTCTTGTTACGTAGTGAGGTTTTTGTCTTAGAAAGGCGTTCAGAAAGCCAAAGATTGTTTGAACATACAGTTTTGGACTTTTGGCTTGCCACGCCATTTTTAGGGCGGCTATTTTGGCAAGGACAATACCATAGCGCATTTTGTAAAGAGCTTCACCTTTAACTAGAAAATTTTGGGAACTGTATCCGTGTCCTGTTGATCGAAGGTGCTTTACGTGAAGTTCTGGAATGGTCTCTGTTTCAAAATTGTGGTACTTGGCCAATAGCGTATCCACCGTGTCCCACCCGACCCCAGGTCTCAATCCTCCGATTTTGTTGAAACAGGCCTTATGGTACAATTTTATGGGACCACGGATATGGGTTTTGTCCGAAATGTTCTCATAGACCCAATTATCTTCTTTTTTGATGTATAAAAGACCCGAACACATCCCCAATTTCCAGTTGGACTGAAACCGGTTCACCATTGTCTCAAAATACTGGGGCGGTAAAATAATATCGGCATCAAACTTGCCGATGAGATCAAAATCGGAAGTTTGTGCCAATCCGAAATGGAAGGTGTCCACTACTTTTTTGCCAGGAACATGCTCATCTTTGGATTTCCGTTGAAACACCTTGATCCACGGATGTTTTTGAGCAAAACCTTGGGCTATGTCAAAAGTATTGTCGGAAGAGTTGTCATCCACTACAATGACTTCGTTGGGCAGATAGGTTTGTGCTACAAACGAGTTCAAGCAATCCTTGATATAAGCTGCTTCATTATGGGCCGGGATAACGATGCTGATTTGCATGGGTTAAAATTCCAAAAAACAGTTCATAATTCCCAATAGGTTTTAACCGTTGATTGGAATTTTATGGGCTTGGTCATTCTGAAAGAGCGAAGTGATTGAAGAATCTCTGAAAATTCTTTAACTAGGTTAGCTTGCAGGAGATTTCTCGACTGCGCCCTTAATGACAAACTAGTCATTTCTTTCAGCATAAACAATGTAATATCGATAGGTGAAGTACCGTAACAAAGGTCGGATCCCAATCTTTTTGGTGGGGTTGGTCCACTTAGCCGAATCCTTTATGGTCCATCCCGCTTTTTCCAACAACCAATTGAACTGCCAATCCTCGAATTCATGATAATGCCTGTCCCAAGGGTCGGTCTTGCTCCTGTAGGCCGACGAAAACCACAATCTCATGGGTATGCTGGCTACTAATTTTTTGGCCTTTACTTCCTTCAAAACATTAAAAGGGGCCACCAAATGTTCAAAGATTTCAAATGCGGTCACTACCTCGGCATTGGATTGGGCAACAGCTTTAAAGTCAATGTCCAAATCCTCACCGTTAGTGTTTTCCACTTGGTAACCCTCGGCTTTCATGATTTCTGAAAAAGGGTTCTCTACCCCAAGATCCAAAATGGATTCGGACGTAGGGATATGTTTTTGCAAAAACGCCATGGTGTGTTTGTAGCGTTTGTTCGGAAAGTTGTTCTCGTACATTGGCTAAAATTCCAAAAAACAAATTACAAATCCCAATTAAGTTTTTATGTTGGGTAACATTTGGAAATTATGTTCTGCTTCTCGGCTCCCGAATTCTATGGGTTGACATGAATTTCATAAATGCATGGATCCTAGGAATCTTCTTTTTTTGGCATCAATACTTATATACAATTGCATTCACGTTCATTCCGGCGCCAACGCTTGCAAAGATCACAACATCCCCCTTCTTTAGATTGTGTTCCGGCAGTTCGCCATTCAGGACCATATTGTACAGGGTTGGAATCGTGGCCACCGAACTGTTTCCCAATTCATGTATGCTCATGGGCATTATATTTTCCGGGACTTCCTTTCCATAGATTTTATAAAAGCGCTTAATGATGGCCTCGTCCATTTTTTCATTGGCCTGATGGATGAATATTTTTTTTACCTCATCAATACCGACCCCACTTTTGTCCAGACACTCGGCCATGGCCTTGGGGACATGGATACAGGCAAATTCGTAGATCTTGCGTCCTTGCATTTTGATGTAGCGCGTGTCCTGGCAACAACCGGAACGATTACTCTTGTCAAAATATAGATAGTAGGCCTCCTCGTTGGCAAAGGTAAGGGAGGCATGTGCGAGTATTTCCCCTGTTGCTGGGTCGGCTTCGAGTATTGCGGCCCCCGCACCATCGGAAAAGATCATACTGTCCCGGTCAAATTCGTCCACGACCCTGGAGAGGGTTTCGCCTCCAATGACGAGGCACTTCTTGGCCATTCCACTTTTAATGAATGCGGAAGCCTGTATAATGCCCTCTATCCATCCCGGACAACCAAAAATAAGGTCATAGGCAACGCACTTTGGGTTTTTTATTTTCAATAAATGTTTTACTCGGGTTGCCAAACTGGGCAATGTGTCCCCTTGGATCTTTCCTTGGGTCAAATCCCCAAAATTGTGGGCAAATATGATGTAGTCCAGGTCTTCCTTGTCAATCTGTGCATTTAGAATGGCCTTTTCGGAAGCTAAGTACCCAAGATCTGAGGTCTTAAGTTCTGGCTCGGCATACCTTCTTTCGGCAATTCCGGTAATGGCCCTGAACTTTTCAATTATGGTTGAATTGTCATACCCAAATTTACTTCCATCCGTACCCAAGAACTCATGGTTCAAAAACGCTTCATTTTTGGTGACGATGGAGGGGATGTAACTTCCAGTGCCTGATATGCCAATTTTCATGTTGAGGTTTTTAAAATTGATTTAAGATATGAACTTTTTGACTTAGTTATTATGCATGCATAATAAGTGTTACAATGTCCAAAGTAGGGTTTCAAAATCGGCAAAAAAGAAAAAAGCCTTGGTCCGGAATTTCCGCCAAGGCTTTTATCAACGTTTACAATGGTTTTTAGGCTTCCATGTACTCTTCGATCGGAGTACAGGTGCATATCAAATTACGATCCCCAAAAGCTTCATCGGTCCTTCGTATACTGGGCCAAAATTTATTTTCGGCCACAAAAGGTAATGGAAAAGCCGCTTTTTGTCTGCTGTATGCATGCTCCCAGGTATCGCTGGTAATCATGCCCAACGTATGTGGGGCATTTTTGAGCACGTTGTCCGTTTCTTCCGCATTGGCCCCATCAATCTCACTTCGGATGGAAATCATGGCATCACAGAACCTGTCCAATTCGGCAAGGCTCTCACTTTCAGTAGGCTCGATCATCAAGGTTCCGGCAACCGGGAAAGAAACCGTCGGCGCATGGAAACCATAGTCCATCAACCGTTTGGCGATGTCGGTGACTTCAATTCCATTGGCCTTGAAAGGACGGCAATCGATGATCATTTCGTGTGCAGCACGACCTTTTTCCCCGGAGTAAAGCACATCGAATTTGCCTTTTAGGCGATCTTTGATGTAGTTGGCGTTCAGGATGGCCGCTTTGGTGGCATTGGTAAGTCCTTCACCTCCCAACATTTTGATATATCCGTAGGAAATCAAGCAGACCAAGGCACTTCCCCAAGGAGCTGCCGATATGGCGGTAATGGCTTCCTCGCCTCCTGTTTTTACCACTGGATTGGAAGGAAGGAAAGGTTTCAATTGCTCGGCAACACAAATGGGTCCAACCCCTGGTCCACCACCCCCGTGGGGAATGGCAAAGGTTTTGTGAAGGTTCAGGTGGCACACATCGGCACCGATGGTCGCAGGGTTGGTCAAACCGACCTGGGCGTTCATGTTGGCACCGTCCATATATACCTGCCCACCATTGTCATGGATCAATTTGGTGATCTGTTTGATGGAGGATTCAAATACCCCATGGGTGGAAGGGTAGGTCACCATCAAGGCGGCCAGATTTTCGGCATGCTGTTTGGCTTTTTCTTCCAAATCCGCCATGTCTATGTTTCCTTTTTCATCTGTCTTGGTCACCACCACTTTCATGCCGGCCATGACGGCGGAAGCTGGATTGGTTCCGTGTGCAGAGGCGGGAATCAGGCAAATGTCGCGATGTCCTTCCCCTCTGGATTCGTGATAGGCGCGGATGACCATCAATCCGGCATACTCACCTTGTGCCCCGGAGTTGGGTTGCAGTGAAGTGGCCGAAAAACCGGTGATCACATTCAAATACGATTCTAAGGATTTTAAAACTTCCTGATAACCCTGAGCTTGTTCCAAAGGAACAAAGGGGTGTATGTTCCCCCAATGAGGCCAACTCAATGGAAGCATTTCGGAGGCAGCGTTCAATTTCATGGTGCAGCTTCCCAACGAGATCATGGAATGGTTCAGGGCCAAATCCTTGCGTTCCAATTTTTTGATGTAGCGCATCAACTCTGTCTCCGAATGGTAGGAGTTGAACACTTCGTGCTCCAAAAATGGGGTCTTGCGTTGAAGGGATGAAGGAATCACTTCTTTGATCCCGCTTTCGAACGAAAACTCTTTTTTATCCTCTTGGGAAACGATAAAACAGGAAAGCAGCAATTTCAAATCCTCTTCGGAAGTGGCTTCGTTCAAGGATATGGAAACGGTTTCCTGATCAATATAATTTAGGTTGATGCCACGGCTCTCGCAAACGTCCTTTAGCTTTTCAATACTGGAAAATTTCACTTTGATGGTATCAAAGTAGCTGGTGTTCAATTGTTCAAGTTCAATGGCTTCCAGTCCTTTTGCCAACAGTTTGGTAAGTGTATGGACCTTGTTGGCAATGTATTTCAATCCTCCTGGTCCGTGGTATACGGCGTACATGCCAGCCATGACGGCCAATAACACCTGTGCGGTACAGATGTTGGATGTAGCCTTGTCCCTTTTTATGTGCTGTTCCCTGGTTTGGAGTGCCATACGTAGAGCGCGGTTGCCATCGGTGTCCTTGGTCACCCCAATGATCCTACCGGGCAAACTTCTTTTGTATTCTTCCTTGGTGGCAAAAAAGGCTGCGTGTGGTCCGCCGTATCCCAAAGGGATACCAAAACGTTGGGTAGTGCCTACTACAACGTCAACACCCCATTCACCAGGGGCTTTGAGCAATACCAAACTTAAAATATCGGCAGCAACGGCTACTTTTATTTCTCTTTCCTTGGCTTTTTCCACAAAAGAGTCATAATCATGGACCTGTCCATGTTTGCCAGGATATTGGAGCAGTGCACCATAGAATTCCGAAGAGAAATCAAAGGCTTCGTGATCGCCTACCACCAATTCTATCCCCAATGGAATGGCCCTTGTTTTCAGCAGGTCCAAAGTTTGTGGCAATACTTCTTCTGAAACAAAAAATTTGGATGCACCATCCTTTTTTTGTTGCCTACCACGAACATCGAATAACATGGTCATGGCTTCGGCGGCAGCCGTACTTTCATCCAAAAGGGACGCATTGGCTATTTCCATTCCTGTCAAGTCGGTGATCATGGTCTGGAAGTTCAAAAGGGCTTCCAAACGGCCTTGGGCAATCTCTGCCTGATAAGGGGTATAGGCGGTATACCATCCTGGGTTTTCCAAGATATTCCTTTTGATTACGGATGGGGTCAAGGTTTCGTGATACCCCAAACCGATATAGGTCTTGAAAATCTTGTTTTTTTGGGCCAATTCCTGTAGATGGCTCAGGAATTCGTGTTCGCTGATTCCAGAAGGAAGGTCCAATGATTGTTTGAGTTTAATGTCATCCGGGATGGTCTCGTTGATGAGTTGTTCCACGGTTTCAACCCCAATGGTTTGGAGCATGTGGGGCATGTCTTTTTCTGTAATGCCTATGTGTCTGGCGGCAAAAACCTCTGTGTTCATGTTCAATCCAATAAAGTGCACAAAATTAGGGATTAATTCAATGAAAATGGGCAATTTTGATGGTCGATGGGGCAAAGTTGTTAACCACAAATTAACCTTTTGCTTTCCGCCATTGTTTTGTTCATATGCGCACATTGAAATCCATATTCGATTTTTATTTGGATGCTAGTATCCATGTGGCTTTGGCGGTCATTGCAATGGCCGGTGTCACTTTTCATCTGTTCGGTACTCTTTCTGATATAGATCTGCTGGGGTTTATTTTTTTTAGTGTGATCGTTTGCTACAATTTCATTAAATATGGGGTGGAGGCCTATAAATATTTGATGGTCTCCAATGCCTATCACAAGAGCATCCAAATTTTCAGTTTTCTCTCGTTCGGATTTGCCCTTTATTTCTTTTTTCAACTGGATCAAAGCATTTGGTGGGGAACGATTGTTCTGGGACTTTTGTCCGCTCTTTATGCCGTACCGCTTTTGCCACGCGCCAAGAACCTTAGGAATTTGGCTGGACTTAAAATTTATATAGTTGCCTTTGTTTGGGCGGGATTTACCGTTTTATTCCCGGCACTGGACGCCCATATGCCCTTGCACTGGGATTTTTGGATTGCATTTGCACAACGCTTTCTTTTGGTACTGATATTGATCCTTCCCTTTGAAATCAGGGATCTGCAATGGGATGATAAGAGTTTAAGAACGCTACCTCAGGTTTTGGGAGTCAAGAACACAAAAAACGTGGGGACTGCTATGACCATGGTTTTCTTTCTCCTCACATTTTTGAAAGACAACATTCATCCCATGGAGATAGGTTTGAGATTGGCGCTTGTCTTTGTTTTGGTGTTGGTACTGATGTCCGACAAAAGAATGAGGTCACGCTACTTTGTATCCTTTTGGGTGGAAGCGATTCCTATTTTTTGGTTTTTGTTGTTCTGGGGAGTGGAGAAAATCTTCTAGAATTTTTTTTCAAGGTCACGCTTCATACGTTCCTTGTCGTCTTTGGAAAGCATGGTAAGCCCCGCCCGATCGCACATGGAGGTAAGCTCACTGTTCTTTTTGGAATACTGTTTACAGGCCTTGCAGTACAATAGGTGAATACGAAGCTTCACAATATCCCAAAAGCTTGCCTCTTTGTATTGTGATTTGTTACAGATATTTGATGCCTCCTGACATGAAATCTTCATAGCTAAAACCAATTATCGTTTAAACAACCCATAAGTGCCGTTCGTGCCCTATGGATCATTACCCAAAGGTTGGACGGATTAATGCCCAATTCATTACAGATGTCTTCAGTTCCCATGCCCTGAATGGTCTTCATTTTAAATGCCAGTGCCTGTTTTTGGGGCAGTTTGGAAATGCAGTCCTGAATAGCAAGACCCAATTCTTCATTTTCCATGATATGGTCACCGTCCTTGCTGAACGGGTCGGCTACTTGTTGTTCCAGCCAATCGCCTTCGGCTTCCGAATCCTCACTGTAATTGATGCGGACCTCGGCCTTACCTTTTTTGGAATTGATCTTTCGGTAATGGTCTATCACTTTTCGTTTGAGGATGGATATCAACCAAGTGCGTTCGGCAGCATCGCCTTTAAAATTTTTGGCGGAATTGAGGCCGGCAAAAAAAGTTTCCTGCACCAAATCTTTGGCCAAATCCGCGTCGCCAACCCGAGCAACCGCATAGTTGAACAGGTAATCAGCGTAGAGGTCGACCCAATTTTCAGGATGGAGTTCGTTCTCGGCCATAGTTGTTTAGATATCCCAAAAATAATTTTTTTTGGAACAAGTTGCTCTTTTAGTCAGTTTCTTTGGTAAAAACTTATTAGACGTTAAATGAATGCCATACTAACAATATGAAGATTTTTCTGGCTGAATAATCTAGGGCAGCGCTTTTTTGAGAAAAAATTGCCTAGATCTGTTGAAATACAGAGTTGTCTTTTATCTTGCTGATACTCGGACAGTCCTTTATGATATTTGAAGTAGGATTTCCTTAATGTCCTCGGATTTCAGGGGTTTTATCAGATAATCTGAAATGGCGTCGATTCTTCGGGCCCTTTTCATGTCCATGGGATCTATGGAGGAGGAAACCAAATACACTTTAATTTCCTTATTCAACCGAGGAAGTAAATCTACAAATTCATCCATAAACTGAAATCCATCCATGACCGGCATGTTGATATCTAAAAAAATGATGTCTGGAAGTGCTTCCAATTCGTCCTTGTTGGCCATAATATGTTCCAGTGCTTCTGCTCCATCAGAAAAAGTGCTTATCGACCTTACGGAAGGGATACTTTTTAAAGTTACTTTCAGGGTGAATTGGTAGATATCGTCATCATCCACAACAAAGACATTAAGGGAACTCATATTCAGTTATTTAGGTTTATAAAAAAGGATGTGCCAACACCCTCTTCACTTTCGGCCCAAATACTACCTCCCATAGCATCTACTTGGGCCTTCGTCAAGAATAGCCCAACACCCTTGGCATCTTTGTTCCGGTGAAACACCTTGTTGAACCCGAAAAGTTTGTGTCCATTTTTCTTTAAGTTGATTCCAAGTCCGTTGTCCCTGAATTCAAGTTGTGTTTTTCCGTTCTCCACTTTGGAATGAATGAAAATTTCGGGGGTTCTATTTTCCGAACAATACTTCAGGGAGTTGCTTACCATATTCAAGAAAATACTCTCCAAATAGACTTTGTTATACATGGCAGAAGGAGCATCGGCAAAATCGGAGGTTATGTTTGCTCCCGATTTTAAGATCTGGGCCGCCAACATTTCTTTCGTCTTTGACAGGGTATCCTCAAAGGAGATTTTTTCCACAGGGATTTGTTCGGCGTTTTTTATCATCAATGATTCTACCAAGGTATCCAATGTCCAAGAAAGATGATTAGTGACGGTCTCGATTTTTTCGATGAGTTCCTCCTTCATCTCTTCATCATTTTCTGTCTTGTAAATGTTTAGTAGTGCACTCAAGTTGCTGACGGGGGACCTTAAATTGTGTGATGTTATATGGTTGAACTCTGCAAGCTGTCGGTTTTGGGCCTTTAGTCTTTTTGCGGATTCTTTTAGGCTCTTGTTGGTTTCCATGATTCTGTGTGCCGCCTGTTTTTGGGTGGTTATATCCCTAATGGCTATGGAAACGAGGAGTCCTTCGGGTGTTTCAAGAGGGCTAAGGGTAACTTGAACCGGAATTTGGAAACCTGACTTGTTATGAACAAAGAAATCCAGGTTGTCTGGAAGTCCGGTATGTTTAGGGTCTTTAAAAAAAGGAATTGCATAAAACTCCATGGTGTCCCATAGTCGTTGCGGTACAAGCATGGACACATGTTTCTCTTTAAGTTCGGAAAATGTATATCCAAACATTTTTTCGGCTTGCTTGTTGATCAAATGGATAGTGCCTTTTTGATCTACGATTACCATGGAGTCCGGTGCGGAATCCAAAAGTCCCCGGAATTTGATTTCGGACATGCGCTGTTCCGTAATGTCCTGGGTGATGCCTACCATTTTAACCACATTACCGGCACCATCCATTATAAGTTCGCCAAAAAGTTCAACGGTTCTAATAGCGCCATTTTTGTGGACTATTCGGTGCATGAATTTTCTGAACCGTTTTTCGGATATGAATTCCGCTGCGTTGGCACGAAAATTATCTTGATCATCCGGGTGAATTGCCTCAACAACATTTTCAAA
Organism: Flagellimonas sediminis; assembly: GCF_010500845.1. Taxonomy (GTDB): domain Bacteria; phylum Bacteroidota; class Bacteroidia; order Flavobacteriales; family Flavobacteriaceae; genus Flagellimonas; species Flagellimonas sediminis. The sequence continues at coordinate 293,686 of NZ_JAAAMI010000004.1, read as the reverse complement.
GCCCAATTTAGATCCAATCTTAAAACCAAAAATCCGATACATATTATCAGACCAGATAAGGTGGTCATTCACAATATCCCATTCCCAATAACCAATTTGGGCCATTTCCTCGGCAAATGTCAACTGTTGGTTTTTTTTAACCAGCTCTTGCTCTTTGTTGACCTGATCGGTTATATCTTGACATGTGCCAAACATTTCCACGGTTTTTCCGAGATCAGTTTTGACAATGCCCATGGACTTGATGATTTTTGTGGTACCGTCCCTAAGCTGAATACGATATATGAGATCATCGTAGGTCCCTGTTTCCATAGCCTTCTTTATCTTTTGCTCCACGAGGTTCCTGTCGTCCAAATGTATATGGTTCAAATAGACTTCATAGGAAATGTCCTCGTTTTTAGAAAGACCGTAGATTTCATAAAGATTATCGGACCAAGTTAGTTCCCCCGTAATGGTACTCCAGTTCCAATTTCCAATTTTGGCCATTTTTTCCGCATTGTTGAGTTGTTGGTTTTTCTTGGCCAGTTCAAATTCTGCTTTTTTACGATCTGAAATATCTAGGAGGACCCCTACTATTTTAACACACGTTCCATTTTTAAATTCGGGATAACCTATTTTACGTATGAAGCGTAGATTTCCCTTGGCTGTAACCATTTCTACATCAAGGTCATACGGTTCCCCTTTATGAATGGCTTTTTCCAAAGCTTGGCGGGCCTTTTCCCTACAATCTCCTTCTTTGTATAAGCTTAGTTCTAATTCAAGGGTAGGGACAAAATCATTGGAGACTTCAACAATTTTTTTTATGGTATCGTTCCAATATAATTCTTTGTTGGCCATGTCAAATTCATACACCCCTATTTGCACGGCATTGGCCGTGTGGTTCAGTATTTGTTTGATCTTGATATCCTCAATGTCCTTATGTTTCATTTCAAGAAGAATTGATTGGTTAGATTTTGGGATAATCAGGTCGTGTCAGAAACCGACTGGCTTCCATTTTCCTAAAAAACTTAAAACTAAGATAGAAAAGATAGTAAATATATTGTGTGAAATTTATGACAGGAGTCAACTTTTCAACAATCCCGCTCTTTCCAATAATGCATCAATGTTAGGTTCGGCTCCCCTGAACCTTTTGTATAGTTCCATGGGGTTTTCCGTACCTCCTTTGGAGAGCACATGTTCCCTGAACTTGTCTGCAATTTCCCTGTTGAAAATACCATGCTCCTTAAAATAGGCAAACGCATCAGCATCCAATACCTCGGACCATTTGTAACTGTAGTATCCAGAGGAATAACCACCTTGGAAAATATGGGAAAATGAAGTGCTCATGCAGGTTTCTGGCGTTTCAGGGAACAGGTTGGTGCTTATGAAGGCTTCTGTCTCATATGCTTTTACATCTTTTACATTGGAAGGATCCTTCCCGTGCCAGGCCATGTCCAAAAAGCCAAAGCTCAATTGGCGAACCGTTGCCAATCCTTCTTGGAAGTTGGCAGATTCCTTGATTTTTTCAACCAATTCCATGGGGATCAATTCGCCGGTTTCGTAATGAAATGCAAAAAGCTCCAATGCCTCTTTTTCATAACACCAATTTTCCATTACCTGGCTGGGCAGTTCCACAAAGTCCCAATAAACCGATGTGCCGGACAGACTCGGATAGGTGGTATTGGCCAACATACCATGAAGCCCATGTCCAAATTCATGGAACAAGGTCGTTACCTCGTTAAAAGTAAGCAAGGAAGGTTTGGTACTGGTGGAACGGGTGAAGTTGCACACGTTTGAAATATGTGGTCTACTGTTCTTTCCGTTCAAGGTGTATTGTGATTTGAAAGAAGTCATCCAAGCCCCATCGCGCTTACCGGTTCTTGGATGAAAATCGGCATAGAAAAGCGAAATGAAGTTGTTGGTATCATCATAAACCTCGTAGGTCTTCACTTCAGGATGGTATTTTTCAATAGTTGAAACTTCTTTGAACTGAAGACCGAACAATTTTTCGGCCACCAAAAACACGCCCTTGATCACATTTTCCAGCTTGAAATAGGGTTTTAGTTTCTCATCATCCAAGTTGAACAATTTCTGCTTCAACTTTTCAGAATAAAAAGCACTGTCCCATTTCTCCAAACGATCGATGCCGTCCAATTCCTTTGCGTAGTTTTCCAACTCGGTGTATTCCCTTTCGGCGGCTGGTTTTGCCTTGGTCAATAGTTCATTCAGGAATTCCAAAACTTTGGTTGGGGTTTCGGCCATGCGTTCTTCCAAAACAAAATCGGCATGGGTCGCATATCCCAACAAGTTGGCACGTTGAAACCTGAGGTTCACAATCCTCAATACATTTTGTTGGTTGTCCAGTTCATCATTATGGAATCCCTTGCTGCCAAAGGCGATGGCCAATTTTTTACGCAGTTCCCTGTTCTCCGCATATTTCATAAACGGAATATAGCTAGGATACTCCAGGGTGATAAGCCAACCTTTTTTTCCTTTGGACTCTGCCAAATGTGCCGCGGCTTCCACAGTGCCTTCTGGCAGTCCTTTCAGGTCTTCCTCATTGGTGATAAGAAGTTCATATTTGTTGGTTTCGGCCAATACATTTTCACCGAATTTCAGTTTTAATTTGGAAAGTTCCGTATCAATTTCCCGAAGGCGTTTCTTGTCCGGTTCGTTCAGATTGGCCCCATTTCTGCTGAAACTTTTGTATTTCTTGTCCAAAAGGGTGTACTGTTCCGGTGTCAAATCCAGACTTTTCCTTTGCTCATAAACGGTTTTGATGCGCTCAAAAAGACCTTGATTCAACGTAATGTCATTACTGAATTCGGATAATAAGGGAGAAACTTCCTGGGCTATTTTTTGAATTTCCTCATTGGTTTCCGCAGAATTAAGGTTGAAAAAAATACTGGAAATGCGGTCCAATTGCTGTCCTACAAAATCAAGGGCCTCCAATGTATTGCTGAAAGTTGGAGGTTCTGGATTGGCTACAATTTCGTCAATTTCTTTCCGGGCATCGTCCATAGCCTGAAGAAAGGCTGGTTTAAAATGATCGTTCTTTATTTTTGAAAAGGGAGCTTGGTCAAAAGGCTCCAATAAGGGATTTTTATTGTTGGACATGTTAGATGCTTGGATTTTTAGATTTTTTAGAAAATAAATGATTTGCAATAAAAAAAAGAGTAGCTATTAAAGTTGAAAACAAAGCCGTGGTCAGAAAAGCAAAATTCCGAGCAGTATCGTGTGATGCTTTTTGCAAAGCATTAAGTGCCTCATCTGTTGATTCGTTCCAATCCAAGGTTCCGTCTTGGTTCAAATCAAAACGGCTCGCATAGTACTGAAGGTATTCCCATCGAATTTCAACAAATAGCAATAATATAGTGTATGACAAGAAAAGGATCAATGAAGTATGCCATAATTTTTTGGTAAAGAGAGTATTCGCTTTGTTTTTGGTTAGAAAAATAACCATCAAACCACAAATTCCTATCAAGATTCCTATACTATTGGGGCTCATGTGGTTTCAATTTCATTGCTATTTTCCTGACTCTTCAAACGAATCACAAATAGGTCGGATATCAAATAGGCAAATCCGATGATCGATGCCAAAGCGGCCATGGTGGCTGGGGCTAAGATTCTGATGTTCTTTCCATTGGTTTTTTTGTTCATGGCGGCAATGGCTTCTTCGGAATACTCGTTCAGATCTACAAATCCATTGCCGTTAAGGTCATATTTACTAGCGTACTCTTCTATAAATTGCCAATGGATTTCAATATAGATCAACAGTGCAGCATAGAGGGTAAATACCAAAAGTGCAGTTCTCCATAAACTTTTTAGGTAGGGGTTGCTTACTTTTTTCCAAGTGATCCCAACAAAGGCAATGACTCCAATGGCCAACAATATGCCAATTTGATTATAGCTCATGCCATCCTTGATATTAGGATTTTTTCCTGACCTCTTCTGCTCCTTTGATCACTTTTTCCTTCAGTGATTCTTTGTAGGCTTCCATTTTCGCCAAAACTTGGCTATCGGAACTGCCGATGATCTGTGCGGCCAAAATACCGGCATTTTTGGCACCGTTCAGTGCTACCGTAGCCACTGGTACTCCACCTGGCATCTGAAGTATGGATAGTACCGAATCCCATCCATCAATGGAATTACTGCTCTTTATGGGCACACCAATTACGGGTAGAGGTGACAAGGATGCGACCATCCCAGGTAGGTGAGCTGCACCGCCTGCTCCCGCTATGATTACGTTGTACCCATTTTTGTGGGCATTTTTGCCAAAATCGAACAGTTTTTCGGGGGTGCGGTGTGCGGAAACAATGTCCACGTCCACGGCAATCCCAAATTCTTTCAATATATCCAACGCGTCCTGCATAACTGGAAGGTCACTGGTGCTCCCCATGATCACGGCTACTTTGCTCATATTATTCACTTATCACTTTAATCGTTTCCTTTACTTTTTGTGCCACTTCACGGGCCCGGGCCATATCCTCGTCCACAATGGTGACATGTCCCATTTTTCGGAAAGGCCTGGTTTGTCTTTTTCCATAAATGTGTGGGGTAACCCCTTCCATTTTCAAGATCTGTTCCATGTTTTGGTACACCACATCACCGGTATGGCCTTCTGCTCCTACCAAGTTTACCATAACACCTGCCACCTTGCTATCGGTTTTGCCCAAAGGCAATCCCAAAATGGCACGAATATGTTGTTCAAACTGGTTGGTATAACTGGCTTCAATACTATAATGACCACTGTTATGCGGCCTTGGAGCCACTTCGTTCACTAAAATTTGATCGTCCTGGGTCTGGAACATTTCAACGGCCAAAAGACCGATTTGGTTCATGTGTTCCGAAACTTTCAAGGCTATTTCCTTTGCCTTTTCCGCCACTTTTGGGTCTATTCGGGCTGGGCAGATCACATATTCCACTTGATTGGCTTCGGGGTGGAATTCCATCTCCACCACTGGATAGGTAGCCACTTCACCTTTGGTGTTACGGGCCACGATCACCGCCAATTCGTTCTTAAAGTCGATCATGTGTTCCGCAATACATTCCACATTGGGTAGACCTTGTAAATCTTCTATTTTGCGGACCACTTTTACGCCTTGGCCATCGTACCCAAATTGCGCACTTTTCCAAACAAAGGGCAATTGCAATCCACCATTGTGAATGCTGTCCTCAATTTCTGAGGTATAGGCAAAGCGGGTAAAGGGAGCCGTGGGAATTTCATGATCCGTATAGAACAACTTTTGTGTGGCCTTGTTCTGTATGGTTCTAAGCGTTTTGGTGGGAGGGAATACCTTTTTGCCCCCATGCTCCAATTTTTCCAAGGCATCAAGGTTCACATTCTCAATTTCAATGGTGAGCACATCCACATCCTGTCCAAATTGGTATACTGCGTCGTAATCCATCAAACTGCCCTGAACAAATTCGTTGCATGCAATTTTACAGGGGGCATCTGCCGCCGCATCCATTACTTTGGTGTAAATGTCCCATTTACGGGTTTCGTAGAGCATCATCTTGCCCAATTGTCCTCCTCCTAAGATTCCCAGTTTAAAGTTGGATGAAAAAAATTGCATTGATCAGCGAATTGGAATGAAAGCAAAAATACATGAAATCCATGAAGGTATGAAAGATCTAAGGTTATACCACCTGTAAAAATGCTATCTTTGCCAACCTGACCATAACGAGAATACTGTGATCAAGCTTCACGATAAATTTTTTAAACCTTATCTTAAAGAGGAGCAGATCCTCAATGCCATTGCAAAAATGGCCAAGGACATCGCCAAGGATTATAAGGATGAGGTGCCTTTGTTCGTAGGGGTCCTCAATGGTGCCTTTATGTTCGTTTCCGATTTTTTGAAGGCCTACCAACATCCATGTGAAGTTTCCTTTGTGCGATTGAGTTCGTACCAGGGACTCACCTCCACAGGAATTGTGGAAACCTTATTGGATGTTCCTGAGGAAATGGAGGGAAAGAGCGTAATCATTTTGGAGGATGTTGTGGATACCGGCCGCACATTGAAGCAGTTGGTACACCTGTTCTCCAATACCAATGTAAAGGAATTCAAGATAGCTGCCCTGTTCTATAAATCGGAAGTGTATAATGGCGAGTATCCGATAGATTATATCGGATTGGACATCCCAGATAATTTTATCGTGGGATATGGACTGGATTACAACGAGTTGGGCAGGAACCTGAGGGAAGTTTACCAATTAAATCAAGCTAATATGATCAACATAGTGCTTTTTGGCAAGCCAGGGGCCGGAAAAGGTACCCAGGCCGGGTTTTTAAAAGAAAAGTATAATCTAAAACACATTTCTACTGGGGATGTTTTTCGCTATAACATCCAAAACGGTACAGATTTGGGCAAGTTGGCCAAATCTTATATCGATAGAGGAGATTTGGTTCCCGATGCGGTGACCATAGACATGCTGAAGGACGAAGTGGAGAAAAATCCGGATGCCGCTGGTTTTATTTTTGATGGATTTCCACGTACTGCTGCCCAGGCCGAAGCATTAGACAATTTTTTGGAATCCAAGAATATGAGGGTAGATGCCACTATTGCCTTGGAAGCCGATGATGATATTTTGGTGGCCCGTTTGCTGGAGCGCGGGAAGGTAAGCGGTCGTTCCGATGATCAGGACGAAAGTAAGATCCGTAACCGTTTTGACGAATACAACGAAAAGACGGCACCTCTTAAAGCCTACTACCAAAAGCAGGGCAAGTTCCATTCTGTGAACGGAATCGGGGAAATTGATGAGATCACCACTCGTTTGAGCCAGGTGATAGAATCTTTGGATTGATTTCTTATGGCCATTTAGGCCTTTTGCTTTTAAACTAAAACCGATAAGATGACCGAGGGCAATTTTGTGGATTATGTGAAGGTACATGTCTCTTCCGGTAACGGGGGCAAGGGCTCTGCGCACCTGCACCGTGAAAAATATGTGGCCAAGGGAGGTCCCGATGGTGGTGATGGCGGCCGTGGTGGCCACGTAATAGTACGGGGCAATAAAAACCTTTGGACGCTTTATCACTTCAAGTTCCAAAGGCATTTTAAGGCAGGCCATGGGGAACATGGAGGTAAAAGCCGAAGTACGGGTGCCGATGGTACCGATGTGTATATGGAAGTACCCTTGGGTACAGTGGTACGCGATACGGAAACCAATGATATCCTTTTTGAGATTACTGGGGACCAAGAGGAAAGGATTCTTTTGGAAGGTGGTATGGGTGGTCGTGGAAACTGGCATTTTAGGACCGCTACTAACCAAACCCCTCGTTATGCGCAACCTGGTATTCCTGGTCAGGACACCCAAGTAACTTTGGAATTGAAAGTTTTGGCCGATGTAGGACTTGTGGGATTCCCAAATGCTGGGAAATCTACCTTGCTTTCTGCCATGACCTCGGCAAAACCAAAGATTGCCGATTACGAGTTTACCACACTGAAACCCAATTTGGGCATTGTGGAATATCGCGATTTTCAAAGTTTTGTGATGGCCGATATCCCGGGCATCATTGAAGGGGCTGCCGAAGGCAAAGGTTTGGGCCACTATTTCTTACGTCATATTGAACGGAATGCCACCCTATTGTTTTTGATTCCTGCCGATAGCAAGGATATTAGTCAAGAATACAATATCCTTTTAGGAGAATTGGAGCGGTACAATCCGGAGTTATTGGATAAAAACCGATTCGTTGTGATCTCCAAATGTGATATGTTGGATGCTGAACTCATACAAGAAATGAGCGAGGATATGATGGAGGATTTTAAAGATGTTCCCTATATGTTCATCTCCTCAGTAAGTGGTTTGGGCATACAAACGTTGAAAGATAAACTGTGGGCACTGTTGAACGAATAAAGGCCCTTCTTTCCTTATCCAATCATTTAATTGTCTAATTTTAAGGGAATCAGATTTGCCATTTATGCGCTTTGTATATTCCTTTTTATTGGTTTTCCTGTTGCTCTCCTGTACTTCCGTAAGAGTGAATTATGACTATGACAAGGATATTGACTTGTCAAACTATACTACCTATAACTACTATTCCGATATGCATACCGGCCTCAGTCAATTGGATGAGAAACGTCTAATACGCATTTTGGATTCGACCATGTCAATAAGAGGCTACCGATTGGCCGAAGAGCCTGACTTCTTTGTGAATATCCTAAGTAATGAATTCCAAGGGGCCCCTAGCAGTTCTGTAGGAGTTGGTATCGGTGGAGGAGGACGTAACGTTGGCGGTGGCATATCCCTTGGGTTACCTGTTGGTAGTCCCGGTATCCAGAGGAACATTCAATTCGATTTTGTGGATGCCCAAAGGGATGCCCTGTTCTGGCAAGCCACCGCCCAGAGTGGTTATAGGGAGAATGCCTCGCCCAGTGTCAGGGAAAGCAATTTAAGGGCTTTGGTGAAAAAGGTGTTTTCCAAGTTCCCACCAAAAGCTAAATAGCAAAGATTCAGCTACATGTCCGAAATATTCATCATTTCTCATCTTTTACCGTTCAAGTAATCCTATTTACCATTGGTCATAATTCCGGTTTCAGGACAATTGACTTGTTTTACTTTAGCCAAACAATCACAAATCAAAAAGCCATGATCGTACTTGCAAAATTGATTATCGCCGTATTAGTAAGCATTCTGCTATAATCAGGCAGGCCATCTGTAAAACAAAAAGTCATGAAAAAACTTAGAACATCGCAAATAGTAATCATCGCCGTTGGTATCATAGGCGGTCTCATAGGTATCTTCGGAAAATTTGATGGATGGGATTACAATACCTATTTTCCATTTTTCTATTCTGGAATGACCATGGTTTGGATCTCCTTTTTGCCAAACAAAGGATGCTGTTGTAATCTTTTCAAAAGAAAAACAGCACAAAATTAGTAACCAACAGCAGAATGGGCAATAATTTGCCATTTGCGGTATTCCGTAAATTTGGACATATTGCCGGCGTTATATGGAACTAAGCGGAAAAAGAAGAACATATGCCTTTTGGATCCTCCAACTTATAGGTTGGGGATTTATCAATTCCATTGTGCTGCTCGTTCCGAAGGAAATCAGTGTGGAGCTTTCCATTTTCTCCTTTATTTTTGGCATGTTCATTGGGATAGCGGCCACCTCTATGTTAAGATGGTATTTAAAAAGGTTTGTATCCTTTGATGACTTCAAATGGATTGACCTAGGCAAGATTTTTATTGGTCTCTGCCTTACTGCCTTCATATTTGCTGGTTTGAACATTGCTTTTGGCTATCTCTATATAAAAATTGGATTTGTATTGACCGAGGCAGAAAAAGTAATGTTCAAAGGGTATAACAATCTTTTGATGCAGATTCTGAACTCGTTCTTTTTAGTGGGGGCTTGGATGGTTACTTATTTGGTAATCAAATTATTGCTTAAACTGAATCAAGAGCGTATCGAAAGATTGGAACTTAATACCAGCCTGAAACAGGCCCAATTGAATACCTTGAAAGGACAGATCAACCCCCATTTTATGTTCAATAGCCTGAACAACATCCGCGGGTTGATGTTGGAGGATGTGAACCGTTCCCGGGAAATGCTAACAAAGCTATCCGAGATTTTGAGGTACTCCCTGACCAAGAACAACGTAAACGATATTCCAGTTCGGGAAGAATTGGAGGTGGTCGATAATTATATAGACCTATCCAAGATTCAATTTGAGAATCGCTTGGATTTTATTAAACAAGTGGACCCTGAAACCTTGGATATGAAAATTCCACCCATGGTGATTCAATTGTTGATTGAAAATGCCGCAAAGCACGGTATTGCCAACCTAAAGAACGGGGGAAGAATTGTATTGACTATTCAACGGATGGATGATGGGCTGTTGATCGAGGTCAGGAACACTGGTAAGTTGAATATTTCCAAGGATTCCACGCAATTGGGGTTGCAAAACATCAAACAGCGCTTAAAATTGTTATATGCCGACAAGGCATCCTTTACCTTGGAGGAGATTTCCGATGAAGTGATGGCCAAAATCATAATTCCCATGTCATGAAGATAAGAGCGGTCATAGTGGAAGATTCCCGTTTGGCAAGAAATGAATTGAAGGAACTCATCAAGCTGCATGAGGACCTTGACCTTATTGGTGAGGCCAAAAATGTGGACGATGGTGTGGAACTGATCCATTTGGAAAGGCCCGACCTCTTGTTTTTGGACATCAACATGCCCGAAAAAGATGGATTTGAGCTCCTCGAGATGTTGGATGAAGTGCCCATAACGGTATTTACCACCGCCTATGATGAGTACGCCATAAAGTCGTTCGAGTACAATGCGCTCGATTATCTTTTAAAACCTGTTAGTGAAAAACGCTTCGGTATTGCTTTGGAAAAAGTAAGGGCCAAATTGGAAACCAGGAACAACCAAACTCAGGCAAAAAAACTGACAGAAGGCAGCCAAATTTTCATTAAGGATGGGGAATCGTGCTGGTTGGTAAAAGTAGGGGACATTGCCTTGTTCGAGATTGTTGGAAATTACACCAGGGTCTATTTTGCCAGCGAAAAACCGCTCTTATACAAATCGCTCAATCAAATTGAGGAAAAACTTCCGGATGAATCGTTCTTTCGTGCCAATCGGCAACAAATTGTCAACACGAATTTTGTTGAGGGCGTAGTTCCCTGGTTCAATGGCAAGTTGAAATTGACCTTGACGAATGGGGAAGAGGTTGAAGTTTCCCGGAGACAATCCTACATCTTTAAAGACCGGATGAGTTTATAAAAAAGGCCTTCTTAAGAAGGCCTTTTTAAATATTATGCACGGAGGATATCCTTGTATCGATCTTTGTAGCCCACAAGGACCACTATGTTCAAGATCAAAAGGGCCAAGGCGGGAGCTATGGTGTCCGGTGCCATGGTTATATGGAAGAGTACGGCGCAGACCGATACACTCATCAGGATCAAGGCCATTAGTGCTCCATATTTGTTAAGGATAAAGGCAATTCCTGAAACAACTTCCACCAATCCTACCAAAAGCAAGGTTTTGGATGTGGTAAGCGCTGTAAAATAAGTCATCAAACCATCTGGCATTTCTTCTGGGGCAGGGAGAAAGGGGTAAAGTTTGTTCGCCCCAAAAACGATGACAAAAAGCCCCAAAAGGATACGGGCAACCAAAAAAACTTTTGAATTCATAGGTGATTGTTTTGTGGATTAGACAATAAATGTACCTAAAAATCAAGCATCCTATAATTTTAAAACGACCTAATTTATTGAAAATGAAACATTTTAAAGTGATTTCAACAACCCGCCATCAATAGGAACGTTGGTTCCAGTGATAAATGCTGCTTGGTCCGAGGCCAAAAAAGCAACCAAATAACCGTACTCATCAGGTTTTCCAATTCGTTTCGTTGGAACTTGCTCCTCCATGTTGGCACGGACCTCATCTGGAGAGATTGCGAGTTTTTCAGCTTTTTTGGAGTTGAGTTGTGCAATCCGGTCAGTATCAAAATAGCCAGTGAGGGTACTGTTCACTGTGATGCCATCTTTGGCAACATCATAGGCCAAACTCTTTGCCCAAGTAACTACAGCCGCCCGAATGGAATTGGATAATGCCAGGTAGTTCAGAGGTTCCTTAACAGAAATGGAGGCGATATTGATGATGCGCCCCCAATGTTGTTGTTGCATATGGGGAAGCGCCAGTTGAGTGGTTAATACAACGGATTTGAAAAGGAGATCGAACGCCTCTTGATAGTCGTCCACATTTTTTTCGAGGGCACCACCCGCTTGTGGTCCTTGGGTATTGTTCACCAAAATGTCCACGGTATTTTTTTTAAAATAGCTGGTCAGGGTTGTTTTGAAACTCTCAAAATCTGAAAAATCGACCACCAGATATTGATGTTGTTGGCCCTGTTCAGTGTCCAATTCCGAAACAATGGTCTTCATCCGCATTTCGTTTCTGGCCATAAGGGTCACTCTGGCACCACTGGCCGCTAATTGCCGGGCAATGGCCTCTCCGATTCCTTTGCTGCTGCCCCCCACAAGGGCATTTTTTCCTTTTAATGAAATGTTCATGTTATTTGTATTCTTCCCTTACAGGACTGAAAATATCCATTAATTTACAGGCAGTGATGGCCTTTCCACTATGAGGGGCATTGGATGGGATGATAACGACATCACCTGGACCATAAGTTTTTGTCACTCCGTCCAGGGTGAATTCAAAAGTGCCTTCCACCACATGCATGATCTGTTCGTGTATATGATGGTGTTCAGGAACTTTGGCACCAAGCTCCACCTCCCAGAACGCCCAGCTCATTTGTTCACCATGTACCAATTTTCCATGATAGCCCGGCATAATTTCCTTTGATTCGATTTCCGATAGGTTCATTGTTCTCAATTTTACCACCAAGATAAAAATTAATAGGGGTTTCATTGTTTGGTTTGGGTCAGGCAATGGCTATTTTTGAACCATATTCGAATTTGATGCACATACATTTTATTGCCATAGGGGGTAGTGCCATGCACAATTTGGCCCTTTCACTACAAAAAAAAGGATTTACGATCACAGGGAGTGATGACGTGATTTTTGAGCCTTCCAAAAGCAGGTTGGAGGCCAAAGGACTGTTACCGAGGGAATTTGGTTGGTTTCCCGAAAAAATAAGCAAAGGTTTGGATGCAGTGATCTTGGGCATGCATGCCAAAGCCGATAATCCGGAGTTGCTCAAGGCCCATCAATTGGGACTTAAAATCTATTCCTACCCTGAATTTTTATATGAGCGATCAAAATTCAAGACCCGGGTAGTGATTGCAGGAAGCCATGGGAAAACGACCATTACGTCCATGATCCTTCATGTGCTCAAGTACCATGGTATTGATGTGGATTACATGGTCGGTGCCCAATTGGACGGATATACAGACATGGTTCACCTAACGGATGAAAATGATTTTATGGTTTTGGAAGGGGATGAATACCTATCCTCCGCCATTGATCGTAGGCCCAAATTCCACTTATATCAGCCCAACATTGCATTATTGAGCGGTATCGCCTGGGATCATATCAATGTGTTCCCAACATTTGAAAGCTACGTGCAGCAATTCCGCATTTTTGTGGATAGTATAGTGAAAGGTGGAAGCATTACCTATTGTGAAGATGATCTAGAAGTGAAAAAACTGGTGGAGGCTACCGAAAACCCGATTCGAAAGTTTCCGTATTCGGTGCCTGCTTACCGAGTGGAAGATGGTGTGACCTTGCTCGAAACCGAAGAAGGTGAAATGCCTTTGGAAATTTTTGGCGAGCACAATTTGACCAATCTGGCCGGGGCCAAGTGGATCTGCCAACAAATGGGTGTGGACGAGGAGGATTTTTATGAGGCCATTTCCACGTTTAAGGGAGCCTCTAAACGGTTGGAGAAAGTTGCGGAAGGCAAAAATAGTGTTGCGTACAAGGATTTTGCCCATGCACCAAGTAAAGTCAGGGCAACAGTGAATGCCGTTAAAGAACAATACCCAAACCGAAACCTGTTGGCCTGTTTGGAGTTGCACACCTATAGCAGTTTAAATCCGGAATTTTTGGCGCAATACCGCCATACCTTGGATCAGGCAGATCAGGCAGTGGTATTTTACTCGTTGGATGCCTTGAAGATCAAGGGGCTGCATGAAGTAACCCCGCAACAAATTTTGGATGCCTTTGGTAGCCCCGACATTAAGGTTTTTACCGACGCAAAGGATTTTCAGGACTTTGTATATGCGCAACAGTTTGAAAATTCAACGCTGTTGTTGATGAGTTCAGGTAATTATGGCGGCCTTGATTTTGATAGATTGGCTGGGATGTTTTAAACCCCGAACTGCCGTAAGTGATGATCTAGATGTTTGTACTGCATCTGGCCCCATTGCTCCGGGGTGAAATATCCAAAAACGGGATGCGGGTCCCATTCGGTCTTGTCTTTTTCTTGGTGAAAGTCGTTGATCAACGCTACTAATTTATCCTTCTCCACTGAAAAATCCTTTTCCTCGACTACTTTTAGTCCTTTGGCCGTAGGAAGGTTGTGTCGCCAAGGCTTGTCGTTGTATAGGGTTTTTCTGAACATTTTGCCCATAAGTTTCAATAGGGGATTGGCGTTTTTATAGGTATTGGTCCTTCCCAACCCTATTTTGAGCGGAAATTGACAGTGGTGCAGCATTTGTCCCACCTTCATTTTGCCCCATTGCCCTTCCGATTTTGCCGTTAAAAGTTCTATCCTAGCTAGAATTTCAGCATGGGCAGCATCATTAAAAAGTGATTTCATGTGGAAGGGTTTATCCTGAAAAATACATAAAATTATTCTCCTATCTTTAGACCATGCAAGAAAAACCAGTTTCCTTTTCCATAAAAAATTGGGCAGATGATGACCGGCCAAGGGAAAAATTGGTGCAAAAGGGCAGTTCCATTTTGTCAGATGCAGAGCTAATAGCCATTTTGATAGGTTCGGGAAGCAGAAGTGAGAGTGCAGTAGAACTTTCCAAACGTATTTTGGCGTCGGTGGACCACAACCTGAACGAGCTTGGAAAACTTTCCGTGAACCAGTTGATGCGATTTAAGGGTATTGGCGAGGCCAAAGCGGTGACCATAGCCGCGGCACTGGAAATTGGAAGAAGGAGAAGGGCGGAGGATACCAAAAAGATTGCCAAGATAACCGGTAGCCATGATGTTTTTGAACTGTTGTATCCCATGATAGGGGAACTGCAGCATGAAGAATTCTGGATCATTTACCTGAACAATTCCAACAAGGTAGTGCACAAGGCACAGTTGAGCAAAGGCGGTATCACGGGAACTTTGGTAGATGTGAGATTGGTATTGAAACAAGCCCTTGAACTAGGCGCGGTGGGTATCATTTTGGCACACAACCACCCCTCGGGTACCCTAAAACCAAGTGCGGCGGACAAACAGATTACCCAAAAATTGAAAACTGCTTCCGAGGCTTTGGATATAAAGGTGCTGGACCATTTGATTATAGCCCAACACGATTATTTCAGTTTTGCGGACAAAGGAATATTATAGCCCATGCTGTTGATATTTACCCATAAGGTTACAAATAGGCTTACCTACACGGCCAAACAGATTTTTGAAAAAATTCTTGGTGTGGAGGTGACCTTTGCCACCAAGGTGGAGGATTTCATCAAGCATAATGGCCCTAAAATGACCTATTCCAAACAGCCCCTACAGAATGAATTCTTTATCCGTAGTAACGATCTTCTGTTCGAACAAGGAATCAATGATTTAGAGATAAAAGTTTCTGATTGGGGTGGTGTTCCCTGCTTTTTTTCGAGTGGGGAGAAAAGTTCAATACCGTATGATATTTTTTCGGCCAGTTTTTTTCTACTGAGTCGATACGAGGAATACCTGCCCCATGTAAAGGACAGTGTGGGACGGTTTCCTGTAAAGGAAAGCTTGGCCTATCAGTATAAGTTTTTGGAGTTGCCCGTTGTGGATCTTTGGGCCTACAAATTATTGGGGGCTCTAAAGGAACGTTTTCCCAAATTGGAACATCGGGAAAGGACGTACAATTTCACCTCCATCATCAATGTTACCACATCACATGCCTTTAAAATGAGGGGAGTGGCACGAACTTTAGGTGGATTGTTCCTTGACCTTGGCAATTTTAAGTTCGGTTATGTTTGGGACCGTATTTCGGTATTGTTGGGCCTAAAAAAAGATCCTTACGATAATTTTTATGAGTTGGTGGAAATACATAAGAAGTTTCCCATCAAGACCATGTTCTTTTTTCAGTTTGCTAAGCATTCGGCACATGACAAAAATGTCTCTCCGAACAACAATAAATTTCGATATCTCATCAAATCCATTGCCGATTACAGTATCGTATCCCTCAGCACCTCTTTTCTTTCCTCGACTGACAAGAATGTATTGAAAGAGGAAAAGAAACAATTGGCCAATCTTGTGCATAGACCCATCAACTATTCCAGATTAAGGTACAACAGGGTCAATGTGCCTGCCGCGTACCGAAATTTGGTTGAAACCGAGTTTACCGATGATTTTTCCATGGGCTATACCCACGAGATTGGTTTTAGGGCCGGAACCTGCACACCATTTCATTTTTATGATATCAATATGGAGGTAAGGCAACCGTTAAAAGTGCATCCCTTTGCATTGCATGATTATGCCTTGGTTAGTTTCAAGAATCCCTCGGAAGTGTTTGAGAAAATGGATAGGGTCTATCGTACGGTGAAACAGGTAAATGGAGATTTTGTCATGGTATTTTCCAACGAACTTTTGGGTGGAAAGCACAGGATGGACTGGATGGAACTGTATCAATCGTTCTTAAAGCGTTATTATGTTTGAACACGAGGTTACGGACATTTTTTTTGATCTTGACCATACCCTGTGGGATTTTGAAAAGAACTCTGCCCTTACCTTTGCCAAAATATTGGCAGAAAATAAGGTGGATGTTGATCTTGCTTCTTTCCAGGAAATCTATTCGCCGATCAATTTTCAGATGTGGGCCCTTTACCGCGAAAACAAGATCGGTAAATCGGAACTTCGGTACCAACGGTTGAGACAGACTTTTGATGCCCTTAATGCCCCTATATCCGACGAACTTATCAATATATTGGCCCATGAAT
The DNA here is from genome assembly GCF_010500845.1 of Flagellimonas sediminis. Lineage (GTDB taxonomy): Bacteria > Bacteroidota > Bacteroidia > Flavobacteriales > Flavobacteriaceae > Flagellimonas > Flagellimonas sediminis. Next base: position 277,151 of record NZ_JAAAMI010000004.1, on the reverse strand, counting down.
ATATTGAGCAGTTGTCCACATTTACCCATTTGCTGCCGAATGCAGTGGAAATCTTGGAATATCTATCGCCCAAATATAAGCTCCATATTATAACCAATGGGTTCCAAGAAGTACAGGAACGTAAACTAAAGGGAAGCAGCATCCATCATTATTTTGATCAGGTGGTAAATTCGGAGATGGCTGGGGTTAAAAAGCCTCATCCCCGCATTTTTGAACTCGCCTTGGAAAGGGCTCGGGTACAACCAAGGAACACGCTTATGATCGGGGACGATCTGGAAGCCGATATACAAGGGGCAAGGGCAATAGGGATGAAAGTGATCCATTACAATTCCAACAATGCCACAACCCATGAAATCTGCATCATGATTAACGATCTGATCGAAATAAAAAACATTTTATAGAGTTATAGTAACAGCGGTATACTCCGTTACGGACACTGGAAATGTTTTTGGCTATGAAAAGATCATTTTACCTACTCCTCTGCATCACTGCAGCGTTGTTGCTTTCCCAATCCTGCACAGAGCCCCAGGATTTTAGTCAGTTTGAAGACCTGAGCATTACCCCAACTTTGGCCACGGGCCTATTTTATATGGAATCCGACGAGGAAACCATCAATGAGGCCGGGTCCTTGGTTACCTTTTATTCGCAAACCGTAAATTTTGATGCTTTTAACGAACAATATGTAGCAGAACATTTGATTGAAGGTACCATCACTTACGAAATTGTGAATACCACGAGTAAGCAACTGCGTATCACGATCGAGTTTTTGGATGAAGCAGGAAACACTTTGGATGTCGAGCAATTTGATGTAGAGGCCGATCCATCGGGAACCAATATTTGGGAAGTGGCCTATGGTCCAGGGGGCAAAAGTTTGGATATTTTGGCCAATACCTCAAGCCTTCGAATCACTGCATTCAACTTTGGGGATGCTTCCAGTGTTTCTGCCCAAACGGAGCCAAAGATCAAATTTAAGTCTGCTGCCGAGTTTTTATTTAGGTTGAAATGAGGGGGCGGTTCTATTTTCTATACCTATTTCTATTCGGAAGTTCCGTTCTTTGTGCGCAGAACAAGGAACTGCTCTACGATTTTTATGAAATTCCACAGTCCTTGATGATCAACCCAGGGGTGAAGACCTCCGAAAAATGGCATGTGGGTATTCCGGTGATTTCCGGATTGTCCGTTCAAGGGGCCACAAGTGGTGTTACCGTGAACGACCTCTTTGCCAACGATGGAATTGATTTCACCACAAAGGTCCAAGAACGTGTTTTGGATGCGATGACCCGAAAGGACGATTTCAGTACCACCAGTCAAATTGAAGGAATTACGGTGGGTTTTAGGGGTAAAAATCGCCCTGATGACTATTACTCCTTCGGAATGTATGGAGAAACCGATATCATTGTTTATTGGCCAAGGGATTTGGCCCTTTTGGCTTTTGAAGGTAACGGTGGCAGCAATATTGGTAGAAGTTTTGATCTTGGCGATCTGAACCTTCGCGGTGAGATGATCAACGTGTTCCATTTTGGTATCAATAGAAAGATGACCGAATCCCTTACCGTTGGGGCCAGGGCCAAATTATATTCCAGTATTTTTCAATTTCAGTCCATAAAAAACTCAGGTAGTTTTAGGACCACGGTGGGGCAGGACAATATTTATGTGACCTCTATAGCTGCTGACATGCAATTGCAGACCGCTGGCGTAAAAGGTTTTTATGATATTGTTGAAGAGGATACCGGTACCACCAAAAAGGATGTGACGAGCCTTTTTACCAATCGCGTATTGTTGGGAGGCAATTTAGGACTTGGGTTCGATGCAGGTTTTAGTTATCAGTTAACCCCACAGACTACCATTACAGGGAGTATTTTGGATGTCGGTTTTATCTATAATAGCAAGGATGTTTGGAACTATAACCTCAATGGTAGCGCTGCTACCGAAGGTATTTCAGTATACTTGCCCGAGGATATTGATAATTTGAACAACGATCTTTGGCAAGAACTTATTGATGATATTGATGCAGCATTGCCACATGGCGAAAACCAACAGTCCTATATTTCCTTTAGGCCGGTTAAGGCATATGGGTCTATTCGTTACGATTTTGGCGAGGCGGGCGGCAACCCGTTCAACAATTGCGGATGTGGGGTGAACGAACAGGGAGGAGGTGGCAATCGGGACTACTATCCAAACAGTGTAGGGGGGCAGTTGTTCATGATGAAAAGGCCACGGGGGGTACAAGCGGCCTTGACCGGGTTTTATCAAAAAAGATTTGGCAGGGTGTTGGCATTGAAGACTACCTATACCATCGATAAATATTCCTTGACCAATATGGGCCTTGGGCTTAATCTTCAAGCAGGTCCCGTTAATTTTTATATCCTTGGGGACAACCTTTTGGGCTATTCCAACATAGCCGACAGCCATTATGCTTCTTTACAGTTCGGAATTAATATCATATCTTGGAACGATAATTGATTTATCTTCCTTATGAAGCTGAAAGTTGTATATATTTTGTTGTTTGCAGTGGGATTTAGCACTGCTATGAAGGCCCAATTGAACGATTACAAGTACATCATTGTGCCCAAAAGTTTTTCTATTTTCAAAAAGGAAAATGAATACCAGACCAGTACCTTGATCAAGCACTATTTTGTACAAAATGGTTTCAATGCGGTGTATGAGGATGAGCTTCCTGACGATTTGATTACCAATAGATGTTTGGGTCTTGAAGCCGATTTGATCAATAACTCTTCCTTGTTTACCACCAAGACGAGTATTGCCCTAAAGGATTGCCATAATGTGGAGGTCTTTCGGTCTTTGGAAGGTACGAGTAAGATAAAAGAATATGCTGGTGCCTACAAGGAAGCCATTCAACAAGCTTTTGTTTCGTTTGCAGGTTTGGATTATAGCTATCAACCCAAACAGACGGAAACACCAAAGGACCCTGTGGTTATTAGCTTTAAGGACGATGTAAAAACGGTTGTGGAAAAAGAGAAGGATAAAGTTGTGGAACAAAAGGCCACAACGGAAGAGCAAGTATACAAAAGTGTGGAGCCAAGACCTTCTAACTTTACCAAATCGTTGCCAACAGAAGGGGCCAAACCAGTTACCGTGGATCTTTTATATGCCCAACCCATTGAAAATGGGTATCAATTGGTAGACAGTACGCCGAAGGTAGTTCTAAAATTGGAGTCCACATCCATGGACAATGTTTTTTTGACCCAATTTGAAGGAAACAATGCTGTAGTGTTCAATAAGGATGGCAAGTGGATCTTGGAGTATCAGGAAAACGGGAACAAGCACCAAAAGGAGCTGAACATCAAGTTCTAATAATCGTATTTATCTTTCCAACGGATCTTTAAAAAATCTTTCATGGCCTTTTCCCTAGCGTTGTTTCCGGGATGATAAAAGGTGGTTCCTGCTATTTCCTCAGGTAAAAATTCTTGTTCGGCAAAATTGTTTTCATGGTTGTGGGCATAGTCGTAGCCTTGTCCGTATCCCAAATCTTTCATGAGTTTGGTGGGAGCATTTCTTATGGCCATTGGAACGGAAAGATCTCCGGTCTGCCTTACCACTTGTTGCGCTTCGTTAATGGCTATGTAACTTGAATTGCTTTTTGGTGAACTTGCCAGATAGGTGGCGCACTGACTTAGAATGATGCGTGCCTCGGGATGCCCAATGGTGTTCACGGCCTGGAAAGTGGTATTGGCCATCACTAATGCGGTCGGATTGGCATTTCCAATATCCTCCGAAGCCAGGATGACCATTCTTCGTGCAATGAATTTTACATCCTCACCACCTTCGATCATTCGGGCCAACCAATATACCGCGGCATTGGGATCGCTTCCCCGAATGGATTTGATGAAAGCAGAAATTATGTCGTAATGTTGCTCCCCGGTCTTATCGTACAAAACGGTGTTCTTTTGTACCTTGCCCATGACCAGATCATTGGTGATTGCAATAGAATTCCCAGGTTCGGAATTTACGATCAATTCAAAAATATTCAGCAATTTACGGCCATCTCCACCAGAAAGTCTCAACAAGGCTTCGGTTTCCAGCAGGTCGATTTTTTTGGATTTGAGGACACTGTCCGTTTTTATGGCACGTTCCAAAAGGGCAATTAGGTCCTCTTTTCCAAAAGGGTTAAGAATATAGACCTGGCAACGGGACAGCAATGCGGGAATCACTTCAAAACTTGGGTTTTCGGTTGTGGCTCCGATCAAGGTCACCCAACCTTTTTCCACGGCTCCCAATAGGGAATCTTGTTGTGACTTACTGAACCTGTGGATTTCATCAATAAAAAGGATGGGGTTTTTGGATGTGAAGAGTCCGCCACTTTGTTTGGCCTTATCAATCACTTCCCGAACGTCCTTAACCCCACTACTAATGGCACTCAGCGTATAAAAGGGGCGTTGGCTTTCTGTTGCAATGATATTGGCCAAAGTGGTTTTTCCCGTCCCGGGAGGACCCCATAAAATCAGGGAAGGGATCACACTGTTCTTGATCTGGTTGGTCAATGCGCCATGTTCGCCTACCAAATGTTGTTGACTGATGTAATCTGCCAAGGTTTTAGGCCGTATCCGTTCTGCCAAAGGTTCGTTCATGGTGATAAAAGTAAGACAAATTTAGAGGTGATGGTTGTTGTTATCGGCGCTAGATTTTAACCAAAACTGACAATTTGTGTAAATTGGATACTGTGGTAAGTTATTTGATTCTCGATTGAAGTATGAAGCCATCTGAACCTTTCAAAATCCCTATAAGTGTGGTATTGGTGCCGTTGGTGGCCATGTTATGCATTTGGTCGGTATATTGGTATGAAGTTGCTGCCGGGGTCAACCTGAACGATTATGGCATATATCCACGGAAAATGTGGGGTTTGAGGGGAGTGGCGCTGAGCCCGTTCATTCACGGGTCCGTGGAGCATCTTTATAACAATACCATACCGTTGGCCATTTTGCTGGCCTTCCTCTTTTATTTTTATGAAAAGGTAGCCCTAAAAGTCTTGGTTTATGGGGTGTTGCTATCCGGATTGCTAACTTGGACCATAGGAAGACCATCCTATCATATAGGGGCCAGTGGCGTTATCTATGTTTTGGCTAGCTTTATCTTTTTCAAAGGAATTCTGGCCAAATATTTCAGGTTGGTAGCACTTTCATTAGTAATAGTTTTTATTTATGGAAGTATGATCTGGTACATTTTTCCAGTGAGGGAGGAAATTTCATGGGAAGGGCATTTGGCAGGTTTTATAACCGGATTGATATTGGCCTTTTTGATAAAGACGGAAGTGCCCGAAGTCAGAAAGTACGATTGGGAAAGGGATGATTTCAAGGAGGAGGATGACCCTTTTCTGCAACACTTTGATGAGAACGGCAACTTTATAGAAAACAAAGAAATTCCGGAAGAACCACCAATCCAGATCAAGTATCATTTTAAGAAATCCGAGGAAGATTAAAGCTGTTTTAGACGTTGACGGACAACTTCATACAAGAAAACGCCACAGGCCACGGAAACATTTAAAGAACCTATGTTGCCCAATAAGGGAAGTTTGACTTGATGGTCTACCATTCCCAAGACAGAAGGGGAGATGCCCTTTTCCTCAGAGCCCATGATGATGGCCGTTGGCCGATCAAAAGCAATGGCATAGATGTCTTCATCGGCTTTTTCGGTAGCGGCAGTAATGGCAATACCTGAAGATTGAAGATAAAATAAAGCGTCCTTTAGATGGTCCACTTTTGCGATCGGTACGTTGAAAACGGCTCCAGCGGAAGTTTTGACAGTGTCATCGTTGATGGGGGCAGACCCATTTTTTGGCACGATGATTCCATGTACACCGCAACATTCGGCGGTGCGAATAATGGCGCCAAAATTGCGTACATCGGAAACTTGATCCAATAGCAGAAAGAACGGCGTTTCTTGTTCGGAAAGGACTTTTTCCACCATCGCTTCAAAATCTTGAAATTGAACAGGAGAAATTTGGGCCACAACACCTTGATGGTTGTTACGGGTCATCCTATTCAATTTTTCGATGGGAACATAGGAGGAGCTGAGTCCAGATTTACGGATAGTGCTCTCCAGCTCTTTGAAAAGATCGCCTTTCAACCCTTTTTGAATGAATATCTTGTTAATGGGCTGGTCGGCATGTATTGCCTCCAAAACGGCACGGATGCCATAAATGAGCTGGTTGTCTTTCATGGCACAAAAGTAAATAAAAAACCGCCAAGACAATTGACGGTTTTTATGATTACTGTTCTTTTCGATTTAGGATAAACCCATTGTTATTTTGGGATTTTGTCCTATTTGAGAACCGATGAATTTTTATTGTTGGGCGTCGATGAACTCAAACAATTTTATAAGATCGGCCTCTTCCTTCATATCAATTTTATTTTCCTTGATGTAGGTTTTGATCTTGGTCTTAACCGGCTCTTTGTACAACTTCAAAAGTTGGCCTTCCTTAAGTGGAATCTCGTCGATTCTGTTGACACCTTCTTTTTGGTAGTAATATTCGGTAAAGTGTGTAAACCTATTGGGCACCGCCTTAACAAAGGAGTTTTGTGCTCTTTGTCCTTCAGTGAACTTCACCTTGTCCCTTCTGTATAGATCAATGTTCTTTCCATCGAGCAACGTGGTCAAATATCCATTGGTGGTATTCCCTTTTTTGTCGATAAAAGTGGAAAAACCCATAGGTTTTCCATTAACCATTATTCTTATGGATTTGTCTTTCACGAGGCTGCTCACTTTTTCCTCGGGCAAAATGGTTTTTTTGATTTCTATCTCTTCATTGTAAGCATTGTACCTGTAGTAAAAAGATCCCATGCTTTCTTCATTATAAAATACCGGGGCCGTGGCAAAATTGTCGTCCGTGTAGGGTGATCCGGAAAATTCGTCTATCCCCGTCTTTTTGGCCAAACGGTCATATTGGTCGTCCATATCCCCAATGACACTTGCCACCATGGCGTTGGAAACTCCGGCACTGCCGCTGGCAACCTGTACTTGACCTGCGTATTGCGCAAAAGTGACATTGATTGCGAAGAGGGAAATAGAGAATAAAATAATCTTTTTCATGTGATTGCTGTTAACGTGTTGATTTACAAACGGCTTGTAAGTTATAAAAAATAGTTTGAGAATTTTCTTAATATATATCAAAAATAAGCCGTTTGTATTAAAAGGATACTTTTTATGGTGTGATATTATTTTGATTTTATCAATAAAAATTTTGTTTGATATGGGGACAATAAAAAAGCCGCTTCTTAAGAAGCGGCTTTATGTATGTTGTGAAGATTGAATTAATCTTTACAGAAATCAATGGTGATTGGTCCAGCAGGTGCATTAGGACCAACATCTGCAACAGTATTTCCAAATGGTGTTATAATCTGGAAAGAGATTTCTCCATATTGATCACCGGGGAAATTGAAATCCGCAGAGGTAGTCCCGGCAGGAATTTCAAAAGTTGCCGTACCGGTGAAACCATCGTTAGGGGAGCAATCGCCACTTCCAAGGAAAGTTCCAGCGGCTGCTGTATAAGGTGAACACATACCGACTTCAATCACGGTACCGTCATTCAAGGTAATGGTAATACCATCTCCACCATTACCGTCGTTGGTCTGCCATCCATCACCATAGGAATCCTGCATTTCGATAGTCCAAGTACCAGGAGATGGTGCTTTTGGAGGACATACTACAGTAGAGGAATACAGGAATGGAGAGCGGAAGAATGATCCTGTTGAAGTATCAGAGTTATCACCATTAGAGAACCTTCTTCCATCAACCATTACAGCCACAAAACGAATAGCGAAGGTGTCGCTTCCGTCAACATTGGCTTCGGATACCCCAAGTGCACTCAACATTTCTGGAAGTGTGATTTCATAGGTATAACGGGGTAACCCAAACTCACCGGTGTAAAACTCAGAGGAAGGAATGGTAGAAACCAATTCTTCGCTGGACGAATAATCAGTACCTCCTTCAGCAATTGTGTTATCGTTAAAAGTGATATAAACCTCCAAACTCTGGACCAAAGAACCATTCTCCTTTGTCTGCACTTCAACTTCTACAGAGAAATTGGAATCGGATTGACCGATTGGCAGTTCATCGGAAATGATTCTAACTGTTCTTACAACAGCACCACTCGTGGTGTTGTCGAATACTTCATCCACCACGGTGTTGCTTTCTTCACATGAGTTAAATGTGAATACTGCTAGCGCTGTTGTCGTGGCTAAAAGTAATTTATTTATGATTTTCATGATTTTCAATTTTTTTAAAAGTTATTGAGCTAGAGGGAACGCTGGTGACGCTGGGTTGGTATCCCAGAATACCTGTCCTTTCAAATCCGTCTTTTGGGTCAGATTAGGATTGGTGATCACCTCGTTCTGAGGGTACAGGAAGGTTCTTGGGAACGGACCAGGGTTTGCTTCCCAGTTTGGTGCCAAATTGGTTGGGTAACCTGTTTTTCTGTAGTAGTTATAGGCTTCCACAGAACCACCATAAAGGGCAACAAAATACTGGTTGGAAAAGATGTTCATCTTGTCGTCACCGGTAGCTGCATTGAAATCGGCAATGATGCCGTTAATCCAATCTGTTACCTCAGTCTCAGTTGGGGCATAGCTCAAGTTTCCTGTTGGATCCAAGCCACCAAAAGTCATTACTTTGTCAATGGACTCCTGCAATGCTTCCCTGAAAAAGCCGGCAACAACATCATTGGCTGCACCTTTGGCAATGGCATTGTCAGCCTTCCAGAATTTTACATAGGATGAAAGGATGATAGGCTCGATACCGGCACCGCCTCCACCTTTACCCAGACCAACGGTTGGGTCATAAGTAGAATCATCTGGATCAACATCAAAGTCGTTGTCATCAAATTTACCGGCAGCTGGATATACGCCAGGAGCAGTTTTGAAGAAACCATCTGGTGGTCCACCTTCATTGTTACCGTGAGATCTTCCCCAATAACCATTTGGAACGCTGCAATAAGCCCATCCACTATCCACATAATGTTGTGGTGGAACAGCCAAGGAACAGGCCAAGGTCTCCTCATTTGGATCGGCATCAGCGCCAGGAGTGGCACCTACCTGACGGTAGAAATAGTAACGAATCCTTGGGTCTGGAGTACCTCCTTCGTTCAACATATATTCCATCAACCAGTTGGAACGATAACCACCAGCACCACTAGGAGTGTATCCTTGAGCGTAGTCAGGGTGGCGGGTGTCAGGTTGCAATTCACGGCTTCCATATTGGAATTGGAAATCGTCCTCTGCATCATCAATGTAATTGTTGCCTGCAATCACTTGATCGAAGGCGGTAGTGTTTCCTGTGGTAACGTAGGCCTTCAGTCTTAAGGAGTTTACTACCTTGATCCAGTTAGAGGTGCTGCCATCGTAGAAGAAATCGGTGGCTCCATTGGTGCTAGGACCAGCAGCGAACAATGCTTGTGCTTCACTCAACAAAGCCAAGGCACTTGCGTATACTTCTTCGCCAGAATCCATTAAAGGGGCTGGAAATTCCAAAGGATTTCCTGCTTGCGAATATACCGCTTCACCAAGATAGTCGGTCAAAAGCATCAACATGTGCGCCTGAAGGGTTTTCCCTACCGCAATATGGAATGAATAGTCTACATCGGTAATCGCGTTGATGTCGATCAATGCTTGGATGTTGGTGAACATACCCATGGATACATTACTGATGGATCCACCACTACTATAGGTTCTTGACCAGATACCATCAAAAGTAGATCCTGGGTAGTTGTTAAAATAATCCCTACCGCTCATATAATCGATCCTGGTAAGCTGGCCACCCAAATTGCTAATGTCCCTAATGTTGTTGACATAGGCCAATTGAATTGAATTCAATAGCAACGCCGGATCTGCCTGATCGGCCGCAAGGTCATTTGGACTTACTCTGAGGTCCAGATCGGTTGTCTCACAAGACTGCAAGAATCCTGTTAACAAGAGAACAACGGTTATATATTTAACTATATTTCTCATAATATTTTAGCTATTTTTTTTTGATTAGAACGTTACTTTGACGCTTATACCATATTTTTTGGCACTAGGACCGTTGATAAAGTCAAATCCTTGAGAGTTACCAATACCAGCTCCTTGAACGTTCGGGTCAAAGCTGGCACCCTTTGGAGTGTTGTAAGCTTCATACCATAGGTTGAATCCTTGTGCGGTGATGCTCAAAGAACCGAATGGGGTTTTATCCAAAAATTTGGATGGGAATGAATAGCCCAAAGAAACTTCCTGAAGTCTTACAACAGAGGCATCGTAAATCTTCAACTCGGCAGGACCGAACAAAATGTTGTCGAAGTAATAAGATGAGTTGTTGGTTTGAACGGTGTTTGGTTCACCTGTTGTTTGGTTCACACCAGGAAGGATATATGTATTTTCCCTATCCAATGTTTCGGTGATCAAACCACGACCCAACAAGGTAGCAATGGTACTGGACATCATATCTCCACCTTTGGTCCAGTTCACTTGGAAACCGAAGTTCCAGTTTTTGTAAGAAATGTTATTGATGAAGTTGCTGATGAAATCAGGGTTTGGATCCCCAATGATCGGCACATTGCCATCTAGGTCTTGTTCAACAATGACATAGTCACCCACATCGTTCACCAAGAAGTTTCCATCGGCATCCCTGCCAACGGCAGTACCAACGATTGATCCTAGTGGTTTTCCTTTGATGGCAGCGTTACCACCAACAAATAGGGTAGAGCTACCAGCATAGATAATAATGTCCTGCTCTTGCTCTGTGACCACCGGTTTGTAAGTAGAGAAATTGGCTCTAGTACTCCAGTTGAATCCACCCGGGCTATCGCTACGGAACCAATCGATAGAAGCATCTATTTCAAAACCATCTCCTTCAATCTTACCAACGTTACTTTGCGTGAACGTAAAGCCAGTTGATGGGGAAAGAGGTTCTGAAACGATCAAATCTTTGGTCACACGGTTAAAGTACGTGAAATCCAATGAAACCCTGTTGTTGAAAAATTTGGATTCGAAACCAAGCTCGTATTCAGTCAAAAGCTCAGGTTTCAAATCTGGGTTTGCCTTGAATCCAGCAACCTGGTTGGTAGTGGTTTCCCCGCCCTCGCCAAAAACTTGAGTGCTTTGCTCAACAATACTAACGGTTGGGTAACCAGTTGGGAAAGTAGCTGAAGAACCAACACCTGCTCTCAATTTCAAGAAATTAAGACCGCCTTGCGATTGCAATTCTGGAAAAGCAGCGGTAGGCAAGAAGGAGATGCTTCCACTGGGGTAAGTTCTACTGTTGTTCTCTGTGATCAAGTTGGAAACCCAGTCAGTCCTGGTAGAACCTGTCAAGAATAACATATTGTCATAATCCAACGTTACCTGACCTAAAATACCGGCAATGTTTCTTCTTTCGGTATACTGGATAGGTGTTTGGTTGGAATAGTTGAAGTGACGTGTTACACCGTAAACCAACTGTCCTGTACTGGCAACACCCTGTCTGTCATAAATATTTGATCTTGTAGTGGCACCTGCGGTAAAGGTCATACCCAATTTCTCGGATAGGTCATAGTTACCGTTAAGGGCCAAGTAATGATCCCAAATGGTGTTGTTGTTGTCAAATGTGTTCAGGAATCCGAAAATTGCAGAAGTAAAACCAACCCCACCTTTGTTGGAGTATTGTGTGTTTCTCTCGTTGTAGAAGTCCATACCACCCCTATAGGTAACATCCAAATTGTCAGACAACGCATAAGTGGCTGACGCATTCCAGAAGAACCTGTTGGTCAACTGGTTGTTAGAGATGTTGTTCAAAATCCATCTTGGGTTGATGATGTCATTTCCATTTCGGTAATATACACTGGATTTATCGATGGGGTTTTCATAAGGAAGACCCATCAAATCCACGTTTCTTGGTGTGAAGAATACGTGTCCGAACAAGGAAAGACCCAAACTACCGTTACCTCTACTCGCAGCAATTGGTGGCGAAGTATAGTCGGTTCTTGAGAAGTTCATGGCAGCACTGATGGTAAATTTGTTCGTCAGTTTGCTTCTACCACCAACAGAGATATTGAATCTGTCCAATTTGTTTCCTGGTACAAAGCTCACATCGTTCAAGTAACCAGTGTTCACGTTAAAGGAGGTGTTGCCATCGGCAGTTCCACCATTAATGTTCACAGAAGTACTGCTAACACCACCTGGACTGAAGAAATCCTCAACGCTGTCATAAGGTTTCCATGCATACCTTGCATTTTGAAGTTCAGGGAATGCTGCCCTTGTTTTGGCAATTGAGGTAGTGGAATAAGGGTGCGGTACAGTACCTTGGTCGTCAATGGCAGCCTGGTTACCCCAACCTGCTACTCCATCTCTTCTAAAACTTGGTCCCCAGTTACTAAAGAACCAACCGAAAGCTTGGTCAAAACCACCACCGTACTCATCTTGGTAGTCTGGCAAGGAAGCCATCGCGTTCACAAAGTAAGATTGGTTCACGGTAATCTCTGTTTTCTTGGAACCACCTGAACCTGCACCGGCTTTAGTGGTAATCAAGATAACACCGTTTTTACCTTGTGTACCATACAGAGTGGCCGCAGCCAAACCTTTCAGCACTTCTACATTGGCAATGTTGTTAGGGTCCAAATCCAAGAACCTGGAAGAACCAGTGTTTCCCGAAAGGAATCCTCCGGCATTGGTATCGCTACTGAAAGGTACACCGTCTACTACGAAAAGTGCTTGGTTACTTCCGCTGAAGGAGCTCAAACCCCTGATTACAACGTTGGTACCGGAACCGGCCATACCACCGGCGGCTGTAATGTTAACCCCGGAAGCCTTCCCGCTCAAAACCCTGGCCACGTCACCATCCGCACGTTGCTCAAGATCTTCCTCACCTACTGAGGATACGGCGTAACCCAAGGCTTTCTTCTCGCGCTTGATACCTTGTGCGGTAACAACTACTTCTTCAAGGGCCTGGGTGTCTTCCACCATTTGCACATTGATTACACTTGCTGCGCCAACAACACGTGTGGATGGCTTTTGACCTATGTAAGTGAAGAGAAGGGTTTGCCCTGCACTTGCACTGATTGCATAGTTACCATCAAAATCTGTTTGGGTACCGGTAGTGGTCCCCTCAACGACAATGTTGACTCCAGGTAGCGGGAGGCCATGGGCATCCGTAACAGTACCTGTAATCGTCTTGTCTTGTGCAAAGGATATATGCACAACAAACGCCAATAATAGCGTTAACAATCCATTAAGTTTTGTTCTCATTGTTAAATTATTTGAATTAGCTGAGGGCTAAAATCATAATTTCATGTTAATAATCCAAACTAATTTTATAAAATCTTTAAGAGTCCCTCTCTAAATGCAATAAGTGCAAAATGTTTATGAATGATTGATAAGTCTGCAATTTGCAGGGGGGTGAATTGATCTTAATGCAAATTATCCCTTGCTTGCCCCGCAAATACTAGGGGTCTAACTTTGGCAGATGTGGAAATGATTTTTTTTGACGACATTTAAAGAGCCTTATTGCGTTCAAAAAGGCTTAAGTTAAAATTAACATGATGTTAAAATGGGTTGTATACCTTATTATATAATTTGCTTCTAGGGTTCAAAATTGAATTGGTAAGAACAAGAATTATTTTCCCAACTTGAATGGAGAATGGTCATTTAAGATTAGAGTTCAATATTTTTATAGAAGATTACAGGCCTGTTTTTGCCATTCGTTGGTTTTCCCCTGGAAAGTTTTTTTTCGGCCAGGTGTAAAATTAATTCCCATCCATTTGAATTATTCCGAAATATCACTACATTTGCAGCCCTCAAAATGAGGGTTATTCAGTTTTTAAAAGAAATTTAATGCCAACAATTTCACAATTAGTACGAAAAGGAAGGGCCACGATTACCAAGAAGAGTAAATCGGCTGCTTTGGATTCGTGTCCTCAAAGAAGAGGGGTTTGTACGCGTGTGTATACCACTACACCGAAGAAACCAAACTCTGCAATGCGTAAAGTTGCCAGGGTAAGGTTGACCAACGGTAAAGAGGTGAATGCCTACATCCCTGGAGAGGGACACAACCTTCAAGAGCACTCGATAGTATTGGTAAGGGGCGGAAGAGTAAAGGATTTGCCTGGTGTTCGATACCATATCGTTCGCGGTGCGTTGGATACTGCCGGTGTTGCCGGTAGAACACAGCGTCGTTCAAAATATGGTGCTAAGCGTCCTAAAAAGTAATCAACTTTAAGAAGAAGCGATGAGAAAAAAGCAGGCAAAGAAAAGACCGTTATTGCCAGACCCAAGATTTAACGATCAACTTGTTACACGTTTTGTGAACATGATGATGTGGGATGGTAAAAAGTCAATTGCATTCAAGATTTTCTACGATGCAATCGATATTGTTGACCAGAAAAAGACCGACGAGGAGAAAACAGCCTTGGAGCTATGGAAAGATGCCCTTTCCAATGTAATGCCGCACGTAGAAGTAAGAAGTAGAAGGGTTGGTGGCGCTACATTCCAGATTCCAATGCAGATTCGTCCGGACAGAAAAATATCCACTGCCATGAAATGGTTGATCAGTTACTCCAGAAAGCGTAACGAGAAATCCATGGCCCAAAAGTTGGCTTCCGAAATATTGGCTGCTGCCAAAGAAGAAGGTGCTGCCGTGAAGAAGAGGGTTGATACCCACAAAATGGCCGAGGCCAACAAAGCATTCTCACACTTTAGATTTTAATCAGAAATGTCAAGAGATTTAAAATACACAAGGAATATAGGTATTGCAGCACACATTGATGCTGGAAAAACAACTACTACTGAGCGTATTCTTTTCTATACAGGTGTGAGCCACAAGATTGGTGAGGTGCACGATGGTGCTGCCACTATGGACTGGATGGAGCAAGAGCAGGAACGTGGTATTACCATTACTTCGGCTGCTACCACTTGTTCTTGGCAGTTCCCAACAGAGCAAGGGAAACCAACTGAAGATGCAAAATCATACCACTTTAATATTATCGATACTCCCGGACACGTGGACTTTACCGTTGAGGTAAACCGTTCTTTACGTGTATTGGACGGATTGGTGTTTTTGTTCAGTGCCGTTGACGGTGTTGAGCCACAATCTGAAACCAACTGGAGGTTGGCCGATAACTATAAAGTGCCACGTATCGGTTTCGTGAACAAAATGGACCGTCAAGGATCTAACTTCTTGAATGTGTGTAAACAAGTTCGCGAAATGTTGGGATCAAACTCTGTACCAATTGTATTACCAATTGGTGATGAGGCAGATTTCAAAGGTATCGTAGACCTAGTGAAGAACAGGGCTATTGTATGGCATGATGACAACTTCGGATCTACTTTTGATGTTGTGGATATTCCTGCCGATATGGAAGCTGAAGTAAGGGAATATAGAGCTGCTTTGATCGAGGCGGTGGCTGAATATGATGAGGCTTTGATGGAAAAATTCTTCGAAGATGAAGATTCCATCTCCGAGAATGAAATCCACGCTGCACTTCGTGCCGCTGTAATGGATAGGGCCATTATCCCAATGATCTGTGGTTCTTCCTTCAAAAACAAAGGGGTTCAGTTCCTATTGGATGCTGTTTGCCGTTACTTGCCTTCTCCAATGGATAAAGAGGCTATTATCGGTATTAACCCTGATACTGAAAAAGAAGAAAGAAGAAAACCAGACCCAAAAGAGCCTTTTGCCGCATTGGCATTTAAGATTGCTACCGATCCTTTCGTAGGGCGTTTGGCATTCTTCAGGGCTTATTCTGGTCACTTGGATGCAGGTTCATATATTTTGAACAACCGTTCTGGTAACAAAGAGCGTATCTCCCGTATCTATCAAATGCACGCCAACAAACAAAATGCCATCGAGTTCATCGAGGCTGGAGATATTGGTGCGGCTGTTGGATTCAAGGATATCAAAACCGGGGATACCCTTTCTGATGAAAAACACCCAATCGTTTTGGAAAGCATGCAGTTCCCTGATCCAGTGATCGGTATCGCTGTTGAGCCAAAGACCAAGGCGGATGTTGATAAAATGGGTATGGCTTTGGCCAAATTGGCCGAAGAAGATCCAACCTTCCAGGTGAAAACCGATGAAGCTTCGGGTCAGACCATTATTTCTGGTATGGGTGAGCTTCACTTGGACATCATCGTGGATCGTTTGAGACGTGAGTTCAAGGTAGAGGTAAACCAAGGTAAGCCTCAGGTAGAGTACAAGGAAGCCCTTACTGCCAAAGCGAACCATAGAGAGGTTTATAAGAAACAGACCGGTGGTCGTGGTAAATTTGCGGATATCGTTTTCGCAATGGAACCTGCTGCTGAAGGTAAAGTTGGATTGGAGTTTGTAAACGAAATCAAAGGAGGTAACATTCCTAAAGAATATGTGCCATCCGTAGAAAAAGGATTCAGGGAAGCCATGAAAAACGGACCTTTGGCCGGATTTGAGATGGATAGTATGAAAATTACCCTTATCGATGGATCTTTCCACCCTGTGGATTCTGATTCGTTGTCCTTCGAATTGGCTGCAAAATTGGGCTATAAGTCGGCTGCCAAAGCTGCCAAGGCGGTGTTGATGGAACCAATCATGAAATTGGAGGTTCTTACACCAGAGGAGAATATGGGTGATATTGTAGGTGACTTGAACCGTAGAAGGGGACAAGTAAACAACATGGACGATAGGGCCGGTGCAAAGGTTATCAAAGCTGAAGTACCACTTTCTGAAATGTTCGGATACGTAACTTCCTTGAGGACCTTGTCTTCGGGAAGGGCTACATCCACTATGGAATTTTCACACTATGCCGAGACCCCTTCCAACATTGCAGAGGAAGTGATCAAAGCTGCCAAAGGAATAACAGCATAATTATCAGCAAGATGAGTCAAAAAATTAGAATTAAATTGAAGTCTTACGATCACAATTTGGTGGACAAATCTGCTGAAAAGATCGTGAAAACAGTGAAAACCACTGGTGCGGTGGTAACGGGACCTATTCCATTGCCAACGAACAAGAAGATATTTACGGTTTTGCGTTCACCCCATGTGAACAAAAAATCTAGAGAGCAGTTCGAATTGAGCTCTTACAAGAGACTTTTGGACATTTATAGCTCTTCATCAAAAACCATCGACGCCCTCATGAAGCTTGAGCTTCCTAGTGGAGTTGAGGTTGAGATCAAGGTCTGATAGGTTTTGAGTATTGGGTTAAAGGTTTTTGCACTTAGAAAGTGATTTAAAACTGTCAACTTAAAACTTAGAACTAAAAAAAAACATGTCCCTGACGATGGTCCGGGAAAAACGGAGAAAGAAAAAAAAATCTGGGTCAGAGCAGAATTATTTTCTTGACCCAATTTTTTTGCCAAGTGATTGGCGTAACAAAAAGTAATCAATTAATAATTAATAAATATGTCTGGGTTAATAGGAAGAAAAATCGGCATGACCAGCATTTTTGACGAGAATGGAAAAAACGTTCCATGTACCGTTATTGAAGCTGGACCATGTGTGGTTACCCAAGTCAGAACCGAAGAGGTTGACGGGTACAAGGCCCTTCAACTTGGTTTCGATGACAAGGCAGAAAGACATGCTAACAAGGCCGAAACAGGTCACTTTAAGAAAGCAGGTACTTCTACCAAAAAACAAGTCATTGAGTTCCAAGGATTTGAAGGAGAATACAAATTGGGAGACACCGTAGGTGTTGACATTTTTCTTGAAGGAGAGTTTGTTGACGTGGTAGGTACATCCAAAGGAAAAGGTTTCCAAGGTGTTGTTAAGCGTCATGGTTTTGGTGGTGTTGGTCAATCAACCCACGGTCAGCATAACAGGTTGAGAGCTCCAGGTTCCATAGGTGCTGCTTCTTATCCTGCCAGAGTTTTCAAAGGAATGAAAATGGCCGGTAGAATGGGTGGTGATAGAGTGACTGTACAAAACTTAAGAGTATTGAAAGTGGTTCCAGAGAAAAACATCTTGGTTGTTAAAGGATGTGTACCGGGTCACAAAAATTCATACGTAACTATTCAAAGGTGGCAATAATGAAGGTAGCAGTATTAGATATCACAGGAAAAGAGACCGGAAGAAAGGTAGAGCTTTCTGATGAGGTTTTCGCCATTGAGCCCAATGAGCATGCCATTTATTTGGATGTTAAGCAATATTTGGCCCACCAAAGACAAGGAACCCACAAAGCCAAAGAAAGAGGGGAGATCTCCGGAAGTACCCGAAAGCTTAAAAAGCAAAAAGGTACTGGTACCGCTAGGGCTGGTAGCATCAAGTCTCCGGTTTTTAGAGGCGGTGGTCGTGTGTTCGGTCCTAGGCCAAAGGATTATTCCCAAAAGTTGAACAAGAACCTTAAGCGTTTGGCCAGAAAATCTGCCTTGAGCCTTAAGTCTAAAGAGAACGCTTTGGTAGTGGTTGAGGATTTCAATTTTGAGGCTCCAAAGACCAAGCAATTCGTTAGTTTCTTGACTTCATTGGGATTAGAAAATAAAAAGTCTCTTATTGTGTTGGGCGATACAAATAATAACGTATATTTGTCGTCGCGTAATTTGGAGCGTTCCGAAGTTGTAACTGGTTCAGAATTAAACACTTACAAAATTGTTCACGCGAACAGTGTAGTGCTTACTGAAAGTGCTTTGGAAGGAATTGAATCGAATCTAAAGAAATAAGAAAATCATGAGTGTGTTGATAAAACCGATCATTACGGAAAAAATGACCGCTGACAGCGAGCTACACAATCGCTATGGTTTCTTTGTTGACCCAAAGGCCAACAAGTTGGAAATCAAGGCTGCGGTAGAGGCTACTTATGGTGTTTCTGTGGAAAAAGTTCGAACCATGAACTACGGTCCAACGCGTAAGAGTCGCTATACAAAAACCGGAATCCAACATGGAAAAACGAATGCCTTGAAAAAGGCGATCGTTGATGTTGCCGAAGGTGATATTATTGATTTTTACAATAATCTATAAAGACAAGAGATGTCAGTTAGAAAATTAAAACCGATAACCCCTGGTCAGCGTTTTAGAGTAGTAAACGGATTTGACGCGATTACTACTGATAAGCCGGAGAAAAGCTTGCTTGCTCCGTTAAAAAGAACAGGTGGTAGGAACAGTCAAGGTAAAATGACCATGCGCCATATTGGTGGGGGTCATAAGAGAAGATATCGTATTATCGATTTCAAAAGGGATAAACAAGGAGTGGATGCCACCGTGCAGTCTATCCAGTACGATCCCAACAGAACTGCATTTATTGCCTTGGTAGAGTACGCAGATGGTGAAAAAAGATATGTGATCGCCCAAAACGGATTGCAAGTGGGTCAAGCCATTCAATCCGGAACTGGATCAGCCCCTGAAATTGGAAATGCACTTCCATTGGGTGAGATTCCGTTGGGTACCATTATTTCATGTATCGAATTGAGACCTGGTCAAGGTGCCGTTATGGCCCGTAGTGCCGGTACATTCGCCCAATTGATGGCAAAGGACGGTAAGTTCGTAACCATTAAATTGCCTTCTGGTGAAACCCGTATGGTATTGGCCACTTGTTTGGCTACCGTAGGAGCTGTTTCCAACTCCGACCACCAATTGTTGGTATCTGGTAAAGCAGGTAGAAGCAGATGGTTGGGCAGAAGACCAAGAACTAGGCCAGTGGCTATGAACCCTGTGGATCACCCAATGGGTGGTGGTGAAGGTAGGGCTTCAGGAGGTCACCCAAGATCTAGAAAAGGTATTCCGGCTAAAGGTTACAGGACCCGTTCCAAGACCAAGGACACCAACAGGTACATCGTAGAACGTAGAAAGAAATAAAAGAAAAAGTAAATGGCACGTTCGTTAAAAAAAGGACCATTCGTTCATAATAGTCTGGAGAAAAAAGTCCAGGCCAATATAGAGACAGGAAAGAAGACAGTTATCAAAACGTGGTCAAGAGCCTCTATGATAACCCCAGACTTTGTGGGACAGACCATCGCAGTGCACAACGGAAAACAATTTGTTCCCGTTTATGTAACCGAGAACATGGTAGGACACAAACTTGGAGAATTTTCACCAACACGATCCTTTAGAGGTCATGCTGGAGCTAAAAACAAAGGTAAAAAGTAAGTAAGCAATGGGAGTTCGTAAAAGACAAATGGCCGAAAGGTTAAAGGAAGAGAAAAAGCAACTTGCTATCGCAAAGCTTAACAATTGCCCAACATCTCCAAGAAAGATGCGTTTGGTGGCAGATTTGGTAAGGGGAAAACAAATAGAGATGGCTTTGGCCATCCTAAGGTTCAATCCTAAGGAAGCCTCTAGAAAGTTGGAAAAACTTTTGCTATCCGCCATCGCCAACTGGGAAGCTAAAAATGAGGACGCCAGTATCGAGGATGCTGATCTTTACATCAAGGAAATCCGTGTAGACGGTGGAACCATGTTGAAGAGATTGAGACCAGCTCCACAAGGTAGGGCCCACAGAATCAGAAAACGTTCCAATCATGTTACCATGATCTTGGAGTCCAATAACAACGTTCAAAGCTAGAAGAAGAATATGGGACAAAAGACCAATCCAATAGGAAATCGCTTAGGAATTATCAGAGGATGGGAATCCAACTGGTACGGAGGAAACGATTACGGCGATAAGCTGGCTGAAGACGATAAGATCAGAAAATATGTCCATGCCCGTTTGGCCAAGGCCAGCGTGTCAAGGGTCATTATCGAGAGAACCTTGAAATTGATCACCATCACCATCACCACGGCCCGTCCTGGTATCATCATCGGTAAAGGTGGACAAGAGGTTGATAAACTTAAGGAAGAGCTTAAGAAGATCACCAACAAAGAGGTTCAGATCAATATTCACGAGATTAAGAGACCTGAATTGGATGCCAATTTGGTGGCTGCCAGTATCGCAAGACAGATCGAGAGCAGGATTTCATACAGAAGAGCCATCAAAATGGCTATTGCAGCAGCAATGCGTATGAATGCAGAAGGGATCAAGGTTCAGATTTCAGGACGTTTGAACGGTGCTGAGATGGCTCGTTCAGAATCTTATAAAGAGGGAAGGATTCCATTGTCCACTTTCCGTGCCGATGTGGATTATTCCTTGCAAGAAGCCCACACTACCTATGGTAGATTGGGTGTGAAGGTTTGGATCATGAAGGGTGAGGTCTATGGAAAAAGAGAACTTTCCCCATTGGTGGGATTGAGTAAGGCTCAACCAGGAAAAGGCGGTAAACAAGATGGTGGTAAAAAACCACGCCGTAGAAAGTAATAAGATAAAGTAAGGTAAGATGTTACAGCCAAAAAGAACAAAGTTTCGTAAGGCCCAGAAAGGGCGTATGAAGGGAATCTCTCAAAGAGGCCACCAACTTTCCAACGGAATGTTCGGTATCAAGTCCTTGGATTCAGAATTCATCACCGCCCGTCAGATAGAGGCTGCACGTATCGCTGCGACAAGGTACATGAAGAGACAAGGTCAATTGTGGATCAAGATATTCCCGGACAAGCCCATTACCAAAAAACCTCTTGAGGTTCGTATGGGTAAAGGTAAGGGGGCTCCTGAATATTGGGTGGCCATTGTAAAACCTGGAAGGATCATGTTCGAGGTGGCCGGGGTTCCCCTAGATGTTGCCAAGGAAGCCTTGAGGCTTGCGGCACAAAAGTTGCCTGTTAAGACCAAGTTTGTGGTAGCTAGGGATTATTCCGCCTAATTTTTAATTGAGAAGAAAGATGAGACAATCAGAAATAAAAGAACTTTCAATTGAAGAGCTAAAGGAAAAGTTGGCCGAGTTGAAAAAACAACATGCCGACCTAAAAATGGCCCACGCCGTTACTCCTTTGGAAAATCCTTTACAGATCAGAAAGACCAGAAGGACGGTGGCAAGACTTGCAACTGAATTAACTAAAAGGGAATTACAATAATTGGTTCTGCCTTATGGAAAACAGAAATTTAAGAAAAGAAAGAATAGGCGTTGTTACCAGCAACAAAATGGAGAAATCAATTGTGGTTTCTGAGGTAAAACGAGTTAAACACCCTATGTACGGTAAATTCGTTTTGAAGACCAAGAAGTATGTAGCCCACGATGAAAAGAACGATTGCAACGAAGGTGACACCGTTAAAATAATGGAAACCAGACCTATGAGCAAAACAAAGTGCTGGAGGTTGGTAGAAATCCTAGAAAGAGCTAAATAATTATGGTACAGCAAGAATCAAGATTAAAGGTTGCGGACAATACCGGTGCAAAAGAAGTTTTGACCATCCGCGTACTGGGAGGTACAAAGAGAAGATATGCTTCCCTAGGTGACAAGATTGTTGTGTCCGTTAAGGAGGCAACTCCCAACGGTACCGTGAAGAAAGGTTCTGTTTCCACAGCCGTTGTGGTTAGGACGAAAAAGGAAGTAAGAAGACCTGATGGATCTTACATCCGTTTCGACGACAACGCCTGTGTATTGTTGAACGCTGCTGGTGAGATGAGAGGTACCCGTGTATTCGGACCTGTTGCAAGGGAGTTGAGGGACAGACAGTTCATGAAGATTGTTTCATTGGCGCCAGAAGTGCTATAAAAGAATTATCAGAGAGATGAAGTTGAAAATCAAAACAGGGGATACGGTCAAGGTCATTGCGGGAGACCACAAGGGCAGTGAAGGTAAAGTACTTCAAGTGGACCGTGAAAAGAACAAAGCTATCGTGGAAGGCATCAACGTGGTGTCCAAACACGAAAAGCCAAGTGCTAAGAATCCTCAAGGAGGCATAATCAAAAAGGAGGCACCTATCCAAATCTCCAACCTAGCTTTGATCGATCCAAAATCTGGAGAGGCAACCCGTGTGGGGTACGAAGTAAGGGATGGTAAAAAAGTTAGGGTTTCCAAAAAATCCAATGAAGTAATTTAGTCATGAGCTACATTCCAAGATTAAAACAAGAATATAAGGAGCGTGTGATCAAGGCTCTTACCGATGAGTTTGGGTACAAGAACGTAATGCAGGTACCTAAGTTGCAAAAGATCGTAGTAAGCCGTGGTGTTGGTGCTGCCGTATCCGACAAAAAGCTTATCGATCACGCTGTTGACGAGTTGACAATGATCACTGGTCAGAAAGCAGTGGCCACCCTTTCCAAAAAGGACGTTGCTACCTTTAAATTGAGAAAAGGTATGCCCATCGGAGCCAAAGTAACCTTGAGAGGTGAGCGTATGTACGAATTTTTGGATAGATTGATTACCTCTGCCCTTCCAAGGGTACGTGATTTCCAAGGAGTAAAAGCTACCGGTTTTGACGGTAGGGGTAACTACAACTTGGGTATCACCGAGCAGATCATCTTTCCTGAGATCAATATTGACAGGATCAACAGGATCAATGGTATGGACATTACCTTTGTTACCTCCGCTGAGACTGATAAAGAAGCAAAATCATTGTTAACCGAATTGGGAGTACCCTTTAAAAAGAACTAGTATGGCCAAGGAATCAATGAAAGCCCGTGAGAGAAAAAGGGCGAAAATGGTTGCAAAATATGCCGAGAAAAGAAAAGCCCTGAAAGAGGCCGGCGATTATGAGGCACTTCAAAAGCTTCCAAAAAATGCATCTCCGGTACGTATGCGCAACCGTTGCAAATTGACCGGAAGACCAAGAGGTTACATGAGAACCTTCGGTATATCAAGGGTTACTTTCAGGGAAATGGCCAACCAAGGTCTTATCCCGGGAGTTAAAAAGGCAAGTTGGTAATTTAGATAAAGAAAAGAAATGCTTACAGATCCAATTTCAGATTATTTGACCAGGATTAGAAATGCCAGCAAGGCAGGTCATAGGGTAGTGGATATCCCCGCTTCCAATCTAAAGAAACAGATTACCAAAATATTGTTCGACCAAGGATATATTTTGAGCTACAAATTTGAGGAAGACGAGGTACAGGGTAATATTAAGATCGCCCTTAAGTACGACAAGTTCACCAAAGAACCCATCATAAAGAAACTACAAAGGGTTAGTAAACCCGGTTTGCGCAAGTATGCTGGTTCCGATGAGCTTCCAAGGGTCTTGAACGGTTTGGGTATTGCAATTGTGTCCACCTCCCACGGAGTGATGACTAGCAAACAGGCCAGACAAGAGAATGTGGGTGGCGAAGTATTGTGCTACGTATATTAATAGAGAAAAGAGTAGAAAAATGTCAAGAATAGGTAACAATCCAATTACAATTCCTGATGGAGTGACTGTTGAGGTAAAAGACTCAATGGTGACTGTAAAAGGTAAGCTTGGGGAACTTTCACAAGAGTTTTCAGAAGTTGAAATGAAAGTGGAGGATAGCAGTGTATCGGTAGAAAGACCTTCCGATTCCAAGGAACATAGAGCAAAGCATGGTCTATACAGGGCACTTGTGGCCAATATGGTGAAAGGTGTTTCACAAGGATGGACAAAGGAGTTGGAATTGGTAGGTGTTGGATACAGAGCCAGCAACCAAGGACAAAAGTTGGATTTGGCCCTAGGATTCTCCCATAACATTATTCTGGATATTGCTCCAGAGGTGAAAGTTGAGACTGTATCCGAAAAAGGGAAAAACCCTATTGTTAAACTAACATCTCACGATAAGCAATTGGTAGGGCAGGTAGCCGCCAAGATCAGGTCTTTCCGTAAACCAGAACCTTATAAAGGAAAAGGTATCAAGTTTGTTGGTGAGCAATTAAGAAGAAAAGCAGGTAAATCAGCTTAATAATTAAGACTATGGGATTATCTAAGACTGAAAGAAAATTACGCATCCGAAGAAGAATCAGAAAAGTATCCTTCGGAACTGAAACAAGACCAAGATTGTCTGTGTTCAGGAGCAATAAAGAAATATATGCCCAGTTGATCGACGACAACAAAGGGGTAACTTTGGCATCCGCCTCATCTAGGGATAAGGAAATCGATGCAAATGGTACCAAGAGCGATGTCGCCACAAGCGTGGGCAAGGCCATAGCGGAAAAGGCCCTTAAGCTAGGAATCGAGGCCGTGGCATTTGATAGGGGAGGAAACCTATATCACGGAAGAGTAAAATCATTGGCTGAAGGAGCTAGGGAAGCAGGACTAAAATTCTAAGAAAACTATGTACCAGAATTACAAGAACGTAGAGACAGTTAAGCCAGGTGGACTGGAGTTGAAAGACCGTTTGGTCGGAGTACAAAGGGTTACCAAGGTAACCAAGGGAGGTAGAGCCTTTGGTTTTTCAGCGATTGTCGTTGTAGGTGATGAAAACGGAGTTGTTGGACATGGTTTGGGAAAATCCAAAGAGGTTGCCACGGCTATTGCAAAAGCCATTGAGGATGCCAAGAAAAACTTGGTTCGTATTCCTTTGAACAAAGGAACCCTTCCCCATGAGCAAAAAGGTAAATTCGGTGGTGCCAGGGTATATATACAACCAGCATCACACGGTACCGGAGTTATTGCCGGTGGAGCCGTTAGGGCGGTATTGGAAGCTGTTGGTATTCACGATGTATTGTCAAAATCACAAGGTTCCTCTAACCCTCACAACGTGGTAAAAGCTACTTTTGATGCCTTGTTGCAATTGAGAAGTGCCGATACCGTAGCCAAGCAAAGAGGAGTTTCTTTGGAAAAAGTCTTTAAAGGATAAATCGAGGATAGTATGTCAAAGATTAAGGTAAAACAAGAAAAAAGCGCCATCAAAAGGCCAGAGAACCAAAAAAGAACTTTGGAGGCTCTTGGTTTGCGCAAGATAGGACACGTTGTGGAACACGAAGCAACACCTAGTATCCTTGGAATGATTAATAAGGTAAAACACTTGGTTTCCACTGAGGAAGCCTAAATATAAAGGCACATGGATCTAAATAATCTTAAACCAGCCGAAGGCGCTGTGCACAAGGAAGGAAAACGTGTAGGTAGGGGTGAAGGTTCCGGTAAAGGAGGTACTTCTACCCGTGGTCACAAAGGAGCCAAGTCTAGATCTGGATATTCCAAGAAAATTGGATTTGAAGGAGGTCAGATGCCATTACAGAGACGCGTTCCCAAGTTCGGTTTCAAGAACATCAATAGAAAAGAGTATAAAGGAGTCAATTTGGGCAAATTGCAAGAATTGGTAGAAAAAGGTGCCGTTAAAGGTGAAGTAACCTTGGATACCTTGATCGACAACGGATTGGCACACAAAAATGATTTGGTAAAGATTTTGGGTGATGGTGAATTGAAAGCATCCCTAAAAATATCTGTACATAAATTTACTGCTTCCGCTAAGGCCGCTATCGAGGCTGCTGGAGGTGAGGCAATAAATTTATAAGGAATAGAGCAGCATGAAGAAATTTGTTGAGACCATATCTAATATCTGGAAGATCGAAGAGCTGAGACAGCGCATCATCTTAACTCTTGGGCTATTGTTGGTATACCGATTTGGTGCCCAAGTTGTGCTTCCTGGTATTGATACAACCCAATTGGCCCAGTTGACCTCTCAAACGGAAAGTGGGATTTTGGGTATATTGAATGCTTTTACGGGTGGGGCGTTTGCCAACGCATCCGTTTTTGCCTTGGGTATCATGCCCTACATCTCCGCATCCATTGTGGTACAGTTGATGGGAATCGCGATTCCATATCTACAAAAACTTCAAAAAGAAGGAGAAAGTGGTAGAAAGACCATCAACCAGATTACCCGTTGGTTGACCATCGGTATCTGTATTGTTCAGGCCCCAGCTTATTTGTATGGATTGGGAGCTTTGGGTGTGCCGGATAGTGCATTCGTTTTGGGCAAAGGATTGGATTTCATCGTGCCAGCAGTAATCATTTTGGTGACTGGGTGTGTATTTGCCATGTGGTTGGGTGAGAAAATCACCGACAAGGGTATCGGAAATGGTATCTCCCTTTTGATCATGGTGGGTATCATCGCTAGGATGCCCGTCGCATTTGCACAAGAATTTGATTCAAGGACAAGTTCTGGTAATGGTGGCCTAATGTTTATTTTGATCGAAATCATCGTCTGGTTCTTAGTCATCTTGGCAAGTGTTTATTTGACCATGGCTGTAAGACAGATTCCTGTTCAGTATGCACGCAGAACCGCTTCTGGTGGATATGAAAAGAACATCATGGGAGCAAGACAGTACATTCCTTTGAAGTTGAATGCTTCTGGGGTAATGCCTATCATCTTTGCCCAGGCCATCATGTTCGCACCAAGTTTGTTGGGTAGAACGTTCAACAATACCGCTGCTGGTCAGTGGATGGAGGTTCAGTTTGCGGATCCTTTTGGCCTAGCATATAATTTATTATTTGCAGCGTTGATTGTGATTTTCACCTATTTCTATACTGCGATCACAGTGCCTACCAATAAAATGGCCGATGATCTGAAGAGAAGTGGTGGTTTCATCCCAGGTGTTCGTCCAGGTAAAGAAACTGGGGACTTCTTGGATCATATCATGTCCTTGATTACCTTGCCAGGTTCCATTTTCTTGGCCCTTTTGGCGGTTTTGCCTGCCATTGTGGTAAAGTTGATGGATGTTCAATCAAGTTGGGCCTTGTTTTATGGAGGAACTTCCCTATTGATTATGGTAGGTGTTGCAATAGATACTGTACAGCAAGTGAATTCTTATTTGTTGAACAGGCATTATGACGGCTTGATGAAAACCGGCAAAAACAGAAAAGTAGCATAGTTTATGGCAAAGCAGTCGGCAATAGAACAAGACGGGACTATTATTGAAGCATTGTCTAATGCAATGTTCAGGGTAGAATTGGAAAATGGGCATGTTGTTACGGCGCACATCTCGGGAAAAATGAGGATGCACTACATCAAATTACTCCCAGGGGACAAAGTAAAGTTGGAAATGAGCCCATACGATTTAACAAAAGCAAGAATTACTTATAGATACTAGTTACAATGAAGGTAAGAGCATCAATAAAGAAGAGAAGTGCCGACTGCAAGATTGTTCGCAGAAAAGGCAGATTGTACGTAATCAATAAAAAGAATCCTAGATTTAAACAAAGACAAGGGTAATTATGGCAAGAATTGCAGGTGTAGATATACCTAAACAAAAGCGTGGCGTTATATCGCTTACCTACATTTTCGGTGTGGGCAAGAGCAGGGCGCAAGAGATTTTGAAGACAGCCCAGGTAAGCGAGGATACCAAGGTTTCAGATTGGACCGATGACGAGATCGGTAGAATTAGGGATGCAGTTTCCGCTTTCACTATCGAAGGTGAGCTTCGCTCCGAGACCCAAATGAACATCAAGCGTTTGATGGATATCGGTTGTTACCGTGGAATCCGTCACAGAGCTGGTTTGCCACTAAGGGGTCAACGTACAAAGAACAACTCTAGGACCAGAAAAGGAAAGAGAAAAACTGTTGCTAACAAGAAAAAAGCAACTAAATAATAAAACATAGTCATTAGTCTTTAGAGTTAGAAGAATCTGTTTGAAATGTAAAAGTCTAGGATTCCAATAACTAAGAACTAACACTAGAAACTAAAAAATATGGCAAAGACAAATACCAAAGTCGCTAAAAAGCGCAAAGTAATCGTAGAATCTACAGGAGAGGCGCACGTAGTGGCTTCCTTCAACAATATCATCATTTCCCTTACCAATAAAAAGGGTGATGTGATCGCTTGGTCCTCTGCAGGTAAAATGGGATTCCGTGGATCTAAGAAGAACACCCCATATGCTGCCCAGGTAGCAGCCGAGGATTGTTCCAAAGTAGCTCACGAAGCAGGGTTGAGAAAAGTGAAGGTTTATGTAAAAGGACCAGGTAACGGTAGGGAATCGGCTATCCGTTCCATCCACAACGCAGGAATCGAGGTTACCGAGATTGTTGACGTTACCCCACTACCACACAATGGTTGTAGACCTCCAAAAAGAAGAAGAGTTTAATCAATTTTAATAATGGCCCGATAAGGGTCTTCACCAGAAGGCGCAGTTTAGATTATCGAAGGATTAGCCTTAATTCATAATCGCGCATTCCAATTTTAAGAAGATGGCAAGATACACAGGACCAAAAACAAAAGTCGCCAGAAAGTTCGGCGAAGCAATTTTCGGGGACGACAAGTCTTTTGAGAAGAAAAATTACCCTCCAGGGCAACACGGTGCCAACAAGCGTCGTGGAAAAAAATCGGAATATGCTGTCCAGTTGATGGAAAAGCAAAAAGCAAAATACACGTATGGTATTTTGGAAAGACAATTCCGTAACCTGTTCGAAGAGGCCAAAAGAAAAGAAGGTGTAACCGGTGAGATCCTACTTCAATTGTGCGAATCCCGTTTGGACAACGTGGTGTACAGAATGGGAATCTCTCCCTCAAGAAGAGGTGCACGCCAATTGGTTTCACACCGTCATATCACCGTTAACGGTGAGGTAGTGAACATTCCTTCCTACAAATTGAGAGCTGGCGACGTAGTTGGTGTTAGGGAGAAATCAAAATCCGTTCAGGCCATTGAAGATTCATTGTCGGCGAATAGTTCCGTTTATGAATGGATCACTTGGAACTCTGAGAAAAAAGAAGGCACCTACGTGTCCGTTCCAGAAAGACTTCAGATTCCAGAGAACATCAAGGAGCAACTGATCGTCGAATTATACTCTAAATAAGAATTCAACATTAATCCAATTATGGCATTACTTAATTTTCAGAAGCCCGATAAAGTTATAATGATAGATTCAACAGATTTCGAAGGGAAATTTGAATTTCGCCCTTTGGAACCTGGCTACGGATTAACAGTTGGGAATGCGCTGAGAAGGGTATTGCTTTCCTCTTTGGAAGGTTTCGCCATCACTTCTGTGCGCATAGATGGAGTTGAACATGAGTTTTCTGTTATCCCAGGCGTTGTTGAAGACGTAACTGAGATCATACTGAACCTAAAACAAGTTAGGTTTAAAAGACAAATTGATGATGTTGAAAGCGAGACCGTTTCCATTTCAGTAAACGGAAAGGAACAGATGACCGCTGGAGATTTCCAAAAGTTCATTTCAGGATACCAAGTCCTTAATCCCGATTTGGTAATCTGCAACATGGATCCAAAAGTGAGCATCAACTTGGAGATCGTTATAGAAAAAGGACGTGGATACGTTCCTGCCGAGGAGAACAAAAAATCCAACGCACCGCTTGGTAGCATTGCAGTGGATTCTGTTTACACTCCGGTCAAGAACGTAAAGTACAGCATCGAGAACTACAGGGTTGAGCAAAAGACCGATTACGAAAAATTGGTTTTTGAGATCATCACCGATGGTTCCATCCACCCTAAAGATGCGTTGACTGAAGCTGCAAAAGTTCTGATCCACCACTTTATGTTGTTCTCTGATGAGCGCATCACTTTGGAGGCTGACGAAATTGCACAGACCGAAACCTACGATGAGGAATCTTTGCACATGCGTCAGCTGTTAAAGACCAAATTGGTAGACATGGACTTGTCTGTAAGGGCATTGAACTGTTTGAAAGCCGCCGAGGTGGATACCTTGGGAGATTTGGTTTCTTTCAACAAGAACGATTTGATGAAGTTCAGGAACTTCGGTAAAAAATCCTTGACAGAATTGGAGGAGTTGGTCATCAACAAAGGTCTCCAATTTGGAATGGATTTGAGCAAATACAAATTAGATAAAGATTAATTAATCATATTTTGCTCTCCCTTTTGGGATTTGGCAGCAAGATGATAAACTGTAAAAATGAGACACGGTAAAAAAATCAACCACCTAGGAAGAACATCGGCCCACAGAAAGGCCATGTTGGCCAATATGGCTTGTTCCTTGATCGAGCACAAAAGAATCAACACCACTGTCGCCAAGGCCAAAGCTTTAAAACAGTATGTTGAGCCTTTGATAACCAAGGCAAAGACAGAGAACAACCAGACAGCCGAAAAAGGCATGCACAATAGAAGGATTGTTTTCAGCAGCTTGAGAAACAAACATGCCATCACCGAATTGTTCAGCACCGTTGCTGAAAAAGTAGGTGACAGACCGGGTGGATATACAAGAATCATTAAATTGGGTAACCGTTTGGGTGACAACGCGGATATGGCCATGATCGAATTGGTCGATTTCAACGAGTTGTACAACGCCGGTGAGACCAAGAAAAAATCTACAAGAAGAAGCAGAAGAAGCGGAGGTGCAAAAAAAGCGGAGGCTCCGGCACCTGCAGCAGCCCCTGCGGCTCCAGAAGCAACAGAAACCAAAACTGATGATTCTGAAGAATAAAAATAATGTTATTAACTATTGCATTAGTGGAAAAAGGATAAGTGAGAACTTATCCTTTTTTTATGTTTTTTTGCCATAACTGAAATTTTAGAACACGACATGAAGTATCACACAAAGAAAAGAGCATTGATTTTGTTGGCCGACGGAACCATTTTCTATGGTAAAGCTGTCGGCGGAAAAGAAGGTACCGCTGTTGGGGAAGTATGTTTCAACACAGGGATGACAGGGTATCAGGAAATTTTTACCGACCCATCCTATTACGGTCAACTCATGGTGACCACCAATGCCCATATCGGTAATTACGGTACCAATGAAGATGAAGTGGAATCCGATTCCGTTAAAATAGCAGGGCTGATCTGCAAAAATTTCAGTTATGAATACTCCAGGCCCAATGCCGATTCGAGCCTGTTGGATTTCTTGAACAAAAGCAACTTATTTGCCATTTCCGATGTGGATACCCGAGCATTGGTAAGTTACATTCGGGACAACGGTGCCATGAATGCCTTGATCTCTACACGTGTGGACGAGATCGATATGTTAAAAGAAGAGTTGAAGCAGGTTCCTAGCATGGAAGGCTTGGAACTTTCATCAAAGGTGTCTGCCAAGGAGCCTTATTATTATGGTGATGAAGATGCCCGGTACAAGATTTCGGCCTTGGATATCGGAATCAAAAAGAACATTTTGCGCAACCTGGCCAAAAGGGGAGCCTACATAAAAGTGTACCCATACAATACGCCGTTTTCAGAAATGAAATCATGGAACCCTGATGGATATTTCATTTCCAACGGGCCCGGGGATCCAGAACCTCTGACCGATGCCATTGCAGCTACTAAGAAAATGATCGAATCCGACAAACCCGTTTTTGGAATTTGTTTGGGACACCAGGTACTGGCCTTGGCCAATGGCGTGTCCACCTATAAAATGCATAACGGTCACAGGGGAATCAACCATCCCATCCTTAATTTGATGACAGGCAAAGGAGAGATTACTTCCCAGAACCATGGTTTTGCCGTGAACAGGGAAGAAACCGAGGCACATCCAGAGTTGGAGATCACCCATGTGCATTTGAACGACCAGACCGTAGCCGGCATACGAATGAAGAACAAAGATGTATTTTCGGTACAATACCACCCAGAGGCAAGTCCTGGACCGCATGATGCCGATTACCTTTTCGACCAGTTCTTCGATGCCATCAAAACAGCAAAAAACTAAAACGTTATAGTTTTATTTTTAAGCATTTATGTACGTTTTGTGTGCAATATGTTAAAGTTAAAAGGCACTGCTTTTGTATCTTTACCTAAATAATCACAACTATAAATATTGAATAAAAAATGAGCATTATTATCAACATTCATGCAAGACAGATATTGGATTCAAGGGGTAATCCTACCGTTGAGGTAGATGTAGTTACCGAAAATGGTACTTTGGGACGCGCTGCCGTTCCATCAGGAGCCTCAACAGGGGAGCATGAAGCTGTTGAGTTGCGTGATGGGGGAAACACTTTTATGGGCAAAGGTGTTACCAAGGCCGTGAACAACGTAAATTCCATATTGGCCGAAGAGTTGATTGGAACCTCGGTTTTTGAACAAAACTATATCGATCAAACCATGATCGAACTGGATGGTACCCCAAATAAATCCAAATTGGGCGCAAATGCCATTTTGGGTGTTTCATTGGCTGTGGCCAAAGCTGCTGCCAATGAGTTGGGTATGCCTCTTTACCGCTATGTTGGTGGTGTAAGTGCCAATACCCTTCCTGTTCCCATGATGAACATTATCAACGGTGGATCTCACTCAGATGCGCCCATTGCTTTCCAAGAGTTCATGATCATGCCGGTAAAGGCCAAAGATTTTAGCCATTCCATGCAAATGGGGACCGAAATATTCCACAACCTTAAAAAAGTGTTGCATGACCGTGGTTTGAGCACTGCCGTGGGTGACGAAGGTGGTTTTGCCCCTACTTTGGAAGGTGGTACCGAGGATGCCTTGGATACCATCGGAAAAGCCGTTGCCAAAGCAGGCTACAAATTGGGTGATGACGTAATGATCGCGTTGGATTGTGCCTCAGCAGAATTCTATGTGGATGGTAAATACGATTACACCAAGTTTGAAGGGGACAAAGGTAAGGTGAGGACTTCTGCCGAGCAGGCCCAGTACCTTGCTGACCTTTGTGAAAAATATCCGATCATTTCCATTGAAGATGGTATGGATGAGAACGATTGGGAAGGTTGGAAACTTTTGACCGAGAAGATTGGAGACAAAGTTCAGTTGGTAGGGGACGATTTGTTCGTTACCAATGTGGAGCGTTTGTCAAGAGGTATCGAAAATGGTATTGCCAACTCCATCTTGATCAAAGTAAACCAGATTGGAACCTTAACAGAGACCATCGCAGCTGTCAACATGGCCAAAAATGCTGGATATACCTCGGTAATGTCTCACCGTTCCGGGGAAACCGAGGACAATACCATCGCCGACTTGGCTGTAGCATTGAACTGTGGTCAGATCAAGACCGGTTCTGCTTCTCGAAGTGACCGTATGGCCAAGTATAACCAATTGTTGAGAATAGAGGAAGAATTGGGTGATACTGCTTACTACCCACAAGAAAAAGCCTTCAAGATTAAATAATCATAATGATTTATTGGTTTACAAAAAACCTTTCCCATTTGGGAAAGGTTTTTTTTTGCTACAGTAATAAACTTTGTCTAAATTGAATATTCAACAGAATAAACCTTCAAAATTTCCCATATGAACAATTTCCTTTTTGTATCCGCAGAAAATGATGCCCTTGCCAATTGTAAAGCTGGAGGTATGGGTGACGTGGTTCGCGATGTGCCCAGACAAATTTCTGAGCGTGGGGATAAGGTACACGTTATTGTGCCGGCCTACTCAAGATTGCATCATGGGGGATTGCCGAAGGCAACATTGAATTTTTCATTGAGGGGATTGAATTACACCGCAGAATTGTTCGAAGTAAAACCCAAGAAAGAATTCCCTAACATCTTCCATTATGTGCTGCACCACCCTGAAATTGAAGCAGGGGATATTGCCCATATTTACCACAACGACCCTGAGGAACCCTTCTATACAGATGCCATTAAATACTTCATTTTTTGTACAGGCGTGGCGGAAGCCATCAAAAAAGGGGCATTTGGGGATTTGGATGTGGTTCACCTGCACGATTGGCATACCAGTCTATTGTTGTTTTTGAGACAATACCATCAAGAGTATACCAACCTAAAGGATATAAGGTTTGTGTACAGCATCCATAATCTGGCCATACAGGGTATCCGTCCCTTCAATGGCAATTATTCGTCTGTAAAGAACTGGTTCCCCAGCGTGCCGTTGGATTATCAGCGATTGATGGATTACAGGTATCAGGATTGTATCAACCTGATGGCGGTGGGTATCCGTTTTGCGGATGCGGTGCACACGGTTTCACCTTCCTATAAAGAAGATGTACTACTGCCCAGTTCGCCACCTGAATTCATAGGGGGAGAGGGATTGGAAAAGGATTTGCAGCAGGCCGATGCGGAAGGAAGGCTCTTTGGAATCTTGAATGGGTGCAATTATAAAAACATCAATAAGGAGAAAAAAGGAAACATCTACCGAAATACGGTAAAGGCACTGTTTGGGTGGTTGCAACAGGAAGACAAAAAATACAAGGCCGATTTTTTGGCCCATACCGGTGAAAAGATCATGGATTATGTGGAAGATAGGCCCAAGTTTATCGCTTCAAGTGTGGCTCGACTTACCGAGCAGAAATTTTATTTCATCATGCGTTCACCCGAAGCATTTGTGGAAATCCTTAAAAAGCTGGAAAAGGTGGATGGTATTTTCATGTTGTTAGGTACCGGGGCGCCAGAATATGAGGACCTTTTCCGGAAACTGAGCTATCAGTATAAAAACTTCATCTTTACGAACGGTCAATCCGAAAAACTCATCGACTCCATGTATTTGGAATCTGATTTATATTTTATGCCAAGTCTGTTTGAACCCTGCGGAATTAGCCAAATGCTGGCCATGCGCAACGGCAATCCATGTTTGGTGCATCACACAGGCGGATTAAAGGACACCGTGGAGCATATGAAGACGGGTTTTAGTTTTGATGGTAATACCTACGATGAGAAAATTGAGAACATGCTCCAAGTGTTTGACGAGGCTTTGGATGTTTTTGCCAATGACAAGCCTACCTGGAAGAAAATTCAAGCCTCTGCCAAGAAAATGCGCTTCACTTGGCAAAAGTCAGTGGACCAGTATTACGAGCTTTTGTACAAATTGGACTAGCTAGGTTTTACCCATTAAATTTTATTGTTAACAACAGCACAAATAGCGGTCGGAAATTGTTAATGGTCGCGCTTTTTCGTAATTTCCGCATTCTATTTTTACTAAACTATTAAAATATAAAATGTCGGATACAGCTATACTCGAATATGAGGGAAAACGGTATGAATTCCCTGTAATTAAAGGTACGGAAGATGAATTGGCTATAGATATCAATACCCTTAGGGCCACAACAGGAATGGTGACCATAGATCCCGGGTACAAGAACACAGGATCTTGCGAAAGTGCCATCACCTTTTTGGATGGTGAAAAGGGAATTTTAAGGTACCGTGGGTATTCCATTGAAGAGCTAGCTGAAAAGGCCGATTTTTTGGAAGTTGCTTATCTTTTGATTTTTGGCGAATTGCCAAATAAGGAGCAACTGGCCAAATTTCACCACGACATTAAAGAAGAGTCCCAAGTGGATGAGGAGATGAAGAAGATTTTGGATGGATTTCCAAAAGCGGCCCACCCAATGGGTGTCCTCTCATCCCTTACCAGTGCCTTGGTGGCATTTAACCCCAGTTCCGTAGATGTGTCTTCCGAGAAGGCCATGTACAACTCCATTGTACGTATTTTGGCCAAGTTTCCGGTATTGGTGGCATGGACCATGCGTAAGAAGAAAGGACTTCCGCTTGATTATGGGGACGACACCTTGGGTTACGTGGAAAACATCCATAAAATGATGTTCAAAAGACCCAATCAAGAGTACAAAAAGGACCCCATAGCCATCGATGCTTTGGACAAACTGTTGATTCTTCATGCGGATCATGAACAAAACTGTTCTACTTCAACGGTACGTATTGTGGGATCTTCACATGCTGGTTTATTTGCTTCATTGTCAGCAGGGATTTCCGCTCTTTGGGGGCCATTGCATGGTGGTGCCAACCAAGCCGTTTTGGAAATGTTGGAAGCTATTGAAGCAGATGGAGGGGATACCAAAAAATATATGGCGAAGGCCAAGGATAAGGATGACCCTTTTAGATTGATGGGCTTTGGACACAGGGTGTACAAGAACTTTGACCCTCGTGCTAAGATCATTAAGAAAGCCGCGGATGACGTTTTGGGCAACTTGGGTATAGATGATCCGATATTGGACATTGCCAAAGGATTGGAAAAAGAAGCTTTGGAAGATCCATATTTTGTAGATAGAAAATTATACCCCAATGTAGATTTCTACTCTGGAATCATCTATAGGGCGTTGGGTATCCCTACCGAAATGTTCACTGTAATGTTTGCCCTTGGGCGCCTACCAGGATGGATCGCCCAATGGAGGGAAATGCGCCTAAGAAAGGAACCAATAGGAAGGCCACGTCAAATTTATATAGGCGAAAACCTGAGACCCTTTGTGCCTTTGGAAAAAAGGTAAGATTTGGGATGACACATAAAAGAAAAGGGCGGTATTACCGCCCTTTTTTGGCTTATAGTTGTACGGGGGAACTGTGGTTCAGGAACCGATCACTATCATAGCACATTCGCATGATCTCACAATGGTAATATTTTCGAATATCGGATATATCGGTATTCTCCAACATGGATTTTGACCTTAGGAATTCCTGATGTATAAAATTATGTGCATCAATGGAGTTCAGGCTCTGTAAAGTGGAATCCATGGACTTACTATACTTTTTAAGCGAGGCGTCTACCTTCATTGTACTCCAATCCCAACTATTGCTGGGATGGTTTGCCATCGAGTTGAAATCCCTTGGAAAATCCTCTTGGGAAATGCAGTCCTGGTATTTCACGGAATAATTTGTTGAGATGTTTTGGTTGATGCTTTTTGAATCATCAATTTTACCAATGGCACGAAAAGCATTCATGCTTCCCAAAACGGCGAAAGCACTTGCTAGTAGCATGGATGAAAATAGCAATTTTTTCATAAGTAGGAAAAATCTTATTACAAATGTAGTTATTATTTATTTTCATCCATCGATTTTCATCTCTAAAATGTTAGAAATGCATAATTTTTAAATATTTGATAAACAATAGGTTGTGTTTTTTTTATTTTTTGATTTCCCAAAAGTGAAAGCCTGGTCTTACCTATACATTGTCCTTTTTTTGTAGGTGTAAAATACGGACTAAAACACTAGATTTGCCATAGAATTTATGTGGAAAAATCCCAAATGTTTTTTTCAGTGAAGACTGCTGGGACATAAAATCCGCACACTTATGATACAATTGAACATTAAGGACGAAACCAGTCCTTTAAAGGCCGTGATACTGGGAACCGCAAAGAGCAGTGGCCCAGTCCCAAATGCTGAAGAAGCGTACGATCCCAAGTCGTTGGAACATATTTTAGCGGGCACCTATCCCAAAGAAGAGGATATGGTCAAGGAAATGGATGCCTTTGCCCAAGTATTCCATAAATATGATGTTCAAGTGTTCCGACCCGAAGTCTTGAAAGATTGCAACCAGATTTTTGCACGCGACATTGCCTTTGTGATCGAGGATAAATTGTTTCATGCCAATATCTTACCGGATAGGGAAAGAGAGTTTGAAGCCATTCACGAGGTTTTGGACAGAATCGATCCCAACAAGATCATCAGGCCGCCGGAAGAAGTGCACATAGAAGGTGGTGATGTGATGCCCTGGAACGACCATATCTTTATCGGCACCTATACCGCACCGGATTACAAGAACTATATTACGGCCCGGACGAACAGGGAGGCCGTGGAGTATATTCGGGATATGTTCCCAGATAAAACCGTAAAATCCTTCGAGTTGCGAAAATCCAATACGGACCCTAAAGAGAATGCCCTTCATTTAGATTGTTGTTTTCAACCTGTGGGAAAGGACAAGGCCATTTTGCACAAAAACGGATTTTTGGTAGAGGAGGAGTACGAATATTTGGTGGATTATTTCGGCCCGGACAATATCTTTGAAATCGATAAGGAGGAAATGTACCAAATGTTCAGTAATGTATTTTCCATATCCCCGGAAGTGGTGGTATCGGAGCGTAACTTTACCCGGTTGAACCATTGGCTTCGCGATCAGGGTTTTACCGTTGAGGAAATTCCCTATGCAGAGATTGCCAAACAAGAAGGGCTATTGCGTTGTAGCACCATGCCCTTGATCAGAGAATAAATGAATACCACTTCCTGCTGCCACAGGTAAGCCAAAAACATACAACAGTTGAGAGCACAGATTACCAACACCATTCTTATGGTTCGTCCCGTGAGTTTTCGGATGAACGAACAAACGGCGGTCAATAATTATTTTCAGGAAGACCCACATCTAAAAAATACCGTGATCAACCAACGGGCACAGGAAGAGTTCGACCAGTTTGTAAAAGTACTTCGGGAGCATGGCGTTAATGTCATTGTGGTAGAGGATACCTTGGAGCGCGATACCCCGGATTCCATTTTCCCGAATAATTGGGTTTCCTTTCATGAAAATGGAACGGTTTGTATCTATCCCATGTTTGCACAAAATCGCCGTAAGGAACGCCGAGAGGACATCCTGGATCTTTTGGAAGAGGAAGGATTTGTGATCAACGAAGTCATGGACTATACGGTTGCGGAAGAGGATGATATCTTTTTGGAAGGAACGGGCAGTATTCTCATGGATAGGGTAAACCAAAAGGCCTATTGTGCCCTTTCGGAACGGGCCCACGAGGAACTGTTCATTGAGTTCTGTGAGGATTTTGATTGTTTCCCCGTTATTTTCCATGCCAACCAGACCGTGGATGGCAAACGACTTCCCATTTATCACACCAATGTGATGATGGCCTTGGCGGAGACCTTTGCGGTTATCTGTTTGGATTCCATTGACGATAAAAAGGAACGTAAGAACGTGGTGGAACACCTCAAAATGGACGGTAGGGAGATCATTTCCATCACAGAGGAACAAATGTGCCACTTTGCGGGGAACATGTTACAGGTAATCGGCGCGAATGACCAACGCTATATGGTCATGAGTTCCCAAGCGTACAAAAGCCTTACGGATGCACAGATCAAGGCCATTGAAAAACACGGTCCCATCATCCACAGCTCTTTGGATACCATAGAGCTTTGCGGTGGAGGCAGTGCCCGTTGCATGATGGCAGAGGTGTTTTTGCCCAAAGCTTAACTAGTTGCGATGATCCTGTACATTGCTTATTGTTCATTGCTCATTGATTATTGAACATTGTTTATTGTAAACTGTTCATTGATAATTGACCCTTGAATTCATTATCTTCGACCATGCGCAGAAATTTTGAAATTTTGGGTTTTACCATGTCGTGTTTTGCCGTGGTCACCCAATTGATTTTGATGCTTCACAACCGGGAGGCGGGCGTAGGAGAAACCATGTTACGCTTTGTAAGCTACTTTACCATTCTAACGAATGGTTTGGTCTCCTTATACTTTGCCGTTCGGGTGTTTGGTCTTAAACGGCGTATGTGGGTGCTGTTCCATAGAAGGGCGACTCCCATGGCCCTTACGGCGTTTATTTTGGTGGTGGGATTGGTGTACCAAGTAGCACTGCGCAAGATTTGGAACCCCACTGGTTTACAAATGATCGTGGATGAACTTTTGCACACCATTGTTCCCGTGTTCATGTATGTATATTGGTTGATGTTCCAAGCCCGTAACTTGGTCATGTGGCAGGAGCTTCGTTCATGGTTGCTCTTTCCTGTGCTGTATTTGGGATGGGTACTGCTTAGGGGCTATTATTCCGGTTTTTATCCATACCCGTTCTTGAATATGGACCAGTTGGGCACAGGTACCTTGGTTTTGAATATTTCCATGGTATTGGCCTTGATGCTCTTGGTCATGGCAGCGCTTTATTTCCTCGGAAGACTCCTCCGACCCAAACAATGAACAATGAGCAATGAACAGAAAGCAATTTCAAGTTGTTGTCCCACCCTGTCATTTTGAGTGAAACGAAAAATCTCTAGGGGGTTGACACGAATTGCACTAATTTTTACGAATATCCTAATTGTCATTTCGAACGAATGTGAGAAATCTAAACCTGTTTGGGATTTCTCAATCGTTGCGTTGCCCCTCATTTCGAAATGACACTTTCCGTCATGCTGAACTTGTTTCAGCATCTCACTTTTTTGGATGGGATTCCGTGTCAAGCACGGAATGACATTACCCTGTCATTTGGAGCCATGTCCTGAGCGTAGTGATGGAGCTACGAAAAATCTCTTCTAGGGGATTGACACGAATCGCACTAATTTTCACGAATATCCTAATTGTCATTTCGAACGTCCCGATAGTTATCGGGAGTGAGAAATCTAACCCTATTTGGGATTTCCCAATCACTGCGTTGCACCTAATTTTTTGAATGACACAACGTACCTCTCTGATGCTGATGGAGCCATTACGGAAAAGCGTAAGTAATTTCAAGCATAAAAATGTATATTTAGTTGATTTTTAGATGTTTCTATGCCCAAATATTTGTTTAGAATAAAAAGCACTCAGCTGATTCGCCTTAAAAAATAACACTTTGAGAATGAGTACTGTAATAAGGTTTTTAAAAAATAAGCTTGTTCTTTTTACAATTCTTTTGTTAATAACACTCTTTCTGTCCAAATGGCTTACTGGGGCTTATTTTCCTTCAACAACAAACGAGAATTTATGGTTTTATTCTGGCATCTTTATGGTGCTAGTTTCTTCTTTTTTTATTGAAGAATACTATACTTCTCCAAGAAATATTCTAGCAAATCTTCTGCCTTTAGTTGTGATTTTAGTTTCGGTAAGGCAAATTTTTATTTCAAATGATCATGATTGGTTATGGTGGGTT
Organism: Flagellimonas sediminis; assembly: GCF_010500845.1. GTDB lineage: Bacteria > Bacteroidota > Bacteroidia > Flavobacteriales > Flavobacteriaceae > Flagellimonas > Flagellimonas sediminis. Next base: position 236,102 of record NZ_JAAAMI010000004.1, on the reverse strand, counting down.
GGCTTTTCCTATATTTTGATAATTTTATTATGTGCATTTTTATCAATTGTATTAAATGATGAAGACCAAAGCTCCAGTAATATTAAAAATATTATCAGCGAGATTTGTAAAAATTTAGCTACCACCTTTGGTAAAGGAAGACTGGTTTTTTCAGCCATGTTTTTATATTTTCTTTTGACTTTTTATTCTATCAATAATATCAGAGTTTTAACCTTAATGTTGTTTTGGTGGTTTGTAATTGTTGTAGAACCTCAAAAGCTAATCAATAGGCTTTCAATTAAAAAAAGAATAAAGGATAATTCGATTGGAAGGATTATTAGCGTTCAATCAAAAAAAGTTTTTCTTGTACGTTTATTTCAGGACAGCTTAAAATCTAAAACATTTGATTTAGTTAGGTTTAAGTATGCGGCACAGGATGATGAAGTAACCGTTTGTTATGGGTTCATTCTTGAAACCTTTTTACTTGATGATCAAAAATGGGTTAAAGTTTTGTTGACAAAGAAAGAATTGAACATCGAGTTGAAAAGAATTGTAAAAAGGAATATTGTGTACAAAATAGATGTAGAGGAATCAGTACAAGGTATTATTGATCGATTCGTTGGTGTGGTTGTTGAGGGGTCAGATATTGGAAAAATTTGCTTTGAATGTTATAATTCAAGTAAAATACAAGAAGGAGATTTACTTGAGATTGAGCTTGAAGATGTAAAAGTTTACTACCAAATAATTCAAGGGATAACACAGGAGGAAAATGTTGAGAGAAGGAATGAAACTGGTTTCATCCGTGGAGAAGCCATTCAGTTAGGTGCTTGGAATCATGAGAATTGTTCATTCGAAAAATATGGTTGGGTACCTGATATAAACTCTATTGTGCTTCTTGCAGAAACGGATAATATTGAGCATCCGGAGATTGAATACCCTGAATATATATTAGGAACTATACCCAATACCTCCCTGCCTGTGGTTATTAATTTAGATGATGCAATTAGTCATCATTTTGGAATACTTGGGGTGACAGGTTCTGGAAAGTCATTTATCACTTTTGAAATATTAAAAGAACTTCAAAACAATCACAAAATTATTTGTGTTGATTTTACGGGTGATTATTTGGGGAAATTAAATGATCTCAAATTAAACCCTGTGCCAATTATGGATGATCCTAAAGGTTTAATTATAATTGAGGAAATGATTGCCAAGAAACAGGCTGCTGTCAATGCAAAAACCAAAGACCCAGAAACAATCTTAAATTTTAAAAAAGATATTCAGAAAAAGCTAAATGATTATGTCTTAAAATTTATTGAAGGTGATGATAAAATTGGCTTATTTGAATTACCAGATTTATCGAACACTTCATTTGTTTTAGAGTTCACGCAGTTCTTTTTAGAAAATGTTTTCAATATTGCCAAAAATGGTATTGATGAAAAAATATGTATTGTTCTAGAGGAAGCCCATACAGTCGTTCCTGAAACAACATTTCTAGGTGATTTGGGTGATTACGGTAGCAATAAAGCAATTGTTAATAAAATAGGTCAAATTGCATTGCAAGGAAGAAAGTACGGAGTTGGATTATTGGTAATTGCGCAAAGAACGGCAAATGTATCTAAAACAGTATTGACACAATGCAACACTATTTTGTGTTTTCAAGCTTTTGATGAAACCAGTTTTTCCTTTATTGGTAATTATTTAGGTAAAGATATGGTTACAACTCTCCCTAACTTGATGAAATACCATGCTATTGTCACCGGAAAAGGGGTGAAATCTAATGTGCCAATGATTGTTGACTTGACAAGAAAAACTGAAGCTTGAACTTTATGAATTGTTCCTCAACCCCACCACAATCCCCCTAAGCGCAGCCACCACCTGTTGCACTTCTTTGCGGTCAAAGGTATCTTCTTCCAAATAGAACAACATTTCTATATTTAGGTCTAATACTTTTGCCAGTTCCTCAGGAGTGCCATACGTATCTTCAATCCATTGCAATAAAGTAGTTTCCTTTCCCATCCTTACCTTTAGGTAAGCAAGTAAGGCATTTGGGTCAAAAGCTTACATGCCATATATGGCAAGTCATCTAGCCAACCCCAACAACTAAAAACTAGGAACTTAAAACTTAAAAACTACTGCTCTTCTTCCGAAACCGTAAAACCACGGATGGCTTGGTTGGGCTCCATGATGTTATAACCCTTCCAAAACTCGGGATCATAGTTGGGCATATAGGTAGCGCGTACGGTCTTGTCCTCCTTGTAATTGGTAAAAGTGCCTTCGGCAATCTCTTCTTGGTTAAAGACCACCAATTCCCATTTATTGGTCATGTTCATGCGAAAATCGATGTTCAACAACAGCTCGTTCTGTTTGCGACGACCCTTTACATGCTTGTTCTTTTCCACCACTTTTAGGGGTCGGTCCACGGCAAAGTAGCGTCCTTCGGCAAAATCCATGAACTGAAGATCGTATTTGCCACTGGGCAATTTGGCGAAGCGCATGGTGCCTTTGTACACGTTTTCGCGGTAGGTAATGCCCAACAACCTAAAATTGCGCAGGCGTTTCGTGTTCTCAAAGTCGAGGCGCATAATGGCAAAATCCTCAATGTTGATATACAGTCGGCCCCTGAACTCGGCACTGCTACGCTTGGGCTTAAAGTCGATGACGTACACCCCGGCATCATTGATATCGGCATAGCCCACCAATGTAAACTCGTAGCGGTTCGTTTTTTCAACCAGGTCCAGTTTGGTGTCCTCCTTGTAGTAGAGTTGGCTCAACATTTCGCGAAGCTCGCCCCGTTGGCTGTCCGTTAATCCGGAAATGCTGTCCTTTTGCATTTGGGACTTTACCTTTTTCATCTGTTCCACCCGCTCGTCATCAAACGTATCGATGATGGAATCCACTTCTATCTTTTCACTAAAGATTCCCGATTTGATCTTGAGGTACGAACCAGGTTTCACATTCTTTTTAAAAATCTCCTCCATGTGTTCGGCCAATTCCTCAAAAGAGCTTACGTCCTTTTTGTCGAACAGGTCCGCTGCTTTAAAAATATCAAGCTTGTATTTGGTGTGGTGCTTGTACAAGTCGCCCAAACTTTCGGTATAGTGATGCGCATTTTTGGGGATGGAGTTGGCAATGCTGTCCATAAGTTCCTTGTTCAGTTCCTTGATGGACGACTTTTCAAAACCAAAATCCACTTTTTGCATATTGGCCAGTTCGGAGGTCCGAAGGAAAAAACGTTGCTTTATGGGGTCTTTGTTCACATTCTGGGGAATGCGTTCCTTCATTTTCTCGATGATGTCATCCACCTCCAGTTCCTTGTCGAACACGTATACCCCACTCAGTTCAATGGCTTTGGAATTTAGCAGGATGATACTGTCCTGCAATTGTTCCAAGGAGTAACCCTTTTTCTCATACCCCATAGAGGTCACATATATGGAATCGGGCAAAGTGGCACCTGCGTCCAACACAAAACTGAAACGGCCTTCCTCGTTGGTGATGGTGCCTTGGTGCTCTCCATATTGCACGGTGGCATAGGGAATGCCCTTCTTTGTCTTGGCATCTACCAAACGGGAGCTTACGGTCTGTGCCGAAAGGGACAATCCAATGAAAAGGGTAAATAAATGGATCAGTGTTTTATTGATTGACATAGCTTTTTTTAAAGGTTCTACCATAAAGACACCTTTTGGGGGCCAAAGGTTGCTTCGGTGATTAGACGAGCTTTTGGGGAATTTGTGACAAAGAACGTCAAACAATGGTCAATAAACAATTCACAATGAGCAATGGTCCATACCGTTCTTTTGTTTTTTCAATAACGGCTAATTGGAGATTGTTCGTGCGATGTTCCGGATCATTCCTCCAAAAATAAAAACATGGAAAGGAAGCACGGAATACCAGTACAATCGTCCCCAAAGGCCTTTGGGCCTAAAAGTGGCGGTTTGGAACAATACGCCATCCACAATCTTAAATTCGAGCCAAGCTTCTCCCGGAGTCCTCATTTCTGCAAATAGCAGTAAACGTTTGGCTTTTCGGTCGGCCAATAGCACGCGCCAAAAATCCAGTGCATCTCCTGGATATAACCGATCGGGATGCGTCCTGCCACGGCGCAACCCGGGTCCCCCAGCGAGTTTATCCAAGAACCCCCTTACTTTCCAAAGCGAATTCCCATAATACCAACCCGTTTCACCCCCAATTTTCCAAATGTTGTCCAGAACGGTTTCCTCATTTTGAATGGCAAGGGATTTTCGGTCTTGGAGCACCCCATATTTGGGAACCTGTATGTAGGTTTCAAGATCCTCCTTGATCTGTCCACTGGCAATGCTGTCCTTCCAACTGCTCACCACTAAATTTTGTTCAATTTTTTTGAAGGCCATATCAATGGCTTCTTCATAGGTATTTGCCGGTACACCTAGCATTTCCTGTAATCGGTTATCCTTGGCCACTACTTCCATCTTCATGCTGTCCACAAGATTCACGGCCAGTTTATAAGAGGTTGAGGTAACAAAATACAGCCAATAGGAAGAAAGTTTGGGAGTCATCACAGGAACGGTAAGAATCCAATTCTTAAATCCCCGGACCTTGGCATAACGTTGCAACATATCCTTGTAGGTGAGGATGTCCGGACCACCAATATCAAACGATTGATCGTAGGTCTGTGGATTTCCCAATACCTTGGTCAAAAATTGAATGACATCCCGAATGGCGATGGGCTGGGTTTTGGTGAGCACCCATTTTGGAGTGATCATCACCGGTAATTTTTCACACAAGTCCCGAATGATCTCAAAGGACGAACTCCCCGATCCAACAATGATCCCTGCCCGAAGGACGGTCAATTGGAAAGATCCTTGGTAAAGGATGTCCTCTACATTTTTTCGGGAACTGAGGTGCCTTGAAAGTTGTTTGTCATTTACAATACCACTGAGATAGATGACCTGCTTACATTGGGTCCCTTCCAACAATGTATTGAAATGCCTGGCAGCTAGGGCCTCCTTTTCATCAAAATCGGTAATGGAGGAAGCCATGGAATGGATCAGGTAATATGCCGCTTCAATGTCAGTAGGGAGCGCTTGCTGGTTGGAATCGTCCAAAAAATCCAATTCCACTACTTCAATCTTTTTTCTAAGATGGGGTTCTACGGATAGTCGCTTCTCATCACGAACCGCACAAACCACATGATGGCCCATATCCAATAAGTTGGGCAATAATCGCATTCCAATATAACCGTTGGCACCTGTCAACAAAATCTTCATAGATCTTCGATGTTTGTAGGCAGATTATCGGCGCGGTGATCCAACAGCTTTCGGAAGAATTTTTGAACGGCCATACTGTCCGAACGCACCTTGATGAAATGGTGGTCCATGAAAATGGAATGGATGGCCATCTCGCCTTTATAAAGATTCAGTTTGTAGTATGGGATTACCAGACCGAAGGTTTCCAACAAGGAACGGAACCGGACAATGATGCCCTTGGGGCGTAGTTCAATATTGCAGGTGTTGAGGTTATTGTCCAGAATGAGCAGGTTATGGATTTCCACGCTGGCTTCGGTTATATAAAGTTTGGGACTGCCAATACCGCCCATGGCAAAGCGTTCCTTTAAGGGAAAAGGCTTACCAACGGCCTCGTCTATTTTTTTGGTGATGTTTTTATCAGTGTACGAAACGTTCAGAAGCATCTTTACAGTTTTTGTCCAAACCGCAGCAGGTTTCCTTCGCCATCAAGGGCAGAAAACTCCCGAAGTCCCCAAGGTTTGTTGCCAAGGGGCCCATTGGGGTGCACCACGCCTGTCTTTTTCAGTTCGGCATAGAGTCCATCCACATCGGTCACATGGATGTAGCAGCTGGTGTTCTCGGGGAAAATCTTATCGTTGCATTTGGCAATGTGCAGTTCTATTTGGTCCCGACCGATCACGGCATAGTGGTCATCGACCCACCCTTGTTTGTCGAAACCAAATTTTTCACGATAAAAAGTGACCGATTTGCGCACATCCATTGCGAATAGCACCGGAACGGCACGTTGTAAATGCTCCATTTGCTAGTTTTTTCTAAAATTACGGATTCTGCGATGTCAACACCACACCAGATTGCCAAAAAAGGGCAAAAAATGTGTAATTTTGCGGGCTGAAAAGCCTTTTAGATGAGTTTGCAGAACGATTTGACCCAAAAAGTGATCGAGGCGGTAAAACAACTGTACCAAGTTGACCTGCCCGCGGTGGAATTTCAACCTACCCGAAAGGATTTTGAAGGAGATATTACCGTGGTGGTATTCCCCATGTTACGCTTTGTAAAGGGAAATCCTGTACAGATCGGTACACAAATCGGGGAATACCTGCAGCAACATGTGGAGGAAGTGGCCAAATGCAATGTGGTCCAGGGCTTTTTGAACATTGTGATTTCGGAACGTTATTATCTGAATTTCTTCAATAGCATCAAGGATGAGGTGGATTTCGGTTATGTGAAAATACCATCCAAAGGAGCCACCATGGTGGAATATTCTTCACCCAATACCAACAAACCGTTGCACTTGGGGCATATCCGGAACAACTTATTGGGTTATTCGGTTGCTGAAATTTTGAAGGCCTCCGGTAAAAAAGTGTACAAAGCGCAGATCATCAATGATCGGGGCATCCACATCTGCAAAAGCATGTTGGCTTGGCAGAAATTCGGAGAAGGGGAAACCCCAGAATCCTCTGGAATGAAGGGGGATCACTTGGTGGGGAAATACTATGTGGCTTTCGATAAGGCCTATAAGGAACAGATTGCCGAATTAGTGGCAAGTGGAACACCCAAGGATAAAGCAGAGAAAGAAGCGCCCATCTTGTTGGAAGCCCAAGAAATGCTCCGCAAGTGGGAAGCCGGTGATGCAGAAGTAGTTTCCTTATGGAAAACGATGAATGGTTGGGTGTATGAAGGTTTTGATACTACCTACAAAAACCTCGGGGTCGATTTTGATAAATTGTACTACGAGAGCGATACCTACTTGTTGGGCCGTGATGTGGTGAAAGATGGTCTTGAAAAAGGGGTCTTCTTTAAAAAAGAAGATGGTAGTGTGTGGATCGACCTGACCGAGGATGGCTTGGACGAGAAAATCGTATTGCGTTCCGATGGCACCGCGGTGTATATGACCCAGGATATTGGTACGGCCATCCAAAGGGTGACCGATTTTCCGGATATCAACGGAATGGTGTATACCGTGGGGAACGAGCAGGACTATCACTTTAAGGTGCTTTTCCTCATCTTGAAAAAGTTGGGGTATAACTGGGCCGAGAAATTGTACCACCTGAGTTATGGGATGGTGGACTTGCCTAGCGGTAAAATGAAGAGTAGGGAAGGTACGGTGGTAGATGCCGATGACCTTATCCAAAACATGGAGGAGACCGCCGAGACCATTTCCAAGGAACTGGGCAAACTGGATGGCTATTCCGAAGAAGAAAAACAAAAACTATATCGAACCATAGGTTTGGGGGCGTTGAAATATTACATCCTAAAGGTGGATCCTAAAAAACGAATCCTGTTCAACCCGGAAGAGTCGGTGGATTTTCAAGGGAATACGGGTCCGTTCATTCAATACACCTACGCTAGGATCCAATCCATTTTAAGAAAGGCAGATTTTGACGTCTTGACTGTGCTCAACGTGACCATGGAGCTTCATGAAAAGGAAAAGGAACTGTTGAAACAGATCCAATTGTTCCCGGAAACCATACAACTGGCGGCCGAAAATTACAGTCCGGCCCTTATTGCCAACTACACCTACGATCTGGTGAAGGAGTTCAACTCGTTTTACCAACAGGTGTCCATTCTCGGGGAAACGGACGAGCAAAAGAAAAACTTCAGGGTGCAGTTGTCCAAAAAAGTAGGGGAGGTGATCCAATCAGCCTTTAGACTTTTAGGGATAGAGGTGCCCGAAAGGATGTAATGCAACAAATTTCCGAAGCAGATAAGCAGTTGGCAGCCATCATTTTGATGTGCGGACTCTTTTTTTTTCTGGCCAAGGCCATTTATGAAAATGTGGCCAAGGAACGGCTTACCCTATTCAACTTGTTGCATCCCGTTAAAAAAATCACGGTCAAAGAGCGGCAGTTCATTTCCCAGTTCTTACAACCTTTCCATATTCTGAACCCAGAACAACGTAGAACATTTCTGGAACGTTTCGCTTGGTTCAAGTCGAAAAAACCCTTTATTTTTTATGGCAACATTGAGAATAAGGAAGAAATAAAGGCTTATGTGACGGCTTCTGCAGTACTGTTGACCATGGGGATGAACAACTATCGGTTTGAGAAATCCATCGTGCGGGTCATCATTTATCCAAGTAAATATTATTCCAAAATTTCCCGAAGACATCATATTGGGGAATATAATCCGAGGTTGCGAACCTTGGTGTTTTCTGCGGAAGGTTTGAAGGATGGTTTTGGGATCCCAAATGACAATGTGAATTTAGGAATTCATGAAGTGGCGCATGCCTTGATGATCGAAACATTGAGAAAACCAACATTTGAGGCCAAGAGTTTTCAAGTGGGGTTGGTCAAGATCAAGAAACTGTACGAGACCGATGCTTTTTCGGAACTGTTATCTCAAACCACTTATTTTAGGGAATACGGCAAGATCAATTTTGTGGAATTCTTTGCAGTGATCACAGAAAACTTTGTTGAAACTCCCCAAGTCTTCAAACAGGATTTCCCTGACTTATATGAAATTGTTCGGAGAATGTACAATTTCGATTTGAACGATACCAGTTGGAAGATCAAAAGTTGATCCTAAAACTCAAATTAGGGGTCAGACCCAACGATACATTGTCCACGGTTTCAATTTCGTCCTCATCGTTCACCCGATAGTATCTGTTCAGTGTGTTTTTCCGGTTGGTCACGTTCAGGACCGAAAGACCGGCATTGGCGTTGATCCTCGGGCTCAATCTAAAACTGTAAATGGCCGAGGCATCTGCCCTAAAATACTCAGGTAGTCTGCTGCTGTTAGGGGATTTAAAGTTGATCCGCGATGGAGTATAATCGGTATCCAGACCTTGGTCGCCATCCATGGGTTCGGTAAAGGGTTTACCCGTTCTGTAATTAAGGCCAATACTCAATTTTAGGTTGTTGTAGGTGTAGGTTCCGGCAAAGGTGAGCGTGTGTCTAATGTCCAGATTATTGGGGAAATTTTGGGGCACAATGGAGTCAAAAGTGTAATCGTTCTTGTTATAGGCATAGCTCAACCAAGTGCTATAATTCTCTCCTTTTTTATTGACGAGGAATTCAATGCCCTTAACGTCATAACTTCCAATTTCTCCAGAAAATTGGTACTGGTTCTGAAACCCTTGGGTACTGGTACTGATGCCATCCACTTGTTTATAGAAACCTTCCAGCCCCACATAAAAGTGGTTTTTTTCATAATTCATTCCAACAGAGCCCTGCTTGCTTTTGGTTACGGGAAGGGAACTATCATTGGAGAGGATCCATCTGCGTTTCTCAATTCCCAAAAAGTTTTGTTCCAAATCCACCACTTGGTTGGTGGTCTGGCTCTTGAATTCGCCCAAAACTTCTACCCTTAAATAATTGGCCAGTTTAACGTTGAGATTCACCCTGGGTTCAATCAGCAATTCCTTGAAGGTGTTCAAGTTTTCAATAAAATTGAACCGGGCGCCCACTTTAGCGATAAAGGTATTTTCCGGGGAGTGATAGTCGAACTGCGTATAGGGTGCATGTATCCTAACAACCCCTTTTACTTTGCTATTGAAGTCAGGCTCGTTTAGTACCGTGACATTGGTGATACCCGTCTCAATATATTGGTAGCCATTGTTCCAATTGAACTGGTCGGTCAATTGATAGTCCGTGTTCAGTTTTACGGCGTTTTCAATGACTTCGTTTTGTTGGAACAATTGCTGTACCTGGTTCCCGAAAACGTTCTGTGCATCCAGATTATATCGGGAATAATACATGTTCAAATGAGAAGAGAACCTATTGTTCCACTGACTTTGCAGTTGTCCACCAACGGATAGGTTGTCCTGTTTCAACAGGCTTATATTGGTTTCCCTGTCCGTTATGTTGTTCTCTGCATATTTAAGGTTGTTCTTGATGTGGATGGCACTGAACCTTAATTGGTGGTCATCGTTGATGTTGTAGAGAATCTTTCCTGAAAAATCATAAAAGAAGAAATCCTCTTTTCTTTGGATTTCATCATCCACCGAGTTATTGTTCTGGTCCGTAATCTCACTGTCCTGAAAAGCACGGTCAAAAAACTGGTTGTAGGTTGGGGAGTTCAAAAAATCGGTAGCCGATCGTCTAGCGGCAAACTGAATCCCCAATTTATCGCTAAGGGGAACTTCGGTATAAAAATCCCCGCTGATAAGGTTAAACCCGGCACCACCTTTCCATTGCTCTGCTATTTTGTTGCTGGTTTCCATTTGGATCACGCCGCTCACGCCATCACCATAAGCAGCTGGAGTGCCATTTTTATAAATAGTGACTTGGTCGGTCAAATAGGGATTGAAGGCGGATATCAACCCAAAAAAATGTCCGGATTGATACATTTTGATACCGTTCCACAACACAAGGTTCTGATCGTTGGTGCCACCCCTCACATTGATGTCGGACACCGTCTCATCAATACTTTTGATACCCGGGAGTGCTTGAACAGTCTGAAGTATATCAGGTTCTATCTGCCCGGGAAGAATACCAAATTCGGCTGTATTCAAGGTGATACTTGCATCTTTTTCCTTAATGATACCAGTGGTGAGGAATTGATAAACGATGACTTCGTTCAGTTGTTCCATGTGTGGTGTCATCAAAATTTTAGGACATTCCCCTAAACCGAGGAACTCAGCAACACTCATGTTTTGGGTAAGGAATCCCAAATAACGGATTCGTATGGAAGCATCTTTTGGAACATCTTGTATGGAGAACTTTCCATCGTCGTCTGTTATCAATGCCCGGTTGGTTCCCAAGATTTCAACGGTGGCGCCGGGTATGGTATTGCTGGCAAAATTATCCAGTACCATTCCACACAAATCAACGTGGGAGTTTTTGATTAGGGTGTAATAACGGTCGTTGAGTTTTTTGTATTGAATTTGAAACTGCTCTTGAATGTAAGATAGTATATCTTCCAATGACTCCGGTTTTTTTTGGGCATCAATAGTTAAACCTTCAAGGTCTTCATTGATATAGGAAAATTTTACGTTGAAACGTTCCTCTAAGGTCTTGATATAGGAAACAAGGGCAATGGAAGGTTGTTGTTCTTCCTGGGCATGAATGGAAACCAAACAAAAAAGGAAAAACAAGAAACCCAATATGAGGTTTGAATGCTTATTACGGCGTGTTCCCAGCATAAAAAAGTACGTTATCGCCTTCTACTCTGTACTTGATTTGAGACGGGGTACTTATACTTTTTAACGCCATATCGAGGTCTGTGTTGTTAAAGGTACCTGTAAAATTGATATCTGTGTTCACATTTTGGGTAGTGACCTTCACATTGAACTGTCGCTCCAATTCGGCAAGAACGTATTTGAGTGGGATGCGCTCAAAGCTACTCTCGTTGTTCATCCAAGCGGGAACGTCACCTTTTGGCATTGGCGATTCTACAATTTCACCGTTGATGACCATAAAGGAGGTGCCGGCGGGCAACTTGGTTTCCATTCCTTGGTAGGTTACGCTTACCAATCCTTCAAAGCAGGTGACTTCAAAAAAGTTTTGTCTGTTTTCCACATTGAACTGGGTTCCCAAAACGGCTACGGTGCCCTGATCGGTAGAAACGGTGAATTTTTTTCCTTTGGAAACCTTAAAGAAAGCTTCCCCTTTTAGTTTTATGTTACGTTGTTTGTCCCAATTCTTCTTACTGTAAGTTACCTGGGATTCTACGTTCAAAAATATTTCGGAGGCATCCGGAAGGGTCACTTCGGTACGTTGAGCGTATTCAGTAGAAACGGTTTCGTTCAAGGTGTTCACGTAAAAATAGGAACCGGCGAGCAATATGGCAATTACCGCGGCCACCTTTAAGAAATTCTTGAAAGGGTTCAATGTAATGACCTTGGGTGCCGTGCCAATAAGCTCTTCCTTCAAATGGGCGAGGGCTTGGTCCACATCAAAGTCGGGGGCCTTTAAAGTATTGGTGACCTCCATCAGCTTTTGGTACGAAGCATACTCAGCAGATGCTTTAAATTCTGCCAGCTCCGTTTCCGAAAGCTCTCCGTTGAGCCACTTTGCCAAGTAATTTTCTTGCATGGTTTCTATGCTTTACCTTGTTATAACAATCAACTCCTTAAAAACCCTACCGCTACTTTGTTGAAAATCAACATTTTTATAAAATCAGGTTTCAAAGTAGTTTCTATTTTGTGTTGAATTATGTTAAACAATTACAAATCAATTATTTAAATTTCAAATACCATCTATATGTTCGCGAAGGCTTTTTAATGCCAAATGCATTCTTTTTTCAATGGCCTTTACACTAACGCCTTCCATTTCGGCAATTTCGGCGTATTTCTTCCCATCTACCCGGTTGAGCAAAAAAGTGGTTCGTTGATTTTCTGGTAAGGCGTTCAGGGCATCCTCCAATTTTTGCTTGTATTCTTTTTCCTCCATTAAAAATTCGGGAGATTCATGCGAGCGGTCATTGGATGCATCGGCATATTTCATCCTGACCTTTTCCGCTTTGATCACATTAAGGTACAAGTTGTTGGCCACGGTGTATACAAAAGACTTGGCTTTATCTGGACTCACCTTGGCACAGTTCTCCCAAAGCTTCACAAAAGCTTCCTGTACGGCATCGTGTGCTTTCTCCTCGTTTCCGAACTTATAAAAGATATAATTGAAAACCGTTTTGGAATGGGCTTTGAAAACGGAACTGAAAATATGGTCTTCGCAGACGTTGCTCATTTGGCAAAAATTGTAAATCCAATCAAAGATATTTTAAAAAAAATTAAGATAAAGTAGGGTTTTTTTTAAGATGGTTGTTTCACTATCGAATTATAACCCCAAAATTCAATTCGTTATGAAAAAGTTGATGAACAACGTTTTGCGCGTAGCACTAGTTGTACTTATTTTTAGTTTTGCTTCCTGCCAAGAAGAATTTGAAGTAGTTGGCGGAGGTTCAGAGGAACAGACCATCTCTGCAAGTTCCTCCACAGCCGTACTTATTGAGGATACTTGTTCCCATGATGGCTCTTTTGACAATATTGTGGATGGTGCCAGTTGTTTCGCCGTCCAATTTCCATATACCGTTGAGGTAAATGGAGTTCAGGTTACCATCGATTCTGAAATCGACCTTAAGGTAATCGAGGAAATTTTTGATGAATTCGATACTGATGACGATATTTTGGATATCGCTTTTCCAATCACCATTACGTTGGCCGATTTTAGTGAAATTACGATCAATAGTATGGATGAACTTGAAGCCATGGCCCGCGAATGTTTGGAAGGTGGCGATGATGATGATATCGAGTGTATCGATTTTGTTTATCCCATTACCTTGTTCACTTTTGATGTGAATAACCAACAGACTGGTGAAATTACTGTAGAAACTGACAGGGGTATGTGCAGGTTCTTCTCCGAATTGGAGGATAATGAACTGGTAAGCATTGAATACCCCATTACCCTTAAAAAATATGATGGTACCCAAGTTGTGGTGACCAACAATGCCGAATTGGCGGCTGCATTGCAATTGGCCAAGACCGAGTGCGATGAGGATGATGACAATGATTACAATGATGACGACTTTACCAAAGAGGAGTTGGATGCTTATTTGGTTACCTGTCCATGGGAAGTACGCCAGATCATCAGAAACGAGGTAGACAATACCGAACAATATTTTGAGCACATCATGACCTTTACCGAAGATGGTAATGTAGTGCTGGGTGGAGGTGCCAACGTATCCATTACAGGAACTTGGACTACTACTACAACTGATAATGGAGTGTACTTAAGATTGAACTTTGAAGCAATGGTCGATTTCAATATTGAAGGTCAGGTTTATGAACTTGAAGATGGTGTCATTAAACTGTACCAAAATAGTGGCAACAGGATCGTACTTAAAAAGAGATGTGATGTTGACCCAATTGGAGAAACCGATCCAGATACTTTAAGGGCCATTTTGAACGAATGCCAGTGGGTGATCAAAAAAGTCAAGAACCAAGGCGAGGAAGTTGAAAGACTTTTGGGCTATCAATTTGAATTCTCGGCGGAAGGAACCGTAACCTTGAGCAATGGTGTGGATGTTAAAGAAGGTACTTGGGAATTGGGTTACAACAGCCAGTTGCAATTGTCCCTAATGATCACTATGGGTGATGAAGCCGCCGTAAGTTTTGAATGGCCGGTACGTGAATTGACCCAAACCCGATTGAAATTCGAGATTACCGATACCGATTATGAAATGGTTCTCTTGAGTGTTTGTAACGATAGTGCCGATGATGGTGATGTATTGGAGATCAGGAACATTGCCATGGGTGGCCCTTGGAACGTGGCCCTTTACAAAGAAGGTGAAGTGGACATGACCGCTTCCTACACTGGAATGGACTTTAATTTCAACGCTATGTATCAACTTGAGGTATCTGTAAATGCTGATCCTATTGCCAATGGACTTTGGAGGGTATTGCGTGACTCCGAGGACGGGTTGAAATTCTACATCAATTTTGATAGTACCGATGAACTTGGGGACCTAACGGACGATTGGAAGATTGTTTCCATCACCTCCACAAGAATTGAACTCTCCGATGAGAGTGGCGATGGAACTATAGAGACCTTGGTATTCGAGAAACCTTAATTAAATAACCAATTACAACGAGAACACTATTTGCTATGAAAACCTCAGTATTAAAATTCGCATTCATTATGCTGATTGCTTTTGCCAGTTGCAGCACTGACAATAACGATGAAGGAACAACCGATAATTTGACCGCTTCCCAAATAACGGAGCTAAACGGAATTGCCTTGAGTGGTGATTGGGTCATCACCTACTTTTTCGATACCGATAAGGAAGAAACTTCAAATTTCAACGGTTATACCTTCAAATTTAATGCTGATGGTACGCTGGTTGCATCCAATGGCACCACAGATGTCAATGGAACATGGTCCATTACGGATTCCAATTCCAGCGATGATGATAGCAACAAGGACAGTGATGTAGATTTTAATATTTTATTCGCTTCACCTAACAATTTCGAGGATTTGTCAGATGATTGGGATATTGTTTCCTTCACCTCTACTCGAATTGAGCTTATTGATGTAAGTGGTGGTAACGGGGGTACGGATAAACTGGTATTTGAGATCAACTAGATAAATTTCCCCAATCTTTTTTTAAAAAAAGGACGGCTCTCCCCAAAGCCGTCCTTTTCTTTTTTTATTATTCTTAAATTTGTGCTTCCTTTTAAACAAAGAGAACCTATGTTCGACAATTTAAGCGAAAAACTGGATAAGGCGCTCCACGTCCTCAAAGGGCATGGACAGATTACGGAGATCAATGTTGCGGAGACCCTCAAAGAGATCAGGAGGGCCCTGTTGGATGCTGACGTCAACTTTAAGATAGCCAAGGATTTTACCAATAGGGTGAAAGAAAAGGCTATGGGTCAAGATGTATTGACCACCCTTCAACCAGGGCAATTGATGGTGAAGATTGTGAAGGACGAACTCACCGAACTCATGGGAGGAGATGCCGAAGGAGTCAACCTTTCCGGTAACCCTTCCATCATTTTAATGTCCGGTCTGCAAGGTTCGGGTAAAACCACTTTCTCCGGAAAGTTGGCCAATTTTCTCAAAAATAAAAAAAGCAAAAAACCTTTATTGGTAGCCTGTGACGTATACAGGCCTGCTGCGATTGATCAGTTGCACATCGTTGGGGAACAAATCGGGGTAGAGGTTTATTCCGATCGGGAGAACAATGATCCTGTGGCCATAGCCAAGGCAGGTATTGCCCACGCCAAGAGTTTGGGCTGTAATGTGGTCATCATCGATACCGCGGGTCGTTTGGCCGTGGATGAACAGATGATGGCGGAGATTGCCAACATCCACAAGGCGATCCAACCGCAAGAGACCTTGTTCGTGGTTGATGCCATGACAGGTCAAGATGCCGTGAACACCGCCAAGGCGTTCAACGATGTCCTGAATTTTGACGGGGTAATCCTTACCAAACTCGATGGTGATACCCGTGGTGGTGCCGCCATTTCCATCAAATCCGTGGTGAACAAACCCATCAAGTTCATCGGTACGGGAGAAAAAATGGAAGCCATCGATGTGTTCCACCCTTCTAGGATGGCCGATCGTATTTTGGGCATGGGTGACGTGGTCTCATTGGTGGAGCGTGCCCAGGAGCAGTTTGATGAAGAGCAGGCGCGAAAGATCCAAAAGAAAATTGCCAAGAACAAGTTCGGTTTCGATGATTTCTTAAGCCAGATTCAACAGATCAAGCGCATGGGGAACATGAAGGACCTCATCGGCATGATCCCTGGAGCCGGAAAGGCCCTTAAAGGCTTGGATATTGACGATGATGCCTTCAAACACATTGAGGCCATTATCCATTCCATGACCCCGGATGAACGATCAACCCCTTCTTTACTCAATGCCAGTAGAAAAAAGCGGATTGCTTCAGGTAGTGGAACCTCCATACAAGAAGTGAACCAGTTGCTGAAACAGTTCGATCAAATGAGCAAGATGATGAAAATGATGCAAGGCGGCGGCGGTAAAAAGATGATGCAGATGATGCAGAATTTGAGGTAATTTAACGGCGCTATTTCGGCACACCCACTATACTAATGAAAAAAACCTTGTTCGATCTTACCAAAGAGGACTGGAATACGCTTTTTCCAGTAGAATTGGTAGACCATGACCCCAATTGGAAATCTATTTTTGAAGCTGAAAAGCATCTGATTTTCAATGCTATTGGGTCTGACAGGATTTTGAGGATCGAACATTTCGGAAGCTCTTCCATACCAAATATTAAGGCCAAACCTTACATTGATCTATTAATCGAAATTCCTGAAAATCTGCTGTTTGATGAAACCCTTATTGAACAGTTCAAGGATTTGGGATATACGCATTTTAAAGTACCTGCCAGAGAGGGAATCGATGCCTACATGTCCTTCGGGAAGGGATATAATTTGGACGGGGTTAAGGAGCAGATATTCCACATCCACATGTGTCCCAAAAACAATATCATGTGGGAACAGATTCAATTTCGGGATTATTTGATTGAACATCAAGATAGGGCCCAGGCCTACGAAGACCTTAAGGTTGGGTTGGCGGCAAAGTATCGGAACGATAGGGGAGCCTACGTGCTCGGTAAAACCGAATTCATCCAAGAAACACTGAAAATCATTACCTTAAATAACCAAAAATAAGACCATGGAAATCCTCGACGGAAAAAAGATATCGAACCAGATCAAAGAAGAAATTGCCGTTGAAGTGGCACAAATGAAGTCAAGGGGAGAAAAAGTGCCCCATTTGGCCGCCGTCTTGGTGGGTAATGATGGTGCCAGTCTTACCTATGTGGGCAGTAAGGTACGATCCTGCCAAAAAATCGGTTTCGAATCCACCTTGATCCATCTTCCAGAGGAAACTTCCGAAGAAGTATTGTTGAAACAGGTGCACGACCTCAACAACAACTCCGATATTGATGGCTACATTGTTCAATTGCCATTGCCCAAACACATTGATGAGGAAAAGGTTTTGATGGCCGTAGATCCCGATAAGGATGTGGATGGGTTTCATCCCACCAATTTTGGAAAAATGGCGCTTGAGATGGAATCCTTTATTTCGGCAACTCCCTTCGGGATTATGGAACTATTGGGTCGTTACAATGTGGAAACGGAAGGCAAACACACCGTGGTAATCGGTCGTAGCCATATTGTGGGTAGGCCCATCAGCATTTTGATGAGTCAAAAAGGAAAACCGGGCAATGCTACGGTAACCTTGACCCATAGCCGTACTAAGGATATCAAGGCACTTACCCTTCAGGCGGATATTGTGGTATCCGCATTAGGTGTTCCCAATTTCTTAAAGGCCGATATGGTAAAAGATGGCGTGGTCGTAATTGATGTAGGCATCACCCGTGTAGCCGATGATTCACATGAAAAAGGGTATTACATTACCGGCGATGTCGACTTTGAAAATGTAAGCAAAAAAGCGTCCTACATCACACCCGTTCCCGGAGGTGTTGGACCCATGACCATTGCCATGCTCCTCAAAAATACATTGTTGGCGAGGGAGCGCCACAACGCCAAATAAGCTAGTTCGGCTGCTCTTGTACGGTATCCGCTACTTGGGTGGCTTGTTGTTCCTCATCTGGATTGATGTAGTCAAATTCGGTATCGCTTTCGTCATTGGTGCAGCTAGATACCGCCATGGATGAGAACACAATGGTGATCAAAAGTAGAATTGTTTTCATATTCGTAGGATTTGGGATGGCCCTTGGGCCTGTTCTACGCACTTATAACGATTTGCTTGCTAAATTCTTGTTTTTCTGAACAAATATTCGATAACTTACTTCCTTGTAAATCAAACGATATGGCCAAAAAAGTAAGGAATAAGGTTGCTTGGATAGTGTTTGTGTTGCTGGCCATTGGTATTGGTCTTTATCCCTTGTTCTATCTTGTAACTTCTGGCGAGTTTGGCCTGCTGTTGGGTAAAGACGAGGCTGTCCGGACGAGTGAAGTCTGGCGTTTCGCCTTTTATGGGCATATTATTTTTGGTGGATTGGCCTTGTTGTCTGGTTGGTCACAGTTCAGCAAAAAACTGCGAACCAAAAAACTGAATCTGCACAGAAACTTAGGTAAATTCTATGTGATTTCCGTTCTCGTCAGCGGTCTTTGTGGCATCTATTTGGGAATCTATGCCACAGGTGGCATCATTCCATCAGTTGGATTCATCAGTTTGGGGATTGTATGGCTCTTCACGACCATATGGGCCTATTTGGCAGTGAGGAAAAAGGACTTGACCCTTCACCAAGGGATGATGATCTATAGCTACGCCGCTTGTTTTGCTGCCGTGACCCTTCGTATTTGGCTGCCCTTCCTTACCATCATTTTTGGTGAATTTCTATTGGCCTATAAAATTGTGGCTTGGCTCTGCTGGGTGCCCAATATGATTTTTGCCCATCTGTGGGTTCGAAGAAAGGGACTTACCTTGGCGTAATCTATTTGGCGAACAACTGCCCCATATCCTTAAACGCCTTGAATTCCAAAGCATTTCCTGCAGGGTCTAAAAAGAACATGGTAGCCTGTTCTCCCACTTCTCCTTTAAAACGGATGTAGGGTTCGATGACAAATGCGATACCCTTGGCTTCCAGTTTTTTGGAAAAGGATTCAAAAGTGTCCCAAGGCAAAACCACACCATAATGGGGAACTGGCACATTTTTTCCATCAACAGGGTTGGTGTGCAGCGCTTCTTCGGATTTGGGTTTGTAATGGATTACCAATTGATGTCCGAAAAGATTGAAATCTACCCAATGATCGGCAGATCGTCCTTCCTCGCATTCCAATACTTCTCGGTAAAAAGTCCTGCATTCATCCAAATTGTGAACGGGGATGGCCACATGAAAAGGGGTAACGTTTTGCATCTTCTATTTTTTCTGAAAAGTAGGATAACTTTTTTAAGCTTGCAAAAATGAGATGATTTGATCGTTCACATCGTCCTGGTGCATGGAATGTCCGAGTCCTTCTGTACTGATCAACGTACTGCCCTCCCAATTTTTGTTCACGGCCACCGAGGCATGGTAAGGAGTAATCTGGTCTAATTTATCATGGAACAAAAGACCTTTTTTACTGATGGATTGGGCAAATTTTGAAGTGGAGAATTCATTGATGCGAAAACCAAAACGATTCAAAACATAGGCATCAAGTTGCTTCATCACGCGATCGTTGAACTTTAGAATGTTCTGAAAATGCTGCATGATCTCGTGAAACTCAGAAGGGGATCCTATAGTGACCATTTTCTCCACTTCTGGACTTGGATTTTTGTATTGGTTGTAGATAATGGTCATCCCACCAACCGAATGCCCAATCAAATGTTTGGGGTTGTATTTTTTGACCATGTGGTTCACTGCAATTTCATACAGCGGAACGTATAAATGCTTACCGGTTGAGTAGCCATGGGATGGTGCATCGAATGCAATGATATTGAAATCTGCCTCCCGAAGCTTTTTGATAAGATTGCGCCAACGGAACGTATTGCTCTCCCAACCATGGACCAACAAAACGGTTTCCTTGTTCCCGGGCCAGTGATAGGACTGTATCTTATGTTCTGCCACTTCCTCCATGGCCAATTTGGCCCCGTTTAAATAATCGGCCTGTTGTGGCATTACCCTACCTTTTCTAACCGTGCAAAATAAATGAAAGGCACTGTCGGCTGCTTTTTGGGGAGCGACCAAGGTGTACACATTGTAATATTGGCCGTAAGCCAAGGGCAATATCTTTTTGAGCATTTTCTTCATTAGGTTACTTTTTGTAACTTACTCTTGATTTGAAACTAAAATTACATATTCCTTTTCGAACAAGAAAGAGGTGACGAACTGAAAACTAGGTGTTTATATGGAAACTATTGCTGAAAATCAGAAAGTTAGAACCGTAAAAAAATTAGAAAAAATGTTCGGGCATATTGATTACAGGAACCCACCGGAACTTTGTCCCGTGCGTGACGTCATGTCCGTGGCTTCGGATCAATGGAGCATTTTAATCCTTTTATGGTTGGGTTATTTTTCCGTTTTACGCTTTAACAAACTCAAAAAGTATGTGTATGGCATATCCAACAAAGTCTTGAGCCAGCGTTTAAAAATCCTTGAGGCGGATGGGTATATTGAAAGAAAAGCCTATCCGGAAGTTCCCATTCGGGTAGAATACAAACTTACCGAATTTGGACAATCCTATGTGGAAAAACTATTGGAACTCGCCGAATGGATGCACGATAATAGTCCTAAAGTTATCGCCAATCGGGAACAGTATGGATTGAATTGATGCAAATAGATCACTGATCTATTCCCATCCCAACATCAGATATTTCAACTTGGCCTCATCAGGGATTTGAACTTCTTCAATATTGGACATGGTGAACCTGAGATTGCCCGGAAGTTCTTTCTTGTCAATCGTAAAATAAAGATTGCTTTCCTTTGGGAAGATCACAACACTGTTCAAAGTGGTCACGATTTTTTTGATGGGGTATTTCTTTTTAAGCTCCGCAAAGGTACTTTTCAATCCAATGCCTTTGTCGGAAACATACCTTGGATCCATAATCCTTACATTTTCAATACTTTGGATACTGTCCTTACTGGGCGTTATAGAGAGTAAATGCTTACCACCTTTTTCATAGATCTCTATTTTGCTCGATTTGGTTCCTGAGACAATCCTTGTGGTATCCATAACAACGGAATCTAGGGCGAAGACAGATTTCAGTTGGTTTACTTTGGTGGTTTTGGTCATGGGACCCACACTGGTTTCCGTAATTAAGAAGGTAGTATCCTTTTCGCAGGATTGTAATAGAATAAGGCCCAAAGTTAGGGCGATTGCTTTCGCGGTATTTTTCATAAAACTATCGGATCACTTTTTTTAATACTCCCAAGACTCCCCTAATGAATGTGGCACTGGTAAGCACTTTTACCACAGGGTTCATGCGGGTGCTACTGCGGGATGTGGTAGTTCTTCCAGTAGTGGTTTTTTGTTCTTTTACTTTTTCGGCTTCTTTCTCAGCCTTTTCCATTTTTGCATTGAGGATCTCGTAGGCACTTTCACGGTCCACTTCCTCATTGTATTTTTTGATCAACTTGGATTTGCCAAGCACCTCCTTTATCTCGGTATCGGTCAAAACATCCATGCGGCTCATTGGGGCTCGCATCATGGTGGCCGCAAGCGGGGTAGGTCTTCCTTTTTCATCCAAAGCGGAAATAAGGGCCTCCCCTGTACCAAGTGAAGTCAATACTTCGGCAGTATCGTAAAACTCGGAGATAGGATAGTTCTGTGCCGTTAATTTGATTGCCTGTCGATCTTTGGCGGTAAATGCCCTTAGGGCATGTTGCACCTTCAAACCTAATTGTGCCAGCACATCGTCCGGCACATCGGTTGGGTTTTGGGTCACAAAATACAGCCCGATTCCTTTGGAGCGGATCAATTTTACAATGCTCTCGATTTGATTCAAAAGAGCCTTGGAAGCATTATCAAAAATCAGGTGGGCCTCATCAATGAACAGCACCAATTCCGGTCTGTCACTATCACCCTGCTCGGGAAAAGTGGAATAGATTTCTGCCAAGAGGCTCAACATGAAAGTGGAGAACAATTTAGGGCGGTCTTGGATATCTGTCAATCGGATGATGTTCACATAACCTCTTCCATTTTCATCGATTCGAACCAGATCTTCCACATCAAAGGATTTTTCACCAAAGAATAGATTGGCCCCCTGTTGTTCCAACTCAATGATTTTTCTCAATATGGTCCCTGTGGAACTGGTAGAAATACGTCCGTACGATTCCTGAAATTCTTCCTTTCCTTCCTCAGTGGCATATTGCAATACTTTCTTAAAATCTTTTAGGTCGAGGAGCGGTAACTTGTTATCATCACAATATTTGAAAACCACGGCCACAATACCTTCCTGGGCTTCGGAAAGGTCCAAGATCCTTGACAACAACACTGGTCCGAATTCGGATACGGTGGCTCTTAAACGAATCCCGTCCTGGTCTGAAAGCGACATAATCTCCACCGGAAATCCTTTGGACTCAAAGGGCAACCCTATCTTGGCATGGCGCTCATCTATTTTTGGGTGTCCAGGACTAGGCTGGGCAATACCACTCAAATCCCCCTTCAAGTCCATCAATAATACTGGAATCCCTTTGTCGGATAGATTTTCAGCCAAAACCTGAAGGGTCTTGGTCTTACCGGTACCCGTGGCCCCGGCAATCAAACCGTGACGGTTGAGGGTTTTTAGGGGTATCTTCACAAAGGCATTGGTCATGGTTTCCCCATCCAGCATAGCAGCTCCCATAACAATGGAATCGCCTTTCATGGTGTAGCCTTGCTCTATATGTTCAAAGAATTTTTCTTTGTCGCCCATGGTGTTCAATTTCCGATAAAAATAGGGTAATTTTAAGCAAAACTAAAAAACGAACTATGAAACCTTTTCACTACGCCGTGTTGTCGTTATTGATGAGCGGGGTGATGGCCACAACCTACGCCCAAGAAAGTACCGAAATCATTTTTCATAAGTCACATGAACCAAAAAAGCAGAATGCCCCCTTCAGTGATGCCGTTCAGGCCGGGAACACCTTCTATTTGGCTGGGCAAATAGGTATGGACCAAGCCACCAGAACCTTGGTGGGTGGTGGTGTGCAGGCGGAAACCGAACAGGCGATTAAAAATATTGCGGATGTTTTGGCCCAACATGAAATGACTTTGGACAATGTGGTAAAATGCACCGTGATTTTAAGTGATATCTCCGATTTTGCCGCCTTTAATGAAATCTACACCCAATATTTTACCAAAAAACCGGCACGGACCACTTTTGCCGCTAGCGGTATTGCGGCCAATGGCAAGGTGGAAATTGATGTCATTGCCGTTAAATGACCCAGGCTATCGTTAAAATTCCAGTGTATTAATGGAAAGTGTATTCCGAAGGATAAGTTTGTATCTTTCTAGTTATCGCATTAAACAATCACATGCAGTTTTGGTATCGATTTAAGGATAAAAAAGCGTCCCTTTTAATTATGGGTCTTCTACTTTTTTGCCTTGATTTTGCCCAAGCCGCCTACAATGTGGCTCCGGAAATTTTTGCTGAAGGTGACCAAGTATATTGTCCGCTGACAGCAATTCCCATCGTGACCAATTTTGATATCATTGATCCTGACGATACCGGAATAGATGCCTTCTATATTCAGATTTCCACAGGATATCAGCGAGGATTTGATTTGTTGTCCCTGACAAATTCCCATCCCACTATTTCAGCTAGTTGGAACAGTCAAGAGGGGAAACTTACCCTAACAGGAACAGGCGGTGGTTCCATGTTGTACGCAGATCTAATTGCCGCAGTAAAAGATGTGATCTTTGAAAGCACTTCAGAATCACCAACCGAGGAAAAGTTTTTCTCCTTTACCATTGGCAGTGCCAATTATCTGCCCGAAACAGGGCATTACTATGAATATGTCCCTCAAGTTGGTGTCAATTGGGAAGATGCCCGAGTTGCCGCACAAAACAGGATTTATTTTGGGCTGCAAGGCTATTTGGTTACGGTGACATCGGCCGCTGAGGCACAAATTACAGGAGAACAAGTAGCCGGAACGGGTTGGATAGGTGGATCGGATGCCCAAACAGAAGGAGTTTGGAAATGGATGACAGGTCCGGAAGCAGGACAGATATTTTGGAACGGAAACTATACTGGCAGTACGCCAAATTTTGCATTTTGGAACACTAATGAACCCAACAACCTTAATGATGAGGATTATGCCCACGTCACCGCGCCAGGAGTTGGGATCATCGGGTCTTGGAACGATTTGCCCATTGGAGGAGGTGATGGAGATTATCAGCCCAAAGGCTATGTGGTAGAATATGGAGGAATGCCAGGGGATCCTGTGCTGAACCTATCAGCGAGTACAAAGATTACCGTTCCCAAAATTTCAGTGATTTCTTCAGGCACCAGATGTGGCCCCGGTACAGTTATTCTTGAGGCAACTGCCACCTTGGGCCAAGTACTCTGGTTTGATGCTGAAGGAAACAACCTAGGGTCTGGGGATAGTTTTGAGACTCCTTTTCTGGATAGCACATCTTCTTTTTATGTCTTGGCTTCCTATAATGGATGCACAACGGGTCAAAAAGCTCTGGTTCAGGCAGAGGTGAAGGTGGTGCCCGAAATCAATGATGGGATTACCCTAACCAACTGTGATGGGGATGGTGTTCCCGATGGGTTTACCAATTTCGACCTTACCCAATATCTCTATCTGCTGAGCGCAAATTATGAATCGTTTAACTTTTCGTTCTACCTCACCGAAATGGATGCAGAAAACGAGGTGAACCAAATTACTGCCAACAACTTTAACAATGCAGTGACCAATGAGCTTTTTTTCAGGGCCAATGGGGTTGGGGAGTACTGCCATGCTGTTGGGTCGCTATATCTTGAAGTGTCCACTACTTCATTTCCCGAAGGCTATAGTTACGATTTGCAAGCATGTGATCAAGGGGAAAATGATGGTATTGCCAAGTTTAACCTTCAAGATGCTGAGGCCGATATGATGGCACAGTTTCCTTTGGAAAACGGTTTAACGGTGACCTTTTATCAAACGGAAGATGATGCACTTTATAAGCGGAACGAGATAGGAAATATAGGAATGTATTCCAACAGTGTTCCCTATTCCGAAACCTTGTTCGTTCGGGTGGATGATGAAGGTTCGGGCACCTGTTTTGGCGTGGGGGAATACCTTACGTTGACCGTATGGCCCATTCCTTCCTTCGAGTTGGAAAGTGAATATTCATTCTGTACTGGAGGACAAGTTGTGGTTTCGCCCATGAATACCGCTGGCAGTTACTCTTATTCTTGGCGAAATGCTGCCAACGATGAAATAGGAACGGCAGCTACCATTTCTATTTCTGAAGTGGGAAGCTATAGTGCCGTAGGTACTTCCGAAGAAGGTTGTATATCGGCGCCTGTCTATTTTGAAGTAACTGAATCAGGTCCACCCCACCTGTTGCCAGAGTATGTTGTGGTAGATGATGACGAGGATACGGGTACCATCACCATTCTGAATGAGAATGGGGAGTTGGGTCTGGGGGAATATGATTTTTTTTTGGATGAATTATATGGTACTAATGGTAGAACCTCTGTGTTTAAAGATGTGGAACCGGGCCTGCATACCCTTTTTGCTGTGGATAAAAATGGCTGCGGAATGGATTGGATTCAAGTAGGGGTGGTGGGAGTACCCAAATTTTTCTCGCCTAATGATGATGGTGTCAATGATATTCTCGGAATAAAGGGAATCACTAATGAGTTTTATCAAGAAGGCAGTTTTTCCGTCTTTGATAGGTATGGCAAATTATTGGTTCAATTGGACCCCCTTCTTCATGGGTGGACCGGTTTTTATAATGGACGACCCTTGCCGCCCTCCGATTATTGGTATGTGCTGCAGTTGGTGGACCATGATGGGGCCCTCCATCTGAAAAAGGGACATTTCACCCTAAAGCAATAATAAAAAGATAGCTGGGAATCAACGGGCAGTAACGTATCTTTGCACCATGGTTGAAAACAACGTGATGGATTTGGTGGAAAAGGGCCTGATGCTTCCCTTGATGGAAGAATTTTATACCATTCAAGGAGAGGGGTTCCATAAAGGAACAGCGGCTTACTTTATTCGGGTGGGTGGTTGTGATGTGGGTTGCCATTGGTGCGATGTGAAGGAAAGTTGGAATGCTGAAACGCATCCTCCAACCGCCATTGAAAGTATCATTTCCAATGCCGAAAAATATTCCGATACCATTGTGATCACGGGTGGAGAACCGTTGACGTGGGACATGGGTCCACTTACCGAAGGTTTGAAGGCCAAAAAGATGAAGACCCACATTGAAACTTCCGGGGCCTATCCACTCACAGGGGTTTGGGATTGGATTTGTCTGTCCCCAAAAAAGAACAAATTGCCCGTGGGAGATGTGCATCAAAAAGCGGATGAATTGAAAGTCATCGTCTACAACAAACACGATTTTATCTTTGCCGAAGAACAGGCCGCCCAAGTAGGGGGAAATTGTATCCTTTACCTACAACCGGAATGGAGCGTGCGAGACAAAATGGTACCCTTGATCGTGGACTATGTCATGCAGCACCCCAAATGGAAGGTTTCCCTACAGACCCATAAATATTTGAATATCCCTTAAGCAAGACTTTAGCGACCACCATATTTTTGCAGGTCCAACAGGCATTCCGAATCAAATTCCGGAATAGACGCCAAACCTTTGGATGCACGGTTCTGCATGGTCTTCAACAAGGAAGTCCCAAATTCGAGTTCGGCACGCATCAAACAACCGGCCACGTTACAGTGGTTGGAGGCATCTGGGTCTTCATGATCGTTGACCGATTGGGTGCTTAAATTGACCAATCCGAACAAATGCCCAAATTCATGGAACAAGGTAGCGGTCTCCACATCGGCAACAGTTACTACAGAACTGGCATTGGCCAAATCCCTAATGGTGGCCTCATATGCGATCATGGAGGTATTTCGATATACAGCACCCAACGTCACGGTCCCTTCGTCTGGATTGTCAGAATCCGAGGGAGCATCGGCAAAGTAGATGTAAATGGCCAAGGTGGAGCCGTCGTTGTATTCGGTCCTATTTTTGTTTTCCAAGTCGACCACTTCATCAAGGGTCAACGTTTCCTCGCCTGGAGAAGTCAGAGGAGTGTATTTGAACTCAATGTTTTCCTTATAGGTGCGGGCCCTTAAAAAATTCTCAAAATTGGTAATGGCTTCGGTTGTAGGTTGATGACCGGAAACGTATCCTATTTCAATCAAAAGTTTATCAAAATTGGTATTGGCCAAAAGGTCACTGGCGGAGGCTCCCGTTGTCAATCGGTTTCCTGATTTGTCAATAGTGGATGACGAATTTGAAGATGTAATATCGGAATCCTTGGAGCATCCGATTAAGAGCATCAATCCAAAAATGGTGTACAATACATTTCTCTTTTTCATATATAGCAAATATAAAATAGAACGTTCCATATCGGAATCTATTACCTTTTTAAGGTGAGCTTGGCCAAATAGTCGTAATGTTTACCAGAAACGATCAGTTCACATTCCAACCCGTTGGCCCAACAAGCATTTTGCAAGGTATTATAATCCAAATAAATCCAATCAAAGGGTTCTGTTTTCCATTCTTTGTATTGCATGGTAAAGTTCACCTCTCCGTAATAGTGTCCGTTGTTCGGAATCCAAAATCCGCCATCCTCATCTTCATCAAACATATAGATGATATCGCTGGAATCTAACAATATTTGTCCATTTTCCCTCAACAATGAGGCCAAATGTTGTAGGAATGCGGTCAAATTGCTAAGCGTCCCTGCCAACCCTATGCCGTTCATCAATAACAATAAGGTATCGAAGGTATCACCAGAATAGTCTAAAATTGGACTTAATATGGTCTTTTGAACACCTCTTTCCTTGGCTACGGCAATACACCCTTCGGAATTGTCCAAAGCAGTCACATCCAAACTCTTGTCCTGGAGATAAAGGGCATGGCTACCCGCACCACAACCAATGTCCAAAACCTTGCCGTAGGCCAGTTTAAGGGCTTTTTGTTCAATTTTGGGCATTTCTTTAAAGTTTCTGAATAGGTAAGGGATAGGGATTACATCCTCCTCGTCCAAGGAGGAAAAAGTTTTAATGTCCTCTGTATAGTTTCCTTGTTGAAAGTCCATGACGGCCTTGCCTAAAACATCTGCCATGAAATTGGTGTTTTTACAAAGGTGGGACTTTAATTGCAGAGTAAAGTTTAATTTGGATAAGTTTGTGCGATATGGATGAAATTCTTGATGGGTTGCCCCAAAAGGCCAAAGAAAAGCATGCGGAGAACAAAAAATTCTTCAGCAAACTAAAACAGCGTCCGCCCAAGGACCTGGATTATGTAATGCAAGGACTTCACGAAGCGGAATTTGAACGTACCGATTGCCTTACCTGTGCCAATTGTTGCAAGACCACAGGTCCTCTTTTCACCAATGTGGATATAGAGCGGATTGCAAAACATTTTCGGATGAAACCCTCGCAGTTCATCGATACCTATCTCAGGGTTGATGAAGAGAACGATTACGTGCTCCAAAGTGTACCCTGTACTTTTTTGGGAGCCGATAATTATTGCTCTATTTACGAAGTAAGACCCAAGGCCTGTCGCGAATTTCCACATACCGACCGGAAAAAATTCCAACAGATCAGCAACCTCACCCTTAAAAATGTGGCCATTTGCCCAGCTGCCTTTAATATTGTTGAGGAAATGAAAAAGCGAATTAAATTTTGACGATTTTTTATATTTGAAAGTATGGAGCAGATCATTTCATACTTTGAGACCATTCCTTCCTCACACCGAAGCCTTATTTTGGTAGGTGGAATCACTTTTTTCTGGATTTTGGAAGGCATAATGCCGTTGTTTGGTACTCCCTACAAAAAATGGAAGCACTCCGTTCCCAATTTCTTTTTGACTATGACCACGATCATCGTGAATTTTCCGCTCGCCTTTCTGTTGCTCAAGACTTCGGATTGGGCCGTGGAAAACCAATTTGGCATCATTAATTGGTTGCCAGCGATGCCGTTGTGGTTGTATGTGTTGCTAGGGGTCATGTTGCTGGACTTGATTGGAGCCTATGCTGCCCATTGGGTGGAGCATAAGGTGAAACCGCTTTGGATGGTGCATTTGGTACATCATTCAGACCATCATGTAGATACCACAACTGCCAATAGACACCATCCATTGGAGAGTTTGATACGCTATACCTTTACCTTGGCAGGGGTCTTGATCGTGGGCGCTCCCATCGGTATCATTATGCTCTATCAAAGTTTGTCCGTGGTGTTTTCACAATTTAACCATGCCAATATTAGACTGCCCAGAAAGGTGGACAACGCATTGAGTTGGTTTGTGGTAAGCCCGGATATGCACAAAGTGCACCATCATTATCAATTGCCTTATACCGATTCCAACTACGGAAATATTTTTGCCATTTGGGATAGGTTGTTCGGTACCTATATGACCATGGAAGTGAAGGATATTGTGTATGGTGTAGATACTTTTCCCGATGAAAAGGAGAACAGCAGTATTACTGGATTGCTCAAGCAACCCTTTCATAAATACAGAAGACCAACTACCGAGCAAAGGGAGGTAATTTCGAAATGAGAAGCTTTGCTTCGATTGAGAAATCTTTAATGTTTTGAGACATCTCGACTGCGCTCGATGTGACAACAAGAAAATTCGAGAGCATTCGAACAATTCCTGCCTGCCGGAAGCAGATGTGTCAAACCCTTACTTATTTATTCGTAGATCAAATACTTCTCCCTAATTTTCTTGAAGTTTTCCAGGTCGTCTTGCCAAGTGGCTTTGATTTCATCTTCGGAAAGTCCCGCCTCTATTTGTTGCTGCAACAAAGTCGTTCCCGCATGTTTGGTGAACCCACTGGTCAGGAAAAATTTGGACTTGTCCAATGTATTCTTGTAGGCGTCGATAACCCATCGTAAGGTCATTTCGTTCATTCTTGGGCTTTGGGAAAGGTCTTTTCCATAACAGGTTTTACCTTCCTCTTTGGGAGTTTTGGAACCGAAATTGGGTTCTGGCACATAGCTGAATTCATATTGGGTACTATCCATAAACGAGGCCCCATATCGCTGGAACTGAAACTCAGTGCCCCTACCCGCATTTACATTGGTGCCTTCAAACAGACCCAAACTTGGGTATAAGGTGATGGAAACATCATTGGGCAGGTTAGGCGAGGGACGAATGGGTAAATGATACTTGGAAGCGTGCGTATAGTTTTCAAGTTGGACAACCGTTAAGTCAGCCTTGCTGCCGTTTTCCAACCAACCTTCACCATTCAGCATTTGGGCATATTCGCCCATGGTCATTCCATACACCAATGGAATCGGTTGCAGGCCCAAATAGCTGGCATGTTCCTTCATCATGGTAGGTCCGTCCACATATTGTCCGTTCGGATTGGGTCGATCAAGCACCATGATGGGTGTTCCGAGTTCCGCGCAGGCTTCCATCACCAATTGGAGTGTGGCGATAAAAGTGTAAAAGCGGACTCCAACATCCTGAATGTCAAATACCATCACATCCAATTCGTCCA
Organism: Flagellimonas sediminis; assembly: GCF_010500845.1. GTDB lineage: Bacteria > Bacteroidota > Bacteroidia > Flavobacteriales > Flavobacteriaceae > Flagellimonas > Flagellimonas sediminis. The sequence goes on along the minus strand of NZ_JAAAMI010000004.1, from coordinate 205,387 downwards.
ACTGTTGCTTGGAGGGTTTTCGGTTTTTTCCATAAAGGGAGATGATGGGCACCCCAGTTTTGGCATCCACACCATCCTTCACATGTTCCCCGGCATCGGCAGTGCCACGAAATCCGTGTTCCGGGGCAAAAACTTTTTTTACATCAACCCCAAGGGAAACCAAGGAATCCACCAAGTGGGTGTACCCTTTGTCATGAAAAATAACGCTGGTGGGATTCGCTACGATACCCACCTTCTTGCCTTGTAGCATAGGTAGGTATACTTCCGTACGGTTTGCGGCCACTTTTATTTCAGGAAGAGGAGTGATAATTTCCCCAATTGGTGTGTTGATCTCCTGTTTTTGCTGGCCCTTGCAACAAGAAAGCGCCAAAAACAATAAGAAAACAGTACTTTTGAGATTAGATAAAATGGGCATCCGTTGAATTTAGAATTGTTTATTGCCAAACGCCTGATTACAGGGAAGGAACATAAAATTAGTATTTCCGCCCCTATAATAAAAATCGCTATTGCTGCAATTGCGATCGGTGTGGTCATGATGCTCATCGCCATAGCCACAGGTGTTGGGTTGAAAAACAAAATTCGCGAAAAGGTCTCGGCTTTCAATGGCCATATCCAGATTTCCAATTACGACAACAATACTTCCGAAGTTTCCGTTTCAGCTATTTCAATCCATCAAGATTTTTATCCCGAGTTCAAAAATGTGGATGGGGTACGCCATGTGCAGGCTGTGGCCACCAAAGGTGGAATCATCCGCACCGAGGATACCTTTGAAGGAATGCTGGCCAAAGGTGTCGGCCCCGATTATGATTGGAGCGCCTTTAAGGAATATCTGGTAGAGGGTAGGTTGCCAGATTACACGGGAAAGCTCAATGATGAGGTGTTGATCTCAAGGATGATGGCCAATCGTCTACAGTTAGGGATAGGCGAAGATTTTTTCTCCTTCTTTTTGAAGGATGGGGATGCTTCCCAGATTCCCAATAACCGAAAGTTCAAGATTGTGGGCATTTATGACAGTGGATTTGAGGAATTTGATGCCACCTACGTATTTGTGGACATTCGCCATATACAGCGGATGAACAAATGGGAAGCTGACCAAATCGGTAATTTTGAGGTGTTTCTGGACGATTTTGACCAATTGGAGGAAAAAAGCAATGAAATCTATGGCAAGACGGTTTCCAGTCTCGATACCCAGAACATCAAGACCAAGTATTACCGCATTTTTGAATGGATCCAACTCTTCGATTTCAATATTGCCCTGATCATTGGGATCATGATCATTGTGGGAGGTATCAACATGATTACCGCACTATTGGTATTGATTCTGGAGCGCACCCAAATGATAGGTATATTAAAGGCTCTTGGTTCCGCCAATTGGAGTATCCGAAAAGTGTTTTTGTACAATGCGGCTTACTTGATTGCCATTGGACTGTTTTGGGGTAATTTGATAGGATTGGGAATCATTTTCCTTCAGGCTGAATACCGAATGTTCAAGTTCCCAAATCCGGAGGAATATTATATTGAGTATATTCCGGTCCATATGGATGCCCCAACCGTTTTATTGCTCAACATCGGGGTTATGTTCTTGTGCCTTTTGATGCTTTTGGTACCATCATACATTATTACCAAAATTACGCCTGTGAAAGCCATACAGTTTGAATGATCACTGGGACCTTTCCTTTTAAATTGATACATTAGGGACAAAATAATCCATCATGACCCTAAGACCGTTTTTCACTTGCATTTGCTTGGTATTTGCCGTTTCCATAACGGCGCAAAAATTGACCCGGACCGAAAAAAAGATTGTTGCCACGATTGAAAAGAACAGCGACGAAGCCATTTCATTTTTGGAAAAAGTGGTGAATATCAACAGCGGTACTTTAAATGCGGAAGGTGTGAAAGAAGTTGGCATGGTGTTCAAAGATGAGTTTGACCATATCGGTTTCCAAACCAAATGGATCGACATGCCTGCCGAAATGGACCGTGCAGGACATCTGTTTGCGGAAACCTCAGGCAACAAAGGCAAGAAATTGGTATTGGTAGGTCATTTGGATACCGTTTTTGAAGAAGATAGTCCGTTCCAAAAATTTGAAAGGGTAAATGACAGTATTGCCCACGCTCCCGGTGGTAACGATATGAAAGGCGGGGATGTGATCGTGCTGTATGCCCTAAAGGCATTGTACGATAATGGCTTGTTGAACGATGCCCAAATTATCGTCGCTTTTACTGGGGACGAAGAAAGTACAGGGAAACCGTTGGATATCAGTCGGAAGGATCTGATCGAAGCTGCCCAAAGGAGTGATGTTGCCTTGGGATTTGAAACATCCACAGGGTTTAATTATGCCACGGTAGCGCGCAGGGGAGCCTCTGGCTGGGAAGTGGAAGTAGAAGGAAAACGAGCCCATTCTTCAGGTATTTTTAGCGAGAGTACCGGTGCGGGTGCCATTTTTGAAATGTCGCGCATTCTTCATGAATTCTATACTGATGTAAAAGGTGAAGATCTGTTGACCTTCAATCCTGGAATATTGTTGGGAGGTACCTTTGTAAATTATGATCCTTCCACAGGTAAGGGAGATGCCTTTGGAAAAAGCAATGTGGTGGCTCAAAAAGCAATTGTAAAAGGAGGTCTCCGATTTATTTCCGAAGAACAGAAAGAAAGGGCACGTGAAAAGATGATGGAAATTGTAGGCAACAATCTTCCCAAAACTTCTGCCACGGTCAGCTTTACAGATAGCTATCCTGCCATGCAGCCTACCGAGGGAAATATGGGATTGTTGGGTATTTTGAACGAGGTAAGCCTTGATCTGGGTCAAGGGGAAGTATTGGCCTATGATCCAGGAAGACGGGGAGCTGCGGACGTTTCTTTTATAGCCGAATATGTGGATTGTTTGGATGGATTGGGAACCATGGGGTCGGGGGCGCATACTCCTGAAGAAACTGTGAACTTGAACACCATCAAGGATCTCACCAAACGGACAGCCATTTTAATATACCGATTGATAAACGCCAAATAATGGTCAAATTGAAAAGCAGAGATTGCACGGTTGGCATAGATGCTGGCGAGTTGGCCAGTTTTGTGCGCGGTGGCCATGAATTTATTCACCAAAAAGGAAGTCCTGGTTGGGGGAGTAGTGATACGGAGATGTTCCCGATCATCGGTCCTTTGGACAAGGCCAATTTTAGAGTTCAAACCCCTAAAGGTAAAGCCGTCCAGGACCAGCACGGTTTGTTGAGGCAAATCCCTTATGAATTGATTTTACAAACAGAATCTACCGCTGTTTTTGCAAAGGAATATACAGCGGGTACCGAAGTGAAAAATTCCAAATACCCTGCAAAATCTACCGAACCTTTCATGGACTGGCCCTACAGTTTCCGATTTGAAAAATCCTTTGAATTGAAGGAGGGGGCATTGGAAATTATTTTTCGGGTTTCTGGGGAAGAAGGCATGCCGTTTATGTTGGGATACCATCCTGCGTTCAGGCTCCATTCCGATGCACCGATGATTATTGCCAATGATCAAGAAATTTCCTTGGGTGAAGTTTTGGCCGTGGGCAGTAGGGCGTTTCAGGTGCCTAATTGTACTTCCATCACGTTACAGGATGAAAAGCAGATAACCATTGGAACCAAAGGTTTTGGGCATTTCATGTGCTGGACGGAAGTAAGGAATATGATCTGTATCGAGCCGATTTCCTTTTATCCCTACGCAGTGGAGCAAAAAGAGTTGGACCAAGGGTTTCAATACCTAAAGGACAAGGCTGAATTCAAGGTCGTGATAAAACCAAACTTGTAGCCTAGCTGAATTTTTTCTGGAGTTCTTGCACAACTTTTTCGGTCTTCAGATTGCGCTCCTGTCTTTTTAAGATGTTAGGTTGTGCTTGTCTCACACCGCAATCGGCAATGGCGCAACGTTCACAGGTTACCCCAACATCATATGTTTTAATGGATGGGTCGTTCAAAAAAGCAACCTTTTTTTTAAGCTCGGAATTGATCAACAACCCCAAACTTACACTTCTGTATTGATCCTTTTTAAAAGGGTCTACCGTGGCACTGGAGAAAATAAGATACGAAAGCCCATCACTGGGGTAATGCGATATCTGTACATCCATGTGGTGTTCCTCCCCCGTTTTGGCAATTTCCTGCAATACCCGAATGGAAACCCATCGCCTGCAATACTTTTCATTGGTTTCATTGCCATGGGGCGAATGATGATGGGTCAAATGGAGTTCTTTGGTAATATCAAAACGGTTGGAGTCCTTTTTATGACTCAAACGAAGAAAGAAAAGGTTCTCCAAATGGTAATCGTTCGGCAGAATATTGGTCAAACGCTGATAAAGGGATTCAGGTGAGGCATTGTAATAATTTTTGATTCCCGTTAAAAAGGTCTTGTCGAACTTGGGCTTGGACAGGAAAGAGTCTACATGCTTTTTGATGAGATCCCGTGGGATGACCAAAGCTCCCGCAAAGTAGGAGGCATAAAAATTGTTGAGGACCTGGTCAAAATTATGGAACTTGATCCAAGTGAACGTGTAGAGGCGCTCCTCAATATTTAAAAAATTATAACCGATTTCTTTGGCATAAATAAAAGTACGCTGGGCTTCATCAATATGGTTGGCCACCAAAAGGGTTTTGGTCTTGGGAATGAACATGGAACGCAGGTTGTCCAATTCCTTGTACTTGGTCAGTTCCTCATTATTGATGGTATACCCGTACTCTTCCACCAAAATTTCTTCCAGTTCCGATGAACTTACTGATTTTTTCAAGTCCACTTGATATGCTTTGGCAAACTGGATAGCAGTATCTTCCAAGTCTGGAAAAAAATTGTTGCTGGCTTCTTGAAAGGAACGGAGGGAAGCCAAATAAAAGTTTTCCTTCCCAAAGTTATAATGTTTGGCGATTTCTATGATGGTGCTGATAAAGGCGTTCACCTTGGTCGGGGCATTGGCCACGATATCGATGAGGTCACTTTCCTTGATTCCGAACAATTCCAGGGGCAGTTCCTTAAAAACCTTGGATTGTAACAGTTCGCCAACAGGAGCGAGGTTTTTGTCCAATTTTAAGGAAACCAAGCTATCATAGGGCACTTCCAGCTTTTCGGCCAGAAGGGCGATCTTATCCGTTTTAGGGTATTTCTTGCCTTTTTCAATCTCGTTCAGGTACGATTTTGAAAGTCCCGTAAGCTTGGAAAGACCAAATAGGGATAGCTTTCGCTTGGTCCTTACCTGCTTCAATTTTAGGCCAAAAATCAATTTGATGTATTCCTCTTCCATTTTTCTTGATCAAAGATAGGCTATTTTGCGAATCTTCTAAAAATAGCGTATTTGTACAAAAAAGCGAACGTTCGCTTGTTTTTCTCAAACGTTTGCGTTAATCTTGTTGAATAAAATGATACTGTTATGGAAGAAGCATTGATTACCAGTACACAATTGCAGTTTGCAAAGGAGGTAGAACACTATTATCCTGAGCTGTTGACCGATGGTGCCTTGGAGTTTTTGATCGCATTGCACCAAAAATTCAACAGGTCCAGATTGCAGTTGTTGGAAGAACGAGCAAAACGACAAGTACAATTTGATTTGGGTGAATTCCCAAATTTTTTACCTGAAACAGAACAGACAAGGACTGCCAATTGGAAGGTTAAACATATCCCGGATGATTTAAGGGACCGACGCGTGGAGATTACCGGACCCGTAGATCGCAAGATGGTCATCAACGCCTTGAATTCGGGTGCCAAAACTTTTATGGCTGATTTTGAGGACAGTAATGCACCCACTTGGTACAATTGTATGCAGGGGCAACAAAATTTGATCGATGCCAACAACGGGACCATTTCCTATTTCGACTCCAAAAAGGGAAAAAGTTATGAATTGAACGATGAGGTGGCCGTGCTTCTGGTTCGCCCTCGGGGACTGCACTTGAATGAAAGACATATTCTCATCAATGGAGAAATGACCTCGGGAAGTTTGGTGGATTTTGGACTGTATGTTTACCATAACTCGGGTGTCCTGAGAAGAAGAGGTTCGGCCCCCTATTTTTATCTGCCAAAATTGGAGCATTATCTGGAAGCCAGATGGTGGAACGATGTGTTCACCTTTGCGGAAGAGTATATTGGTATTCCGGTAGGTACGTACAAGGCCACGGTTTTGATTGAAACCATTACCGCTAGTTTTCAGTTGGACGAAATCATCTACGAACTGAAAAACCACATTGTGGGACTCAACTGCGGACGCTGGGACTATATTTTCTCTTACATCAAAAAATTTAGGAACCATCCGGCCTATATTTTGCCGGATCGTGACCAGGTGACGATGACCGTTCCGTTTATGGATGCCTATTCCCGATTGGTCATACAACGATGCCATAAAAGAGGTATTCACGCCATGGGCGGGATGGCGGCACAAATTCCTATCAACAATGATCCTGTGGCCAATGAAAAAGCTTTGGAAAAAGTACGCTTAGATAAAGAACGCGAGGTAAAGAACGGGCACGATGGTACCTGGGTGGCGCATCCTGGATTGGTAAAGATTGCCATGGATGTTTTTAACAAGTACATGCCAAAAGCCAATCAATTGGAGAAGTTGAGGGAAGATGATCATATTTCTGCCACGGATTTGATTGCCATTCCCGATGGTACAATCACCGAAAAGGGTATTCGAAAGAACATTTCAGTGGGGATTTTGTATTTGGAATCTTGGCTAAGGGGCAACGGCTGTGTGGCCATCAACAACCTGATGGAAGACGCAGCAACGGCCGAGATTTCCAGGACCCAAGTGTGGCAGTGGCTCAAGTTCAATGCCCGGTTGGATGACGGCAGAAAGCTCACCAATGAACTATACCAATCCATTTTTGGAGAGGAAGTGGTAAAGATCCGGCACTTGGTAGGGGAGGGCAACCTGCACAACACCAAATTTGAAGAGGCCATTGCCCTGTTCGATAAATTGGTGAGAGCCAACGAGTTTGAGGAATTCCTTACGATAAAAGCCTATAACCAGATATAGGTGCACTGGTCATATCAATAAAAAAATCCCAAGAATGCGCGAACATTACATGGGATTCAAGTCAAATTTCGAATTATAAAATTATGGAAAAAAAGGAGAAAATTCAAGCTTTGGTAACGGATTGGACCGTGAACCCTAGATGGAAAGGTGTTGAACGCCCTTATACGGCGGAAGAAGTCATCAAACTTCGAGGGTCGTATGAAATAGACCATTCCATTGCGCGGATGGGAGCCGAAAAACTTTGGAAAAAGTTGAACGAACAGGATTTTGTGGCAGGATTGGGTGCCTTGACGGGCAATCAGGCCATTCAGGAAGTGGAAGCCGGTTTGGATGCCATTTACCTTAGTGGCTGGCAAGTGGCGGCCGATGCCAATCTTTCAGGGGAAATGTATCCCGATCAATCCCTGTATCCTGCAAACAGTGTGCCCATGGTGGTCAAACGCATCAACAATGCTTTGTTACGTGCCGATCAAATCCAAACGGTGAATGGCGTTGCCGAAAAAAAAGATTATTTGGTGCCGATCATAGCCGATGCCGAAGCTGGTTTCGGGGGAAACCTAAATGCCTATGAACTTATGAAATCCATGATAGAAAATGGGGCTTCTGGAGTGCATTTTGAGGACCAATTGAGCTCCGCAAAAAAATGTGGACACTTGGGAGGCAAGGTTTTGGTCCCTACCCAAGAGGCCATCAATAAACTGATTGCGGCCCGTTTGGCAGCCGATGTCATGGGGGTGCCCACCATCATCATTGCAAGGACCGATGCCGATGCCGCCAATTTGTTGACAAGCGATATAGATGAACGAGATCATAAATTTTTGACAGGGGAACGCTCTTCCGAAGGATTTTTCTATGTAAAAAATGGCCTGGAGCAGGGGATAGACCGAGGTTTGAGCTATGCTCCCTTTGCGGACCTGATCTGGTTGGAGACCTCTACACCAGATTTGGAACAGGCCAAAAAGTTTGCGGAGGGTATCCACAACAAATACCCTGATAAAATGTTGGCTTACAACTGTTCACCATCCTTCAACTGGGCGGCCAAGTTGAGCATGAAGGAGATGGAAACGTTCAGGGAAGAACTGGCGGCCATGGGTTATAAGTTTCAGTTCATCACCTTGGCAGGTTTCCATGCCTTGAATACGAGTATGTTCGAACTTTCCAGATCATATAAGGAAAGGGGAATGGCTGGGTATTCCGAATTGCAGGAGCGGGAGTTCGCCTTGCAAAAGGATGGCTTTAAAGCCGTAAAACACCAAGGATTTGTAGGAACTTCCTACTTTGATATGGTACAAAACGTTGTTACGGCCGGCAAGGCAAGCACCATGGCCATGAAGGGCAGTACCGAAACGGCACAATTTTAATTTTGGGAATTTTTCAATCTGTAGTTATTTGCTCATAATTCCATGCCCCCTTTTTAGGGGGCTTTTTTATGTATCAGGATATAGGGGTAGTGATTTGAATGTTTGTGTTTTTGAGCAAATAGGCCCCGAGAATACTTTCGGTTTCGATGGTGTTCTTTTGGGGAGTGATGTAGGCCTCGATATCCTCAAGGGTGGAAACCTCTGAGTCATTATCGATAAAACCGTAGCCTTTGTAAATGCCATCAGCAATCAGTACAACGGCACTTTCATTTTCGTCCCTGCCTTTTTCTTTGATGATCTTGACCTCTGAAGCCAATAGCTTCATGTGTGAAATGGCCTCTTGCACCTTTTCGTTATAGTGCTCCACAGGTTCCTCTCCCTTGCAAATGCCCCCACAAGTGGTAATTTCGTGGTGGGAACATGCTGTATTGGTTTGTTGCAAATGACAGTAGCGTGGGCAAAGGGAGAAGGTTTTACAGATTTGTTCCAAATAGGCCCTGCATTCCGTCTGGCCGTAAAAAATCTTCAATGGATTAGGGGCTCCCTTTATGATGTTGTATGCCAAATGCACAATCCCATTACGATCTTCGTAGGCAAAAATGGCATATTGCTTTACAATTCTTTTTTGGGCCCTGTTGTAGGGTGGAAAAAGACGTTTGATTTCTGCGGATTCCATCAAAAGAGCCACCAATTCGCTACCGGACAATTGATAATCAATGTGGGCGGTTTCACTGCACATTTGAATTTCCTTGGTGGTTTTATCGTAAAAATGTCCTAATACCCTTTTTTTTAGGTTGATGGCCTTACCGACATAAATGATTTCCCCCTTTTGGTTTTTGAAATAATAGATCCCAGGTTTTGAAGGAATTTTGTTGAACACCGATTTAGGAAGATGCGGGGGCAAAGTAGCTTCTTGACTTCGGGCATTCAGAAATTTTTTGAAAATGCCATCTGCACCTTCCATGTTGATCAATTTTTTAAACAGTAGCATGGTGGCATGGGCATCGCCTCGGGCCCGGTGGCGGTCAACCAACGGAATTTGAACAGAGGAGCACAGTTTTCCCAGACTATAGGAGCTAAGTCCAGGGATCAAACTTCTTGACAATCGTACCGTGCACAGTTTTTTTCGGGTGAAGTCGATACCAATTTGACGAAATTCTTCCTTGATCACCCCATAATCAAAATTCACGGAGTGGGCCACAAATATGGCATTTTCGGTCATGTTCAAAATGTTGTCCGCAATTTCGGCAAAGGTAGGTGCGTGTTGCACCATGTGATCATCTATACCGGTCAGTCCAGTAATAAAATAAGGAATGGGGCATTCGGGATTCACCAAGGTAGTAAACTCATCCACCACGTGGTCCCCGTCAAACTTAAAAATGGCAATTTCGGTCACCTTGTTCCCTTTAATGCCATTTCCCGTAGTCTCTATGTCGATAATGGTGTACAGAATCCTAGAATTTGTATCATTAAAGTTAGGGTTTTTCTAAGGGATCCAAAAACATAGACTTTGTGAATAATCGATGTTGGGAACAATGTAACGAGAAGAAGTTAAAATCAAAAAATAAGTGTTAAAAATATACTTGTTAACATTAAATTGATAGGATTGAATCCTCTAAAATACAAAAAAGTATATTGATTGGTCAATATAGTATCAAAACCGGATAATATTTCCCAAAATCTTGAACGTCTTAAGTATACATTTACAAGTGTAAAATTAACGCTTCTTAATCTTTAATTCAATTTAAAGAACCGAAACGATGAGTTTTAAGTGACGAATAATTCAAACAAACTAAAAATGTATTATGAAATTGGCTAACTTTTTATTTAAAGCATGTTTAGGGACCAAAGGTTTAAAAATGCAGCTTTTGTTTTCCATGTTTTGCCTCTTTGCCGTTCAGGCAGGGTTCTCCCAACAGAAGATTACCGGTAGCATTACAGATGAGCAAGGTGTTCCCATTGCCGGGGCGTCCGTGCTGGAAAAAAATACCGCTAACGGTGTTGCTTCGGATTTTGATGGAAATTTTGAAATTACCACTTCGCGACCAAATGCGGTATTGGTATTTTCCTACTTGGGCTTTTTGGCCCAAGAAATATCCGTTCAAGGGTCCGCAACATTAAATGTGGTGTTGAAAGAAGATCTGCAGCAACTTAATGAGGTAGTGGTAATCGGTTACGGTACGCAAAAAAGAGCCGATGTGACGAGCTCGGTTGCTACGGTAAAATCTGAGAATTTTGTTCAGGGTAATGTTAAGGATGCTGCTCAATTGATTCAAGGCAAGGTGGCGGGTCTTTCGGTTTCGGCCCCGTCTGGGGACCCAACGGAAGGCACTCAGATCAGTCTTAGGGGTACTTCTTCTATTTTGGGCGGTACAAACCCTTTGGTATTGGTAGATGGTGTGCCCGGCAGTTTGTCAACGGTAGCGCCGGAAGATATTGCATCCATTGATGTACTGAAAGATGGTTCGGCTACGGCCATTTATGGAACCAGGGGTACCAATGGCGTAATCATCATTACCACCAAAAAAGGTAGTAACGATATGAAATCTACCATAGAATACAATGGTTATGCTTCCCTTTCAACTATAGCCAACAGAATGGACTTTTTGGACGCCAACGAGTTGCGTCAAAAGTTTAGCGAGGGCTACACTTTCAACGGGGCCAACCTTCAGGATTACGGTGCCAGTACTGATTGGGTGGATGAAATTACTAGGGATGCCTTCAGCCAGGTTCACAATGTGATCTTTAGGGGAGGTAACTCTACTTCTAACATGACCGCTTCTGTTAACTATAGGGATATAGAAGGTATTTTTTTGAAATCGAACAATGAAAAATATACGGCCCGTGTCAGTGTAAACCACGCCATGTTCGACAATAAACTTAAAACCAATGTAGGGGTGATCCTAAGTGAACAAACCTACAATGCATTGGGCGATGGCTACAGTTTTAACCCTTACATTTATAGACAGGCCATTATAAGAAACCCTACGGAACCGGTTTATAATGAAGATGGTAGCTGGTATGAAAGGGATGTGTATTTCTATGACAACCCCGTGGCCTATATCCAAGAGACCATTGGTCAGAACCGTTACAGAAACTCCCGGTTCGATTTCTCCCTAAGCTATGACTTTGGAGATCATCTGACCTTGAAAGGATTGTATACCCGTAAAGGAAATTCCAATATCAGGGGCTTCTATCAGACCAAGAACCATGTATCCACTACCAAAAATGGCCAGGAAGGTTTTGCATCTCGTGGTACCGATGATTATGTGGGCAATTACGGCCAGTTCACGGCAGATTATAACAATGCCTTTGGCAAGCACAGGGTTACTGGATTGGTAGGTTACAATTATGAGGACAATACCAATGAAGGGTTTTATGCAACCAACCGCCGTTTCCCAACAGATGGGTTTACTTATAATAACCTGGGAAGTGGACAAGGGCTTCAGTTGGGTGAGGCCGGTATGGGAAGCTATAAGGATTCCGATAAGTTGATAGCATTCTTCTCTAGGGTAACCTATAACTATGATGACCGTTATCTTTTAATGGCAAGTTTACGCCGTGAAGGTTCTTCGCGCTTTGGTGAGGATTACAAATGGGGTAACTTCCCGGGTATTTCGTTGGGTTGGAGAATTGATCAAGAATCCTTTGCGGATAATTGGGATTGGTTATCCAACTTAAAACTGAGAACAGGTTTTGGAGTTACCGGTATCAATGCAGGTTCCAACTACCAGTCGTTAAGCGGACTTACCTATGGCACTTATTTCTTGAACAATGGACAATGGGTAAGACAGTTGGTGCCTTCTCGAAACGCCAATCCAAACTTGCGTTGGGAAAAAAAGGAAGAGTTTAACCTAGGTATTGATTTTGGATTCTTGGAAGGACGTATCAACGGTGCCATAGATTATTACGACAGGACCACCAAGGATGCCCTTTACAACTATAGCGTGCCAACTCCACCTTATTTCTATGGAAGCATTGCCGCCAACGTGGCCGAGATCAAAAACTCTGGTTTGGAATTTCTTTTGAACGTTACCCCTGTACAAACGGATAACCTTCAGTGGACAGCCAACTTGACGTACTCTACAAACACGAATAAAATTGTTTCCCTGTCCAATGACGAGTTTCAGTTGACCAACGATTTCTTTGATGAAGGGTATACTGGGGAACCTATCCAGATCAGTACCCATAGGGTACAGGAGGGTGAGCCCATTGGTAATTTCTATGGTTTGAAAAGTGTGGATATTACGGATGATGGTATCTGGATCATAGAAAGACCTGATGGAACACGTGTTCCGGCCACCGAAGCCACTAATGATGACAGACAGGTTTTGGGCAACGGTCTTCCAAAGGCCTACTACAGCTGGAACAACACGGTGAGGTACAAGAACTGGGACCTTATGGTGAACCTTAGGGGAGCCTTGGATTATCAAATCTTGAATTTTTCCCGTATGTTCTATGAAAATCCGACCATTAGCTATAACACTTTGGACTCTGCCTACGATTTGGTATACGGCAAGGCCGTTTTGCAAGATGTACAACGTTTTGTGAGCTATTATGTTGAAGATGGCGATTTCTTGAAGATAGACAACGTTACATTGGGCTACACCTTGCCAAAGGACGCTATCAAGTTTGCCCAAACCTTCCGAATCTATGCATCGGGTCTTAACCTGGCTACCATAACTGGCTATAAGGGTATCGATCCCGAAGTGAACAGGAACGGACTTGCGCCTGGTAACGATGAAAGGGATAAATATCCTTCTACCAGGACATTCACATTGGGCATCAATTTTACATTCTAAAATAAAAGACTATGAAAAGTACAATCAACAAAGTGATTTCACTTAGACTACGAATTTTTACACTGGCGATTGGTGCTCTCTTCCTTCAAATAGGATGTACCGATCTTGAGGAACAAGTGTATTCCGAAGTAACGGAATCTTCCTTTACCCCATCGGAGTCGGATATTGTTTCCGTAATGGCTTCAGCCTACACTCCCCTGCGTTTTGTAATGGGATGGCAAGGGTATTTTGACCTGCAGGAAGAACCTGCCGATATGTTTGTGACCCCAACAAGACCCAATGGATGGGATGATGGGGGTACCTATAAAAGAATGCATTTTCACGAATGGACAGAGACCCAATGGCAACCTAGGAATACTTGGATTACCTGTTTCAACGGGATCAACTCTACCAACAGGGTAATCTTGCAGATTGAGTCAGGACAACTTCCCGTAAGCGAGGAACAGGCGAAAAGTATCGTTGCCGAAATGAGGGCCCTAAGGGCGTTGTATTATTCCATGTTGGTGGATACCCATGGCAATGTTCCGATTATTTCAAGTTATAGTGATGAGCTTCCGGTACAGAGTAGCCGTACCGAGGTGTATAACTTTATCGTTTCGGAATTGACCGCGGTTATACCTGATTTGAGTGGGACTGTAGATCAGTCAACGTACGGTCGGGTAACCAAATGGGGTGCCCTACAGGTTTTGGCAAGGGTTTATTTAAATGCTGAAGTGTATACTGGAACGGCCCAATGGGGAAAAGTGATAGAAACCTGTGACCAAATCATCAATAGCGGGGCGTTTGAGCTTTCTTCCAGCTATTCGGATATTTTCAGCACCAACAATGATGGAAACTCGGAATTGGTCTTTGCCATTCCTTATGATCAAATCTTTGCACCTCAATGGAACGCCCACATGAAAATGTTGACTCCCGATCACCGATTGGTTTTTGGAATGCAGGCACAGCCATGGGGAGGTTCTAGCTGTAACCCGCAGTTTATCAATAGTTATGACCCTAACGACAAGCGACTTTCAGATACATGGTTGATGGGTGATCAATTGAATGCCTCTGACGGTAGTGTGGTCATGACCTTGGTAAATGAAATGCCCAGTATTTATGGTTGTGAGTTTACCGAAGGATTCAGATGTGGCAAGTACGAAATCGAACCAGGGGCCACAAGTGGTCTTAGTGTAGACTTCCCGTTCCTAAGATATACCGATGTGTTGATGATGAAGGCAGAGGCTTTGTTAAGAACAGATAGAAGCGATGAGGCGGCGGCCATTGTAACCCAAGTACGCATGCGTTCTTTTGACAATCTTGCCGATGCTACGGTCACTGGAGCAGAATTGGAAGGCGATACCACCGTTGAATATGGTACGTTGGCAGAAGATGGAACCATTGCGGATCCAGGAGATCAATCCGTGGTGCCCTATGGGCGTTTCTTGGATGAACTAGGCTGGGAATTTGCTGCAGAGGCGAGAAGAAGATCTGATATGATCCGTTTTGGAGTATACCAAACCAAAAATTGGTACAACCATACACCAAAAGGAGACTACACTACTTTGTTTCCTATTGGTCTAGAAGAGTTGAACACCAATACCAACCTTACCCAAAATCCAGGGTATTAAACAGGAATTCAGCATTTAAGTGCGTTTTCAATTAATAATTGTTTGAGTTTGTTAGTTAAGAAAGCGAATGGGGTTCCATTCGCTTTCGATTTTAAGGTGTAGCCATATCTTAAAATAGGATAATTAGTAGTACATAGAGAATAGTGGATTCGGTTGGCCTTTCTTTTAGGAAGGCCAATCTTGTTTTTTTGGGGGTGCAAGAATACACTGTATTGACCTATGGTCAATGACAGGACTATGGTTGCTATGGGCTTTGGATTGGCTTTTGTTCCCGGTCCCTGGATCTAAAACTGGGACCTGTACTGGGTAGGTGTGCAACCCTTGAGTTCTTTGAACTTTCGGTTAAAGTTGGCAATGTTGCTAAAACCACATTGTTCGGAGATCAAAGAAATGGGAAGCTCGGGCTTGTTGATGATCATTTTACAGGCACTTTCAATACGGATTTCGATTAAAAATTGAAAAAAGGTCTTGTTCGTCCTTTTTTTGAAGTACCGGCAAAAAGCATTCTTGCTCATATTGGCCCGTTCCGAGATTTCCTCCAGGGAAATTTGTTCATGGTACTTTTCCATGGCATATTCATACACATTGCTCATGCGTTTTCCTTCGTCGTCCGAATAACTTTTTCGGTACACAAAAGAAGAAAGAGGTTCCGTTTTCGATTTGGTGATTTGGCTGATGACCAGCAATAATGTGGCAATTTGCTCCACTTTGTTTTGATGTTCCAACAAACTGAATAGGGAAATGATCTTATCCTGGTTGGATAGCACTTTCATGCCGTATTCCGACTGTTTAAAGAATTCATTTGTCAATGAAAGGTCGGAAAGCTTAAAAAAGTCCTTTCCAAAGGAATTGTAGTCAAAGAACAACGTATGCATGACCGATTCTTTGGTTGCATTGGCATCACTTCTAAAAACATGGGGTATGAACCCACCGATGATCAAAATATCACCCTCTTTGTATTCATTAATGGTATCTCCAACGATCAAAGTGCCGGAACCTTCCTCAACATAGCTTATCTGTATCTCCCCGTGTTGGTGCAGTTGGTCATACAGTATCTTCTCCCGATCTACTTGGTACACCAAGGCTTCATCCTTGGGTTTTGGGATTTTAAAAGGTAGAACTTTCACTGTGTTTTTTACAAATATTATTAAAAAAAATCGCATTGGTCAATATACGGGTTAATATAGTATTATAATAAGCTAATAATATGAACATTTGTTGCGGGCAACTCTTTTTACTTTTGTAGTCTAAACAATTGACTATTATGATTAAATGGGAAGGCGTTATGCCTGCTTTAACCACTAAATTTACTAGCGAGGACCGATTGGACCTTGCCATGTTCGAGAAAAATGTAAAGGCTCAAATGGAAGCTGGTGTTCATGGCATCATTTTGGGGGGAACCCTGGGTGAGGCCAGTACCTTGGAACAGGATGAAAAAGAAACCTTGATCAAAACTTCCCTGTCCATCGTGGAAGGCAAGATTCCGGTAATCATCAATATTGCGGAGCAGAGTACCAAGGCTGCCATTGCCGTTGCCCAACATGCGGAACAAGTAGGCGCACAGGGACTGATGTTGTTGCCGCCCATGAGATACAAGGCCACCGATTATGAAACCGTTGCCTATTTTAAGGCTATAGCTAACAGCACCTCACTTCCCATTATGATCTATAACAACCCTGTGGATTATAAAATAGAGGTAACTTTGGACATGATGGAAGAACTGTTGGAATGTGACAACATCCAGGCCATCAAGGAATCAACAAGGGATATTACCAATGTTATCCGTTTGCAGAACAGGTTCGGGGACCGCTTAAAGGTCTTTACAGGTGTGGATACATTGGGTCTTGAAAGCTTGGTCATTGGTGCGGATGGCTGGGTGGCCGGACTGGTTTGTGCCTATCCTGCGGAAACTGTTGCCATTTACGAATTGGTAAAGGCCGGAAGGATTGAGGAGGCATTGAAAATTTACAGATGGTTCATGCCTTTGTTGGAGTTGGATATCAGCCCTCAATTGGTACAGAACATTAAATTGGCCGAGGTGGCCACGGGCATCGGTACCGAAAATGTAAGGGCACCAAGATTGCCACTTCAGGGAGAGGAAAGAGAAAGGGTTCTCAAGGTTATTGAGACTGCCATGGCATCCAGACCTGAACTGCCCGAATATAAAAACCTTAAAAGTGTAGTATGATTACAGGTAAAAACTGTATCGCAGGAGAATTTATCGCAAAGGGCAAGGTGGAATTCAGAACCATCAACCCAAAATTGAATATGGAGAACCCTACCATTTTTGTGGAAGCCACAAAAGAGGAAATAGGGGGAGCCGTGGACATGGCATGGGAAGCCTTCAAGGTTTTCCGAAAAATGTCGGGTACCAAAAGAGCTGAATTTTTAAATACCATAGCCGATGAAATATTGGCTTTGGACCAAGAACTGGTAGATACGTACATGTTGGAATCTGGGTTACCGGAAGGTAGGGCCGTAGGAGAAAGAGGTCGAACCGTTTTCCAGCTAAGGACCTTTGCCGAGTTGGTGGCCAAGGAGGATTGGCGTGAGAACACTTTTGATGCCGCCCAACCCGATCGTAAACCCCTTCCAAAGGACGATATTAGAAAAACCATGATCCCATTGGGCCCCGTGGCCGTTTTTGGGGCCAGTAATTTTCCTTTGGCGTACTCTACCGCAGGGGGCGATACGGCAAGTGCATTGGCTGCCGGTTGTCCGGTTATCGTAAAATCGCACCCCATGCATGCCGGTACTTCTGAATTGGTCGCTACGGCCATTGTAAAGGCGGCAGAAAAAACAGGAATGCCGAAAGGAGTGTTTTCCAGTATCAATGGTGGAATCCAAGCTGGCGTGGATTTGGTCAACCATCCGAAAGTTAAGGCTGTTGGGTTTACAGGAAGTATTGCTGGTGGCAGGGCGTTGTTCGACCTAGCTTCCAAAAGGGAGGAACCGATTCCGGTATTTGCGGAAATGGGGAGTATCAACCCAGTGATCATTACGCCCAATGCTTTGGCCAAAAGGGCATCGGAAATAGCCAAGACCTATGCAGGATCCATCACTTTGGGTACAGGTCAGTTTTGTACC
The DNA here is from genome assembly GCF_010500845.1 of Flagellimonas sediminis. Lineage (GTDB taxonomy): Bacteria > Bacteroidota > Bacteroidia > Flavobacteriales > Flavobacteriaceae > Flagellimonas > Flagellimonas sediminis. The sequence continues at coordinate 187,538 of NZ_JAAAMI010000004.1, read as the reverse complement.
AATCCCGGTTTGTTGCTAACGGTCCAAGGTTACCATACCCAAGAGTTTATCCAAGAACTGGCCAAGGAGACCATCGCCCTAGATCCCCAATGCATGTTGCACCCCAACATCAAAAGTGGGTACGAAAAGAAGGGAGAGAATGTCACCTCGCAAAGTGGGGTAACCGTTGTGGGGAAGGTAGAAGGAACATTGGAGCCCAATTATGCAGCATCGGTCGTCGCCACGGTTTCGGGAGCCGATTTTTTGGCCAATCCAAAATTGCACCAAGAGGTCTTCGGACCTTTTTCCATGGTGGTCCAATGCAAAAACGAAGCAGAGCTTCTTCAGATCATTGAAGGTTTGGAAGGCCAATTGACCGGTACTATCATTGCCGAGAAGGATGATGACATGGATTTGATCGAACTTGTGGATACCCTTCAAAATAGGGTGGGCCGGATTATCTATAACGGTGTCCCAACCGGGGTAGAGGTGTGCCCGTCCATGCAGCATGGAGGTCCCTATCCCGCATCTACCGATTCAAGGTTTACGGCGGTAGGTATCCATGCCATTAAAAGATGGGTGAGACCGGTGAGTTATCAGTCCTTTCCACAGGAATTATTGCCCGATCATTTAAAAGGGTAAGGTTCACTTAAAGAGAATATTGCATAAAATAGGATAGTTTTAAAGACCTGCGAGTGGCAAGAAAAACTTTTTTTTGTGTAGATGCACATACCTGTGGCAATCCCGTGCGGGTTGTTGCAGGGGGAGGTCCCAATCTTTTGGGCGCAAACATGAGTGAAAAAAGACAGCATTTCCTAAAGGAATATGATTGGATCCGCAAAGGACTCATGTTCGAACCAAGAGGGCACGACATGATGAGTGGAAGCATTCTTTTCCCACCGCATGATCCCCAAAATGATTTTGCCATTTTGTTCATCGAGACTTCTGGGTGTTTGCCCATGTGCGGACATGGTACCATTGGAACTATTACGATTGCCATAGAAGAAGGACTCATCACACCAAAAATTCCTGGTAAGATAAGAATGGAAGCCCCTGCGGGATTGGTGGAAATTGAATACCAACAGACCGGGAAAAAGGTAGATTGGGTGCGATTGGTGAATGTAAAATCCTATTTGGCCGCCGAAAATTTGACAGTGGAATGTCCAGAGTTGGGTAAACTCACTTTTGATGTGGCCTACGGAGGTAACTACTACGCCATCGTGGATCCACAAGAAAACTTTAGCGGTGTACAGGATTTTACGGCTGGCCAAATCATACAATACTCCCAAGTGGTGAGGAGGCGTATCAACGAAAAATATCCTGACCTATTTATCCATCCAGAAAATAGCACCATTCGCGATGTAAGCCATATGTTGTGGACGGGTGAACCCATTGATCCTACCTCTTCAGGAAGGAACGCCGTTTTTTATGGTGATAAGGCCATTGATCGTTCTCCTTGCGGAACAGGTACGTCGGCCCGAATGGCACAACTGCATGCTAAAGGAAAGTTGAAACAGGGCGAACCGTTTATCCATGAAAGTTTTATCGGGAGCAAGTTTGTGGGTAGGGTGGAACAAGAAACCACCTTGGCCGACAAGAAGGCGATCGTTCCGAGCATTCAAGGTTGGGCGCAGGTAACGGGCTATAACAACATCATCATAGATGATGACGACCCCTACGCCCACGGGTTCCAGGTTTTATGATGTAATCAGCTAAAAATGAAGAGAATAGTTGTTGTGGGAGGTGGTATCTCCGGGCTTTGTAGTGCCTATTATTTGGTAAGGGGAGGGCACCAGGTAACCGTTTTGGACCGTACGGATATATCCACAGGAGCCTCTTTTATAAATGCAGGGTACATAACACCGAGCCATTTTATTCCCTTGGCCGCCCCAGGGATTATTACCCAGGGCATCAAATGGATGTTCAATGGTTCCAGTCCCTTTTACGTCAAACCGAGATGGGATATGGAATTCTTCAAATGGGCCTTGCTTTTTAAGAAAGCCGCCACGGCTTCGCAAGTAAAGAGGGCCGTTCCCATAATCAAGGAACTTAATCTGAAGAGTAGGGAGCTGTATGAGCAAATGGTTGCCGACCTTGATTTTGCTTTTCACTACGAGAGAAAAGGTGTTTTGATGGCATACAGTACGGCCAAAAGTGAACATGAAGAGCATGAAGTAGCCGAAAAAGCCATAAAATTGGGATTGGACGCCGTGGTGTTATCCAAGGAAGAATTGCAAAAAATCCAACCTGTGTTATCGGACAAGGTGTTGGGTGCTGTGCATTACACATGTGATGCCCACATGACTCCCAATCAATTCATGAAGGGTATGAAAACTTGGTTGAAATCAAAAGGTGTTATTTTTGAATACAACCAGGCCGTGGATAGTTTTTTGTTAGATGGGAATTGCATAAGCGCGGTGAAAACCCAGGATTCCGTTTTTGAGGCCGATGCGTTTGTGTTGGCCAGTGGAAGTTGGACCTCCCAGTTGGCAAAATCCTTAAAACTGAACATACCCATCCAAGGGGGAAAAGGTTATAGTATGGATGTGCACCGTCCAACGGGAATTACATTGCCCACCATTTTGGTGGATGCCAGAGCCGCCATTACCCCAATGGAAGGTTTTACCCGTTTTGCGGGAACCATGGAATTTTCGGGCAACAATAGCACCGTTCGCAAAGAGCGTGTGAATGCCTTGGCCAATGCAGTCAAGGAACATTATCGGGAAGTGGAAATCAATGAAAATGAAAAGCAAAATGCTACCTCTGGGTTAAGACCGGTATCACCTGACGGTCTGCCCTTCATTGGTAGAACATCCAAATATTCCAATTTGACCATAGCCGCTGGGCATGCCATGATGGGATGGAGCCTTGGCCCCATAACCGGTAAATTGATTGCCGATGAAATTGACAATAGATCTACTTCAATCAATCTTGACCCGATATCCCCCGATAGATATTAACACCGCCATTTCAATTTGTCCCATGCTATTCTGACCTTTATAGAAGCCGATATTTCATATCACTTGACCAATTATCCGTATTTTTTTGCCCATTGTAGGATGTTAAGGGTAATATAGTATTGGTTTGTGGTAATATGAAAGGGTAAATCAAAGGAGATTATCTCTAGTTTTAGGCTTATTTAAGTTATGAGATCTTTTGTCAAAAAAATAAGTGTACTTTTTATACTTATAACCTTTGGAGCTGCATTTGGGCAGGGAACGGTAAAGGAATATAAAAAGGCCATTGCCTTGGACTCCCTATTTCGGAATAAAGTGTTCAATACCCCTTCTGAATTTCACTGGCTACCCAACAATCTACTTTGGTATGTAAACAATACGTCTCAAGGAAAGGAATATTTGTGGGTAGATCCTACGACCGGTATCCAGAAAAAGTGTTTTGATCAAGTGGCGTTGGCCAAATTGCTTACCGACCAATTAGATAAGGACGTGGACTCCGATAATATGGAAATCACTGAATTGGATTTTGATGCCAGCTTCAGGGAAATCAAATTGGTGTTCAATGGAAAAAGACTTTCCTATTTGCCGGGCTCCAATAGTTTGACCGCACTTGATACCATAGAAGAAAAGAAAGGTTGGGAGCGGGGTTATTGGGGAAGTAGGTTCGATGAAACCAAGAATCCACCGGTAGTCTCACCGGATTCTACCATGACGGCCTTTATCAAAAACAGTAACGTTTATATCAAGGAGAACAAATCGGGAGAGGAAACCCAGTTGAGTTACGATGGGGCACCCGGGTTTTTCTATTCAACCTACCTAAAATGGTCACCTGATGGCAAGAAGATCATGGCGTACAAAGTCCGGCCTGGGGACGATCGCAAAATCTATTTTGTGGAATCTAGCCCAACAGATCAATTTCAGCCCAAATTGCAATCCAGGGACTATTTAAAACCTGGTGACGAATTGCCGTTTAAAAGTCCACAACTGTTTTTGGTGGATTCCAAAAAGCATATTGAAATACCCACCAACGAGTTTAACCATCAGTTTGGTCTGAACAATATGGATTGGCGGGAAGATAGCCGTGCCTTTACCTTCGAATACAATCAAAGGGGACATCAAGCCTACAAAATTATAGAAGTAGATGCTTCCACAGGAAAAGTGAAGGTGCTGGTGAATGAGACCAGCAACACCTTTATCGATTACAGTAGCAAAAAATACCGGTATGATGTTAAGGATGGACAAGAAATCATCTGGACATCGGAACGGGATGGCTGGAACCATATTTATCTGTACGATGGTAAAACCGGACAGGTGAAAAAGCAGCTTACCAAAGGGGAATGGGTGGTGCGCAAGGTTGTTCATGTAGATGAGGAAAAAAGGGAGGTCTACTTCACGGCCAGTGGGTTGGACAAAGACCAGGACCCTTATTTTATCCATTATTGCAAGGTGGATTTTGATGGAAAGAATTTTATCCGTTTCACCAAGGAAGATGGTAACCATGACGTAACTTTTTCCGAGGACTACAGGTATTATGTGGATCAGTATTCCAGGGTTGACACACCACCTATGACCGTATTGAAATCGGCCCAAGGGAATAAAAACATGAAGACCTTGCAACAGGCGGATCATGCTGCTTTGCTTAAGGAAGGATGGATTGCTCCCGAAGTCTTCACGGCAAAGGGGCGTGACGGAAAAACCGACATCTGGGGTGTCATTATTCGCCCCACCTCTTTTGATCCCAACAAAACCTATCCTGTAATCGAGTATATTTATGCAGGGCCTCATAGTTCGTTTGTGCCAAAGGATTTTAGGGCCTACTACTGGTCCATGTCCTCAATAGCAGAGTTGGGTTTTATTGTGGTTCAGATTGACGGAATGGGAACATCCAACCGCTCCAAGGCCTTTCATGACGTTTGTTGGAAGAACCTGAAGGATGGAGGTTTTCCCGATCGCAAGCTTTGGATCCAGGCCGCCGCCAAAAAATACCCATACATGAATGCGGACAACGTGGGAATTTTTGGAACATCGGCAGGTGGACAGAACGCCGCTGCCGCCTTGGTATTCAATTCGGATTTTTACGATGTGGCCGTTTCTTCCTGTGGCTGCCATGACAACAGAATGGACAAGATCTGGTGGAACGAACAATTTATGGGCTATCCCGTCGGACCCCATTATGCGGCATGTTCCAATGTGGAAAATGCGGCCCAAATGGGTGGCGATTTAATGCTCATCTTGGGAGAGGTGGACGATAACGTGGATCCAGCAACCACTATGCAATTTGCCAATGCCCTGATTAAGGCCAACAAGGATTTTGAGTTGGTTACCATTCCGGGTATGGGCCACTCCTCTGGAGGCGATTTTGGGGAGCGAAAACGCAAGGATTTTTTCGTGGAACATCTTTTGGGGGTTACCCCTCCTTCTTGGGAAGAAGTCTATAATTAATTAAAAACTATAATTGAACTGGAAATGTTCAGAATAAAAGTAATGGCATCAGAAATGAAAATGATCAAACGATTTTACTTCACCATGTTGGGCCTTGTTGTGGGGATGTCAACAATGGTGGGCCAAAGCGGTAACCAAATATTGGATGGTATCGGCGAAACGGGAATGATAGCCCGATATATCTTCAACGGGGATGCCAAGGATTGGTCCCGGAACAATCTACATGGCAGGATTTATGGTCCCAACGCCAAGTTTGAAGATGACGAAAAGTTTGGTAAAGTGCTTTTGTTGCCTGGAGATGACAAGACCTATGTTTCCATTTCGGGTGAGGCAATAGAAGGTGAAGAATCTTTAAGTATTACCGCATGGGTCAATTTCAGCTCCGAGCAAATGGGTCAGACCCTTTTTGATTTTGGCAAGGATGATAGGACCCATTTTTTTGTATCTCCTTTTGGAACCAAGAAAAAGGAAGGCTACCAGGCACAGATCATTCAAAATGGCAAGCAGAAATATGTGGCCCTTTCCAACGATATTAAAATAGAGACAAACCAATGGGTGCACTTGGCGGTGGTCCTTGACATTCCTTCGAAAACCATGGGAATCTACATCAATGGGAAGCAAGTGGGAAAGGTGGAGCACATGGAAATGGAGTTGAAAGAGTTGTTTACACATGAAAACCAGCTTTACATTGGAAGATCCATTGCATCGGGCAATCCATTTCTCAATGCAAAGATCCATGATTTCAGATTGTACAGAATCCCCTTAAGTGAACAGCAGATAGAAAGGATTCGGTATATAGCCTTAAAGGGAGGTGATGAAGTGGTCAAAAGAGAAAAACCCGTGGACAACCTGCCCCAATTTGAGCCGAGCAACCCGCAACTGTACAATACATACTTGACTGGAGTCCCAAATGTAGAGGTAGAGACCGTGGTGGGCTACCTTCCTAGGTTACCACGTTATGTGAAGGGTACTTATAAAGATGGTGTGCAAGGTCCGGAAGTTAGGGTATTGTGGCCATCCCCAACCGATAATTCCAGTGTTCAACAACCCGGCACATATGAGGTGATAGGAAAAGTGGCCGGAACCAATTTTCAACCCAAAGCGATTATCACCGTTAAAAATGGTGAAACTGGAGGTACGCCCCATCAAAACTTGGAAGCATTTGAATTGGAGGATGTTTCTCTGGATTATGATGCCTTGGGAAATCAAACAAAATTCATAGAGAACAGGGACAAGTTCATCAATACCTTGGCGCAGACCAATCCTGATAATTTTCTCTATATGTTTCGAAATGCTTTTGGCCAACCACAACCTGAAGGAGCAACCCCGTTGGGCGTTTGGGACAGTCAAGAGACCAAGTTGCGTGGCCATGCCACCGGCCATTATCTCACGGCCATAGCCCAAGCCTACGCCAGTACGGGATATGACAAAAATTTACATGCCAATTTTGCTCAAAAAATGGATTATATGGTGAATACCCTTTATGGGCTTTCCCAACTTTCTGGGCATGCAAAGGAAGCAGGTGGTCCATACGTTTCCAATCCCACTGAGGTGCCCCCTGGTGCTGGTAGGGAAGGGTTTGATTCCGATCTGAGCGAGAGTGGTATACGTACCGATTATTGGAACTGGGGAGAAGGATTCATCAGTGCCTATCCTCCCGATCAGTTCATCATGTTGGAAGGTGGGGCCAAGTATGGTACCCAAAAAAACCAAGTGTGGGCTCCATACTACACCTTGCATAAGATTTTGGCCGGGTTGATGGATATCTATGAAGTGACCGGTAACCAAAAGGCCTTGGATATCGCCAAGGGAATGGGAAACTGGGTTTATGCCCGTTTGAGCCAAGTGCCAAAAGATACCCTTATCAGCATGTGGAATACCTATATTGCTGGAGAATTTGGAGGGATGAACGAAGCCATGGCACGTTTGTATCGAATCACTAATGAACACCGCTATTTGGAGGTGGCACAATTGTTCGATAACATCAAGGTGTTCTTTGGTGATGCAGAACATTCACACGGATTGGCAAAAAATGTGGATTCCTTTAGAGGCCTACATGCCAACCAACACATCCCACAGATTATGGGAGCCCTAGAAATTTATCGCGATTCCGAATTACCCGAATACTTCCGAGTAGCGGACAATTTTTGGTATAAGGCCAAGAATGATTACATGTACAGCATTGGGGGAGTGGCCGGTGCCCGTAATCCTACCAATGCGGAATGTTTCATAAGTCAACCTGCTACCTTGTATGAAAATGGGTTTTCCGCAGGTGGGCAGAACGAAACCTGTGCCACCTATAACATGCTCAAGTTGACCCGCAACCTCTTTATGTTCGATCAGCGAACCGAGTTGATGGACTATTATGAACGTGGACTTTACAACCATATACTTGCTTCCGTGGCCGATGACAATGCAGGCAATACCTACCATGTGTCTTTACGACCCGGTTCCATGAAAAGGTTTGGCAATGCAGATATGTCAGGTTTTACTTGTTGTAATGGAACTGCTTTGGAGAGCAGTACCAAACTACAGAATTCCATCTATTTTGAAAGTCACGATCATAAGGCATTGTATGTGAACCTGTTTGTTCCATCTACCTTGCAATGGAAAGAAAGGAATATCATCGTGGAACAGAAAACCACTTTCCCGAAGGAAGATCATACACAATTGATTGTAAAAGGAAAAGGAAAGTTCGACCTTAACGTTCGCGTACCCCAATGGGCCACCAAAGGGTTTTATGTAAAGATCAATGGTAAGGAAGAGAAAGTATCGGCCCAACCTGGAACTTACCTGACTTTGTCCCGAAATTGGAAAAACGGGGATACCGTCGACATTCAGATGCCATTTCAGTTTCATTTGAATTCTGTGATGGACCAACAGAACATTGCCAGCCTATTTTATGGTCCCATTTTGTTGGCGGCCCAAGAACCGGAGGCAAGAAATGATTGGCGTAAAGTAACCCTGGACGCCGAGGATCTTGGAAAAACCATACAAGGGAATCCCCAGAAATTGGAGTTCACCATTGATGGGGTGGTTTTTAAACCCTTTTATGAAACCTATGGAAGGCATTCCGTGTATTTGGATGTAACCCTAAAATAAGTATCAGCAAGAAAAAGAGACAACAATTTAATACCTTGGAAGACCAATAGATGCACCCAAGGTGTATCCCAAAAAACCAACACAAACATGATCAAAATGGGTTTAAAGAAAATCGGGACTTTGGCAATTGCCTTGATGGGTACCCTTGCCTCGGCACAGAACAGTAAATTGGCCGACATTGTGACGGAGTTCGAAGCGGACAATTGGGCGTTGAACCGTACCTACAATGTCCACGAATCCCAAGAATATTATCAAAGGTTCAAAACTTTTTATTCTGATTGGGAGAAAAAGATGGACGCCGTGGATTTTGACGGGCTCTCACAACAGGGAAAGGTGGATTATGTGTTGTTGAAGAACCAAGTGACCAAGGGGTCCTATTTTTTAAACCAGGATTATGATGAATTCAAACAAGTAGAGCAAGTAGCGGCATTTGCCAAGGATATCTACCCGTTCATCAAGGAAAGAAGAAGAGGGAAAAGACCCGATGCTAAAAATTTAGCACAGATTCTTCAAAATGCATCAAAGACCATAGCTGCTGATACTGAAGCTTGGAAATCCAAACCTTTCAAAGATTGGCAAACGGCCGACAAGGCTTCGGGAGTGGTGGTATCTCTTCAAAAAGGACTGGAAGAAGCCTATAATTTCTACTACGCTTACGACCCGAATTTTACCTGGTGGGTGAAGGAGCCATACAAAAAAATCAATGAAGAGCTTACTACCTATGCCGAGTTCCTCAAAAACAACTATTCACAGAACAGTGTTAAGGATGATGGAAGCGGAATCATAGGGAAACCTATTGGTGAGGCGGCCCTCAAGGAAAGTTTGGCCATGGAGTTCATACCTTACACCCCTGCAGAACTCATCAAGACGGCAGAAGAACAATTTGCGTGGTGCAAAAGCGAGATGATCAAGGCATCACGCGAATTGGGTTACGGTGACGACTGGAAAGCTGCTTTGGAACATGTGAAGAACACCTATGTGCCAGCCGGGGATCAACCCCAGGCCATCATGGACCTGTATTCCCATTCCGTGAAATTCATAGAGGAAAGGGATTTGATAACCTTACCAGAATTGGCCAAGGAAACATGGGGCATGGAAATGATGAGTCCGGAGCGCCAAAAAGTGAACCCTTTCTTTTTGGGAGGAAGGGATATCATCATCTCGTATCCTACTTTGGACATGGATCATGACGATAAATTGATGAGTATGCGTGGCAATAACCCCAATTTTTCGTTTCCCACGGTACAGCATGAATTGTTGCCGGGCCATAATTTGCAGTACTTTATGACCAGTAGGCACAAGAGCTACAGAAGACCCTTTTCCACTCCATTTTGGACAGAAGGTTGGTCACTGTACTGGGAAATCATTCTCTGGAACAAGGATTTTCCACAAACACCCGAGCAAAAAATGGGCATGCTTTTTTGGAGGATCCACCGTTGTGCGCGGATCATCTTCTCCTTAAAATTCCATTTGGGTGAAATGACCCCGCAGGAATGTATCGATCTATTGGTGGATCAAGTAGGGCACGAGTATGCCAATGCAGAAGCCGAGGTGCGCCGTTCCTTCACTACCAATTATCCGCCTTTGTACCAATTGGCCTATATGATGGGTGGCCTGCAGTTTTATGCGCTCCGAAATGAGATGTTGGAAAAGGGTTGGACGGAGAAACAGTTCCATGACAGGGTGATGCAGGAAGGTAGGATGCCCATTGAACTATTGCGAAGCTTGTTACAAGATCTTCCCTTGAACAAAAATTACAAGACCAAGTGGAAATTCTCCACTCAGTTCAAGTAGCAATGATGACAGAATAGATGAATTGTACTGGACAGAACCGATTGTCCATTCCTTTACTATCAAAACAGAACAAACAACCAAAATGAAGCATATCAAACTTTGGATGGCTGTCCTTCTATGCGCCATCATATTACCTGAAGCACAAGCGCAACAGACCTATTGGAGTCGCGTTGAAAAGAGGGAATCCACCTTGGGGGTTTCCGATGTATATCAAAAATTTGAAACGCCGGATTTCAGGTTGAAATTGGTGCGAGCTTCCCAAACCGTTGCCGCTTTGAACCCAGTCAAAGAACCTTATTTTGATTTCACTCCAGGTGACCGATTGGAAATTAGGGACAAGGATAGTCTGTATCATTTGGGAGACATCAATCTTAGAATCAAGGAAGCCAATGACGAGTGGAAAAAGTATTCCACTGCATATCACCGGGCTACAGTCACTCCTTTGTCAACCTCTGGAAATATATTGGCCGCCGCCGATTTGGCCAATACCCTGCCATCCGATATTCCGGTTTCGGTAAAACGCTATTACGAATTGGATAACGACAAGCTGGTCATACGTTTTGAAATTACAAACAAGTCGGGTGCGCCTATTGAAATTGGAGCATTGGGTATCCCGATGATCTTCAATAACATTCTGGAAGGCAAGTCGCTTGTGGAGACCCATGCCCAAAATGTGTTCTTCGATCCCTATATGGGAAAAGATGCCGGGTATCTGGAAGTAAAACGTTTAAGCGGAAGAGGACCGGCCCTTTTGGTATTGCCGAAAGAAAACATGGCTTTTGAAGCTTACCGACCTTTATTGGACGACCCCACCCCGAAGAGCATTGTGTTTGAAGGTTTTCATGAGTGGATGGTATACAGCAAGGCTTATGCAGATAACGAATGGAAAGGGGTGGAGCAGTGGAATGAACCAACCTCTATTGTCTTAAAACCTAGGGAATCCAAGAACTTTTCCTTCAAACTGGTCTTGTCCGAAGGGATTAAGAACATTCAAGAAACCTTGGTGCAGGAAGAGCTACCGGTTGCCGTTGGTGTGCCTGGGTACGTGTTGCCTCAAGATATAAAGGGCCAGCTTTTCATTCAATATAAAAATGAAATTGCCTCTTTGATGGTTGAACCGAAGGGAGCTTTGGAGGTCAAACCCGATGGCAAAGCTCCATCCGGCAGTCTAAGATATGTGGTCCAAGGCAAAAAATGGGGTAGGGCCAGACTTACCATTACCTATACCGATGGTGTACAACAGACCGTAAATTATAAAGTGATCAAACCTGAATCCGAGGTGATCCGAGATTTTGGCCATTTCTTGACTACCGAACAATGGTTCGATGATCCCAACGATCCTTTTGGAAGAAATCCATCCCCCATCACCTATGATTATGAGAAAAAGGAACAGGTTACTAAAGATGGAAGGGCATGGATCAGCGGATTGAGTGATGAAGGTGGTGCAGGTAGTTGGTTGGCCGCCATTATGAAACAATTGGTTCAGCCCGATCGGGAAGAAATTGCAAAACTGCAACATTTTGTGGATGAAACCCTTTGGGGAAACATCCAATACAATGAAGGGCCGAACAAATATGGGGTAAAAAAGAGTGTGTTCTATTATGCCCCTGATTCCCTTCCCAAAGGCACTTATGACGAAAAGATAAACTATAATACCTGGGCAGCGTGGGACCACAAGCATGCCAACGATCCAGGACGATCGTACAACTACCCCCATGTGGCCGCAGCTTATTGGACGATGTACCGGTTGGCCCGCTACCATCAAGGATTGGTGGACAACCATTCTTGGGAGTGGTATTTGGAAAATGCCTACCAGACCAGTGTGGCCATGGTAGAAAAAGCACCCTATTATGCCCAATTCGGTCAAATGGAAGGATCTGTTTTCCTTTTGATACTGAAAGATTTGCAAAATGAAGGATTGACCAAAGAGGCCACCGATCTGGAGAACAGAATGAAGGAAAGGGCCGAACACTGGCGGGCGTTGGACTACCCTTTTGGTAGTGAAATGCCATGGGATTCCACAGGTCAGGAAGAAGTGTACATGTGGTCCGATTATTTCGGGTTTGACCGAAAAGCTTTCATTACCCTTAATGCCATTTTGGCCTATATGCCCACCATGCCCCATTGGGGCTATAATGGCAACGCAAGGAGATATTGGGACTTTCTGTACGGTGGAAAGGCAGGGGAAACCTCTCGAGTGGAACGACAGATCCATCACTATGGTTCCTCGTTGAATGCCATCCCGGTACTGAACCAATTCAGAAAAAAACCGGACGATTTGTATTTGTTGCGAGTCGGTTACGGTGGACTTTTGGGAGGTATTTCCAACATTACCCAAGACGGTTTTGGTCCAGCAGCCTTCCATTCCTATCCGTCGACCCTCAAAATTGATGGCATTTCTGGGGATTACGGTTCCGGTTTTTATGGCTATGCAGTGAATACCTCTTCCTATTTGGTAAAAGATGAACATTTGGGATGGCTGGCCTTTGGAGGGAACCTTGCCCAAAAAGGGGATGTGGTAGAAATGGAAATTACCACTGCGGCCAAATCCAGGGTATTCATTGCCCCAAAAAACCTTTGGATGACCTTGGATGCAGGAACCTTTAAAAAAGTATCCTACAACTTGGTTACGGGTGAAGTGATGGCAACGCTGAATAATAAGACCGAGCATACACCGGTAGCCTACCTAAGGGTTGATGGGACTGTGACACTTCCTTACAAAATGGTAAGGGGCGCCTATGAAATTGAGTTGGGCAAGAAAGAAATCCAAATCAAACTTTAGCGGCCAGACATGAGGATTAGGGTTGTAACGATACTTTTGTGCCTTTTTGGGTTGCTTTTGTGTAGTTGCAATTCAAGTGCACCACAACCTGAGGTGGTGAAATCTTCACATGGGACCAATCCTATTTTACCAGGGTATTTTGCAGACCCGACCATAAAAAAGTTTGGGGGCATTTATTACATCTATGCCACTACCGATAATGAAATGCTCGCTTCTGGGGTACCCACGGTATGGTATAGCAAGGATTTTAAAAATTGGTACAATCATACCATGGAAGTGCCATCTTTGGAATCGGTGAACCTCAGGAATTTTTGGGCACCGGATATCATTGAAGGCTCGGATGGGAAATATTACCTGTACTTTGGGAATTGTCAGGCGGGTTGTAATATCTATGGTTATGTGTCGGATTCTCCAGTGGGACCGTGGAAAAAGTTGAATGAAGAGGATATACCGGTCATTGCCCACAACTATCCCCGTGAAGGTTTCCCTTCTTTGGATGCACAATTTTTTAAGGACGATGATAATAAAATCTATGGTTATTGGGGCACTTGGGTGCATTACAATGGCGGTTATGCCGTTGGGGAACTGGATACCATCAGTATGGCCAAAATGAAGAATGCCAAAAACATTCCCTTGGAACAGACCCCGGAACCTTTTGAGGCAGCCTACATGATGAAAAAGGGCGATAAATATATTTTTATGTATTCTGGAGGTTCCTGTCATGATGAAACCTATCATGTTAGGTATGCGTATTCCGATTCGCCTTACGGACCTTTTTTACCAGGGGAGAACAATCCCATTTTGGCCACTAATGAAGATGGAACGGTCCATGGGCCGGGGCATCATTCCGTATTGGAAGAAAATGGCCATTACTACATAGTGTATCATAAGCACGATTATCCCATGACCAGGGGAGGGCTGTCACGGCAGGTCTGTGCAGATGAAATGGTTTTCGAGAACGATTCCACCCTCAAGAAAGTGGAACCGGGCGCCAGGCCTATTTTTGGGGATATGGCATCCGAGGTCCCTGAAAATAAAGCTTTATATGCAAAGGCAACAGCTTCGTCATCATACCAGCTAAAATCCTTGCAATACGATTACGAGTACCAACCTTCCCATGCCACGGATGACCACAATGCCACCCTTTGGAAGGCTAGTAACAATACGTTTCCACAAGATCTTACTATTGATTTGGGTCGGATGATCAATATCAAAAGGGTGATGACCCAATTTGAGTTTGCCGGATATTACTACCAATACAAGTTGGAGTATTCCAAGGATGGAGAATCATGGCAACTTTTTACCGATCGTTCCCAAAACAGGGTGCCGGGAAGTCCTATGATCGATGATGGCGATGCAAAGGGGCGTTATATGAGGTTGACCATTTTAGGGACGGAGAAAACAGGGTTATATGCGTCCGTTTGGAACATCAAGGTATATGATTCGTTATTCGAAATTCCGTTGCAAATGCGGGGCAAGCCTTCCAGTGAAGGGCCGGGTACGGCCAGTACACATCAACAATTGATAGGTATTGATGCTAAGGAAATGTCCCAAGCAGTTGGGCTGGATTCCATTAGGAATCATGGAAGTTTAGGAGGAAAATTCATGAGAAACGGACAGGTGGCCCTTTCCGTGGATGATGAGGGAGTGAAGGCCTTTGAGTTTGTTGAGGGGGCCTTGGTTCTGGATCGGCCTGTTCCCAAAGGTCTGGAGTGGAACGGGGCTTACACGTTGGCCACGTGGGTAAAAAACCCTGAAATTGGGAAGGAAGGGGAGTGCTTGGCATCATGGTGCGACAGGTTTCGTTATAACTTGGCCAATAGCTATAATGCCATGCACTACAATAGTGGTAATTATGGTGCAGCTGCCCATTTGGATGGTCATTTTGATATGGGTTATAACACTATACCGTCTTCGGGTATTTGGCATCATTTGGTACTCACTTTTGATGGGGTAGTCGAAAAAATATATGTAGATGGAGAATTGGATAACTCCCAAGTCATGGTGCTTGCTTCCCAGATTCAGGATGCAGAGTTACGAATAGGAGCTTCCGACGTAGGCGAGCACTTTTCCGGTTATTTATCTTCGGTAAAGATGTACGATTATGCTCTGGATTTGGATGAAATCAACGATTTGATGAAAACCTCCAATCCAAAATTCAAGGGTAAATAGGAAAATAAGGGTTTTTTGTTCTAAATCTTAAAGTTGAAACCATGTTCTTCTACCTTTTTCTCATATTTTTCCTTGTCGAAAATGTAGAGATAGGCACCTTTTCGGGAAACGGTCATATCTTTTTCATCCAATTTCACGAGCACATCTAAAGAATTGATTTTATTGATGAAATTCCTTTTGTCCAGTTTCTTATCCAAGATGGATTCATACAGGTTCTGGAGTTGTCTCATGGTGAATTTTTCAGGCAGTAGTTCAAATCCAATGGGATTGGTCATTGCCTTACGTCGGAGTCTTGCAATGGCCTTTTGTACCATCTCGTCATGGTCGAAGATAAGCTCTGGAGCCTTCTTCAGTTCGATCCAACTGGCAGAATCGATTTGTATGCCATCAAAATTATGGGCATTCACATCGATTAAGGCATAATAACAAACGGATATGGTGCGTTGACCTGGATCACGGTCCACTTTGCTGTACGTATACAGTTGTTCCATGTAAATATCGCTTAGGCCCGTAAGGGTCTTCAAAACCCGCACTGCGGCCTGATCAAGGTTCTCGTTCTTCTTAAGAAATCCACCGATCAAAGACCATTTCCCTTTTTCCGGCTCAAAGTTTCGTTTGATCAATAATATTTTTAAATCCTTTTTATCGAATCCAAAAATGATACAGTCAACCGCCAAAAGAACCTGATCTTCTTTCTGATAATAATTGAGTTGTAAGTTGGCATCTTTGGCAACCTCCATGTTATCTAAAATTTTCATGAGGTCTAAAATCTTAATTCTATTATTATAAAACAAATAAAGGTCGGGGAATCCACGGTAAAACTTATAAGTGTTAAATATACATTTTTTTAACGGAATGTTTGCATTTCCAAACTTTCTTTCCTTTATTTATGGTGTTTAAAAAACACTTGTAAAAACAATGAACCGCAATTTCTAGGATTTAACGGAATGGTTTGCTTTTGAGTGGAACCGTAAAACGTTTTCCCAATAGTGTAATGCCTTGTCCTTTTAAATGGATGTTCTGCGTTGAATCTTGAAAAATAGTTTTTAAAGCCCTGATATTTAAAGAATTATATTGAATATATAATTAAGTTTGGTTAATTTTTGAATTCCGCATCCAACTAGGGGTGCGGAATCTATTATTAAAACAATTTATGAGTCGCGCCATATTTTTAAGTGCTTGGCAGCTTATAGGTTACAGATAGATCTGATGGATTTTGGTGAATCACTAGTGAAACATATAATATATACTGCTATGAAAGGATTGATTTGGATTATTGGTGTTTTTGTTTCGGTGGAAGTTTCGGCGCAGACCACAGTTGCCATATCGGAACCATTCGAGCCGGTAACCATAAGCAAACACATTTATGGTCATTTTTCTGAACATTTGGGACGTTGTATTTACGATGGCCTTTATGTAGGTGAAGAAAGCAAGATCCCAAATAAGGATGGTGTTCGCGCCGATATCATCAAAGCTTTACAGGAACTAAAGATTCCGAACCTTAGATGGCCCGGCGGTTGTTTTGCCGACACCTACCACTGGAAGGATGGCGTGGGCCCAAAGGATAAGAGGCCTACCATGGTAAACAGATGGTGGGGAGGGGTTACAGAGGATAATAGCTTTGGCACCCATGACTTTTTAAACCTGTGCGAGACCTTGGGTGCGGAACCCTACTTGGCGGCCAATGTGGGCAGCAGCACAGTAAAGGAGTTTACCGAATATGTGGAGTACGTGCTGCACAAAAGTGGCAGTCCCATGGCCGAATGGCGTAGACAAAACGGTCGAGAAGAACCATGGAAGGTAAAATATTGGGGGGTTGGTAATGAAATGTGGGGCTGCGGCGGTAATATGACCGCAGAGCATTATGCCAATGTTTACAGGCAGTATGCAACTTTTATGACCGATTGGTCCAATAATGATGGTATTTTCAGGATTGCTTCAGGGGCCAATGTGGATGATTACCATTGGACCGAGGTTTTGATGCGGGATATACCTAAGCATCTGATAGAAGGGGTTGCACTGCATTCCTATTCCTTTGTGGAATGGAACGATAAAGGTTCATCCGTAGACTATAGTGAGGAAGAATACTTTTCAACCATGAGGACCGCCCTCAAAATGGACACCTTGATCGTGAACCATACAGCCATCATGGATAAATACGATCCAGACAATACCATAGCACTGGTGGTCGATGAGTGGGGAGGATGGTATGATGTGATGGAAGGTACCAATCCCGGTTTCCTGTATCAGCAGAATACACTCCGAGATGCCATGATTGCGGGAACTACCCTTAATATTTTCAATAATCATGCGGATAGGGTCAAGATGGCCAATTTGGCCCAAACAGTCAATGTATTACAGGCAGTGGTGCTGACCGAAGGTGAAAAAATGCTACTCACCCCTACCTACCATGTTATGAAAATGTACAACGTGCACCAAGATGCAGCGTTGTTGACCGTTTCCTTTACTTCGCCCAAGTACGTATTTCAAGGGAGCGAATTGCCTGCTATTTCCATTTCGGCCTCCAAAAATAAACAAGGGAAAGTCCATATTTCATTGGTGAATATTGATGCACACAAAGAACATGTCATCAATCTTTCGTTGGAGGAGTTTGGTACAAAACAATTTACCGGAACGATCCTGACTTCCGATGACCTGCAGGACCACAACACTTTTGAGAATCCGGATAGGGTAAAACCCAAAGCATTTTCAAAGATAAAAATCAAAAAAGGACAGGCAGAAATTGTCTTGCCGCCATTTTCAGTGGTAGTGCTTCAATCGGAATAAAGGGAAATCCCGAAGGGACAAACACATAAAAACCAGATAAATGAACCTAAAATATTCGCCCTGTTTTAATCGATGCTTACTTCTTGCAATCACCCTAATTTGTTTGTTTGGGTGTAAAAAAAATGAAATGGTAGCCGAGGCTGAGACTGCGGAGATAACTTCGACCGGATATCCTATCGAGGCCATCAATATTAGAAATATTAAATTGAAGGATAAATTCTGGCTCCCCATTATCGAGAGGGTTCAACAGAAGACCATTGAGTACGCCATAGAAAAATGTAGGGAAGAAGGACGATTTGACAACTTTTTGATTGCCGGTGGGAAAATGCCAGGAGAGGTAAAAGGGGCCATGCCCTTTGATGATACCGATGTGTATAAGATTATTGAGGGGGCTTCCAATTCCTTGATCAGTTCACCAAATCCGGAACTTGAAAAATTGATGGATTCCTTGGTGTCCATCATCAAAGTAGGCCAGGAATCGGATGGTTACTTGACCACTTGGAGAACCATCAATCCTGCAAAACCACCCGCAAAGTGGGTAGAAGTGAAGGAAGGAAAAAGATGGGAATCCCTCTTCATGAGCCATGAGCTATACAACGCCGGCCACCTGTACGAGGCTGCCGTGGTACATTTTAAAGCAACCGGAAAGCGCAACTTTCTGGACATTGCTATAAAAAATGCCGATCTTATGGTGGATACTTTTGGGGATGGCGATGGCAAAATTGCCGCAGTTCCTGGTCACCAGATCATTGAGACCGGACTCATACAGTTGTATCAAGTGACCGGCAAAAAGGAGTACATGGATTTGGCAAAATACTTTCTTGACCATAGGGGAGATTCCGAAAACCATGAATTGTTCGGTCCGTATTCCCAAGACCATTTTCCAGTGGTCGATCAGGACGAAGTAGTGGGGCATGCCGTAAGGGCTGTATACATGTACGCTGGAATGACCGATATCGCTGCCATTGAAAAGGATACCGCTTACCTAAAAGCGGTAAATGCGCTATGGAACAATATGGTGGACAAAAAAATGTACATTACGGGCGGAATAGGTGCCAAACACGACGGAGAGGCCTTCGGGGAGAACTACGAACTCCCCAATTTAACTGCTTATAACGAAACTTGCGCTGCTATTGGCGATGTGTATTGGAACCATAGGTTACACAACCTTACGGGAGATGTAAAGTACTTTGATGTCATAGAGAGGACCCTTTACAATGGATTGATTTCAGGGCTTTCCTTGGATGGTCAACAATTCTTTTATCCGAATGCCTTGGAATCGGACGGAGTTTACAAATTCAATCAGGGAGCCTGTACAAGAAAGGACTGGTTCGATTGTTCCTGCTGCCCTACCAATGTGATTCGATTCATTCCCGCCATGCCCGGACTCATCTATTCCAAAACCGGGAATACACTCTATGTGAATCTCTATGCTTCAAACGAGGCTACGGTTGAACTAAAAGACCACCATCTTAAAGTGAAACAAGAAACCATGTATCCTTGGGATGGCAAGGTAAAATTGACCATTGATCCCGACCAAGCAGGAGAGTTTACCATGAAGCTAAGAATTCCAGGGTGGGCAAGAAATCAAGTACTGCATGGCAATCTGTATCATTTTTCCTCTCAAATGGAGGATCGAAACATAATCAGTGTCAATGATGAGCAAGTGAATGCCAAGCAAGAAAATGGCTATTTCACCATTTCAAGAACTTGGCAAGCAGGCGATGTGGTGGAACTGAGTTTCCCTATGGAGGTAAGAAAAGTGATGGCCAACCAATTGGTTGAAGAGGACAGGGGCAAAATGTCCCTTGAGTATGGCCCTCTGGTATATGCGGTCGAAGAAATGGACAACAAGATCGATTTTGACCAAATAGGTTTATATCCCAGTGATCGATTTAAGGTGGAACTGAAACCCGATCTATTGGGGGGTGTGAATACGGTTTCCAATGAACATTTGACTGCCATTCCTTACTATGCCTGGTCAAACAGAGGCGTGGGTAAAATGAAGATTTGGTTGCCTGTCAAGGAAAATTAATAGGATTCAAAAAGCAATACATGAAAGTTCCTTTTCAAAATATGTTGGTAATCGGGGTGTTGGCCGCCAGTTTTTTGGGCTGCAAGGACCAAGTAACCAATACATCTGAAACATCACCTGCCAACTTGGAACATCACTTAGTGGTTGACCTCAAGGATACAGGTATCAAGATTCAACCCACCATGTACGGTATCTTTTTTGAAGATATCAATTTTGCTGCGGATGGAGGTCTGTATGCCGAAATGATCAAGAACCGCTCCTTTGAGTTCACCTTGCCCAAAATAGGTTGGGTAGAACCCAATAGCGATCGACATTCCTTCAACAACCAATCAGGGATCATGTCCGTGGTAAAATATGGAGGCGAAGGAACCAACCATAATTTTGCTCGGGTTGAGGTAAGGGATCCCCAAGGCTATGTTTTGATCAACGAAGGATTTAAGGGCATGGGTGTACACGAAGGTGCCCAGTATGATCTTTCTCTGAAGGCGGCTAAACATTCGGGTGACATTCAAAAAATCCATTTTCAGTTAGTAGATTCTTTGGATCAGGTATTGGGGGAAGCCACCATTCTTCCTGATGGCAGGGATTGGAAAACGTATGACACCAGTTTCACGGTTTTCAAAACAGAAATGAAGGCCAAGGCCAAGATTACTTTCGAAGGCAAAGGAGAAATCGATTTGGATATGATCTCCCTTTTTCCAAAAGATACTTGGAAAGGAAGGGAAAAAGGACTTCGGAAGGATCTAGTGCAATTACTGGCCGATCTTCACCCTGGATTCCTTCGTTTTCCCGGAGGTTGTGTTGTGGAGGGTAGAACCTTGGCACGACGGTACCAATGGAAAAAAACGGTGGGAGATATTGAGGATAGGGAAATTTTGATCAACCGTTGGAACACCGAATTTGCACATAGACCGGCCCCGGATTACTACCAAAGTTTTGGACTCGGGTTCTTTGAATATTTTCAACTGTCCGAGGATATTGGTGCCCAGCCCCTTCCCATATTAGGATGTGGAATGGCTTGTCAGTTCAATACCGGGGAGTTGGCACCCATGGACGAATTGGGACCCTATGTACAGGATGCCCTTGATCTTATCGAGTTTGCCAATGGCGATATGAATACGGCTTGGGGAAAAGTAAGGGCCGAGATGGGTCATCCAGAACCCTTTAACATGAAATATATCGGTATTGGAAATGAACAATGGGGACCAGCTTACATTGAAAGATACATGGTATTTGAACAGGCCATTAAATCCAGATATCCAGAAATTGTGATCGTTTCGGGCAGTGGACCTTTCCCTGAGGGGGATTATTTTGAATATGGTTGGGACCAACTTAAAAAGTTGAACGCCGAAATCGTGGACGAACATTATTATCGTCCCCCACAATGGTTCAGGGAAAATGCCGATCGTTATGACAGTTATGATCGAAACGGTCCCAAGGTTTTTGCGGGCGAATATGCCGCACAAAGTGTGGCCACCGCAAGTCCTGAAAACAGGAACAACTGGGATTGTGCCCTTTCCGAAGCTGCTTTCATGACAGGTTTGGAACGCAATGCAGATGTGGTTTATTTAACATCCTATGCCCCGTTGATGGCCCATGCCGAAGGTTGGCAGTGGACCCCGGACATGATCTGGTTCAATAACCTTCAGTCGTTCGGAACAGCAAATTATCAGGTACAGAAAATGTTTTCTACCCACGCCGGCACGGATCTATTGTCCATTACCGAAAATGGGGAGGAGTTGATAGGACAAGATGGGCTTTATGCCACTGTGGTGAAAGATGCAACTACAAACGAGATCATTATTAAGGTAGTGAACACATCAAACGGACAACAACACATAAGTATTGGCTTCGGGGATGAGGTGCTGAAGGGCAAGGTCGGGGTATTGACTTTGGCCATGGATGACCCACAGGCAGAAAATTCCTTTGCAGATCCTTTAAAGATCAGTCCCAAAGAAAGTGTCTTGGAACTCAAGAAAAGTAAATTGGATGCACTATTGCCTCCCCAAGCTTTGGTTATTTATCGAATCAATATTTAAATAAAAATAAAATTTATCCTTTGGATAAGCTCATAATTGGAGGTTAGTTAAGAAGAATGAAAAAGTATGTAATTGGATTGGATTATGGTTCGGATTCCGTGCGGGCCGTAATGATTGATTCCCAAAACGGGGCAGAACTGGCTTCGGAGGTATTTTGGTACCCACGCTGGAAGGAACAGAAATACTGCAGGCCCGAGATCAATCAGTTTCGGCAGCACCCATTGGACCATATTGAAGGATTGGAGCATGCCGTAAAATCAGTGATGGAGCAAAGCAGAGTTGAACCTGAAGCCGTTCTCGGAATCTGTATCGATACCACGGGTTCGTCTCCCATGCCCATCATCAAAGATGGAACTCCATTGGCCATGGTAAAGGGTTTTGAAGAAAATCCCAATGCCATGATGGTTCTTTGGAAAGACCACACGGCCGTTGAGGAAGCCAATGAGATCAATGAACTGGCCAGGACTTGGGGCGGGGAAGATTATACCAAATACGAAGGTGGAATCTACTCCTCCGAATGGTTTTGGGCCAAAATCTTGCATGTGGCAAGGGAAGACAAAAAGGTAGTAGATGCCACCTACACGTGGATGGAACATTGTGATTTTATTACCTATCTCATTGCTGATGACAAAGACCTTGCTACCTTTAAAAGAAGTAGATGCGCCGCTGGGCACAAGGCCATGTGGCATGAGAGTTGGGGCGGGTTGCCAAGTAAGGATTTTTTGAAAAGGCTGGATCCTTATCTGGCCGATTTGCGCGATTCCCTTTATGATGAAACCTATACATCGGATCAAGTAGCAGGTCATTTGAACCCGGAATGGGCGGAACGATTGGGACTGACTACCAAAACCGTTGTTACCGTAGGCACTTTTGATGCCCATGCAGGTGCAGTGGGTGCCAAGGTAGATCATCATGCCTTGGTACGGGTGATGGGGACTAGTACTTGCGATATCATGGTCTCTTCCAACGATGCAGTTGGGGACAAGACAGTAAAGGGAATATGTGGCCAAGTTGATGGCTCTGTAATTCCTGGAATGGTTGGTTTGGAAGCAGGTCAGTCCGCTTTTGGTGATGTTTTGGCTTGGTTCAAAAATGTGTTGGAATGGCCTTTGGACAATTTGGTCATGAAATCTTCTTTGTTGTCCGATCAGCAAAAGAAAGATTTGAAAGATGAAATGGAATCCAAGTTTATCCGTGAATTGGCGAAACAAGCAGAACATATTCCACTGACGGAAACCGTACCCATTGCCTTGGATTGGGTCAACGGCCGAAGGACCCCCGATGCCAACCAAGAGTTAAAGAGTGCGATGATGGGGATATCACTCGGAACCAAGGCACCACATATTTTTAAGGCTTTGGTGAATGCCATTTGTTTTGGGGCCAAGATGATCGTAGATCGTTTTGAGGAAGAAGGAGTGAAGATTGAAACGGTGATTGGTATTGGAGGTGTGGCCAGAAAGTCACCCTTCATCATGCAGACCTTGGCCAATGTGTTGAACATGCCCATCAAAGTAGCCGAATCTGACCAAGCTCCCGCATTGGGGGCTGCTATTTACGCCGCAGTCGCATCTGGGATTTATGACAACGTAATTGAAGCCAGTAAAGTGATGGGCAGTGATTTTGAAGCAGAATATTTTCCACAGGCGTCCCAAGTGGATGCTTATTCCAAATTGATGGAAGCATACAAACAACTGGGAACTTTCGTGGAAGACCAAACCAATAAAAATAAATAACCCATGAGCTCAAAATACAAATCGCTCAAAGAAGAATGCTACGAGGCCAATATGGAACTCAATGCCTTGGGATTGGTGATCTACACCTTTGGGAATGTTAGTGCAGTGGATAGGGACAAAGCCGTTTTTGCCATCAAACCAAGCGGGGTTCCGTATGAAACTTTGAAACCCGAGGACATGGTGATCTTGGACTACGATAACAATGTGGTGGATGGCAATATGAGGCCCTCATCCGATACCGAAACCCATAGTCACCTCTACAAAAACTGGGAAAGCATTGGAGGAGTGGCACACACCCACGCCATGTATTCCGTTTCATGGGCCCAAGCACAGAGGGATATTCCCGTTTTTGGAACCACCCATGCCGATCATTTGACCCAAGATATCCCGTGTGCCCCTCCCATGGCAGACGAATTGATACAAGGGAATTATGAGCACAATACCGGTATCCAGATATTGGATTGTTTCAAAGAAAGGAACTTGGACCATAATGAGGTCGAAATGGTGCTAATCGGTAACCATGGACCATTTGCTTGGGGAAAGAATGCGGCCAAGGCCGTGTATAACAGTAAAGTTTTGGAAACTGTGGCTCAGATGGCCTATCTCACGCTTCAGATCAATCCGAACGCACCCAGATTAAAAGATTCACTCATAAAAAAACACTACGAGCGTAAACATGGCAAAAATGCCTATTACGGTCAATAATATAATTTAAAACTAAATGAAAATATCCTCAAAAGAAATCTGGTTTGTAACAGGAAGCCAACATTTATATGGACCGGAAACCTTAAAACAAGTTGCTGACAATTCAAAGAACATTGTGGATGGATTGAACGGTTCGGAAAAAATTCCGTTAACACTTGTTTTCAAACCGGTGGTGACCACACCACAAGAAATTTTGGCGCTTTGCAGGGAAGCCAGTAACCAGGAAAACTGCATCGGTATTGTAGCTTGGATGCATACGTTTTCCCCTTCTAAAATGTGGATTGCCGGACTTTCTGTCTTAAGTAAGCCATTATGCCATCTTCATACCCAGTTCAATGCAGAAATTCCTTGGGACAGCATTGACATGGATTTTATGAACCTGAACCAAGCCGCCCACGGGGATCGTGAATTTGGGTTTATGATGTCGCGTATGCGAAAAAACCGAAAAGTAGTGGTCGGTCACTGGAAAAGTGAAAGGGTACAACAAAAATTGGGTGTTTTTGCCCGAGTGGCTTTGGGTGTAGATGAACTCAAACACATGAAAGTGGCCCGTTTTGGGGATAATATGCGTGAAGTTGCCGTAACCGAAGGCGACAAGGTTGCCGCCCAAATGCGGTTTGGTGTGGCTGTAAATGGATACGACTCTTCCGATATCACCGATCGTATGGACAACATTGGACAAAACGCCATCGATAACCTTGTGGAAGAATACGAGGTAAGTTATGATTTGTCTTCATCCCTTCAAAAAAATGGGGCTAAACGAGAATCCTTGTTGGAAGCTGCCAAGATTGAACTGGCCATGCGTTCCTTTTTGGAGGAAGGCGGTTTTAAGGCCTTTACCGATACTTTTGAAAATTTGGGGAAACTTCGTCAATTACCGGGTATTGCCGTACAACGTTTAATGGCAGATGGTTATGGATTTGGCGGTGAAGGCGATTGGAAAACAGCTGCCATGGTCCGCACCATGAAAGTAATGGCCGAGGGATTGAATGGGGGAACCTCCTTCATGGAAGACTACACCTACCATTTTACCCCGGAAAGGGAGTACGTTCTGGGCTCGCACATGCTAGAGATATGTCCATCCATCGCCAGTGGAAAACCCTCATGCGAGGTGCATCCTTTGGGCATTGGGGGTAAGGAAGACCCCGTTCGTTTGGTGTTCAACTCCCCAGCAGGAAACGCCCTGAATGCTTCATTGGTGGACATGGGCAATAGGTTCCGATTGATCGTGAACGAAGTGGAAGCGATAAAGCCAATGGCAGATTTGCCTAAACTGCCTGTAGCTAGGGTGCTTTGGGATCCCAAACCGAACCTGGATATTGCTGCAACAGCTTGGATCTATGCCGGTGGCGCACATCACACGGTCTATACCCAGGCTTTGACCACGGAATATATGGAAGATTTTGCCGATATTTTTGGTATTGAACTTTTGGTGATCGATGCAGATACCAAAATCAGAAGTTTCAAGGACCAATTGCACGCTAACGAAGCCTATTATCATTTGTTCCAACACGGGATGTAGGCCACACATAAAAATTAACGAATAAACCATAATCATGAAAACAGTACAACCTTCCTTATTTTGTTTTGTTTTTCTTTTAACACTTCTAAATTTGGGATGTAAAGAGAACAAAAAGGAAAGCCAAACAGACATGGAAACCGAAAACACCTCAATGGAAAGTGACCACATTGTAAAATCCACCTTTGGCGAAAAGCCAGACGGAACAACAGTGGATAAATACACCTTAAAGAATTCCATGGGCATGGAAGTGGACGTGATTACCTATGGGGGAATCATTACGCGATGGACCGCTCCGGATAAAAATGGAAAGTATGATGATGTAGTGCTCGGTTTTGATGACCTAAAATCCTATTTGGACGGCAATCCATACTTTGGAGCCTTGATAGGTCGCTACGGGAACCGTATTGCCAAAGGCAAATTTTCCTTGGATGGGCAAACCTATACCTTGGCCACCAATGATGGGGAAAACCATCTACATGGTGGGTTAAAGGGGTTTGACAAAGTCATCTGGGTGGCAACTCCTAAAAGTACCGATGATGGTGCCGTATTGGAATTGACCTATACCAGTGTGGACGGGGAAGAAGGCTATCCCGGTAATTTGGAAGTGAAGGTAACTTACACCCTGACAGGCGACAATCAACTTGAAGTACTTTACGAGGCCGTGACAGACAAACCTACCGTTGTAAACCTTACACAGCACAGTTATTTCAACCTCTCGGGGGATTTTACCCAAAGTGTGCTGGACCATGAACTCTTTTTGGATGCCGATGCATACCTTCCTGTGGATGGTGGTTTAATTCCGACAGGAGAGTTGAGACCCGTTGCAGGTACCCCTTTCGATTTTACAACATCCAAAGTAATGGGCAAGGAAATAGGAGCCGATGACGAGCAATTGAAATTGGGCAAGGGATACGATCATTGCTGGGTCTTGAATGAAGAAAAGGGAGGATTTGGTCTTGCAGCAACCGCATATCATCCGGCCACAGGTAGGGTATTGGAAGTATATACCGATGAGCCTGGAATCCAATTTTATAGCGGAAATTTTCTCGATGGTACACTCCCGGCTCAAAAAGGTGGCGTGTACGGACAAAGAGCCGGCTTTTGCTTGGAGACCCAACACTATCCGGATAGTCCCAACCAACCTAATTTTCCTTCCGTCCGTTTGAACCCTGGGGAAACCTACAAAACGAAGACCACCTTTAAACTAACCACCAAATAGCAGTGCCATGAAAACATTGGATTCTTTTGACTGGATCACGATATCCATCTATTTTTTGGTCCTGTTGGGCATAGCGGTTTGGGTAATCCGCAAGAAAAAGGAAAGTACCGAGGATTATTTCTTGGCAGGCCGAAATGTGGGATGGTTTGTAGTGGGTGCCTCTATTTTTGCATCAAATATCGGTTCTGAACACGTAGTGGGATTGGCTGGAGCAGGTGCCGGAAACCGTCTGCCCATGTTGATCTATGAGATCCAAGCATGGATCGTATTGATCTTGGGTTGGGTATTTCTTCCGTTTTATGCAAGGGCGGGTGTTTTCACCATGCCCGAGTTTTTGGAAAAACGTTTTGACGCCCGTTCCCGATGGATTTTATCCATTTTCTCCATAGTGGCCTATGTGTTGACCAAAATTTCGGTTACCATTTATGCCGGTGGTATTGTGGTTTCTGCTTTGTTGGGAATCGATTTCTGGACCGGTGCCATCGCCACGGTGGTCTTGACCGGGGTGTATACCGTGCTTGGTGGTATGCGGGCCGTTGTCTATACCGAAACCCTTCAGGCTATCATCTTAGTGGTTGGCGCGGCAGCCCTAACCATTATTGGGTTAGATCATGTGGGTGGCTGGCAAAGTATGAAGGAAACTGTTACACCGGAATACCTGAATATGTGGAGGGCGGCTTCGGACCCTGATTTTCCATGGCCTCCTTTGTTGATTGCCAGTACCATCACCGGTATTTGGTATTGGTGTACCGATCAGTATATTGTTCAACGGGCCCTTACGGCCAAGAATATCAAGGAAGGTAGGAGAGGAACCATTTTCGGTGCCTTGTTAAAACTGATGCCCGTTTTCTTGTTCCTGATTCCCGGGGTCATTGCCCTGACATTGAAAATGAGGGGAGAACTCAACTGGGACAGTCCCGATCAGGCCTTTCCTGTGTTGATGAGCAATTTGTTGCCATCCGGGCTTCGTGGATTGGTGGCAGCAGGACTTTTGGCAGCCTTGATGAGTTCCTTGGCATCCGTTTTCAACTCCTGTTCCACCTTGTTCACTGTGGATATCTATAAAAAATTAAGACCCAATACCCCTGAGAAGAAGTTGGTGCGCACCGGACAGATTGCCACGGTCATTACAGTGATCATCGGTATTGTCTGGATTCCGATCATGGCCAATATTTCAGGAGTTTTGTATGAGTACCTACAGAGTGTACAATCCTATATTGCCCCTCCGATCACTGCGGTATTCCTGTTGGGTATTTTCCACAAGCGAATCAATGCACAAGGTGCCTATGTAACCTTGATTGTTGGTTTTGTGGTAGGGGCCTTACGCATCATTCTGGAACTGGTCAAGGATTCATTGGATCCAGAAAGTTTTTGGTTCCTATTGGGTGATATGAACTTCCTGTCCTTTGCCTCATGGTTCTTCCTGTTCTGTATCATTTTGATTTTGGTAGTGAGCTACGCCACCGCGGCACCTGCCCCAGAAAAGGTGATGAACCTTACTTATGGTACCATTTCAGAAGAAGAGAGAAAGAAAAACAAGAACAGTTACAATTGGAAAGACATTGCTATTTCAATAATCATCTTGGCCATTGTGGCCTATGTGATGGTTTGGTTCAATGGAAAGTAAAAGAGACTTTAAAGATATAAAAAAGCCCATCCAAAGGATGGGCTTTTTTATATCTCCAAGTTACCCGCCAATTGTTTCAGAATAATTTCGGAAACCTTGGCCTGAAATTTAGCGTTGCTATGACGAACCTGTGCATTGATGTAGTTAAGTTGGGCTGTTCTGAACTCGATGGTGGGTATAATGCCGATTCTGTACTTTTCTACCGTAATGTCTAAATTTTCCTTGGCAATGGCCTCATTTTTTTCCTCCAGTTCCATGAGGCTGATATTGGTCAAATAGGTCTGGTAAGTGGTATTGACCATGGATGCCAATTCCTGTTCTTGTTGTGATATGGCAATTTCAGCATTTTGAAGGGCCACCTTGCTCTTCTTTTCGTTTCGGGTTTGGTTAAAACCGTCAAAAAGGTTTAAGGTGGCACCAAATCCATAACTAAATCCTTTGGAATCGGAACTTGTTGCAAAGCCCAACTCCGATTTTGAATTAGCGATGTTATATCCAGACGTTACAAAAACGGATGGGTATCTTGCAGCCTTTATCTGTTTAAGTTCCAATTCACTGATCCGTTTATTGATTTTTTCGGCCTGCAGTTGAGGGTTCTCTTCGGCAACCTTGGCTTCCAGTTCTTCCAGTTCCAATTTCTGGTCCACAAAGATTTCAGGGATTACCCTAAAATCAATTTTTAGGTCGCGTGCCAACTGTTCGTTGAGTTGGGTCTTGGTATTCTTGTAAAGCTCCTGTTGACGTTGCATCAAGGTTCGGTCGGTGTTCAGGTCCACTTGGGCGTTCAACACTTCCAATTTGGACGCTTTTCCAATCGTAAATCTATTGTGGGCCAATTCTACCCGTTGTTCGGAGATCAATAAGGTGCTATCCAATGCGGATAATTGTTGTTGCTGTTGCACAAGGTCATAGTACGTGATCATGATCTCGCCCACCTTGGTCAATATGGCCTGTTTCAGTTCGGCTTCCCCCAATTTTTGGGTCTCTTTCAATTGCTCAAAATTGGCGAACATGCTAAATCCATCAAAAATGGTCCATTCTAAAGCTACTCCGTAATTGAAACTGCTGTTTTTTACGTTATCACGATCTTGTACAGTACCATCGTTACGTACTTGGGTGAGGCTTTGTACACTGTTATTGTCCGTAAGGTTGGCCCCCAATTGTGGCAACATTCCTGCCTGCCCCGGACTAACTCCCAACTCATCTATTTTAAGGTCATTCCGGGCCGTTTTTATTTGGTAATTATTTTCTAGGGCAATCTTTACGGCTTCGTCAACCGTTAAAACTTCTTGGGCGAATCCAAAGGCGAGCCCACCCAACCAAAGCAATAGTATGCAGATTCGGTTCTTCGTATGCATTCTAGGACAGTTCAAGGGTTTTGAATTCTGGTCTTTGGACTTTTTTTCTGGACCACATATAATAGAGGGCAGGAATCACGAACAAGGTCAACACCAGTGAGAACAAAGTTCCCCCGATAATCACCACACCCATACCGGTTCTACT
Organism: Flagellimonas sediminis; assembly: GCF_010500845.1. GTDB lineage: Bacteria > Bacteroidota > Bacteroidia > Flavobacteriales > Flavobacteriaceae > Flagellimonas > Flagellimonas sediminis. Next base: position 157,140 of record NZ_JAAAMI010000004.1, on the reverse strand, counting down.
TGCTGAGGCTGCACCCAGGGACAGGGCGATGGGCAAAGCACCCAAAGCAACGGTAAGACTGGTCATCAATATGGGGCGAAGCCTGGAAACCGAAGCTTTCATGATAGCCTCCATTTTTGTTAGATTTTCATCCTCCTCCTGCAATTGATTGGCGAATTCCACGATCAGGATACCATTTTTAGTCACCAACCCTATCAACATGATGGTCCCGATCTGACTAAAAATATTCCAGGTTTCCCCAAAAAGCCAAAGGGAGAACATGGCCCCGGCAACCGCCATAGGCACTGTCAATATGATAATGAAGGGGTCGATAAAACTTTCAAACTGGGCAGCTAAGATGAGGAAAATGAGTAGGAAAGCCAATCCGAAGGCAAAAGCCGTGTTGGAGCTACTTTCCACAAAATCCCTTGATTCCCCACCCAAATCCGTAGTAAAGGTGTCATCCAAGACACGGTCTTTAATTTCGTTCATGGCGTCTATACCATCCCCAATACTTTTTCCCGGGGCCAGATTGGCAGATACGGTAGCCGACATATATCGGTTGTTGTGGAACAATTGTGGCGGGCTACTGTGTTCCTCAATAGTCACCAGATTGTCCAACTGGATCAATTGTCCTTCCTTGTTCTTCACAAAAATGGAGGTAAGGTCCATGGGTTCGTCACGGTCTTGCTTATCAAATTGCCCGATGACCTGATATTGTTTTCCATTCATCAAAAAGTATCCGAAACGTTGACCACTCAAAGATAATTGCAGGGTTTGGGCCACATCGCGGACAGATACCCCAAGGCTTTCGGCCTTTTCCCTATTAATGGAAACGTAAATCTCTGGTTTGTCGAACTTCAGATTCACATCCACGAAAGAAAAGGTGGGGTCTTTTTCCGCCTCGGCCATAAATTCAGGAATCTTTTCTTCCAACTTCTCGAAGTTTTTGGCTTGGATGATGAATTGTATCGGTGGTCCCCCACGGCGATTGACCGAAATGGTCGGCCTTTCCGAAACATTGGAGCGTCCGCCGACGTAGGCTTTGGCCCAACGCCCAAGATCTTCGGCGATTTCGTGTTGTGAACGTTCCCTTTCGCCCGGATCTACCAGGGCCACGTTGGCACGACCACTATTTACCGAGGATGAACCAAATCCTGGCGATGTAAGCACCAAACTCACTTTTTTCTCTGGGATGGAATCATTTATGAGGTCAGTGATATCGGTCATGAGGCGGTCCATGTATTCGTATGAGGACCCTTCGGGCGCAGTTACGTTCAAGCGCACGAATGCACGGTCATCATAAGGTGCCGTTTCTTTTTGTAGAAGGGAATAGAATAACACAATCAATCCGATACAACCAAAAAGGATTGGAAAACTTAGCCACTTGCGTTGCATGAATTTTTCCAAGGAACTTTTATAGGACTCGTTCATGGCCACAAAATATTTTTCAGTGACCACATAGAATTTGGATTTACTCTGCTTGCCCGGTTTGGTAAGATAGGCGTTCAGCATTGGGGTAAGGGTAAGTGACACAAAGGCGGACACCAGTACCGCCGTGCCCAAAACCACCCCGAACTCACGGAACAATCTTCCTACAAATCCTTCCAAAAAGATAACAGGCAAAAATACTGCCGCCAATGTGATGGATATGGAAATGACCGCAAAAAAGATTTCTTTGGAACCTTTGATAGCAGCCTCTATAGGGTTCATGCCCTCTTCTATTTTTTTATAGATGTTCTCGGTGACCACAATTCCATCATCTACCACAAGCCCTGTAGCCAGTACAATGGCCAAGAGGGTCAACACGTTGATCGAGAATCCCAATAACCACATAAAAAAGAACGTGGCAATCAGCGAAACGGGAATATCCAGCAAAGGACGTAAGGCCAAGGACCAGTTCCTGAAGAAGAGATAGATTACCAAGATTACGAGTATGATGGAAATCAAAATGGTCTCTGCCACTTCGGTTACTGCTCTTTTAACAAATCGGGTATCATCAATAACGATGTTCAACTTAAAGTCCTCTGGAAGGTCTTTTTGAAGTTTTTCGTATTCCTTGTAGAAGGCATCGGCGATTTCAAGGTAGTTGGTCCCTGGTTGTGGTACCACGGCCACGGCCACCATTGGTTGGCCTGAATCGCTCATTTTGGTCTCCATGTTCTCGCCTTCCAAACTAGCCCTACCAATATCGCTCAGTTGTACCAATTTTTCGCCATCGGCCATAATGATGATATCGTTGAACTGTTCTTCGGTATTCAGGTTGCCCAAGGTCTTTACGGTCAACTCGGTGTTTTCCCCTGTAAGTTTACCTGAAGGCAATTCAATATTCTGGGCCAAAAGAGCAGCCCTCACATCTGCAACTGTAAGCCCATAGGAAGCCAATTTCAAGGGATCGATCCATAATCTCATGGCATACCGGCGTTGTCCCCAAATTTGAACTCCGCTTACCCCAGGGATGGTCTCGATTCGTTGGGCAATTACATTTTCCGCGTAATCGGAAAGCTCCAAAATATTTTTATTATCGCTTTGCACCGTCATGGAAATGATCCTTTCCGCATCGGCGTCGGCTTTAGATACCACTGGTGGCGCGTCAAGATCTTCGGGTAGGCTGCGCAAGGCTTGTGATACTTTGTCACGAACGTCATTGGCAGCAGCTTCGAGGTCTTTGTCCAGATCAAACTCCACACTGATGGAGCTTGAACCTTGCACACTGGAAGAGGTAATGTTCCGTATCCCGTCAATAGAGTTGATGGCTTTTTCCAAGGGCTCCGTGATCTGGGACTCGATGATGTCCGCATTGGCCCCTGAATAACTGGTACGTACAGATACCACTGCTGGGTCGATGGATGGAAATTCCCTAACACCTAAAAAAGTATATCCGATAATCCCGAAAAGGATTATCGTAATGTTCAACACAATTGTAAGAACGGGCCGTTTTATGCTTATGGTTGAGAGGTTCATTGTACGTTGGTCTGCGGTTCAAGTTCTTCAAGTTTAACCTTTACAGGCGAACCATCCTTCAGTGCCATGACACCGTAGGTCAAAATTGTATCCCCGGGTTTTAGGTTCGTCAATACTCTGACAACCTTACCGGTACGTGAGCCAATTTGTACATCGACTTCTTTGGCCTTTCCATTTTGATACACAAAGATCCTTTTACCATTTTGAACCGGGATCAATGCTTCAGAGGGTACCAATAAGGCATCATCTATAGTTTCCAATGGCAAGCTTACATTGGCGTAGGCTCCTGGATAAAGACCGTTTTTCCGATTGTCGGTAATCGCTCGCATCCTTAACGTTCTGGTATTGATGTCCACCTCTGGGTCGATGGCATAAATGGTGGCCTTATATTCTTCTTCTGAATCGGAAGTTGTAAACGTAAGTATGGTGCCCACACTGATTTGGGAGGCGTATTTTTCAGGTACCGAAAAGGTGATTTTCAAATCGTCGGTATTCACCAGTTTGGCAATTACCGTAGATGGGGTAACGTAGGTTCCCATTGATATGGAACGTAATCCGATGGTCCCTGAAAAAGGTGCCCTTATAGTAGTTTTGGACAATTGTGCGGCAATTAGGTCGGCTTCAGAAGTGGCCGACTGGTAATCTGCACTTGCAATATCATATTCCTCTTGGCTGATGGCCTGTTTCTCCAACAATAATTTGGCCCTTCGTTCATTTTCCGAAGCCAATTTTTTGGCAGTCTGGGCCTTTGACAACTGGGCTTGGAGTTCAATGTCGTTTACTTTGAGGAGTACTTGGCCTTTTACGACCTTGCTTCCTTCCTTAAAGTTGATGCTTTCAACAACTCCTGAGACCTCACTTCGGATTTCAATCTGTTCATCGGCTTCCAAGGTACCGGAAATAGAGATGTTATCCTTGAAGATCTGAGGTTCAAGGATCATTCCGGATACTGTGGTAACTTGAGGGCCAGTATCCATATTCTTGCCTATTTCAGCGTTGGACATGATTCTATAGGTGATAAGGGCACCTATTCCAACAACTAACAAGATGTAGACTATATGTTTTACTTTCATTTTGGTTTGGTGGATGGCATTGGGTTTCAACAAGAAACCGCACAGTGCCAAAGATAGAGTTTACCCAGAGTTCTTTAAAAAAGCATGTTGGTATTTTAACAGGCGAATCCCTTGAACGTCCAGATGTTATGGGTTAACGACAAAATAGGCGGTGCGAACCACAATGTTCAATGTTAAAATTGTTAAAATTGGCCAAAGCGGGATTGACCTATGTCATTTTCCAGGTGAACGTGTAGCGGTACCTTTAGGAAAAGAGACAGTCATGAGAACGGTACTTATCCCAACGGATTTTTCCAAAAACGCGCTGCACGCACTACGTTATGCCCAGGAATTGTACAAATGCGAGCGGGCTTGCTTTTTCATTTTCCATGCCTATGCCGATGAGGTGTATGGAGAGTACAAAACTGCTTCACACGAACAAATAGCACAACGGAAGGCCGACAAAAAGCAAGAAATAGAAAGGAACTTGGACCAAATGCTGGAGGAAGTTGTGGGAACTCCGCCCAATCCGCTGCATACCTATGAGTCAATTGCAAGTTTCGATACCTTGGTTGATGGAATCAATGACTTTGTGGATGATATGAACATTGATTTGGTGATCATGGGTACCAAAGGGGAAACCAGCAATCATAAAACCACATTTGGAAGTTACACCATAGAGGTGTTCAAATATGTAAAATGCCCGGTACTGGCGGTTCCTGAGGAGTTTGAATACAGGCAACCCAAGAATATCCTCTTTCCAACGGATTATATGTTGCCCTACAAACGGAGGGAGTTGAAATTATTGGGTGATCTGGCCGGTAAGTTCAAATCCAATGTGTATTGTTTATACATTACCGATTTTGAAGAGCTTAGTCCTAGACAGGAAGACAACAAAATGTTTTTGGAAGAAGTCTTGACCAGACCCTACATATTTTTTGAGACCACTGGGGTCCAGAATAGGGCAGATGCCATTATGGAACAAGTAAGTGAAAAAAATGCGGATATGCTGGTTATGGTCAATTCCCGCCATTCTTTTTTTGAGGACATGCTCTACCGATCTACCGTTGATCTTCTGAGTTTAAAGATGAAAATCCCCTTTTTGGTAATGCAGAACCTTAACCGTTGAAAACAAAGCGAATCATATTGCCTACCGATTTTTCCAAAAATGCCTGGAATGCCATGATTTATGCCCTTGCTATTTTTAAAGAAGTCCCTTGCGATTTTTATGTTTTGAATGCTTTTCAGGTTGGCACATCGGGGTTGGGGACCAAAATAGGCATGGCCAATGATACCCATTTCTTCAATTTGTTGAAAGAGGAATCGGAACGGGAGGTGAACAAGACTTTGGACCAACTCCATCAGATCAGCACGAATCCAGACCATCATTTCCATGGATTGTCCATTGCGGACAATTTGGTCAATGCCATTGGCAGAACCGTCTATAATAAGGGTATGGATTACATCATCATGGGAACCAAGGGGGCATCTGGTCTAAAAGAGGTTTTTATGGGAAGCAATACCTACAAAATCATCCGCGAGATTGATTTTTGCCCCATCATTGCTGTTCCGGATGATTATCAATGCACTGAAGGATTAAGAACCATTCTATTGGTTACAGGCTATGAACATCTTTTTGAATCCTATGAACTCAGTCCCGTTGTACAGTTGGCGGAAATGTTCCATGCCAAAATTCAAATGGCACATGTAACGGATGGAAATCTTACCAAGGAGCAGGAACATTCCAAAAAGACCTTAAAATTGAAATTCAAATCGGTCCCCATTGATTTTATAGAAGTGAAAAAGGAGACCACGGTTCAGAATTCCATACAAAAAATAATAGGGGATGACCAAGCCATAGATCTTGTGGCCATGATCAATCATGATCGGGGTTTTTTTGAAAGATTGACCCGTGAGCCTGTCATCAAAAAAATTGCCTTTAATTCCATAGTTCCTTTTTTGGTCATTCATCTATTTGAATAGGCTTTAGGTTTCAATGATTTCAACTTAAATGATCCATGATGAAATGGTAACCTGGACTTTTAACTTAACCGAATCTTCCAATTTTCTTGCTCAAAGGACGTGATGATATGTTTTTGGCAATTACATAAAAGACCGCGCCACCTGAACAATATCCGCTTTTTGGATGACACCCGATTGCCTCCAAAGCTGTTTGCCATTTTTAAAGAACATCATGGTGGGCACGCCCCTAACTTGGTAGGTATTGGCAAGACCTTGGTTTTTGTCCACATCTATTTTAACAATCTTCAAGGAATCCCCAAGTTCTTGTTTCACCTGACTAAGGATTGGGGCCAACATTTTGCAAGGTCCACACCATTCTGCTGAAAAGTCGATAAGCACCAGTTGGTCGGTATTGATCAGGTCCGAAAAATTACCTTTCATGGCTTCAAAATTTAAGAGTATACAAGTTATGAAAACTAGAAATCATCGCAATTGATGAAAGTCATCTTATCCAATTTGTGACATTTCCATCTTCAATTGGCAATGACTCAACTTCTTTTTCTAAATTTAAACGCTGCACAAACAAAACAAACAAAAGTGATGCGTACCAAATTCTCATTATTGTTCTTCTCTTTATTGTCCATGATGTCCTGCAAACAAGAAAATAAAAAAGAAGAGCCCCAAGCATGGAGGACCAAAAAAATGGCCTTGGCCAATGAAACACACAACCAATTGTTGGAAGTGGAAAAAGAACAAGGATGGGAATTGCTTTTTGATGGAAAAACCTTGAATGGATGGCATTTGTACAACAATCCTGACGCCGATTCGGTTTGGGAAGTAGTAAATGGTGAAATCCATAGCGACGCCAATGATGAATCGTTGATGGCAGGGGATCTGTTGACAGACAACGCCTATGAAAATTATGAACTTACCTTGGAGTGGAAAATCGCTTCTCGCGGCAATAGCGGTATCTTTTTGAACGTACAGGAAAAGCCGGATATTCCCACGGCATGGCAAACTGGTCCTGAATACCAAATTCTGGACTCTGAACACATGGATTATAAGCTTCCTGCGAAACGGCCAGGTTGCCTGTATGTTTTTGCACCTCAGGAAAACGCAGTGGAAATGAAGTCAGGGGAATGGAATTCCACCCGGATCAAACAAGTGGATGGCAAAGTGGAGTTCTATCTGAACGGGGTATTGACAGGGGAACAGGATTTTAACGATCCGGAATGGAAGAAAATGATCGCTGCCACCCATTTTGTCAATTATCCTGAATTCGGTAAGGCTACCCAAGGCAAAATTGCCCTTCAATATTGGTATTTTGAAACCTGGTTCAGGGATATTAAAATAAGGAAGCTTTAAAATTTGGGTGCTGGTAAAAACCATCAGGATCGGGTCCTATACGGCCACAGGGTTTTTCTCCATTTTGCGCTTCAAAATATCGATATAATCCGTTGCAAATAGGAATACATCTTTGAAGGTATGGGGATTGGGCATTTCATGGCCGTTCACAAAAAAGGAAGGAGTTTGGTCTATCCCTACCTCATTGCACCACTGGACAGAATTTTGAATGATTTTCATTGTGGACTCGTTAAGTTTGTCAAAGGAAGCTACAGGACCATATTCATTCTCCCATCTATTTTTGCCCATTTCATACCAGTCTCCGATAATTTTTCGGGACATCATCTTCCTTTTGTCCAAGCTCTGGTCAATGGACCAAATCCTTTCTATGTAGATATGTAGCATTTGGCAGACTGCAAGGAATTTTTCACTTTTAGTTTCAACGTCGGATGTTTTCAAATAAAATCTTATTCGAACCCCAATATCGGTAGGATGCCTATCCAAGATTTTTTCCAGATTTTTGTGCGCAATGGCACAGTGGTCACAAAAGGGATTGCTTACAATAAGAAACTGCAATACCCCTTCAGGATTTCCATACGCTATTTCCATGCCCCAAGGTGAAGTGTCCACTTTTTTGTGCAGAGGCAGAAGTGCATCGAACCAGATAGGGTTTTGCCTCCATTTCCGTAGCATGGTATTCTGATGAGGTATGCTTAGGTTTTGTATCAACTTTGGTTTTAGGATTATCCACGATACGGCCAGGGCATAAGGTATAAGAAAGTTGGTGATGGCTTTGAGGGTAAAAAGTGACCCTATCTGGGAAGGATACTGATCAAGGACATAACCAAATAAAGTAATGGCCTGTAGCCAAAGTACAAAAAGTAAAGCCGAACAAAGGGGACAAAAAGATTTAAGCTTTGTTTGATAATAAATGGAAAAAGGAGTGAACAAGAGACCTGGTATTTGAAGGATGGACAAGAAAGTCACCTTCTCCAACGGTGGTGTTTCTGTGAACATAGCTACATATAAAAGGGATCCGCCGAAATAGATGAGGGCAAGATCACCCAAACTTAAATACCGACCCAATTTTCCGTATTTGGAGTGTAAGACGGTGCTGCAACCCGTATCATCCGTTTTGCAAAAAAACTCGGAAACATTGCTTTTTAACCCTATTTCCTTGGAAACTATTAGGATAGAAAAGAAGAATCCCACGGCAAACAGCATAAAACTTATGGGCATGATCCATAGGGCGCTATAAATCAGATTGACGGAAAAAAGAAGGATAAGAACGGATACCAATGATACCACCATCATTTTTTCAACCCGTTCGCCTGAATAAACTTTGAGATGCTCTGGATGTTCCAGTTTTGAACTTTCGTCCAAAAGTAATGTGATCCCGGTCCAGCCTGCCAGGTCTTTTGTGTCAAATTCCCCTTTTGAATTTCTGTGGACAATACGAAAACCTGCTTCACCCGAATCAAAAGCAAAATGGATAAACAACCTGTTGGGAAACAGTTCTTGGGGCGAGTCCTTCTCAATCCTGATGACCTTGTGGCTGATTTGGAACTCATCCAGTAAATCTGTAAAACTTATCAAGGCAGGGTAGTGGGGATGGGCCTGCATCCATTCCTTTAGGTAACTCTTGCTCACTTGGTAACCTGATACCCTTAGGAACTTGTATGCATCTTCAAAAAAGTCCATTGAGAATATAATATCGATTAAATATATACTTATTTTCCATGTTTAAAGTAAGAAAAAACTTAATATATTGTATTTATGAAAATTACGCAGACCTTTTGGACGGGACTAAACGATGGTGTGACCAACCTGGATATCAAGGCGGGGTGGAGGTCTGCGGAATACCATTGGATGTCATGGGCTCTCAGCTGTTTAACGTTGCGAAGACAATATGAACGTGTGGAGCTTTATACCGATGAGTTGGGCAAACACATATTAATTGACGTGTTAAAACTTCCCTATACCAAAGTACACCTCATATTTGATGAATCCTTTCAATGCAGGCCCGAGCTGTTTTCTTTGGCAAAGATCAAGACTTATTCCGTTCAGGATGAACCGTTCTTACATGTTGATGGAGATATATACCTATGGCAACCCTTTCCAAAATCATTTTCTGAGGCTGGACTTATCGCATCAAATCTGGAAATGGACCTTTTCTTCAATAAGGAGATTCTGGAAACCGTACATGAAAAAGGATTCAAAATCCCAGACCATTTAAAGGAGAAACACAAGGATGACCATATTTATGCGTGTAATGCAGGAATCTTAGGTGGTGGTGACCTGGATTTCATCAAAAGATATTGTGAAGAAGCCAATGCACTCATTTCGAAAAATCCAGACAAATTGGAGCTTGTGGACGTTGGCAAATTGAATTGGTTGATAGAACAGGTTTCGTTGTACTATCTATCAAAGAAAGAGGAGGTTTCAGTGTCCTATTTGTTCGAAGAACCGGTCATAAATCCATTGTATGAGGATTATTGGAGATTTTCGGACATCCCCCATGTAAAACTTATCCATCCCGTAGGAGGTTGCAAAAAAGAGGCTTTTGTACTTAACCATCTTTCAAAACGACTCCGGTTAGAGTACCCCTCCGTATACTACAACATACTATATCAATGTCAACACATTGACGTGGAAAATAGGCTGTATGCTTACTTCCACAATGGTCCTTTGCATATGATAAATGGTAAAAAAAAGACCGACCTAAATGTTGCAGAGTATATAAATGGTACTGGCGTTAAAAGGACTTTTGCAAGAACCATTCATCTGTTACATCGGATAGATGATGTTTACCTGGCCAATTTTTGGGAGTTGAGTAATCATATCAATGCAAGAAAACAGGACAAATTTACCGGATTACTGGAAGAGGTCTATGGATTGGAAAGAAACAAATATATTATGTTGTCCAAACTGAACGAAGACCATGTGGGTATTAAGGAACACTTGTATTTGCAAGATATGCATCGTTATGCTTTGGCATCAAGGTTCTTTTTTAGTGAAAATTGGATGGAACATGGGATTGAGCTTGCAGAGGGAGTTGAAGTTTTTGAAAGCTCATGGGATGTTAATGTGCTCTCAGAAAATAACGATGGAAGTATGCTTATGGAAAATTTGGATGATACTGGCGTAAGATATGTGATTACACTACATCCTAACATTATGAATCTTGATATTGTTGAAACAAGACATGATGGCCTGGACGCAGCCCTTCTCAGCCACATAGGTAAAGGTAATATCCGAGCGTTGGCATCTGAACTGACCAAATATTTTGAAGACGACCTTACCATTGACAATGTACAATACCAAAAACTTCTTTTTGATACCATAAAGCGAATGGCCTTTGAAAACCTAGTAGAAGTCAAATAATTCAAGGGATTTGTCCACAAATGGAATTGTGATATTGGTAAATATATTTTATTGTAAAAATTATATTACTAAAAATGTAGGATTTTATTTAAATTTTTATAATTTAAGGGTGTTAAATATTTACTAATCATTTATTTCTGAAAACTATGAACAAATTGAATTTAGGACAGGAACTGTCCAAGAACGAACAAAAGAAGATCCTTGGGGGAGCAACCTTGACATGTTGGAGCAACAACCTGCATGATTATGTTACCGTGTACAATTTCTCTAACTGCTCTTATGGACCGGCTTATTGCCAAGGGGCCCATAATGGATATGTTACATCCTGTTCTTGATCAATCTTTAAGGCCATAAAAATGAAAAGATTGAGTCTTGGGCAGGAATTGTCCAAAAACGAACAAAAGAAAATTCTAGGTGGAGGGGTGATCTGCTACGCTCCTCACAACCCCCCGGAATATCAATACGTAACGGTGGGCAACCCCGTCGTGAACTGTTCTAACGGACCTGCATATTGTGCCGGAGTTTATTATCAAGGATCCATGGTGTCTTGTTGGTAATCCACAACTAAAAGTTGAACCTAAATATTCTAAATCATGAAAAAGTTGGATCTCGGACAAGAGCTGTCCAAAAATGAACAAAAGAAGATATTGGGTGGCGCGACCTTGAGGTGTGACCACCAATATGCACAAGTCGTCTACAATTTCCCAACGTGTTCACAAGCAGCTGCGTATTGTTCAGGTGTTTGGCACTCCGGGATAGATTACTGCTATTAAAGCAGGGTAATCGAAAATGAAATTGGGAATACTTCATGGGGTATTCCCAATTGTTTTTACGGCATATTGAGTAAATGTCAAATTAGCTTTTACCCTTTGAAAAAAAACTTTCCCTTCTACAAGCAGCCCGATCTAAAGGATTGCGGCCCTACATGCCTAAAAATAGTTGCCAAATATTATGGTAAGCTCATTTCGTTGAAGCAGATCAGAGAGCTTACAGAAACCACGAGGGAAGGTAGTAACCTATTAAAATTGAGCGATGCAGCTGAAAAAATCGGATTTAAGTCCTTAGCTCTAAAGACCAACTATCAAAAACTCAAAAATGCCCCACTTCCCCTTATTGCCCATTGGGACAAAAGCCATTTTGTGGTCATCTATAAGATCAAGGATGATGTGATCTATATCTCCGATCCGGCATTTGGACTGATTTCTTTTCAAAAAGAAGAGTTCTTGACCCGTTGGATCGGGAACAATGCCAATGAGGCCACGAACGAGGGTATTGCACTTTTACTTGAGGTCACCCCAAAATTTAGATCACAAAAATGGGAAAGGACGGATAAGAAGTCCTTGCTCTTCCTCTATCAATATCTTTTCAAATATAGAACACTGGTAGTTCAACTTTGTGTAGGGCTTTTGGTTGGCAGCTTGTTGCAACTGATTTTTCCTTTTCTTACCCAAAGTATTGTGGATATTGGGATACAGAACCAGGATATCAGTTTCATCTATGCAGTTTTATTTGGACAGATTTTACTTTTTTTGGGTAGGATAAGTGTGGAGTTTTTTAGGAGTTGGATCTTGCTCCATCTTAGTACACGGATCAATATTTCCCTGATATCCGATTTTTTTATCAAATTGATGGCCCTGCCCATCTCTTATTTTGATACCAGGATGACCGGCGATATCATGCAACGGATCAACGATCATAGCCGTATAGAACGTCTTCTTACAAGTGACACCCTTAATACTCTTTTTTCCTTGGCCAACCTTTTTGTCTTTGGTTTGGTGCTTATCTATTATGACATATCCATTTTCAGCATATTCATAGTGGGAAGTGCCCTTTATGTGGTTTGGATATTGTTCTTTCTGAAACGCAGAAAGGAACTGGACCACAAACGTTTTTCCCAGTTGAGCCAAGAACAGAGCACGGTCATTGAGTTGATCAACGGTATGCAGGAAATAAAAATGAACAATGCCGAAAAAAAGAAACGATGGGGCTGGGAATTTGTCCAGGCCCGACTCTTTAAGGTGAACATGCAAAACCTGGCCTTGGAGCAGACGCAGGAAATTGGATCCTCCTTTATAAATGAGTTGAAGAATATTGCCATTACGTTCACCTCGGCCATCATGGTGATCAACGGGAACATTACTTTGGGTATGATGCTCTCCATCCAATATATAATAGGTCAGTTGAATTCACCTATTTTACAGTTGGTCAATTTCATTAGAACAGCACAGGATGCAAAGATAAGTTTGGAACGATTGGGAGAGATTCATGACAAGGAAAATGAAGAAAACGAGAACAGGACCTACATATCCAGGATCGGTCCTGATAATGATATCAACATCGATAATATCTCATTTAGGTATTTGGGGAACGATGTCAATGTGATGAATAAATTATCACTGACAATTCCTGCTGGAAAAAAAACAGCCATAGTGGGCATGAGCGGAAGCGGCAAAACCACTCTCATGAAACTCATCCTTAAGTTTTATGAGCCAAACGAGGGTAAGATTTTGTTTGGGGACCATAACCTGCGCGATATATCACATACCGCTTGGAGGGCAAGTTGCGGAGTGGTCATGCAAGAAGGCTATATTTTTAACGATACCATAGCCGGTAACATCGCTGTAGGGGTAGATGTAATCGATGAGGAAAAACTGCTCCAGTCCGTAAAATTGGCCAATATCTATGAGTTTGTACAATCATTGCCATTGGGGTTCAACACCAAAATCGGGAATGAGGGTATAGGTATCAGTACGGGTCAAAAGCAGCGCATATTCATTGCCCGAGCCCTATATAAAGACCCCCATTTTCTATTCTTTGACGAGGCGACTTCCGCATTGGATGCCTCCAATGAATCCGAGATCATGGAAAACCTTGATGTTTTTTTTAAAAACAGGACCGTCTTGATCATTGCCCACCGTTTGAGCACGGTACAGAATGCCGATCAGATCGTGGTACTTGAAAAGGGGATGATAAAGGAAATTGGCAACCATGAATCCCTAATTACCAAAGGCGGTGCATATTTTAATCTGGTAAGGAACCAACTTGCCCTTGAAAAGCTAAAACTGACCAATTGACCATGGAGGGGAAGAAGGATGTAATAAAGTTGAATCTAAGGTCTGAGGAAGTTCAGGAGATTCTTGGTACACCCCCATCTTGGATCGTAAGGTGGGGCATTACCTTGGTCTTTGCCTTTGTGTGTATTCTTATTGCATTGTCGTTCATTATCAACTATCCGGATTTTGTGTCCGCTAAAGTGTTGATCACGACCAAAAACCCTACTGAAAAAGTAGTGGCCCGTTCTTCTGGTCAGATTGAGAGCTTTTTTGTGAAGAATGGAGATTCCGTAACCAAGGGTGAGGAATTAGCTATCATTAAAAACATTTCCAACTATGGGGATCTGTCCCTTTTGATGCAAATTGTGGATACCATCAATTTGGTGGAAAACGGATTTCAATTTCCGATGGAGACTACTTCCGCATTGACCTTGGGTGATATAGAATCCTCCTATTTAGAGTTTGAGAAAAGTTACTTGGAATTCACTTTATTAAAAGAACTATTTCCATATGAAAACCGATTGAGTGGCAACAAAATATCCTTAGAGGAAGTAAGAAGCCAACTTTCTGAACAAATGGAACAAAAAAAGATTTTAGAGGAAGAACTCAACCTAAAACAGATAGAATATGACCGATACAAAGTATTGTTCCAAAAAGGGGTGATCTCCCAACAAGAGTTCGAATCCAAAGGCCTCGATTTTCTTCAAGCCAAAAAAAGCATGAACAGTACGGTAATTTCGATCTCACAAATGAGGGAGGCCCTCTCATCGGCGAACCAAGATTTAAGGGCAACCTACATCAATAAAGAGCTGGAACATGCCCGGACCAGGAAGAATCTGTTGCATTCGTTCAACGCTCTAAAAAAGGCCATCAATGATTGGAGGTACCAATACGTTTTGTCCGCTTCAATTGATGGTGTCGTAAGTTTCAATGAATTCTGGGGAACAAACCAACAGGTGACGGAAGGTGATGTTGTTTTTACCATCCTTCCGAAAAAAAAATCGGACTTTGTGGGTAGGCTTACCATCGCTTCCCAAAATGCAGGAAAGATCAACGTAGGCCAAAAGGTACTGATCAAGTTGGATAATTTTCCCTACCAGCAGTTCGGAATGCTGATCGGCATTGTGGAAAATATTTCCATTTCACCGGATACCCAAGGAAACTATGTTGTGTATATTTCGTTAAAGGATGGTATGAAGACATCTTATAACCAGAAAATCGATTTTAAGCAAGAAATGCTCGGTACTGCAGAAATCATAACTGAGGACCTAAGCTTAGCTGAAAGATTGTTCTACAAGGTGAAGAATTTATTTAGCTATTGAGCATCCATGAAGGTTCGGTCCCATAAGAAATTAAAATGCTTACCGAGGCATCGTTGATTTGGTTCTGGGGTTATACAAATCGATGGAACAAACTTGGGATGCTCAAAAGGGAAATTGCATTATTTTTATTTTCGATCATTAAAAGAGCAACTTTTACAGGTCCAATTTGGAAAAAGAGCATAAAGGATCAAGGCAGAAGGCTTTCTCTTATTTTTCAACTTAATTTTGTGATGAATTTGACTATATTGAGTGCAGCCTTCCAGTAATGGATGGTGCTATGGTCATTAATCCACCGCTAAAACAGAGTAGTGTGCTACGCAGTAAATACGACCCACAACAAAGAATTACCGTTGCAGTTGATTGTATTATTTTTGGGTTCGATTCGGAAAAACTAAAATTGCTTCTATTCCGAAGGAAAGTGGAGCCTTTTAAAGGTTCATGGTCCCTTATTGGTGCATTGATTAAAAATGATGTGTCCTTGGATCAAGGGGCCAGTGAAATACTTTATCGGCTAACAGGTCTTAGGGATGTATATCTAAAGCAATTGAAGACCTACGGTGCCGTGAACCGCGATCCTGTTGAACGGGTTATTTCCGTGGCCTATTACAGTTTGATCAGGATAAACGAATTTGATCTAAAGGCTGTGGAGGACCATGATGCCAGATGGTTTGATTTGAAAGATGTACCGGACCTATTGCTAGACCATGGTAGAATGGTCCAGGATGCCATCAGAAGCTTAAGGCTGATGGCGCGGAACAGACCCTTGGGATTTGAATTGCTTCCACAACTTTTCACATTGCCCCAACTACAGATTCTTTATGAAAGTATCTATGATACTAAATTTGACCCGAGAAATTTTAGAAAAAAAATTCTTTCCTTGAACATATTGGAGAAAACGGACACGAAAGACATGTCGGGTTCAAAGAGAGGTGCCTTTTTATATAGATTTAGAAAGAATTCTTTGGATGGCTCATCAATGAGCAACGGAGAATTTGAAAAACTTAAAGAAGTTATTCAATTCTAGTTGGATTTGATTCACAGTTACGTGGCTTCAAAAAAATAGTAAGTATTGCTTCAAAACATAAGGCGTAACGATGGCAAGTACGCATGGTTCATAATGGCTTTGGTCATGTATTGACTTATCTTTTGCAAGCAGGGGATTTACGGAACGCTGGCAATGTAGCTCTTGAAGAAAAGGACGATCTGATTGAATCTTGCGTCGTATATCACTTTATACATCCGTTTCCGGTCTGCGGAAATAGTTTTTGGGATGTCCATAAAACGGGACCACTATGCCAGCAAAATTTATTCGGACTGTGCCAAGGATTTTATTCCCACTGTTTTCTCCTGAGCAAAACCTTGGCATAATCACGGGCCATTTTGTCTCCATAATCTTGATACGATCTTTGGGCCCACTCCAATGCTAGGTCCGTATTGCCCAATACTTCATTTGCCACGGCAATATTATAGGCGGCCCTGCCTGCCGATTTACTTTTACGAACGTTGGCAATTTCTGACCAAATGGAAATGGCTTCGTTCCAGTTGGCCACCTCGGTACGGCGCCAACCGGCATCAAAAAGGCGTTTGTCCCGCCCCTTACCTTTTTTGTACATATCTCTTCTGACCCTAAAAAAACTGGGATACAATCGACTTGTATAATCCAACCCTGAAGCATAGGCCGTTTCCGGAAGGGCTGTCAACGGAATTCCGCCGTTGGCCAGGTCAAAATCCATAAAATGGGTTTGTTGGAACTGGTCCAATATTGTTTTGGTGCTCGGATCATAAAGACGCCAATAACTTACTACGTTCACCCGGGCTCGACGTGGTATCCTGCCGCTGGGCTTTCCGGTTTGCAACACGGAGGATACCTGCTCCACGGCGGTATTCAACACAAAATCAGAGTTGGAATCGAAGGTTTCCAAAACCAAAAGGGCATCGGATTCCGTTTCATCACAAATCTCACTTACTTTTTCCCAATCCAGTATATCGGGGGTTTTCCGGGTGCCGGTTCCGGGTAATCTCAAAGTGGTTGGAATGACCAACCGAATATCATCTTTGTTCCTAAGCCCATCAAAGATTCCCTTAATGGCTTCGTCCGAAGCCAATTTATCGGAACCAACAATTTCTCCAGTGGCAATCGATTCCAAGGTTTTGTTAGGTTTTTCTTCTTCGTTCGTAAGGCAACGGTTTACTACGGCAATATCATCTATTTCCCTTGGAAGCACCAAAACTGGTTCTTGTGGGTAGTTCAAATAGACGTAGCCAGAACTGGCGCAAGAAAATAGACTAAAGCAAAATGTACCAATGATGAAGAGGTGAGGTTTTTTCATGATTGTAAAATTTGGTGGGGAGTAAAAAAACAACAAACGTGCCAAAAAAAAATGAAATTTTGAATCCCATTCCTAAAAACGTTTAAGCATATATTTTATTTTCAATGGGTTAGAATGGGATGTGAATAAGTTTCAAATTGATTTGGTCAAGAATGGAATTTTTATAGATTTTGTCAAAAATGGAATGACAGAGTCTTTAGGTTGATAAAATGATAAAAAGTATTATAATTCCAGCTTTGAAAAAAGATTAATCTTACAATTTTTTATATATTGAGCCATCTCAACCAACACTATGAAACACCTAAGACAACAGGTTTACATGTCCTTTGGGGTATTGCTGGTAACAGTAGTTCTTGTAATGGGCATTTTGCTTCGAAATGGATTTTTCGAGTAAACCGAATTACAATTTATTCTACATTTTTATCGGTTCGAGGGTAACCTTAGTTGCTCATGAGCCGAATGAGAAAGTTAACCCCTGTATTCATTGTGCTACAGGGGTATAAAGTGGAGCCGGAGGGATTCGAACCCTCGTCCAAACAAGCAATAACAATGCTTTCTACATGCTTAGTTTTCGTTTGGTTGTCGGCGCACGACCGACCGAAAACCGCCTATCGTACGCTTAGCCTCTTAAGTTTTACGACCTTATCGAAGCCATAAGATCGCTATGTTGACTTTTATGGTGCCCCTTTACGAATCGCCGCCAACAAGGGCTATTCAGGGACATCTCGCTTCTCCGCCTAGCGGAGACGAGGCATTATCCTACTATAATTCAGATTATGCGGCAAGAGCGTAATTATTATCGCCATTTAAAAGGTTGGAACGGAGATTAACGAGCATCAATTCCATTGCTCGGCATGCTTACATAGCCATTGGTCTTGCTGTCAAAACCGGTCGGCCCCAATATGTTCAAGAACTTTCCCCAAAAGGATCGCAAAGTTAATCAAAAGTTTGCTTACCCTTTCCAAACCTCTTATTTTGGTCAACAATTATACCAAACCATTTTATGAAATTCGGAATCATTCGAGAACGTAAAAACCCGCCAGACCGCAGGGTGGTGCTCTCCCCTTCAGCATGTCAAAATGTCCTTTCCCAGTTTCCGAAAGCCCTGATTTTAGTGGAATCTTCCCCTATAAGGGTGTTCACGGATGATGAGTACAGGGAAAAAGGGCTTGAAGTAGTGTATGGCATGGATGCCTGTGAAGTGCTTTTGGGGGTGAAGGAAGTACCAATTGATGCCTTGATATCCAACAAGAAATATTTTTTCTTTTCGCATACCATAAAAAAGCAACCATATAATCGGGAATTACTTCGTGCGGTTTTGGATAAGAAAATTGAATTGTATGATCATGAAGTGATTACAAATCCAAAGGGACAGCGGCTTGTTGCTTTTGGTAGATATGCCGGTATCGTTGGGGCTTACAATGGCTTCAGAACCTATGGATTCAAGTTCAATCTGTTCCAATTGCCAAAGGCAGAAACCTTGAAGGATCAACAGGCACTGATTTCAGAACTAAAAAAATTGCACTTGCCCAATATCAAGATTTTGCTCACCGGTAGGGGCAGGGTCGGTAATGGGGCCAAGGAAATGCTGGATGGCATGGGGATAAAAAAAGTAGGTGTCGACGATTACTTGAAAAAGACCTTTTCTGAACCCATCTATTGTCAGATAGATGCATCGGAATACAACAAGCGTAAGGATGGTGTAAGGGGCAGTAAAATGGATTTCTTTCAAAACCCTCACGAATACAGATCTAATTTCTTTCGGTTTGCCAAGGTCACCGATTTTTATATTGCCGGACATTTTTACGGTGACGGTGCCCCGTATCTATACACAAGGGAAGATGTTAAACATCCCGACTTTAATATAAAAGTGGTGGCCGATATCAGCTGCGACATTGATGGGCCAGTGGCCACGACCATTAGGGCGTCAACCATTGCGGAGCCGATCTATGGTTATGACCCTATGACCGAATCCGAAACGGATTTTAGGCAAGAAAAGGCCATCGCGGTCATGGCGGTGGACAATCTGCCTTGCGAACTGCCCAGGGATGCCAGTATTGGATTCGGGGAAGCATTCTCCAAATATGTGATCCCTGCCTTTTTCAACAATGATGAGGAAGGTATCCTGGAACGGGCCCGGATGACCCAAAACGGCAAGCTTACCCAACGATATGCATATCTTCAGGATTATGTGGATGGTAAGGAATAGGCCATAAATCGAGAAACCATTTTTTTGGCTTGCAATCAATTGTTTTTTAGTATATTGTTTGTCCTATTATTCTGAAAAGTGCATTTTAATTGGTTGACTTTGGGCGACGAGAACCCGGCCACAAAAAGGGCCTGCATCGATATGGAATACAGCCTAAGGCCCAGGATCACCAAATTTTTATTGAAAAAAATCGATGGGGAATGCTGTGGGGACTTCTCCTGTTTCCATTTTGATGTGGATCTCAAGCGCAAATGGGTATGGATATCCGAAAAGACCCCAAGGGAATGCATCAAGAAAATCTTACCCGATTTTGACATCGAGATCAATGGTTCCGTTGTTCCTTCGGTGGCTTAAGTTTAATCCTCGACCTTGAGAGCCCATTCAATGGTGGGTTGTTGCTTTGGAGCCACATAGGCACCCAATGCTTTCAGTTTTAAGGTTATCCCGTCTTTTTTGTCCAAAGTTTTAATGTTGATGGTCTTTGTGCCACCTGCAGGAACCGTGAATACTGGGGAACTTGAATAGAATGTGTAGGGCATTTGGTTTTCAAAGACGAGGTCACTACTGGAAACGTTCTTCAAGGTAACTTCCAAAATGGAAGTTTTGTTAATGTATTGGGCCTTTTCAACTTCTATGCAAGCATGCAAGAGCGGAACCAGGTTTTCCTTCTTTCCAACCAATAAAGAATTGAAAACGGCCACTGTTCTCCCTGTGAAAAGAGCCTCCTTTAAGGATTCTGCGGTTTTTTCCTTGGCGAAAACCAGTGTTATGGGACGATCATGTCCTTTTTCGATATAATCCCAATCAATAAGACCATGAATATCGCTGGTTCCCATAATGGTCAAATTGTTTTCCAATGCCAATGCCAAGGACTCTTCTGCATAATCCCCGGTATTGATTACCTCAATACCATGGAGTTCACCTTTTTTGATACGCTCTTTTTGAAAATCACTCAAAATAGGCGTTCCTTGTGGTGATTGTGCGTACCACGCTGGGTGGTTCCAAAAGATAAAAGCACCCTGATCCTTGGCCTCTGCAAAGGAAGTTTCCGCCTTTTCGTTCAACAATTTGTTGGCATCCTGTATAAAAACCGCATTATTGTGCCCCATAGGAGCCTGTCTGGTAATTTCAGACCCATGGATGATCAATAGGTCATGATCCTTGGCTTCCTGCAACGCCAAATGATATGATCGGTTGCGGTCAGGGTGGGGTATGTCTTCCTTGTGGGGCTGGTATTCCAAATGCTCCGTTAATGAGATCACATCCAGATTATCGCGAAGCGCTTCCATTACACGAATGGTGGGCCAAACGTTTCCATCGGAAAAAACAGTGTGTTGGTGCAGGTCGGTCTTCAAGGTCTTGTATCCAGAAACATCTGGGAAAGTGATGGCCCGAGAACTTTTGTGCGAATGATCCTGCGCAGATACGGCCAAAGTGGAAACAAGAGCAATAAAAAGAAAGTGGAATTTCATATCGGTGGTTTTCTCAAAAGTATGAAACTGATTGGTTCCTAACATTAATAAACTGTAAACAAAAAATGGTCTCACCCTTAACTTAGATGAGACCATTGCGTATCCAACTAATCTGAAATACTGGCCCCTGCCCAATCTATTTTACGGGAGGTGAACATGATGATGGACAAGATTACAAAGAGCCCAATACTTCCCACCAGAAGGGCGTAGTCCTCTATCTGGATAATGACCAAGATAAAGGTGTACAATCCCAGCATGGACCCCAATATTAACAGTGTAAATTTATTGCTCTTCAAAATTGTTCTGGAGTATACGGTTATCAATGTTACCACCGAAGCCCCCGATATCAAATAGGCAAAGAGGTAGTTTTTATGTTCTGATATGGAGATCAGTAGCGTGTAGAACATGACCAATGCCAAACCGATCATCAGATATTGAAATGGATGAATATGTATTTTGCTGCTGATCTGTATCAAAAGGAACACCAACAAGGTAAGACCAATAATCATAAGTCCATATTTGCTGGTGCGTTCGGTTTTTTGATAATCATCCACTGGGATTAAGAATTCCGTGCCGAATGAAAATTCGTTTAGATCAGGCAATTGATCAAAAAAGGATTGGCCAAAGCGCCGGTTAGTTTCCAAAACCTTCCATTTGGCAGTGAAGCCTTTGTCCGATATTTCCTTGCCCTCTGTCTCGGGAAGAAAATTTCCGTTAAAACTAGGCGAGTGCCAGTTGGAGTTCATGGAAACTAGGGTCTCTTTCCCTATGGGAACAAACTGTAAACTAGTACTACCATTGATGGTGATTTCGGATTCGAAGCCCATAGGTTTTTCTTGTAGTTCATCAAGATTTTTGACAAAGCCGGACTCCAGGGTGTTCATGTAGGAGTTGTCAAACTTAGGATTGAGCGTATATTCTGTATCTCCCAATTTGATGTTTACTGTGTTCCGGATGCCTTTTAAATTACTCACCTTGAATAAAACAGTGGCCTTATCCCAAAGAATATCCCCATCTTTCAATTCAATTTCAGTGAAACTGGGTGAGGCGAACTTTCCATTAATGGTTGAAGCCGCACTAAAAACCACAGATTCATATATGCCACGCTCCAATGGTTTAGTGGAAACGTCGGAACCTATTTCCAAATTATTTGGAAAGAAATAGGCATGCTGCCGAACAGCTTTTTGATTTATCATGTAGGTTTTTGTTGACTCGTTGAAGATTTTCTCCTCTACATATTGCTGGTAAGGTATTTTAAGGATTGGGCCATTGATGATGACCTGCCCTCCCCATTTTGAATTGATTTCTTGGATTACTTCTGCTTGTCTAAATCCACGTTCCCGTATCAAATCGCTAACAAAACCTAATGGTATCAATAGAATGAGTATCAAAAAGCCTACTGTGATCATTTTTGCTGATATGGAATGTTTCAGCCAGTTTCCGAATCTTTGTTTTTGTGATGTCATGTTATTAAATATTAAAGTACTTTGAAATTCAAAGTGAATGGATAAAAAAATTATTCTGGGTTCCTGATAAGATGCTCCAGAGCATCAATATGTTTTTTGAAAGCTTTCCTGCCCACACGTGTGATGATATATTTGGTGTTGGGTTTTTTGCCAATAAAGGATTTTTCTATTTTGATGTATTCTGCATTTTCAAGGGTTTTGGTATGGCTTGCCAAATTTCCATCGGTAACGTCCAAAAGTTCCTTAAGCCGATTGAAATCCACCTCTTCGTTCACCATAAGAATGGACATGATGCCCAATCGTATGCGATGGTCAAACAACTTGTTTATGTTATCAATAAGTCCCACTTTATGCCTTATCCTCTTTTAAATACATGATACTTCCATACACAATGTGCAAAATGCCAAAACCCAGTACCCAAAACCAAAAACCATAGCCAGGAAATGCAGCACAGATTAGGCCAAGGACAATTTGGGTGTAACCAAGATATTTTACCGTGCCAATGGTGTATTTTGATGCATTCACCAATGCCAAACCATAGAAAATGAGCATGAGCGAGGCGGTGAGGCCATAGTGTTGGCTGTTCAACTTGATAAGGATATAGATACCCCCGGTCACCAAGGGGACAAAAAAATTGACGAGCAATCGTTTGGTCGTGTCGTCCCAAATTTTTTCATTGTTCTTTTTTGCCTTTCTGGTGGTTAACAAATAAGCAGTGACAAAGCTTAGCACAGCCACTAGGATTAATATACCCATAATTAGTTTAAAGTTCCTATTGTGTAAGGTGACGTAGTCATCAACCCCAGGAAGTAAAAAAAAGTAGGCAACAAGAGAACCGATGATAGCATATATTCCGGCCAGTATTCCTGATAGGCCACTTAATGATATGAACCGGGAAGAACGGTTCATCAAATCTTTAATCTGTGAGATATCATCCAAATATTTTTTTGAATCCATTTTAAAGTACTTTGAAATTCAAAGTTATAATTAATTTTCATTTGAACTAATTTTTTTTGAGATTGTGTATCTAAATAAATTGAAGGATGAACCCTGCAGAAAACTATATCCTGAATCAAGTAGAACCTTTTAGAAGCATCTTATTGCAATTGCAGGTGTTGGTAGAAACAACAATACCAGAGGTCAGGTTGGATTATAAGTACAAGTTGCCCTTTTACTATTTAAACAACAATCCGTTTTGTTATTTCAACGCTTCCTTAAAAAAGGGTTATGTTGATATGTGTCTTTGGAACTCGGCCCATTTGACCGTCCATCAAGATAAATTGGTTACTGATGGGCGAAAAGTTATGAAGTCATTACGCTATTTTAACCAAGAGGAAATAGATGGTAGGATTGTTGTTCAACTTTTACTGGAGGCCAAGTCGGTCAACCACAAAGGATTCTATAAAACTAAACATCGTTAGTGGCAATTTTACTTTTAGATTTCCCTAGTTTGAAGAAAGCAATCCACAATGCTACCAACCCTAAGATCAGCCATAGCAAGTCAACCAACATTACTTGTTCATGGCCATTCCTGTATGCTTCCCAAAGCCAATTGCCTGACATAATACCATTAACCACAGGTATCCAAAGCGCCAAAATACCGCCAGATATTAAAGTCCACCGGTTGGTGAAGCCAATATTGTTTTTGAAGATGAAAAAGAGTGTGGTGATCAACCATACCGGGAAATAGGTACGGTACAGGAAGGTCATGTCCACATTTTGGGAGCATTTCACAATAATGAATTCCAAGGCGGTAACGGGGAACATGGACAAACATACGGCCATGTATACATTGGCCACTTGCTGATTGAACCTGCGTCTTTTTTCGGGCACGTTCCTTTTGTCACGGGCTACTAGCCAGATCATGACCCCGGACAAGATTACAAAGCAGGATACCAATCCGAGGATAAAAGAAATCACCCGCAAGCCATAACCGGCATAGTCTCCAAAATGGAGGCGGAACATGATGTTCTTTACGCCATCCAGATAAGAATTGTTGGTCATGGGAACTTTTTCTTCTACTACAGATCCGTCTTTAATTTTATAGATTCGGTGACCTATACCATTGAGCTTGGAACCATATCCCAAGTGCCCACTAATGGATGCATGCATATTGACATCCCCAAAATTGAAAAGATGCACCTCTTTTACCCGGAAATCCGGCCAATCGTGTTTCATTTCGGCAATCAATGGATCTATTTGGACGGGTTCTTCCAGCTTTTCGTTGTGAAAGGCATAAACAGGATGGTTGTATTCCAGATCTTCATACAGTTTGTTCTGGTCCCCATTGTACAGTCCCATTACAATAGGTAGAATCAAAATTCCCTTCAATAAAAAGAAGGCACCGGTCACGGCATAAACAAATTGAAACGGAAACCCGATCACGCCCAAAGCGGTATGGGCATCAGTCCAAACCGTTTTCAGTTTGGCCCATGGTCTAAACGTGTAAAAGTTGGATACGATTTTGTTCCAGTGTACCAAAATTCCGGTGATGATGGCAAAAAGAAAGAAGAATGCCACCAATCCCGC
The DNA here is from genome assembly GCF_010500845.1 of Flagellimonas sediminis. Taxonomy (GTDB): domain Bacteria; phylum Bacteroidota; class Bacteroidia; order Flavobacteriales; family Flavobacteriaceae; genus Flagellimonas; species Flagellimonas sediminis. The sequence continues at coordinate 132,074 of NZ_JAAAMI010000004.1, read as the reverse complement.
CAAATAGCGTCCGTACGGGTAGGGGATTTGATCCAAAAAGTGAAGGCGATATAAAAACTCGCCCAAGTGATAGGAACTCCTATAATCCGAGGTGGTCTTATCCTCGGTATCCATATAGAAAAAAGCCCCGACCTTGTCTTTCTCCGTGGCCAACGAATCTTTGGAAGCCGATAAGCTTACCGAAATGCTCCGTTCGTTGAAATAGTGGTAGAGTTCCACATCCCTTCCCTGGAGGTTGTAATTTTCGGAAAGATCTTTCAAATACTGGTCTACACTCCCCGGAATGGCATCTTCTTGGGAAACTTGGTGTCCACGTTGCCAATTGGCAATCTCGTCCCGGAAAAAGGAAAAGGAACCCGCAAAGAAAATAACGTAAAGTGCCACACTGATCACAATACCACTCACGGTATGCGTATGAAAAAGGATGTTGTAAATTCTGTTCCCCATAAGATCAAACAATTGGAAGGATTTGGATCCCGAAATAATATACCAAGCCTAGGGTTGCACTTACAAGCAGATAAAGACCCCAAATTTTCCAACCATTTTTGGCCAAAAAGGCAACCACCATCAAAATGGCCCACAAAATAAAAGCGGTGAAAGTACTGGTGATGATGATGTTTACATGGTCGAACCAACTGGCCAATGCCAAATGGAACATGACGGCCACTACCAAGCCACCTATGATTGCAGCGGTGATTTTGGCAAAGCGTTGCCATGGGGACTGGGTCAAATATTTTTTGTTGGCTGGCATCTTAAAACAAGAATAATTCGAAGATTAGGGATGATATAAAAGCAATGGCAAGGATTCGGTAATTCAGTAATTGTAGTGGGGCCAAAAGAATGACAAGGCTGGCAAAGGTCATTAATAGGATGCTAAACGTGAACACTCCAGAACCCCATCCCCATTGGTAACAGCTAAGCCCCAATGAAATGATCATTAGGGCAGTGCCGATAAATTTTGAGGTGCTTGCATGTTCACCGACCCACTTTTCCATACCAAAACTATGGATGACCACCATTTTTTTAGAGGTACCGTAGAAGAGATAAAAGGAAATGAAAATGAGCAGTGAAACGAAGGTGACCATAACTTGCAAAGCTGTTATTTAATGCAATGTGTGGCGCAGTGCCAAATAAATTGATAATCCTCGCCTTTGTAGGTGCCAGGAACTTCTTCTTTGATGGTGGTCTCCACAATGTATTTGGTATCCCAAGGTCTTGCAAAGGAAACCTGACCATTGTCGTCGGTATATAAAGTCTTGGACCAAAGATCTGCGACATATACCTTTAACTCATTTTTGGCCAAGGGCTCACCTTTATAAAAAACCTGAAGCTTTACTTCAGAGTTTTCATTGGCCAATTGTTTTACCACGATTCCATTTGGGTTTGCCGTTTGGGTATCTCCATCAGTCATCCCTACCTGTACTTTTGCAGTGGAGTGGTAGTGGGTCTTGAAAATACCAAAATCATATTGCGTATAATCGATGACGTCAATTTCATTGTTGTTAAGGGCAACGGTGTACACCCCGTTTTGGGTAGGGGTAAAATAGGCCAGATAATGATCTTCCTTGGCTTCGGTCTTCAATTCGGTCTTGGTTCCATCCGGGGCAATTACCCAAAGGGTAAAGTTGGCTACTGATGGAAAGGCTTCGCCTTCCACCTTTTCGATGACACCATAGGTGTACTCCCCAAAATGGACTCGGACTTCATGTTTTTGGCCCGATTTTGCGTTGCCGTTGGTTTCAATCCATAAGTAATGGGCTTTGGCCGATAGGGATGCAAAGAAGAAAAGGAGATATATAAGTCTTGTTTTCATGATAAGGTTTTAAAGGGTCCCTGTGCTCAGGGACCCAGTTAAATTTTTGATTAAAAAGTATAGGAAACGGTCAATCTGCCATTAATGCCAGGCTCGGATTGCCAGTATAGGTAACTTCCATAGTTGGCGCCGGAATATAGGTACTCATCCAAAATGTTGTTGATGTTCACCTGTACCCTGAAATGATCGTTTCTCCAAGAAAGGGCACCATCCAATCGGAAATAATTAGGTAGATCGGATTGGTTGTCCGCTGCCCAGGCCCATGTGGAACGGTCCACTTGATATTGGTAGCCCAAAGAGGCACCAAAACCTTTTAAGGTGGATGATTCGGCAAAGTTGTAGTTCAGCCATCCATTGGTGACATGCTTGGCAAAACCGGCCACCAGATTCCCGGATTGATCCTCCACATTCGTGTTGGCATAGTTTAGGACGAGGTTCAGCTCTGGGGTAATCTGTCCCTGTGCATCAAATTCGATTCCTTTGGATTCAACCTCTCCGGAATAGATGGAGAAATTGTCATTGGGGAATGCAGGATCACCCACTAGGATCTTGTTCTTATTGATTTTATAAACACCTAATGAGGTTACCAATCTTCCATCGAAAAAGTTGGCTTTGATTCCCCCTTCAATATCTTTTCCTTCCACAGGGTCGTTCAAAATATCGCCTGAACTGTTTACGCCGCTCTGGGGTAAAAAGGATTGGTCATAAAGGGCATAGGCCGTCAAGGAAGGGATAATGTCCACGCTTAATCCAACTCTGGGGGTGAAAACATCATCAGTTTCGGTTTTGCCTAGTGAGTACAGGTTGGTGTATCTTCCAGCGAGGGTCAATCGGATGTGATTTTCCAAAAATCCGATTTCATCCTGGGCGTAATAAGCCCTAACTGTACTGGATCCATATGGGGTTCCACCATTTCGGTATTGAACCGATACCGAACGATCAAAATTGGTCTCAGGACTTACGCCGTAAACAGGATTGTAAATGTTAAAAGGTCCATCGGTGTCCACTGGAGAAGATTCGAACCAATCGGCCCAATAGGTTTTGTCACTATAGTCAAAACCGCCCATGATCTTATGGGAAATACTACCGGTATTGAAGTCGCCATAGATGTAGACCTGTCCAAATTTTCCGATGGAAAGGGCATCCCATTTTGAAGTATATCGATATGCATCGCCATTGTCTGCCATGGACAGCAACCAAGTGGAGTTTCCTACTTGGTCATAGCGCAGGTATGCCAATTGTCCTTCCATGCTCCAATGGTCTGAAAATTCATGTTTCAGGTTGGCAAAGAAGGTCACTTCCTGGATATCGGTAATGGGATAATCGTTGTTGGTAAATTTAAAATCCCTGTCCAAACTGGCATACCCTGCGCTTGCTGGCGCGAAGATGTAGGCAGAACCCAAATAGGATTCCGCTTGTTGAAGGTTCATTTCCGTAGTAATGGAGGTCTTGTCCGAGAACTTATAGGTCAAAGATGGAGCGATCCCATATCGGGTAACATCTTCATTGCCTCTGTGGCTGTCGGTGGTTTGATACATGGCATTGAAACGACCCAACAACTTGCCATTTTCGGAAAGTTTACCACTAACATCAACAGTTCCTCTAAAGAAATCAAAACTACCAGCTGAGAAGGATGCATTGGCAATAAATTGCTCAGTGGGTTTTTTGGTCACTACGTTGTAGAATCCTCCAGGTTCCCCGGCAGACATCATAAAGCCCGCAGGACCTTTCACAAATTCAATGCGCTCTACGGTATTCATGTCCTCGGACAAGGGTCCCCAAGTATCCTGGATATTGACACCATTCCTAAAGGCGGGCAAACGAAATCCACGCATATGGATACGGGCAAATTGTCCCCAATGCTCCAACATGGTCACACCGCTCACGTTACGGATCACTCCGTCCATGATATTGGTTGCCTGTTGGTCCCTTAAAAGATCGGCACTAACGACCTGCACATTTTGGGGCAGTTTCGCCAATTCGGTCTTTAGGCGAAGGGAAGTTGAAGGTTTGTTTTCCACATATTTGTTATGATGGCCTTCAACAATTACTTCGTTCAATTGTTCCTGTTGTTCCGAAAGGGCAACAGTAGGTACTTTGGTGGTCTGATTTGCTGAAATGGAAATGGCAGCTTTTTTTGTTCCATAGCCTACCATGGAGAAGGTCAACTCGTATAATCCAGGTGCCAAATCGTTGATCTGATAATTCCCAGAATCGTTAGTGGTTGCTCCTAAACTGGTATTGGAAAGGGCAATGTTCACGTTGGATAAAGGGCTGTTCCTTTGGTCGGTCACTAATCCTTTAAGATTTCCGGTTTGGGCTTGCGAAGTGCAGAAAACTGCCAAACACAGGAGAAGTACTATATTCTTCATTTTATTATTTATAATTGGTCTAAATAAATTTCAAGTACAAATTTATATTTCAACACTTGTTTGGCCAAATAATATTTAGACTAATTATAAATAAAACTTAAAATAAATTTTAAATTATTGAAAATCAGTAATTTTTAAAAAGGATAATGTGATTTAATCATCTCTAGAGAGAATTGACAGTGGTCCTAATGGCCGTTAAATCGGTCAATAGCTTTTCCAATAAACTTAGATCCAACATGTTGGCCCCATCACTTTTGGCATTGGCAGGGTCAAAATGGGTTTCCATGAAGAGTCCATCCACGCCAGCGGCAATTCCAGCCCTGGCCATGGTGCCGATCAAGGCGGGCCTACCACCTGTTACTCCAGAGGATTGGTTGGGCTGTTGTAGGGAGTGGGTCACATCCAAAATCACAGGGGCATATTGTTTCATGGTAGGGATGCCCCTAAAGTCCACGATCATATCGTGATAACCGAACATGGTTCCGCGATCGGTGATGATAGCTTGTTCATTTCCCGTTTCGGTCACCTTGGTCACGGCATGTTTCATACTTTCTGGACTCATGAACTGTCCTTTTTTCAAGTTGACCACCTTGCCGGTTTCTGCAGCAGCTACCACCAAATCGGTCTGGCGTACCAAAAAGGCAGGGATCTGGAGTACATCCACATATTCGGCCGCCATAGCGGCATCGGAAATTTCATGGATGTCCGTTACTGTGGGTACCCCAAAGGTATCGGAGACTTTTTTGAGAATTTTCAATGCTTTTTCATCGCCAATACCCGTAAAGGAATCGATACGGCTACGGTTCGCCTTTTTAAAACTTCCTTTGAAAATATAGGGAATCTTGAGATGGTCCGTAACGGCAACCACTTTTTCGGCAATTCGCATGGCCATTTCTTCCCCTTCAATGGCACAAGGACCGGCCAAAAGGAAAAAGTTGTTGCTATCCGTATGTTTTATCTGAGGGATTTTGGTGATGTCCATTTCTTAAAGTTTGCACAAATATACTACATAAGCTTGGTAACCTTTTTAGATTTATCACAATCAAAACCCTCAATTATGACCCAAAAATTACTCCTTGTTCCCTTTATGGGCTTATGCTGTTTTTCCGTCTTTTCACAATTTTATGAAAAGGGGAGGACCTTTGATCTGATCAATCTGGAACGCCATCAATTCAAGTTTGATTTATTGAGTCCTGGATTCAGTTATGAATTGGGATTGTTCAAAAACCAAAGTGTCTCTATCGGTTTGGGTTTGGCCACTGCCACTTATGGGGAAGGATATGCGTTTGGGTTGACCATGAATAACAGGTATCGCTATTACCACAATTTTCAAAGACGCATCAATAGGGATAAGAATGTTTCGGGCAACTCTGGAAATTACCTAGCCGCGGCCCAGGCCATTTTCTTTTCCCAGTTGCGGATATCTTCCAATATTGATGGACCAAAGGATTTTAACCTCGGTTTTTATGGGATGGTATACGGTATCCAACGAACCTATAAAAACGGGTTCAATTTTAATGCGGAACTGGGTGCCGGGCTTTACAAGGGAGATGGTGTTCCTGATGGGTATGGGCCATTGATCCATTTTACTTTTGGATGGGTGGCGACCAAGCAAAAATCTAGAGAACCACAGTTTGATTAAAACACATTCGCCAATGAGGAATTTTGGGAATCTGAATACTTTTTTTAAAAAGTATATGTTATAACAGTACCAAATGTACCTACTATGCGCCGTTTCCTTTTGTTGGTGATGTTGTTCACTGGCTTTTTGAGCCATTCCCAATATGGCAAAAACTGTGAGATACGCCAGATAAAACTGAACATCTTCAATCCAGGCCTTGAATATGAGATGGGTGTTGGGGTTAACAGTACTTTGGACTTTAGGGTAGCATGGCAAGTGGCCTTGGAGCCGGCCAGTAGCGAACCCATGCAAAATCTGGACTTTTTCCCTGCCATTACCACCCAATATCGGTTTTATCACAACTTCAACGGTCGTTACCATCGTCGTCGTTCCATTTATGGCAATTCCGGAAATTATATCGCTCCAACAGCTGCCCTTTTTTCGCCCGGACAACGTACCGTTGAAGGACGGTTGGTTGATGGTGTGCATGGTTATGGCGGATTGGTATACGGCATTCAACGCAGCTATAATTCAGGAATCAGCTTTTCCATTGATGCCGGCGCAGGGTACTATGCCGGACCCTTTAAAGGTGGCATTTACCCCGTTGTGAACCTCAGTATTGGTTTCATCATCAGCGAAAAACGGTGGTGTGTGGGTCTGTAGTACTCAAACTGCCACAAAATCAATAAGATAAAAATAACATTCGGGTGTATTGACAAGAAAAAAATAGCAGTATCTTTGCGGGCTTAAAAATCAGGTTATGTCCAACATCAAAAATATTGCAATCATTGCCCACGTAGACCACGGTAAGACTACCTTGGTGGATAAAATCATGTACCATTGCCAGTTGTTCCGCGATAATGAGAACAAAGGCGATTTGATTTTGGACAACAACGACCTGGAAAGGGAACGTGGGATCACTATCGTATCCAAAAACGTTTCCGTGGTGTACAAGGGCACCAAAATCAACATTATCGATACTCCTGGGCACGCCGATTTTGGAGGTGAAGTGGAGCGTGTACTCAATATGGCGGACGGGGTACTGTTGTTGGTGGATGCCTTTGAAGGTCCTATGCCACAGACCCGTTTTGTATTGCAAAAGGCCATTTCCCTTGGTTTGAAACCCTGTGTGGTTATCAATAAGGTGGACAAAGAAAACTGTACACCAGAAGAAGTACACGAAAAAGTGTTCGATTTGATGTTCGAATTGGGTGCCGAGGAATGGCAGTTGGATTTTCCAACGGTTTACGGCTCCGCCAAGAACAACTGGATGGGCGAGGACTGGAAAGAGCCAACCCAGAATATTGAACCTCTTTTGGATATGGTCATCGAGCATATCCCAACCTTTAAGCCTCAGCAGGGGTCTACCCAAATGTTGATTACTTCTTTGGATTATTCCTCATTTACGGGACGGATTGCCATTGGAAGGTTGCAACGGGGCATCCTTAAAGAGGGTCAGAATATTTCTTTGGTGAAAAGAGATGGAAAGATCATCAAATCCAAAGTAAAGGAATTGTACACATTTGAAGGACTGGGAAGAGTAAGGGTACCTGAAGTGATAGCCGGTGATATCTGCGCCATTGTAGGTATGGAAGGTTTTGAAATCGGGGACACGGTTGCTGATTTTGAAAATCCTGAAAAATTGAAGACCATCGCCATTGATGAGCCAACGATGAGTATGTTGTTCACCATTAATGATAGTCCATTTTTCGGTAAGGATGGAAAGTTCGTTACCTCAAGGCACATCAAGGAAAGATTGGAAAAAGAGCTGGAGAAGAACTTGGCCCTAAGGGTACAAGAAACTGGTAGCGCAGATAAATTCATGGTATTCGGGAGAGGGGTATTGCACCTTTCCGTATTGATCGAGACCATGAGAAGGGAAGGCTATGAACTTCAAATCGGGCAGCCACAGGTTATCATCAAGGAGATTGATGGTGTTAAATGCGAGCCTGTAGAGCACTTGACCATTGACCTTCCAGAGGAAGTTTCCGGCAAGGCCGTGGAAATGGTATCCATCAGAAAAGGGGAGATGATCAGCATGGAATCCAAAGGATCCCGTATGTTGTGCGAATTCATGATTCCATCCCGTGGTATCATCGGTCTAAGGAACCAATTGTTGACCGCCACCGCAGGGGAGGCCATTATGGCACACCGCTTTATGGAATATCAACCATTGAAAGGTGAGATTGCACAGCGTTTGAACGGTTCCTTGGTTTCCATGGAAAATGGTACCGCCATTCCCTATTCCATTGACAAACTTCAGGAAAGGGGTAAATTCTTTATTGATCCGGGAGAGGATATTTATGAAGGACAGGTAATTGGTGAAAACTCCCGTGGTGATGATATGACCGTGAACGTGACCAAGACCAAGAAGCTTTCCAACGTGCGTTCTTCAGGAGCAGACGAGAAGGCCAAAATTGTACCTGCGATCAAGTTTTCTTTGGAAGAAGCGTTGGAATATATCCAAAAGGATGAATATGTTGAGGTTACTCCCAATCACATAAGAATCAGAAAGATATTCTTGAAAGAAGTAGATCGTAAGCGTAATAAGCCGATCTAACCTTTAGCGCTTAAATGCCCGTGGTGCTGTTCGCGAAGACAGGCCACGGCTGCACCTATAATGCCGGCGTGGTTCATAAGCTCTGCCTTTACGACCTCTGTCTCAATATTGATAAGGTGGCTGAATTCTTCCCATTTTTTGGAAGTTCCACCGCCTACAATGATCAGGTCGGGGCTTACGATCAGTTCTACATATTCCAAAAATTTGTTGAAACGTTTGGCCCATTTTTCCATGCTCAGGTCCTCACGGTCTTTAGCTGAGGCTGCCGCCCATTTCTCAATTTTCTTGTGCTTTTTATAAGGTATCTGTCCCAGTTCAAAATTAGGGATGAGTACCCCGTTTAAAAAGGCACCACTGCCCAAACCGGTTCCAATGGTGATCATGATCACCAATCCAGCCTTTCCCTTGCCTACTCCGTAGTTCATAGAGGCATATCCGGCTGCATCGGCATCGTTGAGTACCGTAAACTCGTGGCCAGTGGTTTCGGTGAAAAGTTCATCTATATTGACGCCTACCCAACTTGGGTGAAGGTTGCCTGCCGATTTGCAAACCCCATTTTTTACGATGGAAGGGAAGCCACATCCGACGGGACCACTATAGTTAAAATGCTCCACTATTTCAGCCACTACTTGGGCCATATCGGCCGGTTTTTTGGATTTTGGAGTGGCGATTCGGTAACGTTCCGTCAGCATTTCACCGGTTTCTGCATTTACCAGGGCGCCTTTGATGCCCGTTCCACCAATATCAATACCAAGAATTTCCATAGAAGGAGGTGTCATATTATTGGAACAAAGAAACGAAAACTTTTTTGGTTTGATTGTTTATTGGTTTTTTATTGGAGGTTGGCCAAAAAGAAAGAACCAAACCAATCTCTCTGTTGTTCAGGATTATAAAATGCAGCTAAAAAACACGCCACACATAACGTCATCCAAACTTTACCCTGAAGGTCTTGGTGAAATTAAATTGCCTTTTGGATGACCTCAAAAACCTTGCTACCATCACATTTAAGAGTCTTGTGCGGGTATTTTAAAATGAGGGCGTAATCATGAGTGGCCATGATGATGGTGCGCCCATTTTGGTTAATGTCCTGAAGCACCTTCATGACCTCCACACTGGTCTGGGGGTCCAGGTTCCCGGTTGGTTCGTCCGCCAAAATGAGTTCGGGGTCGTTCAAGAGCGCGCGCGCAATGGCAATACGTTGTTGTTCCCCACCGGAGAGCTCATGCGGAAATTTAAAACCTTTGGTTTTCATACCCACCTTGGTCAAGACCTCTTCGATCTTGTCGCTCATTTTTTTGGGGTCCGTCCATCCCGTGGCCTTCAAAACAAATTGAAGGTTATTGTTCACATTGCGATCGGACAGCAACTTAAAATCCTGAAAAACAATGCCCAGTTTTCTTCGTAAAAAGGGAATGTCTTTTTCTTTTAACATCTTCAGGTCAAAATCCACTACATTTCCCTCGCCCTGTTTTAGGGGAAGGTCGGCATAAAGCGTTTTCATAAAACTACTCTTGCCACTCCCGGTTTTTCCTATCACATACACAAATTCACCTTTTTTCACTTCAAGGTCGATGTGGTTCAAAACCATGTTCTCGTTTTGGAATACGGCTACATCTTGTAATTTTACAATAGTCTCGGGCATAGTGTCACTTTCTGGAATAAAGGTACTAAGTTCTAAAAATATTCGCCATTATTGTCCTGTCAATAAAAACAAGTTTAAACCTAAATATACTTTGGCTTAAATTTTGACGTTATGTAAAAGTCAATCGAGAACAGCGTAGAACACTATGAATCGAACAAACCTCCTTTTTATTCCCATTTGGTTGGGATCTTTTTTTATACTTTCTGCCCAGGAAACCAAAATTTATTCCCACGAAAACAAAGCTTACCAAGATGCTCTGGCGTTGTACAACGATCAGCAGTACCAAGCAGCGCAGACCATTTTCGAGAAAGTCAAGGCCAACACCAACGATTACGAGACCGAGGCCAACAGTGCCTATTATGCCGCCAACGCGGCTATTCGGTTGAACCAGCGTGGTGCCGATAAAATGATGGAGGATTTTGTGGAGCGATACCCGACTTCCACCAAACGCAACTCTGCTTTTTTGGATGTGGCCGATTATTATTTTGAAACGGGGAAATACCCCTATGCCCTAAAATGGTACAAAAAGGTGGACGAGTCCTCCATGTCCTACGGAGATAGGGAACGCTTTAATTTCAACAATGGTTATGCGCTCTATGCCTCCAAGAAACCGAAGGAAGCCGAGCGGTATTTGAGCAAGGTGTCCACTTCCCAAAAATATGGCTCTCAGGCCAAATATTATTTGGGTTACATCGCCTACGAACAGGATGATTATACCGGGGCCAGTGCCCGGTTCGACCAGATTACGGACCCCGAATTGCTCAATGAGAAATTGTCCTATTATCAGGCCGACCTGAATTTCAAGCTTGGAAAATTTGAGGAAGCCATAGCCATGGCGGAAAAGCAATTGCCCAAATCCAATAGGGAAGAAGTATCCGAACTCAACAAAATCATTGGGGAGAGCTATTTCAACTTAGAAAAATACGGGGAGGCTATCCCATATTTGGAAAAGTACAGGGGCAAACGCGGCAAATGGAGCAATACCGATTACTATTTGTTGGGGTACAGTCATTATAAATTGGGCGATTACCAAAGTGCCATCCAACAGTTCAACAAAATCATCGGGGGCACCAATGATGTTTCCCAAAATGCCTATTATCATTTAGCGGAATGTTATCTAAAGTTGGATAAAAAACCGGAAGCCTTGAACGCATTTCGTAATGCATCCCAAATGGATTTTAGCCCTCAGATCCAAAAAGATGCCTTCCTCAACTACGCCCGTTTAAGCTATGAGGTCGGGAATGCATACGAACCGGTTCCGCAGGTGCTGACCGCTTATTTGGAAAAATATCCAAAGGATGAACACCAATTGGAAATCCAGGAACTTTTGGTGGATTCCTACATCACCTCCAAAAATTTTGAAGGTGCCATGAAACTTTTGGAAGAGAACAAAAATTACGCGAGCAAGGAAACCTATCAAAAAGTAGCCTATTATCGTGGTGTGGAACTTTTTATCGATGGGGATTATGAAGGCGCGTTGGAGCGTTTTTCAAAATCCTTGAAAAGTGCCGATAATGCTAGTTTTCAGGCAAGAGCATTGTATTGGAAAGCCGAATCCGCCTACCGATTGAACCGTTTTGATGAAGCCTTGGTCGATTTTGTGAAGTTTCAGGGACTGCCCGCGGCCAAAGCCATGCCCGAATATCAGGAATTGGATTATAACCTGGGTTATTGCTATTTTAAATTGAAGGATTACAACAATTCCATTGCCTATTTCAAGAATGTAGTCAACTCCGGTGCCCTAGACGACGAGCGAAAAAATGACGGATACCTTCGGTTGGGGGATGGGTATTTCGTGACCAGTCAATACCAATTGGCCATGAAGGCTTATGATACATCATCAAAAATGAACGGTCCCGAAAGGGATTATGCAGCCTTCCAGAAAACGCTGTGCAGTGGATTTTTGGGCAACAACAAGGCCAAGATTGATGGTCTCAACGATTTTTTGAACATGTTCCCAACTTCTTCCCTTCGGGATGATGCCCTTTTTGAACTCGGTAACACGTATATCGCCAATAATCAAGAACAATTGGGATTGCAAACCTATGACCGATTGGTACAGGAGTTCTCCAAGAGCAAGTATGCCCCACGCGGACTTTTGCGTGAAGGTTTGGTGCATTACAATGCCAGTAGGAACGAACAGGCATTGACCAAGTTGAAGGAAGTGGTGCAGAAATATCCGAATACCCAAGAGGCCAAACAAGCTGTGGCCACGGCCAAATTGGTCTATGTGGATGAAGGCCGGGTGAGCGAATATGCCGCTTGGGCACGTAACCTAGATTTTGTGGAAGTTACCGACGCTGAACTGGACAACGCCAGTTTTGAATCCGCCCAACGCAAACAAATGGAAGGCAAGACCGATGCCGCCCTTCGTGGTTATGAGGATTACCTGAAACAATTCCCGAACGGGCTGCATGCCCAAAATGCCAACTTTGCATTGGCGCAGTTGTATTTTGCTGCCGGAGATAAGAACAAGGCACTACCTAAATACAAGGCCGTTGCCGATGGAGGCAATGGGGAATATACCGAACAGGCCTTGACCCGGGTCTGCGAAATTTATGTGGAAAAGCAGGATTACACCAGTGCCATTCCCTATTTGAAACAATTGGAGAATTCGGCGGAAATTACGGAGAACCGAACCTTTGCACAATCCAATCTTATGAAAGGGTATTATGGACAAAAGGATTATTCCCAGACCTTGGCCTATGCGGAAAAAGTGTTGAAGGCACCAAAAATCGATGACCGTATCAAAAGTGATGCACAGATTATGATTGCACGCTCGGCCATTGCCACGAACAATGAAAACTTGGCCAAAACCGCCTATCAGGAAGTGAAGAAAATCGCCACAGGCGAGTTGGCGGCAGAAGCATGGTACTATGATGCTTTTTTCAAAAACGCTGATGGTAATTTTGAATCGTCCAATGAGTCGGTGCAAAAATTGGCGAAGGATTATTCCGCCTACAAACAATGGGCCGGTAAGGGATTGGTGATTATGGCAAAGAATTTCTACGGTTTGGGCGATGCCTTCCAGGCAACCTATATTTTGGAGAGTGTGATTACCAATTTTGCGGAATTCGATGAAATTGTCATCGATGCCAAAACACAATTGGCGACCATCAAGGCGAAGGAGGCCGAGAGCAATTCATCCGTAAACCCAAACCAAAATTAAATCGAGACACAGCATGCAAACGAGAGCAACCTATATATTTTCATTACTTTTTTTGAGCCTTTTTGGAGCGATGTACGGTCAGGACAAGACCGATGATATTGGTACGGAAACGGTGACGGTGGTAAAACCATATTCCCCCACCGTTTCAGATGCCTTCAAGATAAAGTCAACACCAAGCCTCAACGATTCCATCGTCCTTCAAAAAAAGAAAATTGATTACAGCATATTTTCTGTGCCCGTGGCATCCACGTTCACGCCGGCCAAAGGGAGGGCCTCCGGGGTCAAGAAGACCCCACCGCCAACCTTGTACAATTCCTATGCATCGGTAGGGTTGGGCAATTACAACAATGCCTTGGTCGACTTTTACACCAGTAGGGAGTTCAATCGAGGAGAAGACCTTTTGGATTTCGGCCTAACCCATAATTCGTCTCGAGGCGATTTGGATTCCACACCTTTGGATACGGATTTTTACAATACCAAATTGGATGTTACCTATGGTAAAAAAGACCGTTATATGGACTGGGGAGCAGCCGTGGGGCTTCAACATCAACTGTATAATTGGTACGGTATCCAGAATGATGTGTATTCCGAAGATCTTGTGGCCAGTATGGACGAGACACAGAACTATTTCAATGCGGAGGCCAAGGCGCACTTGAACATGGAGGATTCGTTTTTCAAGCAAGGAAACATCTTGTTGAGACGTTTTTGGGATGCTACCGAATCAGGGGAAAATAGGGTAGTGGTGAATCCTACGATCGAATTGCCCATCACCGAGGAACTCATCACTATTGCGGCCAAGTTCGATTATGTGGGAGGTAATTTCAAGAATGCCTCCTTGAACAGCACCACCAATGATGGTGAAATCAACTACAGCCAATTTCAGGCGGGGGTTACCCCAAGTTTGTTGATCTTGCGTGATGATCTTACTGTGAACCTTGGCGCCAACATTGTGTATGGTTTGGATGCGGAGAACAGCGATAGCAATTTTTATATCTATCCCGCGGTTACCGCTTCCTATCGGGTCATGGAAGATAATGTGATTGCCTATGGCGGTATTGAAGGACAGTTGAAGCAGAACTCTTACCATGATTTTGTGGACGAAAACCCATATGTATCCCCCACTTTGGATATTCAACCCACCGACCAACAATATGAAGGGTATGTGGGCTTGAAGGGGCAATTGACTTCCAACATCGGGTATAACTTCAAAGGGTCGTATTTGGCCGAAAACCGTAAGCCCTTGTTTATCCATAACCCCACAAATATTTTACGGGATGACGAAAAGAGCTATTATTATGGCAATTCTTTCCAGGTATTTTATGACGATGTAAAGACGTTGGGTGTTTTTGGGGAAATCAATGTGGATGTGAACCGAAACTTCACCTTGGGTGTCAATGCCGAGTTCTACGATTACGATACGGAAACCGACAATCCCGCTTGGAACCTTCCTTCCATTAAAGGGTCTTTGTTTATGGATTATCAGATTACGGAACAATGGTACATGGGTGCCAATCTGTTTTATGTGGGTGAGCGCGATGATTTGCTGTCGCAAAGAGCAACAATTGATTCCGAACTGGAGTTTATGCAAGTAACCCTAGATGGCTTTTTTGATGCCAATGCCCATGTGGGGTATCGGGTGAACGATCAGTTGTCCATCTTTGTGAAGGCCAGCAATATTGCCAACAATAATTACCAGCGATGGGCCAATTTTAGGGTACAGGGCTTTCAGGCTTTGGCCGGGGTATCATATAAGTTTGATTTCTGATTTGTAGGATTATACGCAATAAATAGCAGGTTGGGTCGTTTAATACTTCCTGCCAATCTTTTGAAAATCATTTGATTGGTGGTTCCAAGTAAATTGGAAGCCATGCGATTACGACTTTTGCACATAACCACCCAGCTTGTTCTTTGCTTCTGTTTTGCGATGGGTTTTTCCCAAAATTTAGTGCAAAACGGGAGTTTTGAGGAATATAGTTCCTGTCCTGAAAAAATGAGCAACCTCAACAAGGATGCGGATTATTGGAGTGCCCCCACTTTGGGAACCACAGATTACTTCAACGAATGTAGCAAGACCAAGTTGGGCATTCCCATGAATTTTAAAGGAAAGCAAGATCCTTTTGATGGTAGCGCCTATGCCGGACTTTATCTGTACGCCCCTGACGATTATAGGGAGTACATTCAGGTACCTTTGACCCAAACCTTGGAAAAAGGTAGTCGATACCGGCTGACTTTGTTTGTGAGCTTGGCCGAAAAATCGGATGGGGCGGTTATGGATATGGGGGCCATTTTTGCCGAAAAGCCGCTATCCATTCATACCAAAAGACATTTGTCGCAAGGTGTGCTCTTATCCGTGGCAACCGAAACCACCCCCATAAAACAGTTCCCTGCCCATGACTATTACGAAGACAAGCAGAAATGGATGGAACTGAGCTTTGATATGGTGGGTAAAGGATTTGAAAAACATCTTATCCTCGGTAATTTTAAAAGCAATGCAGGAACCAGTTATCTCGATTTTGGACATACCACCAACAACAAAGGGGGGTATTCCTATTATTATGTAGATGAGATTTCGTTGACCTACTTGGGTCCAGATTATCAACCAAATGAAGTGTACGTGTTGGACCATGTCAATTTTAATTTTGACAAATTTGATCTTCAGCCCAAGGCCAAACAAAGTTTAAGGGATGTGTATGATTATTTGCAAAAACATCCAAACTTGATGGTTTCCATTAGTGGCCATACCGATGACCTTGGATCTGATGAATACAATAATGTCCTTTCCAAGGAAAGGGCACAGACCGTGGCCGAATATTTAATGGCTTTAGGACTCGATAAAAGGAGAATTACCTCCAAAGGTTTTGGCGATAAAATCCCATTGGATTCTTCACTGACGGATGAGGCAAGGAGAAAAAACCGTAGGGTAGAATTTGTGATGACCGAGTTCGAGGACGAAAACCCATAATATTTCAAGGGCATTTTTTATTTTTGGAACAAACCATCATCCAAAATGAAAAAACTAGCACTCCTTTTTTTTATCCCTTTATTTTTTGCTTGTAGCCCCAAGGAAGAAGTGGACCTTATTGTCTACAACGCCAACATTTATACCGTGGATGATACTTTTTCCATGGCCTGTTGTGTGGCCATAAAGGACGGGAGATTCATCGCCGTTTCCAATAATGCCGATATCTATAAAAAATACAAGGCCAAAGAAGAATTGGATGCTAAAGGGAAGACCATTGTTCCGGGATTGATCGATGCCCATTGTCATTTTTACGGACTAGGGTTGAACCAGCAGGTCGTGGATTTGGTGGGTACCACCAGTTTTGATGAGATTTTGGAAAAGGTAGTGGCATTTCAAAAGGAACGGCCATCGGATTTTATCCGAGGACGGGGCTGGGACCAGAACGATTGGGAAGAAAAGGAATTCCCAACGAAGGATAAACTGGATGAATTGTTCCCTAACACCCCCGTTGCTTTGGAACGTATTGATGGGCACGCCTACCTTGTTAACCAAAAGGCATTGGATTTGGCTGGGATTAACACAGAAACCAAAGTGGAAGGTGGGGAAATCGTGACCAAGGAAGGTAAGATTACGGGTGTTTTGGTGGATAACCCCATGGGATTGGTGGATGCTGTCATTCCACAACCATCCAGAGAGCAGCAAATACAGGCCCTAAAAGATGCAGAGCGTATCAGTCTGGATTATGGACTCACCACGGTTAATGATGCCGGTCTTTCACGCGCTACCATAGAATTGATTGATAGTTTACAGCAAGCGGGAGATTTGTCCATCCGCGTATATGCCATGGTATCCAACTATCCGGAAAATTTAGATTACTTTTTGGACAAAGGAATTGTTAAAACGGACCGGCTGGATGTTCGTTCTGTAAAAGTATATGGCGATGGTGCTTTGGGTTCAAGGGGAGCAGCTTTAAAAGAGCCTTATTCGGATAAGCCTGGTCATTTTGGTGCCATGGTAACCCCCGTTACCGAAATTGGGGCCTTGGCCGAGCGTATTGCCGCTTCCGATTATCAAATGAACACCCATGCCATTGGAGATTCGGCCAATGTAGTGGTGCTACGTGCTTATAAAAAAGCCTTGGAGGGCAAACCGGACCGTCGTTGGAAGGTGGAACATGCCCAGGTAATATCCATGGAAGATTTCGATTATTTTAAACTGGGCATCATTCCATCCGTTCAGCCGACACATGCCACGAGTGATATGTACTGGGCCGAAGATAGATTGGGGCCTGAACGTGTGCAGGGGGCTTATGCCTACAAGAAACTTTTGGATGAAGCTGGCATAGTAGCCTTGGGAACCGACTTTCCCGTAGAACAGGTAAGTCCATTCTTGACTTTTTATGCCGCGGTGGCCCGTCAGGATTTGAATAATTATCCAGAGGGTGGTTTTCAGATGAGAGATGCCCTGTCTAGGGAAGAAACGTTGAAAGGTATGACCATTTGGGCAGCCTATTCCAACTTTGAGGAAGGCGAGAAGGGAAGTATTGAGCCAGGTAAGTTCGCCGATTTTGTAATCTTGAGTAATGACATCATGACGGTTCCCGTTTCGGATATTCCCAATCTAAAGGCGGAGCAGGTTTTTGTGGGCGGAGAAAAACTCAAATAAAGACTACCGGTCATTCTGAACGCAGTGAAGAATCTATTTCATCTCAAATCAGATCAAATAAAAAAGCCCCAAATAGGGGCTTTCGTTTATAAATAATATGGTTTAAATGCTAATCGGCACGGTAACCCTTGTGGTCCCCCATCCCATGACCATAGCTCCGCTGTCATCAAAAGCAATGGAAAAAGCCTCTAATTCTTCATCGTCAGCACTGGTCTTGGCCATTACCCGGGCAACATCAGCCTCACTATCATAAGAAAAGGCGCCCCATTGGTTCAGGTTGCTGTTCAAGATTACGGTCCACTCTCCTTCACCTGGAATAGTAAAAAGGGAATACGTTCCCGCTTTAACGGTCTTGCCTCCAATGGTGGCATCCTTGTAAAAAGTGATTTCGGTGCATTCATTGGCACCGGTTCTCCATACTTTCCCTTCTGGGGCAAGTTCGGTCAAGCTACGTCCTTTCAATTGTGGTCTGCTGTAAATGACCTTGATGGATTTTTGGGGAACTCGCGAACTGGTCGGGAAAGTGACAATATCCGCAGGACTTTTGTCCAACCCGCTGAATTTTTGGGCAGTTACTTCAGTGGAAAATACCATGGTAACAGCTAGGAGTGTAAATAGGAATACATTTTTCATGATTGTGATTTTAGTAGTTTTCAAAACTGGGGCCTAAAAAGGTCCTTTCGGTTTATAAAGACGTTAAAAAAGGATAAACTTACAAAACGTTGGGGATTACTATGGTATTTTGAGAATATGGTTACAATCTAATAGAGGTTTTCTTTTTGAAATTACAATATGGAATTAATAAGTTATTTATTGTTTTATTTATAAAGTATCAGGTTCATTTTTGTATCAAAATTGTTACTAATTTATTTGAATATGTGTGGTATTGTATGCGCATTTGATGTGAAGGAAAGTACAGAAGTACTTAGGCCCCAATTGTTGGAGATGTCTAAGAAAGTAAGGCACCGCGGACCGGATTGGAGTGGGATTTATGCTGATGATAAAGCGATTTTGGCCCATGAGCGTTTGGCCATCGTGGATCCAGCTTCAGGAAAACAACCGTTGTTGAGCGCCGATGGAAAATTGGTATTGGCCGCTAACGGTGAAATTTATAACCATCAACAATTGAGAAAACAGTTCGAAGGGAAATATGAATTCAAGACCCAATCGGATTGTGAAGTGATCTTGGCATTGTATCAAGAAAAAGGGGTTGACTTTGTGGATGAAATGAACGGTATCTTCGGATTCGCCATTTACGATAGTGAGAAAGACGAGTACTTTATCGCTAGGGACCACATGGGAATTATTCCACTTTATATCGGATGGGACAAAAACGGAACCTTTTACGTGGCTTCCGAATTGAAAGCATTGGAAGGAACCTGCTCCAAGATCCAATTGTTCCCTCCCGGACATTATCTGCACAGCTCCGATGGTGAGTTCAAGAGATGGTATTCAAGGGATTGGATGGAGTATGACGCCGTTAAGGAAAACGAGACCAGCATTCAGGCCATTAAAGATGCCTTGGAAGCTGCAGTGCACCGTCAGTTGATGTCAGACGTTCCTTATGGCGTGTTGTTATCCGGTGGATTGGATTCCTCCGTAACCTCCGCCATCGCCAAAAAATATTCCCAAAAAAGAATCGAGTCTGGTGATACTGCTGATGCCTGGTGGCCCCAATTGCACTCCTTTTCAGTAGGATTGGAAGGCTCCCCTGACCTTGCCGCCGCACAAGTGGTGGCCAAGCATATTGGAACCATACATCACGAGATTAAGTTTACCATCCAAGAAGGTTTGGATGCCATCAAGGATGTGATCTATAACCTGGAAACCTACGATATTACCACCATTAGGGCCTCCACACCCATGTATTTAATGGCTAGGGTCATCAAGTCGATGGGTATCAAAATGGTGTTGTCAGGAGAAGGTGCTGATGAACTTTTCGGTGGATACCTTTATTTTCACAAGGCACCGAGTCCAAAGGATTTCCATGAAGAAACCGTGCGTAAGTTGGATAAACTTCACATGTACGACTGTTTAAGGGCAAACAAGTCCCTGGCAGCATGGGGCATTGAAGGCCGTGTGCCTTTTTTGGACAAAGAGTTCATGGATGTGGCCATGCGTGTAAACCCTAAAGACAAGATGATCAACGGGGAGCGCATGGAAAAATGGGTAGTGAGAAAAGCATTTGAGTCCTACCTTCCTGAAAGTGTGGCCTGGAGACAAAAGGAACAATTTTCGGATGGCGTAGGCTATAGCTGGATAGATACCTTGAAAGCGATGGTTGCCGAGGAAATTAGTGATGAACAGCTGAAGAATGCACACTTCAAGTTCCCGATACAGACGCCGACCACCAAAGAAGAATATTATTACCGTTCCATATTTGAAAGTCATTTCCCTTCGGATGCGGCTGCATTGAGTGTTCCTCAGGAACCTTCAGTGGCCTGCAGCACCAAGATAGCGTTGGAGTGGGACGAAGCGTTCAAGAACATGAACGATCCTTCGGGCAGGGCCGTTGCCAAAGTGCACACCGATGCCTACGTGAAATAGCAGTAATTAGCAATCAAGAATTTGGAGCAGGAGAAGTTTTGTTTCATTTTCAATTAGTCGGAAAAGCCCCTCGATCGAGGGGCTTTTTGTTCTGTTTGACATCCCATTGGGAACTAGGCCCCCATATCCTGTTTTTCCACAGATTTTGTTGATAACTTAGAAGGTTCATAAGCCCTCCGAAGCCTAATTAAAAAGGGTATTCTTTATATTTGTAGGATTTGAAAAATTCTAGGTAAATACAGAGAATATATGAGCGAAGAAGCTAACAAGAAACAATACTCGGCGGATAGTATCCAGGCCCTTGAGGGCATGGAGCACGTACGTATGAGACCTTCCATGTATATTGGGGATGTAGGGGTCAGGGGGTTGCACCATTTGGTATATGAGGTGGTGGACAACTCCATTGATGAGGCCATGGCCGGTTATTGTGATGCGATAGAAGTAATCATTAATGAAGATAATTCCATTACTGTTAAGGACAACGGTAGGGGTATACCTGTAGGGTTGCATAAAAAGGAGGGAGTTTCCGCCTTGGAGGTGGTTATGACCAAGATCGGTGCCGGTGGTAAATTTGATAAAGATTCGTATAAGGTTTCTGGAGGTCTCCATGGGGTAGGCGTTTCCTGTGTGAATGCCTTGTCCAACCATCTAAGAGCCACCGTTTATAGGGAAGGAAAAGTATGGGAGCAGGAATATGAAAAAGGGAAGGCCCTTTATCCTGTAAAAAGTATCGGGGACAGTGATGCCACGGGAACCGTGGTCACCTTTATTCCGGATGATACCATCTTTACCCAGACCACGGAATTTAGTTATGAGACCCTTGCCAACCGTATGCGTGAGCTTTCCTATTTGAACAAAGGAATCACCATCGACCTAACCGATAAGAGAAACAAGGACGAAAAAGGGGAATTCATTCATGAAACCTTCCATTCCGAGGAAGGACTGAAAGAATTCATCAAGTTCTTGGATGGTAACCGTGAGCCGCTCATTCAGAGCGTGATTTCAATGGAAGGGGAGAAGAACGGAATCCCTGTGGAAGTGGCTATGGTCTACAACACAGGTTATACCGAAAACCTTCACTCCTACGTGAACAACATCAACACACACGAAGGAGGTACTCATCTTTCCGGCTTTAGGAGAGGTTTGACCACAACGTTGAAAAAATATGCCGATAACTCCGGCATGTTGGACAAACTAAAATTTGAAATTTCCGGGGATGACTTCCGAGAGGGTTTAACAGCCATTGTTTCCGTTAAAGTTGCCGAACCACAGTTTGAAGGTCAGACCAAGACCAAATTGGGTAACCGTGAGGTGACCAGTGCCGTGAGCCAGGCCGTTTCCGAAATGTTGACCGATTATTTGGAAGAGCATCCAGAAGACGCCAAACAGATCGTTGAAAAAGTAAAATTGGCCGCACAGGCCAGACATGCTGCCGCCAAGGCACGCGAAATGGTGCAACGTAAAAACCCAATGAGTGTTGGGGGATTGCCCGGTAAACTTTCCGATTGTTCAGAACAGGATCCAACCAAATGTGAGGTGTTCCTAGTTGAGGGAGACTCGGCAGGTGGTACCGCCAAACAAGGAAGGGACAGGAACTTTCAAGCCATTCTTCCGCTTAGAGGTAAGATCCTGAATGTGGAAAAGGCCATGCAGCACAAGGTCTTCGAAAACGAAGAGATCAAGAACATCTATACGGCCCTTGGGGTCACCATTGGAACCGAAGAAGACAGCAAAGCATTGAACCTGGAAAAACTGCGTTACCACAAAGTGGTGATCATGTGTGATGCGGACGTGGATGGTAGTCACATCGAAACGTTGATCCTTACCTTTTTCTTCCGTTATATGCGCGAATTGATCGAGGGTGGACACGTATACATTGCCACACCTCCTTTGTATTTGGTGAGAAAAGGAACCAAGCGGCGTTACGCATGGAATGATAAGGAACGCGACGAGATTGTAGCGTCCATGAACGGTGGTGTCAACATTCAGCGCTACAAAGGTCTAGGTGAGATGAACGCGGAGCAACTGTGGGATACAACCATGAACCCGGAGTTCAGGACCTTGCGCCAAGTGAGTATCGATAACGCTACGGAATCTGACCGAATCTTCTCCATGTTGATGGGGGATGAGGTACCACCAAGACGTGAATTTATCGAGAAAAATGCCGTCTATGCTAACATAGATGCATAGATAACACCTATTTCACAACAAAAACTCGCCCCTGAAAGGCGAGTTTTTTAGTTTTAGGAAAAATTTTACAAAATGAAGAAAATTGTTTTGTTGATGGCCTTGGCCTCAATAACCCTGGGAAGGGCGCAAGACCTGAACGATATATTTGTTTCAGGTGTAGCTGATGCAGAACGTTTTGCCAATGCCTATTTGGCTCCCGTTTCAGAAGCATCCATTTACAGTATTTCAAACGGATGGTACAATTCTGCCGATTCCAAACCTTTGGGAGGATTCGAAATTTCCATTATTGGGAACATGACCGGATTTAGGAACAAGGACGACAAAAAAGCATTCCTTTTAAATCCGGCAGATTATGAAAACCTCGATTTTGTGCAGAATCCTGGTCAAGCACGCCTTGTTGCCACAGGTTTAGGAGATATTGAAGGGGTGGAAGTATTTGTTGAAGGACAGAACGGTCTGTTCCGAGAAGAGTTTGAACTTCCTTCCGGTCTTGCCTCCGAAAATTTGAATTTTATTCCCTCTGGTTATTTGCAAGGAAGTGTTGGATTGGTTAAAGGTTTGGAAGTAAAAGCGCGTTTTTTACCAAAGATCAAGTTTGATGATGACGCGAAAATTGGATTGTTTGGGGCTGGTCTACAGTACGATTTCACCAAAATGCTTCCGGCCGATAAGGTTCTTCCAGTGGCGATTGCTGCTGTGATAGGATATACCAACTTGGATGGAGAATATGATTTTACTGATTCTTCAACCATCAACGGTAGCAATCAGCGCATCGAAGCCAACTTTAAAACATGGAACTTTAGTGCCGTAGTGTCCACAACCAAAATTCCAGTGATCAATTTCTATGGAGGTTTGGGCTATATCACCGGTAAATCGGACATTGACCTTTTGGGTACCTATGAAGCCAGAGGGCCATTTTTCACCGAGACCGTTGTAGATCCATTTACGGTATCCAAAGATGTAAGTGGCGTTTCTGCCAATTTGGGAACCAAGATCAAGTTGGGATTCTTTAGGCTCAATGCCGAATACAATATTTCCGAGTTCAGCACCTTTACCTTTGGTATCAACTTCGGATTCAGATAAACATCAACTACCAACCGACCAACCAATAAAGAAGGCCCCAATGTTCGTTGGGGCCTACTATTTTCATATAAGTTGGTCTTCCGTCTATTCCCTAGTGGCGAAGACCGAGCCGTTCCCTAGGGCCAAAATTTCAGGATCTTGCGCTTTCAATAGGCTCACCGTAACATCGGTAACCTGTGGGTCGCCATATATAATGGTATAGGTGCCGTTGTCAACGGACCATTTAAAATCGGTGTAAAAAACCAGCCTGTTATTGGAATAGCTCTGGTACCTGCCCAGGTACACATCATTGAAAATCCATTCTTCCCGAGTGGTATCGCTACTCTTGTTGTCGATATTGGAAGTCTCGACTTTGGCCCAGATACCCAAAATGGGATCGTTGTTCTCTGGGATACTGCTACAGTTGCTTATGGCAATTATGCCTATAATGGACAACAATGAAAAGAGCTTTTTCATAGGTCAGTAGGTTAAATTGGTTTTGGGACTATTAGAACGTCCTTTTGTAGGAAAGTATTGCACCCATTTCTTCAAAATTGTTGTGAAATTCCAATTCTTCGATGAAAGGAAGCTTTTGTTAACATTTCACGATTCGGAAGATTTTGTGATTCTAACAAAATTGAGCAGCTAAAACTGGTGAAATTCAGTTTTTTTCTGCCTTAAATGCCGTATTTTTGAGCATTAAAATTTAAACTTATACAAATGAAAGTTACCGTAGTTGGAGCAGGCGCAGTGGGAGCAAGCTGCGCAGAATACATAGCAATGAAAAATTTTGCATCTGAAGTAGTTTTGCTGGATATCAAGGAAGGATACGCCGAAGGTAAGGCCATGGACCTTATGCAAACGGCATCTCTAATGGGTTTCGATACCAAAATTACAGGAAGCACCAACGATTACAGTAAAACGGCTAACAGCAACGTAGTGGTGATCACATCAGGAATTCCGCGTAAACCAGGGATGACCCGTGAGGAATTGATCGGAATTAATGCCGGTATCGTGAAGACTGTGGCAACCAACCTTTTGGAACATTCCCCAAATACCATCTTTATTGTGGTGAGCAACCCAATGGATACGATGACCTATTTGGTACACAAAGCTACAGGATTGCCTAAGAACAGGGTCATTGGTATGGGCGGTGCCTTGGATAGTGCCCGTTTCAAATACAGATTGGCCGAGGCTTTGGGTGCCCCTATTTCCGATGTTGATGGAATGGTGATCGGCGGCCATAGCGACGTGGGAATGGTTCCTCTTATCGGCCATGCCACACGTAACAGTATAAAGGTTTCCGAATTCCTATCCGAAGAGCAAATGAGCTGGGTCGTGGAGGAGACCAAAGTAGGCGGTGCTACCTTAACCAAACTTTTGGGTACCAGTGCTTGGTATGCCCCTGGTGCCGCAGTATCTTCTATGGTACAGGCCATTGCATGTGACCAAAAGAAAATGTTCCCATGTTCCACCATGTTGGATGGAGAATATGGATTGAGTGACATCTGTATCGGTGCCCCTGTGATTTTGGGCAAAGATGGTATCGAGAAAATCGTGGAAATCGAATTGTCCGATGCCGAAAAAGCTAAAATGGCAGAAAGTGCCGATGGGGTTAGAAAGACCAATGCACTTTTGTAGAAATAACCATATTTGACCGACCAGAGAATTTGTCATTTTGGGCATGATCGGACCTTGGGTTTGCTAAGATGTATCCAAGGAAATTCTGATCCGTCCGAAATGACATTTTAGCATTAACAGCAAAGGCTTGATACCTTTATTGCAATTACATCATTTTCTATTGGCAAATCTTATCGGAAATGATATATTTGCACGCTGTTTAAGAAAACTTCTAAAAATTTAATAATCAATGCAAAATAAAGGACTTATAAGGCTTTTCGCAATCCTTTTTGGCTTGGTGAGTGTCTATCAGTTGTCTTATACTTTCATCACCAATAAGTTGGAGAAAGATGCTGAGGACTATGCAGTTAGCCGAATTTCGGAAGCAGAGGACGATTATGTGGCCAAGCGTGAAGCTTTAGAGGCATCGTATTTGGATTCCATCAGTGACAACACTGTGTTGGGTTTTACGAGCTATGATGATGCCAAGAAAAAGGAGTTGAACAAAGGTCTTGACTTGAAGGGAGGGATCAATGTTACCTTACAGATTTCCGTTAAGGATATTTTGAAGGGATTGGCCAACAACACCAAAAACCCCGTGTTCAACAAAGCTTTGGCAGATGCCGACAACGCATCCAAAAGTAGCGATCAGACCTATTTGGAGCTTTTCTTCGAAGCTTTTGACAATCTCAAAGGAGACACCAAATTGGCGTCACCGGATATTTTTGCCAACAAAGGACTTAGTGACGAGATTAATTTCCAAATGTCCGATGATGAGGTAAAACCGATCATCAGAAGAAAGATTGATGAGTCCATCGTTTCTGCATTTGAGGTATTGCGTGAGCGTATCGATGGTTTTGGAGTAACCCAGCCGAACATTCAACGTGAAGGTAACTCCGGACGTATTTTGGTAGAATTGCCAGGTGCCAGGGATATTGCCCGTGCCCAAGAATTGCTTTCCAGTACCGCCCAATTGGAGTTTTGGGAAACCTATTCCCAAAGTAACCAAAGCTTGGGAACTTTCTTGGTGAACGCCAACGAAAGGTTGAAGGAAATCCTTAAACCAGAGGAAAAGAAAGAGAAAGTGGCAAAACCAGAATCTGAAATCGATTCTTTGCTATCCGATGTGGCCCAAGATTCTTTGGATATGACCCAAGAGGCCAACCCATTGTTGGGAAAACTGATTCCAGCCAACCCAGGTAGCCATGCCATTGCAAGGGCCATGGTCAGTGATACCGCCGAAATAGGTGGCTATCTAAGAATGCCTGAGATCAAGCGATTGTTGCCAAACGATATCCAATTCACCAAATTCCTTTGGGAAAGAGCAAGTAAGGATGTGGAAGTGGTGGAATTGTACGCTCTTAAATCCAACAGGGATGGAACCCCAAGGATCAGTGGTGATGTGGTTTCCGATGCACAGGATACGTTTGACCAGTTCAACAAACCTGCGGTTAGTATGACCATGAACACCCGTGGAGCCAAGGAATGGGAAAAATTGACCGGGGATGCTTATAACAACCAAACCGGTATTGCCATTGTTCTTGATAATAAAGTATATACCGCTCCCGGTGTTTCTTCGGGACCCATTTCTGGAGGGCGTTCTGAGATTACTGGTACGTTTACCGTAAACGAGACCAAGGATATAGCTAACGTATTGCGTGCGGGTAAACTACCTGCATCTGCAGAAATCATCCAGTCTGAAGTAGTTGGTCCATCATTGGGTCAAGAGGCTATCAACAGTGGATTTATTTCCTTCATCATCGCCATGGTGTTTGTCTTGCTATGGATGATTTTTTACTACGGAAAAGCTGGACTTTTTGCTGATATTGCTTTGGTTTTCAACATCTTGTTGATTTTTGGTGTATTGACCAGCCTTGGTGCAGTATTGACATTGCCCGGTATTGCCGGTATTGTGTTGACCATCGGTATGTCCGTAGATGCCAACGTATTGATCTACGAGCGTATCAAGGAAGAATTGGCCAAAGGAAAAGGAAAAGCACAGGCCATCGCCGATGGTTTTGGAAATGCCCTTTCCTCTATTTTGGACGCCAACATTACAACGGGCCTTACAGCTATTATTCTTTTCATTTTTGGTTCAGGACCAATTAAAGGATTCGCGACTACCCTTTTGATCGGTATCGTGACTTCTTTGTTCACTGCCATCTTTGTTACCCGATTGATGATCGACTCCTATACCGCGCAAAAAGGTAGAAGACTGGATTTCACTACAGGTATCACCAAGAACCTATTCAAAAACGTGAACATCGATTTCTTGGGAAAACGCAAGATAGCCTATATCGTTTCTGGAATTTTGGTTGCTATCAGTGTGTTCTCATTGTTTACAACAGGGTTGCAACAGGGTGTTGACTTTATCGGTGGACGTTCGTACCAAATCCGTTTCGAGAAAGTGGTGAATCCATCCGAGATTGCATCTGAATTGAACGATGTATTCGGTAGTGGAACCAGTGTTAAGACTTTTGGTGATGCCAACCAGATAAAGGTGACCACTCCATATAAAGTGGATCAAGAAGGTGTGGAAATCGACAATGAAATCCAGAACAAGCTATATACAACCCTTCAAAAATACCTTCCAGATGGAACTTCCTTTGAAGACTTTACCGTTGGGGCTTCCGAAAAATCAATCGGTATACTGCAATCCGTAAAAGTGGGGCCAACAATTGCCGACGATATCAAGAAAAATGCCTTCTTGGCCATTTTGGGATCTTTGGCGGTCGTTTTCCTATACATCTTATTGCGCTTCAGAAAATGGCAATTCTCATTGGGTGCCGTTGTTGCGGTATTCCACGATGTGATGATCGTATTGGGTATCTTCTCCTTGACCGGCAAGATCATGCCTTTCAATATGGAAATTGACCAGGCTTTCATCGCTGCGATATTGACCGTGATCGGTTATTCATTGAACGATACGGTGGTAGTTTTCGACCGTATCCGTGAAATTACCAATATAAAAGGTTTAAAAGGTGGAGAGAACATCAACGAAGCCTTGAACAGTACTTTGAGCCGAACCTTGAATACCTCGTTGACCACTTTGATCGTATTGTTGGCCATCTTTGTATTCGGTGGGGAGAGCCTTCGCGGATTTATGTTCGCCATGATCATTGGCGTGGTTGTGGGAACCTATTCTTCGATATTTGTGGCCACCCCATTGATGTTCGATTCGCTCAAGAAAAAGATTGCTGCTGCTACAGGAGCATAGTTTAAGTTTTTTAGATTACACCAAGTAAAGGGCCACACGCACAAGTGGCCCTTTATTATTTTATACAACCTACAACCCGATGTGTTAAAATGCGCTTTCCTTTCCAATAGAACCCTCTGGACGGGGATTCAATGTGTACAGATATTTTGGGGTAAGACCAGGTTCTGTCCGATGTGATACGAATACAATGGCAGAATCACTTTCTACCGCAATTTTATTGACCAAAGCTACAAACAGCGCAGCGTTGGCATCGTCCAATCCAGCTGTAGGTTCGTCCAAAATCAAAAGAGGAGGGTGTTTCACCATGGCGCGGGCCACCATCACCAATCTTTTGTCCCCAGCGGAAAGGTCACGGAAATAATCTTCCCTTTTATCATAAAGACTCAACAACTGTAGCCATTGGTGGGCCAGGTTTTTTTCAATATCTGTCGGTTGAACGTATAATCCGACCGAGTCGTGGAGCCCTGAGATGACCATGTTTTCCAAACTGTGGTATCCCTTGAATTTGTCGGTTATAGCGGGAGTGTAGTATCCAATTTTTTGTTTCAGGTCCCAAACACTCTCTCCACTTCCTTTTCTTTGTCCAAATAAAGTAAGGTCCTGACCATAACCTTTGTGGCTGTCCCCCGTTATCATGGAAAGAATAGTGGACTTCCCACTGCCGTTAGGGCCCATCAATTGCCAAAATTCTCCTTGTTTTATGGTCCAATCGATATTTTGAAGCACCTGTCGGCCATCAAAACTTACGGAAACCTTCTTCATTATCACCAATTCAGCATGCTCAGAAACCAATTTTTCCAAGGGTGGTGGAATACTGCCTTCAAAAATGACCGGGGCTGATTGATTCTCCTGCCAGAACATTTCGGGTGATTCGTAGGTTTTAAGGATGTCGGCATCCAATTTTAGGAAATCAGTGGTGATGGGTAATATGTCATCCAAACGACTCACCAGTTGGATCAAAATACGCGATGCACCAATCTTACACAATTGCTCCTTCAAACTTGCTTGAGTGGCCACATCCAAATTATCATACGGATTGATGAGTATCAAAAAATCAGGGTTTTTTTGTAGCAAATGATGAAGAAGTGCCTTTTTTTGTTCCCCACTGCTCATGGTCTTGAGGGATTGCGGCTTATCCTTGGTCAAAATTTTAATATCGTGCCGTTCCTCTTCTTCCATATAACGGTCAATTTCCGAACGGGAAAATAACAATCCGTGGAGGGTGTTTAGTTCAAGGAGCTCCTCAATGGGTTTTTGTTGAAGCAATTTTTCAACCACTTCTTGGGTGGTCGAGGTGTTGTTGGTAAGGATGGCGTAAATTTTGGGTTGATCCATGAAGTGGGCACTAAAATCCCAAAATTACGATTATCCTTGGTTTACCCGAAAAATATGGACCGGATTGTCTTTGTAGGTAGTGGTCTTTTCCAAAAACATTCCATTTTTTAGTGCTACTTTTTGGGAAGGAATATTGTCCACGTGGATGATGGAAATCAAGGAATCCGAAAAATGGTTCTGGAACGCAAATTGTTTGCATTTTTGAGCCGCTTCAAAAGCAAAGCCCTGTAACCAAGATTCGGGCAAAATGGAATATCCGATTTCCAGTTCTTGGATGTCATCAACCTCTTGAACCAAAAGTCCACAGATGCCCACTAATTTTCCGGATTGCTTTTGGATGAGTGCATTCATGCCGCCCAAATCCTTTTCATACCGTTCAAAAATACGATCAAACTGTATTTGACATGCTTCCATGGGGTCCGATGGCAATCCTTCCCAAAACTGAGTGGAACGGGAATCATAATAAAACGCAAGCCAATCATTAAAATCGGATTCTCGTATCCTTCGGAACAACAGTCGGTCCGTGGATTCATTTTCCAATAGATATTTGGACATCAGTTTCGGGTATAGGAAATGCTATCACCCACTTTTAGGCCCCATTGGTCTGATAATCCCGCATTGATTTCCAATACATATTTAGCGGGAAAATTGGATGGCAGGCTGGTTTCGTCATACGCTTTGGCATTTTTCTGAAAGCTTACGATTTTCTGATTTTCATCAATATAGATGATATCCAGCGGGAATTCTGTATTCTTCATGTAAAAGGAACGAACGCTTACATTAGGGAATATGAAGAACATGCCACGATTTTTTTCCATGGAAGGACGGTACATCAATCCAGTTTGTGTTTCGTATTCGGTTTCGGCTATCTCAATATCCAGATCCACCTTGGTGGAGTCGGATTGTATTTTCCAAATGGAGAGGTTTCCTTCCTTGGCAAAGGCAACCGTTTCGGTTTTGATTTCCGTTTTGCTATCCGTCTTGCAAGAAGTAAGGACCAATAGAAAAACCAAAAGCAATCTTTTTAAAACAAACATAACTTATTCTTTTTCAAGAGGCGGCCTGAACATAAAGAACAGACCGATGATGATCATAGGAATGCTCAACCATTGTCCGGTAGTGAGCACACCTCCCAAGGAATCTTCAAAACCGCCTTGGCTTTTCTTGAAGAATTCCACCACAAAACGAACAATGAACAAAAGGGCCATGAACAATCCGAAAAGATATCCGGGTTTGTCCTTTTTGTTGGTTTTCCAATACAATTGGTAAAGGATGATGAAAACAAAGATGTAGCAGATGGCCTCGTACAATTGTGCTGGGTGGCGGTAGGGAATGGATTCCAGTATGTTGGAAAATTCAGGGTTGTGCTGAATGGCTTTGTAGGCAGCATTTTCAGTGGTTTCCTTAGTCAATGACATGGCTTTGTATGCAGGCATATCGTCTGAATCCCTGATAAAGCGAGTGGCCAAAAAATAGGATTTGTCCACTATTCTCCCATTGATCTCTGAATTGAAAAAATTGCCCAATCTAACAAAACAGGCCCCAATGGCGGAAGGGATCACCAATCGGTCCAACAACCAGAGCATTTTAATATCCTTCCATTTTCTACAGTACAGCCACATCCCTATAATGGCGGCAATGGTGGCTCCATGGCTGGCCAAACCTGTAAATCCAGTAAACTCATAACCGTTGATGATTCCAAAGAGATTACCGTTGGAACTTTCCCTGATCGGAAGTAATATTTCCACTAAATGGTTTTTGTAGTAGTCCCAATCATAAAAGAAAACATGGCCCAAACGGGCGCCCAACATGATGGAAACCACGGTGTAGATGAAAAGGGAGTCCAGCTTTTCCATGGATTTCTTCTCGTTCTGGAAGATTTTTTTCATGATGAACCAACCCACCACAAAGGCTGCGATCCAAAGCAGATTGTAATATTTTATCTGTATGAAACCCAGCTTAAAAAGGGTTCCTTCGGGGTTCCAGTCAAATCCTAGGAAATACATCTACATAAATTTTGGACTAATATAACTACTTTGAATGGTTGATGGGCGGGATTAAGGAATTTTTGGCTTGGGTTACCAAAATATAACCCTTCTCATACCTTGGATTAAGGTACGGGATCATAACCGCTACCTCCCCAAGGGTTGCAACTGGCAATACGTTTGATGGACAACCACCCTCCTTTGAACAATCCGTGCTTTTTTAAGGCTTCCAAAGTGTAATGGGAACAGGTAGGGGTGTAGCGACACGTTGCAGGAAACATGGGCGAAATAAGGTATTGGTAGAATTTGACCAATAGAATAAACGGCGCTATCAAAATTTTCTTCATGAAAAACTCGGTAAGAGGATACAAGGTAAAAAAAAGCCCCGACAAAGTCGGGGCGAAATCTATGCTTCTTCAGATGCGTACTCAACAGGTTGTAGATGTTCCCGTTCCTCATCCGTAAACAGTCGTGACTTGATGACAAAACGCAATCCCAAAGGGATTTCCAGACTAAAACTGGAACCTCTTCCCGTAGTGATGTCCACGGTAAGTTGGGTGTGTTTCCAATATTCGAACTGATCTTTACTCATGTAAAAATTGCAACCATGAATGGTGCCCAATTTCACATCGGTTTCGTTAAGCATCAATTCTCCCTTCGGAAAACACATGGGCGATGAGCCATCGCAACACCCGCCACTTTGATGGAACATGAGTTCGCCATGTCTTTCCCTCAATTGGTCGATGATCTTTGTGGCCCTATCCGTTACCAATACACGTTCTGTCATATACTTGTTTTTAGAAAAAGCCCAACTTGTTTTTGTCGTAAGAAATCAGCATGTTCTTGGTCTGTCTGTAGTGGTTGAGCATCATTTTATGGGTTTCCCTACCAATACCGGACTTTTTGTAACCGCCGAACGGTGCATGGGCAGGGTAGGCGTGATAACAGTTCACCCAAACCCTACCAGCCTGAACCTGTCTTGAAATCTTATACGCCTGGTGCATGTCGCGCGTCCAAACCCCAGCTCCAAGACCGTAAAGGGTATCATTGGCAATTTCCAAGGCTTCGGCTTCATCTTTGAAGGTGGTTACACAAACCACGGGACCAAAGATCTCTTCTTGGAACACGCGCATTTTGTTGTTTCCCTCCAAAATAGTGGGCTGAATGTAATACCCGCCTTCCAAACCTTCGTTGTAAGCTGCCTCGCCTCCGGCAAGCACCTTGCATCCTTCTTCTTTTCCTATTTGGATGTAGTTCAGGATTTTTTCATACTGGTCGTTGGAAGCCTGTGCGCCCATCATGGTGTTTGGATCTAAGGGGTGGCCCAATTTCACAGCTTTGGTGCGTTCCACCACACGCTCCATGAACTTGTCGTAAATACTTTCCTGTACCAAGATCCTGGATGGACAGGTGCATACTTCGCCTTGATTTAGGGCGAACATTACGGCACCTTCCAAGCACTTGTCAAAAAATTCGTCATCGGCATCCATGACGCTTTCAAAGAAGATGTTGGGCGATTTACCACCCAACTCCAAGGTAACAGGGATGATGTTTTTGGATGCATATTGCATGATCAACTGCCCTGTGGTGGTTTCCCCGGTAAAGGCTATTTTATTGATCCTTGGGCTAGAGGCCAAAGGTTTGCCTGCTTCCAAGCCGAAACCGTTCACCACGTTGAGCACGCCTGCTGGAAGGATGTCCTCGATCAATTCCATCAATACCAAAATACCCACTGGGGTTTGCTCTGCAGGTTTCAAAACCACACAGTTTCCTGCGGCCAGGGCAGGGGCAATTTTCCATGCGGCCATCAACAAGGGGAAGTTCCATGGAATGATTTGACCGACCACACCAAGAGGTTCCAACACGTTCATGGAAACCGTGTTGGAATCCAATTCACTCACCGAACCTTCTTCGGCACGGATTACCCCGGCAAAATACCTAAAATGATCTATGGCCAAGGGAAGGTCGGCGGCACGGGTCTCCCGAATGGGCTTACCGTTGTCCCAAGTTTCGGCCCGGGCCAACACTTCAAGATTTTGTTCCATACGATCAGCAATCTTGAGCAACAAATTGCTCCTGTAGGTGGCCGATGAGTTGTTCCATTGTGGCGCAGCGGCCCAAGCTGCGTCAATGGCCTTATCGATGTCTTCAGAGGTGGATCGGGCAATTTTGGTGAAAGCGTTGCCATCTACCGGCGAAATGTTATCAAAATATTCTCCTTTGGTGGGTGGGGTCCATTTCCCGCCAATGTAGTTCTCATATTGGTCTTTGAACTTGGGTTTGTCCAAGACACTGCGTTCCGTGGTTTGCACATTGCTCATAATACGTACTTTTAGTTGTTAATGTTAATTTTTATGTGGTGGACCCTGTTGGTCCAACTGACTGATTTTAAAAGTATTGATTTTGAACCCCGTACATCTGACGTATTCTATTATTGATATGAACAATCCTCTTTGTTTTTATATTTTTAACAATATTCGATAAGATAATTTTTATATTTAATAATGATTTATGTAATAAATTAAGGAGTGGATATTTCGTATGCAGCTTTCTAATAAATTTTTTAAGGAACGCAAGCTTGAACATTTGGTGGAGAACCAAACCTCTTACACCTTGAACAATGCGGCCATGCATGTGTTCGAGACCCATCTTCAAGCGGAGCGCGTGATGCTGCAGTTCGATCAACCTGTGCTGGCTTCCATGCTCATCGGTAAAAAGGTGATGCATCTTCGAGATAAAAAAGCTTTTGACTTTTTACCGGGAGAATCCCTGATATTGCCTCCAAAGGAAGTGATGCGTATCGATTTTCCGGAAGCGAACCAGGATAATCCCACTAGGTGTCTGGCCATGGCCATTTCCGATGAAAAGATCAACAAGGTCATCAATTTGATGAACGATGAAATGCCCAAGCACGATGGTACCGAATGGGCCCTGATGGATTACAATTACCACTTTACCAATGATGCCAGTATTTATGGTATCATTCAACGGTTATTATATCTCTTCACGGAAAACCATCCTTCCAAGGACTTTTTTGTGGACAACATGCTTCAGGAACTCATCATTCGTATCCTGCAAGGAAATGCGAGAGAGACCTATGTGGAACATGCCTCCAAGTTGGGGTCCCATAATAGGTTGGCCTATGTAATCGAATACATAGGAGCACATTTACATGAACCCATTTCGGTAAGCGACCTGAGCAAAAAGGCCTGTATGAGCGAGTCCCACTTTCATAAGACCTTTAAGGAAGAATTGGGGATTACGCCCATTGACTATATCAACAGCGAGCGTATCAAATTGGCCGTTAAATTGTTGAAAGATCCTACTCGAAAAATCAAGGAAATTTACTTGGAATGCGGTTTTGAAAACCGTTCGTATTTCAACAGATTGTTCAAAAGGAAAATAAATGTATCACCAGGGGAATACCAATCCAAATTCATGGATGATACCTTGCGTTGATATCAATTGAGGGTGAATGTAGTGCCATCCTTGCCATCTTTCAATTGAATGCCCAAAGCACCCAATTCGTCACGGATCTTATCCGAAGTAGCAAAATCTTTATTGGCACGAGCCTGGTTCCTGATTTGGATCAGAAGGTCCATAACCCCATTGAGGGCATTGGAATCATCCTGGGCCAAAGCTTGGTTTTCCACACCTAGTACATCATACACAAAGGCCTTCAGTGTAGTTTCCAATTGGGATTTGTCCTCTTCGGTGATGGTTTCTTGGTCTTCCTTAATCAGGTTGATGTGTTTCACGGCATCGAACAAATGGGCAATGAGGATCGGCGTGTTGAAATCGTCGTTCATGGCATCGTAGCACTTTTGCTTCCATGTCTCCACATCAAAATCCGATGTAGCTCCCGTTTTCAAGTTTTCTAGATTACCAATAGCTTCCATCAAACGATTGTACCCTTTCTCTGAAGCTTGTAATGCCTCGTCACTCAAATCCAATATGCTGGTATAATGGGCCTGCATCATGAAAAAGCGGACCACCGCAGGGGAATAGATCTTGCTCAAGATAGTATTTTCCCCGCTAAAGATTTCTGATGGATAAATGTTGTTGCCTGTTGATTTGGACATTTTTTTTCCGTTGAGGGTCAGCATATTGGCATGCATCCAGTATTTTACGGGGGACTTGCCGGTACTGGCCTCGGCTTGGGCAATCTCGCATTCATGGTGTGGGAATTTCAGGTCCATTCCACCACCATGAATATCAAAAGTTTCTCCTAAGTATTTGGTGCTCATGGCCGTGCACTCCAAATGCCATCCCGGAAAACCGTCGCCCCAAGGGGAAGGCCACCTCATGATATGTTGCGGTTCGGCTTTTTTCCAAAGGGCAAAATCCTGTGGATTTCGTTTCTCGTCCTGGGCAGTTAGTTCTCGCGTGTTGGCAATCATATCCTCCAACTTTCTCCCACTCAATTTGCCGTATTCATGGTCTTCATTGAATTTGACCACATCAAAATAAACGGAGCCATTTATCTCATAGGCATATCCTTTTTCAAGGATTTCCTTAATAATTTCGATTTGTTCAATGATATGTCCGGTTGCCGTGGGCTCTATGCTTGGTGGCAACAGGTTGAATTTTTGGAGTGTATTGTGAAAATCCACGGTGTAGCGTTGCACTACTTCCATGGGCTCTATCTGCTCCAATTTTGCCTTTTTTGCAATCTTGTCCTCTCCTTCGTCGGCATCGTTCTCCAAATGCCCGGCATCAGTGATGTTACGTACATAGCGAACCTTAAAGCCCAGATGTTTGAAATATCTAAAGATCATATCAAAGGACATGAACGTGCGGCAGTTGCCCAAATGCACATTGCTGTACACCGTAGGGCCACAAACGTACATGCCAATGTATCCTTCGTTTATGGGTTGAAAGGTTTCTTTTTTTCCGGTAAGTGAATTATGGATGCGTAATGGTTGGTGTTTGTAAAGTTGCATTTAAACGTTTCGGTTTAAAATTCGGTTTCTAGGTTGATGTAATCCAAAAATTCCCTGCGTACGGCTTCATCCTTAAATTTACCACCATATTCAGCGGTAACGGTACTACTTTCAATGTCACGGATACCTCTAGAATTAACACAAAGGTGCTTGGCGTCGATTACACAGGCTACATCTTCAGTACCCAGAACTTTCTGCATCTCCTTAACGATCTGAATGTTCAAACGTTCCTGAACCTGTGGTCGCTTGGCGTAGTAATCCACGATACGGTTCATTTTGGAAAGTCCGACTACGGTTCCGTTTGAAATATAGGCAATGTGCGCTCTGCCCACAATCGGCAATAGATGGTGTTCGCAGGTAGAATAAAGCACAATGTTCTTTTCCACCAACATTTCACCGTATTTGTATTTGTTGTCAAAGGTGGAAGAAGTTGGTCTTCGGTCCGGATGGAGTCCTCCGAAAATTTCCTTCACATACATTTTGGCTACCCTTTTTGGGGTGCCCTTCAAACTATCGTCATCAAGGTCAAGACCCAAGGTCAACATTATTTCCCTGACACTATTTTGGATGCGTTCTATTTTTTCCTCGTCGCTCAATACAAAAGCATCATTGCGCATAGGGGTGTCCGTTGAAGAGCCAACGTGGTCGTTACCTCTTTCCTCATATTGTTCTTCCAAAGCCCGCTCTAGTTTCATAGCTGTTTCTTCAAGACAGCAAAGATAACACTAATGAATGATTTAACATCTGCTATCCGTTGTTTGACAACATAAATTATTGTTAACCTATATCCTGCAATACTTTTATAATGCCCAAACCTACAGTCTTTTATGGTAAAGTCAGTCGTAAAGACCTTATTCTTCTTACTCATTTGTCAATTTGCGCAGTCCCAGGTTGCCCAAGATTGTTCGGATGCCATTCCTATTTGTAACAATACGCCCATCAATGGGGGTACTAATGGCTATGGTATTGATGATTTTTATGGTGAGGCAACCACAGGATGTTTGGAACAGACCGTTTCTGGTTCCATTGAATCCAATTCTGCCTGGTACCGATTTAGGACCGCTGCCGCAGGACAATTAGGTTTCAACATTGGACATAATAACATAGAAGATTGGGACTTCGCCCTTTACAAAGCTTCGGATTGCAACACTTTGGGAGATCCCATTCGTTGCAATTTCTTTGATAACAGTGAAGGGGTCAGTTTTATTGGGGTTGGAGAGGATCCCACCGGGAATACCGATTCCGTGCATTTTGAACAATGGCTGCAAGTAGAGCCTGGTGAGGACTATTACCTGTTCATCAACAACTTCAGCAATGTAAACTCTGGTTTTTCCATACAGTTTACAGGAGATATTTGGGCGAGCCATCCTTATGATGCCTTGGATTGTTCTATTGTAAGTAATTTGTTGGGCCCTCCAGTGGCAGCTTGCGAGAATGATATGGTACTATTGGATGCCACAACTTCTGGAGCTACAAATTATTCATGGTTTGTGAATCAAGGAAACGGATACCAGCAGATTGCCGGAGCCTCGACGGCCAATTATGAAGTGACCAGTTCAGGTCAATATAGGGTTGTAGTGATTACGGGAAGTGGAAACATCATCAGTGATGTGCAAGTTGGATTTAACCCGGTTCCGTCTACAGGAACCCTAACAGATGAGTCTTTTTGTCAAACTTCGGGAATTCTTTTCGATTTGGAATCCAAAGATCAAGAGGCACTTGATGGGCAGGACCCTTCTGAATTCATGGTCAGTTATCACAATTCATCATCCGATGCCGTAGCAGGTGTCAACCCTTTGCCCAGGCAGTATTTGGTGAGTCCAGGTCTGGAAACCATTTATGTAAGGACCACTTCCTTGGCCAATCCAAATTGTTATGATGCTTCTGAAAGCTTTGTGGTGAATGCCGCGGAAACCCCTGAATTGAACTTTAACGAACAAGCCGTTATCTGTGAGGCAGTGGGTAGCATCACTATTGGAGAAATGTACCCCGATCCCAACTATACTTATGCATGGAATACAGGGGAGTCCACCCCGAACATTACCGTTTCACATGAAGGGGAATATACCTTGACCGTTACCAATACATCCAACGGAACCGTTTGTGCAGCCAGTAAAACGGTGACGGTTTCCATATCTACAATGCCCGTTATCTCCAGTATCGATATTGAGGATATGAGCGCCAACAATACTGTCACTATCAACACGGATGCCCTCGGTGAATATGAATTTCGCTTGGGTGATGGGGATTATCAGACCAGTAATGTGTTCGAGGGTGTTGCCCCGGGCATCCATAAAGTATATATGCGAGATTTGTACGGTTGTGGTGAAGTGGAGGATGAGATCGTCGTTGTAGGTTTCCTTTCCATTTTTTCACCCAACGGAGATGTACTCAATGAAACTTGGCAGATTGAAGGCCTTTCCACCTTGAATTCGCCCATTGTCACCATTTATGATCGTTATGGAAAACTTATCAAACAGATGAATGAGTTTGATCCCGGGTGGGATGGCAGTTTCAATGGAAAGCCATTACCTTCCACGGATTATTGGTTCAAGCTGTCCTACATTGGAGAAGATGGAAACCGTACGTATGCCAAATATCTCCAAAGTCATTTTTCCTTGAGAAGGTAGGTTTGGTGCATTTCATCGATTAACCGCACATTTTTTCGATGAAGGTATACTAAACGCATCATTTGTAGAGTTATAGAGGTTATGTAGGATAACCTTTTTAGCCCCAAAATTCTATGAGAGCCCTATTTAGCGCTATCTGTGTTTTCTTTTTGACCTTCATTACAGCGAGCGCGCAGAACTCCCCGGATTGTAGAACGGCCATTCCTGTTTGTGCAGATGCTCCCATTATGGGTGTTACCGATGGTAGCGGTGATATCGATGATTTTGACCCCGAAGTAATTACCCAGACCGGATGTCTGGAAAAAGGAAGTGTGAGTTCGGCGAATATAGAAAACAATTCCGGGTGGTTTGTGTTCAGGGCAGGGACCGATGGCCAGATTGGTTTTGATATAGAGGCTGTTCCTGTAAACCCAGGAGGACCCATCACTGCGGAATGGGATTTTGCACTATATGGTCCCTTTGACCAAACTGCAGGACAGAATTTTTGTACCATTATTGGTGATGGAACTTCACAACCCATTCGATGTAATTACGAATACAACGATACGGGCTTTACCGGAATTGGGGTGAACCCGGTTGATGGTAGGGAAGGGGCACCTTTTGTGAAAAGTAGCCAGAACACCTATGATGAATGGTTGGATGTGAACGCAGGGGAAATCTACTACCTCTACATCAACAATTACAACACCAATTTTGATGAAGAGCCGGAGTCGTTTATCTTGACCTTTACAGGAAGTTCGGTTGATGAAGACCAGAACACGGCTTTGGATTGTACCCTTCGCGATGAATTTTTAGGATTGGATATCGTGGCCTGTGAAGGTGATCCTGATATTACCTTGTCCGCATTGAACTCCCCAGCCGGATCGGATATTGCCTCAGTGGAATGGACGGTGGATTACGATGATGATGGCACCATTGATGCTACTTTGGTAGGGTCGGGTCCTTTTGGTGCGGAACTTGTGGTGAGTAGCCCAAATTCAGGACGGTATTTTGCAGAAATTACGACAGCATCCGGAACCCCGCCCACAGTAGTGGACCAAGGGGGGATATTGATAACCTTTTATGGTATTCCGAATCTTACCGTTAACGTACTGGACGATTTTGTGAACAGCGATCAGACCGACCCCTATAATGTGGAATTTATTCCAGATGGGGATGGGGATTATGAATATGCCATTAACGGAGGAGAGTTTCAGGATGACCCCATTTTTTATGATGTACCACCTGGTATGAATACCGTAATCATCAATGATAAAAATGGCTGTGGTACCTCGGATCCCATACCGTTTTTGATTGTGGGTTACCCTAAATTCTTTACACCCAATGGCGATGGGGTCCACGATAATTGGAATGTGTATGGAGTGGAACAACTCAGCAATCCCATGGTCTTTATTTTTGATCGTTACGGAAAGCTGTTGAAGCAAATGGACCTCAATTTTGGATGGGATGGTACCTTCAACGGCAGGGACATGCCTTCGTCCGATTATTGGTTCCGTTTGGATTACGATCGCGATGATGAAGGAGTTCTTGTGGCCACCCAGGTTCGAAGGCACTTCTCCTTGGTGCGATAAAAAAAGGCCGGAATTTCTTCCAGCCTTCTATTTTTTTCAATTTTATATTTTAAAATTTCACACTGTAACCGAGTGAAATATTGGTGTTGATTTGGTTCACCAAAGCGGCATTGTCAATTCCGGCATCAAAGAAATAAGAATTTACATCCTGCTCGGTTCTGCTAAAGGCCAGATCCAATCTGCTTCCTCCAAAATTATAACCGATACCGGCAGAAAATCCGGTTAGGTCGCCCACTAGATCTCCATTTTCATATGGACTGCTCTCAAATCGGTAGCCAGCACGTAAACTTACCTCTTCAATTCGGTACTCACCACCCACACGGTAAGAGTTTACTGCACCAAGCGCATTGGCAATAAATGCGTTTTCAGAAGAAAAGCTAGGGTCGGACGTTGGTCTTAGCTCCGCTTTGGACATATCCTGATAACTGTAATCGAAACTGATCAGTCCATCCTGGCCAAAGACCATGGCAAAGCTTCCTGTAAATTTCTCCGGCGTTTTAATGCGGTATTCATCGTACAGGTTTACAATGTTAAAATTGATAAAATCGATATCGGAAACCGCCAAGGATGAGTTGATTCGTTGTGAGGTATCATCCGTTAAGGTATACCATGTTGGGGACTGGTAACTACCACCTACCCGAATGCTCTCGTTCAATTTGGCAATGGCTCCCAATCCGAATGAAAATCCATAACCTTCGGTATGCAACAAATTATCAAAACTGGTGAATTGGATCGGGGAAGCCTGATCATATCCATCTTCATCCAAATAGGTGATTCGGTCATATAGGATGTTGTGGAAGTTCAAGTTGGCACCGATGTATAGGTTCTCCTGATACTGACCGGCAAAGTTTAGGGTGAACTTGCTGTTGTAGCCGCTGGTATTTTGCAGGTATTGTTGGTTCACACTTCCATATTCAGCGTTGGAGAAATAGGAGGTGTTGGCATCGTCATCAGCAGTGGGTTCAATGATGCCCGCTTGAAAGCCCAAAAAGGCCTGTTGGGCGGCATACCCCATGTTGGCGCCGATATCCAAATAGGCTTCCTCAATATATTCTCCTTGCTGCACGCGAAGAGGCCCCAATTCCTGTCCCTGCGCAAAGTTCAGGAAATAGTTGTCAATACCTACTTGGGTATTGCCCCTAGCATAAAATTCGTTGTCAAAATTCTGGACCATGTCATAATTGAAGGCCAAGGCAATTTTTTTCCATGGGCTATTGTTCGACTTGAAGACAAACACACCACCTATTTGGTTCAGTTCCAAAGAATTGTCCTTGTTGTTGCTGGTACTGTTTCCAAAAAGGGCATCGTTGTTCCGGTTATAGTTGGATCCGGTGATGCCAATTTCGCTAAAATTGAAGACCGCGGACCCTGCAGGGTTGACGTTAAGGGCTGAAAAATCACCGCCCAAGGCTCCAAATGCGCCACCCATGGCCTGAAACCTAGCGGTTCCCAGCATATTTTCGGTACTGTAGCGCAACACGTCATCAATAGTTTGGGCACTTGCAAAGGTGCATGCCAATACCATTATGAAAATTGAGATTCTTTTCATTTCTTATGATTTAGATATTGAGAATGTTAGTAGGGTTTATGGTCTGCCTCCCCTGCTACCGGATGATCTGGAGGCTCCACCAGAAGATCTACTTACACCACCAGAGCTTCTTGAACTGCCCCCACCCGAACTTCTAAAACTACCTGAACTTCTGGAAGTGCTTCCGCTGCTGCGGTAAGTTCCTGAACTTCTTGGTGCGCTTGAAGACCGGCTAAAGTTACTGGTCCTTGGTGCTGCATTGCCCGAGGACTGGTAGCTTCTGGTGCTCCTACCTGAGTTATAGCCAGGCGATGAATAACTTCTGGTTGCCGAACCACTCCTGTTATAGGTGCCACTGCTTCTTGTTGAAGGAACGGTTCCATAGGAACGGTAGGTTCTGCTGCTGCCATTATAACTTGGATTGCTGCGTGTAGTTCTAGTGGTTCGGTAGGCTTGGTTCCTGGCCACGGCATCCGCGTTGATCGATCTACGAACAGATGAATTGCTATTATAGCTTCTGGAACTTCTATTGGCCATGTTACTGCGCGCCACTGTATTGTTGGAGCGACCGCTGTTAGTTCGGTAGGCATTGGTATTTCTATTACTTCTGGATGCCAAACCAGTACTGTAATTTCTGGCATATCCTCTTCTTCCGGACATGTAGGCGTAATTTCTGCCATAGTACCTGTTGTTGTAATAGTAGGGTCTGTTCCAACTGCCGTAGTATCCGCCCCATCCATAGTAGCCAGCATATCCCCATCCATAATAAGGGTAACCCCAGCCATAGTATCCGGCCCATCCCCAACGGTTATATCGCCATGGGTTGTACCATCCCCAAGAAAAATAAGGGTTGTACCAACCATAAGACCAGTTGTTATATGGGAATCCCCAGCCATAGTACCCGGCCCATCCCCAACTGTTGTCGTATACATTGATGCTCACGCTTGCAGGGTTGTCTCCCCAGCCAGGATTGCCATTATAGGTATTGAACTCACTGTCGTAAGTGAAATAATCGTCTTCATTTCCTAAGGGAATGGAATCGGTCGCCATTCGACTTGAATAACTATCCACATCGGTAAAAATCTCACTGTCCAAAATTTCACCATATTGGTCCGCCTTTTCACCGAAGTAATCCCCATACATATTGCTTTCTTGCCGCTCGTAACGAACCGCATCGGGATTTCTTTTCTCCACTTGGACAACCCTGTTGCCATTGGAGTAAATGCCATCGTCATAATAGGAAGACTGTTGGTATGTGCCGCATGAAGCCAGCAATAGAGTGACGACACCGAATGT
The DNA here is from genome assembly GCF_010500845.1 of Flagellimonas sediminis. Taxonomy (GTDB): domain Bacteria; phylum Bacteroidota; class Bacteroidia; order Flavobacteriales; family Flavobacteriaceae; genus Flagellimonas; species Flagellimonas sediminis. The sequence goes on along the minus strand of NZ_JAAAMI010000004.1, from coordinate 88,346 downwards.
GGCAAAAATTTTGATTTTGCTGAGGGGTAAAGACTTTAACATGGCGCAATTTTTATTGTTGAACATACTAAAAATAACTAGTTTTACCGAATTATTTTATTAAAGAAATCACAAGTTTTGTGCCAAACTAGAGCAGATGGGTAAAAATTTAACGAGCCGAGCAGAAGATTATTCCAAATGGTATAATGAACTTGTTGTAAAATCGGATCTTGCGGAAAATTCAGGAGTAAGGGGATGTATGGTCATCAAACCTTATGGTTATGCCATTTGGGAGAAGATGCAGGCCCAATTGGACAAGATGTTCAAGGAAACAGGTCATGAGAATGCCTATTTTCCCTTGTTCATCCCAAAATCCTATTTGAGCAAAGAGGCCAGTCATGTGGAAGGCTTTGCCAAGGAATGTGCCGTAGTAACACACTATCGACTTAAAAACGCCGAGGATGGTAGCGGGATTGTGGTGGATGAAGATGCCAAGTTGGAAGAAGAATTGATTGTTCGCCCAACATCCGAGACGATCATTTGGGATACCTACCGAAAGTGGATACAATCTTACCGTGATCTACCGCTAAAGATCAACCAATGGGCCAATGTGGTGCGTTGGGAGATGCGTACACGATTGTTCCTGCGTACAGCTGAGTTCTTATGGCAAGAAGGGCATACGGCCCATGCTACTAGGGAAGAAGCTATTGAAGAAGCAGAGTTGATGATGCATGTTTACGCCGAGTTTGTAGAAAACTATATGGGTGTGCCCGTAATCAAAGGAACCAAAACAGCCAGTGAGCGTTTTGCAGGCGCAGAGGAAACCTATTGTATTGAAGCTTTGATGCAGGATGGTAAAGCGCTACAAGCTGGGACCTCACATTTTTTAGGACAGAATTTTGCCAAGGCCTTTGATGTAAAGTTTGCCACCAAAGAGGGGGGGCAAGAATATGTATGGGCAACCTCATGGGGGGTTTCTACCCGATTGATGGGGGCCTTGGTGATGACCCATAGTGACGACAATGGTTTGGTATTGCCTCCAAAACTGGCACCTATTCAAGTGGTAATTGTACCTATTTATAAAGGAATGGATCAGTTGGATGCCATTTCTGAAAAGGTGGAACCATTGGTGATGCAACTTCGTGCCAAGGGAATTTCAGTGAAATACGACAACAGGGATACCCATAAACCTGGTTTCAAGTTCAATGAATATGAACTGAAAGGTGTGCCTGTGCGTTTGGCCATTGGTCAACGCGATCTGGAAAACGGAACCTATGAAGTAGCCCGAAGGGATACTTTGGAGAAGGAATCCGTAAGTGCTGCGGAAATTGTTGGCAAGGTGGAAGCGTTATTGGAGGACATCCAGAGGAACGTCTATCAAAAGGCAATCGATTACCGTGCGGAACACATTACCCGAGTGGATTCATACGAGGAGTTCAAGAAAGTGATCGAGGAAAAAGGCGGTTTTGTGTCCGCTCATTGGGATGGAACACCGGAGACGGAGGACAAGATCAAGGAAGAGACCAAGGCCACCATTCGTTGCATTCCGTTGCACGAGGAACAGGAAGAAGGTACTTGTATGGTGACGGGTAAACCTTCCTTGCAAAGGGTGCTCTTTGCAAAGGCCTACTAATTAGGTTGTAAAAATTATATTTTACTGTTGCAAGACTTAAAAATAGTTGTATTTTTGCATCCGCAATTGTGCAACCATGGCCCGTTCGTCTAGGGGTTAGGACGCCAGGTTTTCATCCTGGTAACAGGGGTTCGATTCCCCTACGGGCTACAAAGTTCAATAGACATGGTGTTCTTTGGGAGTTTTAACTTCCAAATTTAAAATTTAAATGGCCCGTTCGTCTAGGGGTTAGGACGCCAGGTTTTCATCCTGGTAACAGGGGTTCGATTCCCCTACGGGCTACAAAAAAGGAATTTACAAAGTATAATTTAAGATAATGGCAAACCATAAGTCAGCATTAAAGAGAATCAGAAGAAACGAAGCGGTACGTTTGCGTAATAGGTATCAGCACAAAACCGTGCGTAATGCCATCAAAAAATTACGTGGTGAAGAAGATAAAAAGGCCGCTGAGGCTTTGTTGCCCACTGTGGTTGGTATGATCGATAAGTTGGCCAAGCGCAACATAATCCATAACAACAAGGCAGCGAACCTTAAGAGCAAGTTGATGAGCAAGGTTGCTGCTATGTAAGCCTTATGCGAAAAATATATTGAAGAACGCCTCCAATTTGGGGGCGTTTTTGTTTTTTGTACTTACCGGAAGGAAGAACGTCTTCCCAAAAGGGCACCGATCATAAAGGTTCCGTACATGAAAATGATCAGTACTTTCAAAACTTCCCGTAGTTGGAGTTTGGCCCAGATCAATGGAGCTTCATAAGCAATTAGGAACAGATAAGGGAAAATGGCATGAAAAACCGATAGGCCCAAAGTGGTCCAGAACATGAGGTTATTTTTTATTGGATATGTTCCTTCTTCACTTCGCTTTTCTTTGATGTAAAGTCCGATATCGAATAATAAAACCATGGAGGCAATCAAGTCTGCATAGTACAGGTTCATATGCAACGGATCTTGAAAGAACAAACTGATTAAATAGGAAAGCAAACTGATCAATCCTCCATAAGCCACCCACCTTTTGTGTTTTTTACTCTGTAAAACCTTCCAATAGATGTAAAAGAAAAAGGAAAAGGCTATCACGGAGTAAATGTTGAAGATGATCACATTGTGCCAATCGTATTTTTTCTCCGAAAAGAATTGAAATTGATCCGTGTGCGTTACCAAATATCCCAACAATTCCGTTAAAAAGGTATACATGAGGTAGATGGGATAGTATTTGAGCGGTGTATCAAAAAAAGTGCGGTAACGGACTACGGCCACTAGCCATACAATAATATAAAAAGGCAGAAAGTATTGTTCGGTGATAAAATTATAAAACTCCTCCATTGTGGTCCGTGGCAGCTGTTCTACATTGGTTTTGGTTGGGACTTAAATGTACACAATAAAAAACGCCCCCGAAAAAGAGGCGTTTATATTTAAATCGTTTTTTACTATCGGAAGGCTTTTCTTTTTCCCATTAAAAGTCCGAAGATGATAAATGCATACATTAATGCAATGGAAATAAGTAAAATAGGTCTGAAGTAGGCTAAAATCCAAAGATCTACTTTAAGCATGTAGATAAACAATATTAAAGGGAACGAGAGATAAAAAACCAGTAATCCAATGCTTATCCAAAACAACAGGTTGAACTTTAAGGGCTGCGAATTTCCTTCAGTGTATTTTTCCTTTAGATATTGCACAATAATGAACACCAACATTAATGAACCTATAATGTGTGCATATGTGGTTTGATTATGTAAAGGATTGTAGGCAATGGCATTCACTATATAGGACAATGTACAAACAATGTTAAAGTAGAAAATCATTTTTTTGTTGATTCTCTTATCCAGTACTTTTCGGTAGACTTCAAAGAAAAAAAGAAAGAAAACAAGCTGATAAATGTTATAGATGATCACATTATGCCACGTATAACGATCATCGGAGAAAAACTGAAAGTTGTTATTGTACTTTATCAGAACCCCCAAAAGTTCTGTGAAAAATGTATAAATAATAATCATGGGAAGATACTTCAACGGTGTGTCAAAATATGTCCTATACCTCACTACTGCAACAATCCATGTAACTAGATAGAGGGGCAAATAAAAGTGCTCGATTAAATTATCAATCAGTCCTTCAAGCATATTCCATTAAAAATCGGTGAAAGGTGGTGGTCCTGATCCACCATGGTTCAAATCCAAACTTTTATCTCCTGTCTGGAATAGTGTTGGAGCAAAACTGGCATAGGATTTTTCCCCGTCAATCGAGTTTTGTCCCATTCCCTTGGTGCCTACAGCATCTTTAATCAATTTTGCTTTTCCGTCCGCACCAATATAAAATCCATAATCCTCGCCATCTACTTTCATGGTAGGAACGATGAACATGGAATTTTGCCTAGGATGTACAATTTTCTTTCCATCAGGGAAATGTTCTTTATCGGGATAGTTGGCAAAGTAAAACCGAAGTGAAGAAATTTCCACATTGGCCATACTTGCCTCTTGCTCAATATAAGCCATGTATTGTTTAATTTCCGCATAGGTGAAAGAGGTGAATCTGGCTGCCTCAAATTTGGTATCAGGACTGCGTTCCGCTTCGTATTGGTGAATCATGTCCACCCTGTTCTTGGTGTAATTATCGTACAGGGATTTGGATTCTTCCAAAGAAATGATCCCTTCTGGTGGAGACACTTTTTCTTCTTGGGGAGGTTCTGAATTCCTAGGTTCATCCTTTTTGGGTCCTTGTTGGCATGCACCCAAAAAAAGCACAAAGATGCTTAAAAAAGCAAGAGCAACTTTTCTGTTGTTTTTCATGGTATAAGTAATTTATAGTTCAGTTTTGAGGAAACCAATTTAAAGATATGTCTTTTCTTTAAATTGGGTCAACAAAAAACCCTTCAAGAAATTTTGAAGGGTTTTTAAGTTATTGATATTTAGATTTTTACTACTCGTTCATTGTGAGTAAAAATTCTTCGTTGTTTCGCGTTTGCTTAATACGTTGCTCCATAAATTCCATGGCTTCCACTGGGTTCATGTCGGCAAGGTATTTTCTAAGGATCCACATGCGCTGAATGGTGTTTTCATCCAACAAAAGATCGTCCCTTCGGGTTGAGGAAGAAATCAGGTCAATGGCAGGGAAAATCCTTCTGTTGGAAATCCTACGATCCAACTGAAGTTCCATGTTACCGGTACCTTTGAATTCCTCAAAGATCACCTCGTCCATTTTGGATCCGGTTTCGGTAAGGGCCGTGGCAATGATGGAAAGAGACCCTCCATTTTCAATGTTCCTGGCCGCTCCGAAGAATCGTTTTGGTTTGTGCAGGGCGTTGGCATCCACACCACCACTCAATACTTTACCAGACGCTGGTTGTACGGTGTTGTAGGCACGTGCCAATCGCGTGATGGAGTCCAAAAGGATCACCACATCATGGCCGCATTCTACCAATCTTTTTGCTTTGTCCAAAACAATGTTGGCAACTTTTACGTGTTCAGAAGCTTCTTTGTCAAAAGTAGAGGCAACCACTTCCCCGCGAACATTACGTTGCATATCGGTTACCTCCTCAGGTCTTTCATCAATTAATAGAATGATCTGGTAAACCTCTGGGTGGTTGGCCGCAATGGCATTGGCAATGTCCTTCAACAACATGGTCTTACCCGTTTTTGGCTGGGATACGATCATGCCCCTTTGTCCTTTTCCGATAGGGGAGAACAGGTCCATGATCCTAGTGGAAATGGTGCTCTGTTTTTCTGCCAATTTAAATTTTTCCTTAGGGAACAAGGGGGTCAAGTGTTCAAAGGAAACCCTGTCCCTGACCACTTGAGGGTCAAGGCCGTTGATTTTGTTCACCTTGATCAAAGGAAAATATTTTTCACCTTCTTTTGGAGGTCTTATGTTCCCTAAAACAGTATCCCCGGATTTTAGTCCGAACAAACGGATCTGGGATTGGGATACATAAATATCGTCAGGGGATGAAAGGTAGTTGTAATCCGAAGATCTTAGGAACCCATAACCATCCTGCATAATGTCCAACACCCCTTCACTTTCAATAATGCTGTCGAATTCAAATTCAGGTTCTTTGTACCTATTTTTTAGGTCTTTGTCAAAGTTGCTGTTCTTTTTATCGTGGTGGCTGTTCTTCTTATCGTGGTGACTGTTCTGGTTTGGATTTATATTCTGATTTTGGTTAGGATTCTGATTGGGATTTTGGTTTTGGTTCGTCCTCCTGTTGTTATTTTGGTTCTTTTGGGGATTACCCTGTTTGTTTTCCTTTTTAGGGGGGTGTTCCTTTGTATCCTCCTTTTTTTCAGCAACTTCTGCTATTGGTTTCTTTTCGGGAACAATTTCGGTTTTGGCCTTTTGGTCGTTATTGGGTCGTGGCGTTCTGACACGTTTTGGTTTAGTATCGGTTTTGATGTCCGGAGTTGCCACGGTTTCCGCAACTGCCTTTGGGTTAGAGGCTTGAACATCAAGGATTTGGTATACCAAGTCCAGTTTTTTGAGGGTTTTGAATTTGGGAACATTAAGATCCTTCGCAATATCTTGCAATTCAGGAAGCTTTTTAGCTTTTAGATCGGAAATCTCGAACATTAAGTAAAGAATAAGTTAGACTTGTGTAATTCTGAATATTGAAGTAAAAGTTATTTGGGTGCTACTGGAGGAAAGTTTTCCTAGGTAGGTGCTTTGCTAATAACAGCACAATAATACAAATAATTTTTGAAGATTAACGCTACAGTTATCAAAAAGACGTCTATTTTTGCATTTTGAAATCGATTTGCACAATGATTCAACGAATTCAGACGTTTTTTTTGCTGGTTGTGGCCCTGTTGGTAGGGGTGCTTCCCTTTTTTCTGAATCTTTGGGTAGAAGTGGGAGGTAAAGAGGTGTTTGCACAGGATGAAGTATTGGTGAGCATCGTTTTTTACGTTTCGGCCGTGTTGGCGGTCGTTTCAATTTTGATGTATAAAAACAGACAAAATCAATTTGTGGTGAACAGATTGAATATGATATTGGACCTTTTTTTACTAGGATTTTTCGTTTATCGATCGCTAAGTCTATCCGGAGGAACTGTAGTTTCTGAGAAGGGTATTGGGATGCTGATTCCTGTATTTTCTATCGTTTTTCTGGTCCTGGCCAACAGGGCTATCAAAAAGGATGAAGATCTTGTAAAATCTGTTGATCGCTTGCGTTGAACCTAACATCTTAGTAGTATTAGTGCGAAAGAATCCCGGCCTTGGTCGGGATTTTTGATTTTAAAGATTATCTTTTTCCCAATTCGATCACTTCCAAATCCGTGATCTTGTCCCCGTGGATCACAAAGCGTAGCATAGTCCGCACCTGATGGAACCCCTGCTTGCCACAAGCACCCGGATTCATGTGTAGCAAGTCCAATTTTTTATCGAACATCACCTTTAAAATATGGGAATGGCCACAAATGAACAATTTGGGCGGATTCCTTTTGATTTCCTCTCGGATCCGCACATTGTACCGATTGGGATAACCACCAATGTGCGTGATCCAAACATCTACCTCTTCGCATAGGAACCTATTGTTTTCGGGAAATGTCATTTGGATCACATGGTCATCGATATTGCCGTGCACGCCCCTTACCGGTTTCAAAGCCTTCAATTGATCCGTGACCGATAGACTTCCGATGTCTCCAGCATGCCATATTTCATCGGCCTGCGCAGCATATTTAAGGATGATATCGTCCATATGTCCATGGGTGTCGGAAAGCAACAAAATCTTGGTCATAACGCTAAAAATATGCTAAAAAAACAGGGCTGGAAAAATGTTGGAAGGGATTGGATTATCTTTATCGACTTAAAAGTAAGGGATTCCTTTGAGATATTTCATCCAATTTTCCTATTTCGGTAAAGCATACCATGGGTGGCAGGTACAGCCCAATGCCATTACCGTGCAGGCTGTTTTGGAAAAAGCCCTTTCTACCTTGTTGAGGGAAAAATTGGAAGTGGTCGGTGCAGGAAGAACGGATGCCGGGGTACATGCCAAACAAATGTTCGCCCATTTTGATCATTCCGGTATTGAAGATCCTGAGGAATTGGCTTTTAGGCTGAATTCGTTCCTACCGGAAGATATCGCCGTGCAAAAAATTTATAGAATGATTCCCAGTGCCCATGCAAGGTTTGACGCCTATGAACGTGCTTATGAATACTGGGTAGTTCGGGAAAAGAACCCATTTTACTTGGATCATGCCCATTTGGTGAAATATCCTTTGGATATGGAGGCCATGAACACGGCGGCCCAGTTATTATTGGAACACAAGGATTTTGAAAGTTTTTCCAAATCGAATACCGATGTGAAATCCTATACCTGTGATGTTCGGAAGGCATTTTGGGAAGATCGGGGGGATATTTGGGTGTTCACCATCACCGCCGATCGATTTTTGCGGAACATGGTCCGTGCGGTGGTCGGGACCTTATTGGAAGTCGGGTTGGGCAAGATGAAGCCGGAAGACATCCATTCGGTAATCGAAAGTAAGGATAGGGGTGAGGCAGGGGTTTCCGTCCCAGCAAAAGGTTTATATTTGACAAAGGTTTTATATCCAAAAGAGCTATTTAATGAGCAAAACTGATGATGTAGGTAAAGCGTTCGACTTTAGGTTGTTCAAACGGATTTTTGCACACACTAAACCCTACAGGGGTATATTTTGGTTGGTGGCACTTGTGGCCATTTTGTCAGCAGCATTTGCCATAGGTATTCCAATTTTGGTGAAAAACATCATCAATGATTCCCTGGAAAACAAGGATGGACAGCAATTGCTCACCGCTGTCATGTGGATGCTCATCTTCTTGTTGGGCCAGGTAATTACCCAATTACTGTTCAATTATTATGCGAACCTTTTGGGCGAGTCGGTGATCCGTGATATTCGGATCCGCCTGTTCGAAAAGATGACCAGCTTTAAAATGACCTATTTTGACAACTCCTCCATAGGGGTTTTGGTTACCCGTGCGGTGGCCGATATGCAACGTATAGGGGAAATTTTCAGCCAAGGATTTTTTATGATCGTGGCCGATGTGCTCAAAATGATTTCGGCGGCCATTATAATGCTAGCCATCAATTGGAAATTGGCTTTGATCGTATTTGCCATTCTTCCGGTGATATTGATTGCCACTCGACTCTTTCAACAAGCCATGAAAGTAGCCTTCATAGAGGTACGTTCCCAAGTGGCCAACCTCAATTCCTTTGTGCAGGAACGCATTGCAGGGATGAAGATCGTACAGTTGTTCAATCGTGAGGAAATTGAAAAGGAAAAGTTCAGGGCTATCAATGAAAAGCATCAGAATGCGTGGTTAAAAACGGTTTGGTACAACTCCATCTTCTTTCCGGTCGCGGAAATCTCCAACTCCATCGGAATTGGTCTGGTGGTGTATTTTGGGGTGGTCCAGAATATTGAAAACGTAAGCTTGGACAACAAAGGAGCTATTGTGGCCTTCTTTTTCCTGATGGATCTTTTGTTCCGTCCGTTGCGACAGATTGCGGATAAATTCAATACCCTACAAATGGGAATGGTAGCGGCTGGCCGTGTTTTCAAAATTTTGGATACGGATAGCCACATTGCCGATGAAGGTAGTTTGGAGAAAAAAGATGTGATGGGCGATATTGAATTCAAAGACGTACGTTTTAGCTATGTGAAGGATGAAGAAGTATTACATGGAATTTCCTTCCAGGTGAAAGCAGGGGAGACCGTGGCCATTGTGGGTGCCACAGGAGCCGGAAAGTCCACTATCATTAACTTGCTCAACCGCTTTTACGAAATCGATTCAGGGCATATTTTGGTAGATGGCATCGATATCAAGGAGTATACCTTACGTTCGTTGCGGTCCCATATTGCCATTGTGCTCCAGGATGTGTTCCTTTTTGCGGATACCATTGCGCATAACATTTCCCTCCGTGATGAATCCATAACCACGGAACAAGTGGAGGCAGCGGCCAAGCAAATTGGAGTGCACGAGTTCATTTCCAGTCTGCCCGGGGGGTATCAATACAATGTGAAGGAGCGTGGCACCATGCTTTCCAGCGGACAGCGACAGTTGATTGCATTCCTGAGGGCGTATGTGAGCAACCCCAGTATTTTGATTTTGGATGAGGCTACTTCCTCTGTGGACACCTATTCCGAACTATTGATCCAACAGGCCACTGATAAGATTACCGAAGGTAGGACTTCCATCATCATTGCGCACCGATTGGCCACCATCAAAAAGGCGGACAAGATCATTGTTATGGATGAAGGCAAGATCATAGAGGTGGGAACACACAAGGAACTCCTTAAAAAAGGCGGGTACTACAACGATCTATATACAGCCCAATTCTTGGCGGAAGAGGTGGCATAGTTATTTTTTGGGAGCAAAGTCCTCTAAGGTAATTTGACCTGTAATTAAAAGGATTACAGGTATCATAGCGGAAACCAAGAAATACATAATTCCTAATAAAAAGTAGAACAACAGAATTCTTGCGGCCAATGCCATTCCTGTTGAAGATGATATTCTTGCAACTACGTAACCAGAATAAACTACCATGGATAGTGATCCAATAATTGAAAAACCAAAATAAATACTTGGAGCAAAGGCTAAGGTAAGTATCGACGGGATGAACGTAAATAGACTGAAATGTGCCAAGGTATACATGAAAATAATTGTCCTTTCAGCAAAATTGTACTTTTTCTGATCAAAGCACAACCAACCTGCAACAGCCATTACCGGAATGTAAAAGATGAAAAGGAGGGCTTGATAATCCAAAACAAAATCCATTATTTTTTTTTGAAATACCGTTTCGGCGCCTGTATTAAAAACATCAAAATCCATATCTCCCAATGATCTGGCCATCAGGAAAACGATAAATCCAGATAGGGTAAGTGCTATTCCAAAATAACTGATAGGGTTCAGATATTTTTTCCTTTGACCGTGGAGGTAGCCTTCAATAACTACTTCAGGTTTGGTAAAAAGATGGGTAAATGTCCTTAAAAAGGTATTGTCCAAATTGAAGTAGCGATCTAAAATATCGTGCCAAAGGTTTTTGATTGTGATTCGTTTCTGAATGACCTTTCCGCCGCAATTTGGGCAATAGAGATAATCTGTCCTCAATGCTCCTTCACAGTTTTTGCACCTCATTACTCCAAATCTTTTTTGATAAGCCTGACGAGGTCTTCCGTTCCTTTAAAAGGAACAAACTCCCCATTTTTGATATAGGATATGGCTCCGGTTTCTTCACTGACCACCAAACAAAGGGCATCCGTTTTTTCCGTGATGCCCACGGCGGCGCGGTGTCTCAGGCCGAATCGGAGGGGAATGTTCCGATCATTGGAAACGGGTAAGATCACCCTAGTGGCCGTGATAAAATTATCCTGTACCACAATGGCCCCATCATGCAAGGGACTGTTCTTGAAAAAAATGCTCTCCAAAATGGGTTGTGTTACCTGAATGTTCATGGCGTCACCGGTGGATTTTATAAAATCGAGGGAATTGTTTCGTTCAATGACAATGATAGCACCTGTTTTGGTCGCCCCCATCCGTTCACAAGATGTTATGATGGCATCCACATCGGTGGTAGTGGAAATGGCCTCCTGCTTTAAAAACTTAAAATGTTTGAGGAAACTACGCTTGGTGGCAAAGTTGGTGGAACCGATCATCAACAGAAATTTGCGTATTTCTTGCTGAAAAACAATGATCAAGGCAATCAGCCCGATGTTCATGAAACCGCCCACCATGCTGCTGATCATTTTCATCTGGAGCAGTTCGGTAAGTTTCCACAGGGCCCAAACAATCACGATCCCAATAAAAATATTGATGGCAACGGTGCCCTTGACCAGCTTGTAAATGTAATAGAGTAAAGCGGCCACAAGGACAATGTCGATGATATCGGTAATCTTGAACTCGAGAAAATTTAGAAAATCCAACCGCGGTGTTTTTGTAAAAATAGCAAAATTAGGAGAACAAAAAATCAGAGGGCATTTGCTTTCAATGCTTCCACAAGTTTAACACATTCTACTGCTTCCTTTATATCATGGGCCCTGATGATATTGGCACCTTTTAATAGGGCAATGGTATGCAGGGTCGTGGTGCCGTTCAAGGCTTCTTGTGGTGTGGAACCCAATATTTTATAGATCATAGATTTTCTGCTCAAACCGATCAAAAGGGGCAACCCAAAGGTTTGGAACAAGTCCAGGTGGTTCAACAAAGTGTAGTTCTGTCCCGTGGTCTTGGCGAAACCGAACCCTGGATCTATGATAACGTCATTGATTTTGAGTTGGGTCGTTTGCGCTATTTTTTCGGAAAAATAATAACGCAAGTCTTTGATCAAATCTTCGTAAATGGCTTCCTTTTGCATGGATTGCGGTGTGCCCTTCATATGCATCATAATGTATGGAACTTGAAATTTGGCAATCGTGGCGAACATGTTTTCGTCTAAATTTCCTGCAGATATGTCATTGATGATGGCCGCTCCGTGGACAATACTTTCCTCGGCAACCTTACTTCGGAAGGTGTCTATGGAAATCAAGGTCTCAGGAAAATGTTTCAGGATAAGTTTCACAATGGGGATCATCCGTTTCAGTTCTTCCACTTCCGGAACATGTTCGGCGCCAGGCCGGGAACTGTATGCACCCATATCCACAAAAGTGGCCCCGTCATTCAACATGCTTTCCACCCTTTTCAAAATGGCGCTTTCGCCCTTGTAGGAACCACCATCAAAAAAAGAATCCGGGGTAAGGTTCAAAATCCCCATCACCTTGGGTGTGGCAAGGTCGATCAAATCACCTTTGCAGTTTATGGTCATAAAAAATACCTGCTTTGTTGGGTTTCATTATCTTTGGCAATGTGCATCCAAGCACATTCAATTGGACGAAATTTACGCAAATTAGCAACAATACATGCAGCAGACTTCCCAACAATACGATACGGTGATCCAAACCTGCCGGGAATTGTTTTCGAAAAAAGCACAAGATTATGGCACCGCATGGCGCATATTGCGACTTCCATCGCTGACCGACCAAATTTTCATCAAGGCGCAGCGCATCCGAAGCCTGCAACAAAATGCAGTGAGAAAAGTGGATGAAGGGGAGCAGTCCGAGTTTATGGGAATCATCAATTACGCTATCATGGCCTTGATCCAGATCAAGAAGGGAGTTGTGGAACAACCCGATCTTACAGCGGATGAGGCCATTGCCCTGTATGACGAAGAAGTTGCCCTTACCAAAAAATTGATGGAAGACAAGAACCACGATTATGGTGAGGCCTGGCGCGATATGAGGGTTAGTTCCCTAACTGATTTGATCCTGCAAAAAGTGTTGCGCGTAAAGCAAATAGAAAACAACCAAGGCGCAACCTTGGTGAGCGAGGGCGTGGATGCCAATTATCAAGATATGGTCAATTATGCCGTGTTTGCCCTAATTCATTTAAGCGAAGAAAAATGAAATATCTAGTTTGGATTTCAAGAGTCATCGTAGGGATACTCTTTATCATCAGTGGTTTGATTAAATTGAACGATCCCATGGGATTTTCGTTCAAATTGGAGGAATATTTTAGCCCTGGCGTGTTGGATCTTCCCTTCTTAACACCATTGGCATTGGGTATTTCAGTGGTATTGGTCATTGTTGAGGTGATTTTGGGAGTTTTATTGCTCCTTGGTTTTAAACCCAAGTTTACGGTGTGGAGCTTGTTATTGATGATCGTTTTCTTCACGTTTTTGACCTTTTATTCGGCGTATTTCAACAAGGTGACCGATTGTGGTTGTTTTGGCGATGCGGTAAAGCTGACGCCCTGGGAATCCTTCACCAAGGATGTCATTCTTTTGATATTGATCCTAGTGCTTTTCTTCGGAAGAAAATATATTCCACCCTTATTGAATCCAAAAACCAACTGGATCGTTGGAGGTGTGGCTTTGGTGGCCTGTGCCCTGTTCGCCAATCATGTGTTGAACCACTTGCCATCCGTGGATTTCAGGCCATATAAAATTGGAGCGAACATTCAGGAAGGAATGTCGGTACCCGAAGGTGCTCCAAAACCTGTTTACGAGTATGCCTGGAGATTTAAAGTTAATGGTGAGGATAAAATTGTGCTGACTAACGGAGATTACCCATCAGTGGATGGGGAATTTGTGGATGTGGAAACCACGGAGATCCAAAAAGGATACGAACCGCCCATACATGATTTCACCATTGAAAAAGAGGGACAGGATCATGCGGCAGAGTTGTTGGATGAGAACAAACTGGTGATGGTAATCGCTTACGATTTGGCCAAAAGCCGTTACGATGCTTTTTCCGAAGTAGCGAAAGCAGCCAAAAAAGCCAAGGAGAAGGGGTATAAAGTAATCGGTATGTCGGCATCCAGTGATGAAAATGCAAATGCAATAAAGACGAAATACGGTTTGGACTTTGATTTTTACTTTACGGACGAGACAACGTTAAAGACCATTGTCCGCTCCAATCCGGCCATTTTGGTCCTAAACCGGGGGACGATTAAACAAAAGGTACATTATAACGATATTGAAGAACTTACTTTTTAAATACTAAAGAAGACAAGATTATGAGAACAAAAATAGTGGCAGGTAACTGGAAGATGAACAAGAACCTTCAAGAAACGGAAGCATTGCTGTCAGAACTTTCGGCCATGTTGCCCGATAGCACTGCCGAAGTGATCGTGGCACCAACCTTTGTAAACCTACAGGCAGCCGTCAATTCACTACAAAGTTCAACCATGCAAGTAGCGGCCCAAAACATGCACTTTGCTGACAACGGTGCCTATACAGGTGAAATTTCCGCCGATATGCTTCTTAGCTTGGGCGTGGACATCGTTATTCTGGGTCACAGTGAGCGTAGGGCTTATTTTGGTGAGGACGATGCCCTGTTGGCCAAAAAAGTAAAGACCGCTGTGGAAAAAGGACTGAAAACCATTTTCTGCTTTGGTGAAGAGTTGGAGGATAGAAAATCCGGGAATCATTTTTCCGTGGTGGAAAGCCAATTGAAAAATGCCCTGTTCGATTTGGATGCTAGTGCTTGGAAAAGTATTGTTTTGGCCTACGAGCCCGTTTGGGCCATCGGAACGGGTGAAACCGCTTCTCCGGAGCAGGCGCAGGAAATGCATGCCTTTATCCGTAAAACCATTGCCGATGCGTACAATGCAGCCGTGGCGGATGCTGTTTCCATTTTGTACGGAGGTAGTGTAAAACCGAACAATGCTGCGGAAATCTTCTCCAAACCCGATGTGGATGGTGGATTGATCGGGGGAGCCTCATTGGTGGCTTCCGATTTTGTGGCGATCATTGAGGCCATATAACAAAGCATATGGCCATAGTTTACTTGGAATACAATTTTAAGATCAAACCTTTACAACCCGCGACCGATATTTTGATCGCGGAATTGGGGGATGCCGGTTTTGAAAGTTTTGTGGAAACCGATGAGGGCCTTTTGGCCTATATCCTAAAAGAAGAATGGAAGGAAGGACTGTTGGATGACCTGTTTGCCATGCAGCACCCTGATTTTGAAATTACATGGACCAATACCGAGATCGAGCAACAGAACTGGAACGCGGAATGGGAAAAAAATTTCCATCCGATACAAGTTGGGGGCCGCTGTATGGTTCGTGCCCCTTTCCACGACCCGATCCATGTGGAATATGATATTGTGATCGAGCCCAAAATGAGTTTTGGAACCGGGCACCATGAAACTACCCACATGATGCTCCAACATATTTTGGATCATAAATTTGAAGGTAAATCCGTCTTGGATATGGGTTGTGGAACCGGAGTGTTGGCCATTTTGGCAATGAAGAAAGGAGCAACTCCCGTAGAGGCCATTGATATTGACGAGTGGTGTGTCATCAATTCACTGGAAAATATAGAGCGGAACGACTGTGCCTCCATTCAAGTGGAACAAGGTACCAGTGAGTTGTTGGTGGGTAGAAAATATGATATCATTTTGGCCAATATCAATCGGAACATCTTACTGGATGACATCCCGGTATACGCCAATTGCCTCAACGAAGGAGGGGCCTTATTTCTAAGTGGCTTTTATTTACAGGATTTGGATGCCATTTCTTTAAAATGTGCCACCCATGGTTTGGAATTTGAAAAAAAGTTAGAGAAGAATAACTGGGTTTCAGCAAAATATGTAAATTAGAAAGACATAAACTCTACGAAAAATGGGCACTAGAGAAAAGGAACTGGAAGATGTCCTTCTTGATGAAGAGACTGTGAACCAGAATGAGATCGTACTTTTTAATGATAACGTAAATACCTTCGACCACGTTATTGAAACCCTTATTCATGTTTGTGAACATACCCCGGAACAAGCGGAGCAATGTTCGCTGATCGTGCACTACAATGGAAAATGTACGGTGAAGACGGGGGAGTATACCTATCTTAAACCCAAGTGTACCCAATTGTTGGAAGCAGGGTTGAGTGCTGAAATCGTGTGATCTGACATACCCTTTTAGATTTGTGAAAACATAGTGCATGAATGTTTTGGCCTAGTTCTTTTACGAATTCATTTGAAACATTGTAAAAACCAGCCGGACTTTGTCCGAAAAGCAATATTGAAATATCACTAAAACCAACCAAAACCTTCCTATAACCTTTTATGAGCGAGTTTTTTAAGGCCGAACTGAAAGACCGTTTTTTGGAATACGCCTTGGAACGCACCGACTATTTCGAAATACAGACCCTTTACGATGAATTTCTAAGACCAAACTACAATCTGCAGTTTGTAGAAAAATTGGTGCGTGAAATTCTAGAATACGACCCCGATCTCTTGGATGTCATGAACGGTAATGGAATGGAGATGTTCCTATTGGCATCCACCAATACTACCCAGGATTTTTTGGACGAAGGAGGCTTTATGGATATTTATGTGAAGGAGGAAGAAAAATGGGATGTTTTTTTAGATCAGCTTTCTAGCACTAAAAAGTTGTCCAAGGATGAAAAGAAGCTCATCAAACGGGGCAATCCTGGCCTAAAAAGGGAAAAAACATTGTTAATAGTGTTGATATCTGCCATTGCGATTAGTTTTCTCTTCACTTTGGGAAGTATTTTCAAAGAAACCTTATGGGAGCCCGATTATGTCCCGGTAGATGAGTTTGAACGCAAGATACAACAGTTGCAAGAACAATACATCCAGGAAAATCGGCGATTACAAACACAATTGGAACAAGCAGAACACGCACTGGATTCCCTTACAAAATAATGTTCCAATTTTCTTGTTGTTTTGGGTCGATGGGAATCACCCTTGAAACGACCTTTTCCATTTTCCCCAGTGTATCCTTGATCTGCTTTGGGTTCACGGAACAAAAACCCATCACCAATCCATTCTCATTAGTGGGTTGCACATAGTATTTGCTCAAGGCGTGTGCCAGGATATTGTGGTCCAATAATTCCTTTTCCAAGGCCACATCGCTTATTGGACCTCTTATATGGGCTATCACATGTAAACCAGGGTTTGAGGTATCCAAATGAAAATAGTCCCCCAAACCCTTGTTGAAGTGCTCCGCAAAGATTTCCTTTCGTTCCAGGGAAACCTCCATCACGTTCCGTAGGTGCTTGTTCAGATAATCCCGTTCAATAAAAAGGCTCATGGCCTTCTGGTTCTCCCGGGAAACAAATCTGCTTGATTGGCGGTAAAGGGCGGTAACCGCATCCAATAAATAATAGGGAACGATCATATAGCCCAATCGCATGGAAGGGTGGATCAATTTATTGAAGGTTCCCAAATAAATGGTCCTTTCCTGTTGATCCATCCCAAAAAGGGAGCCCAAAGGTTTCTCCCAATTGCTGAACTCGTGGTTATAGTCATCTTCGATAATGAAAGTTTCTTTTTCGGATGCCCATTTCAACAGTTCCTTTCTACGGGTCATACTCATTTTAATTCCCGTAGGGTATTGGCAAGATGGGGTGGTATAGACAAATTTGGGATTTTTACAGGGTATTCCATTTAAGTTAAGCCCCTGCTCGTCCACTTGGCCGGCACAGATCTGCGCCCCCAAACTTTTGAAAAGGCCATGGGCCATGGGATACGTTGGGTTTTCCACCACTACCTCATCATGGGTTTCCAGCAATATGTTGGATACCAGATATAGGGAATGCAAGGAGCCTGTGGTCACGATGATCTGCTCCGGGTCACATTGGATATCCCGATAAATTCTCAGGTAGTTGGCCAAGTTGTTGCGAAGGCATTGCAGTCCGATGGTATTGCTGTATGACAACTCAGAAGGCGTGATGCACCTCCAATAATCATCGATAAGTTTTTTCCAAAGCTGCACCGGAAAAATATCCAGCGGAGGAAGTCCTGGCCTAAAGGCCACTCCTTTGTTGGAATCCTCTCCGGGCCAATGCGCATTTTCAGAAAAAGCCTTTCCTCTGTTGGACAAGGAGGGGTAGTTTCCTTTTGCTGCAACCGATGGGATCTTGAGCCTCAGTTTCTTGTTCTTCGGGCACAGCACATAGTATCCAGATCCCTTTACCGCCGTAATGTACCGTTCTACCAACAATAGGTCGAATGCCTTGAGTACCGTACTGCGGGAAATGCCCAAATCATTGGCCAATACCCGAGAGGGCGGCAACTTGGAATCCGGCTCCAAGAACCGATTAAGAATGGCTCTCTTGAATGCGTCGTAGAGACTTAAATATAGGTGAGGTTGGGGTTTGGCATCCAAGGAAAAGCCATTTCTGATGAGAAGGCCTTTCATGTTGAAATGCATAATTGGTATGCTAAATCTGATAAGATTGGTATGCTGAAGGTAGATGTTTATCCTTTAATTTTCAGTTTTTTTAACATAAAGTTCACTATGAGAATCCCAAATCTTACACTTCGAACTTTTCTTGTCCCAATTATCCGTAAGCGAATTCTGATGAATTGGTCCGGGACAGGAAAAGTTGTCCAAAACCCTTCTGTCATACCGATATACTCAAAACATTTTGGAAAAAATAGATCTTCCATACCCCTTGATGGTCAGTATTGATGGGGCTCCGCTACTACTGGTCCACAATACTGCAAATCGTATCCAAAACAACTTAAACGAAATTGATCATGTTGAAAACCCGATTCTTATGTTTATCCATGCTGCTCTTTCTTATGGGGATGGTGTATGGTCAAAAACAAATAACCGGAACCGTAGGGGATATCAATGGACCGCTACCTGGTGCCACAGTGCTGCTCAAAGGAACCAATGTGGGGGTCACCACCGATTTTGATGGCCACTTTGCCATTACCCTTCAAGACGGGTATGATACTTTGGTTTTTAGCTATATCGGGTACCAGACCAAGGAGATCATTGTAGGCCAGCAATCTGTTTTACAAGTGATGCTTGAAGAAAGCACCCAATCGCTTCAAGAAGTGGTGGTCACGGCACAGGGTATCAAAAAATCAAAGAAGGCGCTTGGCTACGCTATCGCCAATGTGCAGCCTGAAGAAGTGGAAAAAAGGCCCGAAGCGGATTTGGCCCGAACCCTTCAAGGAAAAGTGGCAGGGGTTTCCATAACTCCAGCCGATGGGCAAACGGGCTCCTCATCTACCATCCGGATCAGGGGTACCGTTTCCCTTACCGGGTCCAATGCACCGTTGATCGTGGTAAACAATATTCCCTTCAACGGATTGTTGCGGGATATTGACCCCAACGATATCGAAAGCATCAGTATTCTAAAAGGATTCAATGCCGCTGTATTGTATGGTAGTGAGGGACGGAACGGGGTCATTTTAATTCAGACCAAGAGTGGCTCGGCCAAAACTGGGGATGCCAGTACTACCGTTACCTATTCCTCAACCGTTTATACCAATACCGTATCGCAATTGCCCGAGTTCCAGAACACCTATTCCAACGGAACGGAGGGCATCCAATTCAACCAAACGATCATTTCCAATTTTGGTCCCGCCTTTTCCACTTTAGGAGAAGTGCCACATCCATATGCAACCATGGCCGATATCTTTCCAGAATATGCGGACCAAACCATAAAAATTGCGGCCAAACCCAACAATGTCAGGAATATTTTCAGGTTGGGCATTGGTACCACCCATTCCTTGACCTTGGCCACCACTAGGGAAAAATTAGGGTTCAATCTATCCGCAGGGTATACTGATGAGCAGGGTATCATAGCGAATAACGACCTGAAACGCTTTAACCTTTCGGTGGGAGGAAAGGTCCAACTGATGGAGAAACTCAACCTATCGGCCAATTTGGGGTATTCCACCCGAAAAGTGAACTTAGTGAACGATGAGGATATCTTTAGTGTGGTATACCATTTGCCCCGATGGATCGATTTAACCGAGTTGCCGTATCAAAATCCATTGACCGGGGGGTCGGTCTACTATCGGAACGATACCAATCCCCTTTGGATCTTGCATAATTCTGGCAATTATGATGACAAGGTAAGGGTCTTCGGAAATTTCACGGCCGACTATCGATTGGCTAATCCGTTGAACGTAACCTATCGGGTTGGTTTTGACAGTGAAACGTATTCAGGTTTTGACTATTCCAACAAAGGTGGGTATGATGGGGACTACCTATATGGTTATTTGAACATTGGGGATAGCAAGGAAGTGGTGGTCAACCAAACCTTAATGTTCAATTTTAACCAAGACGTCATTAAAAACCTCAATTTGGAGGCACAACTAGGTATTAATTCCCAATTGACTAGGTATGCAGGTAATTCTTCCAATTCGGACGGGCAAATTGTATATGGATTTTTAAGACCGACCAACTATACCACCACTGAGGCAGATTATGGCACCTCGGAAGAAAACTTGGCAGGGGCGTTCGGGCAGTTGCAATTTGCCTACAAAAACTATTTCTATGCTACCTTTTCAGGAAGAAATGATTGGGGCAGTACCGTGGAAGTCGCCAACCGAACCTTGTTCTATCCTGGAGCTTCGTTCTCCTTTATTCCCACCTCCGCGTTCAATTTTGGAGGTGAAACCGTCAACTATTTGAAGTTCAGGTATGCCTATGCCACTTCCTCAGGTTATCCTCCACCGTACAGGACCCGGAGCACCTTGGTCATCGATCCATTACGGTTTGCGGCAGAGGATGGGGTGTATCCTGTCACCAATAGGTACAGTACTCGTTATGCCAACCTTAATTTAAAACCAGAGTTGCACAAAGAAGTGGAGGTAGGGATGGAGGCCAAACTTTTCCATAATCGGGTCACTTTGGAAGCATCCGCCTATATGCGGGTATCCAAAGACCAAATTGTGGAGTCCCGGTTGACACCGTCCTCTGGCTATGACGACCAATACATCAACTTGGGGAGGATTGACAATGAAGGTATTGAGGTAGACTTGGGAGTGGATATTTTTAGAGGCCATAATTTTAGATGGAACCTTAGGAACATTTTTACCGCCGATGAGTCCTTGGTTGTACAGACCACCCCAACAGGTGCCGATATCTTTATTACTGAAGATCGGTACGCCGTGGAAGGACAACCTTTTGGTGCAATCAAGGGTGATTATGCCCTTCGTGATGAGAACGGTAACTTGCTGATCAGTGGCAATGGTTCTTCAACCAGAGTGGGAGAGGTCATCACTAGTGATGATGTTGGATTGGACAACAAGGTAATTGGGGATCCCAACCCCGATTGGAAACTTACCACCATCAACACCTTTGGATACAAGGGTTTTACCCTTTCCGCCCAGATGGAGTATACCCACGGTGGGGAAATTTATTCCAGCAGTGTGGTGAATATGCTGCAAAGAGGTTCCGCCAAGGAGACCGAGAATAGGGAGGGCACCTTTATCATTCCCGGATATTTGGCAGATGACGACACTGGCGAACCCCTGCTCGATGCCAACGGAGATCAAATCCCGAATACCATTCAATTGAATGCCAGCAGGGTAGGGTATTCCAATTATTACAATGCCAACGACCTTGGCATGTGGGATACCTCCATTTTCAGATTGAGGGAAGTTTCCCTTGGTTATACCCTAAAACCAATGAAAGGTCAAAAGTTGCCCTTCCGAAAAATAGATATTACCCTTTCAGGAAGAAATCTTTGGTATAGGGCGCCCAATTTCCCAAAGTATGCGAACTACGACCCGGAAAGCGATGGCTGGGAGGGCGATAGCACAGTGCCATCTACCAAAAGGATTGCCTTTGGCGTATCGGTAACATTTTAACCCTATCAAAAGATTAAGAAATGCATAGAACAGGAAAACTAATTGGAAAAATAGCTTGCGCTTCCTTTTTACTTTTTGGGTGCGAGGTTTCCAACTTCGATTTGCAGGAGAATCCAAATTATTTGACACCGGAAAGTGCCGATCCCGAATATCTCTTGAACGAGATTCAGTATCGATTCCAACATTTTATGGGTAACATGATCTTGAATACCGACGATGTGATGCGCTATGAGGCCATGACCGATACTTACCCGTCAATTGTTTCTGTGGAAGTGTTGGATGGCAGTTCCAGCAAGGAATGGGAAGGCTATTATGAGGCACTGAACAATTCCAGGACCATTTCTGAACTGGCCGAAGGGGACGAAACACTGTTGCTCCATGATGCCATCAATAAGCTGCTGGTCGGGTACATGACCATTACGATGGTAGATTACGTAGGCAAGATTCCCTATTTCCAGGCCGTAAATCCGTCCGAATATCCCAATGCACGCTTGGACGATGGAGAAGATGTTTACCTAAGTGTTTTGGAGGACATAGACCAAGCTATTTTGGATATTGAAGCATCCACTTTCCAATTTTCCACAGACCTGTTTTATGAAAGCGACAAGGATAAGTGGATTGCCTTTGCCCATTCCTTAAAGTTGAGAATTTTGGTACAGACCCGGTTGAACAGCTCGTCCATTGGAATTACCAATCCGGTTACGGAAATCAATAAGCTTTTAGAGGGAAATTTGATCGATACTGAAGAGGAGGATTTTCAGTATACCTATGCCAACGTGGTGGAGCCCGAAAGCAGGCATCCCTATTTTCAAAGGGGGTATGTGAGCGATTTCGGTCAGTATATGGGCAACTATTTTATGTACATGTTGAAGGACTCCAAAAGCCAAAAAGACCCCCGTATCCGATATTATCTGTACCGCCAGGCTGCGGAAGACCCTCTGATCATACCCTATAACACTTGTATGGACGAACCCAATGTAGTGTACTGCTACCTTGGTGAATATTACAGGGGATTGGACCATGGGGAGAGCCGAACCGGTTATGGCGACAATAAGGAAAGGACCGTCTATGGTCTTTATCCTGCAGGCGGAGCCTTTGATGAGGACCAATTTGTTACTGCATCAAAGAGCACCAATTTAAATGGCACAGGTATCCTTCCTTTACTCACTACCTCCTTTGTGAAGTTTTTGTCCGCAGAATCCGCATTGACCCTTGGGACCAATGGCGATCCGGCCGAACTTTTGGAGCAGGCCATTCGCGCTTCCATGTACAAGGTAATGGGTTTCGGGAGTATAAAGTCCGGTTTTCTGGCAACTGAAGAAAGTGTAGATGCCTATGTGGAAGAAGTACTGACCAACTATGCCAACGCAGCATCGGATGAGGAAAGATTGGACATCATTATCACCGAATATTATCTGGCAGCTTTTGGGAATTCCATTGAAGCTTATAATTTTTACCGACGGACAGGATTTCCATCCAATATCGAAGTGCCTATCGATGACAACAACCCCACCTTTCCGCGAAGTTTTCCCTATTCGGCAGATGAGGTGGAGACGAACCCTTTCATTAAACAAAAGAAAAATACGGAACGTGTCTTTTGGGACACCAACCCCGAAGGCTTCATTAAATGATCTGAAAACGCTTTGACCATGAAGAAGAACTTGAAAATCATTATTGGTTTGGTATTGGCCTTGGGCTGTACAAATGATTATAATACATTGCAGGATATCACTTTTCAAGGTGGATATGTAGCCTTCACCGAGGAGCCTGACCTCAGTTTCAATATTCTGAAACTCGACACGGAATCTTTCACCGGCACATTGTACGACCCCAATGCAAATGCCACCAATTATACCCTAAAAGCTTTTTTTGGGGATTTGGAAACGGAAACCTTGGTGGATATCAGTTCCTTTCCGGCCACTATTTCGTTCACCATTCCTGAGATTTTGACAGAATTTGGGTTGACCATTGACGATATTGACCTGAATGACAAAATCACCTTTGTAGCGGTGGTTACTACGCCTACAGGGATATTTGATGGCCGTTCACCGGATTATGATACCAACAATATCAACCAAGGTGGTGACACAACCGATAGATTGAAGTTCCCTGGCCATTACAATGCCATGGAATTTTCATTTACCTTTTTTCAACCTGAAGGGGTGAAAATAAGGGGAACATCCTTTGAAGAAGTTCCTGTGGGTCTGGAAGATGCCGTTTATGTGCGCAATGGTGGGAATGATGAAACAATTGATCTTGTCAATGGTGAAAACCCACCTTTTGTGGATTATGTGGCAAAGGGAACGGGTAAGGATGATGAATTGGGATTTGATTCCGAATACATCTCAATTACCAATATAAGTGATAACAGTTTAGGTTTTTCTGAAGAACGAATCGGCGTGTTTTCGCTACTGGAAGATTATGAGGCCTATCCTGATGGGGTACAAGGTTTCCATTCCGAGGATGCCGATGGGGCCATACGCATCACCTTTGATCCCGTTTATGTACCTGAGGGGCAAGAAAATTCCGGGGTGTCTTTTGAAGTCTATTTTGGGGTTACCGGTTGGGAAGAATTGGATGGGCTACATGCCTATGCCAACATCACCACGGATGATGATAGTGGCGTTTTGGAACTGGCCGGTATTTTCAGTAACGAAACGGAAAACATAGCTGGTCAGTGGCTTAAAATTGACAGTGGTTACCAAAAAGGGATTCGGTCCTATCAACTGGTCATCCAAATACAATCTGGCGCCACTGCTGAGTCCTTCGATCTGGATAACATTATTATCTACGAAGCTCAAGAAGAGCAATAGCCCATGTTTGGCCCAATGTTGTTTCAAGAATCATGAAAATTCCAATTATTATATTGATTGCCACAGTTTGTTGGGGTGGATGCGTGCCCAAGAATCAGGAAGTGGATATCTTGATCAAAAACGGAATTGTCTATGATGGGCTCAACAAAGAGCCGCAAATGGTGTCCATTGCCATCAAGGCAGATACCATTAGCTACATCGGAAACCAGGGAAAGGTGAATTTTTTATCCAAAAAAATCATCGATGCCAAGGGCTTGATCGTTGCTCCGGGATTTATCGACCCACATACCCATGCGGATAGGGAATTGGAAAATCCAAATGAATCCCATAACAAGCCTTTTCTTTTTCAGGGGATTACAACGGTGGTGGTGGGCAATGATGGTAGTAGTCCCTATCCCATTTCCAAATACGCCAAGCTATACGAAGAACAAGGTATCGGAACCAATGTCGCCTTTTTGGTGGGGCAGGGGACCCTTAGGGAAAAAGTGATGGGAAAAGTGGACCGCCAACCCACAAAGGAAGAAATGACCCAAATGAAAGAATTGCTGCAACAGGAGATGGAGGCAGGTGCCTTTGGCATGTCGACAGGTCTTTTTTACGCGCCGGGAAGTTATGCCACTACTGAAGAGATAGTCGAGTTAGGTAAGGTTGTGGCCAAGTTCCATGGCATTTATGATACCCATTTACGGGATGAAGGTACCTATTCCATTGGATTGGCAACTTCGGTAAAGGAAGCCTTGGAAATAGGAAAAGAGTCAGGAATGCCCATGCATATATCACATATCAAATGTTTGGGCAAGAAAGTTTGGAAACAAAGTGATTCCATTATCCAAATTATTGACAACGCCATTAAAAGCGGTTTGGAAGTCACCGCAAGCCAATATCCATATTTGGCCAGTGCCACTGGTTTGCAGGCAGCAGTTGTTCCCCGGTGGGCAGAAAGTGGAGGCAAGGATTCTTTGTTCATCCGATATGGGGATACCAACCTAAGGCCATGGGTCTTAGACGAGACCCAACAAAATATAGAACTCAGGGGAGGTCCGGAAAAATTACTGATTATCAATGCGGCACAAAAGGAATATGTGGGCAAAACATTGAGGGAACTTTCCGAAACCTTAGGATTGCCTCCCAATGAAACCGTTTTTGAGATCCTAAAAAAAGGGTACCCCCGCGTGGCCTCCTTCAGCATGGACCCATATGATGTGGAAAATTTTATGAAACAGGATTGGGTGGTCACTGGTTCCGATGGGAATACCGGACATCCTCGAAAATATGGCACTTTCCCCAGAAAATACAAGTATCATGTAAAGGAAGGAGCCATTACTTTGGCTGATTTTATCAACCATAGCTCTTCAAAGACAGCCCAAATATTCCGAATGAAAAAAAGAGGGGCCCTGGTCGTGGGCAATTATGCCGATATCATCATTTTTGACCCGGAAGCCTTTGGTGATAAGGCGGATTATGAAAATGCTTTCCAATTGTCCGAGGGATTGAGGCATAGTATCATCAATGGAAAAATGACTATTGAAAATGGAAGTTTTACTGAAAATCTGAATGGAAGAATCTTAAAAAAAGAATGATTATGAAAACGAAGTCCTATCTTAAAAACCTACTGAAAGCGTATGTATTTTTAATGGTTATGTCGGCCGCCTCTTGTTCCTCCAATAATGACGGGAACGCACCAATTGAAGTGGACAGTGAATCTCCCTCAAAACCAACTGGACTTGTGGCTACAAATGTTACACAGCGTTCCTTGGACCTGATCTGGGAACCAGCAACGGACAATGTGAAAGTAAAGAACTATTGGCTGTATCAGGATAATGAGTTTTTGGTGGGTTCGGGGAAACCCTCCTATTTTTTGGATGGTTTGGAACCGGGCCGAACGTATACTTACCAAATTCAAGCCAATGATGCCGCGGGCAATGCATCGGAACTGAGCGATCCCCTGGAAGTATCCACCATGGATCTCTTGACTGCAGAGCTTCAGTACGATTCCGGTAACCTAGAGGTATATTTAGGCACCTTAATGGATGCCGTTCCCGGTGTTTCTGGAAACAATTACAAAGTGCCCACCGATAATGATTTGGATCAATGGGGTCTCATCATTCATGCCCTCTTGGAGAATAACATTGAACAAGCCGTGGACCAAGCGGTTTATGTAAATTATCAAGTGGTGGAATTTACCGATACCGAATCCACTCCCAACCAAGTGTACTATATTTTAAAAGAGTTTAGTATCAGGACCAACTATTGGGGAACCTTTGTTTTTAGTAAAACACCGAAAAAGCAAAATCTGGTCTTGGCTGCACCTCACATTTTGCATGACCAGAACACCGGATACCAAGCCGCGTACGTTTTTAGACAGAATGTGGCCAAGGCCCTGTTCATCAGTGGCGCCCACAGGTGTAACAGAGAAGAACCTACCGATTGTTCCGGGACCACCAAGGCATGTAGCAACAATTATGCACCTTATCGGGTATCCGACGTTCCCCACAATATTTATTCGACCTTTCAGAGGACTACAGAAATCATGTATGATGAATTGCCTGGAAGTGTCTTCGTACAACTTCATGGGTTTTCCAAAGAGGCTTCCGATCCTTATGTGATCATGAGCAATGGCACCAATAAAACGCCAGCTAAGGATTATGTGTCCCTTATAAAGAATGCCCTGTTGGAAGAGGACAGTTCGCTCACCTTTAAAATTCCTCATATAGATGTTAATTGGACTCGTTATGCAGCATTTGACAATACCCAGGGACGATTTATCAATGGGTCTCCCAACCCTTGCAACGTAGAGGCAACCAATACCACAGGTAGATTTGTGCATATCGAGCAGGAAAGCTCCAAGCTTCGATCCAGTAAGACAGGTTGGCAAAAGGTAAGTAATGCTTTGGGCAAGGTTTTCTAATGAAAAAAGCTGCGGCGCAAAAATGGGCCGCAGCTTTTTCAAACTCTTTTTTAGAAAGCTATAAAACTTTCAATTTATCCTTTCATTCCAGGTTGAAGGATCTTGTAATTTGCGTTGGCTTTTGCTTCGTCAACAATTTTTTTCACGTCTTCCAACAATTGCTTGGCATCGTAAATAATACCATCCTTGATGGTGTATTTTATACCACCCACACGTTGCACGGTATTATCATCCTTTAGTTTTATGGCTCCAGTGCCGTAAAGCACTTTAAGGTTTACCAGGGGATTTTCTTCCAAAATGACAAAATCGGCCAATTTGCCCACTTTAATGGTACCGATTTGGTCATCCATGCCCAGGGCCTCGGCCCCGTTCAGTGTGGCTGCCTTGATTACTTCCAAAGGATGGAAACCTGCCTCACGTAACAATTCCATTTCCCTTGGGTACGCAAAACCGTAAAGCTGGTAGATGAACCCGGCATCAGTGCCAACCGTTACCCTTCCGCCACGGTTTTTATATTCGTTCAAGAAGGTCATCCAAAGTTTATAGTTCTCTTTCCAAGCGATTTCTTGTTCGGTACCCCAAAAGTGCCAGTACGAACCATGCGATTGTCGGCTAGGGGCGTAAAAATCCCAAAGGGAAGGTAAGGTATAGGATTCGTGCCACTCTGCTCGGCGGGCTCGTTGCAGATCGCGGTTGGCTTCATAAATGACCATGGTTGGTGAAATGGAGAAATCCAACGAAATAAGCTCATCCATGACCTCGTTCCATTTTTTGGAATATGGTCTGGCTGCTTGGGTCCAAAGTTGTCCTGCCTCACCAAATCGATCTTGTTCGTTTTGATAGTTATAATCCAAGGAATAGTTTTGGACGGTCCTGTCATCGAACATGGCTTCTGGTAGGCCATACCAGTGTTCCATGGAGGTGAGTCCGGCCCTGGCACTGTTCAATACGTTCCATCTGCCAACATACAATTGGGCGTGGTGGGTCTTGGAACGTAATCCCAATTTTTTGTTCTCTTCCAAGGCAGCTTGCATCACTTCGGGCAGTCCTCCACCAAATTTGATACCATCCGCACCTTTTTTGGCATTTTCGCGGACCCATTCACGGGCTGCTTCTGGGGTTGTGATATCGCCCCGACCTGGTTCCCCGTTCAAACTGTTGCCAAACCAATTGTATGCTTTTATGCGAGGTGCCGTGATTTCATTTTTCTCACTCTTCTTCTTTTGGTCCAACACCCAATCGATTCCATTACCGGAACCTGGGTCGCATATGGTCGTGATTCCATGGGCCATCCAAAGTTTGAATACATACTCGGCAGGAGTGCCTTGGCTGCCACCTCCGATATGGGCATGGGTATCCACAAATCCAGGTAAGAGATACATGCCTTCGGCATTCAGTTCCTTGCCGCCTGGCTTCAATTTGGGTCGTCTATCAGGGTGGATGTCCATTCCCGGAAACCCAACTACTTGCACAGAAGCAATTCTGTTATTTTCCACCACAATATCGATGGGGCCAATGGGTGGGGAAAGTGTACCATCTATAACGGTGACACCTCTAATAATAAGCTGTGACCAAGGACCTTCGCCTTCGGTACGGGTAGGGGCTTTTTCAACTTGTGCTTGTGAAACAAGACAAAATAGGCCGAATAAGGCCAAAAGGAATTGAGTTTTGTTTTTTTTCATGGGTTGGTGGTAAGGTTGATCATTGTTCCAATAATGTTAAGCCATTCTTTTTGAATTATCCTGTTTAGGGTTGTTAAAAATTAAACTTATATACCTGAATACCGTGATTTTTACATTTATTGACATGCTAATTTAACCAACCTTAATGTTTTTTGTTAAATTGTTAGCAACTAAAACATTGCTAACCATTGAATACTTGCTACAATCACTTTCATTTATTAAAAGTGGGGATAAGTTTTGCATTGCTGATCTTATGGTCCCCATTGATTTCTGCCCAGGAAGATAATATCACTATAACAAAGGCCGAACGAACTCCTTCAGAGTTTTTTGCGGAATTGGAGAGACAATCTGGATACTCTTTTTTTTATCTTGAAGAATGGATGGGAAATATTGATGTCAATAAAGATTATTCCAATTCTTCTATAACTGTGGTATTGGATGACCTTTTTTCTGGGACTAATCTGAATTACTATGTTCTGGAAGGGGAGAAGCGTATTTTCCTGCTTCAGAATGGTATTATTTATGACGAATTGCCCGCCGCTTTCCTAGGTTCACAGGATAGTCTGATTTCGAAAACGAATAACATCGTTGCTCAAAATGCGCCTCCACCTACCTTTTATGCCGAAACGAAGGTACAGTCTGCGGACAAATTACCTCTGATTCGTATTGGCAAGGCCGATCAGCAAAGTTTAAGGGAAGCCTATACCTTATCGGGTAATGCAATCAATGACAGAACTGGTGAACCTATTCCCGATTTGGCCATTAGGGTAAAGGGCAAGGGAATAGCGGCCATTACCAATGAAGCAGGGAATTATACCATTGAATTGCCTGCCGGTTATAACGTTATTACGACCAGTGCCATGGGGATAAAGGATTCCGAAAGGGAGGTGATCATGTACAACAGTGGTACCTTAAATCTCAGTTTGGGAGAAAGCTTGGAGCAATTGGATGAGGTTGTGGTGGAAGCGGATGCCGTGAGCAATGTGGAAGAAGCCATTACCAGTAGTGAAGAAATTGAATCCGAAGAATCCAAAAACATTCCATTGGTATTGGGAGAGCGCAATATTTTGGAGGTGGCCAAAGCCTTGCCTGGAATATCGTCGGCTGGTGAAGGTGCATCAGGACTCAATGTAAGGGGAGGCAAAACCGATCAGAACCTTGTGATGCTGGACGATGCGGTAATTTACAACCCTACTCATTTCTTCGGTATTTTTCAGGCTTTGAACCCCTTTACTACGGAAAAGGTAAATATCTACAAAGGGGCCGCTCCGGTGGAGTTTGGGGGGCGACTTTCATCCGTATTCGATATTGAAACCAAAAATGGTAATGTCGAAAAAATATCTGGCGAAGGCTCTATCGGGCCTGTCACTGGGAATTTAGCCTTGGAAATCCCCTTTAAAAAAGAAACGTCTTCCGTGGTGGTCGGAGGAAGAGGAGCCTATGCCGACTGGATCCTACGTTCGTTGGACGATGAATCCTTGAGCAATAGCGAAGCTTCTTTTTTTGACGGAATCGTGAAATACCATCATCGGTTCAATGAAAACAGTGAAGTTCGTGCTACCGCCTATTACAGTAAGGACAAGTTCAGCATCACTTCAGACTCCCTTTACAATTATAGCAACCGATTGTTTTCAGTGCGTTGGGCACATCGGTTAAGTGATAGGACCAGTGGGGTACTGACCGCAGGTAACAGTGATTATGATTTTGGGATCGATTACGAAAGTGAAGGAAATAATGATTTTGAGTTGGATTATGCCATCAACGAATCGGAATTGAAATACAAAATAATGACCCGTTTGAACGAAAACCATGCCTTGGACTATGGCCTTTCTGCCAAATACTATTCCGTTAATCCTGGAAGTATTGAACCACAGGGCGATTCCAATGTGGCCCCTGTGGATATTGAACAAGAACAAGCGTTGGAGGGAGCACTTTTCTTTGGGGATGAATTCAAGGTATCCGATAAATTGTTGTTGAGTGTAGGGGCTAGGTACATGTTCTATTCCGCCATGGGAAAGGCAACCCAGAACACCTATCAAGAAGGCGCTCCCCGCAATGAGGCCACCGTTCAAGACACATTGCGCTATGATAGTGGCGAGTTCATCAAAATGTATGGCGGGCCCGAAGGAAGGATTTCAGCACGATATTTATTAGCGCCTGATTTATCGGTCAAGGCAAGTTTCAATAATTCCTACCAATTTATTCATACCCTTTCCAACAATACCACGGTTTCCCCGATCGATACATGGAAATTATCGGATTTGAACATCAAACCCCAAAAAGGGTATCAGGCGACTTTGGGATTCTATAAAAACTTCAAAGACAATATGTTCGAGTTAAGTCTAGAAGGGTATTACAAGAAGATGGATGATGTGCTCGATTTTAAGACAGGGGCCGATCTATTGTTGAACGAGAATGTGGAAACCGAAGTACTGCAAGGAGAAGGGAAGGCCTATGGAGTGGAATTTTTGTTAAAGAAGGACAAAGGGGATTTGAATGGCTGGCTCAGTTATACCTATTCCAGATCGTTGTACAAATTTGATGGCGAATATCCCGAGGAGCGAATTAACAATGGTGAATTCTTCCCATCTAATTTTGATAAGCCACATGATGTAAGCTTGATCGCCAATTACAAATTGACCAGAAGGTTCAGCTTTTCCATGAACTTCGCCTATCAAACAGGGAGGCCCATTACCTATCCTGTGGGAACCTTTCGCTTCAATAATGCGGATTATGTAATCTTTAGTGATCGAAATAAATATAGAATACCCGATTACTACCGATTGGATTTGGGAGTGAACATTGAGGGCAATCACAAGAAGAATAAATTGGCCCATAGTTTTATTACAATTCAAGTGTATAATGTTCTTGGTCGTAACAATCCATATTCCGTGTTCTTTGTAACGAAAGATGGTGAGGTCAAGGCCTTGCAGAGCTCTATTTTCGGGATCCCAATTCCCTCCATAACCTACAATTTTAAATTCTGATGAAGGTGCGTGCAATTATTTATAGAACCATTTTGGGGTTGATGTTGTTGACCGTGTTGGGAGCTTGTATTGATGAGCTTGACATAGAAACTTTTGGGGAATCTGATGCCAAAGGACTACTTGTGGTAGAAGCCGTTTTATCCGATGAGGTCATCACACAAAAAGTGTATCTAAGCCGCAGTGACAATCGCCTCGATTTGGAAACTGATACCGTATATAATCCCTATATACCACTGGGTAGCCAACCCTACGATTCAGTGGATTGGGAAGAAAGGGCAAGGGTGAGACTCTTGGGAAATAACGGAACGGAGTTTTTGTTCACAGAGGGGCAATCAGGGTTCTATTTTTCCAATGAACCTTTTGCTTTACAAATGGGAGTGGATTATGAACTGGAAATTACCACCAGTGGTGGAACGGATTATACGTCCGATCCCATTGCCGTGCAGGGAACTTCTGAGGTTACCAATCTTTATGCGGAAAGGGCCATTAGTAATTCTGGGGTAGAGGGAGTGGCCATTTATGTGGATAGCCAACCAACAAAAGGGTCTTCGGAATATTTGAAGTATACCTATGATGAGACCTATGAAATTGTTGCCCCTTATTGGTCGCCAAGTGAATTTGTACTCACAGATTATGAACCTTGTGCCTTGCCTTTTCCTACCTATAATTTGGAAGTGGTTGCCCGAGAGATAGAAAACAGGGTCTGTTACAATACCGTTTCCTCCACTACCATAGAACAATTGAGTATGGCAGGAAATCCAACGGGCCAGGTCTCCAAGCATATGGTTCGCTTCATCGGAAAGGATAATTTTATTATTTCCAATCGGTATAGCATATTGGTGCAGCAACAAGTACAATCACCTGAAGCCTTTTCGTTTTATGAAGTATTGAAGAGTTTTTCCCAATCGAACAATCCGTTCTCCCAAGTACAGCCTGGGGCTATTTATGCCAATGTGCATCGAAGTGATGGTTCGGATGAACACGTATTGGGGTTTGTAGAGGCCGTGGGGGTTTCCGAACAAAGGCTCTTTTTTAATTACGAGGATTTTTTTCCTGGGGAAGAATTACCGCCCTACCCATTTGTATGTAATCCGCAATCCACACCAGAGTCCCATACGTCCTATTGCACCTCTGATCCTGCTGGTAATCCCTGTCCGCTGTCAGTCATTGAGAGCGTGAATAACGGGTTGATAAGCTACTTTTCGGCTTATGATGAAAATTTGGTTCCAAATGCATCCTGTCCGGGTCCGTATGTTTTTGTTCCAAGGATCTGCGGGGATTGTACGCTGATGGGGTCCAATGTAAAACCTGATTTTTGGGAAGAATGAAGATGTTAAGACATATAGGGGCTTTACTTTTCCTTTCATGTTGTTGGGCGTGTCTAGACGAGTTCGAGATTAGTACGCTTGAAGAAGATGGACAATCTGGGTTATTAGTGGTAGAGGCAGTTTTAACCAATGAGGTGATCACCCAAAAGGTTTATCTCAGCAGGAGCGACAACCGCCTCGATTTGGAAACGGATACGGTCTATAGCCCATACACACCGCTGGGTAATAGGCCAATGGACTCTGTTAATTGGGAAGAAGGGGCAACGGTAACGGTACAGGGTAGCAACGGAACGGCATTTTCGTTTACAGAAGGGCAATCAGGGTTCTACTTTTCCAACGAATCTTTTGCGTTGCAAATGGGAGTGAACTATACACTCGAGATTACCACAAGTGGAGGAACGGATTATATGTCCGATCCCGTTGCCGTGCAAGGTACCTCTAAGGTTACCAATGTTTATGCGGAAAGAGCCATTAGTGGCTCTGGAGTGGAAGGAGTGGCCATTTATGTGGATAGCGAGCCTCTAGAAGGTAAAACGGAGTATTACCGCTATGCTTATGAGGAAACTTATAAAGTAGTGGCACCTTATTGGCAACCAGTTGATTTTGAACTTACTGGTTATGATAACTCCGTTTATCCACCCGCGTTCAATTTGGATATCGTGGAAAGACAAATTCAGAATAGAATTTGTTATAACACTGTTTCGTCTAACACCATAGAGCAGTTCAGTACTGCAGGTAACCCGGAAAGGGAAATTTTTAAACATATGGTACGATTTATCGGGAAAGACAATTTCATTATTTCAAACCGATATAGCATCTTGGTACAACAGCAGGTGCAATCCGTAGAGGCCTATTCTTTCTATAAGACACTGAAAAGTTTTTCTCAATCCGATAATATTTTTTCCGAAGTTCAACCAGGGGCACTTCTTGCCAATGTGTACAGAAAGGACGGGGTAAAAGAAAGTGTTTTGGGTTTTGTAGAGGCTGTTGGCGTCTCCGAACAACGGTTGTTCTTTAATTTTGATGATTATTTTTCAGATATGGAAATTCCCGAATTTCCCTTTAACTGTAATCTGAGCACCGCAAGAATATACAATGAGCCACCCCCTCCATCATGTCCTCAAGATTTATTGAGCAGGCTAGATAACGGCATTGTCACTTATTATGGGCTGTATGAAGAAGGTTTGGTGCCCAATGCATCATGTCCAGGTCCATATGTTTTTGTGCCAAGGATCTGTGGGGATTGTACCTTGATGGGTTCCAATGTAAAACCTGATTTTTGGATAGATTAAAAACTCGCTTATGAAGAAACATTTCATATTACTTTTCGTTTTTTGTGCCATCGGATCAATAGCTCAGGGGCAATATGTGATCAAGGATAATGAGGAACTTCAAAACCTGAAAAACCTCCCGGAGGAAAAAGTCTTTGTGCACCACACGGGGCCAGTTGTATTTGTTGGGGAATATGTGCATTATGCTTTTTATTGCTTCAATGCCCAGACCAACAAGGCAAGTAATATCAGTTATGTAGGTTATGTGGCCTTGGTGAACGAAAAAGGGGAATACGTTCATGAGGAGAAAATCCGGTTGGAAAAAGGCTTGGCACAAGGCGACTTCTTTCTCAATACCGAGATTCCATCTGGTCATTACAAATTGCTCGGCTATACACAATGGATGAAGAACAATGGTCTCCAACAGGTTTTTAAGGATGATATTGTCATCATCAATCCCTATCAAGTAGATCAGCAAGGTTTGCAGGGAGAACATATGGAATCTGAGGTATCCTATCAAGATGTGGTGAAGGTTTCGGATTCATCCATCATTCAAATAAGGTTTGATAAGGAGCAATTTGGTACCCGTGAAAAGGTGAAATTGGCGTTGAGAAATTACAAAGGTCCGTTGGGCTATGGCAATTTCACCATAAGGATCCAAAAAAAATCCCCGTTTCAAATATCCCAAAGTATGAATGCCATGGAGTATGGAACGGTGTATTTGAATGTGGCAAACCAAATTGACAAACAAGTAGGCGACAGTCTCTTTTTACCGGAGCAACGTGGAGAACTCTTGTTCGGAAAAGTAACCGACCAAGCCTCAGGGGAACCGGTTGATAATGCAAAAATGGTGATTTCCGTGCCCGGGGAAGAGTTTCTGCTACAGTTTGCCACAACAGACCCCGAAGGAAATTTTTATACGTATTTGAGGAAGGATTACAAAGTGCCCCAAACGGTAATCCAGGCCAAGGATTTGAGGCAACCCTTGAACGTTAAATTGTTGCAAACCGCAAAATTGGACGTTGCAGGATTGAATTTTGGTCGATTTACCCTGAAACCGGAGTATGCCGAAATCATCAAAAAGCGAAGTGTTTACAACCAAATTGAGAACCAGTTCTTTGCCGTGAAACCGGATTCAGTGTTATTGGGTCTTCCTATTGATCCTTTTGATGGTGGAATTCCGGAGACCATTGATCTGGATGAATATACCCGTTTCCCTACCTTGCAGGAAACCTTGGTGGAGCTCTTAAAATATGCGGGGTATAGGAACGGTCCGGATGGTGACTACATCCGTATTGCGCAAGATCTTCAGACCTACAATGAAAAGACCAATGATTTTCCGGCCATAGTCTTGATCGACGGTGTTTTTATTCCCCATCATGAAACCATAAAGGAATTTGATGCGAGAAAGATAAAGACCATCAGTTTGATCCGTGACCAATTTGCGTTGGCAGATAGGGATTATCAGGGCATGATGGTAATCAAGACCATTGAGGGCGATTTTTATAAAACCTACGCCCCTGAACATGGCATCAATGTACCGATCGAAAAACCGCAACCCAAAAAGAATTATTATCGCCAACGCTATGACATGGTGGATACCGCAAGCGATAATATTCCGGATTATAGGAACCTATTGTTTTGGGAACCCCATGTGGAGCTGGAAGGCGATGCCTTGGAGTTTGAGTTTTACACTTCGGACCTTACCGGCAATTTTGATGTGATCGTGGATGGATTTACCTCTTATGGCAAGCCCATTACCGTTTACAAAAGTATTTCGGTAGGGGATGAAAGCCAATAACGTATCTTTGGTACATACTCAACCTTAATTAAAAATACCCTCATGAAAAATTTCTTCCAAGTTCTCGTATTTATTCTGATGACAGGTAACATCACCTCAACCTTGGCACAGGAAAAATTGGATGCTTCCATCGTGGCAGATCTTCAAAAAACACCAAAATATGCTTTCGGTGTCACGGATGATTTCCATTTTAAAGGAGTTTTGGGCCTGTATGATACTTTGGTGGAAAATGGAGTGGAAATTGAAGCGTTCGAGATTGTGGTGAAGGGAAAAATTGTGTCCGAATTGGTAAAAGGCTCGGATTTGGAATCCTATTTTCAAAAATACCAGGGCAAGGTGCGGGTAAGCGTATGCAGTATGGCCATGAAGAAATGGAATGTTATCGCGGACCAATTGTTCGAAGGATTGATACCCGTGCCCACGGCCTCCATTCGAATGCTGCAATTGCAGGCCAAAGGGTATAACACATTATCATATTGAACCATTTAAGGATATAAAATAAAAAACCTTGCAACATTCTGGGAAAGGCAAGGTTTTTTTATGAAATATGCTTTGTGACCTCGGCAGGACAGAATTCGAACTTTTTAAAGAAAGATATTGAAATCATTTTAAATAAGTCATTTCATATCAGAAGAGCTTGATTTTAGCCCATCAAGGAGTATAAATATTCTCCACCTCATATGTCGTCAAGCGGTAAAGCTTAGAGAAATCGATGTGCTTGTCCACCGTGTTCGGAAGATGCCTAACTTCTGGCTTATCCGCCGCTTGCTCACACCCCAGGTGTAGAATTTGAATATCTATTTATTTTTGCACGTCTACCTGCTTGTTCGCCATGGTCCTCTTTGGCAAAAAAAGACCTTTGGGACTTTACAAACAGCACAAATCAAAAGTGGCTCACTTTCACTGGCCAGCTACACTCACTTTGACCCGACGAAGATGATATACTATGTCTGGCGTTTCCACTAATTCAAGGGTTAAACTAATATATTGAGATTGTCAGATTAAGTATTAACTAATATACATAAGTGCTCGATTTTATTATATTTATCCAGGGAAAATCCCTCCCCTTTAAGTGAGACTTTAGGTTGTATATTATTTATGTAGAATGTAGGACCTCCTGAAGGCTCCCTGTTACTTGTTCATGTATGTGACTACGTCAACTAAAAGTGTACTATTTTGATAATATTTAAAGAGACACTTTTGAGATGGAAGTTCAAACTGAGGGTATTGGACTTTGCAATAGATTATGGAAAGGTCAAGGAAACCTGTGAGATGTTCAATGTGAGCAGGAGCACTTTCTTTAGCTGGAAAAGAAAGTATGATTAGTATGGGACAGAGGGTCTTTTAAGGAAAAAAAGGGAAGCGGATACCTACCCCAATAGAATCAATCAAAAAACGGTTGATCTGATATTGGACCTTAGAAGGAAATACAAACTTGGCGCATGGCGTATCAAATGGTACTTGGAAAGATACCATGACATCAATATTTCTGAATCAAGTGTTTATAGGACCCTTAAAAGAAACGGTATCAAACCGCTCAAACGAGCAGTTACCAGAAAAGCGATGGGACCTAAACGTTACGCCAAGGAAACTCCGGGACACCATGTCCAAGTGGATGTTAAATTCTTGATTTTCCACACCAACGAAGGAAAAAAGATAAAACGATATCAGTACACGGCCATTGATGATTACACGCGTATCAGGGCATTGAAAGTATATGAAAGTCACAACCAGTCAAGTTCCATTGACTTTATGGATTATGTTGCCAATAAGTTCCCTTTCCGAATCCATGCAGTCCAGACAGACAATTGACATGAGTTCCAATCTAGGTTCAATTGGCACGTGAAGGACCTTGGCATGGAGCACCGTTACATAGAGCCAGGAAGACCACAGCTCACGGAAAGGTGGAACGATCACACCTCACGGACAAGAAAGAGTTTTATCAACTACTAGATTATTCTGATGATGTTGATTTGAACAAGAAAATAAAACAATGGGAAGACTTTTATAACTTTATAGAACACAAGGTGCATTTAAGGGAAAGACACCCTATGAGATTTTAATGTTTCACTTAAAAGAATGAGAGTTTATTGCCATTTTAGCTGAAGTAGCACACTAGAAAAAAAATCAAAATCTTGTCTATAAAAGGAAAATGGATCGCTCTAATTAGTGAAGCCAATCTTGTACAACATGATTTTTGATTCTTTTTCGCATACTGTAACATTATTTTTAAGAACGATTACCAAACGATTTACGATTCTTCTTATATTTATTTTCACCGCGCACACATTTTCCCAGACCAAATCTAATATTGTTTGGATCGTTTGTGAAGATATTTCCCCCTATATCGGGGTTTATGGGGATGCCACTGTGCGGACTCCCAATATTGACGCACTGGCAAGGGATGGCGTTAGGTATACGCGGGTATATACGACTGCTGGGGTCTGTGCCCCAAGTAGGTCCTCTATCATTACGGGAATGAACCAGATCTCCATCGGGACTTCCCATATGAGAACTACTCATAACAACTCAAAATTGATGCCCGAAGGGGTCCCCAGCTATTCGGCCGTGTTACCACCAAAAGTCAAGGCTTTTCCCGAGTATCTGAGAAAAGTTGGGTATTACACATCGAACAACGCAAAAGAAGATTATCAATTTGAGGAGCCCGTGACCGTTTGGGACGAAAGCAGTATTGGTGCCTCCTACCAAAACAGGAAGGCTGGGCAACCTTTCTTCAGTGTCTTTAACTTTGCCATTTCGCATGAGTCCCAAATCATTTCTCCTCCAGATTCCCTCTACTACGATCCATCTAAAATGGTGCTGCCCCTTTATTACCAGAATACGGAACAAATGAGGCACGACAAGGCTGCCTTGTATACTCGGATTGAGCAAATGGACAGTGATGTGGGAGAATTGATCCAACAACTAAAAAAAGATGGGGTCTATGATGATAGTTATGTGATCTTTTATAGTGATCATGGAGGCAATTTGCCCTGGATGAAACGTGAAATCTTGGAGAGAGGCACCCATATCCCATTTGTTGTGAAACATCCAGGATCTGAAATGGCCGGTACCGTGAACAATGACTTGATCAGTTCCGTTGATTTCGCCCCCAGTATGTTATCCATTGCCAGGGCTGATATTCCAGACTACTTGCAGGGCAAGCCATTTTTGGGCCCAAAATCGGGAAGTGAAAAGAACCAATATGTATTTGCCGGCAGGGATAGAATGGCGGATAAATATGATAGAGTTCGCTCTGTGACCGATGGGACCTTTAGGTACGTTTATAATTTTCATCCCGAATTGCCCAAATACCAGGATTTGGCCTACAGAAGACAAATGGTCAGCATGCAGGAAATCATTGATATGAGGGATGCAGGCAAGATTACCAATCCATACCTTTCGGACTGGTTCAATACGCCAAAACCGCAAGAAGAATTCTATTATACCACCAAAGATCCGGACGAAGTACACAATCTAGCAGACGACCCCGCATACCAAGACAAGAAAAACGAGTTGAAAGAAGTACTTTTTAACTGGCTGGAAGTTGTTGGGGACACCGGTAAAATTCCAGAAAAAGAAATGGTCAGGAACATGTGGTGGAAAGGTAAGGATGATGCCCCTATGACCGAAAAACCAGTCATAAAAAAAAGCAAGGAAGGTGTAACACTTTCATGTGCCACCGATGGTGCCTCCATAGGTTATCGAATATTCAAGGACAATGTAGCGGATTCCACCTTGGTACGGGACATAAAAACTTGGGACTTTTTCTACCTAATGCCACATAACAACAAAAAAACAGTGACCGTGCCCAAGCCGTGGAATGTTTACACCGGTGGTAACATATCACTCAAAAAAGGGCAGACCATTCAAGTCAATGCGCATCGTATAGGATATAAGCCAACAGAAATCATCTATAAGTTTAAATAAAATAACATGAAGAATCCTTTTCAAATCATACTGGTATTCGTAATGTTGTGGTCGTTCAGCATTACCAAAATACAGGCCCAACAAAAAGATGAAAACCAAAAAAGGCCCAATATTGTCTTCATTATCAGTGATGACCATGCCTATCAGGCCATCAGTGCCTATGGCGGTAGATTGGCCCAAGTAGCACCAACTCCCAATATTGATCGGATTGCCAAGGAAGGCATGCTCTTTGAGAATTGTCTGGTTGCCAATTCTATTTGTGGGCCATCAAGGGCTACCATACTCACGGGCAAGTACAGTCATAAAAATGGATTTATCGACAATAGGTTCGGTACCAAATTCGACTTTGACCAACAAACCTTTGGTGAATTGCTCCAACAGGCG
This sequence comes from Flagellimonas sediminis, assembly GCF_010500845.1. Classification (GTDB taxonomy): domain Bacteria; phylum Bacteroidota; class Bacteroidia; order Flavobacteriales; family Flavobacteriaceae; genus Flagellimonas; species Flagellimonas sediminis. The sequence continues at coordinate 47,556 of NZ_JAAAMI010000004.1, read as the reverse complement.
GGATACAAAACCGGGGTGCTCGGTAAACTACATCTGGGCGATAAACCGACCAAAGGATTCGATTATATCGACATTCTACCAGGTCAGGGATCCTATTACAATCCCCTTTTCATCAATAATGAGGGACAATATCAATTGGAAGGATACACTACGGAAATCATTACGGAGAAAGCCATCAAATGGATTGACGCCATCAAATCCGATGACCAGCCCTTTATGCTGTTTTTGGGACACAAATCCTCACACAGACCATGGCAGCCGGGACCAAATGAGTTGGGCATGTATGAAAATGTAGAGATTCCAGAACCAAAGACTTTGTTCGATGATTACTCAGGAAACAGGGAGGTAGCCGCCATGAACTATATGTCCATTTCCGAAGCCATGAAAATGGCACAGGATATTAAAATAACGGACCAACCCCAAGCTGGTTTTACAGAGGAACAACAGAAAAAATGGGATTCTATCTATGGGCCTATCAACGAAAAGGTCAAGAAAGCTAATCTTAAGGGAGACAATCTGACCCGTTTTAAGTATCAACGTTACATGCGGGATTATTTGGCCTGTATTGCCGGCGTGGACAAAGGGGTTGGCCAAGTATTGGATTATTTAAAGGAAGCTGGGCTCGATGAGAACACTATTGTTATTTATACCTCCGACCAAGGATTCTATTTGGGGGAACACGGCTGGTTTGATAAAAGATGGATGTATAAGGAATCTTTGCAAACTCCATTACTGGTAAAGTTGCCCGGTAAGGTCAGCCCAGGAACGACCAATAAGGACCTGGTTTCCAATCTGGATTTTGCCGAAACCTTTTTGGATATCGCACAAACCGAAATTTCAGCGGACATGCAAGGGAAAAGCATGCTGCCCATTTTAGAGGGAAACACACCTAAGGATTGGAGAAAAGCCCATTACTACCACTACTACGAACATCCTTCCGAGCACGATGTAAGAAGGCATTACGGAATTACCACCGATAGATACATGTTGATCCATTTCTACTATGATTTGGATAAATGGGAATTATACGACTTCCAAAAGGATCCTAATGAACTGAACAATGTATATGGAGATCTATCCTATGCAAGCATCCAAAAAGAGCTTCACAAGGAACTTGAACAATTAAGGGTGAAATACGGGGACAACGATGCCCAAAACCGGCAATTCATTGAGGAATATTATGAAAAGGTCAAAGCCAACCCATTGGTTGAATATTGGAAACTTTCCCCCGAAAAAAGAAAAAGGTTGTACCAAGAATATTTATAAACACGAAATTAACCATATAGTCCAGGTCAAAACATCTTCATAGAACCAAGAACAATGGTATTAAAGCATAAATCGGCACTTTTTATTATCCTGTTTGTCTTCCTGATAGGGTGCAGGACCAAAACAGATGGAGCAAATGAATCCATTGGCATAACAGAAATAGAGGGGCCTCCAAAATTAACAGATTCACCGACCGAAGCACCAGAAGGTATGGTTTGGATACCAGGTGGAGAATTTATGGAGGGTGCCGTCGCTAAGGACAAAATGGCCATGATGCATGAAAAGCCGGCGCACCAGGTGCACGTTGACGGTTTTTTTATGGACATCCATGAGGTCACCAATGAACAGTTCGTCAAATTTGTGGATGAGACCGGTTACGTAACTGTCGCAGAACGGGAAATTGATTGGGAGGAAATGAAGAAACAATTGCCAGAGGGCACTCCCAAACCCCATGACTCCATTTTGCAGCCAGGGTCCCTTGTGTTCAAAAAAACCAAATCCAGTGTGACTAACCTATATGATTATTCGCAATGGTGGGAATGGAAGATAGGTGCCAATTGGAAACATCCCAACGGGCCGGAAAGCACTATTAAGGACAAGGAAAATGAGCCTGTGGTGCACATTGCCCTTGAGGATGCCCTGGCCTATTGTAAGTGGGCGGGAAGGAGATTACCCACCGAGGCCGAGTGGGAATATGCCGCACGGGCAGGCAAAAAGGACGAGCTGTTCTTTTGGGGAAGCGATGTCTCGCAGTTGAGTTCCCATGCCAATTCGTGGGAAGGGGAATTTCCGTTGAACAATACCAAAGAGGATGGATTTGAGCGTAGGGCCCCCGTGATGAGCTATCCCAAGAACGACTTTGGCCTTTACGATATGGCCGGAAATGTCTGGGAATGGACTAGCGACTGGTACAACACGAATTATTATAAGGAACTTGCGGACAAAAACGAGGTTACCCAAAACCCTAAAGGGGCTTTTGAGGCCTATAATCCCTCGAACCCATATGCCAAGGAAAAAGTGATCAAGGGCGGGTCTTTCCTATGCAGTGCCTCCTATTGTGCCAGCTACCGGATAAGTGCCCGTATGGCCACCAGTCCTGATTCGGGAATGGAGCATTTAGGGTTTAGGACAGTAATGCCGGTAAAAATGCCCAGAAACAAATAGCATCTATATGATTCCTCCCAAAAATCCTAAAAACGGAAAGCCAAAAAACAGTCTTTGAACACAAAATACACCAATATGAAATCCTAAAAGCGCCCATTCTATTTTAGCATTGCTGTTTCAGTTATACTCTTGACGGGCTGCAGTGGTCCAAAATTTACCGAAGAGAATAAAGGAGAATTCAATCTTGTACACCAACAAGTTGGGAAAAGTTTAGGGTATTGCTCTAAATCCGGGGTTCTCATCCTTGAAGTAGATCAATTGGCCTTCAAGGATCTAAATCAAAATGGGACTGGATTCCTATGAGGATTGGCGATTGCCCGTTGAGGAACGAGCCCAGGACTTGGCTTCCAAGATGAGCATTGAGCGAATTGCCGGATTGATGTTGTACAGTGCCCACCAATCCATTCCAGGAGGTGGGAACCGTTTTTTTGGTCCGGCGACCTACAATGTAAAGCCTTTTGCGGAAAGTGGGGCAAAGGCAAGTGACCTTTCCGATGCCCAACAAGTTTTTTTAAAGTATGACAACTTACGGCATGTATTGATTACCAGCGTGGAATCTCCCGGAGTTGCTGCGCAATGGAACAACAATGCGCAAGCCTTTGTGGAAGGTATCGGCATGGGCATTCCGGTGAACACGAGTTCGTATCCAAGGCATGGCAGCGATTCCTATGCGGAATTCAATGCAGGATCGGGCGGACAGATTTCCATGTGGCCCAGTAGCTTGGGCATTGCGGCCAGTTTTGATCCTGGATTGATGAAGCAATTTGGGGAGATTGCTTCCAAGGAATATCGTGCCTTGTGCATTGCCACGGCACTCTCCTCCCAAATTGATTTGGCCACGGAACCCCGTTGGTCCCGTTTTGATGGTACCATGGGTGAGGACCCTAAATTGGCCACCGATATGGCCAGGGCCTATGTGGATGGATTTCAATCTTCCGGTGATGGCGGTTGGGGCTACCAAAGCGTGAATGCGATGGTGAAACACTGGCCTGGGGGTGGTCCCGAAGAAGGAGGGCATGACGCCCATTTTGGTTATGGAGCCTACGCAGTACCTCGATGTCAAAAAGGTCATTGTGGTTACCGGATACCGGTTCCGAGATGGCCAAGGGCAGTCCCTGCCTATCGGTAAGGAAGAGGGCATTGGTGGTCCTGCCCTTTTTGCGGCCTTGGTATTCCACGGCCTAGCCTCCCCTGATGGCAGTGTGGCTGCCGTCAAGATCGACACTGGAGAGGTCGAACATGTCCCTGTACCGTTTTAAAATACCGATCCAACAATCCAGAAATGTCCCTGAACGGCACCATTTGCGATAATGGTGGTAGACCGATTGCCAACTCAGGACCTTTTGGGAGAACAGCGAGCTCGTGGGCAGGTACTCCCATTGCACGCCCGTCTTCAACTTGTAGAGTATCGCATTGACAATCTCGTACAAGGGAGCCGTTGGGGCAAAACCCCTTTTCGGTAAAGGTATGTGCGGAACTATCTCCATTTCTATGGTATCTTTTGTACATGGGCTATGGTATTTATGTTTGGCGACACAAATGTCCGTAGCCCTATCTTTCGATCCAAAAAAAGTTTAAATCACTTCTCATTAAGAAGTTATATGATAAAATAAGTAGAAAGGATTGTTTTGAAAGTATTTTTCCTATAAAGGTTTTCTGATTACAAGTTCTATCAAACCCTTTATTTTATGATGGGTAGAGCCTATTTTACTAAAAAATGTGAATGGTACCATGTACGGTTATTCTGAGATAAAAACACAGAATTATAGTCCACAATTGCCCGTATCAAAATGGCACGACATCATCGGGGAGAGAACACTAGCCGATGCCATCCTCGATCGTTTGGTGCATACAGCCTACAGAATAGATATAAAAGGAGAATCAATGAGAAGAAAATTGAAAAATAAAAACTAAGTTTAACCCACGGATAGATCAAATCTGGGCAGTCCATTTGCCCTGGTCGGTTTCATCCGGCGAAGGTGGGTCAGTTTACGCGGGCTTATCCAGACCCATTTCAAACCCTTCCTTTGTTCTAAATCCGTGGGGGGATTTATTGAAGCTATGTGTGCGAATCACACAATTTAAGCTTGTAGCTCAGCATCTATTTTTTGGAAACCATTTCAATCATTCCGTCCTTAAAGATTGTTAATTCTTCTCTAAATGCAACGAATTTTCCTTTTCCACTGTGCTCGAAATAAAAATGTTCTACAAAAATCAATAACCCTCGTTTTGCACCAATTTTGGATTTGCATCTAAATTGATCTGAGGAATTGGGAACAATACATGAAACGTTTGGGCAAGCTTACCTCTTTCAACAGCTTTAGATATGAATACATCTTGTCTAAGCTGGTCTTCCCTTCCTTTGCCTTCCCAGAAAAATTCTCTTTTTCTTTCATCCAATATGAAACTCTTCAAACTTTGTTTTGAAAAATCAGCAAGTGAGATTTCACTTGCTCCGGCTCTGCTGCGAACCTGATTTATCAAATCGATTGATTCTTGAACAGGTCCGTTGAGTTCGTTCAAAGCCTCAGCTCTCGATAACAAAATATCTGAGTAACGAATATCAGGGATGTCGTTTCCTTGCCCATCTCCCGATCCATTGGGATCCATGGGATATTTAGCAGGAAAAGAACGGTCGTTGCCAAAAAGCTGAATCTCATCCCCGGCCGTATTGGTGTATTCAGTAACAATCAAGTTTTTCCTAGCATCATTATCCTCGAACGATAATACAAATTCATCTTCAAAAAATATGATGACCGGATACAGCCTAAGGTCTCCCGGTCTAGGAAAATCACTTGGGTAAGTGAGCGCATTTATTTGGTTGCCAGCATCAGGAGCTACGTGAGGCAGTGCCCATACCATTTCATCATTGATTTCATTGTCCAAACTGAAAACTTCTTCGTAATCGGGCAAAAGTTCATAAACCCCCAAAGAGATGATTTCGTTTGCCTTTTCCGCACTTTTCTGCCATTCTTTGGTATTCAAATAATGTTTGCATAAGGTGCCAAGCGCAGCTCCTTTGGTCGCCCTACCTTCTTCAATTGCTCTAATTGGAAGGTTTGTTGACGCAAAAATCAATTCTTGTTCGATGAACGATTCTATTTCGGCCTCTGTACTTCTGGGTAGTAAAAGGTCTTCGTTAAATAAATCCTTATACAAGGGCACTGGGCCAAAAAGGTTATATAGCTTAGAATAGCTATACCCTCTAATAAAGCGAGCCTCGGCGGTAATCAGAGTTTTGAAATCTTCACTAAATGGGCCATTGTCAATATTGCTCAACACCACGTTTGCATCTCTGATAGCTGCATAATATAGGTCCCACTGCCCTAAAATATGTCTATTATTGCTGTCCCATGTGAAATCGGAAAGCTGCCTATAAAATATTTCAATGCTCCCGTTTAAGCTTGACACTTCTCCCGAAGAAAGTCCCGATAATGCATAAATACCTTGCTGGGGTATGCCGGGTTGCACTTGTATTGAACTGTATGCGGAACCAAGCAACGACCTAATTCCTTTCTCAGTGGCCAAAAATGTTTCGGGTTCCAGTTCGGAGAATGTTTCTTCCTCCAAGATATCAGTGCACGATGCCGATAGGGCCAGCACCGCAATTCCATAGTATTTATATAGTGATTTCATATTAGTAAATTTAATTTTATAATCCAATGTTTACACCCAAAATCCAGCTGCTTGCCAAGGGGTAGCTGCTATAGTCAACCTTGGTGTTATTTCTTCCAAAGGAATTGGCCTCTGGATCGAAACCTGAATAATCTGTTATGGTCAACAAGTTTTGTCCTGTCAAATAGAGCTTTAAAGAAGACAAGAACTTTATGTTGTCAACAGGTACTTGATAGCTGATGTTTATGCTTTTTAACCTTATATAGGACGCGTCTTCGACAACCAGTGAATTGACCCTTCCTCCACCGTATGATGAAGGATTGGTACCCGAAGGCCATATAGTGTTTGTGTTTTGGGGAGTCCATCTATCCAAGTATTGATGTGCATATCTGTTCAACCTAAACGTACCAGGATAGAGGCTTTGAATGGCATTGACATTTAAGAGCTCAACCCCCTCTTGACCTTGTATGAAAATATCCAGGGTCAAGCCCTTATAACTGAAACTGTTGTTTATCCCATATGTAAAATCAGGAAATGGATCCCCTAAAATGATTTGGTCATCGGGGTCGATTGTGCCATCTTGATCAGCATCTCTAAAGATTGGAAATCCAGGTTGTGCTGTAGGTTGCGGCGAATTGGCAATGTCATCGCCTTCTTGAAAAATGCCCGTTACCTCATAGCCGAAATAGGATGCCAACGGCTCACCTCTCCTGATTATGGCATTGTTTCCAATATCAGCTATGTTTCCCGTGGGAATCTCATCTATTCTGCCCAAATCGGATACTTCATTTTTGATCATAGAAAAATTTACTGCGGTAGTCCACATAAAGTCGGGTGAAGATACATTTATGCTGTTGATCAATGCCTCGAAACCTTTGTTCTGTATTTTTCCGACATTCGATAAGATAGAATTAAAGCCGGATGCCGAAGGTAAAGGCAAGTCAAAGAGTAAATCTCTTGTGTTTTTGACAAAAAAGTCTACCGAGGTACGTAGCCTTCCTTTTAGTATAGACATATCCAAACCAATATTGAGCTGTTCTGTAGTCTCCCACTTCAAATCGGGATTTGAAATCCTTGAAGGTCTTGTGGTGGTAATAGGTTGATTATCAAAAACGGCGTTTGTACTACTGCTGAAAGTAAGTAAGGAACTGTAGTTGCCTATTTCTTGATTGCCCGTCTGACCCCAACTCGCCCTAAGTTTCAGTTCCTCAAAAAAATCAGGTACAAAGACTTCATTTGAAAGTTTCCAACCAAAAGCTGCCGAAGGAAAATAACCGAATTTGTTATTCTCTCCAAAACGAGAAGAACCGTCAGTTCGAACCGTTGCCGTAAAGAGATAGCGATCCATAAGATTATAGTTAAATCTTGCTAGGTACGAGGTTAGCACATTTTCTTCTTTCAGGCTTCTTAGGTTGTCATTTCCAGTGTCCCCCAATGATAGATTGTTGGTTTCTATTATATCATCAGGAAAACCTCCAATGGTTCCCGAAAATTCCCTCACACTGAAATCTTGATAGGTAGCACCGGCCAAAACGCTCAAATTACTTTCAGAACCAAACTTCTTATTATAATTCATGGTAAATTCAACGAGGTTGCTGTTGCGTTCTAATGTCGAGACATTGGCAACCCCGCCCTGTGCCCTTCCGTTCACGGTCAAAGTAGAGTTATAAACATCTCTTCGGGAGTTCGACCTATCTGACCCAAAACTTAGTTTGGCATTCAATAAATTACTGATTTCATACTGAAAGTATATATTCCCGAGTGTGCGGTTTGTGAGGTTTTCGCTCAACACACCCTCAACTAAGCTCAAAGGGTTGTTCACGGTCAATTGGGAAGATTCGCTGAAATTGCCATTCTCATCAAATACCTGTTCAGTGGGGTCATATGAAAGTGCTGAAAAAATGGGCCCCGAACTGTAATTGAATCCAACGCCATCAACACTATTTTTGTCCTTGATATGGCTTGTATTAAGATTGAGGCCCATTCTGACCTTGTTGCCAAGTGTGCTCTCGTAATTTACTCGGCCGATATATTTTTTAATACCGGTATTTTTGACCACCCCATCTTGATTGTATTGGTTTAAAGAGACAAAAAACTTGGAATTTTCACTTCCTCCTGAAATTGATAAATTTCTATTTTGTATAATGGCTGTTCTGAAAATTTGGTCCTGCCAATCAGTACCGGCACCTATTTGTTGGATGTCTACTTGGGTGAACACAGGCTCATTGCCATTGTCTACAGCAATACCGTTGATAACATCAATATATTCTGATGCAGAGAGAAGATTTATTCTATTGTGAACTTGCTGAAACCCTACCGATTCATCATAATTTACGGTCAGTCTTTGTGCTGACCCCTTTTTGGTTGTAATCAAGACAACTCCATTGGCGCCCCTAGACCCATAGATTGCTGTTGCTGATGCGTCTTTTAGAATTTCAATAGATTCTACATCTTGGGGGTTCAAGGTATTTAAGGGGTTCCTAGGGTTTACGTTGGTGCCCATACCCGTATTGGGGTCAGATCCAGAAAGCCCTTGTGAATTGTCGATTGGAAAACCATCGATGACGTACAATGGCTCATTGCCAGCTGATATAGAACTTGCACCTCGCACCCTAATGGAAATTCCTCCTCCAGGTTCCGCACTTGTCTGGCTTATCTGTACTCCTGCTGCTCTGCCCACCAGCAACTGATCAACGGACACATTGGTACCGGGATTAAGGTCATCACTCTTCAAAGAACTCAAGGCACCGGTAAAATCACTCTTACGTTGGGTACCATAGCCGACAACAACCACTTCATCAAGGCCTGCGGCACTCTCCTCTAATATGATATCGAAACTGGTTCTTCCATTTACCTCGATTTCTTTTTTTGCAAACCCTATATAAGAAATCACCAAGGTGGCATTTTCATTGGTGACCTCCAACGAAAAATTACCATCAAAGTCAGATTGCGTTCCATTCGCGGTACCCTTTTCTACAATGCTAGCACCCGGCAATGGTTGTCCATTACCATCTTTGACCGATCCAGAAACCAATTCCTGGAACAGAAGAATACTTGTCTTCATAGGTAATGGCATTTTGGGTGTTGATTCCAACTTATTTGCTACCCCATGTAGGATTATTTGTTTCTTAAACACTTTAAAACCCAACCCTTCACCTTCAAACAATTTTGTTAAAACCGATGGCAAGGGTTCTTTTATTGCCTCAATTGAAACCTTGCGATCAAGGTCCACATCTCGTCGGTTCAATAAGAACTTAAAATCAGATATAGCCTCTATTTCCTGAATCACATCGGCAATAGTGACATTTTGCATATTCAAGGAAATCTTTTTGTTCTGTGAATAAGAATTCGCATTGATTTGGAATAGGGTAAGAATTAAGAAAAGTATGGTTAGTTTCATTTTCAACTTTGATAGCGAAATATGCTTACGCAAATTGTTTGGTTCTATGAATTTTTTCATAATTTCGAGTTAGTTATTTAATTTTTATAAATCTTTTTACCGAACCGGAAAATGCTGGCACATTTTTCGGTTTTTTATTTGAAGAGGCTATTTATTGTTTTGCATAACGTCTTTTTTTTGGATTATTCAATAATTATTTCGTTGTTTACAATTTTGTAATCCATATCATAGCTCCTACTGAATGATTGCAACACTTCATCAATAGATTCTATATCAAAAGAGGCATCAAAACGCTGTTGGTCTAAATCACCGTTCAGATTTTTAATGGTTACGTTATACTTTCTCTCCAAAGCATGTCTAATACTCTTGAAAGTGGCAAACCTGAAGATCAATTTATCCTGCATCCATGCCGTATGAATATAGGTATCTACACTTTCGATAGACATTTTTTGGGTTTTCTTGTTCCATTTACCCATTTTCCCTGGTTTGAGCTTAATTGACTGATAGTCTATCATTTTACGGTTCTTGATTTCAACTGACCCTTCTACAAGAACTGTTTGGATTTCGGGATTCTCTGGATAATAAGATATATTGAACATAGTACCCAATACAACCAGCTCAATTTCATCGGCATGAACTTTAAAGGGGCGGGCGGAATCTTCGGCGACATCAAAGTAGGCCTCCCCAGATAGGAACACCTGTCTATCTTGCCCCTTTAAAAATTCGACAGGATATTTTAAAGAAGTGCCTGAATTCAAATAAACACGGGTACCGTCTGAAAGAACCACATTAAACCGCTTGCCGTAGGGAACACGGATAGTATTGTAGGATAATGATTTTAAATTATGCGTATGTAAATAGACCAGCTGTGCACCATTTTGCTTACCAAGTACCTTACCATCTTTACTACGGATTATTTTACTTCCTTCCTCCGATAATGGTTGAACATCCCCGTTACTAGTTTCAATGATCACTGATTGTCCTATATTTAGGGGTTCCTGATGTCCACTCCTATCTAGATGATCTTTTAGAATATTATATCCAAGACCTAATAACAGTATGCCCACGGATGCATATGCCATAAGTTTCCTGGCCGTTTGTTTCATTAATCTTGTTTTATCCTTTTTAATCTCACTTAAAAGGTTCTTCTTTATTTTTTCGACATCAGGTTTGTTCAAGGAAATAGTAATTTTATAATGGGATTGTATATATTTTTGAAATTTTTTTTGATTTTTAGGCTCCATAATCCATTGAGACAGTTGATCCAATTCTCCTGATGTTGACTCGTTGAGGAGGTATTTAACAATATGATTTTCAATCTTGGAACTTACCACAACAATTCACATTTATGTAATGAAGACAAATCCATTTGATAAAACCCTAACTTAATATCAATATTTTTTTCATATTTGTAATATTTCACATCCTTTATTAAAGGAAATAAATTCTTTGATTTTTTATGAAGTATTCAGATGAGAGACTGCTAATCGAAGGCTTGAAGGCAGGAACCGAGGATGCCTACATCTGTTTAGTAGATAGATATAGTAGAAGGCTATTCGGATATTCACTTACGTTGGCCAACGACCATGCAATGGCCGAGGATATATTACAAAATGTATTCTTGCGTACATGGGAGAAAAGACGGAAATTGAATGTTACGACCTCTCTGCAGAATTATCTATTCCGATCTATCCACAATGAATTTATAAACCAATACAAAAAACGGCAGTCCAACTTGTTGTTGGAACAGAAATATTACGAAAACCTTGAAAAGGCTGCCAGAACGGAGGACTATAGTAGGCTGGAAAAATTAATCGTATTAGTAATCAGAGAAATTGAGAAATTACCCCCGAAATGTCAAGAGGTTTTTAATTTGAGCCGAAGAGAAGGTCTGACAAATTTAGAAATATCGAACCATCTCAATATATCGGTAAAAACTGTGGAAGCACAGATTACCAAAGCATTTGGTATACTTCGAAAAAACCTTGGAGAAAAATATTCTGGGATTCTTGTTCTCATATTGGGAAAACGTTTAAAATTGCCGTTGAACTAAAAATACCCTAAGTTGATTAGGTTCAAAGAAAGAAACACTTTCAAAGTTTGAACAGAATAACAGAAAAGTACAATGAATATCAATTGAGTGACAACAAAATTTATGACTTGTTTGCATATTCTAATTTTTCAATAACTCTGATATTTTTTCTCCAAATTTAATGCCTAAATTAATTTGTCCGTTTGAAGAATAATGAATGTCATCGTTCAGTTTTTCGAGACTATCCGTATCAATGAAGTAAGTATTTGGTATTTCTTCACTAATGCGAATTTGTGCATCAACGACATTGTCTAATGCTGGGAACCAAGCTTTGGGTGGATTAATCTTCCCAAAAATTATAGGCATCTCTTGGTTTTCATAATCTATTCTAACCGAATTGATTAATTTTTCAAAGTTGCCATAATAATCTTTACCAGCCTCAGGAATTCGAGCATCACGTTCTCCCTGCATCCAAATTAGAGCTTTGACTTTTGCATTGAGCCCCTCAGTGAGACTATCTGTGAGTTTTATCAACCTATTGTACATGCTACCGAATTGAGGATTCCCCGTTATTTCAGCCTTATCTTTACTGTAGTTGGGTGCCCAGTCCAATAATGAAGCTCCGCCAATTGCATATTTGATCAAAATAAATTTTTTGTTCGGATTGTTTTTGCTCAATTGCATAGAAATTCCAATTTCTGGTCCAAAATTATCTTTTGGGTTTATCAAGCCGGGACTTAGACCAAAATCGAAAAAAGAAATATTGGAAAACATCATTTCATCCAAATCAATTTGTTTTCCTCTCCCAACCATATTTGATTGGCCACCCATCAATATAACACAGTATTGTTCATCTTTGGATAAATTCTCAGCGTACTTAACCTTTAAATCTTGAGAATAGCCATACAAAACTGGTAACAATGTCAAAATAATAAATAGTCTTAATGCCATCATAGCATAGTTTGTTTATTACATGTAATCATAATAAATGTATTGTTTTGATTTCTGACAAATATAGCAGAATCTTTCATTTAAGATGAAGTAAATATTTCTTCATGCACCGTAATCAAATAAAGAATCAGAAAAGCTACAACCTTCCTAAGATAGAAGCCCGTCTTTTTATTGATTCTGAAGAAGTTACCAAAAGAAATATATGAAAGAGTTTTCAAAGAGGATGCTACTTTATTTTGTTAATCTCTATTACTCCCTGTATGTCTTAAGCAGATTTGAACTTGGACTTGCAACAAAAAAATGGACAACCAGTTAAGAGTCATGCCTCTGATGCCTCTGATTTTTGGTTATACATTTCGTTTTCAAATTCCTCTATTGTTTTATAGTCCAATGTCGAGTGTGTCCTGCTTCTATTGTACCAGGTCTCTATCCACTCGAATATCGATAGTTCCGCTTCGGACCTGAAGCTATAGTTTTGATGGTACACCCATTCGACCTTCAAGCTCTTGAAGAAGGATTCCGCCACTGCCTTGTCCCAGCAGTTCCCTTTTCGGCTCATTGATTGTACCACTGGACCATTATGCTCTTTAAGGATATCGGCAAACTCGTAACTGGCATATTGTGAGTTCCTATCGGAATGGAAAATAAGCCTGTCCGTGGTATTGTTCGACCTTATCGCCATCTTCCAAGCGGGAATTATGGTGTCGGCAGTCCCCAAGGTCTTGCCCATCGACCTTCCAACGACCTTTCGTTGGAACGGGTCCATGATCACCGTCAGGTACATCCATCCCTCACCGGTCCTTATGCGGGTCATGTCGGATACCCATACCTGGTTTTTCCTGTGTACCGTAAAGTCACGGTCCAATATATTGGGCGCTATCGGATAATCGTGTCTGCTGTCCGTGGTGACCCTGAACTTTCTCTTTCTTTTGGCGAAAAGCCTGTTGGCCCTCACTATCCTGGTCTCCCTGCGCCAGCGTCCCAATACCGAGGGGTTCAGCCCAAGTTCCCTACATACCTCTGCTGCATTGCCCCTTGCATGGCTCAGTTCGACAGCCTTTTGCTTGAACTCCATTGTGTACTCTCTTTTTTGTTTTGACATGTTTTCAAAGTTAATTCAAACAGTCAACATGCTCTTTTCTCAATGTCCAGTCAAATGTAGTAAGTCCACAATTAAGTTTTCCAAATTTTCGAGACTTGCGCAACGGTGATCATTGTTGGGCCCAGTGTTATTCATTTATTTCACTCACGAAAGTATTCCAAGCTGGTTTAGGTTGCCCAGTTTCCCAACTGTGAAGACCTAAGTTATCCATAAAACCACATAAATAAGTTGAATCGACACCTTGTTGCTGGGCATATTGGTTGCAGAATCCTTGAGGATAATCATACATACCGTGATAGTAAACGAACGCTACTTTTTTACTGTCTATATATGGTTTCAAAGAGCTAAACATTACTTGCACAAATTCTGTTTGTTGTACTTCAGATGATGAATTTTCACTTGAAGATGTATATCCTATTTCTGTAAATGCAATTGGTTTACCCGCTGCATTCTGAACCATCCAGTCAATATCATCTTTAACTTGGTTGGTTGGACGCATTTGCCAAGGAATGCTATTTTGCTCGTCTGTTGGGTAATAGGTATAGCAAATAAAATCGCCTACATATTTAAATGTGTCAAACAAGGTTGGATTAGTTTTAGCTGAGTTAAAAGTAATAATTGTGCCTACTTTTACTTTTGGATTTAATGCGTGTATTTTCTGAATAGCAGATACATAAAATACTTTGAATCCTTGTAATTGATTTGGATTGGCACTTAAATATCCATCAATTTCATTTCCTATTAAAATATAGGAAACTCTTTCGATGGATGGAACTTCTGAAAAAATTTTATCTAAAAGCAGTGAAAATCTATTTATCATATCGGGATCATCGAAATCCAAGTTTTCTAAATCATCTGGAACTGATTTGATATTTGTATCTATCATTTTCAAGACAAGAATATAACTATTCAATTTGGTCTTATCTGGATCGAGTAAATTAAGAGGATTTGCCAGATTATCTTGTAATGAATAAGAATTAGGATTAGTTTCCAATGTATTCCATTCAGGGCTCATTCCAAATATATTAATGCCATTTCGAACCGCATAGTCCAGTCCTTCAAGATATCCGTCTAAACCGGGAGCTGTATTTTTATATTGTTGCAGAGAAAGTCCAATTAGTAATTTAGGTTTCGGCATTTCAGTAGGTGTAACTGAATTTTTGCTACAAGAAAGAAGCAGTATGGTTAAAAGTAGGTTTGTAAGTATTCTAAACATTGCGTTGTCTTTTAAGTATTAGACAATTCAAATTGCTAATAGGTTACAGAAACTATGTGTTTTCCAGATTGTGCCCAACTAGCTTATATCTCCAACTTTCTTAAGCATATAACGCCAATTTCGTCAGCTATGCCCAAGTGGATAAGCCGTGTAAACTGGGCTTGCAACAAAAAAATGGACAACCAGTTAAGAGTCATGCCTCTGATGCCTCTGATTTTTGGTTATACATTTCGTTTTCAAATTCCTCTATTGTTTTATAGTCCAATGTCGAGCGTGTCCTGCTTCTATTGTACCAGGTCTCTATCCACTCGAATATCGATAGTTCCGCTTCGGACCTGAAGCTATAGTTTTGATGGTACACCCATTCGACCTTCAAGCTCTTGAAGAAGGATTCCGCCACTGCCTTGTCCCAGCAGTTCCCTTTTCGGCTCATTGATTGTACCACTGGACCATTATGCTCTTTAAGGATATCGGCAAACTCGTAACTGGCATATTGTGAGTTCCTATCGGAATGGAAAATAAGCCTGTCCGCGGTATTGTTCGACCTTATCGCCATCTTCCAAGCGGGAATTATGGTGTCGGCAGTCCCCAAGGTCTTGCCCATCGACCTTCCAACGACCTTTCGTTGGAACGGGTCCATGATCACCGTCAGGTACATCCATCCCTCACCGGTCCTTATGCGGGTCATGTCGGATACCCATACCTGGTTTTTCCTGTGTACCGTAAAGTCACGATCCAATATATTGGGCGCTATCGGATAATCGTGTCTGCTGTCCGTGGTGACCCTGAACTTTCTCTTTCTTTTGGCGAAAAGCCTGTTGGCCCTCACTATCCTGGCCTCCCTCGGTCTTGAGGCCCCATATCCCCTTTTCAAGAGCTCATCCTGGATCCTTGGTGCCCCGTAACTCCCAAAGCTGTCCTTGAAAATACCATGTATGGCCACCGTCAGGGCCTCGTTCTCCAACCATCTTCTGGAAGGCCCGGTTCAACCAATTGTAATACCCACTTTTGCTTATCTTGAACATTTTGCACATCTTCCCGACAGGAAATTTGAACCTGTGGTGTTTTATGAACCTATATTTTTCCTGTCGCCCTAGGAGAAGATGGCTATTGCCTTTTTTAGGATATCGCGCTCGATCTCCACGCTCCTCAGTTTTTTCTTGAGCTAGGTTTATCTCCCTTTGTTCATCAGTAAGCTTGGGGTTCCCCTTTCCGGGAAAAAACTGTTCTCCCCATTTTTTTTGGCCTCCCTGCGCCAGCGTCCCAATACCGAGGGGTTCAGCCCAAGTTCCCTACATACCTCTGCTGCATTGCCCCTTGCATGGCTCAGTTCGACAGCCTTTTGCTTGAACTCCATTGTGTACTCTCTTTTTTGTTTTGACATGTTTTCAAAGTTAATTCAAACAGTCAACATGCTCTTTTCTCAATGTCCAGTCAAATGTAGTAAGTCCAAAGCGAAAGGGAATAGAGACCAAACCCCTAGGGCAAGGCGCGTTGTTTTTCCAATATAACGGGAAATGAAGATTACGCATAGTGCCTGCCCGCATGGGGCTTGGCTCTCTCCCTGTTTTAAGTTCACTGTCTCATAAAGCCCAGCCCTATATATTTTAGAAAATCGGGGATAGAGGACCGCCAAAATGTCCAATCATGCCCACCATCAATGATGCGGAACTCATGGTCTATTTTCATGTTTCGTAATGAGACATGGGCCGCGGCATTACCTGTATATAGAAAATCATCATCGCCGATGTTAAAGTAAAGTCTTAATTTCAGGTTATCCTTTGCTATTGTATTAATCAATTTCATGGGGTTGTTGGCATCCCAATGGCTAGTATCCGGGTTTTCAGAATCTACATCCATCCCATAAAGGTTTTTAGCCAGTCCTTTCCACATGGGGTTTTTGGTCATTGGATCATCCATTGAAATAATTGCCGCACTGAGTGGCACACAGGTACCGAACATATCATGGTGTTTCACCCCATACAAAAAGGCGCCATAGCCACCCATTGAATTGCCTACAACGGCCCGGTGTTCCTTTGTCTTTTTAATCCTATAGGTTTTTTCGACCATTGGTATAAATTCTTGAAAGAACATATCTTCAAACCTTGAATTGCCTTGGAAATCATTGATGTAAAAATACTGCCCTCCATCAGGCATTATTACAATTGAAGGAGGGATTTGTGCCTTCTCAATGGCAGAATCCATGAAATGGTCTATAAGCCCATATTGTACCCAAACATTTTCATCACCCCCATAACCGTGCAAAAGATAGATTACAGGGTAGCTTCTTGTAGAGTCATCATAACCGGTTGGCAAATAAACGGTATAATCAACCTCTTTGCCCAAAATGGCGCTTTTTACCGACTGTCCTTCCAAAACTTTTCCCTGGCCAAAACAAAACATCGTGCTTAGTAGAGTTATGGCAATTGAAGTAATAGAACTTCTTGATTTTTTCATTTTTTGTTATTTATAGATTATCCAAGTTGATCTTTTTGCTGCCGAACAAAGGGGCATAGGTCCGAGCCTCGGCAAAAGTCAGTCGATTCCGCAAATAAACGATTTGGGCATGTACTCGTGTAAAAGGGGTGTCAATCTCAGGTGGGATATCATACCATTCGTCATCAAAAATCAAGATAACGCTTCTATTTCCAGGTAATGCGCCCGGGGTGAGCACTCCGTGCAACTTTGGGGCTGGGTCACCTTCGTTGGCATAATGGACATATTGGGGGCCTCGGGGGAACCACATACCTGCACCACCCGATGTTTCTACCATGAGTTGGCCCAATTGGCTGTTCGAAAGCTGGTTTTCCAGCGAACGTAGTGATCTGGCCAAGTGAAAGGCCCCCTGACTGTGTCCCAACAAAAGTACCCTGGTCTCTGTATCAATGATTTCGAGCACACTCTTTTCAATAGCGGCCTCCACGACCTCGTTGGTGGGCAAGATGATTTCAAGAGCATCCAGTTTTCCTCCTTTGGTGCCATTGTGTATGCCAACAACGGGGCGACCTGTAAATTCTGCAATTTCAAGCATGCTTTTGAACTGTCTTGTCACATCGTTGCCGGCACCGTTGATAAACCATATGGGTTCGTCGTTTGTGATTGTTTCTGGGTATACTGGGGGCACATCCAGAATACTGGTGGTCCGATAATCAAAAAGTAAGGTGTCCGCCCCTACGTAGTAACCATCAAATTGAATGTCTTCGGACATGTTGCCGAACAGCGATACTTTATCCGACTCGGTTAGGTTTTTGGAAGCATTCAGGTTTTCTTCCTCAAAAGATGTGTCCGAGCAGGAGGCGAACAATAGCAATGACAAAAATGCCGTTCCAAAAAATAAGCGATTGATTTTCTTCATAGTTAAATTGATTTATATAATTTTTGTTAAAATTCTAATATGTATAGGTCACTTCATTGGGCAAATACCCGATTCTATGGGCATTGATGATAAGTGTCTGTCCCTTTTCCAAATTAATGGTTTCTCCTAGGTAGATCTTCCATGGCTTGTGCACATCAACAAGTTCAATGGTCTTTTCTTGGTCGATTGTAAAACCAAAATCCCAACTTTTGGCCCTACGCCTTGATTTCGCGTCAAGGAGGTCACCTTGGTCAACTATGCGATAACCGATCGAAGCTCCTTTAGTAGCACATTCTATAGTAACCCCATTTTTGTTACCTATTATTTTCGGGGGAGATGTTTTAGGAGGTTCCTTTGTGTTTTTCCACCAATTGTTGAATACCATCTCTTTTTCGCCGACCGAGGATAGGTCGCCCACTTTTGTTATCCAATCAAAAAGAGTTTCTTTAAGTTCTTTCTTTTTTGCCGCATATTGGGGCTCTTCCGCAATATTTAACAACTCATTGGGATCCATTTTCGTGTGATAGAGTTCTTCGGAAGGTTTATTTCCGGCAAACCAGTCCAACAGATAGGGGTTATCTAAATTTCCCTCTTTATAGAGTTCCAATATTTCTTTCATCGTGGGTATGCCCTTTCTGTATTGCAGGTCTTGGTATTTGGGGAGTTCTGGCATAAAGTTGTACACATACCTGAAGTCACCGTCGCTCACAGACCGTACCCTATCATATTTATTTGCCATACGGTCTCTCGCCGCAAAGACATACTTTCTTCCTTCCGAAGATTTGTATGCCCCCAGAAAAGCGGTTCCCTGAAGATGGTCGGGAGGCTTGATACCCGCTATGGAAAGCATTGTTGGTGCCAAGTCCACTGCACTGATCAACCTATCGTCTTTGGTGCCGGAAAAACGGTTTTTGGGAAATTTAATGATTAAAGGTATATGCGTCCCCCTTTCAAGAATTTCCCGCTTGGTCCAAGGCATGCATCCACCATGATCGCTAAAAAATATCACATAAGAGTCATCATAGACTTGATCTTTTTTTAACTTGTCAACAATCTCGCCCACAGCCTGATCCATTTGTTCGATACGGGTATAGAGAACTGCCATATCTTTGCGCACAGTTTCGGTATCGACGTAATATGGAGGCAACTTCATGTCATTGGGGTCGAAAAAAATGCTGTCTGGCGACGCCATCAACTTTGATTCGTGTGTGACAGCCAAGTTGAACACACTGAAGAACGGAACGTTTTTAGGCCTATATTCATAAGAAGCCGCTGGGCTACTGTCATCCCAAACTGTAACCGGCACTTCAAACTGATAATCTTCTTTATAGTTGTTTGTCGTATAATAGCCCCGTGCCCTTAGATATTCAGGAAAAGCCTTTACATTGTCCGGCAAAACGGCTGAATAGCTTGGCAGGCCTTCCGGCATAAAAATTGTTGAGTTAGAAAGGGTGCGCATGTGTTGTGTGCCTATAGAAATTGCATGCATGCCGGTAATAATGGATGATCTACTAGGTGCGCATACCCCGGACGTGGTATATGCTTTTGTAAAAACAACCGCATCTTGAGCCAGAGCATTTATGTTAGGGGTTTTCGCAATTGAATCGCCATATACTTCCAAAAAAGGGGAAATATCCTCGCATACTATCCAAACTATATTCGGGCTTTGCTGAGAAAACATCACCTTACACATAAGAAAAACCAATAAGATGGCAACCATAAGCAACAACCTAGTCGTTCCTTGACCTATTTTTTTAAGATGACTTTTCATGTCTGCAGAGTTTTAACTTGTTGGTCGCCCATTTTTAGTAAGAGATGAAAACCCTTTTTTTATAGACATCATTTTTTGTTTTCTTGACACTCTTAGCCCTTTTGAGCTGGGCACCCAACTTCTCATATCATTAAAAAGTTAATTTGTAAAAAAATTTATCATTGTTATCAATTCTTTATTTTTTTTATACATTAGTTGCGATAATTTCAATAATGGGACATGATAATATTCCATTTACTAATTATGATTTTGTCAATCGGCAAATTTGCCATACCATTTGGATTACGGTATCAATGGGAAGAGAAAAAAAAATAGACCAAGTACTAGACTCTATAGAGAAACTGCTCTGGAAAGATCTGAAGAAAGGCTGTTTGGCATCTTTGGGGTCTCTATATGACCTTTACGTTGACAAACTTTTTGCCTATGGGTACAAAATCAGTGGAGATAGAGCTAAAGTTCAAGATGAAATCCACAATCTTTTTCTAGACCTTTATAGATACCACAAGAAATTATCGGATGTCAAAAACATAGAGGCCTATTTGATAATGTCCCTTAAAAGAAAACTCATTAAGCAAAGCGACCATAAGATCAAGAGTTTGGAGAGCGAATTGGAAACCTTTAACAATAGTTACTCTACTGCAGGCCTGACGGTTATTTCACATGAGGAAGAAATGATCGAAGATGAAAAAGAAAATGAACTGTCAAAGAGGCTAAAAAAAATAATGGTTAATTTAACGGATCATCAACGAAAGATACTTCGACTTCGTTTCGCCCAAGAAAAGACATATCAACAGATCGCCGGAGATTTGGGACTTTCTGTTGCTTCTGCCAGAACGCTGGTTTACAGAACGTTAAAAACGATCCGCGACACGGCCTTAACATTGTTCTTTTAAAAAAGCGTTTTTTTTTGTCTATAAATATCAAAAACTGCCCTCTTATATATGGACGGTAAGTTCCATTTACCCCATAATTACAAATAAAGTATGAACTTTAGCGAGAACGAACCACTTTCCGACTTAGAGCGGACAAAGCTTAAGAGCCGTATTATAAGATCGGCCAAACTTCTAAGAAAAAATGCAAAAAGGCAACGAAGGGCAACGTTGTTGTACGGTGCGGCGGCATCGATAGCGCTGTTGTTTGCTGTTTTTACCGTTTTTGACAAATCTAGCGAACAGTCATTGCAGGATTATATTGATGAAAATAAATCAATTGTTGACTTTGGCAGTAGCAGCCAAGTAATCGTGGTGCTCGGAGAGAGAGAAAAAATTCAACTAAATGAAAAGAACAACACATTAAGGTACTCGTCAACGGGAAAAGATCTGCACGTGGGAACAGGTGAAAAATATAGACAAACTATAGAAGATGAAAAAAAACCTGTATTCAACACGATACTGGTGCCCTTTGGAAAACGTACCGACGTGACCCTTTCTGATGGAACGAAAATATGGATAAATTCAGGGTCTAGGCTTATCTACCCTGCGTTTTTCAGGGATAAGGAGCGGGAGGTCTTTCTCGAAGGTGAGGCCATATTCGAAGTTGCACATAACCCATCAAAACCCTTTCGGGTGATCTCGACCAATCAGGAGATCAATGTATTGGGAACCGTTTTCAATGTCAGCACTTATCCCGATGATGAAATGGCTAGTACAGTTCTTAAGAGCGGCAGTGTTTTGGTGACCTATGACCATGATGACGAAAAGTCTTTTAAGATGGCCCCGGGCACAATGGCTGGCTATAATACCAAAACCAAAGAAATAGAAATGCACGATGTGAACATTGATGAATATTTTGGGTGGAGAGAAGGCTTCCTAAATCTGAAAAACCGTGATTTGGAATATATCACCACAAAATTGTCGAGATATTATGGTGTGGAAATTTTCATAAAGGAAAATCATTTAAAAACAGAAACATTTTCTGGAAAACTTGACTTAAAGGAAAATCTGGGGCAAGTCATACAAACTATAGGAGAAGCATCTAACTTTTTTGCGGAATATCAAACCGACAAAATCATACTGGCCTCCACCAAGTTAAATTTAAAAGATACAGTGCCTATGAAATAAAATATACAGAATGAAATGAAAACCGACAGATGTTGGCGCATCTGCCGGTAAAATGTATTACCGAAGTAATAACTAAACTGAACTCTAAAATTATGAATAATTACTTAAGTATTGCCCATGTTCTAGGCAAATTAAATGGTCAATCCATTTCAATAAAAATAATGAGGTCCTTTCTTTGTTACATATTATTGGGGTTAACCGCTCTCTATGCAAACCACTCTTACTCACAGACCAAGTTTAATCTTGACCTTAAAAATGTAAGTTTAGAGACACTATTCAACCAGTTACAGGATGAAAGCGAGTACATCTTTTTTTACAAAGATGGTATTTTGCCCAATGATAATTCAATTACTCTCAAGAAAAACAATATAACCTTACCTAACGTTCTTGACTCTTTATTAGAATCGTACGGTCTAGGTTACAATATTATTGGCAGACAAGTAACAGTCTTTAAAGATCAAACCTATCATATACCAAACACCGACGCCGTTTTTTTTCAAGATTTTACGGTCAGCGGAACGGTTTTGGATGATTCAGGAGTTCCTTTGGCAGGAGCAAATATCATCGAAAAGGGAACCACGAACGGCACCCAAACCGATTTTGATGGAAATTTTTCGATCAAGGTAACTGACGGTGATGTCATATTGACCGTATCCTATATCGGGTTCACTACGAAAGAAATCCCTGTCAACGGACAATCGGTTTTGAACATTGTTTTGCAGGAAAGTACTGCCGTCCTTGATGAAATCGTGGTTGTCGGCTATGGAACGCAGAAGAAAAGTGACTTAACTGGGTCCGTGGCGTCATTGGGTCAAGACGACATGAACCCGGGGGCGAACGTATCCGTGGACCAAATGATGCTAGGTAGGGCTGCTGGGGTACAGATAAACCAAGCCAGTTCAGCCCCTGGAGGTGGGTTGGCAATTAGGATCAGGGGCTCCAACTCTTTGAATGCCAGTAACGAGCCTTTGTATGTAATAGATGGGTTCCCGATTGACAACAGCCCCAACCTTGGTTCTGGCGGGGTGGCCGAAGTAGGTCAAAACCTGAGCCCTAGGAATCCCTTGAATTCCCTGAATCCAGCTGATGTGGAATCGATAGAGATTTTAAAGGATGCCTCAGCAACGGCAATTTACGGTTCAAGAGGGGCAAATGGGGTAATTTTGATCACTACCAAGAAGGGAAGCAAAGGCAAGGTAAATGTCACGTATGATGTATATGCAGGTATCCAATCGGTCGCTGAAAAAATCGATGTGCTTTCCACCTCACAATACATAGATGCCATAAACGACTTGTCAATTGCACAAGGAAACGCAGTGGTTTTCAACAATGAGGATATTTCAAGAATCGGCAGGGGGACCGATTGGCAAGATGAAGTCTTTCGCTCGGCTCCTTTGACCAATCACAACCTGGCTGTGAGCGGGGGCAGCGAAAACACAAACTATTATGCCTCATTCAACTATTTTGATCAAGAAGGTGTTGTAAAAAATACGGGGATAAAAAGATATACCGGAAGAATAAACCTTGAGACAAAAATTGGGAACAAGACCCAGATAGGCCTAAACTTCAACACAAGTTTGGTCAAGGACAACAACAATGTCGATGGCGTCAATACCAATGAGCAAGCAGGGCCTATTTATTCTTCATTGTTATATGATCCTACGGAGACCATATTTAATGACGATGGTACTTTTAGCCAGTCGGCGAATCTGACTGTCAACAATCCAGTTACCTTGATAAATGCCATCATTAGCGAGAGCGAGACCAATAGAACATTCGGAAGTGCTTTTTTGAACTACGATTTCACTGAAGATCTTTCAGGCAAGTTCAATTTCGGGACCGACAGACAAACATCGAGACGTGACATTTACAATACCACCCAGACCATTCGTGGCGGTGCCGCTGGCGGTATCGCGAACATCAACGTATTGGAACGCTCCAACTATCTGTTCGAGTACACGATGACCTATGACAAAGCTTTTAACGAAGACCATGCACTTACGGTATTGGGTGGTATCACCTTTCAAAAGTTCAGTTCGCGGTTCTTTTCCGGTAATATCAGCGGTTTTCCGACAGATGATATCAAAACTAACAATTTGGCACTGGGCGACACCAATACGGATGTACTCTCTAGTGGCAAGGAAGAAAATACCTTGTTGTCATATCTAGGCAGGGTGAACTATAACCTTTTTGACAAATTTTTATTTACCGCCTCAATAAGGGCGGATGGGTCATCAAGGTTTGGAGAGAACAACAAATGGGGTTATTTTCCATCCTTTGCCTTGGGCTATAAACTTGACCAAGAAGAATTTATTCCCGATAGTTTCAGCCAGTTCAAGCTACGGGCGAGTTGGGGTCAGACAGGTAACCAGGAAATTGGCAACTATGCATCGCAACTGACCTTTGGAACAGGACCCAACGTAGTGTTTGGTGGCACCATTTCAGGCAGTGTCTCCCCCCAGCGTATTCCAAATCCAGACCTTAAGTGGGAAACCACCGAACAACTCAACATCGGTCTTGATTTCGGTATTTCAGGGGGCAGATTCAGTGGTAGTTTAGATTATTTTTCAAAAGAATCGAAGGATTTGTTGTTTGACCTTCCATTGCCATTTGCTTCCGGTTATTCATCAATATTGACAAATGTAGGCGAAGTTAAGAACAGTGGGGTTGAGTTTCTTTTTAACTCGACCAACATAGTGACCGATGATTTTAAATGGGATACTTCATTGAATTTTTCCGCCATTAAGAATGAAGTGGTGGATTTGGGACGAATTGAAAGTATTGTGACGGGAAGTGTACAAGCAGTGGGCAACACGGCGATCATTCAAGAAGGTGATCCCCTGGCCTCCTATTATGGATATGTTGTCACCGGCATTTTTCAGGAAGGTGACGATATAGCCAATTCACCACAGCCCACAGCCCAGCCAGGCTTTCCAATTTTTGAAGATAGAAATGGAGATGGGGCCATTACGCCTACCGACCAGACCATTATAGGCACCCCATATCCTGATTTTACCTATGGTATACAAAATTCAATTTCCTACAAGAATTTGACGTTGGACTTCTTTTTTCAAGGTCAGGCAGGTGTCGACCTATTGAATATCAACCTGATAGAGTCTCTCTATCCTGCAAACTTCAGAAGAAACCGACTTGCGCACCAAATATTGGATCGATGGACGCCCCAAAATACAGGTGCTAAATGGCCATCAGGGGTAAACCCCAATGCCTATGGTGCAGGAAAAGTGAATACCCTGACCATTCAAGATGCATCTTACCTGCGTTTGAAAAATGTCAGGCTATCGTACAACGTTCCAGTTCAAAATATTGATTTTTTGAACTCACTTCAAGTCTATGTGACCGGCCAGAACCTGTTTACAATTACTGATTATGTGGGATTTGATCCTGAGGCTAATTCATTCGGTAGAAGTAACGTTAGGATCGATTATAGTAGTTATCCCCTGGCAACAACCTATATGTTGGGTCTTACTGCCAATTTTTAGGTCAAACAATTAAAAAAATCATAATTATGAAAACTTATTATTATAGAATAGCTCTCACTATAATGCTGTCTGGCCTGCTGGGCTGTGAAGAACGTTTGGAGGAAGAGGTGTTCTCTGAGCTCTCGCCCTCAACACTTTTTACCTCTGAGCAAGGTCTCAGCTCCTTATTGAATGCAGCTTATGCCTATTCGCATAGGGCTGGGGATGATGAATCCTGGTCCCCTTATTATTTGGGAACCATGCCAGCCGGTGAGGTATGGGGCGCTGGTGGGTCGATTGAAAGTGTATGGCAATCATTGATCGATTACAATTGGGACAGCAACCATGGCCAATTGATTCCTGTATGGATAGTGTACTTTAGTTCCATTCGTGATGCGAATCTGGTCCTGGACAACCTGGACAATGATTCTTTTTCGAATGATTTTAAGCAGAGAACGGAAGCCGAGGCCCATTTTATAAGGGGATGGGCCTATTCGGAGCTTTACAAGCTTTTTGGTAGGGTGCCGATTTATCGGTCTTCTACTGATGATCCTTTGCTGCCCCGATCAACTGACGAAGAGACTCAGGCCTTTATAGAGCAGGAACTGTTGGGGGCAATAGCCACTTTACCCAACCAACCTCCGGCCTTTGGAAAAGCATCCAAAGGCGTGGCCATGTCGGTCTTGGCAAAGTTTTACCTGAACACCAAGCAATGGCAAAAAGCGGCCGACATGTCCTCGGGCGTTATCGATTTGGGACTGTACAGTCTTTTACCCAATTACTCAGACGTGTTTGAAATATCGAACGAGGGCAATGCCGAGGTCATTTGGGCACTTCCCAAAGATGCTGCTGGGGCGGGCCAGTTTATGAATGCGCTGATTTTCCCACCGGATTATCCAAGACCTTTCCCGAACAATTCTGTATTTGCTGCACGCACTTACTTATTTGATGATTTTGTAAACTCCTTTGAGGCGACAGATACTAGAACCAGCCGTATAATAACCGAATGGCAGAGTACGGCAACCGGTGAACTGGTAATGGGGTTGGGCAACGATCAATCACACCCCTATAAATTACCTTTTGACCCAAATGCCGTGGGAGCGTCAGCTGGCAATGATATTATTGTCATCAGGTATGCGGACATATTGTTGACAAGGGCAGAAGCACTCAATGAACTCAATGGTCCCACCCAAGAGGCCATCGACCTGATCAACGAGGTCAGGAACCGGGCCGGTGCCACCCCCTTGAATCTGGGAAGTTTTGGCAAAGATTCCTTAAGAGATGCCATATTGAGTGAAAGGGAGTGGGAATTTTACTTTGAAGGAAATGCGAGGGAAGACCAAATAAGACACGGGGTCATGATTTCTAGGGCCCAAGCAAGGGGGAAAAATGCCCAGGATTTTCATGTGCTCTATCCGATTCCCCAAAGAGAACTGGATGCCAATTCAAATTTGGAACAAAATCCTGGATATTAAAAACATCAGTGTTCTTTTTGGGAGTCGAGAATATAATATATAATGAAAAGAAAAGTATTCCAGATTAATTTAATGGTCGGCCTACCTCAAGGTTTCTTCCAACCTTTTCGCTTTACTGAAGTCTATCTTGGTAGACTTCTGTGGATTTACCAGGCCTTGCTTGAATATTAAAAATTAAATTTAGATGAAAGTAAATACGATTAGATTCATGAACATAAAGCTGTTTTTGACACTTGCCTTCTTGTCATGGGTTGGCACCTGCACGGGACAACAAGCCAATGTCGACCAAGTTACACAGAGAGAAGACGTACCTCCGAACTTTGTTGTCATTTTTGCCGATGACCTTGGGTATGGTGATTTAAGCTCATATGGGCACCCTACAATACACACCAAAAACCTGGACCAAATGGCGGTCGAAGGCCAAAAATGGACGAACTTCTATGTTGGGTCGAGCGTATGCACACCCAGCAGGGCAGCATTGATGACCGGGAGATTGCCCATCAGAAATGGAATGACCAGTAAGGTGAACCGTGTTCTTTTTCCCGATTCCCATAAAGGATTGCCGCAAAGTGAGATAACCTTGGCCGAACAATTAAAAAAAGTCGATTATGTGACGGCTTGCATTGGCAAATGGCATTTGGGACATAAAGAGGAGTATTTGCCAACGAGCCAAGGGTTCGACTATTATTTTGGTATTCCTTACAGCAATGACATGGACAACATTATTCCATTCAGGTCAACTCAAGGGTATATTGATTTTTGGAAATCGGAAGAGAGGAAAGATATAAATACTTTCAATGTTCCACTGATGCGCAATACGGAGATAGTGGAGCGCCCAGCTGATCAGAACACATTGACAAAACGTTATAATGAAGAGGCGGTACAGTTCATAAGGAAGAACAAGGAAAAACCTTTTTTCCTTTATTTGGCCCATAATCTTCCACATGTGCCCCTTTTCGCATCAAAGGACTTTCTGGGCACCAGCGATAGGGGGCTCTATGGCGATGTTGTTGAAGAAATTGACCATGGGGTGGGACAAATATTGGCCGAATTAAAAAATAGTGGCCTAGATAAGAATACAATTGTAGTCTTCACCTCAGACAACGGACCATGGCTCATCATGAACCAAGAAGGTGGAAGTGCAGGGTTATTGAGGGAAGGAAAAGGATCTACATGGGAAGGGGGTATGCGTGAGCCATGTATTTTTTGGGGACCAGGCCGAATCCAACCTGGTTTGGTCACCCAAATTGGCACCACCATGGATTTGTTTACCACTTTCAGCAAATTGGCAAACGTGCCATTGCCCGAAGATCGACAGATGGATGGAAATGACCTTGGGCCAACACTCTTTGAAAAAAAACCAAGTGAGAGAAAAGAAGTGTTTTATTACAGGGGAGATGAGCTTTATGCGGTTAGGCTGGGAGCCTTCAAAGCCCATTTCATAACGGAAGGTGCCTATGGCCCACCGATGCGTGAAGAACATGACCCCCCACTCCTATACAATCTTGAAGTGGACCCATCTGAAAAATATAATGTTGCCGAAAGTAACCCTGATGTCATTGAGCAAATCAAAGCCTTGGTCAAAATCCATAATTTAAATTTGGTCAAAGGGGAAGATCAGTTGAAAGACAGGGGTTGACCTTTGAATTATCAATTAAATTTCAAACTAGTTTTAATTTATCAATATACAATATATATATGAAAAAACGAGGTCAAATTCAATGTGTGGTTATTTTATTGCTTCTATTAGGCGGGGGCATAGTAGCACAGGACCAAAAAAGCAACTATTCGCTGGTGGAGATTCCGGCTCCATCACTTAAGGATAATTTAATAGGCACGAAAGATGTGCAAAAGATTGGGGTTTATTTACCACCGTCTTACTTAGACTCAGATCAATTGTTTCCAGTTGTCTATTTTTTGAACGGTTATACCGTTGAGGCTGGCGAATATCCCAAAACGGAGGCTTTTGACAGTTATATGAAGAATAGTAAAGAACACGAGTTCATCTTAATAGAACTCAACGGCCATAATCTGTTTGAAGGGTCGATGTATGCCAATTCACCTGTTTCGGGAAATTGGGAAGATTTTATTGTAAGAGATGTCATTACTTATGTTGACAGCCATTACAAAACTTTGGCGAAACGGGAATCTCGTGGAATAAGTGGACATTCAATGGGCGGAGGTGGAACAATCAATATCAGCTTAAGGCATCCCGAGGTATTTTCTGTGGCCTATGCCATGAGTCCTGCCGTTTTGGCAAATGATAATTTATTGAATGGTATGTTTAAGAACGATTCGACCTTGGTGCAGGTTCAGAATTTATCCGAAAAAATGGTAAATGTGAGGGATGAGGATTTTTCTGAAACCTTGCAACAAGAATTAAAATCGTATGACCGAAAGATAACGAGCATATTTGGTATTCTTGCCTTTGGATCTGCATTCTCTCCCGATCTTTCACAACCCTTAAAGATTGCATTCCCGTTTACGATGAATGCCGATGGCACCTTTTCCAAGAAAGAAGAAGTCCTAGAGAAATGGGTAGCTGGTTTTGGGAATTTGGAAGAAAAAGTGAAAAATTACAAGAACAATTTAACCCAGTACAAAAAAATTGCATTGAGTTGTGGCTATCAGGACGAAACTCCCGGATTGCTCGAAGGTTCAGTTTATTTCTCTACATTGTTGAAAGAGGAAAAAATACCACATAGCACCTGCTGGTACACCGGCAAACATAGTGACAAGGTCAGTGAGCAACTCATCGGTGAGGTATTTCCGACTATGTCCGCTTACCTACATGGTGAAAAGTAATATGATAGGTTGATTTTGAGTTAGTTTTTTTAAGGGAGCGCAGCTTGTCTGCGCTTTTTTACTTTTGCTTCCAGTTCCTGTCCTTATGCTGATTTTCTTATTATGAACTAATACATTCACACCGTGAAACCAACAGATTCGAAAAAGACTTTTAAGTGGGATTGTAAAATGCCACACCTGAAAGTATTGGCTTTTTTATTTATTTTTTTGACATTTTTCTTTACAGTCCATGGCCAAGGTTCTGAGTTACTTTGGCTCGAAAATGATTCCATTAGGGTATCAATAAGCAAAAAAGGGGCTGAACTTCAAAGCATAAAAGGCAAAATCAGTGAGTTTGAGTACCTATGGCAGGGCAATGGTGAATATTGGGCGGACAGGGCTCCCATAATGTTTCCAGTAAATGTCAGATTCAGGGACAACGAATTTTATTTTCGGAACGTCAAATACGATATGCCGAAAATGGGAATTTTAAAAGAGCGCTTTATGACAGTAAAACATAAATCAAATGATGAGGTTACATTAAGTTTTGTTCCCAACAAAGAAATATTGCATGAAAACTATCCCTTTTTGTTCAAAATTTC
Organism: Flagellimonas sediminis; assembly: GCF_010500845.1. Classification (GTDB taxonomy): domain Bacteria; phylum Bacteroidota; class Bacteroidia; order Flavobacteriales; family Flavobacteriaceae; genus Flagellimonas; species Flagellimonas sediminis. The sequence goes on along the minus strand of NZ_JAAAMI010000004.1, from coordinate 17,284 downwards.
AGTTCGATATAAATTGACCGATAATACCATCTTGAACGAATACGTCATCAGAAATGACGATACCCATAGCATGTATTTTGCACTTGGGGGGCATCCTGGGTTTAATCTGTCACTTGGTCAACCAAATGATAGAAAAAAGCATGAGTTGTTTTTTTATAAATCCCTTTCTGCCCAAAGAGAACTAATTAAAAATAGTCTTCTGAAAGATTCGGTAGCCCCCTTTTTACAAAATGAGACAACTCTTGGATTTGATGATGACAGGATACCTAATACTGGGATTTTCATCAAAGATTCAGTTATCACTAAAATTGGTCTGGCCAAATCTGGCCAAAAACCATACATAAGTTTGATTCTGGGTAATTTTCCGAATGTCAATATTTGGAGCCCTCCAGGATATCCGTTTGTGTGCATTGAGCCTATGGCCTCACATCATGATTTTGAGGATTCTCCAAAAGATATTGAAAAAAAGTCACACCTCGTCACATTGAAACCGGGCGAAACCGTTAAGTATTATTTTTTAATACAAATAGACCAAAGCCTTTAAACAACAATCTACATATTATCAAAACATGGTTTTGCATTTGCTTCTAATGCCTAATTATGTAACGAATTTATGGTGTTTTGTGTTTCGTTTCTGCTTTTCTAAAGAAGGTAATTACTGGCAGTGCCTGTTGTCTTTGGCGTTACTTTAAAACATGAAATATTACATTTGAGGTTTATTGAGAAAATTTGATAAGTTTTGGAATAACCATTTTTCAATATAAGTCATAAACACGACCTTGCTTCAGTAGGTTATTTTGCATATGAAGTGATTTAAACTTTTTTTGGACGAGAGATAGTGTAAGGTTCCCCTAAAGCAAAGCGTCCATAAATATACTTTCTTTTGTGAAATGGCTGTCCATTAGCAATTAGGGAAAGCTGGATTTCCCTCGGCTTTCCAAAATTTTTTCGGTGGCCTGTTGCCCAATGATTCATGTGGTCGGACATTGTTGTATTCCCGGAACCATCTCTGGGTCTGGTCCCTGACCAGATCAAGCTCCGTGAACAGATAAGCATCCAAAACCTCTTTACGGTAGATGCCGTTGAACCTCTCGACCAAAGTGTTCTGGGTCGGTTTTCCCGGTTGGAAATACCGGATCTCGACACCGTTCTTTGTGGCCCATGTATTGAAAATGGCCGAAGTGAACTCAGGGCCATTGTCCACGCGGATGGTCTCCGGTGAACCCCTCCATTCGATGAGCCTGTCCAGTTCTCTTGTTATCCTCCTCGCACTGAGCGAAGTGTCGACGGTGGACACCAGGGGTTCCCTGTTTAGGTCGTCGATTACGTTGAAGACCCTGAACGATTTTCCGTTGGTCAAGGTATCCTGCATGAAATCGGCACTCCATGTGATGTTACAGTCCACGGGGTGTATATGTGGGCTCTTTACCCTTTCGGGCAACCTTCTCTTTCGCTTTCTTCGAATGTTCAGCCCCATCAACACATAGACCCTGTAGACTTTTTTGTGGTTCCAGCCGTGGCCCATTGCCCTGAGCATATGGAACATCTTTCTGAACCCGTAGGTCGGGTGACCTTCGGCCAGCTTTTCCAAAGAATCCATAATCACTTCGTCTTCGGGCTTCCTCTTGAAACGGTAATAATAGACCGACAGACTAAGGCTCACCGCCCCACAGGCCGCCTGATACTCAACCCTACCTCTTTGGCCAGGTATCCGACAGCTTCTCGCTTCTCGGCGGGCTTAGCTTTTTTCGATAAGGTTCTTCAGGGCGTTGTTCTCAAAGGCAAGATCGGCTTACATGCGCTTGAACTCGGCAAGTTCCGACTCCATCTCCTTCATCTTCTTGAGTTGGTCTACTCCCATGCCCCCCTTATTTTGCCTTCCAGTTGTAAAAGGTCGGTTGGCTGATACCGTGCTCGCGGCATATCTCGGCAACGGTCTTTCCCTTTTCTTGTGCCGTTAGGACCTTGATGATCTGTGTCTCGGTGAATCTGCTTTTTTTCATTGCCTCAAATTTAAACGTTGAACTCTAATTTCCAACGCTTCGTTTTTCAGGGAACCTTACAGACTTCTGAGATCAGTGTTACCATACTTAAATTCCATAGTCCATGCACAAAGTACACGATAAAGATACTATTGAAATGGAGATAGTTCCGCAGATTTTTCTTTCCCAAAGTGGTTTTCCACCGACAGCCCCGATTTCTGAAATTATCAATGCCATCCTAGTCTAGTTGAAGAGCGGTGCGTAAGGAAAGGAAGAGGCGCAAAAATGACCAATGCACTTTATCTGATCGCTAGGCGAGTTTATGGGCTAGCTCGTCAAGTTTTTGTTTGTAATTGTCCCTGTCCCTGTCCTAAGGATGGGGGCAATTATAATACATGACGGTTGTCAGTCTATTTTTGGATAAACCTGTTGGTGTAATCTTCGGTTACAATACCTTTTATGGTGTTGATTATGAGATGTTGTAGAATCTCGTGCTGGGTATATTTATCAAACAGACTGGTTTTACCAAAAGCGATAGTGTTCAAATTCAAAAAGTACAGTTCACAAACCAATCTCAAGTTCACCTCATTTTGAATAAAGCCCAATTTTTGTGCATCGACAAAGAGTTCGTAAATAGTTTTATTTACCAAATCATTTCGAAAGCTATAATAGAGATCATAGGCCTTAGGGTAATATTTCTTTAGTCCGAAAAGGAACGTGGGACTGAAAAATTTTAAATGTTCGAAACCCTTTTTGTATATCAGTATTATCTTTTCCAGAGGATCTTTACAGAAAGCAATCTCCGATTCTTGGATCTCCCTTGAATATCTTTGCAGTAGATAGACCGTACTCTCTTGAACCAATTCTTCTTTTTTCCTAAAATAATTGTAGATGGTCTTCTTTGATATGCCAAGCTGATTTGCCAACTCATCGAGTGTGAACCGTTTACTCCCAAATTGAGCGAAGTTTAAGGCGGAGCATGCAACAAGTTCGGATTTACAGATCATTGGGTTAAATTATTAAGGCAACATAAAGTTACGTATTTATAACGATAGCGAAATATGATAAAGATCACCAAAATGATAAATAATATTAGGTCGTTAAACCTTTTGTTTCGGTTCTTTCTAGTCAAATATAACTGGTCTTAAATTTCAATAGCATTTTGGATAGACCAAATAATGCCGGGTACTTTAAAATCCCAAATTGAGGCACTTAACTTCCATCTTCTTTGGCTCCATAGCCAAAGTTCCGGCGATTTAAAGATCACGTTTTCCAATGCCTCTGCATAGTCTTCTATAATCCCATTGATTCTCACGGAAACGGGACTTTCCGTTATCAAACTAAAAATGTAGTCCATAGTACCCTCTTTTTATTTTTTTGTAAGAAGGGAACAAAACAACTTCACTGGTTTTTTTGGCAAGCTTTTCGGCCCCTAGAAAAAAGCTGTTTCCCTGTTCAAAAAATGGCAGCAATGTTTGGTACTGATTCTGACAGGGCTTTGATCGCCGATGATGCAGTTCAACATAATGACATTCTTTCGTTCAAGGTCGATAATGGTCCTATATCCCTTGGTGGATTCAATGCAATGGACACCAAATCGTTCTCTGATAATTTTAAATAGGCTATTGAAATAGTGGTTTTTAATTGGTTTGTATAAAGTGTCTGATCGGTAAGGAAAAAAAGTGGTAGGAATATCAACCATTCCCAATTTCCCTGATGGGCAGTGTAAAGCAAAATATTTTTATTCTCGCTTAAATAATGTTCTACCAAATCCGGATTCTCTATACGCAAACGTTTCATTGCCGACCTTTTACTGATGGTCAATGTCTTAATCGATTCGACAAGTATATCACAGAAATGCCGATAGAAGTTCTTTTCAATTTTTCTCAGTGTAATTTGTGGTTTTTGAGGAAAGGATTTTTTGATATTGTCCGAGACTAAGTTCCTTCTATACTTCATGAGGTAATAGACCACTACAAACAATATGTCCGATAACAGGTACAGAACAGGCATCGGCAGGGTCGAGATGGCATAAAAAGGCAAATATCTAATCTTGGGCAGCATCTTGTTTTTCATTACAAAAAAATTATAATGGCACAGGCAACAAATAATTAGTTTCCTTTTTTCTAAAGGCCGGCCTACGATTTATTTTTTGATTCCTTTCACGAACATTTTTAATGCGCTTTCATATTGTCTCTGCAATAGAGAATACTCAATTTCCGTGATATTTATTGTGTCTTTTTTAATAAGTACATTGTGCCGCAACCCTTGGAAAATGGCAATGAACAATTGCGAATAATAAGCAATATCAAGATTTTCAAAATCTTGGGCGGCAATACCTTTTTCCAATATTTTACTCACAAGTCGTATTTCTTCTTTGCGAAGGTTTTCGAATAGGCGGGCGTAAACGGGTTTTAAACTGTTTATAGATTCCAGGCTCAAAGAACTGAGGTGTGCAAAATCGCGAAAGTAGATCAGTCGCCTTTCTAGGTAAATATGGAATAACTCTTCTGCAGGGACAACCGAAGAAAGAAGACCTTCAATCTCGTTTAAAAATGTTTTATGTTCTTGCTTTACTACTTCCTTGAAAAGTTCTTCTTTAGTGGAGAAGTAGTAGTATAGGGATGCTTTTGATAGACCTATATCCCCGGCAATCTCCGTCATTGTTGTTTTTTTAAGGCCATAACGGCAAAATCTTTTTTTGGCGGAATCAAGTATTAACGAAAAATTATCGGTACTTTCAATATTGAACATTTGACTTTTTTAGTTAGAAAGTCTAAAATAATATTTATTTTAGCAAAAAAAAAATCTTTTAATTTTTAAAATCTGACCAATGCAGGAAATAGGGCAAGACGACTATTTGTTTTTAAAGCATGCTATTGAAAACATGATGCCGGCCAATAAAATATTCGGGTTAGAAATTATGGAAATCAGACTTGGGTACGTGTGCATCAAAGTCCCTTTTAAGAAAGAATTCATAGGCGACTATCTGCAAAAACGATGGCATGGAGGAATTTTGGCCGCTATGGCCGATACGGCTGGAGGAGCTGCCGGAGCGACGACCCTCGATTCCTTACAGGACAGGATAAATACCTTGGATATGCGGATCGATTATCTCCATCCTACCGTTGAAGGGGATATTTTGGCCAAGGCAAAGATTGTTAAAAGTGGTAAATCCATCAACGTGGTGGACGTGGAACTTTTCCAAAGTGGACAAAAAGATTTAGTGGCTTTGGCAAGATGTATATATAGCATCCATAGAAACGGCTCCTAAACTTTAGGTAATAAAGAATTATACATAAAACAAGAGGATCTTAAAAAACCCTATAGGACATCCTAAAATTTCTCCCCCATTAAATACGTATCCGTTTATGATCAAAAAAATTTTAAGCATTTCCCTTTTATGCCTTGTTTGCGTAGCCAATGCCCAGGAAATAAAGCAGCTTAGCCTAAAGGATGCCGTTTCCTATGCTCTTGAATACAAGGCCGATGCACAAAAATCGAAGCTGGCCATTGAAAATAGTGAGTACCAAATCCAGGAAGTTCGTTCGCGAGCATTGCCACAGATCACAGGAAATGGTAGTTTGGTCTATAATCCCATCCTACAGACCAATGTGATCGATGGAAGTTCCTTTGGGCAACCGGGCACCGTTATACAGGCAACTTTGGGGCAAAAATGGAATTCGGTCTTTGGTGTTTCGTTGAACCAGAACTTATTTGACCAATCGGTTTACACAGGTTTAAAAGCAGCAAAAACTACCCGTGAGTTTTATCAGATCAATAATCGATTAACTCAAGAGCAGGTAATAGAAAAGGTAGCCAATAGTTACTATCAAGTATATCTACAGCGTTTAAACCTTCAGGTACTTGATAGTACGTTGGCAAATACGATCAAGGCGAAAAATATCATTGAGGGCCAGTTTCAAAATGGGCTAGCGAAGAAAATCGATTTGGACAGGATTATTGTTAAAATTTCAAATCTAGAGACCCAACGGCTCCAGATAAACAATGCGCTACAACTTCAAGAAAATACCCTGAAATTTTTTATGGGAATGCCCATAACCGCCCAAATCGAAATTCCGGAAATCGAGTTCGAATTCAGACCAAGCGAGGTAGTTTCATCCCCGGATACCGAGAATCGATCGGAGTATCTGCTTCTCAAAAAGCAGGAACAATTGTTGACTTACCAGAAAATGGCGGTCAAGGCGGAATATTATCCAACGCTTTCCCTAACAGTTGGGTACAACTATCTTGGCCAAGGCCCGGACCTTCCCTGGTTCAAAAAGCCTGAGGACAAGGTATATTGGTCCGATTTTTCATCGATAGGATTGAATTTGAAAATTCCCATTTTCGCAGGTTTTGGTACACGTTCCAAAGTAATGCAGGCCGATATAGATCTGCGGATCTTACAAGAGGATATCAAGGATACCGAATTGGCCTTAGATCTTGATTACGAAAATGCCCGAACCCAAATAAACAATAGTATTGCGACCGTCAACAATCAAAACGAAAATGTCAGGTTGGCACAGGCAGTTTTGGACAATACCAGAAACAATTACGTCCAAGGTTTGGCTCCGCTAACGGATCTATTGGATGCGGAAAACGCCTTGACCGAGGCTAGGAACAACTTTAACTCCGCAATTTTACAATACAAACTGGCAGAAATCCTGTTGTTGAAGTCTAAAGGGGAATTAAAGTCACTAACAAACTAATAAGCACGATGAAAAAGAACATAATATACATACTTACAATTTTAGTGGTATTGGCCCTGATTGCCTTCATCTTAATGAACAACAAACAAGAAAATCAAGCAAAAACGGATATAGTTGCACAGAAAAATGCTAGTGTCACTGTAAAGGTTGATACGGTAAAGATGGAAACTATTCCCCTCAATTTTACCGCCAATGGAAACTTCGAGCCCTTTAAAGAACTGGATTTTTCTGCGGAAAAGCCAGGTAGAGTCGTTAGGGTATTGGTAGAAGAAGGTGATCATGTCAGAGTGGGCAAGACTTTGGCAGTTGTGAGAAGTGAGCAGGTATCGGCAGAACTGCACGCGGCCGAAGCGGCCTATCAGAATGCGTCCAAAAATTTCAACCGTTTTGAAAATGCCTTAAAAACCGGTGGAGTGACCGAACAACAAATGGATCAGGCCAAGTTGACCTTGGTTACTGCACAATCGAGACTGGAACAAGCGAGGGTAAATGCGAGTGATGTCAGCATAAAAGCTACGATAAAAGGAGTTGTAAATAAGCGTTTTATCGAACCAGGTTCTGTTCTGGCAACAGCAACACCAATGTTCGAAATTGTCGATGTCTCCAAACTTAAACTTAGGGTTACGGTCAACGAGTCCCAAGTGGCCAGTTTAAAAACGGGTGCCCCGGTAAATGTAAAAGCCAGTGTCTTACCAGACAGGACATTTGCAGGGAAAATCACGTTTATAGCACCGAAATCGGATAGCAGTTTGAATTTTCCTGTGGAAATCGAGATATCGAACAATCCGGACAACGCCTTGAAGGCGGGCATGTACGGGACGGCATCCTTCACCTCGTCAGACCGGGAAAGCGAAAAGATACTGGTGGCCCCTAGAAATGCGTTCCTGGGAAGTGTAAGCAGTAACCAGGTTTTTGTCGCTGAGGATGGAGTTGCAAAACTGACCGGTGTAACGGCTGGAAGAATATTCGGTGATAAGGTCGAAATATTAGATGGTCTGGACAGCAATGAACTCGTAATAGTTACCGGGCAGATCAATCTACAGAACGGTTCCAAGATAGACATCATCGACTAGAACCGGACAATAACCTGAAACATTTTATTCCATACTATGAAATTAGCGGAAATTTCCATAAAAAGGCCTTCATTGGTCATTGTGCTATTCACCATACTTACCCTTGGGGGCCTGTTCAGTTATAACCAACTGGGGTATGAATTGATACCCAAATTCGACCGAAATGTCATAACCGTCGCCACTATCTACCCCGGTGCCTCGCCCAGCGAGATCGAAAATACCGTGACAAAAAAAATAGAGGATGCGGTTGCCTCTCTGGAGAACATCAAAAAAATAGAATCCCGTTCTTATGAAAGCCTTTCCACGGTTGCGATTACCTTGACGGATGATGCCAATGTTGATATTTCCCTAAACGATGCACAACGGAAAATCAATGCCATTATCAGTGATCTGCCCGATGATGCCAAAACACCCTCCTTAAGCAAATTTTCATTGAGCGACCTTCCGATTATGACAATTGGTGCTAATGGCACTATGGATGAAATTAAGTTTTATGACCTGATTGATAAAAAAATTGCCCCTTTGCTTTCCCGGGTCAATGGTGTGGCACAGATAAATTTGATCGGGGGGCAAGAAAGGGAAATCCAGGTAAATTTAGACGCCGACCGACTTCATGGATATAACCTTTCCATACCCCAGGTCCAACAGACCATCCTGGCCTCGAATTTGGATTTCCCCACAGGAAATATTCAGACCAGGCAGCAAAAAATATTGATCCGGTTGGCCGGAAAATATAAAAATGTTGAAGAGCTGCGCAATCTGGTAGTCGCTGATAAAGATGGCATCCAAGTGAGGCTCAGTGATATTGCGGATGTTCAGGACAGTCAAAAAATACCTGAAAAAATTGCACGGGTAAAGCAAAAAAGTGCCATCCTACTGCAGGTGATCAAGCAGTCCGATGCCAATGCCGTAGCTGTAAGTGAAGATATATTAAAACGGATAGCACAGCTCGAGACCGATTATAAAACCATAGACCTCAGTCTCAATGTCGCCAATGACAGTAGTGTTTTTACCCTAGAGGCGGCCGATTCCGTAATCCATGACCTATTGATCGCCGTGTTATTGGTGGCGATCGTAATGCTGTTCTTCTTGCACAGTGTAAGAAACTCGCTAATTGTAATGGTGTCCATACCCGCATCGTTGGTTGCGACATTTATAGGCTTTTTGTTGTTGGATTATACCTTGAACTTAATGAGTTTATTAGGATTGTCTTTGGTCGTAGGCATCTTGGTGGACGATGCCATCGTTGTACTCGAAAACATTTACCGGCATATGGAAATGGGCAAAAACCGTGTCCGTGCGGCCTATGACGGTACCGCTGAAATCGGGGGCACGGTAACATCCATAACGCTGGTAATCGTGGTCGTCTTTTTTCCCATTGCCATGAGCAGCGGTCTGGTGTCCAAAATCATTACCCAATTTTGTGTGACCATAATTATTTCGACCTTGTTGTCCCTATTGGCATCGTTTACCATTATTCCTTGGTTATCGTCCCGTTTCGGAAAATTGGAGCATATCACAGGTAAAAACCTGTTCGGTAGGCTTATCATCAAATTCGAAACACAATTAAAACGTTTCACGAATTGGATCTCCGGCTTATTGACCTGGTGCCTGGATCATTATAAAACCACGCTGTCCATCGTTTTGGTTATCTTCTTTGCTTCGATCGCCTTGGTAGCGGCAGGATTTATTGGAGGCGAATTCTTTGCCACATCGGATAGGGGCGAGTTTTTGGTGCAGATAGAACTACCAAAAGATGCCTCATTGGAAGAAAGTAATTTTATGGCCCAAAAAGCAGAGGCCTTTTTGAATACACAGGAAGAAGTCAAGAGCCTTATCACCACTGTAGGCCAGACCAGCGAAGGCTTAGGAGCTTCACAGGCTACAGCTTACAAGGCGGAAATAAACGTCCAAATGGTTGATGAAAATGAAAGGCAGGACGATTCTTATGTATTTGCCGCCAAAACAAAACGTCGTTTAGAGAAAATTTTGGTCGGAGCCAAGGTGAAAACCGTCCCTATAAGTCTTTTGGGAGTGGCGGAGGAAGCCCCGTTGGCCTTGGTAGTGACCGGACCTAGTTTGGATAGTGCCATGGTCTTTGCCAGAAAGGCGGAGGCGGAACTGCATAAGATTCCTGGGGCCACGGAAATTGAATTGTCCGTAGAAACGGGAAATCCTGAAATCAATGTTCAAGTAGATCGGGATAAAATGGCCTCCCTGGGATTATCGTTACAAACGGTGGGGTTGACAATGCAAACAGCATTTAACGGGAATACCGATGGCAAATTCAGGGCAGGGGAATATGAATATGATATTAACATTCGCTACAATAGTTTTGATAGAAAAAGCATTGTCGATGTAGGGGATTTGATCCTTACTAATGACCAAGGGCAAGAGGTAAAACTCTCACAGTTCGCCGACATCACCGAAACGTTGGGCCCGAGCCAATTGGAACGCCGGGATAAGACCGCGTCGGTTACCGTAAAAGGGCAGTCCGTTGGCAGACCAGCTGGTACGGTCGCGGATGAATGGGAAGCTGCCTTCCAGGATGTCGAACGGCCCACGGGGGTCGATTACGTATGGGGTGGGGATAAAGAAAGGCAATCGGAAGGGTTCGGAACACTGGGAATTGCTATGTTGGCAGCTATTATATTGGTCTATTTGGTAATGGTTTCCCTGTACGACAGTTTTGTGCACCCGTTCGTAGTTCTTTTTTCCATTCCCTTATCGTTCATCGGAGCTTTGCTGGCATTGGCGTTAACGAACAATTCCCTGAACATCTTTACCATTCTTGGTATAATTATGTTGATCGGGCTAGTGTGTAAAAACGCCATTATCCTGGTTGACTTTGCCAACGAAAGGGTCCGGTCAGGGGAAACGGTCAGGAACGCCTTGATACAGGCCAACCACGCACGTCTCCGCCCAATTCTAATGACTACCATTGCCATGGTTTTCGGGATGCTTCCCATTGCGTTGGCCTCAGGCCCGGGATCGGGATGGAAAAATGGTCTTGCCTGGGTTATCATCGGGGGATTGATAAGTTCGCTTTTCTTGACCTTGATAATAGTACCGGTAATATACAATTTAATGGAAAAATTGGTACATAAGTTTACCAAGGGAACAAAAACTGATTATGAGGAGCTTATGGTGGCCGATTACGAGCATAAAAAATTGGTAGATGGCTTTAACCCAGACCACACGCTGTGATATGCTGGCCGTGTTCCGGTTGTTGAGCTTTATCGACATCTAAAATGCTATCCCCATGGCGGTCCTTGGCGACCTTTTTGTTAGATTTGAATCGATGTTCATCATTATAATGTACAATGATACACCAAGTGAAATCTTGGATAAGTAACTAACTACTGACCTCTAAAAATTAATACTTAATTACTTTCAGACAGAGTTTAATTTGCAGACCCGTTTTTTCTTTGGTTTTATCATGGAAATCGTGCCTCAAAAAATACAATTAAATCGATTTTGGTGATTGTTCCATTTTTAAAAAATTCTTACCCAATATAATGATTTACCCAATGGTGATTTTGATGCTAAAAAACCTTCTTTAGAAGATGCCTATTTTAAAATTTTAAGCGAACACTAAAATGAAAACAATATTTTCCATAGTAAAAAACGAGCTAAGACAGCGTGTATTTAGTTGGGTTACCCTTGTTTTCTTTCTCATGCTTGCCTTTCAGATGATATGGTATACCAAGGGATCGTTTGATTTCTTTTCCAACGAAGGGGTGCTTATGAACGCTTCGAGCATTTTGTATAGAAACTATGCGGCCATGGGTATGCTTATGATCATCATCATTGCCATAGCTACCGGAGGTGTGCTTTACAAAGAGATCAGGTATAAATCCGCGGAGTGGACCTATGCACTGCCCATCAATGAAAAACAATTTTTTATAGGCCGCTTTTTGGCCGCTTTCCTATACCTTGTCATTCTAAGTACGGGTATGATTGTTGGGCATTTGTTGGTGCCGTTTTCCGGCATTGGCGAGGCTGGTCGTTTTGGTCCGGTTCAATGGGGCCCTTTGTTTCACGGTTGGATCATGTTTACCGTACCCAACCTCTTTTTTTATGTATCCGTTGTATTTTTTGCCATTGTGTTTACCCGTAGAATGACCACAAGTTATTTGGCCGTATTCTTGGTGGTCATTCTATTTTTAATCGCCCAAACTTCCTACGAAACCGGGGGTGGGGATAATCTAATGGCTTACATCTTGGCGGATTCGGGAGGCTATGTAGCGGCACAGCACTATACCGAACTGTTGAGTCCCACACAAAAAAATACCGAACTGTTCAAACTGACCGGCTATGTTTTAAAGAACCGATTGCTTTGGATGGGACTTGCCATGGTGTTTGCCATAGCGGCATATCTACGCTTCTCTTTCAAGTACGTCATACAGGCCGGTACCGATAAATCCAAAAAAATCAAAGAAGGCAAGAAAGTGTCATTTTCTACGGCATCCATAAAATTGCCAGAGGTCGTGAAACAATACAAAGTACCTAATTTTCTCACTAAACTATGGTCACTCTCAAAATTGGAGTTCCTGAACATTGTTCGCCCTACTTCCTTCAAAATAATCCTCGGTATTATCTTATTGATGGTGTTTTTGCAAAATGTTACTTGGAATGCGGCTTATTATATTGGTAATGAATATCCCATCAGTAGCAATATGACCTATTTTAGGTTGCAATGGGGCGTTTTTATAACCATGTTGATCATGATTTGGGCCGGCGAGTTGTTTTTTAAGGACAAGACGGTCAATATTTGGCAAATAACAGATTCGTTGCCCGTTCCTGTCTGGGTTACCCAACTTTCCAGATTGGCAGCGATTATTGGACTGTCTTTTATATTAAGTGTGAGCTTTATTGTAGTATCCGTGTTTACCCAAGTGTTGTTGGGTGGAGCTTCTTATATAGATTTAGGACAATTTGCAGAGGACCTTTTGCTCTATCGTTGGGCCTTTTTGAACTTTGTACTTTGGGCGTCTTTGGTGTTTTTTGTGGGAGCTTTGACCAGCCATCGAATTTTCACACACCTTCTTTGTGTGGCCATTTTCATCTTCTTGATTGTTTCCTTTGATATGGGCATCATTGAAGATTTAAGGCTAGGATATGGTTTTACTCCTGGAGTTGAAGATTATTCGGAAATGAGCGGTTATGGTATATTTCAAGAATCGGCCAATTGGTTCTTCCTATTGTGGTTGGCTTTGGCCATTACCTTGGTCATGACCGGTGTTTGGCTATGGAAGCGGGGCTCGGATAAAAAATGGAAAAACAGACTTTCGTTGAAGAATATGCAACTTAGCATGGTTTCCAAAGGTGTGATGGTGTTGTTTTTTGGGGCATTCTTGTTTTTGATGTCGTTCATCACCAAAAATGTGTATGATAATGGCAACTTTATCCCAGATGCCGAAGAGGAACGATTGGATGCCTAGTACGAGATAAAATACAAGTATCTGGAAACCAAACCACAGCCCAAATATGAAACAATCGATGTAAAATTGGATCTATTTCCTTCAAAAAGAAGGGCAGAATTTACTGCTGATATCACATTGAACAACGAAAAGGGGGCAGATACCTTGTTTTTCAATACCAAGGATTTTGTCCAATTATCCAATGTGAAGCTGAACGGACAAGAATTGACCATGGGAAAAGGGGATGTCGAGCAAAACCTGACCGCCTATCCAATCCCGTCTACCTTACAAAAAGATAGCGTGTTGCAGCTTTCCTTGGTAGGGAGCAAACAATATGTCGGTTTTGTGCAGAGCGATTTTCAGGCAGATTTGACCAAAAAGGGAAGTTTTGGTAGTCTTCAGGATTTTTTACCTGTGAAAGGATATGATAGCGACAAGGAGTTATTGGAAAACCGGAAACGCCAAGAACAGGGATTGGAACGTCTGGATTCCAGAATGGCCACTGTTGATAATGCCTTTGCCCTTACCCAAAATGTGTTTGCTACGGATGCCGATTGGGTTACAGGTAAAATTATTATTAGTACCGAAGAAGGCCAAATTCCGTTTACGGCCGGAGCCTTACAAAAAATGGAAACTGAAGATGGTAGAACCACTTCCATCTATACCATTAAGAAACCCCAAGTGTTCAATTGGCAGGTAGGATCATCAGACTATAGCGTTGGCAAGGGCAAGGCCGGGAATATAGACTATTCCATTCTGCATAAACCCACCCATTCGTTCAATGTGGACCTCTATCAAGAAGCATTAAAAAAAGGGGTTGCTTTTATGCAAACCAACTTTGGGGCCAATTCGGTCGACAATCAACTTCAATTGGTAGAAATACACCGTTGGCAAGACGATCGGTATACCTTTGCCAATACCATTGCACTTTCTGAAAAAGAAGGTTGGGTGGCCGATACCGAAGGTTTACAGGAAAAAGCCTATCTCTATCAAACCATCGGTAGTGGATTGGCCAAACTGTGGCTGCAAAAAAACTTGACCATTGCCAATGTGCAAGGGGCGGATATGCTTACAATAGGGTTGCCAGAGGCGTTGGGACTCTTGTATGTGAAAAATGAAATAGGTGGGGAAGCGGTAATCAGCTTATCAAGAAAAGTTGGAAAAGTATGGCAAGGACAAAAATAACGAGCCCAACCAAGAACCACCATTGCTCTATGCCGATGGAGCGGAATATCTTGAAATCAATAAAGGGGCCGTGGCATTTTATAAGCTGATCCAAACCATGGGTTTTGAAGGATTCAATGGATATTTGGCAGAATGGGTCAACGGTAACCTGGACAATCCTACATTGTTCAATGACTTTTGCCAAAAAGCAGTAACTCATATAAAATCATCCGAAAAAAGGGAGATAAGGGCACTTTTTGAAACCAACGAACCGTATACAAACAATACTACAAACAGTAACTAGGACAGATTGATTTTTGGGTGATAACTTATATGCATGTGCATTACACTTATTGGAAAATTTAAGTAATGTCGATTGGGTTTCTGTTATTTCTTCTTTTTGACAGGAAAGCCAGATAAAGAATATGTCAAAGCAGAATGCAATAACAGTCCCTTATAGAATTCAGTGGGAATGTCACAGTATAGGAATATGACAAAACAGTGAGTTTGTTCCCAATTTGATATCAACATCCTCTGGATCACTCATAAAAACAAGAGGACGCTTTATCGCCCTCTTGCATTTATTCTCTCACCGCTACCAAAAAGATTTCTCCATTCCGTTAAATTGGTTGTTTCCCTACAAGAAACCATTGTGTTTTGGTCATGGAAGGTGGCGCCCTGTCGGGCGCTCTTTTGTGGAAAGGGAGAAAGAAGAAAGGATTGGAAATCTCTTTGGATTTCCTATGTTCCTAATCGTATAATCCAAATCACTTAATATTGAATTACATGTAGGTATCATGTTCTTGGGCCATTTAACCCTTGTCTTGTCCTAGAATAGGTTGTCATGATAGAAGCAATAATTTAAATTTAATCATGAAAAGTGTAAACTCCTATTCGGACGATTTTAAACGAAAGGTTGCCTCCCACTATCTGGGATCGGATCTCAGCATGGCGGCAACGGCAAAACTGTATGGTCTCAAAACACCTTCATCCGTGCAACAATGGGTGAAAAGGTTCTGTCCGGACCAGGCCCTGCCGAACGACGGTACCACCAAGGAACCGGCCTCAACTGTCCTACCGGACTCCCCGGAGGGGATGCTGGCCAGGATCAGGGAACTTGAGTCCGATCTGGCAAGCGAGAAGCTCAAAAATCTGGCCGCCAACAAAATGATAGACATTGCGGAAAGGGACCTTAAGATCAACATCAGAAAAAGTCTGGTGCCAAACAGTCCAAGAAATGAAAGAGACCATGCCCAAAACAAGTGTTGGGACGCTGTGCGGACTGTTTGGCAAAACGAGACAGGCCTATTATAAGTTTTTGAGATACGAGTACAGGACACTTGCCGAAAAGCAGTTGGTGCTCGAGATGGTTCAGAATGAACGCGCCATACTTCCCGGCGTGGGCGTGCGCAAGCTCCACAGCATCATCTTCGGGCCATCCTGCCCACAACAGGTTTCAATGGGCATGGATGCGCTCTTCGCCCTCCTGCGGGAAAACTCGATGCTGCTGCGACGCTCCAGAGGCAGGGCAAGGACCACCAATTCACACCATTCGTTTCGGCGGTACCCCAACCTGGCAAGGGAGATGACGGTCGATGCCCCACACCAGCTCTGGGTCAGTGACATAACCTATATCGACACGATGGAGGGATTCATGTACCTTTCGCTCGTCACGGACGCATATTCCAGGAAGATAATAGGATGGGACATATCCCCAAAACTAACGGCCTCCGGTGCGATCGGCGCCCTGAACATGGCCATATCACAGTTGCCGCATGGGACCGGTCCCAAACCGGTGCACCATTCGGACAGGGGCATCCAGTACTGCTGCGACAGGTACATAAGCATCCTTAAGGGTGCCGGCATCGGGATCAGTATGACAGAAAAGGTGGATCCCTTGGAAAATGCAATAGCCGAAAGGGTGAACGGCATACTGAAGACCGAATGGCTCAAGAACAATAGACCAAGGCTCAAAGTGGAGGCAATAGATATGTTCGGGGACATCGTCTCCTCTTACAATGGCCGTAGGCCCCATCTAAGTCTCAATATGCAGACCCCCGATTCGGCCCACATGTCCCACGGACCGATACCAAGGGCATGGAAAAATTATTGGAAGGAAAGACATAAATATGATCAGGGAACAAACCCCTGCATGATAACAAAGGGAACCTTGGGTGTAAACCTGACCTAAGATTATTGAAAAATGTGTAAACTCGTTATAGTATCAACCGCTTTAAGTGACAACTTTTTTCAGGACGAGACACATTTTTTGTACGATCGTACAAATGTATGATCATTTAAATGATCATGTGCTCCAAGGAAAATAAAGGAGGATTAAAGTAAAATATACAGGAAGGAAACTGGACAAAAGAACACTGGTAATCATCGTATAGAGGTAAGGATTTTTCAAAACGCTAATAAATTTGTCTTGATGATTTGCTATGTTAAGGCTGTTTGCGGATAAGGTGCCAAGCCTCATTATTGAACAATCACCATTTTTAAGTTCCCTTTCCTCAATGTCATACCCTTTCTGTTTTTTCCCTTTCCACTATTGGCCCAAACGGGCTTTAAAAATCAGTTTGGAAAATGACAATTGGACAACTGGTAAAGAGATTAAAATTAAGGGTATATTCATACATTGACCATTTTTCTCCCTTTCCATAGAAACTCACCCCTGTGATTTCGTCCAATTCCTTATTTCCAACACTGGATAAATTTACCGTACATATAACTCTGTACGGCAAATCCCTTGTAAACAATCAATAGACAATAGGTTTGTGGTATAGTTGATCGGAGGTCACGGAGCAAGTTGTGTTTTTGTAAACAAAAACTGCGCACTTCGTTTACAAATGACCTTTAGAACAATACCAAAACCATAGAAAATGGCAAGACCTAAAAAGGACATATCAAAAAAAAGGACGATTGTCATC
>NZ_JAAAMI010000030.1 GCF_010500845.1 Flagellimonas sediminis | reverse complement strand
TCCAATGGGGTGAATTTTGTGTTGCGCGATGTCACCTTGGGACCATCGTTGGGAAATGGTTTCATTGTCAAGGAGGGTCTGCAAGAAGGGGATGAGATCGCGGTAAATGGGACCTTTAGTATCGACGCGGCGGCCCAATTGGCCGGGAAACCGAGCATGATGAATCCTGAAGGTGGGCCCGCCATGACGGGACATAACCACGGAGGAATGAAGATGGGGGATGACAAGGGTACAGGCGGTAGCGATCATTCGGATATGGATATGGGCGATGTCAAACAGGAAAGTAAAACGGACCATTCCGACATGGACCAGCGAATAGCGGCGACAGGGATATTTCAGAACCAATTGAAACAGGTGTTGAGCGCCTACTTGGAGTTAAAGGATGCGCTTGTCAATGATAATGCCGCCAAGTCCAATGCCGCTGCAAAAAAAGTGTTGTCGGCCTTGGAACATGTGGATATGAAACAATTGACGGACAAAAAGGCGCACGACCATTGGATGACGATCTCGAAGGAAATCTCCAATTCGGCGAATTCCATTTCAAAGA
>NZ_JAAAMI010000003.1:306970-485156 GCF_010500845.1 Flagellimonas sediminis | reverse complement strand
AAACAAAGCAGTTCAAACTTTTCGGGTCAACGAAATTTTTGGCACAATCGGTTCGTTTTCAGGTAATTTGAAGGAAATAAAAAACGGGAAATTCCACTCAATTTGTGAAAAATCCCGTTTAGTGACCCAGGGAGGATTCGAACCCCCAACCCTCAGAGCCGAAATCTGATATTCTATCCAGTTGAACTACTGGGCCATTAAAATATTAAGAACTAAGTTTTGCCTTAACGATGTTGGAAATGGTCTTGCCATCGGCTTGTCCTGCCAACTCCTTGGAAACAATGCCCATAACTTTACCCATATCCTGCATTCCCGAAGCACCAACGGATGCAATGGTTTTCAGCACCACCTTTTCAATTTCTTCTTCGGACAATTGTTCGGGCAAGAATTTCTCGATTACCGCTACTTGTGCAAGTTCTGGTCCTGCCAAATCCTCACGACCTTGTTGTTGATAGATAGCGGCACTATCCTTTCGTTGTTTTACCAACTTTTGAATCAGTTTCACTTCTTCTTCCTCCGAAAGTTCGGCGCCGGCACCTGTTTCGGTCTTTGCCAACAAAATAGCGGACTTGATGGCACGCAATGATTCCAAAGCAACGGTATCCTTTGCCTTCATTGCTGTTTTCATCTCGATCATTACCTTATCCTGCAAACCCATTTCTATCTATTTTGGGCTGCGAAGATAAAAAATAAACCCGAAAGTATTTCACTTCCGGGTTTATGCTTTCCATTAAAAATGGATGTTAATTTAAACACTACTAATCAACATTATCGTGCAGGAATGAGTTATTGGAACGCAACTGTAGGTCATCATTGCTATCCTCACTCAATGTGGTCCTGGATACTTTCTGTTCTCTTGGCACATCGTTCAGGTCCACTCCCTGTCTTTTATAGGCTGGTTGTTTCTCAATTTCATCGATGCTGCTTCTATTACTTTGGAACTTGTAGTTAAAATTCTTCAATTTCCTTCTACGCTCATCAGCCCTTTCCCTTAAAATTTCGTTTATGGGGCTGTTCATGGGATCCAAACTATCAACGGTTTCCTCTTGTTGTTGGGCGGTCTCTAACTTGATGGTCTTTTTCTCGAAAACCAACTCATTCTCCACCAGTTTGGGTTCATGGGTTTCCGCCATGGACCTTGCCCCGGTCAACTTGTTTTCAAGTTCCATGTACTCTTCAAGGTTGTAACGGGTCTCACCTTGGTTCCTATACTCCAATACCGGTTTTACCTCTACATATTCATTTACGTTCACGTCCCCGATACCATCCTCTAAATTGAAGGTTATGGTGTGCTCCCTTTCATCTTCTTCCTCTTCTTGGTTATTAAGGGGCATATCAAAACTCAAGGTGAATTGGTCTTCATTCGCCCTTGGTGCAATAACCTCGGCATCTATCACCTCAATATTGTTGATGATATTTTTGGCCTCGATAATGATAAAGTCATCCTCCACGTACTCAGGCACCACCTCTTCGTAGAACACATTAAAATTTCGGATATAACTGGTTGTGGGCACCAAGTCAGGTTCTTGCCTCTTCATTTGGGGCTTTACCTCTATTACCTCTTCCACTTCATCCACTTCCAAGGTATGCTTTACAATGCTCGGTTCAGGTTCCACTACAACGGGTTGAACCACTTTCACTTCTTGGATGGAGGTAGCCTCGGGGGTCAAATCCTGTTGGGCCGTTTGCTCATCTTCCAAAGTGTAAAAAACCTTTTTGGATTCCGTGTTCACGATGTTGTCCTGTTGGTCCACGTTGAAACCTGTGGCAATGACAGTAACAGCAATGGCCTCGCCCAAACTTTCATCCTCGCCCACACCCATGATGATGTTGGCACCATGTCCTGCCTCTATTTGGATATGATCGTTGATTTCACCTATCTCATCAATGGTAATTTCCTTTGAACCGGAAACAATAAGTAACAATACGTTTTTGGCCCCATTGATTTTGTTATCGTTCAACAAGGGAGAATCCAAGGCTTTCATAATGGCTTCCGTGGCCCTTGCGGAACCGGATGCCGTAGCGGAGCCCATAATGGCCGTACCACTATTGGAAAGTACGGTCTTGGCATCCCTAAGGTCGATATTTTGTGTGTAGTGATGCGTAATGACCTCTGCAATACCCCTTGCCGCAGTGGCCAAAACTTCATCCGCTTTTGAAAAGCCGGCCTTAAACCCAAGATTGCCGTACACCTCACGGAGTTTGTTGTTGTTGATCACAATAAGGGAATCCACATTGGCACGCAATTTTTCTATCCCCAATTGTGCCTGTTTGTTACGCATGGCTCCTTCAAATTGGAAGGGAATGGTCACGATACCAACGGTCAACACATCCATTTCCTTGGCCAATTTGGCAAGGATCGGAGCTGCCCCGGTTCCGGTTCCACCTCCCATACCCGCGGTAATAAAAGCCATTTTGGTGTTTTGCCCAAACATGCTCTTGATCTCTTCCATACTTTCCAACGCGGCCTGTTCCCCAACTTCGGGGTTGGCACCGGCACCAAGACCTTCGGTAAGGGAAACCCCCAATTGAATCTTGTTGGGTACAGGACTGTTCTGTAATGCCTGGGCATCGGTATTGCAGATCACAAAGTCCACTCCGTTGATGCCAGCCTGGAACATGTGGTTGATGGCATTGCTACCGCCGCCACCTACTCCTATAACTTTTATTACGTTGCTCTTGTTCTTGGGCAAATCAAAAGCGATGTTGTCAAATTCAGTGTTCTTACTCATGACAGATGTGTTTCTTTATGGGGTTATTATTCTGCGTTGTCCAAAAAGTCCTTCAACTTTTCCGACCACTTATCAAATATGGATTTTCTCTCTTTGTGCGTGGACACATTGGTTTGTCCGCCCATATGGTCCTGCTCCACCAACACTTTCTCTTCTTCATGGATTTCTCCCTGTTCCAGGACCAAGGTTCTCTTTTTGGTCTCCAAGGCCTTCATCAACAATCCTACGGCCGTGGCATACAATGGACTGGCAATCTCCTCATCGGAATCACCCGCCAAATGCTCATTAGGGTAACCAATACGGGTATCCATGCCAGTGATGTACTCCACCAACTGCTTTAAATGCTTCAATTGGCTTCCACCACCGGTCAACACAATACCGGCGATCAATTTTTTCTTTTGCTCCTCGTGGCCATAGTTTTTGATTTCCACATAAACCTGTTCCACGATTTCCACCACTCGTGCGTGAATGATTTTGGAAAGGTTTTTAAGGGTGATTTCCTTGGGCTCACGACCTCTAAGCCCTGGGATGGACACGATTTCGTTATCCTTGTTCTCCCCTGGCCAAGCGGAACCGAACTTTATCTTCAACAGTTCGGCCTGCTTCTCGATAATAGAGCAGCCTTCCTTGATATCCTCGGTGATCACATTGCCACCAAACGGAATGACAGAGGTATGACGAATGATCCCATCCTTAAAAATGGCCAAATCCGTGGTTCCACCTCCTATATCGATTAGGGCCACGCCCGCTTCTTTCTCTTCTTGGCTCAATACCGCATCTGCAGATGCCAAGGGTTCCAACGTGATGCTGCCCAGATCCAGTCCGGCGCTTTTGATACACCTACCTACATTTTTGATGGATGATACCTGACCGACCACTACATGGAAATTGGCCTCCAAACGCCCACCGTACATTCCTTTTGGATGTTTGATCTCGGATTGGCCGTCCACTTTATATTCCTGCGGCAATACATGAATGATCTCCTCACCGGGAAGCATGACCAACTTGTACACTTGGTTGACCAACTTGTCCAAATCCTCATCATTGATGACCTCTTCAGAGTTTGGCCTGGTGATGTAATCGCTATGTTGGAGGCTTCTGATGTGCTGGCCTGCAATGCCCACCACAACGGAACCTATTTTTAGCCCAGAATTCAATTCGGCCTGTTCCACTGCTTGTTGAATGGAGGAAATGGTCTGGGTGATGTTGTTGACCACACCACGGTGCACCCCCAAGCTTTTGGACCTTCCGGTGCCCAGTATCTCAATTTTTCCATACTCATTTTCCCTACCGATGATCGCCACGATCTTGGTAGTTCCAATATCCAACCCTACTGAATAATTACCCTGTTCCATACTTTATATTTTGGTACAAACCACTTGATTGTTGAATTCCAAACTCACTATAGCATACTTTTCCAAAGATTTGTCCTTGGAAGCCTTGGCATAAAAAGCCATGAAGTTTTTGAACTTCGTGTTTAGGTCATCCACTCCGCCCAAATTCACCACAAAGTTTTCCATGCGGAACCTGAGCTGATAGCTTCCTTCCTCCTCTATATGGATCCCGATGACGTTTTTTCGCAAAAAATCATCTTCATTGATATAGTTCAAAATAACATAGGCATCTTCAAGGGATTTCCCTGTAATCTTACCCGTAATGATGGGGACACGAGCCGAATGATACCTTGACAATGGCATGCGTTTTCCCAAATCATCCAAATAAAATTTAGTGACCCCCTCAACTCTCCCAATGGGTTTTCGCTGAACAATCTTAGAGATAAGCTCCCCGTTTACAGTAAGATAGACTTGGGCATTTTTCACCATATCGTTGGACCTGATTACCTCCTCTATGGTGTTCAAAACTAACTGTTCTTTGTCCCTATTTTTTAGGGACCCATAATTTTGTATTAACAATTTATTAACCGCATCCTCGGTCAAATACAAGTTTTCATCACCCACAAATTTTATGGAGATATCACTAACTTTTCTTTGTTTGCCCCGGTGATCGGCAAAACCGTAAAGGGCAATTACCGACACTGACAAGCATGCCAGTTTGATGTAATTCCAGTTAACCCGCATATGCTAATTCTTTTTTGATTTTTGGCACTTCCATTCCAATATCCCCTGCACCAAGGGTCACCAAAACCCCTGTTTTGCAGTTCTTTATCTCATTCAACAAAGCTGATTTATCCACCAACTTTTTGTTCGGGTTTTCTATTTTATCCAACAACCATGAAGAGGTTACCCCTTCCATGGGCTCTTCCCGCGCCGGGTAAATTTCCATAAGCATAATCTCATCGAACCGGGAAAGGCTTGTGGCAAATTCATCCGCAAAATCCTTGGTCCTGGAGAACAGATGGGGTTGAAAAATTACGGTGATCTTTTGTCCTGGGTGCATTTCCCTAATGGCTTGATATACAGCATCAATTTCGGCCGGGTGATGGGCATAATCATCAATGAACACAAAGCCCTTTTCCTTGATCTGATAGGAAAATCTTCTTTGCACTCCCTTAAAACTTGCCAAAGCTTCGGCTAGGCGGTGTGGTGGGCAACCGGTTTGCACCGCCATTCCGAATGCAGCTAATCCATTGAGCAAATTGTGCCTTCCGGGTTTGTTGAACTTCACGTTCTTGATGACCTCCGAAGGCGTAACGAGATCAAATATGTAGGTACCATGTTCAATGTCAATGTTTTCTATGCAAAAATCAGAACCATCCTCAATGCCAAAGGTGATGCCTTCCATGAGCAACCCTTTTCGAACGAACAATTTTCCGCCCGGTTTGATTTTCCCGGCAAATTCCCTAAAGGAATGGTGCAGTTCTTCCTTGGTTCCATAAATGTCTAAATGGTCGGCATCCATAGATGTGATACAGGCTACTGTTGGGGAGAGCCTCAAAAAGGAACGGTCGAACTCATCCGCCTCAACAACGGAGTATTCGGTTCCATCCAACACAAAATTGCTGTTGAAATCTTCTGAAACACCACCCAAAAATGCCGTAAATGGCAATCCACATTCCTTAAGCAAATGGGCCAAAATAGCTGAGGTCGTGGTCTTTCCATGTGTTCCGGCAACGGCCAAGCAAAAGGAATCCTTGGTAATGATGCCCAATACTTCGGAACGTTTCTTTATTTGAAAACCATTGTTCTTATAAAAGTTGAGTTCCGTATGGTATGCGGGCACCGCTGGCGTGTACACCACTAGGGTTTGGAGATGCTTGAAGGTCTCGGAAATCAAATCCACATTGTCCTCAAAATGGACAGCGATACCAATTTCTTCAAGTCCCTCAGTGATGGGCGTGGGCGTTTTGTCATATCCGGCCACCTCCTTGCCAATGAAGTTGAAATAGCGTGCCAAGGCGGACATTCCGATGCCTCCAATGCCAATAAAATAAACGCTATGTATGTCCTTCAAATTCACTTCAGCAATTTTTCAATTTCATCTACAATATGCTCCGTAGCTTTCGGCATAGCCAGTTTTTTGATGTTCTGGCCCAAGTTTTTTTGCATTTCTTCTGATTCCATTAATTGGGCAAAGCCGTTCTCAAAGCTTCCATCCAATTCCGATTCCTTCATCATGATGGCGGCATTTTCAGCTACCAATGCACTGGCATTTTTAGTCTGATGGTCCTCCGCTACATTGGGTGAAGGAATAAATATCACAGGTTTTCCCACCAAACAAAGCTCGGAGACCGAACCGGCGCCCGCCCTTGAGATGATCACATCGGCCACGGTGTAGGCTAAATCCATCCGATTGACAAAGGGCAACACCTTCACATTATCGGAATCGTACTTTTTATACTCTTCATGGTACAGTTTGCCACACTGCCATACCACCTGCAGTCCTTGCTCCTCAAAAAAGCCCAATTCCTTTTCCACCAATTGATTGATGCGACGTGCACCTAAACTTCCACCCAAAACCAACAAGGTTTTCTTGTTGGCATCCAATCCAAAAAAAGCAATGGCTTCTTTTTTATCAGATTTCAAATCCACCAAATCCATTCGGATCGGATTCCCTGTTTTCACGATTTTATCCTTTGGAAAAAACTTTTCCATGCCATCATAGGCCACACAGATCCTCTCTGCCTTGCCTGCCAATAGTTTGTTGGTAATCCCAGCAAAGGAATTCTGTTCCTGAAGCACACAGGGAACACCAGCACCAGCGGCCACCCTCAATAAAGGTCCACTGGCAAAGCCCCCAGTACCGATGGCCACATGGGGTTTGAACTGTTTCACTATTTTACGTGCTCCTAACAAACTACTTATCACTTTAAAGGGAAACATGAGATTCTTCAATGTCAGTTTCCGTTGTAATCCACTAATCCACAATCCTTTTATTTCGTATCCGGCTTGTGGCACTTTTTCCATTTCCATCTTATCCTTGGCCCCGACGAACAAAAATTCCGCATCCGGATGTCTTCTTTTTAGCTCGTTGGCTATGGCCACAGCAGGATAAATATGTCCTCCCGTTCCCCCTCCAGATAGTATAAACCTATAATTGTCCACTCAATACTTCTAAAGGATTCGTTTCATCTATGTCATAGGATTGCTCCTCCAAATTCTCTTTTTTGTTGCTGGCACTAAGTACAATGCCAATGGCCATACAGGTCATCCAAATGGATGTACCCCCCATACTGATCAAAGGCAGTGGCTGACCCGTTACCGGGAACAATTGCACCACTACTGCCATATTGATGAAGGCCTGGAACACAATAGGCAACCCCACACCGATCACCAATAATTTTGAAAACACCGTTTTGGCCGAATGGGCCACTACCACAATCCTGAACAGCAATAACAGATAGAAAAAGAGCAAAGCTCCACCTCCAATCAGCCCATATTCTTCAATGATGATGGCAAAAATGAAGTCGGAGGTACTCTGCGACAACATATTTTTCATGACACTCTTGCCTGCCCCCTTACCCACAAAGCCGCCTTCTGCCACGGCAATCTGGGCCAATGTCAATTGGTGAAGATCATCTTTATCCGCATTTTCCGGATGCAAGAAAGTCTCTATCCTGGATTTCCAAGTTCCTGCACGCTGTGGTAAAACATCGGGTGCCTTGAACAACACGAACAGGAACATACCTGCAAACACAACACCGACACCTACCATCGAAAACAGATATTTTAGCGGATAACCACCCAAAAAACAAAGCACCAATACCATAAAGCAGATAATGGCCGCTGTGGAAAAGTTTTCCGGCAAAATCAATAAAACTACCAAGGCCACCGGAAGCCAAAGAGGCAAAATGCTTTCTTTGAAAGTAATCTGTACATCCTTGATCTTGGTCAAATACCTTGCAATCCAGATCATCAGCACCACCGATGCCAAAGTGGAGGTCTGGAAATTGACCCCTACAAATGGAATTTTTATCCAACGGTTTGCCGTTACCCCACCGATCCTGGTTTCCACCGTTAGGGTGTAGGCCAATAGCATCAACACAATGGGAAGTGCAATGATAGAAAGGCCTTTAAAATAATGTGTAGGAATCCTGTGAATGGCATAGATAATACCGAATCCCAAGAACAACAACATGGCATGCTTGACCAAGTGCCCAATGGTGGTTCCGTCGCCATTTACATAGACCAAATTGGTGCTGGCACTATACACAGGCAAAAATGAGAAAAGGGCCAAAAGGGCCACTACGCCCCAGATGGCTTTATCACCTTTCAGATTTTTGAAAATCGCGAACACGTTTACAAGTTTTTTACGGCATTTTTAAATTGATTTCCTCTGTCCTCATAGTTTTGGAACAGGTCAAAGCTTGCACAGGCCGGTGATAACAATACTGCATCACCACGCTCCGCCATTTTATAGGCCACCTTCACAGCCTCTTCCATGGAAAAGGTCTCGATCATTAAATCGATCACATTGCCAAAGGCATCCTTTATTTTGGAATTGTCAACACCCAAACAGATGATTCCTTTTACTTTCTCCCGGACCAATGGCATCAACTCGGAATAGTCGTTTCCTTTATCCACTCCACCAACGATCCACACGATGGGCTTTTTGATGCCGTCCAAAGCATAAAAGGTAGCATTCACATTGGTAGCCTTGGAATCGTTGATGTACTCCACATGGTTGATTTTCAATACCTTTTCCAATCGGTGTGG
The DNA here is from genome assembly GCF_010500845.1 of Flagellimonas sediminis. Classification (GTDB taxonomy): domain Bacteria; phylum Bacteroidota; class Bacteroidia; order Flavobacteriales; family Flavobacteriaceae; genus Flagellimonas; species Flagellimonas sediminis. Next base: position 476,311 of record NZ_JAAAMI010000003.1, on the reverse strand, counting down.
TGCTCCCTGGAACGACTGGATACTCTGGCGGATGGTTTCCTTCCTCACCTTCACCAGCAGGGCGGCCATACTTGCGGCCATTGTGTTCTTCACATTGTGTTGCCCTTCCAAGGCCAAAATATCTGTATTCATTTCCAAGGTTTTATGTTCTAATTTTATTTTTATCGTATCATTTTCGAGCCAAGCTCCTTCTTCCACTTTTTCTTTCAGGCTGAACGGAATCAATTTGGATCGTACAGGATGTCTTCTCAACCAATCCACCAGCACTTCATCATCGGCATCATAGATCAGGTAATCCTTCTCATCTTGATTCATCGCTATGCGAAATTTGGATGCGATGTAGTTTTCAAACTTATACTCATAGCGATCCAAATGGTCTGGCGTTATGTTGGTGATCACGGCCACATGGGGTTTAAAATCCACAATGCCATCCAGTTGAAAACTGCTGATCTCCAAAACGTAATGATCAAAATCCTGCTCTGCCACCATCTTGGCATAGCTGTCACCAATGTTACCGGCCATACCCGCATTCAATCCCCCTTCCTTGACCAAATGGTAGGTCATCATGGTTGTGGTGGTCTTTCCGTTGCTTCCCGTAATCCCAATGATTGTTGCATCGGTATATCTTGAGGCAAATTCGATTTCCGATATCACTGGAATTCCTTTTGCTACGAGCTCCTTGATCAAAGGCACTTTATCAGGTATTCCCGGACTCTTCATAACCACATCGGCATTCAGGATCTTGGCCTCGGTATGCTGGCCAGATTCCCATTCGATCCCAAAATGTTCAAGAACTTTTTTGTATTTATCCTTTATCTCGCCTTTGTCCGAAACAAAGACTTCAAATCCTTTTTTCAGTCCCAAAATGGCGGTTCCCACACCACTTTCTCCTCCTCCAAGTACCACCAAGCGCGCCATCTATCTAATTTTTAAGGTGACAATACTGATGATCGCCAACAAAATCCCGATGATCCAAAAGCGGGTCACTATCTTACTCTCGTGGTACGATTTCTTCTGATAATGATGGTGCAAGGGCGCCATCAGGAAAATGCGTCTGCCTTCTCCATATTTCTTCTTGGTATGCTTGAAATAGCCCACTTGCAACATCACGGACAGTGATTCCGCGAAAAAGATGCCACACAAAACAGGCAGCAGCAATTCCTTTCGAACAATGATGGCAATGACAGCGATGACCCCACCAATGGTGAGGCTGCCCGTATCTCCCATAAATACTTGGGCCGGATAGGTATTGTACCACAAAAATCCGACCAAGGCACCCACAAATGCCGCGAGGAACACCACCAATTCTCCCACTCGGGGCAGATAAAAAATGTCGAGGTAACTGGAAAACTGAATATTGCCGGATACCCAAGCAAAAATGCCCAAAGTGAGCACGATGATGGCAGAGGAACCCGCTGCCAATCCATCAATGCCATCCGTAAGATTGGCCCCATTGGAAACTGCGGTCACAATAAGAATGACCACTGGAATAAAAATGATCCAGGCATACTTTTCCATTCCATCTCCCATCCATGATATGAAGTCAGCATAATCCAACTCGTTGTTCTTGAAAAATGGCACATTGGTACGGACGGCTTTCGTTTCTTCACCAAAAACCCTTTCCACTTTAAAGTTCTCGGTAATGGTGGTAGAATCCTTTTCTTTTATTGTCACCTGAGGATGAAAGTATAAGGTCAAGCCCACAATCAATCCCAGTCCAACCTGACCCATTACCTTGAACTTGCCCTTTAGGCCTTGTTTGTCCTTTTTGAAAATTTTGATGTAGTCGTCAATGAATCCAATGATACCCATCCAAATGGTAGTGATGATCAGTAGGATGACATAAATGTTTTTGATATCCGCGAACAATAGCACGGGCAACAATGTGGACACAATGATGATCAAACCACCCATCGTTGGGGTACCCGCTTTTTGCTTTTGCCCTTCCAATCCCAGATCGCGAACTGTTTCCCCAATTTGCTTTTTTTGGAGGAATAGAATAATGCGTTTACCGTAGACCATGGCTATCAACAGAGACAACATCACGGCCATGGCCGCCCTGAAGGTCAAGAACCGAAAAAGTCCCGCACCTGGCAGTTGATATTGTTTCTCTAAAAATTCGAACAAGTAGTATAGCATGGACTACATTATTTATTGAGGCTCTCCAGCGCTTCTTTAACTTCTTTAAAATCATCAAAATCGACCCGAACCCCGTTGGTTTCCTGATAGGTTTCGTGCCCTTTTCCGGCCACTAGAATGATGTCGTTGGCCAAGGCCAGCTTGCAGGCAGTTTTTATGGCCTGTTTCCTATTTTCTATGGACAAAACCTTTTTGGCATTTTGGGGCTCCACTCCGGCTTCCATTTCCTCAATGATCACCGCTGGGGATTCCGTTCTCGGGTTATCCGAGGTGAAAATGGCCTGATTGCTCATTTCCGATGCGATATGACCCATAACCGGACGCTTAGACTTATCACGGTCACCACCACACCCCACTACGGTGATGACGTTTTCATTTCCAGTCCTCAATGCATTGATCGTAACCAATACATTTTTAAGTGCATCCGGCGTATGGGCATAATCAACAATAGCCGTTATCTTATCTTTTGAAATGTAATATTGAAACCTGCCATCCACATTTTCCAATTCGCTCATTAGCCTTAGGATCTCCATTTTTTCCAATCCCAATAGGTCAGCAGTAGCATAAATGGCGAGCATGTTATAGGCATTGAAATCGCCTATCAATCTTGACCACAGTTCATTCTCATCCATCTTCAACAACTGCCCGTTGAACTGCCTTTCCAAAATCTGGGCCCTATAATCCGCGTAGGTTTTTAGGGCATAGGTATATTTTTTGGCCTTGGTGTTCTGTAACATCACCAAGCCATTTTTATCATCAATGTTCACCAGTGCAAAAGCGGTTTTGGGAAGTCCATCGAACAGTTTCTTTTTGGTGTCCCTGTACTCTGCAAAGGTTTTGTGGTAATCCAAATGGTCGTGGGACAGGTTGGTAAAGATGGCCCCTGTAAAATGCAATCCCTCGGATCGTTTTTGATGGATACCATGCGAGCTCACTTCCATAAAGCAGAACTCTACGCCCACCTCGTTCATTTTGGACAAATAACTGTTGATGGTCAACACATCGGGTGTGGTATGACTGGTGGGGAATTCTTTTTCATCCACCATGACCTTGATGGTAGAGATCAACCCTACCTTATAACCGGCCTTCTTAAATAAGTTGTACAAAAGGGTGGTCACGGTAGTTTTCCCGTTGGTGCCGGTTACCCCGACGAGTTTTAAATTTTTGGAAGGATTACCGTAAAAATTGGAGGCCACAATGGCCAATGCACTATTACAATCCGGAACCTTTAGGTACGTAACGCCATTGACCAATATTTCAGGAAGTTCCTCACAGATAATGGCCCTGGCACCAGAGTCCACCGCCTTTTGAATGAAATTATGGCCATCAGTCAAAGTACCCCGAACGGCTACAAAAACATCATCCATACCAACTGCCCTTGAGTCGAAATGGATATGGTTCACCAGCACATTGGTGTCTCCGCTTACTGCGGACAAACTAACGCCATATAAAATATCCTTCAACAACTTCATGAAAGCTCCAATACTATTTTTTTGACTTGTTTGATGTCAGTTCCTTGATCTATGGATTGTTTTTTCACCTTGCCATTTCCATGCACTTCTACTTCCAATCCCAGGTTTTCCAAAAGTGAGACGGCATCCATTCCGCTCATTCCTTTCACATTAGGGATTGTGCTGAGTTTCTTTTGGGCCTCGGCAAAATATCGTTGATAGTTCTCGTCGAGTTTTGCATCCATGATTTTATCACTTTCCACTTCATCCACCATAGGTGAAATGGCATGTATCTTTTGGGCCATGGACTTGAACACGGGACCCGATACATCTGCTCCATAATACCCGACACTTTTATCGGGTTCGTGAATAACCACGATACAGGAATACTTAGGGTTATCCGCTGGAAAATAACCGGCAAAGGTTGAGATGTAGGCCAATTTGTCGGGATCTTTGGTAACATAGTTCTTTTGGCAGGTACCCGTTTTACCAGCCATGGAAAAGTTTTTAGAATACAGTTTATGCCCTGTCCCGAAATCCTTTTCCACCACACCTTTCATCAATTGTTGTACTTTTTCAACAGTTTCTTGGGAACAGATGGAAGAATTCACCACTTGTTTATCAAACCGTTTTACCACCTTGCTACCATCACGCACCTCTTTGATCAAACGGGGTTTTACAAATTCGCCATCATTGGCAATGGCATTGTAAAAAGCCAATGTTTGCATGGGTGTCATGGAAACTTCATATCCATGCGACATCCAACCCAAGGAAATACCGGACCATCCTTTTTCCCCTGGATATCGAATCACAGGATCACCTTCCCCGATGATAGGGAGGCCCAACTTTTTATGAAGGCCCATGTTCATCAATCGGTTTACGAACTTTTCAGGCTGTTCCTTATAATTTTCATTGATGATCTTGGCAAAGGCAGTGTTTGAAGATACCTCGAAGGCCTTGGCCACTGAAATCTTTCCGTAACCTCCTTGCCTGGAATCCTTTACTACGCCATCGTAAATGCGGTAGCGGCCATTTTCAGTGTCCACCACGGTACTCGTATCCACCACCTTGTCTTCCAAAGCGGCAATCAAAGACATTAGTTTAAAGGTAGACCCCGGTTCATGGGATTCGCCGATGGCATAATTGAGTTTTTCGTAATATTTTCCTTCGGAAGTACGGCCCAAATTGGAAATGGCCTTGATCTCGCCTGTTTCCGTTTCCATCACCACCACACAGCCGTGATCGGCATTGTAGCGTTCCAATTGTGCCAAAAGTTCGTGATGGGCAATATCCTGAATGTTCACATCAATGGTAGACACCACATCCAAACCATCTTGGGGCTCCACAATGTTATCCAACCCCACAGGTTTCCATTGACCTTTGGCAATTTTTTGCTTCAAACGCTTCCCTTCCTTGCCTCGCAAATAGGTTTCTCCAAAGGCACCATCCATTCCCACACGTGTATAATAGCCGTTTTCATCCACTCTTTCATACCCAATGCTACGAGCCGCCATTTGGCCCAACGGATATTCACGAACTACTCGGTGGGTCTCAATAAAACCACCTTTATATGGGCCAAGGTTGAACAACGGAAATTGCTTTATCCTAACAAAATCCAGGTAATCCACATTGCGGGCCACCAAGGTGTAGCGGTTGCCATTGGCCCTTGCCTTTCGAAACAATTGTCTGTAGTAAGATGAGGGCCTATTGAACATGATTCCCAACGAATCGGAAAGTGCAGCCACGTTGTTCTGGAAATTATCTTCTGTCACCGTCTTGGCATCGAACCGAATTTCATATTTGGAAACGGAAGCGGCCAAAAGACTGCCATCTTCCGAATACAAATTGCCACGGTTGGGCTCTATGGTGAACATCTTCTCCGTTTTACTCAGGGCAAGCTCTTTATATTCATCCGCTTTTACCACCTGAATATCCACCACCTTCACCATGACGGCAATGGCCAATATCACAAGACCCCCAGAAACTAGGTACAGTCTATTCATGATATTTTTTTCAGTGATCGGCATCAGTCAGCAGATTTAACTTTGATTTTTTTAGGTGGATTTTCAGAAGGAACCAAACCTTTGTCGGCAACTACGCGCCTCAAAGTCGATTCCAACTTAAGTTGTTGTACTTGGGAGCGGCCTTGAAAGAACTCGCTCTTCAGCATCCTGACCTCCTCGTTAAGGGCGGCAATTTCAAGCACCTTTCGGTCGGCATTATGGCTACTGGAAATCATTAAGGCGGCCAAAAAGGAGGCAAACAATAAAAACATCCAGTTCTTGGGAGCATCCCCGCTCACCAAAAACTTTCCTTTTAGTATGTCCAGTAATCCTTTTCTCATTTTGAGTTCTTTTTGACGATTCCACGAATGTGGAAATCTTACTATAAGCGCTCCGCGATGCGGAGTTTTGCACTACGTGCCCTATTGTTCTGCGCAATTTCTTCTGCCGATGGCGTGATGAGCCCCCCTACTTTTTTTAGGGGAACACTAATGTTCCCATAAAAATCCTTCTCTGGTTCGCCTTCAAACCTACCATCCCGGATGAATCGTTTTACCAACCGATCCTCCAAGGAATGGTAACTGATCATACTCAATCTACCTCCTTGGTCCAGCAATTCTGGAACCTGCATCAAGAATTCCTTGAGTGCTTCCATTTCCTGGTTCACCTCGATCCTGATGGCCTGATATATCTGCGCCAAGATTTTGTTCTCCTTCATCTTGGGCAGAAACTTGCCAAGTACCGATTTCAGATCGTCGGTTGTTTTGATAGGGTTTTGCTCTCTTGCACCAGCTATTGCTTTGGCCATGGCATTGGCATTTCTCAATTCGCCATATTGAAACAAGACCGCGGCAAGATCCTCTTGGGAGTATGCATTGACCACCTCGAAGGCAGACAGCGTATTGGTCCTGTCCATACGCATATCCAAATCAGCATTGAACCGAGTGGAAAAACCACGTTCCGCCTCATCGAACTGATGCGAGGATACCCCAAAATCGGCTAGGATTCCATCAACTTTCCGAATGCCATAGAACTTTAAATATTGCTTGAGATAGCGAAAGTTCTGGTTGATCAACCGAAATCGATCATCATTGATCGCATTCTGTAACGCATCTTCATCTTGATCGAACGCGAACAACTTGCCACTTTCACCCAATCGCTTCAAAATTTCACGGGAATGTCCTCCGCCACCAAAGGTGACATCTACATACACCCCATCTTGTTTTATGTTCAATCCGTCCACCGACTCCTGTAACAAAACCGGGTTGTGGTACGCACTATTCATCGTCATCAAATATCTCTTCCGCCAGATCGGCATAATCCTTCTCGCCTTCCGCCAAGACTTGTTCGTACATGTCCTTGTTCCAGATCTCTATTTTATCGAACACTGCATTCAGGACCACATCTTTATCGATTTTCGCAAAATCCACCAAGTTTTTGGGTATCTGTAGCCTACCTGTATCCCCATCAATGGCCACCTCTTTCATGCCCGCCACAAAGTTTCGAACAAACGCATCATACTTGCGGTTGATCTTACTTTTCTTCATGACCTTTTGCATGAGCGCGTCAAATTCCTGCTTGGGATAAAGCTCAAGACATTGTTGAAAAACGGACCTCTTGATCACAAACCCTTCCTTAATCACGGGCAACAGTTGATTCTTCAAGGAAATGGGCAGGAGCACTCTTCCTTTTGAATCAGCTTTACAGTCATGTTGTCCTATGATATGGGTCACTAGAAATCAATTGGTTACTTAATACAACTCAAATATATAGATTTTATTTCCACATTTCTCCACATAACACCACTTTTGTTAATAAATTCCCCACTTTTAGACGTAAAATCATCTTTCGAGAATAGTAATTGTGATTCGAGAATGTGTGGAGATACCCCATGGAATTTTGTCGTTCATGAAAATCTTGGGGTTATTGGGCCAAAAACCTGAAATCTTTATGATTTGAATTACCTATATTTGCGCCTCTTACTACCAACTAACTATAGATGGAAGAGCATTTAATTGAGGAAGGCAAATTCCGATACATAGAAAAGGGAGAAGGGACCCCCATGATCATATTGCACGGACTCATGGGCGGATTGAGCAACTTCCAAGGGGTATCGGAGTATTTTCCGACCAAGGGATACAAAGTATTGATTCCGGAACTTCCCATTTACGACATGCCCATCCTGAAGACCACCGTAAAGAATTTTGCCAAGTTTTTGGAAGACTTTATCGAGTATAAAGGATTGAAGGATGTGATTCTTTTAGGCAATTCCCTAGGCGGCCATATTGGACTTCTCCACACCAAAATGTTCCCTAAAATGGTGAAGGCCCTTGTAATTACAGGCAGCTCTGGACTTTACGAGAGTGCCATGGGCGATGGTTATCCCAAACGTGGTGACTACGAGTTCATCAAAAAGAAGGCGCAAGATGTTTTTTATGACCCGGAAGTAGCCACCAAGGAAATTGTGGATGAGGTGTTTGCTACGGTAAACGATCGAATGAAATTGGTAAAGACCCTTGCCATTGCCAAAAGCGCTATTCGCCATAACATGTCCAAGGACCTTCCACACATGAAAACGCCCACCTGCATTATTTGGGGAGAGAATGATACGGTTACCCCACCCAATGTAGCCAAGGAATTTCATGAGCTTTTACCGGATTCCGACCTGTATTGGATCGAGAAATGTGGTCATGCCCCAATGATGGAGCACCCTGAGGATTTTAACCGTATCCTTGATGCTTGGTTGAAAAAGCGTAACTTCTAGCCATGAAAATCACATCGGCGGAATTTGTCATGAGCAACTCCAATGTTGCCAAATGCCCCAATGAACCCCTGCCCGAATATGCCTTTATTGGCCGTTCCAATGTGGGCAAATCGTCCTTGATCAATATGTTGGTGGACCGAAAAGGCTTGGCCAAAACCTCGGGAAGACCTGGAAAAACGCAGCTCATCAACCACTTCAAGATCAATAACAATTGGTTTTTGGTGGATTTACCGGGTTATGGATATGCCAGAGTTTCCAAAAAAGACAAGAATACCTTCCAGAAATATATCACGGAGTATTTTCAAAAACGCAAGCAATTGGTCTGTGGCTTTGTTCTAGTGGACATTCGCCACGACCCACAACCCATTGACCTGGAATTCATGGAATGGCTGGGCACCAACCAAATTCCCTTTGCCATTATCTTTACCAAGGCCGATAAACTGAAACCGGGAGCCCTAGACAGACAGGTGAACGCCTATCTACAAAAAATGGTAGAAGGCGTTTGGGAAGAAGCACCTCCACATTTTACCACTTCGTCCGCAAACCATATGGGCGGGGAGGCGTTGCTAGAATTTATAGATGGCATCAACCAGGATTTTTTTAAAAACCGATAACCTGTTTGTTCCCCGGTTCCCATCATTTTATGGATAGGTTTAAATTCAGTACTTTTCCATTCAACTTCAAGATTCATGGACCCTGTCAAAACCTACCACGATGTTAACAAGGCGGATGGCTCCCTCAGTTTTGGGATTTCCAAGATGGAGGATATCTACCAAAAAAGAAAGGGGCAGCCCGATGTTCCACATCGCCATGATTATTACACCATTTTAGTGGTAAAAGACGCCGAAGGCAGTCATGTTGTGGATTTTACCACTCATACCCTAAGCAACAATCAAGTGTATTTTATAAGTCCAGGTCAAGTTCATCAACTCACGGAATTTAAACCCACCATTGGCTATTCCATTGTCTTTTCCTCCCAATTTCTGGCCCTGAACCATATTTTGGTGGACTTTATTGAAGACATAAACCTGTTCAACGATTTTTCCAACACCCCTCCGTTACATGTCGGTTCAAAGGAAATGGAACTCCTAACCTCCTATTCCGAAGAAATGCTGCGCTTAAATGCTGGGGATTCCGTTTATAAATATGAAGCGATTGGTGCTTTGCTGAAATTACTTTTGATTACCTGCCATAACTTATGTTCCTTGAACCAACTGGATACTCAAACCATGGAGGTTGGGGCCAGTTTGGTGCGTAACTTTAAACATTTGGTGAACCAACATTACAAAACCTGGCATCATGCATCAGCCTATGCTGAGGCACTTCACATTACCCCTGACCATTTAAACCGCGTGGTGAAATCCTTGACCGGAAAAACAGCAAAAGAACACATCCAAAGTCGGATCACCACAGCTGCCAAACGATTGCTCTATTTTTCGCACCTATCCCAAAAAGAAATTGCCTTTGAACTCGGTTTTTCCGAACCCGCCAATTTCAGTGCCTTTTTTAAGTCGTGCACAGGCATTTCCCCGAGCGCATTTAAACAATCTGCCTGATATCGTATTTTCATAAGCGCTTCCCGTGTTTTCATATGGTGAAATCATCAGCATAGGCTGATCTTTGTATGGAATAAAAAACAAGAATCATGAAAACCGTTTTACATAAAGCCAATACCAGAGGACATGCCAACCATGGTTGGTTGGACTCCCACCATACCTTCAGTTTTGCAGGATACCAAAATCCGGAACGGATGCATTTTGGGGTATTGCGTGTTTTAAACGACGATCAAGTCTCCGCCGCCAAAGGTTTTGGAACCCATCCACATGATAATATGGAAATTATCTCCATTCCATTGGAAGGAGATTTGGAACATAAGGACAGCATGGGCAACGTAGCCACCATTAAGGAAGGGGAAGTTCAGGTAATGAGTGCCGGCACCGGTATTTTCCATAGTGAATACAACAAAAATCCCGACAAGCCTGTCAAGTTTTTGCAAATTTGGGTATTCCCGAACAAAAGGAATGTAGAACCCCGATATGATCAAATATCCATCAGGGACATTGAAAGGAAAAATGCCTTTTACCAAGTACTTTCACCCAATCCTGAAGACGAAGGAGTTTGGATCCATCAGGATGCTTGGTTCCACCTGGGTAAATTTGAATCGAGCGCCGAAGCATCCTATCAAATACATAAAGAAGGAAATGGTGTTTATGCCTTCATTTTGGATGGCGAGGTGGAAATTAATGGTCAAAAACTGGAAAAAAGGGATGGATTTGGTCTTTGGGAAGTCGACTCATTTCAATTTAAATCATTAAGAGACAGCAGGGTCCTTTTAATGGAAGTCCCAATGAGCCTATCTCAAATAGGTCGATAATTAAAATTAATTACCACTCAAAAAAAGCCCAATATTGGGCTTTTTTGCTTCCGGCTTGTAGGAATATTGGGTGTTTTATAAACATCTGATTGACTAATAATACTAGATTTTTTCTTGATCTTTCTATTCGTTGCCACATCACCAATCATGGCACAAGACACTTTCTTTCTACCTAAGGTTAAGAAATCGGACCACACCTTTTCTAAATTTTATTAATTTCCTATCGATAAATGACAAAATTATGCCCACAACCAATAATCGATTTACTCCTGCCGGATTCTTGAAAATCATGTCCTTTTTGCATCTCGGCATAGCGGTAACACCCATAGTTTTGGGCATTTTGTTCTACACCCAAAGTCAAGGTGCGCGATTAAACTTCGACAATTCTGGCGACATGTTTATGGCCATAGTACCTGTGGTCGCCATTGGCAGTATTTTTATAGGGGATTTTATCTTCAGAAAAATGTTGGGCAACTTGCCGAAGGGCTCCAGTCTTAGGGATAAACTGGCCAAGTTCCAGACAGCATCCATGATCAAATTTGCTTTGCTTGAAGGTGCCTCCTTATTTGCAATTGTTATTTTTTCCAACACCCAAAACCTAACCTATATAATTATAGGTGCATTCTTAATCTTTTATCTATTGCTCCAGCGCCCCACAAAGGATAAAATTGAACGACTTTTGGATTTAAGGGGTGCGGAAAAGGCCAAGTTCGATCAACTGAACGAACCTTTGGATTGAACTACAATTTGTCCAGCTCCATCTTTTCCGCAAAATAGTCGCAGAAATCCTTCATGGTGGCCGTCATCTTTTCATCTTGGGTGGCCTTCATAAAGGTATCGGCCATGGTCATCAAGGTCTGATGGAAAAATATTTTCATCTCATCCACGGGCATATCCTTGGTCCAAAGGTCAATCTTAAGGGACTCCCTATTCTTACTATCCCAAACCGACAACATCATGGCCTTTGCATCTTCTTCCTGCACGCCACCATCTTGCGCCGACCATTTCAATTCTTCCGGAACACGGTTCTCATCAAGGCCCACTGTTAATTTTATCTCTGAAGTATGTACTACCGCCATTTTATTTTCTTGGTTTGTAATTAGATTGTTTCAATATGTCATCAGCCTGCATATCAAAAAGTTGATTCAGGCTAACATCATTTTTTTCCATAAAAGCCCTCACTATTTGCCATCCTATATACCTACCCAACCTTCCGGGAGATTGGTTATCCAATTCCAACCCGAATTTGGAAAAAGGTGCCGGATCCAAAAACTTCCGGTCCAATTTGGAATCAGTGCTGTACAGAACTTCTTGCTCCACAAAATATTTCCAGATCTGTTCCTCGTTGGCCGTGGTCCAATCCATCTGTTCCTCGGAGTACCCAATTTTTTGTGCATCGGTATTGGTCGGCAATAATTTATCTTTTAGATAAAGTTCCTTTCCATAATATACCATGCGAGAAAGAAAGGTTCGATTCCGCGGATACGAAATCACCTTTTTTGAAAAGGCACTGGCCACATCCGAAACCAAGAATTTCTTATCAAGCCCCGCCGCAATATACCGTTGTATGCCCTCATAAAAATAATGGTCCTTGCCTAAATAATTATCCAAACCGATCAACAGAAGGGTATCTGTCAAAATAATTCGATCTTCATACCGCACATCGGAGGTCAAGGTCACTACTTTTGGGGTCTCAAATTCAGGAAAGTAATATTTGATGTGCTGAAAAAGCGATTCCAATGCTTCGGTTTCCTTTTCAAAATCCCCAAAAGTCTTATCCACTTCTTCGGATAGTTCGACCTGAAGGGTATCGCTCAATTTGGCTATCCAAACACTATCCGGAAACTGACTGGGGAACAAATATGGATATAGCTTTTTCAATTGGGGAATGTCCATAGGGGAGGCTTCTGCAAATTCACGGTCAAATCGTGAAATTTTCAGCTCGATCGGAATCTTGGCTACTGCTTCTTCAGTCTTATCGGACTCCTTACACCCGGATAACACTAAAATAAATGCCAAAAACAACCAACTTGCCGATCCTGGGATAAAGTATTTCAACAACCTCTTCATTTTTAAGGGCACAGCATTTAAATTTACAGGGCACAAAGGTAATTTATAGAATCTAATTTAGAAGATATGCAAACAGAAAAGGTAATAGAACACATTGTGGACTGGCTAAAAGACTATGCAACCCGAGCGAAATGCAATGGGTTTGTTATCGGGGTTTCCGGCGGAATCGATTCTGCGGTAACCTCAACACTCTGTGCCAAAACAGGAATGGACCTTTTATGTTTGGAAATGCCCATACACCAAGGGAAAAACCAAGTTACAAGGGCCGATAAACATATTGACTGGCTTATGGCCAATTTTCCCAACGTATCAAGACAACCTGTTGACCTCTCCCCTGTTTTTGATAGTTTGGTAGCTGCATTCCCAAAAACTAGCACAGAGGAGGAACGTCATATGTCCCTCGCCAATACCCGAGCTAGACTTCGTATGACCACGCTTTATTACTTTGCCGCCCTTAAAGGATACTTGGTAGCGGGTACAGGTAATAAAGTAGAAGACTTCGGAATTGGGTTTTACACTAAATATGGAGATGGCGGAGTAGATTTAAGCCCAATTGCTGACCTGGTGAAGACAGAAGTCTATGAATTGGGGCGAGTCCTTGGGATTAATCAGGATATTATGGAGGCTCCACCCACAGATGGCCTTTGGGGAGACAGCAGAACGGACGAGGACCAGATCGGGGCCACTTACCCAGAATTGGAATGGGCCATGGAAATGGACAACAGAGGAAAGACTATTGAGGACTTTTCTGGCAGGCAACAGGAAGTATTCGCCATCTTTAAAAGGTACAATACTGCAAACAAACATAAGATGGTTCCTATCCCTATTTGTGAGATTCCGAAGAGTCTAAAATAGCCTTTCAACCATAAAACCCCAGTTTAAAACGAAAAAAACCATAGAAAAACTATGGTTTTAAGAAAAAAATTACAGTTTTACGGCAGCAAAGTGTTATCTTGCCTGCTATGTCGCGTAAGTTGCACAACACTAACCAAACAAGAATAAATTATTTAAGCGAATGATAAAAGTATTGATCGCAGACAACCATCCTGTAGTTAGGTTGGGGATTAAAAAGGTACTTGAATCCAGTCCTGATATTGAAATCATTGCAGATGTATCTACCACCGCAGAGCTTTTTCAAGCTTTAAAAAACGTTTCCCCCGATGTAATTATTTTGGAAATGGACATTCCGGAAATCAACGGAATTGCTACCCTTCGAAAAATAAAATTGGAATATCCGGACATCAGGACCTTAATGTACAGCGGTCAATCTGAAGATGTATACGCCTTGAGCACCATTCGTGCAGGAGCGTATGGATATCTGTCCAAGACAGCTGATTTGGATTACATTATTTCTGCAATAAGAAAAGTGAGCGAAGGCAACATGTTCATTACCAATGAACTAGCACAACGCTTAGCCTTTGATGAAGGCACCCAAAAACCACGAAGGTTTTTCAGAAAACTTTCTTCACGAGAAGTTGAGGTACTGAAACTTTTGGCAAGCGGTAAACGAAACAAAGAAGTTGCCGAGGGGCTCAACCTTAACGAAAAAACCGTAAGCACCTATAAGGCCCGTTTAATGAAGAAGTTGAACGTGGACAACTTGGTTGACCTGTTGCAGCAGGCCAAAGCTTTGGAACTTTATTAAGTATACCCAACCAAACCAACTATAGTAAGTCCCTTTCAATAGTTTTTGAAAGGGATTTTTTTATGACAGGACCCTGTTCAACTTGGCGTTGAGCAATTTGTTGAGTTGTAGGTAATTCATGATTTCTTCCAAAATCTCAGAATTGTCATCATGTTGATCCTGGGTCTTTTCTTGCAATTTTCGGATTCTGTTCTTAATGAGGTTACAGCGCAGGGTAAGTATGGTTTCCCCTACCAACTGTGCCACTCCCAACTGTTTCTCCTTTGGATAGATTTCCCTTCGCTCCCAGTCGTGCAACACATACTGTTCTTCTTCCATCAAAATGGATGAAACTTCGGAAACCATTTCTTGGTTCAATCCGGATAAAAAGGTGTTTACTGAAAAATCTTCCTTTTCGTTAAGGCTCTCTATCAATTTGTAATAAATGGATTTGAACTGCTCATTGCTGAGCTCTATTTCATCTTCCTGAAGGTCCAAATACACCTTCTCGTAAACCTTGGCCTCTACAATCTCGGGTTCCAAAACCAACTCCCCTTCTTCATTTTCCTTCAAAACCAAATCTTCAAACTTCTGTTTTTGGTTCCCGTACAAGAGCAACATTTCAATGATTTTCCGCTCCAGTTCATATTGCACATCCACCTTTTCCACCAATGGGTCATTCTTGACCACTTCAAAGACCTTCTGCTCCTGTCTTATTTTTTTGGAAGCCTCGTTAACCTCTTTCTTATTGATTTGCGCCAAGGTATTGTACAGTACCTCTTCGGAAATCTGCATGATCTTGGCACATTCCTGAATGTAGACCTCTTTTTGGATTCGGTCCGGTATTTTGCTGATACTGTTTACAATATCCCGAATGGTATCGGCGCGCTTAATAGGATCGTTTGCTGCTTCCTTTACCAATAAAGATGTTTTGAACTGGATAAAATCCTTGGCATTCTCTTCTAAATAAAGGACCAGGTCTTCATAGGTGTTGCTCTTGGAAAAACTATCGGGATCCTCTCCTTCAGGAAAGGTACACACCTTCACATTCATGCCCTGCTCCAAAATCAAATCAATACCACGAAGGGAAGCACGCAAACCTGCCGCATCCCCATCAAAAAGTACCGTTATGTTCTTAGTGAGCCTATTGATCAAGCGTATTTGTTCGGGAGTCAGCGCCGTACCACTGGAAGCAACCACGTTCTCCACGCCGCGTTGTACCATTTGGATCACATCCGTATACCCTTCCACCAAAAAACAGTTGTCCTCCTTGGCGATGGCCTGCTTGGCGTAATAAATTCCATAAAGCACCTTACTCTTATGGTAAATATCATTTTCGGGAGAGTTCAGATATTTGGCCGCTTTTTTATCGTTGGTCAATATACGCCCGCCAAAGCCCAGCACTCTTCCACTCATGGAATGGATGGGGAACATCACCCTTCCTTTGAACCTATCGAACCTTTTAGTGTCCCCAGCGGTTTGTTCCTTGACAATGGTGAGACCGGTCTTCTCCAAAAATTCCAGTTGATATCCTTCATTAAGTGCGGTTTGGGTAAAGGCTTCCCATTCATCCAAACTATAGCCCAATCCGAACTTTTTAATGGTCTCATCGGTAAAACCACGCTCCTTGAAATAGGTCAATCCAATTGCCTTGCCGGGTTCTGTATCCCACAAGGTCTTTTCAAAATATTTTTGTGCATATTCGGAGACCAGATACATGCTTTCCTTCTCGTTTGCTTGCTCTTTTTCCTCACTGGTCTGCTCAATCTCGTCTATCTCAATATTGTATTTTTTAGCTAGATATCTTATGGCTTCGGGATAGGTAAAATGTTCGTGCTCCATTAAAAAAGCCACCACATTTCCACCTTTACCACTACTGAAATCCTTCCAAATCTGTTTAACGGGCGACACCATAAAACTAGGGGTGCGTTCATCGGTAAACGGACTGAGGCCCTTAAAGTTCGATCCGGATTTCTTCAATTGCACAAAATCCCCGATCACCTCCTCTACCCTGGCGGCTTCATAAACTTGGTCTATGGTGGTCTTTGAAATCAAGTGCGATGTGTTAAACTAGCTGTTAAAGGTAAATAAAAACAAAGTTTTGGGGAATCCAATACCAAGTTTCCCTTTCTAGATTTAGTAACTTAGGAGCTGACAAATCCAAGCAGCGATCACTTTTGAACGCTGTACTCTAAGTTAAGAGCAAAACAGCAGGAATATGACCCAAAATTATTTCAGGAACATATCGATTTTGATCACCTTCGTTTTGGCCACCGTAGTCAATGTTTATGCACAAATGGCCGAAAAAGCCGAACCCTATTTTAAGGATGGTGAGGCGCAAGTTGTTGAAGCCTTTGCCAATCCGGACAATTGGATCAGGGAAGATCTTTGGGTGGAGACCGAATTCGACTCCGATGGAGACGGCAAACTGGATCGCATGCATGTGGATGTGACCCGACCTGTGCAAACCCAGACAGATGGACTTAAACTTCCCATTGTATACGAGTCCAGCCCTTATTATGCCGGTACTGCAGGTTTGGATCCCGAAATATTTTGGGATGTAAAACACGAACTTGGCGAATTGGGGAGGCCAAGACAACATCCTGAAGTTACCCGTATTGGGGAGCGCCCAATCATTTCCAATTCCCAAGTCCAGACCTGGGTTCCTCGGGGTTATATTGTGGTTCACTCCTCTTCGCCAGGCACCGGATTGTCCGATGGCTCGCCAACCGTAGGAGGGGATAATGAATCCTTGGCACCTAAAGCGGTCATCGATTGGTTATGTGGTCGTGCCAAGGGATATAAGGAGCGAACCGGTGCCGAGGAAGTAAAGGCATTTTGGTCCATGGGCAAAGTAGGTATGACAGGTACCAGTTATAATGGGACTTTACCGCTTGCCGCGGCCACAACCGGAGTAAAAGGCTTGGAAGCGATCATTCCTGTGGCACCGAATACTTCGTACTACCATTATTACCGCTCCAACGGATTGGTGCGTTCTCCGGGTGGTTATCTGGGAGAGGATATTGATGTGCTCTACGATTTTATCCATAGTGGGGACGAATCCAAAAGGGCTTGGAGCAATCAAACTGTACGCGACACGGAGATGAAAAACGGGCAAGATCGTATCACTGGGGATTATAATGATTTTTGGGCCGGAAGGGACTACCTCAACGACATGAAACCCATGAAAGCTGCTCTGTTGATGTCCCACGGGTTCAACGATTGGAACGTGATGCCCGAACACAGCTATCGCATTTATAACAAGGCAAGGGAAATGGGACTGCCTGTCCAGATATACTATCACCAAAATGGTCACGGGGGACCACCTCCCATTTCCATGATGAACCGCTGGTTCACCCATTACTTGTTCGGGGTGGAAAATGGGGTGGAAAACGACCCAAAAGCGTGGATCGTTCGTGAAAACGATACCAAGGACCATCCTACTCCCTATAAAGATTATCCCAACCCTGATGCATCCGATGTTACTTTTTACCTAACCAAAGGAGCCCCGGAAAAAGGAAAATTAAGTACTCAAAAACCTTCCAAGCAAGGCACTGAAACTTTGGTGGACAACTATTCTTTCAGTGGTTCCAGTTTGGCCCAGGCAGAGTCTACCAACCATCGATTGCTTTATGTGACCCCCATTTTATCGGAGGATGTCCATATTTCCGGTGTAGCCAAGATTAAAATCAAAATGGCCAGCAGCAAACCCGCCGCCAATCTTTCGGTTTGGTTGGTTTCCTTACCTTGGAACGACGGTCGCAATACTCAGATTACGGACAATATCATTACCCGTGGTTGGGCCGACCCGCAGAACTATAAATCACTTACCGAAAGTGAACCTTTGGTTCCTCACAAGTTTTATGAATTGGAATTCAACCTAATGCCGGACGATCAGATCATTCCCAAAGGACAACAGATCGGATTGATGATTTTTTCCAGCGACAAGGAATTTACGCTTTGGCCAGAGCCGGGCACCGAACTTACCGTAGATCTGGATGGTACCGAACTCACCTTGCCCATTGTAGGTGGCAAATTTTAACAATGGCCCACGGTAAGCTGACATTAATCATATGAATCACAACAAATATTACGTGCCTTTAGGATCTTAAAAATCATTCTAAAGACATGAAAATTTTAATCATTTATGGCTCATTGGAGGGGCAAACCGGTAAAATAGCGCGGTTTATGGAAAATCTTCTTCAAAAAGACAGTCATGAGGTCATCCTTGCCAATGCCAACGACCACCCACCGGTACCAAACGCCTTTGATGCCCTTTTAATAGGAAGTTCCATCCATTTCAATTCTTACAACCCTTTAATAAAAAGGTACGTGAATGATAATATTGAAGAACTTAATAGAAGGGTCGCTGGCTTTTTTTCAGTAAGTATGGCCATTGTATCCAATTTACAGGAGAAACATCAAGAAGTCAATCAATTGACACAGCAGTTTTTAACGGACACTGGATGGCACACCGATAACGTTTGGCATATTGAAGGAGCATTAAAGTTCACAAAATATGATTACCTTAAGAAGATAATGATGCGTTCCATTGCGCAAAATGACATTGGCCCAATCGACATTAACAAAGATTACGAATATACAGATTGGAAAAAGGTGAAAGATCATGTTTCACAATTCTCCAATCTTTTGAAAACAAAATTTCATGGACAAACATAATTTTGACACCCTATCCGAAGCAGTAAACACCCTCACCCAAGAAGGGTTTGCCGAAGATTTCGAAGCCGTAGAAAGCAACATCAAGGCCCTGTATTCCAAAAAGGAATACCAGCCCGGTGAACTTATGATCATCGATACTTATCGCTTTGAAGGCATGACCGACCCAGAAGATCAGGTTACATTGTTCGCTATTATGGCCAAAGACGGCACCAAAGGCACTCTAGTCATGTCCTACAGTGCGGAGCATAGCCAAAACGAGGAACTCATACGAAAAATACCCATGAAGTAGGGAAGGCTATCCAAAAAGTTGTCCTAAGGCAGATGGCTGGTACAACAACCAGCCCGTTAAACTAAAACGGCTTTTGTTGGCCTGCAGCACTGCATGGGGCACCTCTGCGCTTTTGAACATTACGCAGCGCATGGCCAATGGCTGCACTAAAAAACTGGAACCATCCTTTTCAAAAATTTCAAGCTCGCCCCCATCCCCTGGCTGCCAAACTTCATTTAGGTAGATGACTACAGAAATCATTCTGTTGTTCCGGTTTTCAAATTGATCTAGATGTTTATCGTAATGACCTCCGGAAGGGTAATGCGCCAGATGGAACTCGTATCCGGATAGACTCAAATAGCAATAACGGTTGAACATTTGAATAATCTCATCAAGCAATTCCCAAAAATTTTGAAGATTGGAATCCCTTTTTCGATCTAGCCAATACGTAAAATCGCCACGGATCTTGGAATTGATCTGTTTCTCTGCATCCACACCGATTCCGGCCTCCTTAAAATTGGGAAGCTTGGAAAGAAAAAAAGATCGGATTTCAGCATAAAGCTCTTCCCGAAAAAAATGGTCAATGACCACATAATCCTTATCGGAGATCTCATCCATCCAGGACAACCAATTCTCCAAGCTATGGTAGGGTTTCAACAGTTCAAATTGTGTGCGAATTTAGAAAATTATATGGCATCAATCTGTAAATCCAAATTCATTAAAATAAGAATACCCTAACTTTGTACCATATCAAACCAGATCAGCAAATGATTCTTTTCTTCGGAACCAGACCTGGCAAAAAGGAAACCAAGGTCCTTCAAAATGTTGCTTGCCCCTATTGTCAACAAACGGGTACTTTAACGGTGGTATCCCAACCCAATTATGCCCATTTGTTCTGGATTCCCGTCATTACCCTCAACAATGCGCAATATGCGGAATGTTCCCATTGCAAGAGGGTATTCTACAAAGAGGAATTTACTCCCGAGATGCAACGTGCCCTAACCAACTAAAGAACACGATCAGCGTTAACCAACCGTGTCCTTTATTTGTGAATATGGTTCTTATATATCGAACCGAAGGCCCAAGGAAATATTGTTCTGTTTGATGTCGGCATCTTTAAAGATGGGATTCAGGTCATATTTCATATAAAGGAGTATCCCGTCAAAACCGATATAGCCACTCACCCCATATATCAAATCGCTGGTATTGTAATCACGCTTGAGTTTATCCTTAATGTGCTCCCCATCCACCGTATATTTTAACTTTTGACGGGTACCCAGATTGAAACCACCATATCCACCGAAACCTACCCTGAACTGGTCATGAATGGAATAACGGATGGTGCGTTCCGTTTTTCTCAATTTTGATGGCCCAAATTCAAAATGAACAGGGAACACCAAGTTGTCCATACGCAATTTTGCCTTGTCCAAATCGTATTCAAATTCCTGTAAAGTGGTTTGATTGCCATTTTGAACAAAGATCTGGTTGTCATCTGGTTTTAATCCATTGAACTGGAAGGAAAACCCATAATGGAATCGCAGCCAGTTGGAACGATCAAAGACCCTGGTGCGCCATTGCCAGCCCATCTCAAAAAACCGGCTACCCCCAATTTTGTACGGCGAATCATTCAGGGATTGCCCTTCGATCACTGCGTTGTTCAACCCTACCGCAAATACAAAATCGGAATAGGTACGCCTATCGTATTTCACATCCCTTTTCCAACGGTTGGAATTGAAGATAATGGCCGGTTTACCATCGATCATAATACCTAGATTGATGTGGTCATTCTCCAAGGTATCCAACTCGGACAAGGTCAATATTTCCCCTTCATTCCGCTCGAGCAGGGCAATCTTGTTTTCTACAATGGCCACTCGGTTCTCGATGTTCAAGGCCCTTCTTTTGGCCACTTCTTCTTTCAAGATTTTAGCCTCCGCTTCTGAAATATCACCTCGTTCCAAACGCCTGTTTATATCCCTGACTTCAAATTTCAGGGCGTCCTTTTCCTGTTCGATGATGCGCTCTTTTTCTATTTTAAGGATCCTTACCTCTTTTTCATAATCTTCTTGCCCCATAATTTGATGGGAAACGAGCAATAAGATGAACGCTGCTAAGTAAAATGTAATGGTTCTCATGATTGTTTTTGGATTATAGATTTCCACTCCCTGCCCAACTGGTGCTGGGCAGGAAACCAGGAAAATCTTTGTTGATTGATGAATAATTTTAATTGTTCCGGTCAGCCACCGCAGTACGTAATTTTAGGTAACCGTCTTTGAGTGCATCGAATATTTG
Organism: Flagellimonas sediminis; assembly: GCF_010500845.1. Taxonomy (GTDB): domain Bacteria; phylum Bacteroidota; class Bacteroidia; order Flavobacteriales; family Flavobacteriaceae; genus Flagellimonas; species Flagellimonas sediminis. The sequence goes on along the minus strand of NZ_JAAAMI010000003.1, from coordinate 454,649 downwards.
GTCTCGAAACGTTTCGTCAAGTTCGTCTTCCACCTCTGCCAACAGGTCCATTGCGTCCACGGTGCCATCCTGGGCAAAAAGTTTATCGGTCAAAATCTGTTTCTGGGCAGCGCGAAGCAACGAATCCACCTCGGCATCACTGACATTATGCTGTAACGACTCCATTATTTCTACTTGGGCCACTACCTCTTCCACCTTTTGAAAAATGAGCCCCTCGGATTTTTTCATTCGTTCATCTTCAACAGGAAGTTTGGTTTCCTGTTGCGCCAAAACAGATTCGGATTTCGGTAGTTCCACTTGTTCTTTCCGACTTTCTGGAAGAATTGGTTCTGGTTCCGATTTCGCAACCTCCACTTCTCCAACATTCAGCTGTTCCTTTTGGATCAACTCAATGGGTCGAGTCTCAACATCATGGTTTACATCAGTTTTCCCAGGGTTTTCTTCCACTACTTGAATTTGTGCTTCCTTGTTTGGTTCCGAGGTAAAAAACAGTATGGAAACCAATAAAATGCCAACAAAACTGGCCGCAATGGCAAGCGGATACCACTTTCTCCCTTTCTTTTTAGGTTGAATGGAAATCTGTCCCGCAATCTTTTCCCATGCTCCCGGTGAAGGGGTTATGGTACGACCCTCCAATTTTTCTTTGATATGTTTTTCCAGTTTGTCCATATCTAATTCTTTTATTTACCCGATTTTGATTTGGGCGACATTCCCTTTAAAGTCAAATTTTCTTGAAGCATTTTTCTGGCCTTGAACAGCTGCGATTTTGAAGTTCCTTCCGAAATCTCCAGCATTTTGGCAATCTCTTGGTGCCCATACCCTTCAATGGCATACAACAGAAAAACAGTCTTGTATCCCTCAGGCAGTGCATCGATCAAATGCTGCACATATTCCACATCTAAAAGTTCACCACCTTGGTGGTTCCCTTCATGTTGCACTTCAAACAGCTCTTCATCATAGACCACGAACTGTTTTTTACGGAGGTGGTTAATGCTTTCCCGCACCATAATGGTCCGAATCCAGCCTTCAAAACTTCCCAAACCTTTAAAGGCTTCCAAGTTTTGAAAAACTTTGATGAACCCGTTAATCATCACATCCTCGGCAAAATGAAGATCCTTGATGTACTGTCGGCAAACACTCAACATTTTTGGAGCATATCTTTCATACAACAACCTTTGGGCCTGTTGATCACCCTTGATCGATCTTTTGATCCATTGGCTTTCGTTGTTATATAAGGATATAATCTTCAAAGTCTGGTTTCAATAGTGTTTCTATCTAAATAGACGGAAAGAGTTTAGGCAAGGTTGCCTGGAATTTAAATTTTTTTGCAATAAATTGATTTACAAATGATTAAAATCATTTTTTACGGTCCACCACATAGTTGACCATCAACGTAAGGGAACTTTTGTATTCGGAATCTGGGTAATTATCCAAAATGGCCAAGGCTTCATCCTTAAACTCCAACATTTTGGTCACCGCATATTCCAAGCCACCTTGTTGCTTTACGTATTCGATGACTTCCTTAACCCGCTTTTTGTTCTTGTTATGGTTTTTGATGGAATTGATCAACCATCTTTTCTTTTCAGAATCGCTTTGGTTAAGGGCATAGATCAATGGAAGGGTCATTTTTTGTTCTTTGATATCGATACCCGTGGGCTTGCCAATCATTTCGGCACCGTAATCAAAAAGGTCGTCCTTTATCTGGAAGGCCATACCGCAGAGTTCCCCAAATTTCCTAAAGGTTTCCACCTCATCGGAATCCGGCCTCACCGAACAGGCTCCCATGCTGCAACAAGCTGCAATTAAGGTAGCCGTTTTTTGTCGGATGATATCGTAGTAAACCTCTTCGGTGATATCCAAAAGCCTGGCTTTCTCAATTTGGAGCAATTCCCCTTCGCTCATATCACGAACCGCATTGGAAATAATATGGAGCAAATCATAATCCTTGTTTTCCAGCGAAACCAACAACCCTTTTGAGAAAAGGAAATCGCCCACCAAAACAGCAATCTTGTTTTTCCATAGGGCATTGATGGAAAAAAATCCACGGCGTTTGTCACTATCGTCTACCACATCATCATGCACTAAACTGGCCGTATGGATCAACTCGATGATGGAAGCCCCGGTATAGGTTCGCTCGTTGACTTTGCCATTAAGTAATTTTGCGGTAAGAAACACGAACATGGGGCGCATTTGCTTGCCCTTCCTATTCACGATATAATAAGTGATCCTATTGAACAGTGCCACTTTGGACTGCATGGATTTGTGGAATTTCTCCTCAAAAAGTTCCATCTCCTGTTCTATGGGTTCCCGTATCTGCGAAACAATTTTCAACGGTCTGTTTTGGCGTTTGGTTTTGAAAGCCTAAAAGTAAAGAAAATGAAACAGTAAAAAGTAGGAAGTCTTAAGTTTTAAGACAGAGGTCTAAAAGTATCGATGATTGGGGTTGATGTTGGAGGTAAGGGTGAAGGGTGAAAGGCTATGTTAATTGTTAATTAACCATTGATTACTGTTTGTTCGCCAATTGCCCACAAGCTGCGTCAATATCCTTTCCTCTTGATCTTCTGACGGTGACGGTAATGCCATTTCTTTCCAAAGTGTTCTGGTACATGGCCACTGCAGCATCGGATGCTTGTTGAAATTCGTCATCATCTATGGGATTGTATTCAATTAAATTGACCTTGGACGGCGCAAACTTGCAAAACTTCACCAGGGCATCCACGGCTTCCTGGGTATCATTGATGCCTTTCCAAACCACATATTCATACGTAATGCGATTTTTGGTCTTGCTGTACCAATATTCCAGTGCTTCCCTAAGATCTTTCAAGGGAAAATTGGCATTAAAGGGCATGATTGATGTCCGTACCTCATCAATGGCGGAGTGCAGGGAAACGGCCAATCCAAACTTCACCTCTTCATCGGCCATTTTTCTGATCATCTTGGGAACCCCGGAGGTAGAAACCGTAATCCGTTTGGGAGACATGCCCAATCCTTCGGGAGAGGTGATCATCTCGATGGCCTTCAACACATTATTGTAGTTCATCAAAGGTTCGCCCATGCCCATAAAAACGATATTGCTCAACGGACGGTCGTGGTACAATCGGCTTTCATTGTCGATGGCCACCACTTGGTCATAGATCTCATCGGCATTCAAGTTCCGCATCCTTTTCATACGTGCCGTGGCACAGAACCTACAATCCAAACTACATCCCACTTGACTAGAAACGCAGGCTGTGGTACGGGTTGCTGTCGGAATAAGAACCGATTCCACCACCAGACCATCATGCAAACGAACCGCATTTTTGATGGTACCATCCGAGCTACGCTGCATTTGATCCACCCGGATGTGATTGATCACAAAATGGTCTTCCAACATCTGCCGGGTTTCCTTGGAAACATTGGTCATCGCATGAAAGGAATGGGCAGATTTTTGCCAAAGCCATTCGTAGACCTGGTTGCCACGAAAGGCCTTATCGCCCTGCTCCACAAAAAAATTGCGGAGTTGTTCCTTGGTCAATGCCCGTATGTCTTTCTTTTTGGTTTCCACACTTAAAGATAATCAAGAAAAAATCCCGTTCGGTTAAGGACCAACGGGATTTTTAATTTGTAAAACGGTTCTATTAAAGAATCAACATGGCATCTCCGTAAGAGTAAAAACGGTACCCCTCCAAAATAGCCTGTTTGTATGCTTTTTTAATCAAATCATGACCGGCAAAGGCAGATACCATCATCAACAAAGTTGATTTTGGCAAATGGAAATTGGTGATCATGCAGTTTGCAATACTGAAATCGTAGGGTGGAAAAATGAACTTGTTGGTCCAACCTTCAAAAGTATTCAGCGTTTGTTCCGATGAAACAGCACTTTCCAAACCGCGCATAACGGTAGTCCCTACTGCACAAATCTTCTTTTTACCGACTTTGGCCTTGTTCACCACTTCGGTGGCCTTTTCATCGATGACCAATTCCTCACTATCCATTTTGTGCTTGGACAAATCTTCCACCTCAACAGGGTTGAAGGTTCCCAAACCTACGTGAAGTGTCACTTCTGCAAAATTAATACCCTTGATCTCCAAACGCTTCAACAAATGCTTGGAAAAGTGAAGTCCTGCGGTTGGAGCGGCCACGGCACCTTCATGTTTGGCATAAATGGTCTGGTAACGTTCCTCGTCATCAGGGGTTACTTCCCTTTTGATATATTTTGGAAGCGGGGTTTCTCCCAATTCCCTCAATTTTCTTCTAAAATCGGTGTAAGAACCATCATAAAGGAAACGAAGTGTTCTTCCCCTTGATGTGGTATTATCGATCACCTCTGCCACCAAACTTTCATCATCCCCAAAATAGAGCTTGTTCCCTATACGAATCTTACGGGCAGGATCCACCAAAACGTCCCAAAGGCGTTGTTCTTGGTTTAGTTCACGCAACAAAAATACTTCAATACGTGCCCCTGTTTTTTCCTTGTTTCCGTACAAACGCGCAGGAAATACCTTGGTATTGTTCAAGACCATTACGTCACCTTCATCAAAATAATCGATTAGGTCCTTGAACATTCTATGCTCAATTTTTCCAGAATCCCTGTGGATTACCATTAGTTTGGATTCGTCCCTGTTCTCCGCAGGATATTCGGCCAATAGTTCCTTAGGCAATTCAAAATTGAAGTTTGATAATTTCATCTATGCTTTATTTGGATTTTTTAAAAGAGGGGCAAATATACAACCTCGTGATAGGGGATGTCAAGTAAAACCGTGATTAAATGACCCTTACATTTCCTGGATTTCGAATCCAAGGGTTTTGAGGTCGTTCCAATAGTCCGGATACGACTTGGAGACCACACCGGCATCGTTGACCATCAGGCCTACCTTTAGCGCCAGCGGACCAAAAGCCATGGCCATTCTGTGGTCGTTGTAAGTATCGATGGCTATTCCACTGTTCAAGGTGGATAACGGTCGTAGGGTTAAGCTCTCTGCATCAATTTCCACTTTTGCCCCAAACTTGGAAAGCTCGGTCCGTAACGCCGCCAAACGATCTGTTTCTTTGATCGGCAACGTATGAAGTCCTGTCAAATGGCAACCCATACCCAATCCCAAGCATGTTACCGCAATGGTCTGGGCGATGTCCGGGGCGTTGGAAAGATCGTAATTGACGGTATTTGGTAGGCTATCATTTGCTTTGGAAAGGACCATGGTGTTCTTGCCATATTGGGTCTCCACGCCAAAATCCTGATAAATTTTAGAGAGTACACTATCGCCCTGCAAGGAGTTTTGCTTGTAGGATGAAAGTTGGATCTTGGTACCCACTTCGCACATGGCCACTATACTGTAAAAATAACTGGCCGAGCTCCAATCCGATTCCACCACCAAAGTGGTTTCCTCGATATTTTCCAAAGGCTCCACTGTAATTTTATTGTCGTTAAAAGAAGTAGAAACTCCAATTTGCTCCAACAATCCCAACGTCATTTTTATGTAGGGGACCGAAGTGATCTTACCGATGAGTTCCAATTCCAGACCATTCTTCAAACTGGGAGCGATCAACAACAAAGCTGAAATGTATTGGCTACTGATGTTGGCTGGAAGGGATACTTTGGACTGCTTCAATTTTTTCCCCGAAATCTTTATCGGTGGATACCCTTCATTTTTCATGTATCTGATATCAGCACCCAAAGCTTGAAGTGCCTCCACCAAAACCTGAATAGGTCTTTCTTGCATTCTGGAGGAACCTGTTAACACCACTTCTTTTCCCGGCTGCGAAGCAAAATAGGCCGTTAAAAAGCGCATGGCCGTTCCGGCATGGTGAATGTCCACCTCCCCTTCTGAGATCAACAATCCTTTTTGCATTACCTCTCCGTCATCGGAATTGGATAAATTCTTGATCTTGATATTCGGAAACAGGGCTTGGAGCAACAAAGAGCGGTTGGTCTCACTTTTGGAGCCCGTGATCTGAATTGCCTTTTGGATATTTTTATTGGATGGTGCGGAAAGCTGAAGTCTCAATTTTCTTGGGTTTGAATGAAACTCCAAAACTAGAAAAAACGGCCCTACTATCCCCTTAAGGGGATAACTTTATTTGAGCTTTTTGTTATTCTGATGACGGTCGTGATCGCGTTTGGTCTTCAAATCCAATTTTTTATCGAAAGCAGCCTGAAGATCTATACCGGTTTGGTTGGCCAAACAAAGGACCACAAAGATCACATCGGCCAGTTCCTCCCCAAGGTCCTTGGCCTTATCGGATTCCTTTTCGCTTTGCTCTCCATAGCGTCTGGCAATGATTCGGGCCACTTCACCCACTTCTTCAGTAAGTTGGGCCATATTGGTAAGTTCGTTAAAATAGCGAACCCCGTGGTTTTGGATCCATTCATCAACAGCCTTTTGTGCGTTTGCTATGTCCATTGTTTTGATTTAGTCGGAAATACCCCAATTATTTCACAAAGGTAAGTACCATTTGCCAATTGCTATTCCTTTTCAAAAACAAGGAAGTTTTTGTTTTGCACCAAAACGGCATTTTCAAAAAATTCCTTTATATAGGCATATCCCGCACTGGTATATTGGGTGTATTTAAGTTGAAGGGTGAACTGTACCATGACCATATCTTGGGTCGCGGTACAATTAAACCTCATGATCCCACTGTTGTCAGGCATTCCAATATTGACGGGTTCAGGTATGCTTTTTACTTTGTAACCTGCAGGAATCTTTATGTTCGCAAAATATTTATAGGACCTTAAAAATCCAAAATCCACAGGATAATACCTTGATTCTACCTTAAAGGGATTGGTCTTAAAATACCGGATTACAAAGGGATTGAAATAAACGGTTTGCCCTTTTCCTAAATTTTCCAGTTCAAAAGTGTAGTTTTCTGCCAACCGCTTATCATTGGACTTTTCTTTATCAATCAGATAAGTTTTGATCAAAAAATCATCGTTCGTATCCTCTTCGATCTTTTCAATGTATTCCTCTTCGGACATGGAACCCAAATGTTCTTTCTTGAAAATGGCCTCATATCCATCCGAAATTTCATCAAATTCCCCACTGCCTATACCCTTCTCAAAATCAAGTTCCATTTGAAGACGTATGGCCCTACCGTTCAATTTTTCAGGTTCAATGTCAAACCAATAGCTATCCCCATCAAAATCCATTACCCTCCCATAGTAATTGAGGCATCGATAGGGAAGCATCCCAAATGGCAATTCCTTTTCGGTGGCATCCAAAAGATAGGTAATCCCATCGATTTCCGTTTTGGCTACCAGATAATTGAAGTCGGACATGACCGGATGACTTTTTTTGGGCATGCCATGGGCACGGGTGGACATCATCATCACATCGGTCTTAATATCGGCGGCATTCAAAAGGTTGATCAAGGTGATATTGATCTCTGCCACATTTCCCAATTTTGTCTCAAAGGCCTGCTTTACCCTATTGTCCCTCAGTACACCGAATTTTTCGTTCCAGGTATAATGGTTTTTTACAAAATCATAGATTTTATTGGCCTTTGTCAGTGCATCCTCATTTCCGGCAATGATTTCCAGAGGGACATTTTTTTCAAAAAAATTCTTTTTACGCAACTGCCCGCCAATGTCCCGATCAGATTTAAATTCCCGATCGACATCTTTCCACGTTTTGGTGAACTTTTGGTTTATTCCATTGAACCCAAGAAATTCCGAAAGTTCAAATTCCAGTCTGGACCGGTAATTTTTTGGAGAAAGCATATATTCCTCATCTTCCTTGAATGCAGGCACGTCCTTCATTACGTACTTGAGCACCTCACAATCGGCCGGTTTTGCAGGACTATTTGGAAGCTGGAAACAATTCTTTTGCACAGTGGCATCATTTACATCCAGTTTCAATTCGCCTATCAATGCCCTATTGTACCTATAATTCCCAGGTATCTTGGCATTATACTCTGTGTATACCTTTGGAATATTTTCCTGAAAGTCCCATCCGTTCAAATTATACAAAAACGGGGATTGAATTTCATAGGTATATTCCAAAATGGAGCCCTCTTGCACATTCGGGAATGTAAAACGCTTTTCGGACCAACGTTCATTTATATCTGCATCATAAATGGTCTCTTGATTGACACCGAACTTAACACCATCATTATGGGTCAAGGCCCTAATATTGATCACTTTTTCGGTCCTTTCCTCGTTATGGTAGTAAGGAATGGTTATTTCCGCTTCCGAAAATCCTTGTTTGTCAAGAATCTTTTTCTTGGCATGGTACTTTGTGATCAAAAAAATGTATCCCCTTTGTACCTCAAAATAATTTTCTCCTTTTTCATAAAGATAAACCGCGTGAGCAGTGGTATCTTTTTCATAGATTGAAAATTTTCCGTCCTCCAAGGTCAATTTTCCAAACTCGATTTGTTGCCCGAGGAGCAAAGCCCCTTGGAAAAGCAGTAGGAGAAGGGTTATTTTCTTCATGCAAAGTACCTTTTACGCTTTTACAAGCACTACTTTTTCTGTTTCCTTTTCCACGATGTGCTTATACAGTTCCTTCAAATCGTCATAATAATGGGCCGGCACAACCGAAGTGTTCATTTCCATCTCCACCTTTAAATGGATTTTTCCCATAGTAGAGGATATATTGTATCGGAACTGCCCCATATTTTCAGGCATGGCCACTGCAATGGGTTCTGGCATGGATTCCACAACATATCCTTCCGGAAGGTTTATGGTGATAATATATTTATCTTCCCAAGGGTAGCCATAATCTATTGGAAATTCCCTTTTTTCGGCCTTGAACGGATTCTCAAACGTGGTCAAATGGAACAATGGCGAAAAATATAACTTGCCTGATATATTCTCAAAGGCAGCCTCTTTTTCAAAATCATAGGATTGCACTATCGGCTTGTCAAGATCAAGACCATTTTGCATTTGAAATTCGGAAACTTCAAGATCACCATGCGACTTTTCAATATCCTTTAAATATGAATCCTCAGTGCCACTATGAAATTTGTTTCGGACCACAAATGCATTGTTATGGGTATATTGCTGACGGAATTTTCCTGAAATGGATCCATCGTCACGCAAATCAATGCTCATCATGACAGCATCCAAGGATTTATGTTTTGGCATGAGATCCACAGCAATAGAGCTACCATCTTCCTTGATCAACCTACCCATCCAGTTCAATGCCCTGGAAGGAAGCACGTTGGGTACGGAATATTTTTCGGTGGCGTCCAACAGCATCAACTCGTTGTCCAACATTAATCCTGTTATCACATAATTGAACCCGTCACTAGTGGGGAACAATGGAATTCCATGGGACCTCGTACTTACCAGAACAGGGTCCGCACTTAACCCTGCATACCTCAACATGGCGGTGAGCATCAAATTGATTTCTGCGGCACTGCCCGTATTTTCTTTATAGGCTCTTTTCACACCTCCACTGGCACAGGTAACGCCAACATAATTATCCCAATTCATTTTAGTTTTTACAAAGGAAAATATGGCACTTGCCTTTTCCTCATTGCTGGTCAGACCTGCGATCAACTGGTCTATATCATCTTCAAAATAGTTGCTCTTTTTCAGCTCCGATCCAAAATCGTCGTAGTTGTAAATGGTTTTTGCCACATCTTCCCAAGTAAGGCTATAATTTTTAAAAGGGCTGTTAGGGAATCTGGTCGAAGCCAGCTCAAATTTTATGGCAGACCTAAAATTGTCAATATTACTGGTATACTTTTCATCCAAAAGCGCGGGAAGGTTGGCCGCTTTTATGTTATAGATATTTTCAATAAAATTGACATTACTGTTTTTATGGGTAGTCTTTCCCAACCGGCTCATATCATCGGATGATCTATAAGAAACATTCAATGTTCTATTTTCACGAGTTTGGTTTACTTGAATTGGATTTGCCCCTTTACTGAATTGTTTGAAAATAAAATATTCAGGTATATCCAGTCGTACTTCTACCAAATCAACTGGAATACCATATTGAAGTTTTAGTTCATCTATGTGCCAAAACAGGGGAGATGTAACTTTGTACTCCACATCCAGAACACTTCCCTCCTTCACACTCGGCATAGTAATGGACGCCTTGTTCCTATATTTACTAACCTTTTCAACAAAGACACCGTCATTCTTGAGTTTTTCACTTACAACCTTACCGTCTTCCAGATTGAATGTAAATCCTTTGACCCCGGATATTTTTTCCTCGTCACTACTGGCAGCATACAACGGTACTTCCAAAGTGGCCCAATCAAACCCATCCTTGTTATAGATTTTAATCCTATAGTACACCTCCCTAGTAATGGTCCAACCCCCATCGTAGGTATAGGAATAACTCACCCATTCGTTTTTGTACAAAATAGCGGCATCAGCTTCGGGGTCCAGAGAATGCTGTGTAGTTTCAACTTCTTCTTTGGACACCTTTCCGAATTTAATCTCATTTGGGTAAACCATCTGCACGGTTACCAAAAGGGCGAACAATAGTTTTAGTTTCATGTGCTTTTTTTGATTAAAACAATTTTGGCATTATCGTATCGAGCAATTTTTTTTCTAAACTCCCTGTAGTCCTCATAATCTTCCTTGGGGTACATTCCCGATTTTATGAGCAGTTTTCTTTTGTACAAAACGGTTCCCTCTTCTTGGGGCTCAATGGAAATACTATAAGTCCCAAATTTGTTTTCCAATTGTACAGGCAACATCCATGTTTCCGGTACATAGCCTTCGGGTAGATGGATGGTAAATTCATCTTCATCCAAATAACCTCTTGAAATGACCACCGGTCTTTTTCGGTTTCGGCTTCTATCGGGGACAGCCAAATTTCGGTTATATATGTTCGGGGAAAAAAGGAATTTTTCATCAACTGCGGACAGATACCCGTCTGCACTGACATCAATTTCTTCTATAAACTCTGTTTCCTTATCGTTATTGATAAAGTTGACTTGACCCAAGTTGAGGTTGTTCACATAATTCCAATAATTCTTGTAAAATTCCTCCTGCTCTTTTCTGGAATCGGTGGTTCGCCAATATTTTTGATTGTATTGGGTTCCTTTGGAGACAATGATAACCTTTCCAGTAATTTTTTTATCTATGGAAATGGAACATTCTGCTTTGGTAAACTGATAATTGTCTTCATCTAAACTGGCCTTTGTTCTCACAAATTGTCCACCGTTGGGAGTTACTTTTAGCACATCCCTATTATCCGTAAAAGTGCCCAAAAAATTTACCGGGGTAGTCTGACTTGTACATTCCAACCAAACCTCTTGACCTTCCAATGGAACGTTCAAGAACACATGATTGCCCTGCATGGAAGGTATATCCCTATCGAGACTCCTGGCGACATTGCCACCGTAAACAACAGTATAATATGAGTCTATGCCAATAGCGGACAAGAGGGCCTTCGTATAATTGGTCAACCCTTTGCAATCACCATATTTTACACGATCCACCTCTACTGCACTGATGGGCATCCAACCACCAATCCCCAACTGCACGCTGATGTATCTAGTGTTCTCCTGCACATATTTATAAACACGGCTTACTTTTTCCAAGGGATCATCCACACCCCCCTTACGAGGGCTTTTACCTTTGCAATAGTTTCCTGGTTCAATTCATCCTGACCAACCAAAAGCTCATGATACATCCATTGACCCAATTCTTCCCATGTTTTGGCCGCCCCATCCACTCCTTCCAAATGGAAACTTTCCAAAGCTACTTTTATGTTGGGGGTAAATTCATTGAACATTGGGGACAGTGGCTCGTTTTCAATGGCCTTTAGATTTTGGGCAGCACATTGAAGCCCGTTTGGCTCTGTGGACAATTCTACTTGATATTCTTCAAAGTTGGCAGCTTTATGCCTAAATGGAATACCACAATCAACCTTAAAACTAAAATCGCTCCTTTCACTACTTACCCTATAGTTTTCCAAAAAATTAAAATTGGGCACGAATGCAGTATTAGGAGTAGAGTATTCGTTTACAAACTCAATGGTGTAAGGATATTGCACCGGGGTATATTTGAGAAGGAGCACCCTGGAATCCGAATATAGGGTGCCGCCATCGATGGCGCTTTGATCCAAGAAATCCTTTTTTTTTATTCTTTTGATTTCTTCTCCTTGAGCATTGTACACTATTGCAAGGATATTGGAAATCTTATAGCTTTTTTCGTAGAAAGCGTAGGCTTGAACATGCTTATCCCCTTTCTCGTTCAATACAGTTACCACCCGATGTTCGGAAACAGTCATCTGATCCCTCGCCGTAACAAGGATGCTTGTACTGTTCAATCGGACCACTGCATCGGCATTGTCCAATAATTCCTTTGAAATAGTGGAGACACTGTAATTTTGGGAAAAGCAAAAATTCAGAGTAAACAATACTACTATAAACGTAGGCAATCGCATTGGGTTAAGTCTGGCGCTAATGGTTTTAGCTAAAGTGGTTTATTTCTTACAAAGAATATAACTTTTTCGATAAAAAACAATTATTCCCTGTTTTTAGTATCAATGGTTATGGTTACCGGACCATCATTCAACAATTCTACTTTCATATCGGCGCCAAAGATTCCGGTGCCCACTTTTTTACCAAGATCTTGTTCTATTTTTTGTACAAAGCTATTGTACATTGGTATGGCAATATCAGGTTTGGATGCTTTGATATAAGAAGGACGATTGCCTTTTTTGGTAAGGGCATGCAGCGTAAATTGACTCACTACGATAATACCCCCCCCTACATCCAACACGGAGCGGTTCATCACCCCGTCATCATCATTAAAAATGCGAAGGTTCACTATTTTCTGGGATAACCAATCAATATCTTCTTTCCCATCGGCATCCTCTATTCCCAACAATACCAACAGGCCAAGATCAATGGATGAGACCACTTGGCCGTCTACCGTTACACTTGCCCTTGAAACTCTTTGGATCACTGTTTTCATGAACGTTCCCTATATGGATTATCTTCCTCTCCCGTCACCATCTGAACATAACTTCTATAACGGCTCCACGCAATCTCCTCATTTTCCAACGCCTCCTTCACAGCACATTTGGGCTCATCCAAATGCAGGCAATTGTTGAACTTGCATTGTGATTTCAACTCGAAGAACTCCGGAAAATATCCCCCGATCTCATCTTTTTCCATATCCACGATTCCAAATCCTTTTATTCCAGGGGTATCAATGATCCTTGCATCGAAGGACAAGTCGTACATTTCGGCAAAAGTGGTGGTATGTTGCCCTTGAAGGTGCTGTTCGGAAATTTCGGCAGTCTTGAGATGCAGCCCTGGTTCTAAGGCATTCACCAAAGTAGATTTTCCCACTCCGGAATGTCCGGCGAACATGCTGGTCTTGCCTTTCATCAACTCCCTTACCATTTCCACATTCTTTCCGGTCTTGGCTTCCATTGGGATGCAGTTGTATCCAATATTTGAATATAAATCCACCAAATAGGACACTTCTTCCCTTTCTTCTTCGGAATAGGTATCCATCTTGTTGAATAGCAAAATCACCGGGATTTCGTATGCCTCGGCGGTGACCAAAAAACGGTCTATAAAACTGGTAAAGGTCATGGGATTGTTCAAAGTGACCAATAAAAAGACCTGATCCAGATTGGAAGCGATAATATGGGTCTGTTTGGACAGCTTAACCGATTTTCGGATGATGTAATTCTTTCTTTCACCAATTTCAGATATGACCCCTACGGTTTCATCTCCTATATTTTCCAATTCAAATTGAACATGATCCCCAACTGCCACTGGATTGGTGCTTTTTATGTTCTGGGTCCGGAACTTGCCTTTTATCCGGCACTCGTAAAATACACCATCCATGGACTTTACGGTATACCAGCTACCCGTTGATTTATAAACAGTTCCGTTCACAATTTGTTCAAATTTTCATTACAAAGAAACAATATTCCTTCTTTTCCGTCGTATATCTTTGTTAACAGTTTTAATTATCATTAACTAATCCATTATGAAAAAAATCGTTTTGATCGCAGTGTTGACCCTAGCTGCCGCATTTGGTGCAAACGCACAACAGTACAAGGTTATTACCAGTGTGGAATCCATTGTTCCCAACGGGCTTGGTAGGTCTAGGATCATCAACGCCCTTGAAGACAAAGATTATAGGGAGTTCACCAGTGTGCAAACGGAGGATGACAACACCCGTAACAAATCGGACCGTGGTGAAATCCGTGTGAAAAATTTTGAGGAAACCAAATTGTTGAACTTCTACAACATTGGCGGTATCCGTTTTCAGAACATCGCAGCCAACGATGCCATGATCACTTCCATGATCAACGATATGGTTTCCAACGGTTGGGAATTGGCTTTCGTGGTAAGCGGAGTGGAGAGTGAGGCTGGCAAAGGTGACGGTCAAGGTATTTTTATTACCCGTTACATTTTCAGAAAATAACCTGACCATACAAAACAAAAAGGGCCCGATGGAAAAATCCATCAGGCCCTTTTTTCATGTTTTTTTCTTAATCCTTGATGTAAATCCTTCCGCCCACAAAGGTCTTCTTGTGGACCATTTTGGGATTTCCATATACATAAACATCCCCACCGGCTCGCACGTTGATGTCCACTGCTTCGGAGGCAAAAATATCGGCTTCGCCACCAGCGGATATTTTGATTTCGGTACTGGCAGTCTTAAGGTCACGACCGTCAAAAATACCTCCAGTATTCAATACCACGGATTGGTTCTTGGCCAATCCTGATGCCTCCACGACACCACCTGTCACCGCTCTAATATCAGCGTAATCCACATCCATACCAATGTGGATCTTGGCACCTTCTTGGGCCCTTAGTTCAATCTTGTTTTTTTGCACCATCTCGTTACAGGTAATCTGGGCACCTTCGTTGCCATCAATCACATCCAGGTTGGTGTAATAGACTTCTATCATGGTATCCTCCCCTTGGAATTTTTTATCCAGTTGCATACGGAGTTTCAAAATGCCATTCTTGTTGGTCCATGTAATATCGTCCACATTATGCCCCTTGATCGTGATCCGGTTTTCATCCGATTGGATCAGGTTCACTTCAATTAGGTCAAAAACTTTGATTTCATGGAACTCTCCCACCTCGGTATCTATAATGCGCTGTGCAAAAGTCAATAAGGGAAGTAAAAGGAAGCTGAGTACATATATTTTTTTCATGATAGAGTGTTTTTACTTCTGAAAGATGACCGAAGAACAAGATCGTTACAGTTTACAACAAAAAAACTGTTTGCATCCTGGAATTTTTATCCCTAGACACAAACAGTTTGATCAAAAAACGACCTATTAATTAGGCGTTGATGATTTTTTCTTGATGGTTGATGGATTCCTGGTGAATGGCCTTGAACATTTTTAAGACGAACTCCTCGCTTAATCCTCTTTGCTCACCTTCCAAAATCATGTTACCTAAAATAGCGTTCCATCGATTGCTCTGCAACACGGCAACGTTCTTTTGTTTTTTCAATTCCCCGATACCGTCAGAAACTTTCATTCGCTTGCCCAAAAGCTCGATCAGTTGGTTGTCCAACACATCGATCTGTGTTCTAAGGTTGTTCAATTTGTTATTGTATTCCGCCTCCTCATCGGTTTCTTTTCTGATGCGAAGGTCTCTCATGATCTGCACCAATCTTTCCGGGGTAACCTGCTGTGCGGCATCACTCCATGCATTATCAGGATCACAATGGGTTTCGATCATAAGACCATCAAAATTCAGGTCCAAGGCAGTTTGGGAAACATCAAATATCATATCGCGCTTACCGGTAATGTGGCTTGGGTCGTTGATAATAGGAAGGTCAGGGAACTTGGTTTGAAGTTCAATGGCCAACTGCCACTCAGGAATATTGCGGTATTTGGTTTTCTCATAGGTGGAAAAACCTCTGTGAATCACCCCCAATTTTTCAATATTGGCAGTATGCAAACGTTCCACGGCACCCAACCACAAAGAAAGGTCAGGGTTCACTGGATTCTTCACCAATACGATCTTATCGGTACCTTCCAAGGCATCGGCAATTTCTTGAATAATGAATGGGCTCACCGTTGATCGGGCACCAATCCACAATAGGTCTACATCATATTCCAAGGCAAGGTCTACGTGGGCACGGTTAGCCACTTCAGTTGCGGTTTTCAATCCGGTTTCCTCTTTTACCTTTTGCAACCATTTTAACCCTATTGCACCTACTCCTTCAAAATTTCCAGGACGGGTACGTGGTTTCCAGATTCCGGCACGGTAGTAGCTCACGTCCGTATCCTTCAATTGGTGTGCAATCTTAAGTACCTGGTCTTCAGTTTCGGCACTACATGGCCCTGCGATAACCAGTGGATGGCCCAAGTTCATATCATCCAACCATTTTCTCATTTCCTTCTTGTTTTCCATAATGCTTCCTATTTTTTTGTAAGTGGAATTCCTTTAAGTATTTGTTTTATTTTATTGGTATTGCTCATTTCTAAGTGGACATTTTCAAAATCGTTGTTCTCCAACAACTGTTTGAAAGTGGTCAGGTTTTGGATATACTCTTCCAAAGTCTCTACTACATTGTCCTTGTTCTGTTCAAATATGGGTGTCCACATGTCCGGTGAACTTTTTGCCAAACGCACCGTACTCTCAAAACCCGATCCCGCCATGTCAAAAATATCACGCTCATTCTTTTCTTTTTCGATAACCGTCTTTCCCAACATAAATGAACTGATGTGTGATAAATGGGATACGTAAGCGATGTGCTTGTCGTGCGCTTCAGGATTCATATACCGGATGCGCATGCCTATTTCCTGAAAAATGGCCAAGGCCCTTTCCTGAAGTTTGAAGGCCGTTTTTTCCACCTCACAAATGATCATGGTCTTGCCGTCGTACAAACCTTCCAAAGCGGCAGATGGACCTGAAAATTCAGTACCTGCAATGGGGTGGCAAGCCATAAAATTTCGTCGTTTGGGATGTTCTGCCACACTTTCGCAGATTAATCTTTTGGTTGAGCCAGCGTCCATCACCACGGTGTTATCGCCCACGGCATCCAAAATTTTGGGCAGTTCGTGCACCATCGCATTTACAGGAACACTTACATAGACCATATCGGCATCCGACAAACCATCCAAATTCCCTTTTTCATCAATGATCTGAAGTGCCATGGCCTCATCCAAATGGGTCTGGTTCTTGTCCAACCCTACAATGGTGACCTCAGGATGTAATTTTTTCACATCCCTTGCAAATGAGCCCCCAATCAATCCTATTCCGATTACTGCTACCTTCATGATCTAAAATCTTGCTATGGCTTCCTTGATTTTTTCCTCCTTTACACAAAGTGAGAATCGGATGTATCCCTCACCATTACTACCGAAAATGGTACCCGGCGCAATGAATATGTCCTTTTCATACAAGACGTTATCGATAAATGCCTCTGATGAAAGTGAACCTTCGGGCAATTTGCACCAAACGAACATGCCCACGGCATTTTTATCATAGGTACAGCCCAATTTATCAGCCAATTGGAACATCAATTCCCTTCTTTTGGTATACACCTGATCCAATTCCTCAAACCATTCGGGGCCACTTTGCAACGCCACAACAGCTCCTTTTTGGATGCCGTAGAACATCCCTGAATCCATATTGCTCTTCACTTTGAGTACCGCATTGATATGCTCCTCGCTCCCCAACACCATTCCCACACGCCAGCCGGCCATGTTGAAGGTCTTGCTCAAACTGTTCAGTTCCAAGGTGCATTCCTTTGCCCCTTCAATGGACAAAATACTGGTTGGATTGTTGGACAGTACAAAGCTGTACGGATTGTCGTTCACCAAAAGAATGTCATGTTTTTTGGCAAAGGCCACCAAAGACTCCAGTTGTTCCAAAGTTGCGGTTGCCCCTGTTGGCATATGCGGGTAGCTAATCCACATCAATTTTACTTTGGACAGGTCTTTTTGGGACAATGCATCCAGATCAGGGAACCATCCATTTTCTTCCGTAAGATCATAGGTAACTGGTACTGCTTCAACCAAATTGGTTACAGAGGCATAGGTGGGATAACCTGGATTGGGCAACAGCACTTCATCCCCCACATTCAAAAATGCCATACTGATGTGCATGATGCCTTCCTTGGACCCCATTAAGGGTAAAATTTCGGTGGATGGATCCACACTTACCCCAAATTTTTGTTGGTAAAAATCGGCGATCGCCTCCCTGAGTTCTGGCAACCCTTGGTAACTCTGGTATTGATGGGCCCCTGCATCGGTAATGCAATCCCGCAAGGTTTCCAACACCTTTGGTGATGGTGCCAGATCAGGACTCCCGATCCCCATGTTGATGATGGGTTTTCCTTGGTTGATTAATCCCCTTACCTCTCTCAATTTTTTGGAAAAGTAGTATTCCTGTACGCTATGTAATCTTTCTGCAGTAATCATGGTAACAATGCATTTTTGTACTCGCCCAACACCTGAAAATCCTCCGCCATAATCTCCAACAGGGATTTTGCTTTCGCAAATTGTTCATATTTCTCAAAGGTCATGTCCACAAAAAAGGCATATTTCCAAGGTGTTTCAATAACTGGAAGCGACTGTATTTTGGTAAGGTTCATATTGCAATCGCTCATGACGTTCAAGACCGTGGCCAAACTTCCCCTTTTGTGATCGGTAATGAAGCGCAAGGAGGCCTTATCGATCTCTTCTTTGGGCAACACCTTATTCTGTTTTTTAAGGATAATGAACCGTGTTGCGTTGTTCACTATGGTCTGGATATTATCCGCAATGATGTCCAAACCATATAACTCAGCTGCCATTTTTGGGGCAATGGCCGCAATATGCTTCAATTTTTTCTCTTTGATGAGCTTTGCAGTTTCGGCAGTATCTGCACTTTCCACCAATTTTATGTGGGGATGGGCCCTAAAAAATTCCTTGCATTGCAGCAACGCCATCGGATGGGAATGCACTTCCTTTATATCCTCAAAAGTCCTGCCTTTGAGTACCATAAGATGATGGTGGATGTTCAAATAATGTTCCCCTATGATGTGGATCTTATTATGGTACACCAGATTGTAATTGGGGATGATGGAACCTGCAATAGAATTTTCAATGGCCATAACACCTTTGTCCGCCATCCCTGTCAACAAATGGTCGATGATGGCATCAAAAGAACTGCATTCCAATAATTCGATGTCGTTTCCAAAAAAATCCGTGGCCACCTTATGGTGGTTGGAACCTTTAATTCCCTGAATGGCTATTTTTAAACCCATTGCAAAAAAAAAGCCCCGATTTGTATCGGGACTTTATGTATTGGTTATACTTTAAACGCATTCACAACAGTCCCGCACCTCTCTTAAAAAAGAAGTAAAAATAGAAACCGTTCCAGAAATACGTATTTGTCATCTCGTAATAAAATCTCGGCTAATTTAGCCAATCCATCCGAAAACAACAGCTTTCCTTAATTTTTTTTTGATTTTTTTCAAATTGGAAGATTTCGTTGCATTTTACCATGCAGAAAACCATCTTTTTTAAGAATTTACATGTTCTTAAACCGATTGCCCAAAAACTGGTACTATTACATCATGTGTTGTCAACGATATTTCTAAAAGTGTATTTTTGAACAATCAAATCCAATGGCATGTCCATCACCGTTCAGAACATCACCAAAACCTTCGGCCCTCAAATAGCATTGAACAACGTATCCTTCTCTATCAAAAAGGGGGAAGTAGTGGGTTTTTTAGGTCCCAATGGGGCAGGTAAATCTACCATGATGCGGATATTGACCACCTATTATAAAGCGGATAGTGGCGATGCGGAAGTTAACGGGTTCGATGTGTTGAAATCCGAACGGGATGTACAAAAAAGCATCGGTTACCTACCTGAACACAACCCATTGTATTTGGAAATGTATGTAAAGGAATATCTTGCCTTTAATGCCGATGTGTACCATGTGCCCAAGTCGAAGATCGCGGAAGTAATTGAAAAGACCGGCCTCACTCCCGAAGCCCACAAAAAAATTGGACAACTGTCCAAAGGATATCGACAGCGTGTTGGTTTGGCTGCGGCCCTGCTCCACGATCCCGAGGTATTGATCTTGGACGAACCTACCACCGGCCTTGACCCCAACCAACTCATCGAAATACGCAAATTGATCCGCGATATTGGTAAGGAAAAGACCATTCTCCTATCCACCCATATCATGAAAGAGGTGGAAGCCGTGTGCGATCGTGTCATCATCATCAATAAAGGACAATTGGTAGCCGATAAAAAATTGGAAGAACTCCGTGAAGCCGAGGAACAGATTATTGAGGTGGAGTTCGACTACCGTGTGGAGGAGCAATTATTGCAACAATTGCCCCATATCTCCAAGGTGACCAATACCGGGGGATTTGTGTATGAACTCACTTTCAATACCACGAACGATATGCGCCCAGCCGTTTTCGATTTTGCGCATGACAACCAATTGAAAACTTTACAGTTAAGCAGAAAGAACAAAAATTTGGAAAGTCTTTTTACGGAACTTACCCGTTAATTTTTGGAATATTAAAGGACCCCGTCCCGTTTACGCTGCTCATATATCCCAACAAACATTCGGGTACTGATGTTTCTCGCCCTTTGTTTTGCTTTTTCAGTATTTGGCCCACTAAAATAGGTTTCTAACGTAGCAAACCAATGCCTGAGCCATATCCCAAAATGGTAATTATCAATGGTTCCGCCCATATCCTTATCCAACTCTGCATGGACTTGAATGGGGTTCCCTTTGTATTTTTGGGCAAAGAACAGGTTCATTTCCCAAAAATCGGTCAACTTTTCCATGTGTTCGTGCCAATCAGTAATCGTTTCATTAAAAAAATGGCCTATTTCCTCATCTGCGCGTACTTTTTCATAAAAGCGATGCACTAACAACGAGATACCTTGCCTGTCCACTATATCCTGTTTTTCCATAACAAATACCATCCTTGGGTGTACCATTGGTAAAGGTAGCATTACTGCCCCAAAAAACATATTTCTGGTCTTTCCAGTTTCCAGCCATTCCAAATGTGATATTTTTGCAGTCCAACTGAAACAGGGCGTATGAAGAAGAACACCGCAAGATTGGAACTTTCCAAAGAAGAAATGCAAAAGTATGGCTACCAGATTGTGGATGCCATTGTGGAGCACCACCATACCCAACATGAAAAATTCCCGGTAGCCTTTGGGTCGCGGGAAGAAATGGACAACCTGTTTTTGGAAGAAGCCCCTGAAAGTGGCATGGATGCTTCAAAGGTTTTGGAATTTGTTCTCGAAAAGGTAATGACCAACACCGCCAACATGGCCCATCCGAGGTCGTTTTCCTTTGTTCCGGGCCCCAGCAACTACGTCAGTGTCATGGCAGACGCCTTGGCCACGGGCTACAACATTTTTTCAGGTGGATGGTCCATCGGTCCTGCTGCCGCAGAATTGGAAATCGTGACCATTCAATGGTTGTTGAAAATCTTTGGTTTTCCGAAGAAAAAAGGAGGGGGTATTTTCACCAGTGGCGGCTCCATGGCCAACCTGACGGCCGTAGCAACTGCCCGAAGGATCAAATGCGGGGACGATTTTTCAAAAGCGATCATCTATCTATCCGATCAGGCACATTCTTCCAACATCAAGGCCATTAGGGTCTTGGGATTCAAAAAGGAACAGATCCGGATCATTCCTACCGACAATGAGTTCAAGTTTGCGCTGAACAAATTGAAAAATTGTATCGCCAAAGACCGCTTGGAAGGTTTGCACCCTTTTTGCCTGATCGCTTCCGCAGGAACCACCAACACCGGTACCGTTGATCCATTGCCAGAATTGTCCAAAATTTGCAAAAAGGAAGATATTTGGTTCCATATTGATGGAGCCTATGGAGGTGCCGCCGTTTTATCAGCCAAAGGCAAACATGTGCTGAAGGGCATTGAAAAGGCCGATTCCCTGACCGTTGATCCCCACAAATGGTTTTATCAACCCTATGAAATGGGGTGTTTGTTGGTGCGTAACCACAAAGATCTGAGCCATACCTTCACCGAAAAACCGGAATACCTACGTGATATTGAGGGCAACACTTCCGAAATCAATTTTTACGACCACGGTATCCAGCTCACCCGAAGATTCAGGGCGCTTAAATTTTACATGTCCTTAAAAACCTTTGGTTTAAAGGAATTTAGGGATGCCATTACCTACAATATTGACCTAGCGGAAGAGGTGGAAAACCTGTTGAGGGGCAGCAAAAGCTGGGAAGTAGTGTTCCCTGCCACCTTGGCGGTCATCAATTTTAGGTACAACCCCATAAAACAAAACTACAGCGAGAAAGAACTGGATGAGATCAACCAATACATTTCCCACAAAGTGGTGGAATCCCGAAAGGCGCTGTTGGTCACCACCATCCTCAACAATCAGGTGGTGTTGCGGATGTGCTTGATCAATCCAAGAACTACCATGGACGATGTAACGGAAACTTTGGATCTCTGTAAAACCTTTGCCATGGAAATTGAGGAACAGATGACCGTAAGCTGATCTATCTCCTATTTAATCCGGTCCAAATTATCATCCACGTCCTTGTTTTTGAACTTGGATGAGGCGTTGTCCCCAAACGTATATTTCATCGAAAAAGCAATTTCCCTGGCATCGGCAAAATAGGTTCCGTTGGCCTCTACCCCGTTAATGGCATAGCTTTCTTCAAAATTCATCGCTTTGGTCATATCGTTCAAACGGATGGCACATTGAAACTTGTTAAAAAAAGTTTTTGTGACCGAAGCGTTGAGCACCAGCATGGCATTTCGGGTATACACCCCTTCGTTGCGCTCCGTCATCATCCATCCCCCGAAAGAAACAATGGTATCCTTGGCCACCTTTAATTGTTGGTCCGTATAGGCATATAGAAAGGGTTTGGCCGTAGTCAAAATGGCAGATGCATCTTTATTTTTATTGTAATTAAAACTCACGGAAGTAGTGGATGTCCATATCTTATAGGAAAACGGTAAGGTGACCCCCACATAAAAACCCGATTCCTTTTCCAGATTGATCGGTGATAAAGTCGCTATCGTATCCATCGGGTCATAACTGATGGCGTAATATGATGGATTTTCCTTTTGATACACTTCCAGAAAAAAGGACTTGCTTTTCCATTGCAGGTTCGAAGAGATCCGCTGGGTTATGGTCGGTAGCAGGTTGATATTGTTGGTAGATTCCAAAAACGGGTTGATGAAAACCGAAACGGAGCTTGTACGGGAAAAATCAGGTCTGGTAATGCTTCGGGAATAGTTCAATGAAAAGGTCTTGGTGCTGTCCACCTTTACATTGAGGCCAGCCTTCGGGAAAATTTTGGTGTTCTTTCTGTTTATTGCAGGACTGGTTTCATTGTTCAGGGTACCGTTTACTTCATTATGTTCCACCCGAGCCCCAATATTCACGTCTAGCTTGTCAGTGAGGTTTGAACTAAAGTTCAAGTAGGATGCATACAGCTTTTCATTGTAATCGTAATCAACGGCCTCTTCTTGCGGTGGATCCACTTGCAGCACGTTGGAATATGCATTGGCCCTCGCCTCGTTCCAACTCACCCCAAATTCACTTTTTACATGTTCGGAAACCGTATGTTCCACATCCATACGGGCGGCCAGAGACCCTATTTGGTACTCCTGGTACCTGGACTGGTCCAAAGAAAATCCCTCATCATTATAATTGTTGAAAATATCGGTATCCAATTTTTGTGAGAAGGACGAATATTGGATTCCCGTGAACAGGTTCCAATCAGCGGCTATCTTTTTGTTGAAATTAAAATTACCGCTAAAATAATGCCGACGGTTATCGTTCTTGGGTTCGGATAGTACTTCGTCTTCTTGGTTTCCATCCCTCACAAAGGTGGTCGTCTCAAAATCGGCATCATCGGTTTGCAATCGGTAAGTGGTATTGAAAGACAGGTAATCACTATCGTTAATGGGATAATAGAACCCAAGTCCCGTGTTGACCTGTACCCTGTGGTTATCTGGAATAAGCACCAGATAATCCGAATAAATGTCCTCCTCCGGAATGGCAAACGCAAACGTATTGCTTTCCCATTGCCCAATTGCATTATAATTGAGATTGCCGCGTAGGTTCCATTTTCCATTGGAAAAACTTCCATTGGAACTTAGATAATTGTTGGTGTTCTGTCTGAAGGACAACGTTTCACCGAGAGTCAACATAGTTCCTTTGTCCGTATTCTTTTTGAGGTGGATCACAATCACGGCCTGCCCCTCCGCCTCATATTTGGGCGATGGATTATTGATGAGTTCTATGCTTTCCATACTATCTACCGACAGTCCCAAAAATTCATCCAAGGTTATGCGCTGGTTCCCCAGATAAATCAGTGGGGTTCCCCTTGCAATAACGGAAATGGACTCCCTGTCCGGTGAAATTTGAATGTTGGGCAGCTTTGAAAGCACTTCCAAGGGGTCTACTATGGAAGAGAAAATGGGATTCTGCACATCAATCTTCAAATTTCCGTTGGCATTGGTGATTGGACTCTTCAAGGCCGTTATTTCTACATCCTCCAGCTCGGTCACTTCCTCTTCAAGCTGCAAGGACACCTCACGGTTTTCTCTCATATTCAATTGTTGGGAATGCTTTTTATATCCCAAAGCAGAAACTTCCAACCAAAATTCCCCTTCGGAAACTTTATTGAACAGAAATACCCCATCAACCAAAGTGGTATACACAATTAAGTTTTCCTTGTTAGCATCGAACAACAAAACGTCGCCGATAGGTATGGGCCTATCTTGACCATCAAAAACCTTTCCTTTTAAAATGAATTGTTCTTGACCAAATGCGGAAAGGTAACACACAAGAAAAAACCAGAGTAGATGTTTCAAAACCGTTCAATTTTGAAACAAATTAAACGGGTAAACAGGCCTATAGAAAGCCAGATTGGTCTGAATTAGGTGCTAGCACCCGTACTATTTTCGAGGAGTTCCCGTCTATTGGAAATGTTCAATTTACCATAGATGCTGGTAATATGGCTCTTTACGGTGCTCAAGCTTATAAAAAGTTCATTGGCGATTTCCTTATTGCTTTTGCCCTGTATAATCAGGTTGCGCACCATGGTTTCCTGTTTGCTGAGTTCGGGCAAAATGGTTTTGTCCTGCCTTTTTCTTTGCTGAAATATCATGTAACCCAAAAATGCGACAAGGAGGACCAAGCCGATGTTCACCCACCTGCTTAGTTGTAAACTCCCATTCAAGGTTTCTTGGTTCAAGTATGCCATTTTCTCCTCCAAAAAAAGGTACTCCAAGGGTGGAATATCACTTTCTTTCAGCTTTTCCAACAATGTGGTATAGTACGAGGTATTTTCGGCGATATCCCTGCTCAAAAGATTTTTTTCCTCCAAAACCTTCATGGCCACGAGCTTTACCCTTAAAATATTCAACGAGTCCCGGGCATACCCTGTCAATTGGTTTTCATTATCCGTTTTTGATAGCTGGGAGGATTGTAGTTGGGCCTCAAAAGATTTGAACTTTTTCCATTCCCTTAAGCTTAAGCTATGTTGGACACTATCGGTCGTAATCATTGCCGTTTCAAAAGACAAACTTTCCCCGGCATGGAGACTTCCCATCAGCAATAGGAAAAACAATGGAACCAAATAATGCAAACGCCTCAAGATTGGTAGTCTATTTTGAATTAAATTTCAACAAAAATCATGAAGTTCCCAAATCCAATGCAGTATCAATGGCCTCATCCAAAAAAGGTTGCACTTTGGGATCAGTACAATTGATCAAGATGGAAATTACTTTTTCTTCTTGGGGATAGATAAAAAGGTTGGTATAAGCGCCTACACTATTGCCCACATGTCCCACAAAATCCCTTCCCGCCGCATCTCGGCTCACCTGAAAGCCCAAACCATAATAAGTTGGCTTGCCATTTACCATTTGGGAAGTCAATATTTGGTCATACGTTTCCTTTTTCAGCAACTTACGCTCTAAAATGGCCTGACCGAGTTGGGCAATATCGTCACTGGTGGACAGAAATCCGCCTCCTGCCAGTTTATAAGCATTGTTCACCTCAACGGCTTTTTTAAAACACAAGGATCGTTTGGTATAAAAACTGGCGGTTTTGAAATGGTTATGTTCTGCAGTAAAAGTGGCGTTCAATTCCAAGGGAACCAATACCTTTTCTTGCACATAATTTTGGAACGGAATACCGCAGGCCTCTTGCATGGCCAAGGAAAGGAGTACAAAATCAAAACTATTGTAGAGATACCCTTTACCCGGCTTAAATTCCAAAGGATCTTTTTGAAACACCTCAATGCTGTTCTTGATGCAAAAATCTTGGTTCAGGGCAAATTCCTTTCCCCTGTAACCTCGAATCCCAGCTGTATGTCCGGCTAATTGTCGTAACGTAAAATCGTATTCTTTCTTGGGGTAGTAGGGCACATACTTATAAAATGAAGCATCCAAATCGATTAAACCTTCCTCCATCATTTTGCCTAAGGCCAGTGCCGTGATGCATTTAGAAATACTGGCAATCCTAAAGATGGTATGTTTGGGGTCAATTCGAGACCTATCCTCCAAATGGGCAAAGCCATATCCTTTTTGAAGCATGATTTCCCCTTTGTCCAAAATAGTGACCCCCAATCCAGGTACTTTTTTTTCGGCCACCAGATTATGGAACTGGGCATCGGCTTTTTCAATCCCTGAAAGCCCATCCAGTGATTTGACCTTTGGGTAGGGAGAAAATAGACATTTAATAAAGGGAAAAAGGCCTTTCAAGCGAATCCGATTTTGGTACATCAAAGGTACCTAGAAATCCACTGGATTCTATGGATTTATGTCATAGTTTGGACGGGGATCCTCAATCTTGGAAAATGAGTCGGCCATTGTACAATTGTTCCACATCAACCTCAGGAGGTCTATTGACACTGATCACGTCCCCCGTGCCCCTAATGACACCTCTGATCCGTTGTTGGGGGTTAACATAGACATCATTGGTGCCCCTATGATCAATGGAAACCGAATTGGCCACTAGGTCTTCAGCCTCAATCCTGGAATCCCCAGCAGCAACAACTATATTAAAATTATTCGTATTGCCCTTCAATTTAAAATAGGCAATTCCATTTACCACAATACTCACCGTTGACGAATTCAACTCCAAATCGAAGGAACCGTCCGTAGTCTCCGTTTCGGGATTTGTATAACTTTCCGATTTAAGGGAGATACTTGGATAATCCAATACGCCTTCGCTGGAAATCGGCAGGCCCGTACTGCTGCGGATTTCGGTAATATTGGGTGAGGTCACATAAATTGTGGTCAAACCGTATTCCCGAACATAGTTACAGCTATTTTCATTCCGTAGAATCAATCTACCTTCCTCCACCTCAACGGAAACATCGTTGAGCAAATATTCGCCCGTTTCGATTTCTACCTTTTGTTCATCCCCTTGTTTCAATACCACCTTTACGTTTTCAAAAACGGTCATGGTGGTGAATTCGGGAACATCTACAGGTACCCGAACCAAATCCCCGGCATTTTGAAAGCAATCGGGAACATTATCGCCGTTGCAGGAATTCAAGATCAGTATGAAAAGTAGCACAAATAACCTCTTGAAAGCTCCAACCACTGCGGTCAGGATGCCATTTCTAGAGGTGACACTATTTATCATAAGTAACCTTCTCAATTCTATCATCTCAAATCTCAATACTATAGTCTAACCCCAATTCCCAATTCAACAGCTTCAGCCTTGGCACCATGGGATTTTAAGGTGAGGGCTCCAAAAATTTTGTCCCCAAAATAGCGCTTCATCCCAATACGGTTATACATACGTCCTTCAAAATCGAAAGGATAATATACATAATATCCCAATTGGGCCACCACGCTCATCTTGTTCACAAACAACTCATGCCCCAAGAACACACCCACCCTCTTGTAATCGGTGTCAGGATCTACATCCAGTTCGGGAAAAGCTATGGACTGATACCGAATCAATTCCTTTAGAAAATTGGAAAAGAAAACGTCGGTTCCCAATTGTATGGCACTTCGTTTGCCCAAACGCTTGTCGGCATAGGCTGAAACAATCGCAAACCCATATCGCCCCATATTGATGACATCGCTTTCATTAGCCCCTCCACGCAACACCAAATTATAACGAACAGGCTCATTGATTATCCCTTTTGATTCCGGATGCAGGTACTCGTAGGTGGTATCGCTGTCCAGTTCATAGGACAGTCCAAAGTTGACCGCAAAGGTATTGGTGGATGTATTGGGAGCCTTAAAATTGGCATTGGAATAATGGATGAACGAAACACCGGCATCCAAACCCAAACCGGCCACTAAATTCTTGTGATAGTTAAGCATCAATACGGTACTGCTCAAAATATGGCTCCCGTAGGCATTGTTCCTGAAATTTTCATCTTTGTCGTACGGATTGGTATTGTAAGCCAGTCCTTGCGCTACACGCAATTGCACTTTCCTATTGAAAAAATAAAAATTATAGTGTCCATACAGACCATAGTGTTTCCCGAGGGTGGCATTGTTGGTGTTCTGGTACACAAACGTGAAGCCTGTATCGGGGTATCCAAAATCGGCTTCCCATTCCTTATCGCCATAGGTTTTACGACTGATTCCCAAAATTAGACCCCCCGGGTGTTCCGTGATCAGGTGGGAAATATCAGGGTTGTGCAACAGAATAGATCCGTAAAACTGATGGGCATCCAACACGAACTTTTTGGGAACTTCCCTACTCTGGGAAAATCCAAAAAATGAAAACAGGGCGAAAATCAGGCAAAGTAGGTACCTCATGGGGCACTAAAGTAGGGAAATAAAAAAACACCCTTACTCATCGAATTGAAAATTACCACGAAAGATTACCCTGTCTTTCTAAACAAAGCAGAGAATCCAACCTATCTGGCAATCACCTCCACCTATTATTTTTTTTGAGATTCTTCGTCAGTATACTTCTTCAGAATGACTATTACTGTTGCTTTTTTTTCAATAAAAGCATAGCGGGAATATCATTCTGAACGGAGTGAAGAATCTCCACAGTTTTTTAATGTACCCTACTAAAAAAGCTCCTTGGCTATGTCCTTGATATTATCCGATTTCCCCATGGAGTAATAATGTAGTACTGGAACACCCGCCGCCTTTAACTCCTTGGATTGTTGAATGGCCCACTCTACCCCTACTTTCCGAACATCCTGATTGGTCTTGCAGGCTTCCACGGCTTCGATCAATTCTTGCGGGATGTCCACTCGAAATACCTGTGGCAACAACTGTAGGTGTTGCTTTACGGCTATAGGTTTTATGCCTGGTATAATCGGCACATAAATATCCATTTCACGCGCTGCCTCCACAAAAGCAAAGAACTTTTTATTGTCGAAGAACATTTGGGTCACCACGTAATCGGCTCCCAATTCCACTTTTTCCTTCAACCGTTTCAAATCAGATTGAAGGGAAGGGGCTTCCATATGTTTTTCAGGATAACCAGCTACACCAATGCAGAAATCACCCATTTCATGGCCTTCAATGACTTCATGTAAATAGTTGCCTTGGTTGATATCATGGATTTGCTTTACCAACTCGGCAGCATATTGATGACCTCCCTGAGTGGGAATAAAATATTTTTCTTCTTTTCTGGCATCTCCCCTCAATGCCATGACGTTTTCAATTTCCAAATACTGACAGTCCACCAAAAGGTACTCGGTCTCTTCCTTGGTAAATCCCCCACACAACACATGAGGAACGGTATCCACATCATATTTATGCTTTAAAGAAGCACAAATTCCCAATGTTCCGGGGCGCGTACGGGTCAGTTTTTTATCCAACAACCCGTCTTTCTCCTTGTAAATGTATTCTTCACGTGAGGTGGTCACATCTATAAAAGGGGGTTTGAACTCCATCAAAGGGTCAATGTTGTTATATAGTTCTTGGATACTTTTACCCTTCACTGGTGGCACAATCTCGAAACTGAACAATGTTTCCCCTTTGGCGTTTCTTATATGGTCCGTAATTTTCATTGGTTAATTGTCTGCTATGTTGGGAGCCAGCCACTTTTGGGCTTCCTCCAAAGTTATTTCTTTTCTTTTTGCAAAATCGGCTACTTGATCTTCAGTCATCTTACCCATACCAAAATATTTGGCCTGAGGATGTGCAAAATAATATCCACTAACGCTTGCCGCTGGCCACATGGCCAAACTCTCCGTTAATTTTACCCCGATTTTTTCCTCTACATCCAACAATTCCCAAATGGTCAATTTTTCCAAATGGTCCGGACATGCTGGATAACCGGGTGCGGGACGGATTCCTTGATACTTTTCATCGATAAGGGCCGAATTGTCCAAGTTTTCATTTTGGGCATACCCCCAATATGTTGTTCTAACTTCTCTGTGGAGATATTCCGCAAAAGCTTCCGCCAAACGATCGGCCAAAGCTTTTATCATGATGGAATTGTAGTCATCATGGTTCCTTTCGAATTCAGTGGCCAACTCTTGCGTCCCAAAACCAGTACTGACACAGAAGAATCCCATATAATCCTGAATACCAGAATTCTTCGGCGCAATGAAATCCGCCAAGGCGATGTTCGGCACTCCTTCCCTCTTTTTCAATTGTTGACGAAGCGTTCTGAAAATGAAGGTTTTCCCATTATTTTCAACTTCAATATCATCTTCATCAATTTGATTGGCAGGGAACAATCCAAAAATGGCCTTTCCCTTCAACAATTTTTCATTCAAAACCTTTTTCAACAGTTCTTGGGCATCCTTAAAAAGTTCGGTCGCTTGTTTGCCTACTACCTCATCGGTCAAAATATCCGGATACTTGCCATGAAGGTCCCAACTTCTGAAAAACGGGGTCCAATCAATATAATCCGTTAGCAACCTCAAATCAAAATCTTCCAACACCTCAATGCCCAATTGCTTTGGTCTTTTGATGTCGGACGGATTCCAGTCAATCTGCAATTTATTGGCCCGAGCTTCTTCCAAAGTCAAATAGTCCTTTTGCTTGCCCCGGTTCAAAAACTTATCCCGAAAACTCTCGTAATCCAACTTGATGTTATTCTTGTATGTAGCCGAAGTTTCCTTCTGCAACAAATCGCCCACTACGGTCACCGCACGTGATGCATCGTTTACATGCACCACCGAATGACTGTATTGCGGGTCTATTTTTACAGCTGTATGGGCCTTGCTTGTGGTGGCACCCCCGATCAATAACGGCACTTTAAAATTTTGGCGTTCCATTTCCTTGGCCAGGAACACCATTTCATCCAATGACGGGGTAATTAAACCGCTTAGACCGATAATATCCACCTGTTCTTCCTTGGCCTTGTTGATGATCTTTTCGGGTGGGACCATCACCCCCAAATCCACAATTTCATAATTATTGCAGGCCAATACCACGCTGACAATGTTCTTTCCAATATCGTGGACATCTCCTTTTACAGTGGCCATCAATATTTTTCCAGCCGCCTTGGATTTTTTATCCTTGGATGCTTCAATATAAGGTGTTAGGTATGCCACGGCCTTTTTCATGACACGAGCAGATTTTACTACTTGGGGCAAAAACATTTTACCGCTTCCAAACAGATCCCCTACCACGTTCATTCCGGTCATTAAGTTGCCCTCGATTACCTGTAAGGGCATTGGTGCTTTTTGGCGGGCTTCCTCCACATCTTCAATGATGTATTGATCTATCCCCTTTACCAAGGCCCGGGTAATACGGTCTTGAAGCGGTTCCTGTCTCCATGAAAGATCTACTTTGCTTTCTTTTATAGTCCCGACCACGGTCTCGGCAAAATCCAATAAGCGTTCGGTGGCATCCTCGCGTCTATCGAGCAACACGTCCTCCACGTGCTCCAGTAAATCCTTGGGAATATCGTCATACACCTCCAACATGGTCGGATTGACGATTCCCATGTTCATACCCGCCTGAATGGCATGGTACAAAAATGCCGAATGCATGGCTTCGCGGACTGTATTATTTCCACGGAACGAAAAGGAAACGTTGCTCACCCCACCGCTGACGCTGCAATACGGTAAATTGGTTCGAACCCATCGCGTTGCTTCGATAAAATCGATGGCATTCCGGCGGTGTTCTTCCATGCCTGTCGCTACAGGGAAAATATTCAAATCGAAGATGATATCCTCTGGTGCAAACTTTACTTTGTTCACCAAAATGTCGTAGGAACGCTTTGCGATTTCAATCCTGCGTTCATAATTATCTGCCTGACCTACTTCATCAAAAGCCATGACGATGACCGCGGCACCATAGCGCTTGATCAATTTGGCATGATGGATAAATTGTTCCTCACCTTCCTTCAAACTGATGGAATTCACCACGCATTTGCCCTGCACCACTTGAAGACCCGCCTCAATAATTTCCCATTTAGAACTATCGATCATGATGGGCACACGGGCAATATCAGGTTCGGAAACGATCAGGTTCAAAAACTTGACCATGGCCTCTTTTCCATCGATCAGACCATCGTCCATATTCACATCAATGATCTGCGCCCCACCCTCTACTTGGTTACGGGCAATGGCCAGAGCCTCATCAAACTTTTCTTCTTTAATGAGCCTTAAAAAAATTTTGGAACCGGCCACATTGGTACGTTCCCCCACGTTAATGAAATTGCTTTCGGGGGTTACGACCAAGGGCTCGAGACCTGATAATCGTAAAAAGCGTTCTTGGTTGTTCGTTGCCATAATCTAAAACTATGCTGGAGTCAAAAGATTCCTCGGTTTGTAATCCTTCACAATATTGGCGATTGCCTTAATATGTTCAGGTGTTGTTCCACAGCAGCCACCCACAATATTCACCAGTCTTTTTTCCACATATTCCTTGATTTGTGCGGCCATCTGTTCCGGGGTTTCATCGTATTCCCCAAAAGCATTGGGCAATCCTGCATTGGGGTGGGCTGACGTGGCAAATCCCGACTTTGCGGAAATCACCTCTAAATGGGGCACCAACTGCTTGGCTCCAAGCGCACAATTGAATCCCACCGATAAAATCGGAATGTGGGAAACCGATATCAAAAATGCTTCGGCTGTCTGTCCTGATAAGGTTCTACCCGAAGCATCGGTAATAGTACCACTCACCATGATGGGTACTTCAATATTCCGTTCATCCTTAACCTCTTCAATGGCAAAAAGGGCCGCCTTGGCATTTAGGGTGTCAAAGATGGTTTCCACCAATAAAATATCAGCGCCCCCATCCAACAAAGCTTCTACTTGCTCTTTATACGCTTTTCTAAGTTCATCAAAGGAAACGGCACGGTACCCGGGGTCGTTCACATCGGGCGACATACTTGCCGTTTTGTTGGTGGGACCTATGCTCCCTGCCACAAACCGTGGTTTGCTCGGATCTTTTTTAGTGAATTCGTCCGCAACTTGTTTGGCAATCTTGGCGGATTCAAAATTCAGTTCATATACTAATGCTTCCATGCCATAATCGGCCATGGCGATGGTGGTACCGGAAAAGGTATTGGTCTCGATAATGTCCGCACCTGCTTCCAAATAAGCTCTATGGACATCTGCAATGGCCTGCGGTTGGGTCAAAGACAATAGATCATTGTTACCCTTCAGGTCACTGGGCCAATCCTTGAAACGTTCTCCCCTAAAATCCTCCTCTTCGAATTTATAGCGTTGCAACATGGTGCCCATGGCTCCATCCAATACCAAAATCCGTCTCTTTAAAATGTCCTCAATTTTTTCCATAGTACAATTCCCTTTACAAACAATAGGATGCAAGGGTATCAAGAAAAGTGTGGAAATACTTTGAATTCTTTCGTTATCCTTCCCTTTTGGCAGGATATTGCTCCGTACCTTCCTGAGCATCATTCAGGATAAGGGTAGAATGTAGCACCTTCTCGGAAGTCGAGGGTTGCTAAGGCTTCAAAGGGTCCAATCCCTCCACCTTTCTTGATAACACTTTCAACTTATTAATGAACTGAACTGCAAAGAAACGGCTCTCCCTACTGAAAAGCAAAAAATGGACCTTGATTTTTACATTTCCAACAATAAAAAAACGGGTTGAAAAATCAACCCGTTTTTAAATGCGGTTTGTTATTTTCTAAATCATCATACCACCGGAGACCTCAATGCGTTGACCGTTGACCCATTTGGCATCCTCGGTGCACAAAAAGGCAACCACACCACCAATATCACTGGGAATACCTACGCGACCCAAGGCGGTGAAATTGGCAATGGCTGCTCTTTTGCCCTCATCGGTCTTGTTGGTACCACCACCAAAGTCGGTTTCGATGGCGCCCGGAGCGACCACATTCGACCTAATTTTTCTGGCCCCAAGCTCTTTGGCTTGATATCTGGTAAGTGTTTCCATGGCTGCTTTCAAGGCTCCATAAACCGAATATCCTGGGAAAGAGAACCGAGCCAATCCACTGGAAATATTCACGATACCTCCACCATCTGCCATAATGGGCAACAACTTTTGGGTCAGGAAAAATGCCCCTTTGAAATGGATATCCACCAAAGTATCGAACTGATCCTCAGTGGTCTCTGCAATCATGGCATTGATCCCTATTCCTGCGTTATTGATCAAATAATCGATGTAGTCCGCTCCAAAATGAGAGTCGATCACTTTCTTGACCTGATCCACAAAGACGTCAAAACTGCCTACTTGAGACACATCCAATTGCAACGCATAGGCTTTTTGACCCAAACTTTCAATTTCCTGAACGGTTTTGTCCGCCTCTACCTTATTGCTTTGGTAGGTCAAGACCACATCCAACCCTTTTTTGGCCAAGTTGATGGCCATATTTTCTCCGAGGCCTCTACTGCCTCCGGTCACTAATGCTATTTTACTTTTTGCCATTTTTTTTGATTTTTGATTAGGGTACAAAGTTCTGAAACAAGTGACCTTGATGGATTGCGAGCATCAATCCATTTTTTGCAAAAATCAAATAGCGATACTTCCCCTATATTTTAATGGGGATGTTTTGGAAAACTTCTTGAAGAAATTGGAAAAGTGGGCCACTTCCTCAAATCCCAAACTGAAAGCAATTTCGGAAATGTTCCAATCCGTGTTGTTGAGCAAGATTTTGGCCTCTTCAAAAACACGGGCATGGATAATGGCCGTTGTGGTGCTTCCCGTAGTTTCTTTGAGCACCTTATTCAAATGGTTGGGGTGTACTGCCAATCGCTCAGCAAAATCGTTGGCCGTTTTCAAGACCAACCGTTGCGCGGGAGTATTGACAGGAAACTGACGCTCCAACAGTTCCACAAAAAGGTCAGTGATGCGGGTTGCGGCATTTTTGCCATTTTCCATAGGTTGTACCGGCTGCAACTTTTGACCGATATGCAATAGCTCCACTACATAAGCCCGAATCAAATCAAACTTGAAGGGATAATCCGATGATAACTCCCTGTCTATCTTATGAAAAAGTTGTTCTAACTCCACATAATCATCATCGGAAATATTGAAGATGGGAAACCCTCCTGGTTGGAAAAGCGGTAACGTCTCCAAAATGACCCCACTTTTATCCTTGGATAAAAAGTTCTCCGTGAATACACAAAAATACCCCGATTGGTTTTCATCCTGTGGTACATAATGATATGGGATTCTGGGTGATGCAAACAATAGGGCCTTATCAGCAATATCGATGACCTTATCAGCATATTCTGCCCTGTTCTTCCCGTTGATCAAACTGATCTTAAAATAAGATCGCCGATCATAACGCATCTCCCCTTCGTTCAGCTTGGCACGGTACTCATCGATCTTGAACACATTAAAATGCCCAATGTCCTTTCCAATGGTATCAGGAATGGGCAATTTCATTTTTCCATAAAAATCCCGCAAGGTGAACAATTCTTCCATGGTATTGTAAAATTCAAATATAGCGTAAAAACAAAAACACCCTCCAAAATTGCTTCTGGAAGGTGTTCTTGGAAAATATATATGATTTTAATTGATGCTCTGCACCACTTCTTTTTTGGCCTCTTTTTTAGAACCATCAAATCCTTCCACACCGCCAACGGTGGTATACTTCATCACGTAGCGTTTATCGGGATTGATGATCTGATAGGCAAATTGGCACATGACCGCCGCTTCATGGAATCCGGAAAGGATCAATTTCAATTTACCGGGATAGATGTTAACGTCCCCAATGGCGAATACCCCTGGAATGTTGGTCTGGTAATCCTTGGCATTGTTCACCTTGATGGCGTTCTTTTCAATTTCCAAGCCCCAATCCCCGATAGGTCCCAATTTGGGTGACAACCCGAACAATGGAATGAAGTAATCGGTTTCCACATAACTTTGCTCTTTGGTTTCATCGTTGTACTTGATCACCACGGCCTGAAGTTCCTCCTTACCATGGATTTCCTGTACTTCTGCTTCGGTATACAATTGAATCTTGCCCAATTTGGCCAATTCCCTTGCTTTTTCCACGGAATCCAACGCCCCGCGGAACTCATTCCTTCGGTGTACCAAAGAAACTTCGGAAGCTACATCGGCCAAGAAAATGGCCCAGTCCAATGCGGAATCCCCGCCACCGGAAATAACCACTTTTTTATCGCGGAACAATTCAGGATCTTTGATCATGTATTCCACTCCCTTGCTTTCGAATAGTTCAATATTGGGTATCAAGGGTTTTCTGGGTTCGAAGGATCCCAATCCACCTGCGATGACCACCACAGGAGCTTGGTGTTTGGTACCCTTGTTGGTGGTAACCACAAAAGAACCGTCCTCTTGTTTGTCCAAAGTTTCGGCACGTTCGCCCAAAGTGAATCCTGGTTCAAAAGGTTTGATCTGTTCCATCAATCGATCCACCAAGGCCCCGGCCAAAATTTCTGGATAGGCCGGAATATCATAGATCGGTTTTTTAGGATAAATTTCGGCACATTGACCACCCGGTTGTGGAAGTGCATCGATCAAATGGCATTTCAACTTTAACAAGCCCGCCTCAAAAACGGTGAACAACCCGGTTGGTCCCGCTCCAATTATAATGATGTCTGTTTTAATCATACTACTGCTTTTAATGAGCTTGGATATTCCCATCGACTTCGCTTAGGGGCCCCAGCTCTACCTGACAATTTTTAAACTTTAACTAGCGATTTTTTTCCCTTGTATTGATATTCACTTTGAATGTCCAATAATCTTTGGCGATGGTTTACCACCTCACCGATGATGATGATCGCAGGATTGGACAACTGCTGCTCCTTTGCCTTGTTCTCAATGGAAGCAACAGTTCCAATGCCTATTTTTTCGTGCTCCGTGGTCCCATTTTGGATGATAGCGACCGGAGTCCGCTCTTTTCCTTCTTGCTTGAAGAGTTCCATGATCTCTCCCAACTTGGACATTCCCATAAGGATGATGACTGTTGCGCTCGACTTGGCTGCCAAGGCCACATCATTGGAAAGTTTGTGTTCCTTGGTGGTACCCGTAATCACCCAAAAACTCTCGGCAGAACCTCTTTTGGTCACCGGAATGTTTTGGGATGCCGGAACCGATACCGAGGATGAAATTCCCGGAACCACGGCCACTTCAAGTCCCAATTCCGCAGCATATTCCATTTCTTCGGCTCCACGGCCAAATACAAATGGGTCGCCCCCTTTTAGCCGGACCACATGAAGGCCTTGATCGGCTCGTTGCACGATCAGTTCGTTGATCTGCTCCTGCTGGTAGGTATAACATCCTTTGCGTTTACCCACAAATATTTTTTCGGCTTGGGGAGCATAATCCAACAATGCTGCGGACACCAATGCATCATACAAAACCACGTCTGCAGCCTGCAAAGCCTTCACACCCTTTAGGGTGATCAAATCCACATCCCCGGGGCCTGCCCCTACCACTGTCAATTTTCCGTTACGCATGTTCCAACTCCAATTTTCTGTATGCCTCCAATCGTTCCAATACGGTTTTCGCATCTTTCACATAGCTTTTTGCAAAGACTTCGGAAGGCTCATTTTGGTTGAGTTGAAGAGCGAATTTTTCAAATCCACCTTCAAACTCAATTTTTCCTGTGGCCACATAGAGTTCATCAAAATCCTTGATGATACTCGCATGGGTATTCACTTTTTGTTTCTCCGCAGTCAACAATGCCTTGGCAGAGTTCACCATGGACTGATAGGAATAATAAATACTGGCCGCCCATTTTCCTTCTAGGATGGCCTCTTCGGCACTTTCTATCTTCTCTTGGCTTTCAAAGAACAGGGTAGCCACCAAGTCCACAATGACTCCGGCGCATTCGCCAACCCCGATTTCCTGAACATATTTTTCCTCGTTGCCCCAATCGATGAAATCTTCTTGGGTAAGGTTGTCCACATCGGTCAATGGTTTCAAGAAATCGTAGAAGTAAAGCTGTCCTTTTTCTTCATAATAGTCGGTGAAGTTTGCCCCGTTTCCATTGGCTTCGAAATCGTCCAAGATCAAACGGAGGGCTTGAGGACCTCTTTTACTTGGAATTTTGGCCACTTTGTCCGCGAACTTTCCGTTTCCGTTACCCATGTTTCCGCCGCCCAACAACACCTGAAGGGCAGGTGCTACCAATTTATCCTTGGTACGGATGGACATTCCTTGGAACCCGATGTGGGCCATGTTGTGTTGTCCACATGCGTTCATACAACCACTGATCTTGATCACCACATCAGCATTGTTGATGTATTGTGGGTATTCGGCTTTGATCACACGCTCCAACTCATCGGCGATACCGGTACTGCTGGCAATACCCAAATTACAGGTGTCGGTGCCAGGACATGCGGTAATGTCCAAAGCCTTGTTGTAGCCTGCTTCGGCAAAGCCCAATTTTTCAAGTTCTTGGTAGAAGAAAGGAACCAATTCCTCCTTCACGAAGGGTATCAAAATATTTTGACGTAGGGAGAGACGAATCTCGCCAGCTGCGTAGTTCTGCACCAAATGGGCCAATTCCCGTGCCTTATCGGTATAAAAATCACCCAACAATACCTTGATACCGATGGCCACATAGCCTTCTTGTTTTTGGGGCACCAAGTTGGTGGATTTCCACTGTTCAAATGCTTTAGCATCCTCAATTTCAACTTTGGGCGTTTCCACTTCGGCCACTTGTACCTGTGGATAGTTTTCAAAATCGATTGGATAGGATTGAATAGGAATGGCGGTCTGCTCTTCTTCCAATAATTGTTTGAAACCGTCCAAACCGATATCCTTCAACAAAAATTTCATCCTTGCCTTGGCCCTACTCTTGCGTTCTCCATAACGGTCGAACACACGAACCACGCCTTCCATCATTGGGATGATTTTATCCGTAGGCAAAAAGCTGTACAGTTCATCGGCATGGCGGGGTTGGGAGCCCAAACCACCGGCCAACATTACTTTGAACCCTCTTACCCCATTTTCAATTTTGGCGATAAAACCTAGATCATGCATGTAGGACAAGCCGGTATCGGCATCACTGGCGGAAAAGGAAACCTTGAATTTTCGTCCCATTTCCTGACCAATGGGGTTTCTTAAAAAGTATTCGAACAAGGCTTGGGCATAGGGAGAAACATCAAATGGCTCATCCACATCGATACCCGCTGTTTCACTTGCCGTAACATTCCGAACCGTATTTCCACAGGCTTCGCGAAGCGTTACTTGGTCTTTTTCCAACTCTGCCCACAGCTCAGGAGTACGCTCCAAATCCACATAGTGAATCTGAATGTCTTGACGTGTAGTGATGTGCAGACGACCACGGGAATATTCATCGGAAACGTCGGCTATGCGAAGCAACTGTTTGGAAGTGACTTTACCATAGGGCAATTTGATACGGATCATCTGTACCCCGGGTTGACGCTGGCCATAGACCCCACGTGCCAAACGAAGGCTTCGGAATTTTTCCTCATCGATGTTGCCATCCTTGAACTGGCGAATTTTTTTCTCCAAATCAATGATATCCTTTTCTACTACCGGGTTCTCTATTTCTGTTCTAAAACTTTTCATTATCCTATTTTTCCTATCACTTTTATAGGTTTATAATAAAAATCTTTCCTGTTGTTCAATTGGGCATTACCTGTTATTCTATGAAACCTACGCCTGCTGTATGATTCGTCCTGCTATCGATAATGATAAAGGAACCATTGGTGCGGTGCTCCTTGAACCTATCATAAAAAATGGGTTTGTTCAATCGTAAACGCACTTTGGCAATATCGTTCATATTAAGAGAGGACACATTTTCCTCGATACCTGAATAATCTGGGTGGATCTTATGGTCGATGGCATCTACTTTGGCCAAAGTTTTGTTGACACCATGTTGCAACACATACTTTCCACCAACGGTCAACTGATTGGAGTCCATCCAAGATATGGTTGCCGTCAATTGTTTGTCAATGATAGGAAGGTCTCCTACTTTCACCAACATGTCGCCACGGCTTACATTTACCTCATCTTCCAAAGTAATGGTCACCGAGGAACGACGTGGAGCGGTTTGGTATTCGGTATCGTAAAAATAAATGGCCTTGATCTTGGATCGGGTCATGGATGGCAACACCACCACTTCATCACCCACGCTCAACTCGCCACCATACACCTTCCCTGCAAATCCACGGAAATCATGGAATTCTTCGGTCTTTGGTCTAATGACATATTGTACCGGAAAACGGGGTGTTCCTACGTTGTAGATATCCTGAAGATCCAATTCTTCCAAATGCTCCAATAAGGTCTGGCCTGTGTACCAATCCATGTTTTGGGAACGGTTCACCACGTTGTCGCCCTTTAGGGCACTCACCGGAATGAAGGTGATCTTTTGATCTTGATAATCCCTTTTGCCCATCAATTCCTCAAAATCGGCCTTGATATCATTGTAGGCATCTTCGGAGAAATTCACCAAGTCCATTTTATTGATGGCCACGATCACATCCTTGATACGCAACAGGTTATTGATGAAAAAGTGCCTATTGGTCTGCTCTATGACCCCTTTTCGGGCATCGATCAAAATAATGGCCGCCTGCGAGGTGGAAGCTCCTGTAACCATGTTACGAGTATATTCCACATGCCCAGGGGTATCGGCTATAATGTAACTTTTGGTTGCCGTGGAGAAATAAATATGGGCCACATCTATGGTGATACCCTGCTCCCTTTCGGCCACCAGCCCATCC
The DNA here is from genome assembly GCF_010500845.1 of Flagellimonas sediminis. Taxonomy (GTDB): domain Bacteria; phylum Bacteroidota; class Bacteroidia; order Flavobacteriales; family Flavobacteriaceae; genus Flagellimonas; species Flagellimonas sediminis. Next base: position 413,753 of record NZ_JAAAMI010000003.1, on the reverse strand, counting down.
GTTGCCAGTGAAAAATCAAGGTAATCGTACCCCTTTTGTTTACTAGTTCGTTCAATGGCTTCCAATTTATCGTCGGTCAAGGATTTGGTGTCGTACAACAATCTTCCTATCAAGGTACTTTTGCCGTCGTCCACACTTCCTGCCGTTGCTATTTTTAATACTTCCATCTTCGTCTTCTTAAAAGTAACCTTGTTGTTTACGTTTTTCCATGGCTGCCTCGGAACGTTTGTCATCGATACGGGCCCCTCTTTCGGATATTTTGGAATCCCTGATTTCGGAAACTACTTTGTCGATGGTATCCGCGTACGATTCCACGGCTGCGGTGCAGCTCATATCCCCTACGGTACGGAATCGCACGATTCTTTCTTCCACTTTCTCATCCTCAGCCCTAAACACCACACCATCTTCTGCAGACCAAATCAGTCCGTCACGAAGGAAGGTATTTCTTTTGTGTGCGAAGTAAATGGACGGAATTTCAATATTTTCTTTTTGGATATAACTCCACACATCCAACTCAGTCCAGTTGCTGATCGGGAACACTCTCACGTTCTGGCCCATTTCTATCTGTCCGTTCAACATATCGAACAATTCCGGACGCTGGTTCTTTTCATCCCACTGGCCAAAATCATCACGAACGGAAAAAATACGTTCCTTGGCCCTGGCCTTTTCTTCATCACGTCTGGCCCCACCGATACAGGCATCGAACTTGAACTCCTCAATGGCATCCAACAAGGTTGTGGTCTGCAAAATGTTCCTACTGGCATACTTTCCTGTTTCTTCCACTACCTTTCCTTGGTCGATGGAATCCTGCACATTGCGAACAATAAGTTCCACACCTAATTCTTCTACCAATTTATCCCGAAACTCTATGGTTTCTGGAAAGTTGTGTCCTGTATCGATATGCATCAACGGAAAAGGAATCTTGGCAGGCCAAAATGCTTTTTGGGCCAATCGAACCAAGGTGATGGAATCCTTTCCGCCGGAAAACAACAACACAGGTCTTTCAAATTGTGCGGCCACTTCCCTTAAAATGTAAATGGCTTCATGCTCCAATGCATTGGCGTTGGGCCTTTCTGGGGCAGTAAGCGTAAATGGATTTTTAATTTCTTCTGCGAGTGTACTCAAAGCTTTTTATGTTTTAACCTCTCAACTGTGCTCGAGGTGACAATTCATATTATTTTTTAGGTATGCAAACCACATTCACGGTTTGCCAATACTTTTGTGGGATCAAAATACTTATGCTCATTGGGCAACCCATGTCCCTGCAAATAGGCATCCAATTGGGTATCGCTCCAATGATAGAACGGACTTACCTTAAGCACGCCATCCTTACTCATGCTCAACACGTCCAAGGAATCACGGTGGGCCGTCTGTCCTTTTCTAAGGTTGGTGAACCAAACATCGGGTTTGTGCTCTTCCATGGCCCTCCTGAACGGCTCTAACTTAACCTGCTCCGTGAACAGTTCGTGACGGGGATCATCAATCTGAGGAATGCCCATTACTGCATCACGATGTGCAGTGGTTTGTTTGGGCACATATAATTTGATGTTCAGGCCCAAACGGGCGATCAACTCTTCGGCATGCTTGTAGGTTTGAGGGGTATTGTAACCCGTATCGCACCAAATAACCGGAATATCTTTGTTGACCTCGGTCACCGCATGAAGGATGGCTACCTCATAAGGTCTAAAGTTGGTGGTCACCACGGATTTCTTTCCATGGCCAATGGCCCAAGAAATAATTTCTTCCGGCGGAATGCCCTTAAACTGGCGATTCAGATTCTGTATTTCAACTTGTGTCAATGCCATAACCGTTCTATTTATTTACCCCATTTGATGGAGTTCCAAACTCTTTCATGAAAAAAATACAAGACCATTTTGGTAACCAGTTCCACCATTCCGATGGAAAAAGCCAAGGTCAGGGTTCCGGTCACGATCCATGAAATAATGATGGTATCGATGGTACCCACAATCCTCCAACTAATGGATTTTGCTATGCTCCTTTTGGGGCTTTCGGACCTCAAATCCTTGGTATAGGAGGTTTCTTCTTTGCTATTCTTTATTACCAGTTGGTCTGTGATCATCTCAAAATTGTATTTCCTATCGACTTACTAGGGAATTCAAAAATAAAATTAAATTTTGAAACCACATATAAAAGCTATCTTAAAAATACTTTTATCCTATAGTTTTAGTAGATTATCGAATTTTAAAATATGATTTTGCCAGATTCTCATCAATATTGAATAAAAATATAGACGATTTTTAAAGTAGATCGGCCAAGGTATTGCTCCGGTATACATCCAAAGCACTATCCCGAACCTGAATCATCAATTTGTGAACGGAACAAGTGGCCTCATCTGGGCAATCCCCACATTTTTCGTAGAAGTTAAGGCTCACACAGGGTACCATGGCAATGGGTCCTTCCAACACCCGCATGACTGTGGTCATCGGAATTTCATGGGGTTCCTTGATCAGGTAATACCCCCCACCCTTTCCTTTTTTGGAACCCAAAAATCCATTTCTTCTGAGGGTAAGAAGAATGCTTTCCAAAAACTTTTGAGAAATGTTCTCTTGTTTGGCGATTTCCGCAATCTGAACAGGCTCTTTTCCCTTGACCCTGGCGAGGTAAGTAAGTGCCTTTAAACCGTATTTTGTCTTCTTGGAGAGCATTCTGCGAATTTAAAAATAAAAAGTCAACATATTTGTACTAACAACCAAACTGATTCGTTACCTGTTAAAGTACTCAACTTCACTAAATGAATAAAATATACTTTCTATTACTCATTGTAATCCTCTCAGCTTGTCAAACTAGTGAGGATATAGAATCAGTTTCTGAAGAAGTTTCAAGCCAATTGATTGGACCATGGGAACTTGTGGAAATCACATCCGAAGAAGGTAGAATTGGTTCATCTACCGCATCAGACCCTAATTACTTTGAAATTCTTTATACTGGAGAAGGCACAAATCTTGACACACAATTAACCTTTACCGAAAATCCAAATGCTTTGGATATTTCAGGAGAAGGCTTCTATTATGTGAGAGCCATTACCGAAGTTAGCGGAAATATTGAGATTTCAGGTGACCCTAAAATTGAAGAACAATGGACTTTTGCATATGACTTTCTCGCACCAGGTCGTGGTTGGAAAGTTGAGGAAGGAAAATTTATATTCGATCATGTAGAGGGAAGTTTAAGAGTGGATTACGGTCCAGAAATTCTAGAGTTGAACGAAACCGCCCTTAAACTTAAAATAAAGTACAATAAAGATTACCCTAAAACAGGTCTACATATCGGTCAAGAAACCTGTATTTTTTATTGCACATTACATAGAATATAAAAACAGTCCTATTCTTCCAAGGCCTGATCTATATCGGAAATGATATCATCAATATGTTCCAATCCAACTGAAATTCGGACCATGCCATCTGTAATCCCTACCGCTTCGCGCTCCACTTTGGACAGTTTGCTATGGGTTGTGGATGCCGGATGGGTAACGATACTACGTGAATCACCCAAATTGGCAGAAAGCGATAGCAACTCAATACTATCGAAGAATTTTCTACCGGCCTCCAATCCTCCTTTTACTTCAAAAGCTACTACACAACCACCGGCCTTCATCTGCTTTTTGGCCACCTCATACTGTGGATGCGATTTCAAGAACGGATATTTCACCCAGGCTATCTTCGGGTGATTTTCCAAAAAAGTGGCCAATTGCAGGGCGTTGGAACAATGTCTGTCCACACGAATGGCCAAGGTCTCCAAACTTCTGGACAAAACCCACGCATTGAAAGGGGAAAGTGCGGGACCCGTGATTCGTGAAAAACGGTACACCTTGTCCATCAACTCGTTGCTACCAACCGTGATACCCGCCAATACCCTTCCTTGTCCATCCATCAATTTGGTACCGGAATGGATAACCAAATCAGCTCCGAATTTGATGGGTTGTTGCAGATAGGGAGAAGCAAAACAATTGTCCACAATAAAAATGAGTCCATGCTTTTTTGCGATGTTGCCCAATACCTCAAGGTCCAACACATCCACCCCAGGGTTCGTTGGGGACTCAGCATAAAGAATCCTGGAAGTTGGTTGGATCAGATTCTCGATACTCTCCAAATCATTGGCATCAAAGAAACTGGTGGTGATATTCCATTTCGGAAAAAACTGGGTGAACAAGGTATGGGTTGAGCCAAAAATACTGCTCGATGAAATCACATGGTCCCCTGAATTCAACAAGGCCGCCAAAGTGGAATACACCGCCGCCATGCCCGAAGCAAAGGCAAAACCACTTTCTGCCCCTTCCATTTTGCATACTTTTTCAATGAACTCGGAGGAGTTGGGATTGGAGTATCTGGAATAAATATTCCTTTCCTTTTCTTCGGCGAACGAAGCCCTCATGTCCTCGGCATCCTCAAATACAAAACTGGAAGTCAAATAAATAGGACTGGAATGCTCCAAATATTGACTTCGCTCCATTTGCGTGCGGATCGCTTCTGTTTCAAACTGCTTTCTGTTATTGCTCATATCTTCTCTGCTATTCTTAATATATCACCAAATACACCCCTGGCGGTTACCGCGGCACCTGCTCCGGCACCTTGGATCACCAATGGGTTTTCTCCATAGGATTCTGTATAAATTTCGATAATGGAATCGGAACCTTTCACTTGCCCCAAAGCACTTTCTTTAGGAACTGATACCAATTTCACTTCCAATATCCCTTTGTCTTGTTGCAAATCGCCGTGCAAATCGCCAACATATCGCAACACATGCCCTAGCTTCTGTTGACTCTTGACATCAGTATAAACCGAATCCATTTCTTCAATTCGTCCCTTAAAATCATTAAAATCCAACGTCTGTAGTTCCTTTGGAATCAAATTCTGAATCTTGATATCCGAGAACTCGTTTTGCAGATCCAGTTCCCTGGCCAAGATCAATAATTTTCTTCCCACATCATTCCCTGATAGGTCCTCACGTGGATCCGGCTCTGTATACCCTTTGGCCATTGCTTCCTTCACAATATCAGAAAATTGGGCATCTTTCTCCGAAAAGGTATTGAAAATATAACTCAATGATCCTGAGAACACCCCTTTGATCCTCGTAATATTCTCTCCGGAAAGGTGAAGCAACTTAATGGTATCGATCAAGGGAAGCCCTGCCCCAACATTGGTTTCGTACAAATATTGCTTTTGATTGGCATCCAAGGATTTCCGAATGGATTTGTATCGTTCAAAGCTCAGGGTATTCGCAATCTTATTGGAGGAAACCAAATCAAAACCATGCTTGATGAACGGTTCGTAATTCTCCACAAAGGCGCTGCTGGCCGTGTTGTCGACCGCTATCAAGTTTTCCAAATGGTGTTGCTTGGCAAATGCAATAATGTCGGCAATCTGATAGGGTTTTCCCTCTTTTTCCAAACGTACTTTCCAATCGGCACCAATCCCAGAGGCATCCAACAATACTTTTCTGGAATTGGCCACAGCAAATACCCGAAGATCAATCCCTTTCCTGGCCTCAATGTTTTTTTCAGAACCCAAGATCTGATCGATCAAGGTGCCACCTACATTTCCATGTCCGAACAAAGCCAAATTGATGCGTTTAGCAATACCGAAAATCTGTCCGTGCACCACATTCACCGCTTTGGTCAAATCGGATTTGCGCACGACCATGCTCACGTTCTTTCCAGTGACCGTATTGTTGAAAAGCAATGGCACCACTTGGTTCTTCGCCAAGGCATTGAAGGGTTTGTGGAAACTGCTCAAATCCATCCCCACAATGGAAATGACCGAAACATCTTTTACCACAGTGATTTGGTTGATATCCTGGGAAGAGTAATCCGTTTCAAATTCGAGATCCAGTAATTTTTTGGCCTTGTCCGCTTTGGAAGCATCCACTACCAGACCAATACCTCTCTCGGATGATCCCTGTGAAATGATTCCCACACTGATGTCGTTCTGGCCCAAGGCCCTAAAAATCCGCATATCGACACCAACTTTGCCCAAAAGACCTCTTCCTTCTAGATTGATAAGCGCCATATTGTCCAACACCGAAAGGGATTTGATTCCCCCATTATCCGTTTTTGGACCGATCAGGGTACCTTCGTTATCATCGTTGAACGTATTGCAGATACGGAGTGGGATATTTTTCTCTATCAATGGGATAATAGTCTTCGCATGCAAAATATTGGCCCCGAAATTGGCCAGCTCATTCGCCTCGCTATACGAAATCACATCGATTAATTTGGCATCCTTCACCAACTCTGGATTGGCAGTGAAAATACCATCCACATGGGTATAGTTGATCAATTCCCCGGCATCCAAGAAATTGGCCAGAAGGGCAGCGGAATAATTGCTTCCATTTCTTCCCAAAGTGGTAGTGGCCCCATCACTGGTAGATCCGATAAAACCGGTGACCACGGCAATGGTATCTGCTTTTAATTGATGAAAATAACGGATTACATTTTCTTTGGATGCCCCTTGGTCCACCTCCGCGTTGCTAAACGTATCATCGGTCTTTATCAATTTACGGGAATCGAAGAGTTCGGCCTTCAAACCGGTTTGGTTCAAAAGTGATGTTACTACTTTGGCCGAAATCAACTCACCGAAGGATAGAATTTCATCTTTGGTCTTTAAACTATAGTCGCCAGTCAAGGAAACCCCATTCAAGATTCGTTCAATAGTATTGAGTTCATCTTGAATATCGACTCCCTTGAAATCATTTTTCTGATAGATGGCAAAACTCTCCAAATCTTCCTTGAAGTCTTCACCCCTAGCCGCTTTTTCCAACAAACTTTCCAGTTCGTCCGTGGCTTTTCCGCGAGCGGAAACCACCACGGCAAAGTGTTCGTTGGCTTTGGCCCGTTTGGTGATGATTTTCAACACGCGTTTGATTCCTTCGCCATTGGCAAGGGATTTCCCCCCAAACTTCAATACCTTGATCCTCTCTGTCTTTCCATTTTTCTGGAAGACCGTCTCCAACAGTTTTTCCAACTGTTCAAACTCCATCAAAAAAGCATCGTGGCCGTGGAGTGACTGCACTTCACCATAGGTGACATTGGCATTGGCCCTAGCCAAGCGTTTGAAGGTCTCGCGGTTTTCTTCAGCAGTAAAAAAGAGATCGGAATTGACCCCGATGATATGGATCTTGGTATCGCTTTCCTGCAAAACCTTAAAAGCATCATCCCCGTTACGGGTAATGTCGATGGTCTTCAACAATTGGTTCATCAACTTGTAGGCGGACAATTGAAAACGCTCCTGCAATTTCTTGCCATGGTGCATCAACCAACTCTCTACATTGAACACCTGAAGCTCCTCGTTGGTACTCCGCTTAAACCGTTCCTTGAACGACTCCGGGGTGCGGTAACACAACATGGCGTGCATACGGGCATCATGTACGGGCTGTTTGGAATTGACCAAGAACTGTTCTTGGATCTGGCAGTTGGCAATAAGCCAGTCCGTGGATTTCCAGTCGGATGCAACTGCCACCAAATGTTCTGTTATATTCGGATTCAAAGCGGTCATTTCCCAAGCGATCCCACCACCCAAGGAACCTCCGATGATGGCGTACAATTTAGAGATTTCCAGTTGTTGCAACCCCAAAAGAAAGATCTTGGCAATATCGCCCGCAACAAAATCCTTATAGTTTTCGATTACAAAACCATCATAGCCGTTCCCTGGAATGTTGAACGCCAAAATGGTGTATTGATCGGTATTGATACATTTTCCTTCCCCGATCAGATCGGACCACCAGCCTTGTTCCCCGGCCACATTGGAATTACCGGTAAGGGCGTGGTTCACCAGAACAATGGGCGCCGAATGAAGGGGCTGCCCGAACAATTGATAGGACAATTGCAGGTCCTGAACCGATCCATTGATCGTTGTAAAATTTTCTATGGCCAAATGCCTTATATCCATAATGCAATATGTGACCCAATGGGTCAAGATTTAATAAATAATATGGTTATAAGAAAGAGGGGCAGAAACTACCTGTTGCGTTATCTATTCCCAATGGGATAGAATGTAGCACCTTCATGACCATAGAAGTCAAGGGTTGCTAAGGCTTCATCGGGTCTATTCCCTCCACCTTTCTTGATAACTTTTCAATACGTGTTTGAACTTCGAGGGACAAATATACTGATGGAAAGATGGATTTTCCTAATCTTTTGGAAAATTTTCATCAAAGATGTCCCTTTGGTCCAGATCCAATCTCTTTTGAACTATTTCAAAATGGTAAACTCAATATTCGAATCCGTGAAAACGGTATGCGTCTGTGTTTTGAAATCAGATTCGTCCGCCTTGAAGATATTGTCCACATACGTCTGCGGATTTAAATCGATGAGTGGGAACCAAGTGCTCTGTACCTGAACCTGTAACCTATGCCCTTTCTTAAAGGTATGGAACACATCCTGAAGTTTGATATCCACTTCAGTCTTTTGGTTGGGCACAAATGGTTCTGGGTTGGAAAAACTGTTTCGGAACCGGCCACGCATCACCTCGCTACGCACCATCAAATGATAGTTGCTCATCTTTAGATGGTCCTGCATTTCTTCATTGGTCTCGGTATCTGCTGGGTGAACGTCAATCACCTTTACGATCCAGTCGGCCGCTGTACCTGTAGTGGCCACCTTCAAATTGGCCAAAATATCCCCTGCCAAGGTCAAATCTTCCGTCAAAGGTTCTGTTTCAAAAACCAATACGTCGGAACGGCGGGCCGCAAAACGCTGGTCATCCGTCATATATTTTCTTGGTGTGAACACGGTTTTGATGTCCTCGGAATATGGCACCGGTTTTTTAATGTCGCTAATGAACTGGATCCCTGTTGTTGATTTAGGCTCCGAAGTCAATTCCTGGTCTTCGGAAAGGTACATGGTCTGTTTGGAAGCATTGGCTGGTGGCCAGCTATCGTATTGCTTCCATTCTTTTCTACCCGTATCAAAAACATACGCTTCCGGCAGACCTGAATTTGGACTTCCGTCACCCTTTAAAAAGTGATTGAAGAATTTGGTTTCAATGTCTTTCTGGAAAAACAACGAAATGGAATCGCCAAAATAGTAGTTACCTACAACGTTCCTTACCTGATCTCTTGCCCAGCCCCCATGGTCCCACGGACCGAAAACCATGGTATTGTAGTTGTCCTCGTTGTATTTTTCAATGTTCTTGTAGGTTTCCAATGGCCCGGATAGATCTTCCGCATCGAACCAGCCTCCCACGATCATGGTGGCCACGCTGCTCTTCACATCTTTCAAGTGTTGGATAAGGCCCTTACTCTGCCACATTGCATCATAATTGGGATGGTCCTTCAACTCGTTCCAAAAATAATCATCGGTAACCCCTTCTGGTCGCATGGTGGGCGTATCGGCGGTATCGTATTCAAAAAAGTGGTCCAAGTTCTTTAATGGACCGGCGTCCAAAAAGAACTGATATTGATCTTCGGTTGGCAGACTTGGCAACGTATACCAAGCTGTATCAATCGGTTGGTCCCCGTTTGGCCTTGGGGTGCCGAACAAGGAAGTGGCCCTAAAATAACTCAACAAATAGGCTCCGTTGTGATGGAAATCATCAAAAAAGAAATCCCCGATACACGCTTGTGGAGACGCTGCCTTTAAGGCTGGGTGCGCATCTATGGTGGCATAAGTGGCATAAAAACCAGGATACGAAATACCCCATACGCCAACATTTCCATTGTTGTTTTCCACATTGTTCACCAACCAATCAATGGTGTCATAGGTATCGGAACTTTCATCCACTTGGTCATTGGACGTTTTGTTGGGAATGTAGGCCCTCATGTTTTCATAATGTCCTTCACTGAGCCAACGTCCACGTACATCTTGGTAAACGATGATGTTCCCTTCCTTCATCAGATGTTCGTTGGGTCCTATCTTGGTTCTAAAATTACCCTCTCCATAGGGCTGCGAGCTATACGGAGTGCGTTGCATCAGGATTGGATATTTTTGGGAAGTGTCCTTCGGGGAATAGATGGTGGTATGCAACTTAACGCCGTCGCGCATGACAATGTCCACTTCCTTTTTGGTATAATGATCGGCAACATAGGTATCTACCGCTTTTTCTTCGGTCTTTACCGTTTTTTTACAACTGACCGCCAACATTAAAAAACCAAGGCTCAAGAACAGGATCCTAAAAGAACTTTTCATGCTTTTTCAAATTTGATCCCTAAAGCTACTAAAGTTAGCTGGGTACGACAATAAAAAAAGGAGCCTTGATCAAGGCTCCTTATCTATTTTTAAACTGATGTTGAACTTTTAAAGGCTAAATGCAGCTTTCACTTTGTCCACCATATCCAATTTTTCCCAAGTGAAGAGCTCCACTTTTTTCTCGATCCTTCCATTGTAGGGAGACTCGAAAACCTTGGTCAAGGTTTGGGGCTCCTTACCCAAATGGCCATAGGCAGCCGTTTCCAAATAAATGGGGTTTCTCAGTTTGAGTCGCTCCTCAATGGCAAAGGGTCGCATATCGAATAGTTCCGCGGCTTTCTTTGCAATCTCGCCATCGCTCATCTTAACATTGGATGAACCATAGGTTTCCACAAAAATGGATGTGGGCTCCACCACCCCGATGGCATAGCTCACCTGCACCAGAATTTCATCTGCCACCCCTGCTGCAACAAGGTTTTTGGCCATGTGGCGTGCAGCATAAGCGGCACTGCGGTCTACCTTACTCGGGTCCTTTCCACTAAAAGCACCTCCACCATGGGCACCTTTACCTCCATACGTATCCACAATGATCTTTCTACCCGTTAATCCGGTATCCCCGTGTGGGCCACCAATCACAAACTTCCCGGTTGGGTTAATGTGATATTTGATTTGGTCGTTGAAGAGTTTCTGGATATCCGCTGGTAAAAGATTCTTTACCTCTGGAATAAGAATATTGATGATATCCTTCTTGATTTGGGCCAGCATGACCTCATCTTCTGCAAAATCATCATGTTGGGTAGAAACCACAATGGTATCAATACGCTGTGGCACGTTATCATCGGAATATTCAATGGTCACCTGGGATTTGGCATCGGGTCTCAAATAGGAAATTCTAGTACCTTCCCTGCGCAAATCGGCAAGCACTTGTAAAATCTTGTGCGATATATCCAAGGCCAATGGCATATAATTGGCTGTTTCCTTGGTGGCATATCCGAACATCATTCCTTGGTCCCCGGCACCTTGCTCTTCCTTGCTGCCGCGATCTACTCCTTGGTTAATGTCCTGTGATTGTTCGTGGATCAAGGAAATAACCCCGCAAGAATCGCCACTGAACTTGTATTCACCTTTGGTGTAGCCAATATTGTTGATCACTTCCCTCGCAATGCTCTGAAGGTCTACATAGGTATGGCTCTTCACCTCCCCGGCTAACACTACCTGACCGGTGGTCACCAAGGTCTCGCAGGCTACTTTGCTCTCTGGGTCAAAGGCCAAAAAATTATCCAAAAGGGCATCGCTGATCTGATCCGCAATCTTATCCGGGTGTCCTTCACTAACAGATTCTGATGTAAATAAATATGGCATTGTATTACTTTATGGGAAGGCTTTGACGAAGGAACCCTAAGGCGTTTACATCTCACGGGAGATGCCTGAAGTGCATTCAGAATAAACTGCTTTAGCATTTTTTAGAGGTTGCAATCAGTCAAATCTTTCCTCGTTCGATGAGCAAAAGTACATATTTGAAACATATTTCAAAACTTTGTTTTATACGGCAGTGAACTATCGCCATTTCAACCAGTTTTTTTTCGTCAAGTAGATATACTTTGTATATTGCGGCGATTAGAATTTCCCTGATCAACAAACACCAACTTAAAACACAATCACCCTATGCATATTGCGGTAGCAGGCAACATTGGCGCCGGAAAGACCACATTAACCAACTTACTTGCAAAACATTACAAGTGGGAAGCCCATTTTGAGGACGTAGTGGACAATCCGTATTTGGACGACTTTTACACCCAAATGGAGCGTTGGAGCTTTAACCTGCAGATCTACTTTTTGAACAGTAGGTACCGCCAGATCCTGCGGATAAGGGAAACCGGTAAAAATGTGATCCAGGATCGTACCATTTACGAGGATGCCCATATTTTTGCCCCCAACCTGCATGCCATGGGACTGATGACCAACCGTGATTACGAAAACTACCGTAGCCTTTTCGAATTGATGGAAAGTTTGGTACAACCACCCGATCTGTTGATCTATCTGCGCAGTTCCATTCCCAATTTGGTGAACCAGATCCACAAGCGTGGCAGGGATTATGAAAATTCCATTTCCATTGATTACCTCAGTCGATTGAACGAACGTTACGAGGCTTGGGCCAACACCTATGAAAAAGGGAAATTGCTCATTTTTGATGTGGATAACCTCGATTTTGTGGCGGAACCAGAAGACCTCGGGGTGGTGATCAACCGCATAGATGCGGAGATCCACGGGTTGTTTTAAAAGCAATCTTTCATTACATCCAAATAACTTGGGTTACCAAACATTTGTATCTTAATCAAAATTTATTCCAATGAAAATTGATCGACTTCTCAAATGTTCCACAATTCTTCTAGGCCTACTTTTATATTTACATGCAGGTGCCCAAGAACTCACAAAAGTTGCGCCCGAAGAAGTGGGAATGTCATCAGAACGACTGGATGTAATGACCCGCACATTTCAAGATTATATTGACAAAGATAAGCTACCAGGTGCAGTAATTCTTGTTGCCCGAAAAGGAAAAATAGCCTACTTCGAGTCCTTTGGCAAAAATGATATTGCACGTGAAATTCCCATGACAAATAGTTCCATCTTTAGAATTGCCTCGCAGACCAAGGCCATTGTAAGTGTTGGAATCATGATCCTTCAAGAACAAGGGAAACTTTTGATTTCGGATCCCGTTGGCAAATACATCCCAGCCTTTATGGAAACAAAGGTTGCCGTAGCCAAGGAAGACGGCACTTACGAGGTGGTAAAAAGCAATAGGCCCATAACCATCAGAGATTTATTGACCCACACTTCTGGAGTTTCCTATGGTGAAGGTATTGCCGCGGACCAATGGAAAAAAGCCAAAATCCAAGGATGGTATTTTGCTGATCGGGAAGAACCTATTTTGGCAACCGTTACGAGAATGGCCGGACTACCTTTCGAATCGCAGCCAGGGGAACAATTTGTGTATGGCTACAACACCGATATACTAGGAGCACTAATCGAAGTTGTATCAGGCAAACCATTGGATATTTTTCTGCAGGAAAACATAATCGGGCCATTGGGAATGGCCAACACCCATTTTTATTTACCTAAAGAAAAAAGAGATCGTTTGGCTGTTGTGTATTCTCCCAAAGACAATGGATTGGAACGCGCTCCAGAACAAGGTGGAATGGTGGGTCAAGGGGCCTATGTGGATGGACCCCGAAAGAGTTTTTCAGGCGGCGCAGGCCTTTTGAGCACATCATTGGACTATACCAAATTCCTTCAAATGATGCTAAATGGTGGCATCTTTAACGGAAAACGAATTTTATCTCCAAAAACCGTTGAATTGATGACGGTCAACCATTTGGGTGATGCATCATTCCCTTGGGTTGGCGGAACCGGATTCGGCCTAGGCTTTTCCGTTGTTGAAGATTTAGGGGATAGGGGCACTCCCGGAACTGTCGGTGAATATGGTTGGGGAGGTGCCTATCATTCAACGTATTGGGTAGACCCTAAAGAAGAATTAACCGTAGTGTATTTCACCCAATTGATTCCTTCAGGTGACATTGACGACCATGGAAAATTGCGGTCTTTGGTTTATCAAGCCATCGTGGATTAAAACAAAAATCCATTTCCCTCACCCAAACGACCCGTTCCCTCATTCCTATTTTTAATAGGTTGATTTTCAAACTAGTTTAGGATTCAGATTACATCCATAACTATTAACTACGCCCTTGTGGCAAAAAATTTGAAAATCATGGAACCAAAGAAAAACCCACAATTAGATCTGAAAAGGAACAGCAAACTCTATTTTTCCATAGGGATGACCTGTGTTCTCCTACTCGCCTATATGGCCTTGGAATGGAAAAGCTACGACAAAATCTCCGAATGGGACATTGGACTAAATGATCCCAATTTACTGCCGCCAGAGGAAGTACCTATTACCATTCAAAAAATGGAACTTCCGAAACCTAAAATCCAAACCCCACCGGAAATCAAGATAGCCGATGACGAAGAAAAGATTGAAGAATCTGTTATTGAAGCAGAAGATACCAATCAGGATACTGAAATAGTAGATGTTGAAGACATTGAGGTTGCAGATGATGACATCCCAGATACAGTGCCTTTCATTACCATTGAAAACGCGCCTGTTTTCCCAGGTTGCGAAAATGAACCCGATGAAAAGGCAAAAAAAGCCTGTTTTCAGGAAATGATGCTCAAACACATCAACAAGACCATCCGTTATCCTGAATTGGCACAAGAAATGGGTTTACAAGGTAGGGTAAGTGTGGTTTTTACCGTTCAGAAAGATGGCAGCATCGGTGACGTAAAACTGCGTGGTCCTCATGAAAGTTTGGAAAAAGAAGCTGGTCGTATCATTTCAAAATTGCCCAAAATGACTCCCGGAAAACAGCGGGGTACACCAGTAAAGGTTCCCTATGCCATTCCGATTACTTTTAAATTGAATTAATTTCACATCTCGACTCCGCTCGATATGACACCATAAAAAAACCACGCCAAGGCGTGGTTTTTCCAGCTTTACTTTAAAGCGAGAGCTAATTCTTTGCCCTAGCACTCTTGTATTCTTCAATCTTTTTTTCAAGTTCTTCCTTGGAGTTGGCCGTAAACTCTTCAACCTCTTCAACGGTTTCACCATTGATCGTGGTACTTGAGATCACCATTGCCTTAAAAGCCCCTTCTTCGGTATTGCTTACCTCCACTCGGATTTGCTTTTCAACTTCTTTGGTTTCCTTCATATCATCAGAAGAAATGGTAACGGAAACTTCCTCTTTCACCATTGCCATATCGTCGGAAGAAAGGCTCACCAAACTTGGGGCAATCACCAACGCCACTACGGACATCAATTTAAGCAAAATATTCAAAGATGGACCGGAAGTATCCTTAAATGGGTCACCAACGGTATCCCCAACCACAGCAGCTTTATGGGCATCACTACCTTTTCGGCCTTCGGCTTCAATGGTTTTCTTGGCATTATCCCAAGCTCCACCAGCATTGGATTGGAATATCGCCATCAAAACTCCAGCAGTAGTAACACCGGCCAAAAGTCCTCCCAACATTTCGGCACCGCCGATAAATCCAACAGCAACAGGTACAGCAATGGCCAACAAACCTGGCATTACCATTTCTTTGATGGAAGCCTGCGTTGAAATGGCCACGCACTTCTCATATTC
Source organism: Flagellimonas sediminis (assembly GCF_010500845.1). Lineage (GTDB taxonomy): Bacteria > Bacteroidota > Bacteroidia > Flavobacteriales > Flavobacteriaceae > Flagellimonas > Flagellimonas sediminis. The sequence goes on along the minus strand of NZ_JAAAMI010000003.1, from coordinate 398,414 downwards.
GGCCACACCATCGGCGGCTTCAAAAATTTCCATATCCTCCTTGGAGGCTTTGGAAAGATCGGAATCATATTTTCTCATGATTTCCAAAGCTGCTTTCAACTTTGGAATTTCTTTGAACTGACGGCGCACTTCTTCAATCATGGACATGGCCGCCCGACCTACTGCATTCATGGAAAGGGCAGAGAATACGAAGGGCAGCATACCACCCACCAATAGTCCGGCCATGATATCTGGCTGGGAAACGTCAATGGATTGTACCCCGGCGGTCTTCATAAAGGCCGCGAACAAGGCCAAGGCGGTCAACGCTGCGGAGGCAATGGCAAAACCTTTACCAATGGCAGCGGTTGTGTTACCAACGGCATCCAACTTATCGGTACGCTCCCGTACTTCTTTTGGCAATTCGGCCATCTCTGCAATACCACCCGCGTTATCAGAAATAGGTCCATAGGCATCAACAGCCAATTGGATTCCTGTATTGGCCAACATTCCTACCGCGGCAATGGCAATTCCATATAAACCTGCGAAGTAGTGCGAAACCAAAATGGCCGCGGCAATCAAAATAATAGGAATGGCAGTGGACATCATACCCACTCCCAAACCTGCGATAATATTCGTGGCCGAACCTGTCTCGGATTGGCGCACAATGGAATTGACGGGTTTTTTTCCGGTTCCCGTATAATATTCGGTAACCTTACCAACCAAAAGTCCAGCGACCAAACCTGCAATGGTAGCCCAAAAAACGCCCATGGCAGAGTATTCTTTTCCACCTTCCATCCAAGATTCAGGCAGCATGCCTTTGATGATGAAATAAGATGCGATCAACATAAGTGCTGCAGAACCGAATTCGCCAATATTCAAGGCAGTCTGAGGATTTCCTCCATCCTTCACCTTAACGAAAAAGGTTCCGATGATGGACATCACGATCCCTACGGCAGCCAGTGCCAACGGTAAATACACGGCACCCAAACCATCAAATGAAGCCTGGAATTCGGGAAGGGTGGCAAAAACAGCACCTAATACCATGGTACCGATGATAGATCCCACATAGGATTCGAAAAGGTCGGCACCCATACCGGCCACATCCCCAACGTTGTCGCCAACATTATCGGCAATGGTAGCTGGGTTTAGAGGGTGATCTTCAGGAATACCTGCCTCTACCTTACCTACCAGGTCGGCACCTACGTCAGCAGCCTTGGTATAGATACCTCCACCTACACGTGCAAAAAGTGCGATGGACGAAGCCCCTAGTGAAAATCCGGATAGTACGTTCAGGATCTCACCCAACTCCCATCCTTGACCGCTATAGATCATGAAAAGTCCACTCAAGCCCAAAACACCAAGTCCCACAACACCAAGTCCCATAACGGCACCTCCGGCAAAGGCTACTTCAAGCGCCTTACCCAATGAGGTACGGGCGGCCTGTGTAGTTCTTACGTTGGCCTTTGTGGCCACTTTCATTCCAATGAAACCGGCGAGGGCGGAACAAATGGCCCCTACCACAAAGGAAACGGCCACCATTCCGTTGGAGCCCGCCTCATTGCTTCCCTTGAAATAAAGCAATACGGCTACGGCCACCACAAAAATGCTGAGTATTTTATATTCTGCCTTTAGGAAGGACATTGCCCCATCGGCAATGTTCTTGGCAATCCTTGCCATTTTTTCATCCCCAACTTCCTGTTTGGAGATCCATACGTTTTTAATGAACACGTACAATAGGCCCAGGATACCAAAAACGGGCAAAAACTTTACGATTAAATCCATAGATTGAGTTGTTTAGAAAATTTTTAATGGCAGCTAATGTAGTAAAATACGAAGTAATAAAAAAAATGCGCTTTTCATTATAAAAAGCGCATTTTTTTAAAGTTATTATTATCTATATGGTGTAGGTCCGTTTCTTTTTGTGTTCGCTTTCTTCATAGCGCTGTACACATTCGTGATAGATCTTGATGGCCTCGTTCACATCGCCCCAACCACCGGTGTCTACTTTCTTTTCTTCCAAATCTTTGTATACCTGGAAAAAGTGTTCAATTTCCTTCAATCTGTGCGGGTTCAGTTCACTGATGTCTTCCCTTTGGCTCCAAATCGGATCGGACACCGGAACACAGATCAATTTTTCATCAGGACCTTTTTCATCGGTCATATGGAACACCCCTACCGGTTTCACTTCCATCACCACCATTGGATAGCTTGGCTCGGTGGCCAACACCAATACATCCAAGGGATCTTTGTCCAAAGCCAAGGTTTCGGGCACAAAACCGTAATCGCCAGGATACATCATGGACGAAAACAAGGTTCTATCAAATCGGATCTTGTGAAGGGTGAAGTCGTATTCGTACTTATTTCTACTACCTTTTGGGATTTCTATGAGCACATCAAAGGTAACTTGTGGTTTTTTAGACATTTCAGAGATTTATTTACTGCAAAAATAACCAGTACAACTGGATTTGGGAGCATAAATTGCCTTATTCGTATTAATTAAAAATTAAATCCGAAGGTTCCTGTAATGCCAAAAGGTCTTGCATCTGGATTTTGGAGGTAATTGCCCCTAAAATTGAAGTCTATCCTGAGTATTTTGAAGATATTACCGACCCCGAAGGAGTATTCCCAATAAATCTGATCCTCGGGTGCGGACAATGGTACGTTGGTCGGTGCACTCAAAGCGATATTTTCGTCGGAAAGCTGGCCCCAGGCCCCTCTTAGCCCTACTATTTCCCTAAGATTGAACTTTCGCAAGAAAGGAATCCTTGAGAATAAGCGTCCATTAAAGTTATGTTCCAAATGTACCGTGGCATAGGTATCGGTCACAAACTCGTAAAAATCCAGGTTTGGAAACGCGTTGTACAAGGAGAAAAGGGTCTGGTTACCTGGTATCACACTCAACAGTCCCAGAGGAACGGCCCCGAAGGTCTTACCGAGTTCCACACTACTGGTTAACCTGCCCAAACCACCAATCTGCCATGGTTGGCGATAGGAGAACTGGATTTTTTCATAATCGAAATCACTTTCCAAAAAGCCTCTGACACCTTTGGTATAGTTCAGCACCAAAGTACTGTAATCATCGTTTACATTGACGCGCTCCACCCCATAACCAATGGTTCTTTTACCTGGCGTATAGATCAAGGTAGTGTTCAAATCGAACTGTTTTACTTCCGAAGAAATGCCCGTTGGAGAGTTTGGATCTACATAATCAAGACTGAAAGCATCGGGTAAGGCCGAACTTAGGGTCCGGAACGAACTACCTACACTTATCCTGAAGTTTTTTACGGGTTCCATTTCCACATTGAAGGTAGATAGGTTAATGTTGGTCAACCTGTTATTGGAACCAACGGTCACCAAGGACGACGAAGCGATGCTCCTTCCCATGACGTCAGTGGTACTAGTCAAACTTAAGCCCAATTGCTCAATGTCCCTTCGGTTACCTCCAGAGAGAATGAGTCTATTCTTCCGATCCAGCAAAAACTTGCCCGAAAAACCATGCTTGAACTTCCTGTCATCAAAACCATAAGCCATGTATCCTTCCAAACGCCACGTATCGTTCTGTCCAAAATAGGTGCGCGCACCACCACGCAAACGGATTCCTTCGGCATCGTTGTAACCGAAAGTGCTGTAGATATCCCCAATATCCACGTTCCATTTATCGATTTCAATATATCCGGAACCCAAAATACTCACAATGTCGTAATAAGTGCGGAACTTGGGCACCGTCTTTAAGGTATCCAATAATTTAAAGATACCCGATTCGTCTGCGTTCAGGTTCTCGAGTCGGGCGTTCTTCCAAAAAATACTATCCTGGGCAAACACCCGCGGATCGTATGGATCGGAAACAGCTTTATAAAAATCTTCGGAACGGTTGGTATCGAACACATAGTTATCAAAAACCGTGGTGCGTTTACCATATACTCCCCTCGACTCCTCTTTCTTGGAAAAACTAAAGTCGCTCAACATGTAATCCCGCTTCAGCAAAAAGACTGAGTCGCTCACCACATCAAACTCCTGTTCAATATAGATTTCCTTTACCCAGTTGATGTTGGCACTCTTGGTGACCTGCATGTTGATTTTCTTGATGGCAAAAGTGGTATCGTTCACCCAAAAATCCCCTTTAAAGGTTAACTCGTTTTTCCGGCGTGGATAATAGATGATATTGTAGCACCATTTATTATCAATGAACGTACTGTCAGAAAGTACATAGTTGTACACATCCACACCTGTTTTGGACAAGGGACTGGTAAAGCTTTTATCGAAAAACTTCAGATAGTTATCATATATATCGTAGTCGGAATAGAGGTCCTCCACAAATGCAGCGATGGCCTGATTACCACTAAAACCTGAGTTTTTGTTCCCCAACACATCCTCTTTTTCCTTTTCGATGACATTGTCACCATATACTTTGGAGAAGGTCTCGTTCAAGAAAATGGGCAAATAGGTCTTTCCCGTGATGCGGGAGGTGTCCAAGTCCTCGAACATAAACTCCAGCCCCTTAAAAAGCTTGCTCTTGATCAAGGCACTATCTATGGTATTGAGGTCGAACTCAATCTTCTCGTATTTATCGAATTGGTATTGTTTGAACATCCTTACCCCGTTCTGCCTTTCCTTGGCCCAAATTTTTCTAAGGATGTCGATGGCAGGATTGTTCTTTTTGGATTGCTTTCCCGTATACACCACCACCTCTTTCAATTCTTCGGTGGATTCGGCCAGAACAATCTCAAGGCCATAGTTCACTTTTTGGGCAAGTTCAATTTCCTTGGTCTCGTACCCGATAAAGGAGACAATAATGGCGCTATAGGTATTGTCCGATTCAAAATAAAAACGACCATTGTCATTGGTAATGGTTCCTTCGGAAGAGTTTTTGAAAATAATATTGGCGAAGGAAATGGGTGCACCGTATTCATCCAGCACGATACCTTCTATTTTGGTTTGTGCGGATACCAGTAAAAGTGAAAGAAAGAAAAAAACGGTTAGGATTCTTTTCATGCTCGGATTTATGGGACGCAAAGAAAGACAACAAAGGCTTTCCTTTGATAAACTTAGGTCAAATTTGGTTCAAAGTATTTTCTTATCAAAAACTGTTCCCTAAAAAAAGCCCCATCAACTAGGTTGACGGGGCTAATATACCTTACAAATATGATTCTATAGCTTATATAACACTTTCTTAACAGCCTTGATCACGTCCTCGTGGTTAGGCAACCATTCCACCAAAAGCACAGGGGAATAAGGTGCTGGGGTGTCAGCAGTGTTCAATTTTACGATAGGGGCATCCAAATAATCAAATGCTTTGTCCTGTACATGATAGATAATTTCAGTGGCCACGTTGCCAAACGGCCAAGCCTCTTCTAAAATCACCATTCTGTTGGTTTTCTTCACGGAAGTGATGATGGCATTGATATCCATTGGACGAACGGTGCGCAAATCGATGATCTCACAGCTAATCCCTTCTTTTTCCAACTCTTCGGCAGCCTTGTAGGCTTCTTTGATGATTTTTCCAAAGGAAACAATGGTCACATCGCTACCTTCACGCTTAATGTCGGCAACTCCCAATGGAATGGTGTACTCGCCTTCTGGCACCTCACCCTTATCACCGTACATTTGCTCGGACTCCATAAAAATAACAGGGTCGTTATCTCGGATAGCGCTTTTCAACAGTCCTTTGGCATCGGCAGGGTTTGATGGAACCACTACCTTAAGTCCAGGACAATTGGCATACCAACTTTCAAAAGCCTGAGAGTGCGTGGCCGCCAACTGACCTGCAGAAGCAGTAGGACCCCTAAAAACGATAGGGCAGTTGAACTGTCCGGCAGACATCTGACGGATTTTTGCCGCGTTATTGATAATCTGGTCAATCCCCACCAAGGAGAAGTTGAAGGTCATGAATTCTATAATGGGTCGGTTGCCGTTCATGGTAGAACCCACGCCTACACCGGCAAAGCCCAACTCGGAAATCGGGGTATCCAAAACCCTTTCCGGTCCAAACTCATCCAACATTCCTTTTGAGGCTTTATAGGCACCGTTGTACTCGGCAACCTCCTCACCCATCAAATAAATGGAATCATCCCTTCTCATTTCTTCGGACATGGCCTCGGCAATAGCTTCCCTAAACTGTAGTGTTTTCATTAAATCGTGCTAAAAAATTGAATTGGCGTGCTTAAAAATGCAAGCAAAAATAGCAAAAACTCACCGAACATTGCCTGACCTTTCATCAAAAAAAAGAACAAAATTTATTATGCATGCATAATAAATTTAATTATTATTGGCTATATTTGACAACATAAACCTTAAGTATATATGAAGATTTTAGTTTGCATAAGCAACGTACCGGATACTACTTCCAAAATCAATTTTACGGAAGGCGACACCAAGTTTGATACAAACGGGGTTCAATTTGTGATTAATCCCAACGATGAGTTCGGATTGACCCGCGCCATGTGGTTCAAGGAAAAACAAGGTGCAACCGTACATGTGGCAACCGTTGGAGGGGCCCAAACGGAACCCACCATAAGAAAGGCACTTGCCATTGGCGCCGACGAGGCAATCAGAGTAAATGCCGAACCAAAGGATGGTTTTTTCGTAGCTAAGCAATTGGCCGAAGTGGTCAAAAATGGTGGTTATGACCTGGTCATTGCCGGTAGGGAATCCATTGACTATAATGGTGGAATGGTACCCGGAATGTTGGCCACCTTATTGGAAATGAACTTTGTAAATACCTGCATAGGTTTGGAAATTGAAGGAACCCAAGCTACCGCTTTGCGTGAAATCGACGGAGGAAAGGAAAAATTGAGTACTTCCTTGCCATTGGTCATCGGTGGTCAAAAAGGGTTGGTTGAGGAAAGCGACCTACGCATTCCCAACATGCGTGGTATCATGATGGCCAGACAAAAAGCACTGAACGTAGTGGAACCTGTGGACGCCCCACAGTTGACCAAGGATGGAAAATTTGACAAACCTGCACCAAAAGGGGCCGTTAAATTGGTTAGCCCTGATAATGTTGGGGAACTGGTAGACCTATTGCACAACGAAGCTAAAGTTATCTAAACAAGATTTGAAAATATTATGTCAGTATTAGTATATGCCGAATCCCTTAAGGGAAAATTGAAAAAGAATGCTTTTGAAGTGGCTTCTTATGCCTACAAGGTGGCCCAAGATTTGGGTACCACCGTTACGGCTGTAACGTTCAATGCACAGGACGATGCAACCTTGGGCACTTATGGGGTTTCCAAAATTTTGAAAGTAGCCAATGATAAACTGGACACCTTCAATGCCAAAGCTTATGCCGATGCTTTGGCACAGGCTGCTAAAGCTGAAGGAGCCAAAGTCATCGTTTTAAGCTCCAGTTCAGACACCAAATTTTTGGCACCGATACTTGCCACTAAAATGGATGCGGGATATGTTCCCAATGTGGTTGCCGCTCCTGATAGCACTTCCCCATTCGTGGTAAAAAGAACGGCTTTCAGTAACAAGGGCTTTGCCCATACTGAGATTTCTTCCGATGTAAAAGTGATCGGGGTATCCAATAATGCATACGGAGTTGTGGAAAATAATGTATCGGCCGCTGTGGAAGATTTTAATCCTTCATTGACCGATGGCGACTTTGCCGTAAAATCGGTCGAAGTGGATAGAGTTTCAGGAAAAGTAACCATTGCCGATGCCGATATTGTGGTGTCAGGCGGTCGTGGGTTGAAGGGCCCTGAAAATTGGGGTATGATCGAAGAATTGGCCCAAGTTTTGGGCGCCGCTACGGCCTGTTCCAAACCAGTTTCCGATTTGGGCTGGCGCCCCCATGGTGAACACGTGGGACAAACAGGTAAGCCTGTGGCGAGTAATCTCTATATTGCCATTGGTATTTCTGGGGCCATTCAACATTTGGCTGGTGTAAGTTCCTCCAAGGTCAAAGTGGTGATCAACAATGACCCTGAGGCTCCTTTCTTCAAGGCCGCAGATTACGGAATTGTTGGGGATGCCTTTGAGGTAGTGCCCAAACTCATCGAAAAATTAAAGGAATTTAAAGCCCAAAACGCTTAAATTTTGTTAATTTGCCCATTGCAAGGGGCTGTTCAGATAACTGGTAAAGCCACTTATTTGGACAGCTTTTTTGCTTTAGGAGGAGATTATGAGTTTAGTACGGCTAAAAATAAAGGGAATATCATACAGTCAAACCCAAAACGGCGCTTATGCCCTTATTTTAAATGAAGTGGAGGGAGACCGAAAACTTCCCATTGTCATTGGGGCATTTGAGGCACAATCCATTGCCATTGCCCTGGAAAAGGACATTAGACCTCCTAGACCTTTGACCCATGACCTTTTCAAGAATTTTGCGGACAGGTTTGAAATAGTGGTAAAACAGGTCATCATCCATAAATTGGTCGACGGTGTTTTTTATTCCAGCATCATCTGTGAACGCGACAAAGTGGAAGAGATCATTGATGCCCGCACCAGCGATGCCATTGCCTTGGCCCTTCGGTTTGATGCACCCATCTTTACCTACAAGACCATCTTGGACAAAGCCGGTATCTTCTTGAAATTCTCATCCAAAGAAGAAGAAAAAGAAGACGAGGACGACAGCATTGTTGTGGACGAGATCCTTCAGGAGGGAGAAACTGTTGAAATTGAATCCGGTGCCGGGTCCCATGGCTACCGAGAACTTTCCTTGGAAGAACTACACAAAGAATTGGACCAGGCAGTGGCCAATGAAGACTACGAAAAGGCTGCCAAATTAAGGGACGAAATTTCCAAGCGAAAATAAACGTACATGGCGAAAAAGACCCAGAGTTTCTTGATCCTTCTGTTCATTTGTTCAATCGCCTTAGGGCAAAATACCGTGCCAGCCGATTCTCTGAATCTTGCCTCAACCGCAAACCTCGTCACTCAGTCATCTCCAGAAATTATTGCCAACCAAGGTTTTACATTAACCACTCTTTTACGCGGGGGGTTGGGTATGGCTGTATTGATCCTGATTTCCTTTTTGTTCAGCAATAATCGAAAGGCCATCAACTGGAAAACCGTGGGCATTGGGCTTTCCCTACAAGTGTTGATTGCCATAGGGGTGCTCAAAGTCCCTTTTGTGCAATATATCTTTCGAAAATTAGGTGAATTTTTTATAAGTATTCTTGAGTTTACCCGAGCTGGAAGCCAGTTTTTGTTTGAAGGGCTTGTTGTGGATATGGATACCTTTGGATATATTTTTGCCTTTCAGGTGCTCCCCACCATTGTATTTTTCTCCGCATTGACCTCCGTGCTCTACTATTTAGGTGTTATCCAAGTTATTGTTAAGGGAATGGCGTGGCTGCTATCAAAAACACTTGGAATCTCAGGTGCAGAAAGTCTATCCGTGGCAGGAAACATCTTTTTGGGCCAAACGGAAGCCCCGCTATTGATCAAAGCGTATTTGGAAAAAATGAACCGGTCCGAAATCCTTTTGGTCATGATCGGTGGAATGGCTACCGTTGCTGGAGCTGTACTCGCGGCCTATATCGGATTTTTGGGTGGAGATGATCCAGTACTTCAATTGGTTTTTGCCAAACACCTCTTGGCCGCTTCTGTTATGGCAGCACCAGGCGCCATCGTTATTTCAAAAATATTATATCCCCAGACCGAAACGGTAAACACCGATGTAAAGGTGTCCGCGGAAAAAATTGGCACGAACATTTTGGATGCCATCGCCAACGGTACAACAGAAGGTTTGAAATTGGCCCTGAACGTGGGTGCCATGCTGTTGGTTTTTGTGGCCTTTATCGCCATGATCAATGGCATATTAGGAGGAATAGCAGGCTTTGACGGTATAACAATAGAGCAATTGAATATTAATTGGCATTTTACTTCGTTAAATGAAATAATTTCTGAAAATACTCGGTTTGACAGACTATCAATTGAATTTATTTTAGGGTATATTTTTGCCCCTCTCATGTGGCTCATTGGTGTGGCCAATGAAGATGTAATGCTAATGGGACAGTTGCTCGGTATAAAGCTTGCCGCCAGTGAATTTATCGGTTACATTCAGTTGGCCGACCTGAAAGATGTGGCGAACGGCGTGCATTTTACCTACAACAAATCCGTAATCATGGCCACGTATATGCTTTGTGGCTTTGCCAATTTTGCCTCTATCGGTATCCAAATCGGTGGTATCGGTTCCTTGGCACCCGGTCAGCGCAAGAACTTATCCGAATTCGGCATGAAGGCCGTTTTGGGCGGTTCCTTGGCTTCCTTGCTTTCTGCTACCATTGCAGGGATGATTTTGGGGTAAAGGATTGATGGGTATAGGGTGGAAGGTTCTGGGTAAAAGGATATTAGCTGACCCCATTTCATAATAATCATATCAACCTCGATCATTTAACGCAATTGTACTATGCGAAATTTTCGAGAATTGGAGGTTTGGAAAGACTCCCGAATACTGGTAAAGGAAATCTACACCATTACCAAATGTTTACCCGATTCTGAAAAATACGGCCTTGTATCCCAAATGAACAGGTGTTCAGTGTCCATTCCAGCCAATATTGCAGAAGGGTGCAGCAAGTATTCCCAAAAAGACTTTGTCCGATTTTTACAAATTAGCTTAGGTTCGGCTTTCGAATTAGAGACCCATCTCATTCTTTGCCAAGATTTGAACTTCCTTCCTTCAGAAGAATCATCATCAATCATTAAAAACATCCAACGCCTACAAAAAAAGATTGCATCCCTGATTAAATATAACAAGTCCAACCATCCGTAACCCTTCACTTTAATCCATTACCCTTAACCAAACCCCACCCGTTAATAAAGTTTTCATAAATCAGGCAGTAGACCTATTGCCCTTTCGTACGCAACCATTTACCTTTAACCCATTATGAAACAGTACCACGACCTCCTCAAACATGTGTTGGAACACGGGAACCAAAAAGGCGACCGGACAGGAACAGGAACCTTGAGCGTTTTTGGCTATCAGATGCGGTTCGACCTTTCGGAAGGATTTCCCATGGTGACCACCAAAAAATTGCATTTAAAGTCCATTATTTATGAACTGTTGTGGTTTTTGAAGGGGGATACCAATATTGAATACCTGCAAGAGAACGGCGTACGTATTTGGAACGAGTGGGCGGATGAAAACGGAGACCTCGGTCCTGTATACGGACATCAATGGCGCAATTGGAACAGTGAGGAAATCGACCAGATACAGGAAGTGGTGGATACCTTGAAGAACAATCCCAATAGTCGCCGTATGTTGGTCTCTGCCTGGAACCCCAGCGTATTGCCCGACACTTCCGTTTCCTTTGCGGAAAATGTGGCCAACGGTAAGGCTGCTCTCCCTCCCTGCCATGCGTTTTTCCAGTTTTATGTAGCAGATGGGAAACTGTCTTGCCAATTGTACCAACGCAGTGCCGATATCTTTTTGGGGGTACCCTTCAACATTGCCTCTTACGCTTTGTTCACGATGATGATGGCACAAGTCTGTGGCTACCAGCCTGGGGATTTTATCCACACCTTTGGTGACGCCCATATCTACAACAACCATTTGGAACAGGTGGAACTGCAATTGAGCCGTGACCCTCGCCCATTGCCCACCATGAAAATCAATCCAAATGTAAAGGACATTTTTGCCTTTACATTTGATGATTTTGAACTACTTAACTACGACCCACATCCCCATATTAAAGGCGTGGTTGCCGTATAAATCTGATTTGAGCAAATGCAAAAAGGCGGGGTAATTTTTGACTTTAATGGCACCTTATTTTGGGATTCCGAATACCAGGAAAAGTCTTGGGACGAATATTTGGCGGCACACCATATTTTCCTGACCGAACAGCAAAAGAGGGATTACATCCATGGCCGCAACGGGAAGGATACGCTAGAAATTCTCTTCAAACGGCCTTTTAGCGATGAAGAAGTGCATCAGTATTCCGAAGAAAAAGAAGTGCTTTACCGCAACGAATGTTTGAAACACAAAATGGAACTGGCACCCGGTGCACTGGCCCTTTTGGATTATTTAAGGGGGAACGATATTCCCATGGCCATTGCCACGGCTTCTGGAAAATCGAATGTGGACTTTTTTATAGACCAGTTTAACTTACTCGATTATTTTGCCGAGGAGCATATTGTGTACAACGATGGCACTGTAAAGGGAAAACCTCACCCCGACTTATTTGACAGGGCCATAGAACGATTGGGCGTGGGCAAGGCAGGTTCCGTTATTTTTGAGGACTCCCACTCCGGGGTACAGGCAGCCCTGAATTGCCAAGTGGGCCATGTGGTCATCGTAAACTCCACCGACTCTGATTATGCCGATTTTGACCTCCCCATCATCACCCATTTTGATGGGTTTGACAGAAGGCTTTTAAAAAATTGATTATCTTTTTTCTCTGAAAATATGGGACAAGCATGTCGGATGATTCCCTTTTTAACACGTATCGAGATAAATCATATCGATTTATTTCCTTTGATGGCCTTTATAGTACAATTGAAAACCAAAGACTAAGGTTTTCAAGGGCAGACCAATTCAATGACCCTTTAGATAATAGTCCATTTTTGATGGATTTGGATTGGGAAAACTTATCCAAAAAAGGACATAAGCTTATTCAACATGCTACAAAGATTGCATTTGAAAGAGCCTTTTCATCAACATATATATGTTGTTTTTCAAAAACCTATACTACTGAAAAGTCATATTTGATGTGGGCACATTATGGAAAATCTCATACGCAAGTCTGTTTTGAAATAGATTTCTCAAAACATGACTATTGTGGTAGTCCTTCGGAAGTCGTTTACCCAGAAAGCCTACTTGAAAAAAGAAATTTAAAAAAAATAAAAGAAGGGGAATTGGGCATGTTTGTGGTAACAAATAAAAGTAATATTTGGGATTACGAGGAAGAAGTACGCCTTGTTTTTGATATTCGCTACGTCAAAAACCTAATGGATTTAAAAATTACTAATGATGGAAAAAACTTGGATGTTCCTTTTAATCCAAAATTGATATCCAAGGTCATTTTTGGATATAAATCACTAGAATTTGACCAATTGAAAACTATTTCGTTTTTCAATAACATTGGTCATATGCCAAGATATGAACAAATGATAGTTGACCCCTTAACATTAAAACTAAAACCCATAATGTATGAGCCTTCGATATAACACAAGTTCAAGATTTTCCCCTCAAAACCCCATTAATATCCCGTAACGCGGTAACCACTTGTTGGATTTCCCTTTGGGAAAACGCTCCTTCCTCCACATAAAAGAGCATTTCCAGACCCAAGTCCAGTATGTTGGCCAGTTCGGCAGGGGAGCCATAGGCATCTTCAAACAAATCCGAAAATATTATCTCCTTTTGGGTCATGCCCAAATGTAAAATCCCTGATTGGATAAACCGTCATAATCAATTATGACTGTATTTATTTTTTTTAACTTCAGCTAATAAAACAAATCCATGAACCCGCTTATCCAATACACCATCGCACAATTTGAGGAAATCCAGGACGGTTACCCTTGGGTAGGCAATTCCTTTGCCAGTAAGCTAGCCGATGTGGATGCAGACCTCGTGTTTAAAAGACCTTTGGAAGGTTTGCACAGTATTGCTGAGACCATTTCGCACCTCACTTTTTGGCGAAAAGAGGCCTTGCTGAAAATCAAAACGGGCCAAGGCAGCAAAACGGACGATTGCCCAGAAAATTGGTTGCCCAACGACATCCTAAAACAAAAAGGTTGGGAGCAGATCCAAAAGGAATACGATGACACCTTGAAGGAACTCATCACTTTGCTTAAAAACAAAGAAGATGCATTTCTTTCACAAACCTATTACGATATCGACTTTAAGGGCGACTACACATACAGCTTTCTAGTAAATGGTATGTTACACCATGATGTGTACCATTTGGGGCAGTTGGGCCTTATCATCAAATTTCTGAAAGAGAAAAACCCTTAAATTGCTAGTTGTCAATTAATACTAAACAAGCCATCATGGACAAACACAGAATCTTTACCACCTCGGTTGCCAGTGTATATCCACATTATATCACCAAAGCAGAGAAAAAAGGCCGCACCAAGGAGGAGGTGGATACCATCATCCAATGGTTGACCGGCTACGACCAAAAAGCGCTGCAACACATTTTAGATAACCGTATAGATTTTGAGACTTTTTTTGGAGAAGCACCCCGATTGAACCCGAATGTTGACAAAATAACGGGGGTGATCTGTGGGTATCGGGTAGAAGAAATGGAAGACGGACTCATGAAAAAAATCCGGTATTTGGACAAGCTGGTGGACGAACTGGCCAAGGGCAAGGCCATGGAGAAAATATTAAGGAAGTAGTATTCACGTTTTCCCGATCCAAAGCCATGGGCCTTGGAACCGATTGCAAGCAAATCCTTGTACCTCGTCTTTATATCAACTATCTTTAATACATAAGGATTTGGGCTATACAAGCCGTAAAAATGAAACACTATGAGTTGGGTTACCATTAAAAGTTCGCACTATGAAACCGATTTGCTCCCCTTGAAGAGCAGGCTGGAAGCTGAAGGCATCCAATGCTTTTTGCGCAACGAACACACCACGCAGGTCATGAGCCACATGGCCACCTTTGTTGCGGAACTTCAAGTTGCAAAAGAGGATATGGAGAAAGTGAGGGAAATTATGACGGAAATAGAAAAGGCATAGGCACCTAACAAAAACTGGTTTCGAGCCATTGAAATATGCAACAAAAAGCCTACTAACCACAAGTTCCCTTGAAGAAACGATTCCTTATCCCACTATTTTTCCTTCTCCTTTTCAGCAGGTTAATAGTTGTAGGTCAAGTTGGAAAACCCATAGAACTGGGCCATTCCATTTCTGTACACTCCACCATCCTCAATGAGGAAAGATCCATTTTGGTGAGTCTTCCCCACTCCTATAGCGATCCTTCAAAATCTGACACTCAATATCCAATTATTATTTTATTGGACGGATATGTCCACTTTGAAACCACATCGGCCATTGTCCAATTTATGGGTTCCCGTACCAACCGCAACTACCTGATGCCGGAAACCATTGTGGTGGCCATCGAAAATGTGGATCGCGAACGGGATTTCACCATTACCAAATTGCAGACCAAGCGTGCCAACACCATGGGTGGGGGCAAAAAATTCCTGGATTTTATTGAAAAGGAATTGATTCCTTATGTAGAGAACCATTATCGTGCAGCCCCACATCGTACCTTGATAGGGCACTCCCTCGGTGGCTTGTTGACCGTAAATGCCTATTTGGACCCCAACAGTGTGTTTAATGCCTATTTGGCCATCGATCCCAGTATTTGGTGGGACGAAACCACCATGGAAAGTAAAATGGCTTCAATGACCCCGACCTCCATCAACAAAAAATTATACTGGGCCACGGCCAACCAAGGCGAGACCAATTACGAGCGGAACAAAAAGCGACACGACCAATTTGTAGCGATGATGGAGGAGCGCTGGCGCGACAAACTTCAGGTAAAACAAGATTATTTTGAAGCCGAAAACCATCGGTCGGTGCCACTACCGGCACTTTACAAAGGCCTAAAGTACCTCAACGAGACCCATAAGTAAAAAACGTTTTTTTGAAGGGTAAAAATGTGAAGATGGTGAGACCCTGAATCAAGTTCAGGGTAAAAAAAACCGCCATCAGCTTGGGGAAACCGATGACGGTGCATTAAAATTACCTTTCTAAAAAGTTATACTTCCAAAACGGCGTTTTCCGTGCCGGCATACTCGTTCCATTGGAAACGATCGGCCTCAGCATCGTTGGTATAGTTGCCATCTATCAAATATCTGAACTCATAGGTGTTCTCCACAGGAAGTTCAAAAGTTCCCTTGAAGGTTCCATCCTTCAATTTTTTCAATCCGCTGCCCTTGGGGTTCCACTTGTTGAAATCGCCGACTACCGCAACGGTTTCCGCCTCATCCGCAGGAACACTGAAAGTGACCTTGCAAACAGGCTTGCTCTTTAGGTATTGTTTCTTAATTGCCATGGTACCAAAATTTTAATTCCACCACAAAGCAATACATAAAACTGCTTATTTACAATTAGTTACCACCGATTTATCATATTGATAAAATGCACCTAACAATAGGGTTACTTTTATCAAATTAGATCATGGATTTTTACCAATTATTATTTTGACATCCAACGTTTTAGAAGTGTGGCAATAACATCCACTTCTTCCTCCGTATTGTAAAAATGGAAGCTCAATCGCACCCCTCCTCCCCTTGGTGAAACCACCACATTTTCTTCGGTCAATTTATCGAAAAGCTTTTTATCGTCCTTTATATTGAAAATGGTACTGTGCTGTTTTCTCTGACTTACAAAAGGTTGAAGCAGCCCTAGATCGGAGAATGCGGTCATGGCCCTATTGGACAATTTCTGGAGCTGGGCCTGAACGTTCTCTAGACCGATCTCATCCAAAAAATTAAGGGCAAATTCTAAACTTCCAAAGTTGAAGGAGTCCAAGTGGCCAGGCTCCAAGAACTTACAGAACGGGATGCTGTCACGCTTGGAGAGGTCGTTGTTCACGGAACCGTTGCCTATGCCTTTTAATTCAAATTGGTCCTTTATACCATCCTTTATCAGGAAAAAACCATTGCCATAACCCGCCAATAGCCATTTGTAGGCGCTGGCCCCTAGAATATCCACCCCCGAAGCCTCAAAATCAAAAGGTTCCATTCCCAAGTACTGGGTTCCGTCCGCCATGATCATCACATCGGGGAAATCCTTTTTCACCTGCTTTAAAAAGTCAAGATCAATTTTTACCCCGTTCACCCATTGCACCAAACTCAAGGCCAGAATATCTATTTTTCCGGTTTTTAGTTTTTCATGTATGCGCTCCTCCATATGCTCATCGATATCCACATACTCCCTTTTAAAGTTTCGGGTCTCGAAAGGCCAGTTCACCGAGGGATAATCGTTATGCAGCAGCAATACTGTTTTATCCTTGGGAAGGCCTTCCAACAACAAATTGAGTCCCAAACTGAAATTGGGAACCAAGGCCACATTTTCGGGCTTACAATGAAAAAACCTTCCGACCGTTTTCTTGATTTCGGGCATGTGCGCAAATCCCTTGTTCTTCATCTCACTACCGCCAATAAGGTAGTCCAGGTCATGGCCTTGCCTCCATTCCATGAGGTCTTCGCTCAAAAGTCCTGCAGAAGCCGTGTTGGCATAAATGTATTGGTTTAGAACAGGGAATTTTTTTCTCAGATTTTGCATTACGGGGTATTTGGATACAATTCAACTATATTTGTTGTTAAAGATAGCCATTCCATGTTGTCATTCGGAAAAAAGAAAACACCTGAATTGGATCTGGAGCAGCACGAGCTTTTGGAGAATGCCCATAAACGCATCAAACAAAAGAAACGGCTGTTCTCCCACTTTGTGGTTTTTTTGATCGGCAGTGTTTTTTTGGTTCTGATCAACAAAATCCTCAAGTATGGGGATTCCTACGATTGGTTTATTTGGGCCATTACCTTTTGGGCCTTTTTGTTCGTGATCCATGCCTTTAACGTGTTCGTAACGCATAGGTTCATGGGACAGGACTGGGAACGCCAGCAGCGGGAAAAATTGGTGGCCTTGCAGAAGAAACGCATTGCCGAAATCCAAAAAGAAATCGAGACCGAATTTCCCCTTTCCAACATCAATAAAAAAAAAGATCAATGAAGCGATTGATCATTATTGCCGCAGCCGCGGAGAACAATGCCCTGGGCAAGGACAATGACTTGGTCTGGCATCTTCCCGATGATTTTAAACGATTCAAGACGATTACATCGGGCCATAAGATCATCATGGGCAGAAAAACGCTGGAAAGCTTCCCAAAGCCACTTCCGGACCGTGAACATATCGCCATAACACGGGACAAGGATTACCAGACAAAATTCCCTTGCACCATAGTACATTCCCTGGAGGAAGCCATTGATTTGGTTCATGAAGGGGAAACGGCCTTCATCATCGGTGGTGGTGAAATCTACAAACAGTCTATGACCATTGCTACGGACATTGAACTTACCCGCGTACACGCAACATTCGAGGCGGATGCTTTTTTTCCTGTGATCGATGAAAAGGAATGGGAATTGGTCAACGAGGAACATCATCCAAAGGATGATAGGCACCAATATAGTTTTACCTACCTGACCTATAAACGAAAATAGAAATCAAAAATCGAGGTACGAAACCTCGCAATCAGGCCCATCCACAAAACTTTTCAGGATGTCCACATTCTTGTTGGTGTACAAGGTATACTTCGGATGGTTTGTTTCCGGAGCCAATAACCCGTTTTGTTCCAAGATGGCTTTGGTTTGTCTGGCAACAGCTTCCCCAGAATCAATGATAGTGACGTTATTCGGCAACATTTCCTTCAATACGGGAATCAAGTAAGGATAATGGGTGCATCCCAACACCAGGCAGTCGATTTGTTGTTCCAACATTGGATCTAAAAAGGTGGCCAAAAGCTCCCTCATTTCAGTGGAATACACTTTGTTGGACTCGATCAATTCCACAAGCCCTTTTCCTTCTTGCTCCACCACGGTAATCCCTTCGGCAAAGAGTTTGGAGGTATTATGGAACAAACTGCTGGAGAGCGTTCCTTTTGTGGCCAGAACACCCACTTTTTTGGTCTTTGTATGAAATGCCGCAGGTTTTATGGCAGGTTCTATCCCAATAAATGGTACGTGATAATTTTCCCGGAGGTAATCAATGGCATTTGTGGTTGCTGTATTGCAGGCCACCACAATAATCTTTGATCCTTTTTCCAAAAGGAGTTCTGTATTCTTGATGCTCAGACGGAGAATTTCTTCCCTTGATTTTTCACCATAGGGGGCATTGGCACTATCGGCCAGGTACAGGGTGCTTTCATGGGGAAGCATTTTCACCACTTCTTTCCAGATGGAGGTTCCCCCCACCCCTGAATCAAAAATCCCGACAACATTACCCAAATATTGGTTTAAAGAATGATTCATTGATTAACCTATCATTTTATCTCTAATTTATAAATCCGATTCTAATTTATAAATCAAACCATCTTTCCAAAACTTTGTTATTCGAATTTTTACAAATTGGCCTGAATTTTAATTTAAAACTTTTAAAACAGACAGTTATGAGAAAATTATTTTTTTTACTTGTGAGTATTCTAGTCATTTCTTGCTCAAATGAGGGCATACCTACAGAAGAAATTACTGATCAAAATCAAACATTAGTATCGAAATTTTATTTCAAAGGAACTTTTTATACCATTGAATATTATGAAGATGCTGATGGTAATCTACAACCCTTAAGTGACATTCCTGATGCATTAAAAGGACTTGACAATCTGCCAGAACTAGCAACAGTTATAAACAAAGAAGCTGTTTATTTCTTTGAAAATGAGCAAGAAAAATTCAATTTTTATAACGACGATTATGAAAAGTTATTAGAATCAAGGAAAAATGCCAGTAATTTCGATTCTAAAAATCCAGCAATTGTAGGTCCATTCAACACTTATGTGAAATTTTATCAAGATAGCTACCTAAAAGGAAACATAATGACGAATATAAATTCAGTTGATGACCTTAAAAATTTAAAAAGTGTAAATTTCAATGATAAGGCAAGTTCATGTACTATTTCCTCCACTTTTAAATACCCGTATGGAACAACCAACTATAATCAAACTAGGCGAGTTATCATGTATGAACATGCCGATTTTAAAGGAAAGAGCATTGAGATATCTAACTACTATATATCACCAGGTATATTTGGTCATGAAAGATTCAAAAGTTTATCTTCTGCCTTATTCTCAAATTGGGACGACAAAATAAGCTCAATTGATATAGTTCTCAACGGGGTATCTGAAGTAAAATAATATCATGGTTTTATAAAATAAAAAAGCTGGAGGTGTACTCCAGCTTTTTCAATATTGAGAGATTAATGTTTTTAGAATCCCAATTCTTTCTTTACCGCAGGTAAAAGATCCTTTCCTTTGGCTACGATCAAGCTCAAACCTGGGCTTGCATCGATCACGTAATCAAAACCTTGGGCAGCGGCCACCTTTTCGATGGCAGCCTTGGCCTTTTCTGAAATGGGAGCGAACAATTCTTGTTGCTTTTGTTGCATGGCTTGCATGGCAGCATTTCTGGCTTCGTCTATATTTTTTTCAAATCCTTGAAGCTCCTGAGCCCTTTTTTGGTTTTCTTCTTCCGTTTTGGAAGTGGCCTCGTTAGAGTACTGGGTATATTTATTCTGAAGTTCTGTCATTGAACCTTGGATGTCCGCTGAATAGGTTTCCTGCAATTTTTTCAATTCGGCTTGTGCAGCTTTCATCTCCGGCATTTCAGTCAACAGTTGCTGTACGTTGATATGGGCAATCTTACTCTGTGCATTTACAAAACCCGTAGCCGCCACAAACAATATTAGGGCTACAGCAATCCTTTTAACATTTCTCATGATTCTCTAAGTTACTTATTTCGATTTTAAATTTAGTGTTTCAATATTTAGTTCTGTACTGAATCCTTCTCCTGTTCCGGTTTGCTCCGGTCCTCTATTTTCGCTTGGCGTTTTGCTTCGCGTTCTTCCAACAATTTTTGTCTTCTTGCCTCGTAGGCTTTTTTTCTTTCCTCCCTTAGCCTCAGTTGTTCCGCCCGCTTGTCCTCAACTGCTTTGGCGTTGGCCTGTTGAATGGAATCGGTCCGGGCCTGTCTGTCCAAAAGCGCTTCACTTATCTCCTCATCGGCTTCTTCCTCATCAGCCTTGAACTGCTCCAAACGGTTTTTCTGGTCCTGTTTTTTATTGGAGGCACTCACCTTTCGGGTCCGTGCTATTTCCCTTAAAACCAAGTCACTGATATCGTGCCGTTTTTCGGAGTACAACATTACAACATCTGCCGATTTATCAAAAATAAAATCGTATCTTTTATTGGCCCCGATTTTTTGTACCTCGTTGAAAACCTGGTCTTGGATCGGTTGTACCAAAAGTTGTTTCTGTAGCACCAAATCCCCTTGCGGTCCGAACCGGTCCTGTTGATAATCCAACATTTCCTTTTCCAAAATCTGGATTTCCTCTTCGCGTTCCGCGATGAGTTCATCCGTCAAGAGCACTTTTTCTGCCATCAGATCTTTTTTCATCTGATCGATGGAACTTTGTTTGAGTTCTATCTCTTGTTTCCATTTTAGGGCCTTTATGTTCAGTTGCTCCGTTGCGTCCCTATACTCTTCCACATTCTCCAGGATATATTCCATATCCACGTATCCTATGCGCACCCCTCGTGAAGTTTGGGAAAACCCATGAAGGGACAACATCAAAACCACTAATGACAAAAGAACTTTCGTATTCATCTTTGATTCCGCATTTTACATAGAAAATATCGTGCCAAAATAAATCATTTATTTAAAATGGGACATTTATAAGTGACCCAGACACTATTTTCCTTTGATTAAAACTGCTGCCCGATGATGAAGTGCGTTTGCCATCCACTTGGTCCGGTAGATCCAGGTCTGGCATCACTATCGAAACCATAACCAAAATCGATTCCCAAGAGTCCGAATGCCGGCATAAAAATACGTAGCCCCACTCCGGCAGATCTTTTTAACTCAAACGGATTATATTCATTAAAATTGTTGAAAGCATTACCGGCTTCCAAAAATGATAGTGCATAAATGGATGCCGAAGGTTTTAATGTAAGCGGATAGCGAAGCTCCATGGAGAACTTATTATAGATTGTTCCCCCATCCTGCTGAAGCCTACCTGTTATCGCATTAGTTATATATGGTGTCAACGATTGATTTTGATATCCGCGCAACTGAATAACATCCCTACCATCCAACGTAAAGTTACCAAGACCATCACCTCCCACATAAAAACGCTCAAAAGGAACATCGCCAATATCGTGGTTATAGGCACCCAAGAAACCAAATTCTGCATTGGTACGGAGAACCAACTTGTCCACCAAAGTAGTGTACCAGTCACCCTTAAACTTAATCTTGTAGTATTCCAACAACTTAAAACGCTCTTCTTCCATACTCTCCAAATCATTGCCCAATTGTTGGAATTCCAATTCTTCTTCTGTATTTCTATCTAAATCCTGAAGCTCGTACAATCTTTCCGTAGTTGAATTAATATCTTCCTTTAACTGTTTGTAATCTTTGGAACTGAACAAAGAATATGGCGGAGTAAACTTAGCAGTCAATTCAAAGTTGGAACCTGACATTGGGAAAATCCTGCTCGGACCCTGAGAACTTCTAGATATACCAAGGGTATAGCTCAAAGAATTGGAACTACCATTACCAAAGTTGAACAGGCCACTGTTGTAATCGTTAAAATCATACAACTGATAACTTGCTGCATGTGAAATGGTAAAAAAGTCATCAGGCCACTGTACTCTTTTGGCCAAACCAGCGGAAACACCAGTTATTGAAAAACCTCGTTCTTTTTGAACATCCAATCTACCATTGCTATTATATCCTGTGGCAAACTGCTGGGTCCTAGAAAGGGATAGGTTGAACCTTACCGGTTTTTTACCTCCCAACCAGGGTTCAGAGAAATTCAGACTATAGACCCTGAAGGTTCTACTGGCCTGCAGACGAAGGGCAAAGGTCTGCCCATCACCCATTGGCACTGGCTTGTAGGCCTCCCCATTGAAAATATTTTTTAGGGAAAAGTTGCTAAAGGAAAGTCCCAAGGTACCAATGAAACCTCCACCGCCGAAACCACCTTGTAGTTCTATCTGGCTGGAACCTGATTCCACCAAGCTGTATTCGATATCCACGGTCCCTTCGTTGGGGTTCGGGTTTTGTATATCCGGAACTATCTGCTCCGCGTCAAAGAAGCCCAACTGACCCAACTCCCTAATGGTCCTTACTATATTTTCCTTGCTATATTTTTGACCGGGACGTGTTCTTAATTCCCTAAAGATTACGTGATCATTGGTTTTATCGTTCCCTTTTACCGTAACGTGGTCCAAATAGGTTTCCTTACCTTCAATGATCCTGATCTCAAAATCAATAGTGTCATTCACTGCGGAAACCTCAACCGGGTTAATGGTCGAGAACAGGTAACCATTGTTCTGGTAAAGATTGGTCAGATCCACGGCATCCGGTTTGGAGTCGTCGGCCACACGTTCCTTTAACAAAACCCCATTGTAAGTATCCCCTTTTTTGATTCCCAAAATTTGGCTCAATTGCCTATCAGTATACACGGAGTTTCCGACAAAATCAATATTCCCAAAGTAGTATTTATTACCTTCTTCCACTTTGATGATCAGGTCGATGTTGTGCTCATCCACTTTTACAAAGGTATCCGAGAGCACCCTGGCATCCCTATAACCTCTTTCGGCATAGGTGTCCACCAAATTGGATAAATCCTCATCAAAATCGGCCGCAATGAATTTTGACTTCTTCCAGAAACGGAACAGTTTTTTCTTCTTGGTATTCTTAAGGGCCTTACGTAACCTTTTGTTTGTAAGTTGCTCATTCCCCTCAAAGGTGATCTTTCTGATCTTTACCTTGTCTCCCTTGTTCACATTGACCACCATATTCTGTACGTTGGTGCCCGATGTGTCAGCTGTCGTGGCAATATTCACCTTGGCATTCAGGTAGCCTTGTTTTTTATACTTGTTCTGTAGGTAGTTTTTGGTATTGGCGATCAAACTTTCGGTAATTTTCTTCCCTTTTTTAAGGTCCGTATCGTTGATGATGTCCTCCACCTTGCGCTTTTTGATACCATAAACGGTAACATTGTTCAAGGTAGGACGTTCCAAAATATGAAGTTCCAAATAAATTTGGTTGCCTTCGATCTTGGTATAATACATCTCCACATTACTAAAGAGTTCCAGGCCCCACAACTTTTTGATCACGGCACTGATCTCATCACCCGGCACCTTGATGGGTTGGCCTACCCTTAACCCTGTGTAGGCCTTAACGGTCTGCTCGTTGTAACTTTGCAATCCAGTGACGGTCAATCCCCCCAAAATATATTCTTTACCATCCTCAAAGGTGGTTTCTTGGGCAAACCCCGTTCCGGACAAGAGTAGGAATGTTGCGGAAAGAAATATTCTGAGATAAACCGGTATCAGGTTATCAATACCTTTAGTTAAGTTGTTCGCTAGTTTTTCCAAATCGTCGTTCTCTATTTTGGTAACTCATTATGGCCTCTACCAAATGCTGCTCGTTAAAATCGGGCCAAAATACATCAATAAAATATAATTCCGCGTATGCAATCTGCCAGAGTAAAAAATTGCTGATCCTACATTCGCCACTGGTGCGTATAAGTAGGTCAACATCAGGCAAAAAGTGCGCGTAAAGATGTGTATTTATAACTTGTTCGTCAATATTTTCGGGTGAAATTATGTTATTTTTAACTTTGACCGCAATCTCCCGAACGGCTGATGTAATCTCTTCCCGAGAGCCATAGCTCAATGCCAGGGTAACGGTCATCCCTGTATTTTTTGATGTTTTGGCAATGACTTCGTCAAGTTCCCTATGCACCTTTTCGGGCAGGGTTTCCATCCTTCCGATGGCCTTTAACCTAATATTGTTCTTTTTCAAATTTTTGAGCTCCCTTTTCAATGCAGTCACCAGAAGCTTCATTAAAGTGTCCACCTCAATTTTGGGTCGGTTCCAATTTTCCGTGGAAAATGCATAGAGGGTAAGATATTGTATTTCAAGTTTTACGCAAGTTTCCACTGTGCGTTTTACCGCCTCGGCACCATTTTCATGACCGAACACACGGAGCTTGCCCCTTTGTTGGGCCCATCTACCGTTGCCATCCATGATGATGGCCATGTGTTTTGGAAGTTTGTCCTTGTTTAGGTCCTCTAGCGTTTGCATTATTTATTGAAAACAATCCTGGCAGGGCTTGCGTCCGAAGGTATACGTCAATGTAAAACCCGTGAACACGTACCAGTCATCGCTCAATATGTTCCCAAACCTGAACTGCTCATAATTGGAACCTTCTGGGTTACTTGCGTCCAAATTGTCCGTAAAAGTATACCTGGCCCCAATTTCGGCCCCCAGAATGAGGAACTGACTTAACCGGCATTTTGCCCCAACCGTCATTGGAATTGCAAAACTACCGTCTTTTTGGTTAATATCCTGCACTTGGAGGGCATCAAAATAATTAAAATCGTACCTGAAATAGGTTAAACCCGTATACAGGTAGGGTGTAAAGGCCGGACCGAGCTTGTGAAGGTTGTATTCCACGAAGTTGATTTCGAGTCCCGCGGAGAACTCCAAAACCGAATTATCCAACACATAGGCACGTTGTTGGCGCGATTGCATACTGGATTTGGTATCGTCTGCCGTAAATTGCCCATAGATAACGCTGCCCCTCCAAGCGTAGCGTTTTCCTTTGTTCCATTTAAAGATGCCACCAAAGGCAGGGCCGGAAGGTAAAATGTAATTGGTCCTTCCCACATCGCCCACCATATTGGCGCCCCCGGCAAACAAACCAACCTCATAGGTCTGTGCGCTGACCTTGATCACACAGCATAGAAATACAGCCAAAACTATCCGCATACTAACCAAAAAATTCAAGTTTTAAGAGTAAAGGAAGGTCAATAGATACAATATTAGATTTGTTCTCCCTTGTAAAACAGTTTTTAGCCCCATTTATTGTCCGTGTTGAATTCAATTGCGTTTATCTTCCCCCCAAAGCAATTTATTGCGAAGCGTTTTCAAGAAGCTTTCCGATTTGTATTCGATCATTTTGATGGTGAAATCGGATTTCTTGATACGGATTTCCTTGCCGTTGGGAATATCCGCGATCCTAGAATCCAGGGAGACCAAATGGGTCTTTTCCCTCCCAGAAACCTTCAATCTGATCTGGGTGTCATCGGAAATGACCAGGGGCCGAGCATTTAGGTTATGTGGTGCAATGGGCGTAAGCACTAAGGATTTGGCAGTTGGTGCGATCACAGGTCCTCCACAACTGAGGGAATATCCGGTAGAACCTGTAGGTGTGGACACGATAAGTCCATCGGACCAGTAAGAAGTCAGGTATTCGTCGTTCAACCACGTTTCCACGGTAATCATGGAAGTGGTGTCCTTGCGGCTTACCGTGACTTCGTTCAACGCAAAATTGAGCCCTTTGAATTCATCCAGATCGGAATTCAACTCCACCTCGACCAAGGTACGCTCCTCAACGGCAAAGTGCCCGGCCACAAACTCCGTGACCAGCTTGCGCACGTTTTCTTTTTTAAAGGTGGACAAAAATCCCAAGCGGCCGGTATTGACCCCAACAATGGGAATACCATAATCCTTGACGTAGGTTACGGCCCGCAACATGGTACCATCTCCACCAAAACTTACGAACATGTCAAAACTGGAGTCCAGTCCCTTGGATGCCGTAAACAGTCCATCAATACGTCCTTTTGTTACTTCGGAAACAAGTTTATTGAAGTTTTCCTCAACATAAATAGTGGCATCCAGCTTTTCGAGTTCCTCCAAAAGTTCGTGAACACAACATTTATCCTCCTCCTGAAAAGATTGACCGTAAATGGCTACCTTCATACTATACGTTGAGATATTTTTCCAGATAGTCCGATCGTTGCTTCAAATCTTCCATGAACTGATCGTCACTATTTCCAAAAACTATGGTATAGTTGTACCTTCTAAAAGTTTGGGCCACCTCATTCATGCTCTGGGTGCCGATTTTAAGGGTAATCTGCACCACATCGTTTTCAGAATCGGTGATAAAGGCCCCCAACAGCCGGGCATTGTTGCTTTCCACGATTTGGGCAATCTCGCTAAAGGAATAATCCTTGATTCCCGTAGAAATGACCAAAATGGCCCCGGGTTCCTTAAAAAAAGGCGTGTCGATAAAAACACTCACGATATCCTCCAGATCATAGTACCCCGAGATCAATTGGTTTTCGTCCACAACGGGCAAAATATTGGCCTCGTTCCGGGAGAACATCTCCAGTACATCCAACCAAGCTGTTTCCTTGGTCACAAAGAAATTATCCAATTCGTACCGGAAGTCCTCTATGGATTTTTCTGGCTCGAAACAGGGCAGATCATTCTCCGACAAAAGTCCAAGGTAAACCCCGTTTTCAGTAACGGCCACATGGGAGTATGTGGTCTCCTCAAAAAACTTGATCACCTCCTTCAAGGTTTCGGAAACCTCGAAAACGGGCACTGTAGTTATAATTTGGTCTTGGATGTGCATAACGCTGTTATTAGGTGCAAAATACTAATTTTAAATGGCAAAAGGCGTGCCTAATTCCTATTTTTGCCAATCTAAAAAAGAACTTCATGACAAAGTTGAGCGTCAACATAAATAAACTGGCAACATTACGAAATTCTCGCGGCGGCAACGTGCCCAACCTCATCACCTCTACCCAGGACATTGAATCTTTCGGGGCTGAGGGCATCACCATTCATCCAAGACCCGATGAGCGACACATTCGTTATCAAGATGCCAGGGACCTCAAAAAAATAGTTGCCACGGAATTCAATATTGAAGGAAACCCGGTACCCAAATTCATCGATTTGGTCCTTGAGGTAAAACCCACTCAGGTTACCTTGGTGCCCGATGCAGAGGATGCCATCACCTCCAATGCCGGCTGGGACACCATTAAACACAAAGATTTTTTGGTCGATGTGATCAACACCTTCAAAACGAATGGCATACGCACATCCATTTTCGTGGACCCCGACCCTAAAATGGTAGAGGCAGCTGCCTTGACTGGCACCGATCGTGTGGAACTGTACACCGAAAGCTACGCCCATGAATTTGCCAAAGGCAACAAGGAAGCGGCCGTTGCTCCTTTTGCAAAAGCTGCGGAAGCGGCCCAAAAAGTAGGGCTTGGACTTAATGCAGGTCACGACCTAAGCTTGGACAACATTCAATTTTTCAAGCAACATATTCCAAGTTTGCTGGAAGTCTCCATTGGCCACGCATTGATCTGCGAATCCCTTTATTTGGGATTGGAAAATGTCATCAACATGTACCTACACAGATTGAAATAATGGAAATATTACATTCAAAAATATTGGGAGAAGGCCAGCCTTTCATTATCCTTCATGGTTTTTTGGGCATGTCGGACAACTGGAAAACCCTTGGCACCCAATACGCCGAAAACGGATTTCAGGTACATCTCATTGACCAACGGAACCATGGCAAAAGTTTCCATTCCCCGGATTTTGACTACGAATTGCTTTCCCGGGATGTCATCAATTATATGGACCACCACCAACTGGATTCATCCATTGTGCTTGGGCATTCCATGGGCGGTAAAACGGCCATGCAGTTGGCTACCTCCCACCCGGAAAGGGTCACTAAACTCATTGTTGCCGATATTGCACCTAAGTTTTACCCCCCCCATCATCAGGATATCGTAAACGCGCTGGACAAGTTGGATTTTGACAAGATCACGAGCAGGACCGAAGCAGATGAAGAACTTTCCAAATACCTTAGAAATTTTGGTATTAGACAATTTTTGTTGAAAAACCTGTATTGGGTGGAACAGGGAAAATTGGGGTTCCGATTCAATTTTGAAGTTCTCAAGAACAAAATGGAAGAGATCGGGGACAACATTGCCCCATTGGCCCTTTATGATGGTCCTACCCTATTTCTGAGGGGCGACCGGTCTGAATATATACTCCCCAACGATTATCCAGAGATCAAAAAACACTTCCCCAACGCTCAGATTGAAACCATAGACAATGCCGGGCATTGGTTGCATGCAGAAAACCCCGCACAGTTTTTTGAAAAGAGCTTCGCTTTTCTAAATTCTTAAAATTTCATCCTTTTTATTATGCATGCATAATTTTTTTGCCCATTTAATTGCCTGTATAACAATTTTGATATAGATTTGGTTTATTGTGATTTTACCATAAAAGTGAACATAAACTAACTCTAACAGATTATCGATATGAAAAAGTTTTATGCCTTACTCCCAGTTTTAGGCTTATTCTTGATGGCATGTGAAGACGATACGACCCCAATTGACAACACGACCGAACCCATTGAATACACTTCCGGAACCGCGGATTTCTCCAATTACGTAGCTGTAGGAAATTCCCTTACAGCAGGATTCTCTGACAATGCACTTTTTACAGCTGGCCAGGAAGCTTCTTTTCCCAATATGCTGGCGGCTAATTTTG
This sequence comes from Flagellimonas sediminis, assembly GCF_010500845.1. Classification (GTDB taxonomy): domain Bacteria; phylum Bacteroidota; class Bacteroidia; order Flavobacteriales; family Flavobacteriaceae; genus Flagellimonas; species Flagellimonas sediminis. Next base: position 369,393 of record NZ_JAAAMI010000003.1, on the reverse strand, counting down.
CCTTGGTAGGGGGCGGCTCTTTTAATATTCCTTTCATGGCGGACAACCTTGGGGGAATGACCCTTCAGGGAACCCCAATAGCAGGGAACAGACTCTATTTGGCATTCACTGCCAATGGTCCTGCACCAACGCCTGTTTCCGGGCAAGGCTCCACTGAAGTATCCAGTAAATTATCTGGATCTTTCAACAACATGGGGGTACCCGGGGCAAAAAGTTATGAGCTCTTGGCTCCAGGCTACGGCAGTGTGGCAGGAGTGGCCATGGGAACCGCCAATCCCTATTTTGCAAGATTCTCTTCCAGCGAATCGGCTACCGTTATTGGTGACGCCGCGGCGCAAGGAGCAACCTTCTTTACGTTGTGGGTTGGATCCAATGACGTTTTGTTATATGCCACAGGTGGAGGAGCAGGAACTGACCAAACTGGAAATTTAGACCCCAGCACCTATTCAAGAGCCGATATTACAGATCCCAATGTGTATGCAAGTGTTATGAGTGGCATTGTACAGACATTGAAAGCCAATGGTGCAGATGGTGCCATCGCCAACATTCCATATGTAACCGACCTTCCCTATTTCTCTACCGTACCATACAATCCCATTCCTTTGGACGCGGAAACTGCCGCTTATTTGAACAGCATGGCTGCTTATGGTGCCTATAATGCAGGATTGGCTCAATTACATGCTTTGAACATCATCGACGCTCAGGAATTGGCAAAAAGAACTATATCCTTTTCTGCCGGCGAAGGCAACGCTGTGGTCATAATTGATGAAGATTTAACTGACCTTACTGGTTTTAACCCGGCCTTGATCAATATGAGACAAGCTACTGCCGATGATCTTTTGGTGCTGACCTCAAGCACGTTTATCGGAACTTTGGCCGATCCGAACAATCCTACTTCAATCAATGGAGTTGCGGTTCCTTTGGCAGATAAATGGGTTTTAACGCCTGAAGAACAATTGATGGTAAAAACGGCAACCGATGCCTACAACCAAACTATCGCTGCCTTGGCTTCTGCTTACGACCTTGCTTTTGTGGATGCCAACACTTTGTTGAGCACCATCAATATCTCTGGTATCCAGTTAACTGATGGAAGTTTAGTGACCAGTGATTTTGCTACAGGTGGCGGATTCTCTTTGGATGGGGTACACCCTGCTCCCAGAGGTTATGCAATTGTCGCCAATGCATTTACAACTGCCATCAATACAAAATTTGGGTCCAACCTACCAATGGTCAATCCATTGGATTATACCGGGCTCTATATTAACTAGACAAACATAATTTCGTTATCTTAAGGGCACCGTAATCACGGTGCCTTTTTTATTAAAACAACTTCAAAAATCACCTTTATGAAACTCATACTAAGATTATTATTGAATGCCCTAGCCGTGGTAATCCTGGCCTATGTTCTGCCAGGTGTGGGTGTGGATTCCATGGTCACCGCCATTATTGTGGCCGTTGTATTGAGCTTGCTCAACTTTTTGGTCAAGCCAATCCTTGTCATTTTAACATTGCCGATCACCATACTTACCTTGGGACTTTTCTTGTTGGTCATTAATGCCATCATCATTCTTTTTGCCGCAAAATTGATTGATGGGTTTCAGGTTGTCAACTTCTGGTGGGCCATTATTTTCAGTTTGTTACTGTCCATTTTACAGTCCATTTTGCATTCCATTTTAAAGGAAGACCAATAGATTTCGTTTGGTTTGAAATTCAAGGGTTTAAAAAGTTGCTGTCAAACCAAAAATGCATTACTTTTGCATCCCATTTTTGAACAGCAAATTAGGTAGGAGATGAATATTACTAAAGAGCAGATTGACGATCTTAATGCAGTTGTAAAAGTCGCCATAAGCAAAGAAGACTATCAGGACAAGGTAGAAAAAATCCTTAAGGACTACAGAAAACAAGCCAATATTCCAGGTTTTAGAAAAGGTCAGGTTCCCATGGGACTGATCAAAAAACAGTACGGAAAAGCTGTTTTGGTGGATGAGGTGAACAAACTGCTTCAGGACAATCTGAACAAATACCTTACCGAGGAAAAATTGGATGTTTTGGGCAACCCGCTTCCCAAACAACCTGAAAATTTTGATTGGGAAAACGAAAATCTCGATTTCGAATTTGAATTGGGATTGGCGCCTAGCTTTGATGTACAGTTGAAGACCAAAAAAGCCGTTACCCAGTACAAAATCGTGGCCGATAAGAAAATGATCGACGATCAAGTGGAGCGCATCCAAAAACAATACGGAAAGTTGGTATCCAAAACCGAAGTGGGCAAAGCCGACGAGGTGACCGGAACATTTGCCAATGAAGCCGAGGACATCAACAACAAGACCACTATTGAGGTGGACAAGGTAAAAGCTAAAAAAGCGGTAGATGCCTTGGTCGGCAAAAAAGTAGGTGACATTGTTACCTTTTCCACCAAAGGACTTTTCAAGGAAGACTATCTTTTATCTAGTGCATTGGGCATCAACCGTGACAAGGCAGATAGCCTGAACACCGAGGTTACTTTCACCATTGAGGAAATCAACGAAAGACAACCTGCAGCCTTGGACCAGGAATTGTTCGATAAATTGTTCGGTAAGGACAAGGTAACATCTGCCAAAGAATTGAAGGACCGTATTAAAGAAGATTCTGAAAATCAGTTTGAACAGCAATCCGATCAAAAATTGTTGAACGATATCACCGAGAAATTGATTGAGGAAACCAAATTTGACCTGCCAGCAGAGTTTTTGAAAAAATGGATCCAAGTGAGTGGGGAACAAATGTTGTCCGATGACCAAGCCACGGAAGAATTTGAAAGATCGGAAAAAGGATTGCGTTACCAATTGATCGAAGGTAAGATCATTCAAGAAAACAATCTTCAAGTACAATTTGATGAGCTTAAGGAATTTGCCAAAGGATTTATCAAATCGCAAATGGCACAATATGGCCATATGGACCCCAAAGAGGAGGAATTGGAAAACATCGCCGTTCGTGTAATGAGCAATCAAGACGAGGTGAAACGACTTTCAGAACAGTTGATGAGCCAAAAATTGTTGGACCTATACAAGGAGAAGGCCAACCTTAAGGTGAAGGAAGTATCTTATGACGACTTCATCAAGGAGGCATACAGCTAGTCTGCTAAAAGAAAAATAAGTATCTTTACGGTGCCGAAAAGCTAATTTTTCGGCACCTTTTTTTTAAGATAAATCGAGTACTATCCTATGGATTACGGAAAAGAATTTAGAAAATATGCTACCCAGCATCACGGTATAAACAGCATGCACTATGACCAGATCATGAGCAGCATGTACCCTATGAACATGACTCCCAACATTATAGAGGAACGCCAATTGAACGCAGTTGCAATGGATGTTTTCTCCCGATTGATGATGGACCGCATCATTTTTATGGGAACAGGGATCAATGATCAAGTGGCCAATATTGTACAGGCCCAGTTGCTCTTTTTGGAAAGCGCGGATGCCTCCAAGGACATTCAGATCTATATCAATTCCCCTGGCGGAAGTGTGTACGCCGGATTGGGCATTTACGATACCATGCAGTTCATCAAGCCCGATGTGGCCACCATCTGTACCGGAATAGCCGCCTCCATGGCCGCGGTACTGCTCTGTGCAGGTCAAAAAGGTAAACGAAGTGGCCTGCCACACTCCAGGGTCATGATCCATCAGCCACTTTCAGGAGCGCAGGGACAGGCCAGTGATATTGAAATCGCTGCCAAGGAGGTGTTGAAGATCAAGGACGAATTATATGAGATTATCTCCAACCACTCCGGTCAACCTTTTGACAAGGTGTATGACGACAGTGACCGGGATTACTGGATGAAGGCCGAAGAAGCCAAGGCCTATGGCATGATCGATGAAATTTTGATAAGGGAAAAATCCTAATTCATACCCATTAATTAAGAAGCCAACCCCTTAACGCAGACCAAAATCCATTTTTTTGCGTTATTGATGGTTGAATAGTTGAGAAATATGGCAAAGGAAAACTTGGAATGTTCTTTTTGTGGAAGAAAAAAGCCAGAAACCAATTTATTGATTGCTGGTCTTGATGCGCATATTTGCGACCGATGTATAGAACAGGCCCATAGCATTGTTGCGGAAGAATCCAAACAATCCAAAAACCACGACCTATCCTCTGAACTGGAATTGAAAAAACCAGTGGAGATCCGTGATTTCTTGGACACATTTGTTATTGGTCAGGAAAGGACCAAAAAAGTAATGTCGGTAGCGGTATACAACCACTACAAAAGACTGTTGCAACCCAAGGGCAAGGATGACGATGTAGAAATCCAAAAGAGCAACATTATTATGGTGGGGCAAACCGGTACGGGCAAGACCCTTATTGCGAAGACCATCGCCAAAATGCTCAATGTGCCTTTGGCCATTGTGGATGCCACGGTACTCACCGAAGCAGGGTATGTTGGGGAAGATGTGGAAAGCATCCTGACCCGATTGCTACAGGCTGCCGATTATAACTTGGAAAAAGCGGAAAGAGGTATTGTATTCATCGATGAGATAGACAAGATTGCCCGCAAGAGCGACAACCCATCCATCACCCGCGATGTATCAGGTGAAGGCGTGCAACAAGGTCTTTTGAAGCTCTTGGAAGGCACTGTGGTGAACGTTCCACCAAAAGGTGGGCGTAAACATCCCGATCAAAAGTTCATAGAGGTAAATACAGAAAATATTCTTTTTGTGGCCGGAGGTGCTTTTGATGGTATCGAGCGCATCATTACCAAACGCTTGAACATGCAGGCAGTTGGTTATAGTGCGTCCAAAGCCGATGACAAGTTGGACAATGACAATATTCTGCAATACATCATTCCAAAAGACCTTAAGGAATTTGGTTTGATTCCAGAAATCATTGGGCGACTACCTGTGCTCACCCATATGAACCCATTGGATGCCAAAACATTGCGTGCCATCTTAACGGAACCCAAAAACGCCATCATCAAACAATATGAGAAGTTGTTCGCCATGGACGGTATTACCTTTACCATTACAGAGCAGGCATTGAGTTATATTGTGGACAAGGCGGTAGAATATAAATTAGGTGCAAGGGGACTACGCTCCCTTTGTGAAGCTGTCTTCACCGATGCCATGTTCACACTACCAAGTAGTGATGAAACCGAGTTCAAGGTAAGCAAAGCGTACGCAGAGGAAAAGCTGTCGTACGAAACCATAAAAAAACTAAAAGTGGTCTCCTAGTCAGACCACTTTTTTTGTGACTTGTTCCAAAAGTTCCAAACAGACTTCCGAAATTATTTTTTCATCGGAATAGAGCATGTGGCCGAAACTGGGTACAATCCTAAAATCGGCACCAACTTGTTGTGACCATTTCAAATCTGGTTTATTGGCATCACACTCGCCATAAATAAGGTTAAGACGAGTATCGGGCCTATCTTCCTCAAATCGGATACGGGTCGCCGAAATCGCCGTCAACGATTTCATCGGTAAACCTTGCAATGCCGCTTTATAGGCAATGGTACCTCCGGTGCTAAAAGCCAAATAATGGGCTGGCCTGGTTTCCTTTTTAAGCAAACTGGCAACTGCCGTATCAATGCCGCCTTCAATAAAGGCGCGGTGTACATTTTCTTCGGAAGAAACTGGAAGGTCAATATTTCCCAATTGCTGGCAATCATGAAATACGATGTCATAATATTGTTGAAGGTATCCAAAATAGGATGCTATCCAAAGGCCCTTTTTTGCTCCCCACATATCGGAAAGAACTACAAGTTTTTCTGCCATGATCTTTATGGTTTAGTGTTTAAAAGATTTGCTAGGGGAAATTCAACATTAAACGGGTAAAAACCTTTTTTATTTGTTCAAAAGGAAAGTTTGGACGATAAAAGGTTAAAATTACGAAAACGTTTTCGTAAAGATAGGTAAAATAATGTTACACCCTTGTTTCCATGTTCATTCGGAGCAGTTCATCAATATATCCACGCTCATTGGAAAGCCTCGGGATCTTGTGTTGGCCACCCAGTTTATTCTTGGATTTGAGCCAGTCATGGAACAAATTTTTACGGGCCACATGTACTTTGGGCATTTTTAATGTGATGTTGTTGTAGCGCTTGGCCTCATAATCGGAGTTGAGCGATTTTAGGGCATTGTCCAACACTTCGGTAAAATAGGCCACATCTTCGGGTGGCTTTCTAAACTCGATGATCCATTCATGTGCCCCTTTTTCTTTGCCCGTCATAAAAATGGGTGCGGCGGTATAGTCCATGATCTCCGCATCGGTTTTCTGGCAAATTTGCTTCAGGGCCTCTTCTGCATTTTCAATGATCAGTTCTTCCCCGAATACATTGATGTGGTGTTTGGTCCTACCCGTAATCTTGATGCGGTATGGGTTTTTGGAGGTGAACCGGACGGTATCCCCTATCTTATAACGCCAAAGCCCAGCATTTGTGGTAATCACCATGGCATAGTTGACCCCCAGCTCCACTTCCCACAACGGAATGGCCCAATCTTCAATTCCATTGGAATCCATGGGAATGAACTCATAAAAAATACCGTAATCCAGCATCAACAAAAGCTCATCGGAATTGTTTCGATCTTGTATACCGAAAAATCCTTCGGAGGCATTATAGGTTTCATAAAAATTGAACTTTTTGCGGGGGAGCAGTTTCTTGTATTGGTTCTTGTACGGGGTAAAACTGACCCCTCCATGAAAATACACCTCGAGGTTCTCCCAAATCTCGAACAGGTGACTTTTGCCGGTCTTCTCCAAAACCTGATTGAGCAAAACCAACATCCAAGATGGCACGCCCGCCAAACTGGTCACGTTTTCCCTAATGCTTTCCTCTATGATCGCCTCCAACTTAGATTCCCACTCACTCATTAGGGAAACCCTATTGCTAGGTGTACTGCTATATTCGGCCCATAGGGGCATGTTATCTATTAAAATAGCGGACAAATCGCCAAAAAAGGTTCCATTGTCCTCATAGAGTTCCTTGCTTCCACCCAATCGTAAACTTTTACCGGTAAACAGTTGGGAGTTTTCATTGTTGTTGAGATAAAGACAGAGTAAATCCTTGCTTGATTTGTAATGACAGTCCTCCAAGGCCTCATTACTTACCGGGATGAATTTGCTTTTTGCATTGGTGGTACCACTACTCTTGGCGAACCATTTTATGGTCGTGGGCCAAAAGAGGTTCTGTTCTCCACGACGGGTGCGCTCTATCATGGGTGCCACATCCTCATACCCTACAATGGGAACCCGGTTACGGAATTCGTCATACTTGGGAAGGTCTTCGAACCCATACTGTTTTCCGATCATGGTTTCCTGGGAAAAGTCGAGCAACTGCCTTAACACCTCATCCTGAACATCCAACGGATATTTGAGAAAAAGTTCTATTTGGTGGTAGCGCTTTCTCAATAACCAAGAAGCTATGGAGTTGAATAATGGTATGGGCATTTTAGGTATCTTTAACCAAGAAATTCAGTTGGGTGCAACAGCTAAAATAGCTTTTCTGGCATTCATTTTCAAATAAGAAACAAACATTCATCACAACATGCTGTACGAAGGAGTCCTGCGCAAAATGCATACAGAGAACGGCCACCCCATACAATACTTTTTAACCTTGGGAAGCGATTTTTTGAACCTGAACCAGTTACTGAACAAAGAACTTAAAATTGACTTTATCAAATTTCAATGTTTAAACTGTGAGAAGGACAGACCCATATACCGACAAGGGTTTTGTAAATCATGCTTTTATGAAACACCTTCCGCGGGCGATTGGATCATGAAACCCGAATTGAGTACCGCCCATTTGGACCAGGAAGACCGCGACCTAGAGTACGAGAAAAAAATGCAGTTGCAACCCCATATCGTGTATCTGGCCAATTCCAGTAACATTAAGGTCGGGGTTACCAGAAAATCCCAGATACCTACCCGTTGGATAGACCAGGGAGCCCATGAGGCCATAGAAATTGTGGAAGTACCCAATAGGTATTTAGCCGGAATTACCGAAGTGGCCCTAAAAGACCATGTAAGTGACAAGACCAGTTGGCAAAAAATGCTCACCAACCGAATTGAAGATGTGGATCTGGTGGAATGGCGCAATAAATTGAAACCATTCATCCCTGGTGAAGTGTCCGAATATTTTATAAATAACAACCAAGAGACTCATTTGGACTTCCCCGTGCTGCAATACCCCGAAAAGGTAAAAAGCCTGAATCTGGACAAAACACCAAGTTACCAAGGAATCCTAAAGGGCATCAAGGGACAGTACCTCATTTTTGAGGACAGTACGGTCTTTAATGTTCGGGGTAGTGAAGGATATTATGTTGGGGTCGATTTTAATTAAAAGCTTGAAACAAAAACCAAAATGAGCAAAACCATCGGACTAAGGGAAGCGATTTCCATCGGCATTGGAGGCATGGTGGGAGGTGGTATTTTTGCAGTTCTGGGTTTGGCGGTTTCGTTGGCCAAAGGCGGTACGCCACTTGCGTTTCTTTTTGCCGGGATCATTGCCTTGCTCACTTCATACAGCTATGTAAAACTATCCTTGGCCTACCCCGATCGCGGCGGTACCGTAAAATTTATCAACCAAGGTTTTGGACAAAGTATTTTTAGTGGAGGCATCAACAACCTGCTTTGGTTGAGCTATATCATCATGTTGTCCCTGTATGCTTCGGCCTTTGGTTCCTATGCCCCTAATTTGTACGCCATCACTGGTGGACCAATGGACTTTCATATCTATGCTACCTTTATCATTCTATTGGCATCGGGAATCAACTATTACAGCATCAAGGTGGTTGGGGCTATTGAATCGTATGCCGTGATCATCAAACTGATCATTTTATTGGCCTTTATCGGTGTGGGCATTTATGGGTTGATGGGAAATAGTAATCTGGAACAGCTTTCACCTGCCAATTGGGAAACACCCATCAAATTGTTGACTGGCGGCATGGTCATTTTTGTGGCCTATGAAGGGTTTGAACTCATCGCCAACGCGGCACCCGATATGGAAAATCCCGAAAAAAACATTCCACGCGCCTATTACATCTCAGTCATATTTGTGATTTTGCTCTACATCATCATAGCGGTGGTCACCGTAGGTTCCCTCCCATTTAATGAAATTGCGACGGCCCAAGACTATGTGTTGGCCGAAGCGGCGAAACCGATGTTGGGAAAGGTTGGTTTCACTATCATTACCATTGCAGCCCTTATTTCTACCTTTTCAGCCATCAATGCCTCCTTATACGGCGGTAGTCGTGTAAGTTTTGAGATTGCCGAAGATGACGAATTGCCCCGTGAATTTACCTATCAACTCTGGAATCAGCCCGTCGGCCTTCTGATTACCACTATCCTTACCCTTACCTTAACGAACACATTGAAACTCGAAAGCATTTCCACGGCCGGTAGCGTTGGGTTCCTGTTGATCTTCGCCATGGTAAATCTAACCGGATTCAAATTGGCCAAGGAAACCAAAAGTAACAAGACCATTGCCTTGACAGGATGTATCCTTTGCTCCATTGCCATGTTAGCATTGTTACAACAACAATTCGGTTCCAATATCATGGGGGTAATCGTGGCTGTATCCTTAATTGGCTTTTGCTTTGCCGTGGAGGCCATCTACAAATGGATGGAACGACGTAAGAAATAGATTCTGCTACCCTTTGATTTTCAGTAACTTTTTGTGAAAATTTGTCAAAATAGCTTTATTTTAAGGAAGTTATCTTTCCAAATTATGGAATTTGATAACCTGCCAAACCAAAACCGACCGCATGAAAAACTTTCCCAATGCCTTTGTCATTCTTCTTGGGGTGATTGTCTTTTCCTGGTTGTTCACCTATGTTGTTCCACAGGGCAGTTATGAAAGATTTTTGGAGGAGGAAACCGGAATTACACGGGTAGTTAACAATTCCTATCATTCTGTTGATGCGGAACGACCCAGCTTTTTTGATCTTTTGGTCTCCATTCCTGAAGGACTGGAAAAAGGGGCTGACCTAATCGTCCTGATTTTTCTGATCGGCGGGTGTTTCTATATCATTGAAAATACCGGAGCACTCAGCGAAGGGCTGGCTAAACTGGTCAACACGTTGAATGGCAAGGAATCCTATGCCCTCATTATTTTAACTACATTGTTTACCGCTGGAGGGGTCTCCATTGGTATGCAGGAAGAAGTAGTCGCCTTGGCACCTGTATTGATCTTGTTTGGCAAAAGTTTGGGTTATAATACCCTCACCATGCTCCTTGCAAGTTATGGCTCAACGGTAGTGGGCAGTTCGTTCAGTCCTTCCAATCCTTTTGCGGTTCTTATTGCGCAGAAAGAAGCGGCAATCCCTTTATTGTCTGGGGGAACCTTTCGTATGGCCGTGCTTTTAGCAGCATTTTTAGTATGGATGGTCTACCTTTTGCGTTATGCCCAAAAAAACCGGATTGAGAAAATCTCGATGAATCCCACGCACCAAAAAATGGGAATTCGACATAGCGTCATTTTGTGGTCGCTCTGTCTGACCTTCGTCGTCGTAATTCTTGGCATCCTCTATTTGGAATGGGGTTTTAATGAAATGTCGGCCTGCTTCTTTGCCTTGGGCATTATAGCAGCGTTACTTGCCAAAATGAATTTGAACAAAACCACCGAAAACTATATTGATGGTATGAAGGAAATGCTTTTTGCGGCCCTGATTATGGGATTGTCGAATAGCATCTCCATCATTTTATCGGACGGTATGATCATGGATACCATTGTGTATGGGTTGTTCGGGCCTTTGCAAAACTTTTCCCCGGCCACTTCGGGCATTCTTATGATGGTTTCCCATTCTTTGCTCCACTTTCCGGTCCCCAGCTATTCTGGGCAAGCCGTTCTTACCATGCCCATTTTGGTGCCCTTGTCCGATTTAATAGGTCTCTCCCGACAGACATGCGTATTGGCCTACCAATACGGTGCTGTGATGGCCGATATGATCGTTCCCACCAACGGTGCCCTCATGGCTGTTTTGGCCATCGGCAATGTTCCTTATAACAAATGGTTTAAATTTGCCATCATACCAACCTCGCTCATGCTTTTAATCGGCGCCGCAGCCATTATTGTTGCCGTTGTCATTGGTTATCAATAAAAGTGAATGCGAATACTACCAAAGAATTGAACATGCTCAAATTTTTTAGAAAAATTAGAAAAGGTCTTGTCGAAGAGAGAAAAATCAGCAATTATGCCCTATATGCCATTGGTGAAATTGTATTGGTGGTCATTGGAATCTTAATTGCCCTTGCCATTGACAATGCAAACGAACAACACAATAAACGGGAAAAGGAACAGGTATACCTGATCGGACTGAAAAAGGAATTTGAAACCAGCCAAATCAAATTGAAGGAACTGATCAGTGTAAACAAAAGGAGCTACAAGGATTCCAAGACGATTATCGGCTTCATGCAAGATCCTGAAGACCTTCCCAATGAGGAAGAATTATCCAATCTATTTTACAATGCCTTTGCTTTCGATATTTCCTTCAACCCAAACAATTCGTTGCTTCAAGAAATGATCAATTCAGGAAGTTTAAAGGACCTGTCCAACCCACAACTTAGGGTTTTGCTCACCAACTGGATTTCCAACTTGGAGGATATCACTAAACAAGAGGCAATGCTGGACCAAGAACGGAATCAAATCATCAATATGTTCCGCACGAACGAATATAGCATCAAAACCATTTACGACCTTACAGGGGTTTCCGGTGATCTGGGATTATCGGTTGGAAAGGAACGGTTGAGCAACCTCACCATTTTGAAATCCACGGAATTTGAGAACAATATGTTGATGTTCATCCTAACCAGCATTACTACGGAAACCATGCACTACAGCCCATTAATGCAAGGCATGGACGAGATTCTGGCAACCATCAATAGTGAGATTAGGGAATAAAAAAAGGGGCGATTAATTCGCCCCTTTTGATTTAGTTTACGGTATCCTTTTTCTTTTTCCCCAGCAAACCTCCCAAAACGGATTTTGCTGTGTTCTTTACGTCTTCTTCTTTGGTCGTGGTCTTGGTAGTATCGGTTTTGGTTTCCTTTTGACCTCCCAGTAAATTACCCAAGGCCTCTTTTACCCCAGAAGACTTGGTAGCGGTGGTATCGCCCTCATCCTTTTTGAACACATCAGACAAAAGGTCCTTGGCGGTATCCTTTCCTTTGTTCACCAATTTCTGCTTTTGGATTTCCACCAATTTGGTCGTCAAGGTCTTTACCCCAGAGGTGAGGTCTGTGCTAACGGTGGGATCTGTAAAACTGCCTCCAATATTGGCGGTCACAGGAACGGTCACTTCTTGTAAGCTGTTGTCGTTCAATTTGGCTATCAAGTTGTTCACTTCAGTGCCCAAATACTTGGCGGGAACGTCCAGGGTGGCGGTGTATTTCATCTGCTTGTCAAACGTATGGCTACCGGCCACGTTTATGGCCATGTCCTTGTATTTTAATGTGAAAGGTTTCACCTGAACCGTTCCATTATCGAAACTCAAGGCCGTCTTTAAACCTTCCAAATTGATTTCCTTGGCATTTAAAAAATTGAGTTTGCTGTCCAATGCCGAAACCAAGGGAGCCTTTTGTGTATCTACTTTTGGTGAAAGCAGTTCAGCTAACAAATTTCCGGAAATGGTGGCTAGGTTCGGGGTAAAATCTTCCTTTAAATTTCCTGCTAGTTTGATTTCGGAATTCAACTTACCCTGAATAGCGGTTGCAATAGGCGTCAATACTTTAAAGAGTTCCAATCCGGCAAAAGACTCCCCGATATTGAAATTGCTCATACCCAAATCCACATCGAAAGTGGAATTTTCCCCTTTGGTTGAAACGGCACCGCTCAGACCTAAGGTTCCACCAAACAAATCAGAAGTTAGATTTTTAACTGTTGCCGTTTCATCCTTGATGACCAAAGTACCTTTCACATTTTTCAGTTTCAGGTCATCATACAAAACGGTATTGGCAGCCGCTTCCACCGTACAGTCCAAAAAGGATGGAATCTTGATTCGTTCCTCGCCAGTAGTAGTGGTCTCGGTTTGCGTCTGGCCCTCCGCTACCGTATCCTCCATCATAAAATCGTTCAGGGCGAATTGATTCGAGGTCAACTTGAAATTCCCTTCCACATTTTCATTGTTGAACATAAAGCCCAACAAGTTGGTCAAGGTTCCCGTAGCGTTAAAATCCGTACTGCCCGTTTTCCCCTCAAAAGAATTCAGGGTAACGGTCTGTGGGTTAAAGGTCATGGCAGCATTACTGATGGCCACAGGATTCTTCATTTCTTCAGAAGTATATTCGAACCCGGTCAATTGCATGGTTCCGGCGGTTTGGGTATTCTGGTACTGCTTTTTTTCCAAAGATTCCATGTCAAAACTCGTGGTCACATCCGCATTCAAAATACCCTTCAAATTGAAATCTTCGGGCATTGGATAGGCACTGGAGATATTGGCCAAATTGATCTTACCATCCATGTGGGCGTTCACTTTGGTGTTCCCCATCAGTTCCCGGATCTTGGCATTCATGTTGAATTTATCCTGATCAATGGAGAAGGATAATTTATTGATGTTCACATACGTATCTTCGGTGATACCCGTTTCGTTGTTGATCTCGGTGTCGATATACACGTTGCGAACCGCTTTGGGCAAATCCGGATACTTGAACGAAGCATTGTCCGAATTAATGGCAATCTTGAATGTAGGAATGTGTTCATCGTCCACAATACCCTTAAATTGACCGTTCACCTCAAAGTTCCCGGTAGTTTCCACGGTTTCAATGTTTTTGGAATACGCTTCGGGAATCACGGCCAAAAAGTTTTTGAAATCCGAAGAAGGTGTCTTGAAGGTGATATCCACCTCTTGGTTATCGTCGTTCAACTTCACAAAGCCATCAAAAACCAAAGGCAACTGGTTTACCATGGCCTTGTTCTCCAAAAAGGAATATTTGCTCTCGGCCAGATCAATACCGATCAAGGCATCCAAGTTGATTTTGTTCTTGTTCAGGTACAACGTGCTGTCCATCTCAAAAGAAACCAAGGCATCGGTCATGGTCTTCAATTCAGATTTTTCAAGGGACAGGTCTCCGGTACCGGTATGGTTCATTTCTGAAATGGCCAAACGCATACCACTGGAAAGATCGTGGTATACAATCTCCGAATTGGTGATGCTATAGGAATCCATGGCCAAGGTGAAGTTGTCATCAGATGCATCTGCGGTTTCTGTTGTAGCACTTTCATCCTCCTTGGCGATGTCGTAATTGGCATTTTCATTGACATCTACCTTAATGTTCACCTTAGCATGATCCACATTCAATTTTTGAAGTACGATAGGCTCCTCCGCTGATTTGAACAATTCCTTGATGGACATGGTGAGTTCTATATCGCCCGCATAAAACAACGTATCCCCTTCAAAGGGAGCTTTGTTTACGAGGGAGAGATTGGTGAGTTCCAAATTGGCATTCGGGAAACTCTTGAGCAAGCTCAAACTGGCATCTTCAAAATCGAAGGTAGCGTTGATGCTGTTGTTGACTTTGTCTTTGATGATCTGTTCGATCTTCCCTTGAAGGAACAATGGAAGGGCGATAATCAGAACAAGTAGGATAAGTAGGGTTATACCGGTAATCTTTAGGACTTTTTTCTTCATACCTTGATGTTTTACAGCAAAATAAAGGAGAAGTTGTTAATCCAAAGAAATTTCCTCCCCTATTTTTAAGTTAAATCTTTTACGCATAAGATATACGAGCAAATAGAGGAAAGGGGTGTCCAACACCGCAATAATAATTTTAAAAATAACACCGCTTACGAGCAGACCATAAAATTTATCCCAAGGCAAAACCCCAAAAAGACACAATAGGGTAATCACGGTTAGGGTATCAATAAACTGGGAAGAAAAGGTGGAAAAGTTGTTCCGAAGCCACAACATTCGGCCTTCGGTAACCTTTTTCCAATAATGATAGATTTTTATATCGATGTACTGTGCGGCCAAATAGGCCAGCATGGAGGCCAACACTCCCAAAGGCGACAAGCCAAATACCTTGCTGAAGGTAACATCATCCACTGGAGAAGTGGGAATGGCTTCTGAAAAATTGGCCAAAAGAATGATGCCCATGGAGAAGAAAGAAGCAAAAATACCAGCCGTAACCACCTGATTAGCCTTCCTTTGCCCATACACCTCGGAGACTAAATCCGTAATCAAGAAAGTGACTGGGTAAGGCAAAATCCCCACGGAAAGCTCAAACAACGGCGCACCAAAAACAGTGACTTCCCCAAAGGGGTTCCAGTGAAAAAACTTTTGAAAAATGAGGTTGGACACCACCAACGAGGTAATGAACAGGGCCCCTAGGTAGAGGTAAATGGTAAATGCCGCTCTTTTGTCCCTTTGCGTCATCCCTCCTATTTAATATTCAAACTAAACGGCATCTTGGCCTGTATTCCTTCCTGTTTACTCAGATCCTTAAACTCCTTCAACATCTTGTATGCTTCGGTTCCAATTTCTTCTTGAATGAGTTCCTGCCCAATTTTGGTCTTCATTCCACCCAAATCTTCCATGAAGCGTTCAAAATCGGTTTTGTATTTGGGATATTGACGTATGCCGTAAGATTCCAATCCCGCCATTTCGGCTGCAGCAGCTATGGCATCGTCCAAATTCCCCAGTTCGTCCACCAGACCATTGGCCTTGGCATCCACACCGCTCCACACCCTACCTTGTGCCAACGAATCCACTTGGGCCACGGTCATATTGCGGCCTTGGGCCACACGCTCCAAAAAGGTACCGTACGTTTCCTCTATGCTTTCCAATACTACCTTCCGGAACGAATTGCTCATGGGTTCAAATAAGGAATAATCCACAGAGTTTTTGTTGGTCCCCACCTGCTCTGCGTTGATCCCTACATTCTTGGCCAATTCATTCACGTTGGGAATCGTCCCGAACACTCCAATGGAACCAGTGATGGTAGTGGGTTCGGCAAAAATCTTGTCACCACCTACCCCAATATAATATCCTCCAGAAGCTGCCACGTTTCCAAAAGAGACCACCAAAGGCTTTTCAGCCTTGGCCAATTGCATTTCCCTCCAAATGATATCGGACACTAAGGCACTGCCCCCAGGCGAATCTACCCGGAACACAATGGCCTTTACATTTTCGTTTTTGGCGGCCTTTTTCAACGCGTCCACAATCAGTCCCTGGCCGATGTAGTCTTTACCCCCTTCTCCAAAAAATATTTCCCCTTGAGCATAGATCACGGCAATTTTATCCGAACCGGAAAGCAGCTTGTTCTTGTTAGTATTCTGAATATAATCCGTCAAGGAAACATAGTTTAATTCGTCATTTTCCCCAACACCCATTTTCTCCTTTAGCAATCCTTCATACTGGTCAAAATGCAGGGTGCCATCCAACAACCCTGATGCCACGGCCAATTTTGGTGTTCTGCCACCCAATGTATCGGCTATGGTATTCAAATCAGCTCTGCTGATGTTTCTTGATGCGGACACATCATCCAAGATCACGTCCCAAATAGAAGTAAGCAATTCCTTGATCTGCGTGCGGTTCTCATCGCTCATGGTATTGGACAAAAAGGGTTCCACTGCACTTTTATATTTTCCGTGGCGGATAACTTCCATTTTGATTCCCGTTTTTTCCTGAAGGTCTTTGTAATAAAGGACTTCCGTGGCCAATCCTTTAAAATCCATCGCACCGACAGGGTTCACATATACCTCATCGGCCACACTGGCCAGATAATAATCCTTCTGGGAATAAAAATCGGAATGCGCCATGACAAACTTGCCCGAAGCCTTAAAGTCAAGCAGTGCCTGCCTGATTTCCCGTGTTTGGGCCATCCCTGCCTGTAAAAAACTGGTGGTGATGCTGATTCCCTCAATATCATCGTCCGTTTTGGCCACCTTAATGGCGTGTATAATCTCATCCAGACCCATTTCCGAAGCCCAAAGGCCACCAAAGGGATCGGTATCATCAACTCCCGTATAATCCATGATGGGCATCATCAGTCCGATTTCCAAAATGGAATTCTTTTTCACCAATATGCCTTCCTCCGAATTTCCCATCAAAATCAAAAAGATGAAGAACATCCCCATGATTATTGCAAATGCCACCAAGCTCCCTAAAATGGAAGCCAATAGGTTCCTCAAAAAGTTCATCCAACAAAATTTAATACGTGCCAAATATAACCATTGTAGTATTGTTTTGTTTACTTTGTTCCTTCGATTATGGGCAAAAAACACAAGGTATATTTATCGCTCGGGAGCAATTTGGGAAATCGCCTTGCCAACCTGCAAAAAGCAATATTTCGGATACAACAGCAGGTAGGTCTTGTGCTGGATATTTCCTCTGTGTATGAAAACCCTGCTGTTGGTTTTGAAGGTGACGATTTTCTGAACATTTGTGTTTCGGTGCTGACACCGCTGGATCCAAAGACCTTGCTCGATACTCTTTTGGGCATTGAACAAGAATTTGGCCGGGTGCGTTCCCAAGATGATGGGTACAATTCCCGCACTTTGGACATCGATATCATTTACTATGGTCAAGAAATAATCAACACGGAGGATTTGGTCATCCCGCATCCGCAAATGCAACACCGAAATTTTGTCTTGAAACCACTGTCCGATATTGCCCCGCAGTTTTACCATCCCATATTTCAGAAAGACACCCGAAATCTACTCCAGGAATGCAGGGACAAAAGCAAGTTGACCAAGACAAAGCATAAACTGTTCAAGGACCGAATCGGGCTTTTTTCTCAGTTGCAGTTGATTTCCATTGAAGGGAACATCGGTGCCGGAAAGACGACCCTTTCCACCATGATTGCCCATGATTTCAATGCCAAATTGATTTTGGAACGATTTGCCGATAACCCTTTCCTGCCCAAATTCTATGAGGACCAAGCGCGATATGCATTTCCTTTGGAAATGTCATTTTTGGCGGATCGTTACCAACAATTTATGGACGACACCTCCCAATTTGACCTCTTCAAGAATTTTATGGTGAGTGATTATGACATCTTCAAATCGTTGATCTTTGCCAAGGTGACCCTGCAACGAGAAGAGTACAACCTGTACCGAAAAGTCTTCAACTTTATGTACAAGGAGGTGAAAAAACCGGAAATCTATCTATATCTCTACCAGAACACGGAACGCTTGTTGGCCAACATTAAAAAACGGGGAAGGGATTACGAGCAGAACATTGACCCTGAATATCTTGAAAAAATAAACAGGGGTTATCTGGATTTCATCAAAAGCCATCCGGATCAGAACAGTGTGATCGTGGATATCAGTGAGATGGATTTTGTGCAACGACCCGAGGATTATGAAACCATTTTGCAAAAGCTGGAAGACAACATTCTTTCCTCAAACATTTAAGAGAATTTTTGCAAAATATTTGGATATAACGATTGGTTTTATTTTCTTAGAGCCCTCAAAATACGAAACTAACTAACTCAAGCTTTATACAGAGCCCCATAAAAAAGGGGCTTTTTTCATTTCTGGAGCTCAAGTTTGGACCAAACGTCCCACACCGCTATCCCCGCACTTACCGAAATATTGAGGGAATGCTTGGTTCCCAATTGCGGAATTTCCAAAACAGCATCACTAGCCGATACCACTTCTTGGGAAACCCCCTTCACCTCGTTGCCAAAAATCAATGCAATGGTTTCTGTCGGTTTCACTTGAAACGCATTCAACATGATGGCATTTTCCGCCTGCTCCACTGAAATGACCTTAATCTGGTTGGATTTGAGTTCCTCTACCAATTCCAGGGTATCCTTTCGGTATTCCCAATCCACACTCTCCGTGGCGCCAAGTGCCGTTTTACGAATATCTTTGTGGGGAGGGGTGGCCGTAATGCCACAGAGATAGATCTTTTGCACCAAAAAGGCATCCGCGGTCCTGAACACCGAACCAATATTGTTCAAACTTCGGATGTTATCCAAAACCAAGATGATGGCCGTTTTTTCCGCTTCCTTAAAACTGGCCACATCTAGTCGTTCCAATTCGCTATTTTCCAGTTTTCGATTCATTTTTTTAACCATTGGGGACAAAATATCAACAATAATTTTCGGAACCTGATGAAAGCGATATATTCGTCTTCCACCCAATTTTGGGGCAAAAATAAAAGAATAAAATCGCCTACAAATTGTTATTCCTGTGAAAACAGGAATCCACTCAAGCACGATTGAATAGATTCCGTATCAAGTGCGGAATGACAAACTGTTCTAAAATTTTGTTTGAACGCAACTATGGAATTGATTATAGAGTCTATAATTTTCAAATGAATCGATTTGGCAGCCAATAAGACAAAGAAGGTAACCCCGTTGATGCAACAATACAATGCCATCAAGACCAAACATCCTGATGCATTGTTGCTCTTTCGTGTGGGCGACTTTTATGAAACCTTCGGGGACGATGCCATTAAGGCCGCCAAAATATTGGGCATTATCCTGACCCATCGGAACAATGGTGGCGATAAAACGGAATTGGCCGGATTTCCGCATCATTCCCTAAACACCTATTTGCCGAAGCTCGTAAAGGCTGGGCAACGGGTGGCCATCTGCGACCAGTTGGAAGACCCCAAGATGACCAAGAGTATCGTAAAACGTGGGGTAACGGAATTGGTGACCCCCGGTGTGGCCCTTAATGACGACATCCTTACCGCCAAGAGCAATAACTTTTTATGTGCCGTTCATTTCGGAAGAAACAAACTGGGCATCTCCTTTTTGGATATTTCCACAGGGGAGTTTTTAACCTCCGAAGGTTCCGTGGAACAGGTGGACAAACTCCTTCAAAACTTTGCGCCCAACGAGGTACTGGTCTCCAAAAACCATAAAAAAGAATTTGCCGAATACTTCGGCAACCAATACCATAGTTTTTTTACGGAAGATTGGATCTTTCAGGAAGATTACGCCCAAGAAAGCCTGAACAACCATTTTGGCACCAAAACCCTTAAGGGTTTTGGCATAGACCATCTGAACCATGGCGTTATTGCCTCGGGAGCCGTATTGCATTACCTATCGGAAACACAGCATAGCCGCTTACAGCACATCAACCAGATCCAACGCATTGCCGAGGAGGAATATGTGTGGATGGACCGGTTCACCATCAGAAACCTAGAACTGTACCACTCGCCCCACCAAAATGCGGTGACCTTATTGGACATCATCGACAATACATTATCGCCCATGGGTGGACGTTTGTTGAAACGCTGGTTGGCCCTTCCTTTGAAAAATCTGGAGAAAATCCAGCAGCGCCATCAAGTGGTGGCCCATTTGAAGGAACATGACGGACAATTGGAAAAAATGCAACATTGGATCAAGCAAATGGGCGATCTGGAGCGTCTCATTTCCAAATTGGCGACCGGAAAGATCAATCCCAAGGAAGTCATCCAACTTAAAAATTCGCTGGAAGCCATCGTGCCCATAAAATTAGCGGCACAGGACAGCAGCAACCCTTCCCTCCAAAACATTTGGGAACGCTTGGATGCCTGTGAGGCCCTTCGCGCCAAGATCAAAGAGGTCTTGAACGAGGAGGCCCCCGTAAACATTGCCAAAGGCAACACCATCGCCACAGGTTATTCGGAGGAATTGGACGAGTTGCGCAACCTAGCCTTCTCCGGAAAGGACTATCTGGACAAAATGTTGGAGCGCGAAACGGAACTGACCGGGATTACTTCCCTCAAAATCGATTCCAACAATGTGTTCGGTTATTATATTGAGGTGCGCAACACCCATAAGGATAAGGTTCCTGAAAGTTGGATCCGCAAACAGACCTTGGTGAACGCCGAACGCTATATCACCGAGGAACTCAAGGAATACGAAGCCAAGATCTTGGGGGCCGAAGAGCGTATCCTGCACTTGGAGCAACAATTGTTTGAACGTCTGTTGGTATGGATGCAGGAATTCATCACCCCAGTACAACAAAATGCCCATTTGATCGCGCAACTGGACTGCCTTTGCGGATTTGCACAGCTCGCCAACGAAAATAATTATGTGCAACCGGTCATGGATGAGTCTACCGAACTGGACATTACGGAAGGTAGACACCCTGTTATTGAAAAACAGCTGCCCTTGGGTGAGCAGTACGTGACCAATGATGTATTGCTTAACCGTGAAGACCAACAGATTATCATGATCACGGGACCGAACATGAGTGGTAAATCGGCTTTGTTACGGCAAACGGCACTGATCGTGCTCTTGGCCCAAATGGGAAGTTTTGTACCTGCCTCCGAAGCTAAAATTGGGGTCATTGACAAAATTTTTACCCGTGTGGGGGCCAGCGATAACATTTCCATGGGAGAATCGACCTTTATGGTGGAGATGAACGAGACGGCTTCCATCCTCAACAACCTTTCGGAACGCAGTTTGGTATTGTTGGATGAAATTGGCCGTGGCACCAGCACCTATGACGGGATTTCCATTGCGTGGGCCATTTCGGAGTACTTGCACGAACACCCAGCCAGGGCCAAAACGCTTTTTGCCACCCATTACCACGAGCTGAACGAAATGACCACCACCTTTACCCGTATCAAGAACTACAATGTTTCGGTAAAGGAACTGGAAGACAACGTGCTTTTCCTTCGGAAATTGGTGCCCGGGGGTAGTGAGCACAGCTTCGGGATCCATGTGGCCAAGATGGCGGGCATGCCCCAACAGGTCATCCAAAAAGCGAACAAAATTTTGAAAAAACTGGAAAAATCACATTCCAGTGAAGAAATCTCGGATAAACTCCAAGCTTCCCAAAACGAGATGCAACTGAGCTTTTTCAACTTGGACGACCCGCTGTTGGAAGAGATCAAGGAAGAAATCCTGCATTTGGATATCGACACGCTTACCCCTGTGGAGGCCTTGATGAAACTCAACGAGATCAAACGATTGTTGAGCAAAAAGAAGAAGGCCACTTCCTAGTTCACCCGATTGAATTCCTCTTTTTCCAGATTTCGCGATTTTTTGTTGGCGTTCCCCCCAAAACTTCTGGAATAGGTCAACCGAAAGATTCGGGTAAAAGCCGATTCATCCCGATACCGCGACCGTGTGTCAATATCAAAAACAATAGGGGTCATCCCACTGATATGGGTATGGATATCCAAACTCCGGAACACATCCGAAACACTGAACTGCAAGGTTCCCCAATCGTTCTTGAATTGTTTGGAAACCCCAAAGTTCATCACCCCGAAACCTTCCGTGGAATTGGTGCCGTTGTAGTGGTCAAAATTGTACCAACCCGATAATTCCACATCCATTTGCCAAGGCAATTTGATGCTTTGGTTAAAGTTGAGGCTCTGGTAGAAATAGGTCTTTGCTGCCGGATTGGGGCTGTACGAAATCTTATAATCGCGAATGGCCGAAGTGGATGAAACATTGAGTCTGGCCCAAGGTGCCCATTGCACGGGAACGTTCAAAAAGACACCGATGCTTTTTTGCTCATCCGCATTTTGAGGGGAAATCACCAAAATATCATTCTGCGGGGTGGACGTCAGTTGATACCGGATGATGGGATCGATTTCCTTTTGAAGCGTCAATCCCATGGAAAACCCATTTTTCACATATTCGAGTTGAAGGGTATTTGTGATGCCCGGCCGCAACATGGGATTGCCGGTGAAAATGGCTGTGGGATCGTTGTAGTAAAGACTTGTCACCAAATCGGAATAGGCTGGCCTGCTGATCCGGCGATGGTAATTGAGGTTGAGTTGTTTGTTTTCGGAAAGTTGGTATTGATAAGAAACAGACGGAAAGAATTGACGAATGGCAAAATCCTCTTCTGAAGTGGACAAGGTTCGCCTCCAATCCTCATAACGCAAACCCAGGTTGACCTTCGATTTTTCATGGAGTTGCACATGGAACTGCGAATACAGTGCCCACAGTGTTTCATCACTCTCGATGAGGCTTTGGGAGCGGGAATCCACGATCCATTCATCCTCCACCAAGGTTTCAATCTTGCTATCGTTGGTATTGTCGGAATAGCTTCCCTTAAACCCAAACTCGCCTTCCACTTTATCATTGAAGGTATGGCTGTAATCCAACTTGAGCACCCCCAATTGGATGGTGGACTCGCTAAAACCTCGATTGCCATCCGTGAAAATTTCGTTTTCCGGGTCATAGGGCTCATCGTTTTCATCAAAATACTCGCTCTTTGTGGTGGCAGGGCTGTCATTGGTATAATTGAGATAACTCAAATCCACCCCAAAACTGGAATGGTCGGTTAGGTTGTTAGTCAAATACAGGGAAGAAATCAGATTCGTCTTTGTAGCGGTACCGTCAGAAACCAAATGCGACCTGAAATAATCCTGCCCTTCAATAATTCTTCCATTGTTCACATTGGACATGGATCGGTTCTTGGCAAAATTCAAAGTGAGTTCCCCGCCTAGTTCCACTTTTGGTGAAATTTGATACCCCATTCCTAAATTCAGGTTATGGGCATTGTTGTTATTATTGAAATAGGTTGAAAAAAAGGCCTGACTGGGAGCTCCAAGTATAGGTTGAAAACTCGTTCCCGATCCCTCAAATCCGTTTTTGCCATGGTCATGGAACAGGGAATAACTGGTATTGAGGTGCATTTTTTCCGTTCCGAAGGAATAGCCCAAAGAAGTACTAGCTTTTTCCCAATAGCCATACCCCAAACTAGCACTGTAGTTCCATTGGCTGCCCTCGTTCATTCCTTTTTTAAAGATAATATTGATGATCCCCGCTCCCCCATCCGCATCGTATTTGGCCGAAGGCGAGGTGACAAGTTCCACCTTTTCTATATTGTCCGCCAAGGTGCTCTCCAAAAGGGCCATCACATCTTCCATGGACATCGACACCCTTCGACCGTTGAAAAGGACGGTAACCCCACTTTGCCCGTTCAAGGAAAACTGGTCGTCCCTTCGGTCCAAAATCACCCCGGGTAACCGTTCCAACAGTTGCAGGGCATTGCTTCCCTTGGTCATCACACTGCTCTGTACATTGATCACCTGGCCTTCCGGGGTGCGTTGTACCCAATCCCTTCGCGCCGCCAATACCACCTCATCCAGTTCGTTCACATTTTCGGTCAACACCAAAGTGCCCAATTGAAGTGATGGCACACCTGAATTCAAATGAAAGGGTTCCGTAAAGTGATCAGCAAAACCGAGATAGGTCACCCGTACTCGAAATGGACCTACTCCAGTTGGCTCCAAAGAAAAATGACCCGCGTCGTCCGTGATGGTGCCGGTCACCAACGTGGTATCAGAAGCCTGATACAGCACCACATTGGCAAAAGGTATGGGATTGTCCTGTGCATCGCTCACCCTACCACGAACTTGACCAAAGACTTGCCCTATTCCAATGAACAGCATAAGACCTGCTATGATTTTTTCAGCAGTTAAACTATTGACTTTCATGCATTTTGAATTGATTTCCATCAAATGAAGGCCACTTCAATATGCTTTCATAATTGGATTGACCGCTGGGGATGCTTCATTGATTTCCTGCGTCTTTTCCTAGATAATAATGCAAAATGCAGGTCGTCAATTATTTGTGGCAGGTCGTCAATTTGGTTCGGGCACATAATCAAAAAAAGTAACTTGTACCGATTTATGAATTTGTTGATGGATCTCAACCGACTGAAAAAGACTGCCCTGCGACTCAAACTGTACCATATCCCCTTTTGGTTGGGGTATCATTTGGTATGGCTTACCATCAACGTGGGCAGTCTTTCCGAGGTTTGGGAGTATTTGCTCCACAGCGACTCTTCCCTCAAATTCTATTTTTATGTGATCTTTCAGATCATTGGGGTGTATTTCAACCTGTATTACCTCATCCCAAAGTTGTTGTATGTCGGGCGCTATGCCAGTTATATTTTTTCGGTATTGGCTACCATTTTGGTCTGCAATGCCTTTATTGTGAGCGGTTACTTTTTGGCTTCCTATCTCTCCGGAAAGACCTTGTTCGAGCTCTTTGGGGTGTATCCCAACCAGTTCACTACCATCTATTTTGTGTGGGCCTTGCCCTCCACGATGGCCAGCATGACCTTGGGGATGAGCATTAAACTGGGCAAGAATTGGCTTCAAGCGGAGAAAAGGCGGTTGCGATTGGAAAAGGAACACTTGGAAACCGAGCTCAAATACCTGAAATCGCAGATCAATCCCCATTTTTTGTTCAATACCATCAATTCCATTTTTGCGTTGATCCATAAAAACCCCGATCTGGCGTCTGAATCGCTGGCCAATTTTTCGGACATGTTGCGCTTTCAATTGTACGAGTGCAACGATGAGCAGATTCCGTTGGAAAAGGAACTTCGGTTCATTGAAAACTTCATCGACCTGGAAAAACTGCGGTTGGACCCCGAACATACCGAAATGCAGTTCGATATTTTGGACCAGACGCTGCATCAAAAATCGATTGCCCCCTTCATCCTGATTCCGTTTGTGGAGAATGCGTTCAAACACGTTTCCAAAGGAAAGGGGCAACCCAATTTTATCCGGATGACGCTGAAAGTGACCGACGCCTATCTCAAATTACACATTGAAAACAGTAAAGGCCTCGACGGACTCAACAACGAGGATGAACGGCCCAGGGGCATTGGACTGACCAACGTGGAACGTAGGCTGCATTTATTGTACCCAGAATCGCATTCGCTACTTATTGACGATCAAAAAGATAGATTTTCCGTACTATTGAAACTGGAATGGCAAAAAAGCTGAAGTGCATAATCGTGGATGATGAACCGCTCGCCAGGGAGGTACTGCAGGAATACGTGCAGGTAATCGACCATTTGGAATTGGTGTGCACGGTGGAAAATGCCCTGGAACTGGACCAAATGTTGGAAAAACAGGCCATTGACCTCATCTTTTTGGACATCCAGATGCCGTATCTGACTGGGTTGGATTTTCTAAAAGTCCGCCACGATCTGCCCATGGTCATCATCACCACGGCCTTCCCCAATTATGCTTTGGACGGGTTTCGGTTTGATGTGATCGATTACCTGTTGAAACCCATCACCTTCAACCGTTTTTTTAAGGCGGTGACCAAGGCAGTGCGGTACCATTCCTATAAATCGGGCACCCAGGAACCTACCGAGGCAATAACCGAACAACCTTATTTTTTTGTAAAGTGCGACGGGCGGTACCAAAAAATCTATACCTCGGAAATCCTATTTGTAAAGTCCCTGGAAAATTATGTGCTGATCCACACGACTTCCGACAAGCACATGAGTCTCATGCCGTTAAAGACCATTGAGGAAAATCTGGACACGGATGCCTTTATACGGGTACACAAATCGTACATTGTGCCCATTGCCAAAATTCGGTCTTTGGAGAACCACGAACTGATCTTGGAAGAAGGCCATAAAATTCCCGTAAGCCGAAATTACGCCAAGCAGGTACAGGACAAGGTGCTGAAGGACAAGGTCATCAAGCGGAAAGAGCCCTAAAGGGCTCCCTATTTGGCATTTCAAGAAAGGGGGTGAAGTAAAATTTGGTCGTTTTTCCTCTTTATATTTTTTTTGAAAACACTTTACATTTTAAAGAATTGTATTAAATTTGCATCCGCGCTTAGAAAAAGTGCAGAGTTCTTTAAAATGCGAAAATAGCTCAGTTGGTAGAGCATCACCTTGCCAAGGTGGAGGTCGCGGGTTCGAATCCCGTTTTTCGCTCAAAAACGCTGCTTGCAGCGTTTTTTTGTTTCAAGTCCAGGCTCGAGTGGTGGAACTGGTAGACACGCCGGACTTAAAATCCTGTGGGCATTTGCCCGTGCGGGTTCAAGTCCCGCCTCGAGTACAAAGGAAAAGCCAAGGATTCAACTCCTTGGCTTTTTTATATCAGGTACAACATAGGTACAACAAATCGCGGCTTTAATCTTCTGCTTCTATCTTAATTTTAGATTGTTCCAGCTAAAATTTTATGCTATTACTAAATTAATCTCCGTTTTTCTTTCTTCTCCCTACCCACAAAAGCGCCCTTAGGGCGCAAAATTCTCGGACTATATCCTTCGACCGTATCAAAACCCTAGACTGTTCCCCTTATATTTCGAGAAATCCGTGAACTCGTCCTTGAACCCATTGAAAAGTTCTTCCTCTTTGTAGCCTTTGCCTCCCAATATATTTCCAAGAGCATAGACTCCCTTACGTAAAATACGTGCCTGTTCGTTGGCCATCTGTTTTTGGGAAACCGAGACCAAAGCCTCCTTCAACCCGTTTTCCATATGATGTTCCAGAATTTGTATGGGAAAGTTGGGCCTTACCCCGTCCAAAACGAACAGATAGGCCGCCTTTTTGTACTGCCCCCGCTCTATTAAGTGTGTGGCCCAAAGGCTTTTCAAATCGTCCCGCCCGGATGTCTCGATGTTCTCCAAGATTTCCGGTTGCCCGTCCAAAACCATATTCAGGTCTTTCGACGATTCCAGATAGGCTTGTATTTTCGTGGCGATCGGAACGCTTACCGGATACTTGGAATATATCGACCCGACACAAAGCCTCTCTTCCCTTCTTTCAAAATAGAATCCTTTGGCATTGAAAAACTCTATATAATCTTTCGGGGATTTCTCGAAGGATACCTGTATACGTTCAGCATATTTATGATAGGATTTAAGGCCCAGCCGTTCAAACCGTTGCCTGTATCTTTGTTCCATGGCCGCGTAAAGGTTCGGGAACATCAATGGCAGAAATATCGCCGTCGGGCTAGGGCGGATTTCTTTTTCGGTATTGTCGTTCAGAAGTCCGTCCAATATTTTTTCGTTCTCCTTTATGAAGAAAGGGGAAGCATAAAAGTCGATTTGCTTGGGCAATTTTATTTGGCCCAAGTTCAGTTTGACCTGATATCGATGGGAATTCGAATATCGTAGAACGCCACTACCATAATCGGTGCCAAGGCTTCGAACAAGCTCGAAAAGGATTTTCCGTTGGTTTGGCGTATCGAATAACCGCTTGTCGCTAGCCTGTTTTATAAGTTCGACCTTCCCTTTTAACTGCTGTTCTTCCTTGACCGATTCCGAAACGTACAGCTTGTCCTTTGAGATTTTGAATTGTTCCCGTATCAGTTTGCTCAATTCTTGGTTGCTGATATGCAGATACTTTTTGATAAATTGGAAACGTTCAGATTTGACCATTTCCGTTACTATCGGTTTTATGGGCATCTTTTCAATATGTTCGGAGAAAAGAAACTGCCTCCCCGAACTATGATAGGTGTCCTTATAGGCTTCCTTGTAACACTTTTGAAGTTCCAGTTTTAGCTGCTTGCTTTCCCCGTTTATCTGGGTGTGTTCGGTCTTGAAGAGTTGAGGGTTTTGACGGATTCCGATAGTGTGTGCTATTTCTTCCGCTCTGAGGACGTAGCCCGACTTGTCATAAATGGTAAAGTCTATGGCATTTTCTTCCCTGTCATATTCGATCTTGCAATCCAGGTTTTGATAGGCTCCCAAGATGTCTGGCAAATGTTCGGGGTCTATCGTCCTGAAAAGTCCGTAAGTGGTCTGTAGTTGTTTTTCCAGCCGTTTTTTGACCATCGGCAACAGTTTCGAGCTTTGGTTCCGTTCAAAGACCTTTTGCAGTTTTGGACCGCTCAATTGGGGATGGACGGTATACCCGTTGATGAACCTTGATTTATAGCCATCCTTTACCGCGACTCCATAGGACACTCCTATCCTGCCGTTCCGCTCGACCGTCCTTAATTCGATATGATGATTCTTTAAGTGTTCCTTAAGTTCCTCAAAACTGCGCACCTTGTACTTTTGCAAAGCGATGTTCGTTATGTCCTGTATATAGAACCTGACCCCGTTGATGTCCCGGTTCCGAAATTCTGGCATTTCGTATTTGGGAAGTTTCTTGGTCTGTTTCGTATCTGGCGACGGGGAAAGCCCGAATTCCTTTTCGAGGTATTTCTGGGTCGCTATGCTCCGCCTTATATCGTTGGAAAGGTTGATCTGCAAACAGTCTTCCTTGATGGTGGAAGAGACGATATGCACATGCTCATGTTTGGTATCGTGATGTCTGATGACCACATAGGGCTGTTCGCCATAGCCCATATGGTCCATATAATTTTTGGAGAGCTCGAAAAAGTCGGTGTCGTTCAAATGCTCGCCACGGGGAAGGTTGAGGGAGATGTGCGTATACCTTTTTTCGGAATCGTGGCGATTGCCCAGATGGTAGAGTACCCTGCCGAAAAACTTCATGTCCGTGTCGGTATCGGAATAGGTATTTTGAAAACCGAGTATGGTGCTTTGCGATTTGCCCGTTACATAGTCCAGTACGCCCTGTACATTTTCCCGATATAGGATCCTCGCTATCATTTCTGGTTTTTGGCGTTTATCGTTTCTATCAGTTCGAGCATCAATTCGTTGGCCTTTTGCAATTCCCTTTCGAGGTTCGAGTTCGGGCTTCGCATGTTCTTATAGTTCGCTATTTTGACGAGTTGGTTGATGTTGGCGCCTATCCTATTGATCTGGTAACTGAGGTTGGAAAGACCGTCGGGAACCTGTTTCTGCTTTATGGTCTTTCCGTTCAAAATCAATTTTCTCAGGAAGGGACCGACCGTTCCCCTTTTCCTAAAATCGAGATTATAGGATTGCAATATGGACTTGACCTTTTCCAGTTCCGTACCGTTGAACCGAAGCGTTATGGCATGCTCCCTTTTCCTGTCCCCGAGACGTTTTCTACCACCTTTGTTGCTAGCCATTTCTTGACCCAGTTTTTATCTGTTTTCACTTCGTCAGAAGTAGGCGTTTTTGCGGTGCGCAAAACATCACTTGCTATCCACCTACGTGGATAAATATAGACATTTATTTTTATATATATAATTGATTATCAATTGTTTAAATTGAAAATATAGAACCATATAAGACCATTTGGAACCGATCGGCTTTGTCGTTATATCATATCGAACCAAATAAGGCTTTATGGGTACAGGTTTTGTCATCAAATTTTTTTTGGGAAAGTTGGGAAGTAATCATTTACCCCCCTTTTTTGTGGCCAGGGAGGAAAAAGGTCAAACGGCCCTTTTGGCCGGTTGGGCTTTCGTGCTGTACCGAGGGAGCTGGAAACCGAAGGTGGAAAGCCGACGGTGTACGGGCGGGCGAAGGTCGCCCGAACGGTCGGGCTTGGAGGCGGAGGTTTTTCAGCTTCCGCAGGGGCTTGGGGCAGATCCACCAATAATCCTCTTGACCGACCCCGTAGGCGCCGGCCCATTATATCATGCCATATAATCCTGCCATGTGACCAACACATACTTGTCCTTGCCGTTTTCTTCCTTTTTCAAAAACCCATATTCATAAATAAAGAGATAGACCTCCCCTTTTTATTTTTCCAATAGTGTGTAAAGAACCTCGGATCGAAACCAAGTTCCAGTAGGACCTTTGCCCTAATGGTCACCTTCCCGCCTTTATTGTATTCCTTCAATATCTTACGATTCAACCGCAATTGGTTGTCCACCTTATTATAAGGTATTGCATCGGGGGGAAGTAAATCCGTTTTTCCGGAAATTTCACTACATTGTCCTTTTGTAAACAGATGATCAACTTTCCATTATTTGCCGGTATAGCGGCTTCGGTCCTACACGTAGTTTCGGGCCCCGACCATTTGGCCGCAGTCACTCCTTTGGCTATCGAGACCCGGCGCAAGGTCTGGAAAATCGGGCTGCTATGGGGGCTTGGCCATTTGACCGGAATGTTGCTCATAGGCCTGCTTTTTCTTCTCTTCAAGGAGTATGTTCCCCTAGAAAAGATTTCGGCCCACAGCGAGCAACTGGTAGGGGTCGTACTGATCGCCGTGGGACTTTGGGCCCTGTTCGGTATTTTCCATAAAGGAAAAAACCACAAGCATCCGCATATTCATGGCGGTGAACAGCCCTATATTCATATCCATGAGCACGAACATAGTGAGAACAAACTGAACCATGGCCACACCCATCGTAAAAAGGTCAGGCAAAACCTATGGTCTTCCTTTACCATTGGCGTTCTGCATGGTCTGGCGGGAATCGCGCATTTTATTCTATTGCTTCCGGTACTGGGATTCGAAAATCATATCGACGGCATTCAGTACATCTTGGGGTTTGCCGTTGGAACGGTACTGGCCATGACCGTTTATACCTATTTGCTCGGCCAGATCGCCAATTATTCAAAAAATCGGGGGAATATCTCCCTCTTCAGGGGCATTCGTGTGGCAGGAGGCCTGTTCGCCATCGTTATAGGAATCTATTGGATCTATCTCAGTATCTAGAAATCCATCTTGGTGATCACGATACGGTGATTGCCCGTATCGGCAATGAATAACCGATCTTCTTCCGTGGCGATTGAAAAGGGCCAGTACAAAGAGCTTGAAGTTCCCATCAGGGTCTCTTTGTTCTCGCTCCCGGTATTAAAATCCCGTTTTCCTATAACGGCAGCAGCTTCGGGATTGTTTTCGGATGGAATCTTATCAAACCACAATATCCTGCTATTGCCCGTGTCGTTCACCAAAAGGCCGTCCTTATGGAAACAGGCATCGTACGTCCAGTTCAATGATCTTGAAGAGGGAAACAATCCGAATTGATTTTGTCCGTTGGCCTCAAAATCGGGCTGTCCGATGATCAGATCGGCCGGTTTCAAAAAAGCTTCGTCCGCATTTTTCCAAAGGAGGTTCCTATAAAATTGGGTATCGGCAACTACCATTTGATTTTTACCGTTCACCTTGACGGAATACGGCCAAATGGGATCACGGTGCCCATAATCACGAGTCATAAAGTCGGCTTTCCCGATGACCTTATCGGCAGGCACATAATTGGTTTTGGGGATATTCCCGTAATACAATACTCTACGATTTCCCGTATCGGCGATCCATAGCCGCCCGCCATCGGAGAAAACACCATAGGGCCAATGTAGGGTTCGTGCCGTTGGGTCTTTACCGATCCCACGTACATTGGGTAGGTTCGATATAAAATCGGGCTGTCCTATGACCACATCTGCCGGTTGTCCGTTTTCCCTGGGCAACGAATTCCAAATAAGCACCCGATGGTTCCAGGCGTCACAAACGATCAGCAACGTTCCGTTGCTCCAGATTCCCGAGGGATAATGCAACGTACCTGCCGTCACTTGGCCGCCGGAATTTCTCCCGGTTTCCGATACATCGGACTGGCCCAATACAACATCGGGTTCTTGATATTCGGCAGTTGGCAGTCCGTTCCAAATGAAAACACGGTTCCGTCCGGTGTCGGAAACAAAGAGGTGATTTTTTGCAGTATATACCCCCCGTGGTGCCAAAAAGGGCATCTTTTGGGAACCTTTAAAAACATAGGAATCGCTGACGTGCCGACCGAGGGTTTCAAAGTTCATGCTAGCAGATTCTGGGCAGTTGCTCCCCGGGCAGCATATTGACCACGCGCTTGCCGCCAATGGCACTTTCCAGTATGACCTGCTTGGGGTGTTCTTTGACTACGCTTCCTATAATTTGGGCATTCCGTCCATTTTCATCCTTTCGCAATTCGGCCAAAACGGCATCGGCCCTGGCCTCGGAAACAAAAGCGATAAAAAGTCCCTCATTGGCAACGTACAAAGGATCCAGGCCCAACAGTTCGCATGCGTTTGCCACCTGATCATCGATTGGCAGGTCCTTTTGAAAAATATCCATGCCTACCCCCGTTGATCGGGCGATTTCCTTTAACACGGTCGCGACACCGCCCCGGGTCGGATCGGTCAATAAATGAATATCCGGACCGAACTTTTCGATAAGGCCGATAACGGAATGGTTCAGGTTGGTGGTATCGCTCCGGATCTCGGAATCGAATTCCAGACCTTCCCGAACAGACATAATGGCCATACCGTGGGCAGCAATATTGCCACTTATGATTATTCTATCGCCCATTTGAATATTCTTTGCGCCGATCGTTGCCTTGGGATGAATGGGACCGACACCAGAGGTATTGATGAATAATTTGTCCCCTTTTCCTTTTTCGACCACTTTGGTATCTCCCGTGACCACCTGAACACCGGCCCTCTCGCACGCGAACTTAATGGCGACCAGTATCTCCCAAAATTCCTTTACGGGAAGCCCTTCTTCGATAATGAAGCTCAAAGATAAATATCTGGGCATTGCCCCACACATTGCCAGGTCGTTGACCGTACCGTTTACGGCCAGTTCGCCGATGTTACCCCCCGGAAAAAAGATAGGGGAAACCAAAAAACTGTCCGTTGAAAAAGCGGTCTTACCGTGCAGTTCCAAAAAGGCCCCATCATGGCGTTCATCGAGTATATCATTGCCCAACAGGTCAAAAACCCCGCTATCCAATAGCTTATTGGTCAATACCCCACCGCTTCCATGCCCCAACGTAATGACATCAAAGTCGAGTTTGGGCATAGGGCATTGCAGTTGCATGCGTAATTTTTTATTCTCCGACATTTATTTCTAGATCGATTAGGCTTCTACCATCCCTGAAAAATGGTAATAAGCGGCACAGGCCCCTTCACTGCTTACCATCGGGGCGCCCAGCGGATTCGTAGGCTTGCACGTTTTCCCGAATTGCGAACATTCGAAAGGTTTTTTGATTCCCTTCATAATTTGCCCTGAAATACAGAGTGGGTTCTCGGGGGCTTCCTTTATGGCAACATCGAACTTTTTGGTCGCATCGTAGGCCGCATACTTTTCACGAACGGCGTAGCCACTATCGGGTATTTCACCAATACCGCGCCACACCTGATTACGGATTTCAAAGACCTCATTGATGATCTTTTGCGCATCGGGATTTCCTTCTTCACGAACGATACGCGCATATTGATTTTCGACTTGTGACCTGCTCTGCTCCAATTGCCGCACGACCATTAAGATCCCCTGCAAAACGTCCAAAGGCTCAAAACCGGTGACCACTATCGGTACTTTATATGTTGCCGACAACGGATGGTATTCGGTATTGCCCATGATCGTACAAACGTGCCCTGCGGCCAAAAATCCGTCTATCTTGCTTTCCTCATCGTCGATCACGGCCTTTATCGCCGGGGGAACCAGTACGTGCGATGCCAAGATCGCATAGTTTTTTACGCCCCTTCGATGCGCATGCACAACGGACAGGGCATTGGCCGGAGCCGTGGTTTCAAAACCGACAGCAAAGAAAACCACCTCTTTATCAGGATTATCCTCGGCAATCTTTACAGCCTCAAGCGGAGAATAGAGCACTCGTACATCGGCACCTTCGGCCTTGGCCTCCAACAAACTTTTTTGCGATCCGGGAACCCGGAGCATATCGCCAAAAGAACATAGGACGACCCCTTTTTCCAAGGCCAGATAAACCGCTTTGTCGATCAGGTTCAAAGGGGTCACACAGACCGGGCAACCGGGCCCATGGATCATGGTAATCTTATCGGGCAGCATTTCGATGATGCCGTTCTTCACCAAACTGTGCGTTTGGCCGCCGCAGACCTCCATAATCGACCACGGGCGGGAAACCGTATTCTTGATTTCCTCCAAGTATTTTTTCGCCAATTCAGGGTCGCGATATTCCGATAGGTACTTCATCGTTATTCCGGTTTAGGTAAATACTCATCTACATCTTCCAATTCGCCCAATTCGCCGATCTCTTCCAAATACCGGAACGTTTTTTGCGCTTCTTCCTCGTTGACCTTGCTGATCGCAACGCCAACATGCACCAGCACATAATCATCGACATCGGCATCCGGTAACATTTCGAGGCTTGCCTCTTTGGTAATGCCCCCGAACGACACTTTTGCCATCCGTACCGTACCATTGTACCTGGTCTCTATACTTTTAATTTTTCCTGGAATCGCCAAACACATAATCTATTTTTTAATATGCTGATAATAAGCTAACTGACCAAACGAAACGTTCTCGTCGTTACTAGACAATATACGATTAAATTTTAAATCGGCTTTGGCCTTTTCCGCCAATTTCACGAGCTTTTCGACCAGCAGGGCATTTTGAAAAACACCCCCGCTGCATGCTATTATGGAATAGCCACCTTGTTTGGCCATTTTCAGGACGGCCAATGCCAGGGTATGGATAAAACTATGGGCAATATGGGCCTTTGAAACTCCCGCTTCTTTTGCTTTCCAAATGTTTTTGATGAGCTTTTTAGAGGGAATGGTCTCGTAGGCCACACCTTCCAAAAAATCAATACATCCATCTCCTTTGCAATCTCCTGCCCTATTTTCCAATAGCATGGCGGCCTGCCCTTCATACGAAGCAATATCGACAGTATCCAAAAGGGATGCAACGGCATCGAACAATCGCCCCACTGAGGAGG
Organism: Flagellimonas sediminis; assembly: GCF_010500845.1. Lineage (GTDB taxonomy): Bacteria > Bacteroidota > Bacteroidia > Flavobacteriales > Flavobacteriaceae > Flagellimonas > Flagellimonas sediminis. Next base: position 334,273 of record NZ_JAAAMI010000003.1, on the reverse strand, counting down.
TTTTCAGTTTATTACCTTCCAACATTTTGGTATAGACCTTCCATTCCGTTTCGGAAAACTTGCCCCGCGCAAGGCCCCTTTCTTCTTCAGGAAGCATGGCGAGCAATGACAGCCGGGGTTCTTTTGCCATTTTATCCGCCGCCAGCCAATCCACATATTCGAAATGGTCCAGGCGTTTCATTTCGTAATTATCATACGAAAAAAACTCCCCTCCCCAAATAGCGGCATCTTCCCCAAATCCGGTGCCGTCCCAGACGACACCCAGTATTTTTTCCTTGGAATCGAAAAGACCGTGTTCGCCCAATACGCTGGCAAAATGGGCTTTGTGATGCTGGACCGGGATAAGCTCCGCATTCCATACTTTAGACAATTCCCTTCCAAGAACGCTACTTTGATACTGGGGATGCGAATCGATCAAAACAACCTCGGGCAATGTTTGAAATAGTTGTATGAATTGATGGATGTTTTTTTTTAACCGTTCCGAAACGTCATAGCTGTCCAGGTTTCCAAAATACGGACTTACATACGTATGGGAATTGGGAACGAAGGCAAACGAGCTTTTCAGATGGGCCCCCATTGCCAAAACTTTCTTTTTGCCCGAATAGGACCGCCCCATATAATTAGGTGCCGATCCACGGGAACGCCGGAGCATGATCTGTTGTTCACCCGCGAACCGAATGACGGAATCATCCTGTGGAAACGAAATTTCCAGATTGTGGTGCAAAAAATAATCGGCAACTTCGGACAATTTCCCAACGGCCTCTTTTTCCGAAGAAATGATCGGGGAACCATGCATATTTCCACTAGTGGCGATTATCGGGGCCTGTAACTCATCCATCAAAAGGGTCAATAACGCCGATGAGGGGAGCATAACCCCCAATTGTCCCAATCCTGGGGCGATACTTTCTTGTTCCAGCCCTTTGATTTCATCCTTTGGGTTCAAAATCACAATGGGAGCGACGGGGGATAACAAGGCTTGCTCTTCTGCGGAGTTCAGTTCAAAATTGTTTTTGACCCTTTCCAGGGAAGGATACAAAAGGGCAAAGGGTTTTGCAGGGCGTTGCTTTTTACCTCGCAAACGCTCAATAACCGCCTTGTTACCGGCATCGCAGCACAATAGATACCCGTTGGTATTCTTAATGGCGATGATATTTCCGTCGGAAATAAGTCCGGAAGTCTTTTTTAAAAGTTCACTCCGAACGACGGAAACCGGTTCTCCCGATGCGCTTGTGAGCCAAAGTCGTATGCCACATTCCGCACAACTGTTGGTCTGTGAATGAAATCTTCGATCAGCGGGATTGGAATATTCTTCTTGACATGACGCACACATTTGAAACGAGGCAACCGTTGTATGTTCCCTCTCAAAAGGGAATTTCGTGGTTATCGCATACCGGGGGCCACAGTTCGTACAGGTAGTGAAAGGATAACCGAACCGGGAATCGCTCGTATCCCTGATCTCGGTTTTACACGATTCGCATATCGCAAAATCGGGGGTCAATGGTATGTCAATTTGATGTAGGGTTTTCGAGGTGGTTATCTGAAAATCATCAAATTGCAGTTGATCCGTTTCCAAAATGGAATGGGATTGAACGATCGAAGCCTCCGGGGCCTTCTCCAATACAGCATTTAGAAATTCAACGGCCCGCTCCCGAGATGCATTGATCAAGATCAACACCCCGTTTTCGTTATTGCAGACCGAGCCCTTTAGATCGAGTTTTCGCGCAAGCTGATACACAAAGGGGCGGAAACCCACCCCTTGAACCTGACCTGAAATAATAAGTTGAAATGTTTGTGGCATTCAGGCATTATGCTTTCTTCTCTTGTACTTTTTCAAGTAGCCAGTCGCACCATTCATCGATTCCTTCATCGGTAAGTGATGAAATCTGAATGACTTCCAGTTCGTGGTTGACCTCCCGCGCGTCTTTGGTAACGGCCTCCACCGAAAAAGGAACATAGGGCAACAGATCGGCCTTGGAGACCAACATCATATCACTGGTCAAAAACATCTTTGGGTATTTCTTGGGCTTATCGTCCCCTTCCGTGGTCGCCATCAGGGTCACCCGATAATCCTCTCCCAGATCAAAGGAAGAAGGGCACACCAGATTGCCTACATTTTCAATGAACAAGAGATCGATTGTTTCCAGATCGAACTGATCGAGCACCTGATGGACCATTTGCGCTTCCAAATGGCAAATGCCCCCGGTAACGATCTGCAGGGCCTGAATTCCAGTTTCGCGAATGCGCTGGGCATCGCGCTCGGTTTCAAGGTCGCCGACCATAACGGCCATCTTGATCTTGTCCTTCAGCTTTTCTGCGGTTTTTTGCATCAGGGTGGTCTTGCCGCTACCTGCCGAGGAGGTGATATTGATCAAAAGGGTCTTGGTCCTCGCCATTTCCTTTTTGATGATATCCGCCACAAAATCATTCGCCTTCAGCAAGTTGATGTTGGTGTTTTCGCATTGTACGGTGCCCCGTGCCGCTTTGTTAGATTTTTCTATCATGGTCTTTTCTTTAAATCAATTTTTTGTCAGTCGTCAAACTCCACTTTGTGGATCAGCATTTCTTCCCCCTGGATCACATTTTTGCTCGGTCGTCCGCAATGGTCACATATAAACCGGTAATTTTTAACATCGGTGATATGGTTGCACACCTCGCACTGTATCTTAAGACTGGTCGATTCAATATGCAGGCTTACATGATGATACCCCGGATTCGTCAAATGATAGGCGCTATAGGCATTATGTAGAAGGCGTGGCTCTATGTTCGATAGAATTCCCACCTTTAAATAAATGGCCTTCATCTTGTTCAACTTCTCCGTTTCAAACTCTTGTTCAAGGGTTCGCATAATGCTGTTTACAATGGATGTCTCGTGCATTAGATCAAGCTTTTGACTTTTTCCAGTTCCTTTAAATGATCATCGGCTTGGGCAATCAGATCGGGATCATTGACCAAGCCTCTGATTTCTTCGGCCTTGGATTTCATTTCTTCATACTTTCTCAATTCTTCCGAACTGTCCTTATTGTGGGTCAGCCAATACAGTTCCAATTGGTTGATCAGGGTCAATGCCCGTTCCAACGGATACGCTTGGGCTGTTCGTATTTCCAATGCTTCGGCAAAAAGCCCCGATGCCTTTTCCAGATTGTCATGTAGCTTCGCAGGGGGAAAATACATTAAAGCGGTGGCATAATTATGGTTCGCCATGGCGTATTCGTACGGATATTCCTCTTTCGTATAAAAAGCCAATACCTCTTTAAAGGAAGAGGCACAGAATGCGGTCCACATAGGTTTTTCCTCGGGCCTCACGGGAATCTCGGAATAGATCAGTGCCAGATTGTGATGTACATCGGCAAATTTTTGTGGATGGGTATCGCGCTTGAACACTTTCAACACGTCTTGAAAAGCATTGATGGCCGCCTTATAATATTGGGGACTGCCGTTTTTGGACCAGGTATAGAGCAACACCGCCTTTTTAAAACCCGCCTCGCCCAAAAACTCGGGAACATCTTCTTGCTTGAAGTATTGAATGGCCTTGTTTATGAGGTCTTTAGAGGTAATAAAATCTTCTTTAAAATTTGCGACTTCCGCGGCATCGATCAACAAAAGTCCTGCTTGAATAGGGAGCCCTTTAGTTTCGTAAAACGCTATATTACGCATTTGCAGTTCCAAAAGGGAGCCCAACAACGCATGGTCATGGGGCAATGAGAGCCGTGCCATTCGAATGGCGGCCAAATGCACCTCCATCGCATGGACGGCTTCATCCGAAATAGCGATCGCACGATGGTTTTTGGCCACTTCAACGGCATCCAACAATAAACCGGCATCCAACAATAAATTCAGGTAATGCTTGGCGGTAAAAACCTTTATCTCGTCATTCTCCGCCCGGTCCAAGGCCTCGGTATATCGGGCCTTGATTTCTAAAAACGCGGCCTTCTGCCGTAATACTCCATAGTGATGGAGTATCGCTAAATTATGCAACGAATGCTTATGGGCGAAACCAAGCATGTCCTCGGAAATATCATACCCGAATTGCATATGTGTCGCAATCAAAAGGTGATGGTATAACGGGCCATCCTCGTTTACAAATTCAAAGGCTTTTTGATGGTTGCCAATCTTATAAAAGACCAAGGCAAGTACATTGTTCCGGGTAAAAGGAAGCTCGGGAAACACGTAAGGTGGTTCCACATCGTACCAATCAAAAGGAATTTTGATGGTATCGGTCTCTACCACCATACTTTTCAGGTCTTCAACGGCCTCCGCCCCTTCAACAATCGTGACCAGCTCGCCCAGCCTGTCTATGGATGCAATCGCTTCCTCTACCTGTTGCCCCGTGCTAGTTGTTGTTAATATCGTAAGCATCTTTGTTTACCTTTTGTGTGCCCCTTGGATCTTTGGCCGCCGTCTGCTGCATGTTCCTTCCATAAATTTCGGCCAAACGTTCCGTTCTGTAATCCCCTATGGTCTGGATCAAAACTTGGTTAGGGTCCCTGGTATTGATAAAAATGAGCGAAACTTCCCAACGCCCTTTTACAGGGGTAATCCTGTACTGCACCTCGGCATCGATAAGCCAGTCATTTTCTTTTTTTGTCATGAAATGCCCACTTTTATCAAACTTGTTTTTTCTATGATTTCATACTCCAAATCCCTATCGCCCGTATCCAGGTCATTATCTATCAAAATTTCCCGGATCGCCAAGGTTTTATCGCCTTTTAAGTTACGGGATTTTAATAGAAACTGGACGGGCTTGTACATTTTAACAAACCATTGGCTGGTAACGGGCGTAATCAAAATTTTCCGCTGTTCCTCGACATAGGCTATATATGCATAATTAACTTCCCCAAAAATGGCTTCGACCAAACCACTATCCAGATAAATGTGCGAGGATTTCAGCTTTACCTTGGCATTCACGTCGGGATCGATTGATTTAAATCCTCCAAAATATGCAGTACCACTTTGTTCCCGGCTTCCTTGACCTTATCGCTTATATCCACCTCCAGTTTCGTGTTTTCGATCGCGATCAAGTACACCTGAATATCATCCGGATACTCGTTCTGCAAAATCTTTTTCGCATACGACAGCGCCTGGTTCCATTTCATTCCGTGGAGAAAGACCATCGGGTCGTCCTCAGGGGCTTTCATTACTTCTTCTGCAGGCAGTTTGAATAGGGTTCCCACCGGTTCGCCACTGTTCAAAACCGCATCGACCAAAATAATTCGGCCATGCCCCTTTAACCCGAACAATACTTCGAAGGCCGCGGTACCCATATCAAAAATGCTGATGTCTTCAGATTCGGAAAGTTTCCCGCGAAGCTGCTCGATTACATAAATACCCACCGCATCATCGCTTCGAACGGGATTTCCAAAACCCATTATAGCCGTCTTCATATGTATCCGATTTCCATTAAATCAAAAACTTTCCCAAGGTTGTCCCTCGGGAAAGTCCCAATAAAACTATATGTCAGAAATTATAGTTTGAACCTTGACAGCTCCACTCCGCTCTGCGCATCATGTGCGTGTACCGTACATACCAAACACGAATCGAACGAGCGAGCCACTATACCCACCTCAACAGGGTCGAGCGGATCTTCAATGGTCGTGCCCAGCAATGCGGTCTCTATAGGGCCCGGATTATCATTGCCATCCTGTGGGCCGACATTCCAAGTGGTTGGTGCCATTACCTGATAGTTTTTGATGACCCCGTTCTTTATTTCTATCCAGTGGGCCAATGCTCCACGGGCCGCTTCCGTGGCACCAAAACCTTTGCCATCCTTTTCAACGGGTTTTGTATAAAACTCCCCATCAAGATCGATCTCCGACAGCCATTGTTCAATGAACTTATAGATTCTCGGGGCTTCATGAACCCTGGCCAAGACCCTTGTAAATACGCTTGGACCGAGTTTTTTAATGATATCACCAAACAAGGGGTCTCTAATTTGATGTTCCTTGTTATTCGGATTGGCGTTCATGACCACCCTTGCCAAAGGACCGGCCTCTGCCGCATGCCCGTCATAACGAGGTGCTTTTGCCCAACTATACTGGCCATCGAAATTTGTATGCTCTAAAGTGCTCGATTGGGCCGGTGTAGGAAGCGGTTCATCCCACGGGTGCAGCCCATCCGCTTGATTGTTGAACCATGAATGCTTCACATGCTCACTTACCTTCAAGTGATCGAACTCATGGTAATTTTCTCCATCGAAGAATCCGCTAGACGAAATCAAAGCGGCATTTCTGCCCTCGATCGTAGGATTGTTGTACATATCTTTGTGCAGGTACGTTCCCGTTGCCAAAAACTTACCTACTCCCTGACCGAATTTATCCAATCCGAACTCCAGACCAGCTCGTATAAATAATCCTAAATCACTATTTCGTTGGGATTCATTCTCATCTACCCAGGCCAACATATCGTCCCACGTCTTGATTTCCATATAACGCTCGATGGAGCAGCCCAACCAGACCGGTTCGAGCCAATCGTTCTTGAACTGCGCCAAAATGGCATGTGCCCGGGTGATATCCTTTAAGGTAGGGGCGCACATAACGCCACCGGGCACCATGTAGCTCGAATGGGGCCACTGCCCACCGAACAATGCATAGATCTGAACAGGAAGAGCACTCGCCGTCAATCCTGTTTGGAAGGTTTCGCCCACATAGGCTGCCCAACGTTTTACCACCTCCTTGTAAAGCGGTTTATCGGCAAACTTTTTATTGGCCAAATCGGTAGCAAAAATGGCATAGTACCATCTTGGAATACTTTGCAATGTTTCGGAAGCCTGGCCAATGGCACGTAATAACAGGGCATTGGGGGTCAACTTGGTTCCCCATGCAGTATCAAGGGCGGAAGACGCACAATATAGGTGGGATCCTCCACAGATCCCACAGATCCTTGGCGTCACGATAAGACCCGATTGCGGGTCCTTGCCTTCCATTATCTTCTCAAACCCCCTGAACATGGCCGCTTGGGTATGTGCACGGGTCACCTTACCGTTATCGATATAGACCTTGACGTCCAAATCGCCTTCTACACGACCGACCGGGGATATATTTAATTCTTTAACTGACATTTGCTGTACTTTTTCGTTGCTATTATTTTGAACCTTCCTGGACCCTATGATTGGTTGGCATTATCTTTTGGAAACCGGCCTCCAGATAATAGGCCACCCTGTTTCTTCCCGTGGGCACTTCCATAGGGAAGCCTCCCACATATTTCATGGTCTTAAAAATACTTCCCTTTTTCAGGTCGTGATGTGGAAAACCAGGTTCCGTACAGCCCAGGCAAGGGTGATTGGCCCGCGTTTTGCTCGACTGTCTGTTCCATAATATATTATTGCAACTTGCCCGGGTCATCGGCCCCCTACAGCCTACTTCATAGAATAGGCATCCGTTGCCACGCTTACCGAAGCCACCGTCCACTTTTTGTGCAAAGTTTACGACGTTCGTACAGCCCGTTTGTACAAAATCGGTGAAGAATGTCTTGGGTCTATGATAATCATCAATTTTCACATCCCCGATTCTTCCCACGGAAATGGCAACGAGAATCTGGGTAATCCAATCCGGGTGCGCCGGACAACCAGGTATATTGATTACCGGCAAACCGCCTTTTGAAACGTAGTTGGCACCCAAAAAACCACCCTTTTTCTTTTTGTGGAATTGCAATCCTGTAGATTCACTAGGGTTTGGAGGGACCGCCGGAATACCGCCCCAGGTAGCACAATCACCGATGGCGACCACGTAACCTGCCACTTTAGATAATTCCTTCACCCATTCCATCATAGGACGGTCGGCAAAGAAATTCATAGAACCGGTGTTGTTCGGACCTTGGATAAGGGAACCTTCATACACAAGGATATCCATTTGAACTTTACCGGCAATAATGTCTTTTAGAAGATCCTGAACCTGGTCCCCTATCTGTAAGCCTGTTGTCGGGTGCCACAAAATGTTCAGACCAAAGTCTGTAATGAGTTCCACCACGGTCGGTTCCTCGGCGTTCAAAAAGGACATGGTGTTGCCACTGCATGCACCTCCTTGTAACCATAGTACATTTGCCATAAGTTGCTAGTTATTTATAATGAAAGTACTGAAATTACGAATATGACATTTATTTAGCAAAACAAATATCACATCCCATATTATTTGTACTGATTCTAAATAATTTGATAAAATTAATTTTCGATCAAAAATTCATCTGGTCTAAAACAAGAATAAACAGCTATAGTGACATCAACTTGGAATCTATTTTCTCAAAACAACTTCTCAAAATTTCAATAGAGCCAAAAAAAAAAAAAAAAAAAAGAATTGATTGGAAAAACCGGAAATGGTTATGAACTGTTGATGCGAGAATGGGCAATTAGGCCGGAGAAAGCCCAGGCCGTAACAATGATCCACCAAACAGGATAGTAAGTGCTATGCCCGCAGGCTTGGGAGTTTGTGAAGTCTGACAAATCTTTTGGATTTGGCAAATGAAAAGGAAAATTTAGAAAAATATTTTAACAAAAGTTAAAAATTAATCACTTTATCAAGGGCATCATCTGTATCTTGATGCATGAAGTTCGCTTGATAGTTTATTGTAGTGGTAATGGAGGTATGGCGATACAATTTTTGCAACATCTGAAGCGGAATGGCATCCCCTGCTATATTACCAAAACTATGGCGTGCAATATGCATGGTCAGTTTTTTATCAATTTTCGCTTTATCCGCAACTCTTGAAAGGTATTTATTAAATTTTTTGGTAGCCGTTTTTGTTTTAGCCAATACGTCCCGAGCATTTTTCAAATTTGCCTTTTTCATTTCGGGAAAAATAAAATCATCCTCGCTTTTTTTATCTTCCTTGTAGTTCCCAATTATTGGGATAACCTTTTCGGGAAGTTTCAAGGATAAAAGCTTTGCATTCTTATTCATGCGATAATGTAAGCGACCATCATAGATATCGGACCACCTAATATTGATTACATCGCCAACTCGCATCCCCGCCAAATAGAAACTGAAAAGCCAAACGTTACGCACATGGGCTTCCTGTGCCGTAAGGGCATCTAGTGCCTCAATAGCCTGTATCTCATCTTTGTTCAAACCGACTTTTTCAGTTTCAGGAAACTTAATTCGGATTTTATCCTTACCGAAGGGATAATGTTTGCGCTCAATAACACCTTGTTTAATCGACCGATTATAAAGCGTTCGTATCACGATCAAGGTGTTAATCACGCTACGAGGAGAAAGCTTTTTTTCGCCTTTCAAATAGCTTATAAAGCGTCTAAGAAACGCTTCATCGATTTCTCTGAAAGTCAGATAATTATTTTGAGCAAAGCGCAATAAATGATTAATACGCGCCTTATCGGTATTATATCGATTGATTTTTTTGTTTGCGTTGAGTTCTTCCAGATAAGCATCGGCCATTTGTTTGAAGGTAACCTTCGACAAAGGCGTAGTAATTTCTTTTTTTATGGATTGGGAAGAATAATCATTTTTTTCGGAGGTCAAAGCAAGAAGGGTTTTATTTGCTTCGGCTAGTTTGACTAACAGCAGATTATTTAATCGTACCGCATTAGGATGTGATTTGCGTACGGTTCTATTAGTTTCATCCCAATATTTAAGGTCTATGTATTGACCAGTATAGAGATAGGTAGAGCGTCTATCCTTGGTAATACGAAGGACAAGCGGATACTCACCCTGTTTGTTCGGTTTTTTGCGAAGGGTTACCTTTATACTTGATGCCATTGCCGTGAGATTTGACTCAAAGGTACAACATAGGTACAACATATTACTGTTTTATTCATAATTTTATAATTTGAAAAATTTATAATTAATACATAATCAATTGATTATAAAGCCATATAACACCATATCAATTCAAAAAGAGCAGAACTTAAAATCCTGTGGCCTTTTTGGCCGTGCGGGTTCAAGTCCCGCCTCGAGTACAGAAATCCCTTTTAACCTATTGGTTATTAGGGATTTTTTGTTATTGTTACCTTGTATTTCCCTTGTAATCTTCCCTTTTATCATATTGTAAAAAATTTTCAAGTAAAGGATTATAAAACAGTTCATTAAGCACTGATTCTTTAAGAAAAATCTTATCTTTTCTTTGATTTTAACCCCGTCATTAATGAAGTGTTTTATTATCTTTTTTTATTTAATACCAATTATTGGCTTTTCACAAATTCAAAACATTGATAAATTATCCAAGGATAAGGTTCTTGTCGAAGAAAATATTAAATTCTGGAATGATTCATTAAAACGAATTCAGAAAGCCCTGGACATTGAAATCGAAAAGGTTACAATTTCCAACAATCAAATTCTGTTTACCAAGCGTGGTGCAGTACTACGGATAGGATCTGGAGCCTTAAGTGAGATAATAGTAGAATTGCCAGTTAATACCAAAATCTATTTAATATCAAAAGAAGAAGCCTATCTTAAGGTAAATTCAGAATATGGTGAAGGTTACGTTTTTCAGTATTATACTAACTATTCTAAGTCAAAAGCAGCCCAAAATTCGATTTCTCCAAGTACAAATAGTCTAACAAAAGAAAAAAGCTCGAATCCACCAACATCAAGCTACAAAAGTTCAACAAGAACTAAAAGTTATTCAACTTCTAGAAGATACATTAGAGGGCCCAGAGGAGGTTGTTATTACATTAACAGTAACGGTAATAAAACCTATGTTGATAGAAGCCTTTGTAATTAATGATAAATCAAATTAAGGTAAAACTTGAATAGTTGCCTTATATGTGATAAACCCCTACGTTTTTATATCGGAACTTTCCAAAACTTCAATTATTATGCTCTCTAATTTTAGAGAAACAAATCCTCCACCTTTAAAAAAAAGGTTATGTCACTGATGGCGTCTTCCATTTTTCCTTTCAAAACAGGGTCTTCCGTATGTTGATTAGCCTTAAAAATGGGGATGACCTTTTCCAAGTCCAGTTTTCCATACAATCGGGCCAAATGACCAAAGCAAATAAACGCACAACCTTTGAGCAGGTTGTCAGGTGAGTTGGAAAATTCCAGCGATTTCTCCATGGCCAGATCATAGTCTTCCCCATAGAGTACTAGCCCAAGCAGACCCGTTATTTTCTCTTCAAGAGGGGTCGTCTCCCCCAGCGACAGCTTTTCAGGCGAAGGGTTATGTGGTATTTCTTCGTATTCCATTAGTAAATGTTACTATACTGAATCCCCAAAATAGGCATAAATCTGTTCATCGACATAGTTTAAAACCTTAGTCACCCCTAATTCTCATATCGCATCTTATACGACTCCCATTGGTAGCCCATCTGCACGCGTCTATAAGCGTAAATGTATTCGCCATCGGTGCGCACGTTGATGATGCCCGGCAATATCTTTTTAAACCTACGCCTCGCCACCGTATTGGAAGCCGATAGGGAAAAATCCAAATCGCCCAAAGTGGTGGGCTCAATAATGTTGGAAGCCGCCACATGCTCCGCATCCTCATCATCTACGAACAAAGCGGACAAAGCGGTGGAAAACAACAAAGGTTCCTCCCCGCGGACCGCCCTTCCGATCGCTCCCAAAAATTTGGCCCTGGGGTGACCATGATCGGGCACTTCGCCAGAAGATACCACCGTGACCATCGGATTCACGGCTTTGAACAGGTCGGGGTCAAACTCATGGCTGCCGTGATGGGGCGCTTTGAACACATGCGCATTCACGTTGAGGGCACCATCGGGTTGGGACAATAGGAGTCCGCTCCCCTCAATGTTCAGGTCGCCGGAGAAAAAAGTGCGTACATGGTTATAGGACATCCGGAACACCAAAGAATGCCCGTTGATGGTATGCGACTTGCCCCCGAACCATTCAAAAGCTCCATTAGGTTTAAGGATCGGCCCCAAAATCTCCACACGAATGTCGGGGTCGCCAATATTGAGGATCCCCGTCGATTTGTCCAGCCGATGGTAGTTGATACCTCTGACCTTGATGGCATCGACCCATTTTTTAAAGGTTCCTTTTAAATCAAACCCATTTAGGTCGGTGAGGGTGCTATGTTTGGTCACCAGTTCGCCGTTCACTTCATTGCCCAATTCTGTATTGAAACCAGAATCGAACAACCCGATACCGTTGTGATAAATGTTGTTCACCGTAATCTGTGGATGCTCGATGAGGGGAATGAGGCCTTCCACATGGTCGGCATCGGCATGGCTCAGGAACATATGGTCTATGGTCACGGTATTGCCGGGGATGTCCAAGCGGTACTTCCAAATGATGAACCCCAAGGCCCGATCGCGAAGGCCTCCGTCCACCAAGATCTTGGTATCGTTGGGCGTCACCACAAAGGCGGCATCGCCTTGGCCCACGTCCAAAAAATACATTTCGAGGCTTCTTTTGTTCACCAAGGACGGATTTTTGATTTCTCCGTCCCTACCCCTATAGTTGATTCGGGTATAACCTGCGGTTGGGGCGTTGCCTTGGAGTGGTTCCACCTCGTCCCCATAAATAAGCACGTAGCTTTTACGTTCACCTTGGTCCTGAAAATAAAAGCGTTGGGTCTTGTTCCCCAAGAATTGTATCGCCATACGAAGTTGAATTTTAATAGTGGGGGAACCATTGTTTTAAAAATAAGGAATTTTCCTATACCCTACCTAGTTTACGCATTATCAAATGGTAAATGAAATTGGGGAAGCCTGTCAATTGCCAAGAAGCTTTTATCAAATGGTTGACCACATCCATCAATTATAACCTTGCCCGTTCACAGCCCCCACTACCTTAGACTTCCAAACTTTAAAATCATGAGACTGAACAGACTACTCGGCCTGTCTATCCTTTGCATAGGATTGACCCTTACCTCTTGCTCCATTGAAGATGGCAAGGATGGCATTGACGGAATCGATGGATTGGATGGTAAGGACGGGGCCAACGGACAGGATGGGGCTCCTGGAGAAGACGGCGCACCTGGGGAGAACGGCGTAGCCGGACAAGATGGGGAGGATGGGGTTGGAATCAATTCGTTAGCTGAATATGGCTGGGTTTCCCTAGAACTTAGCGGTACAAGGCCTGATGAAAATGCCTTTGTGGAATCCTCGGTTTTTTTGTTTACCCCAAATGATCCTGAAGATTGGGAAGATTACAATATTGTTGAGATTACACCAATTGGAAGTGATACAGAGTATTTTTTTAATTTCCGAAGATATTTGAGTACTCCGAATACAGACGTTAATAACAACTTTGTCGATTGGGAAGTATCCATTCTCAATTTGGGGGAACAATCAGAAAGTATTCAATCTATTGTAGTTTTTATAAAACATGGCATATTAGATACTGACAATAAATACTTTATGATTAATGATGAATATCAATCGGGTGACACTGGAGTCTCCGAAATGGTAATCACAGATCTCACATTCAATCCAGAAGATCGCTACCACCTTTTTTTCAATTACTCATTTACTGTAGAAGGAGCCAACAATGACTCAGGTCATTTTTTAAATGTTTCAGGTACAGTAGACATAAACCTTTTTGAGCTAATTACAGCACCATAAAAACCTATATAACAACAACTTGATTATGAAAGCAATGAAACTTTTTGGCATGGTGGCCCTTATAGTGGGGATGACCTTAATTTCCTGCTCCGGTGATGACGGGAAAGATGGTATGGACGGTATAGATGGCGTCAACGGGACCAACGGACAAGATGGTACCGATGGAACGAACGGGATTGGTTTTGATGAACTTACCCGATATGGATCTGTTACGTTAGAATTGAACGGAAACAGACCTGATGGAATTACCATTGATTATTCCACCATTTTTAAGTTCACGCAAACCAATGGCGAGACCTATTCCAGCAATATTTTACATCAGGACAAGGATGTCTTTTTACAGTTCACACGCTTTTATAGTTCCCCCGATGATTATTATAATGGCAACTTCATCCATTTTTATATCCAAATCTCAAATTTTGGGGAAACTACCCAAGCCATCAATTATTCCGAAGTCCAGATCCAAGGTCATCCAGTAATCGGCACGGATAATAAATACTTCATTTTGGACGACCTTTATGAGTCTAACACCAATGGAACTTCAGAAATTGAATATACCGATTTCAATTTTGACCCGGATGACAACCACCTTACCTTCAATTATTCCTTTTTTGTCGATGCTTCGGCAAATGACTCCACGCATCCACTTCATGTAAAAGGCAGTGGTGATGTATATCTTTTAGAGGAAATACAATAAAATAAAAGGGCCGATACAAAGTATCGGCCCTTTTATTTTATAATCAACATCACTTAGGTGATCAAATTCCCATCTTCGTCCCATTCGGCTTTGATACCTCGCTTGCTCTGGTCCACACACTTGGCCAACCATTCTTCCTCATAGGCAACACCATGTTGGGCCAAAACATCCTCGGGCACACCGTCCCAAACGTTGGGCATGTTCCCTTTATACCCGATCTCTTCGATCCCGATCTTGGTGGTATAAAAACCGGTCATGGTCAAATTTCTGACCAATGAGAAGAAGTTCACTTCAAAAGGTCTCTCATCTCCTGGAACCTCAGGGTCATAAAAGGCGATGGGGTCCAAAATGCTCTTTTGTTGTTCCACGGTACAGTCCTTGAACTCTTTGGCGAATTCCGTATTGCACTTGTGGTCCAACCACATCAACCCGCCACGCAGATCGGGCTGGTAACGTGGATTGTCCTTGGCCATGAACTCGATGAACCCGACCACATCGGCATCACTGGCCGCCTTGAACTGTTCGCTCCCCGGTAAAATAAGGTCGCACAAAATAGTAAGGGTGGCCACTTCATGTGGGTTCAGGAATTCTTCTGCCTGCAATTCGGCAATCAGTTCCTCTTCCAAGGGAACCCTGCCCGGATAGGTCATTTTCGGGGATTCCACCAATTCCTCGGTCTCGGCACCGGGCTTGCACCCATGCAATGCCAATCCACCGGCAACAGAACCTAATACGATCGATTTTAAACTCTTTCTCCTATCCATCACTTATATATTTTGTTGTTTCAACTGGTCAACGATATATTCAGAAGCCCGCATGGAAAGGGCCAAAATGGTCCAAGTACAGTTCTTGTCCGCCTGGGATACAAAGGGCCCGGCATCCACGATGAACACATTGTCCACATCGTGTAACTGTTGGTACTTGTTGGTCACTGAAGTTTTGGGGTCGTCACCCATTCGGGTGGTTCCCACTTCGTGAATGATTTTCCCTGGGTTGTGAAGGCCATAGTTGGTCTCCTTGCCTGGTTTCTGGCCCAATGGCTCTCCGCCCATATTGATCAGGATCTCTTCAAAAGTATCCTGCATGTGCTTGGCCTGGTTGATCTCATACTGCGACCACTTATAATTGAAACGCAATACTGGGATACCAAATTCATCCACGGTGGTAGGATCGATCTCGCAATAGTTTTCCTTCCGTGCGATGGATTCTCCACGACCG
Source organism: Flagellimonas sediminis (assembly GCF_010500845.1). Lineage (GTDB taxonomy): Bacteria > Bacteroidota > Bacteroidia > Flavobacteriales > Flavobacteriaceae > Flagellimonas > Flagellimonas sediminis. Next base: position 318,887 of record NZ_JAAAMI010000003.1, on the reverse strand, counting down.
GCCATACCGACCACGGCACCATAATACTTTTTGGCATCGCTACGCAGTACATCGCCATAGCCCCCGACCTTGGTCCCGAAGAACTTGTTGAACTCGTTCACATTGAACCCGAAGCCGTAGCTGGGCATACCCATACCGCCCCACACTTCAATGTGGTAGCCCCGTGGGAAATCCAGCTTGGAGTTGTCTCCCCACCATGGGGAATACACGTGCATTCCACCTACTCCATCCTCGTTGTAGGATACCTTTCGGTTCATCAGATCGGGGATGAAACCGGCACGGTCGGCACCAGTGGAATCGTGAAGGTACTTCCCTACCACATCACTGCTGTTGCCCAATCCGTTGGGGTGCTGCTTGCTTTTGGAGTTCAAAAGGATCCTGGCAGAGCTACAAGCGGAGGCCCCCAGTACCACGACTTTCCCCTTCAATTTGTATTCCTTTCTATCTTCCTTGTTGATATAGGAAACACCAGTAGCCTTTCCTTCGGCATCGGTGGTTACCTCGCGCACCATACAGTTCACAAAAAGGTCCACCTGGCCACCGTTTTTCTGGGCGGGGAATATCAAACAGGTCCCTGCGGAGAAATCGGCATACACTTGACAGGCTCGGTTACATTGTCCACAATAAAAACACACCCCTCGGTAATCGTTGAGCTTTTTGGTAAGCATGGATAACCTTGCCGGATATACGGGAATGTTGCTCTTTCTTGCTCCTTTGATATAGAACAGCTCGTGCAACCTAGGTTTTGGAGGGGGCAAAAAGAATCCATCCGGATCGTTCGGCAATCCTTCATTGGTACCGAAAACCCCGATCAGTTTGTCCACCTTATCGTAATATGGCTTAATGTCATCATAACTGATGGGCCAATTGTCCCCATGACCATCGATATCCTTATGTTTGAAATCCTTTGGGCCAAATCGCAGGGAAATCCTTCCCCAGTGGTTGGTCCTTCCCCCCAACATACGGGAACGGAACCAATCAAACTGTGTCCCGTCCTTTTGGGTATAGGGTTCTCCCTCAATGTCCCAACCCCCATAAGCGGCGTCGAAGTCGCCAAAGGGCCTAAAACGGGTACTGGCACCCCTTCTTGGACTTTCGTAAGGCCATTTCAATTGGGTCTGGTGTTCTGGAAGGGCGGGGTCAAAAAAGGGCCCGGCCTCTACTACGGCGACCTTCAGGCCCGCCTCGGACAGCACCTTGGTGGCCATCCCGCCCCCTGCCCCCGATCCCACGATGATGGCATCGTAAACAGTGGAATTTTCAATAATCTGCATTGGCTAATCTGGTTTTATTTGTAAGTAGTTATTTGACAACAAGTTAAAATTTTCCATTCAAAGGATTCAAAAATCAACCCTTCCCAAAACAAGGTAAAAAATAACCTTGTAGGTTTTAAAGATACTTTTAAAATGGACAAAAAAAGAAACCTACCCGCAATTTTTCATTTAACAAAATTTGAACAAACACGATGCAAGCACAAGTCGGCAAAATACCCGATATTTGAAAACATAGGAAACAAACCAACTTTAAACCTTTATTCCGAAATGGGAAAACATCTTACTCTAACCGCTCTTTTATTATTGACATTCAATGGTTTATTGGCCCAAAAAGGCAATAATTCCACCCTGAAGATCAAGGACATTATGAAAGGGGATGACTTTGTTGGCCACCTGCCTTCCAACCACCATTGGTCCAGCAATGGCAGTACTCTTTATTTTGACTGGAACCCTGATGGTGCCTTGAGTGATTCGCTCTACGCCTATTCCATCGAAAAAAAAGAAATCAAGAAGGTGGACTTTTTAGCTGCCAATGCGCTGCCATCTTCAAGACTTACCTATAACCAACAAAAGACCAAGGCCATTTATGCCAAGAATGGCGACATCTTCTTATTGGATATGGCTTCTTACAAGTCTACACCCATTACCAAAACACAGGAGAGGGAAAACAATCCACATTTTACCAATAATGGAAAAGGGATTGCCTATACCAAGGACGATGAACTTTATGTTTGGGACATGGCCTCTGGAACTACGGAGCAAATGACCCATTTTGTAAAATCAAAGGATAAGGAGGCCAAACGGGATTCCAAGGATGAATTTCTATACCAAGACCAATTGGACCTTTTTGATGTACTGAGCGAACGTAAGGCAAAAAAGGATGCTGGGGAAGCAATAAGCAAAAAACTGGAGACCTTGGAACCCTTGACACTGGAAACAGGCGGCAAATCCGTAATGGGATTGGAAATATCCCCATCAGGCCAATACATTACCTATCTTTTGGTTGACAGACCCAAAACCAAAGGAACCATTGTACCGCATTACGTTACCGAATCAGGATACACCGAAGACCAAAATACCCGTTCAAAAGTTGGGGACGAACCTACCAAATATGAAATGTTCGTGTACAATTTGGCCAAACGGGAAAGTTATCCCGTGGTCCTTGATAATTTGGAAGGACTTGATTATGTACCGGAATACACCAAGGATTATCCAGACAAACCCTATAAAAATGAGGATAGGATAGGTTTCATCAACGGACCAACATGGAACCCAGAAGGCACCAAGGCTATTTTGGACATTCAAGCCAATGATTACAAAGACCGTTGGATCGTTCTTCTCGATCCCCAAACAGGCAAAGTAGAGCAATTGGACCGCCAACACGATCAGGCTTGGATCGCAGGGCCCGGCATTAGCGGATGGGGAGGTGGTTCCCTAGGCTGGATGCCCAATGGCAAAGAGTTTTGGTTCATGTCAGAAAAAACGGGATATGCCCATTTGTATGCCATGGATATCAATTCTAAAAAGGCAAAGGCATTGACCTCTGGCGAGTTTGAAATCTACGATCCATTCATATCCAAGGATGAGTCCAGATGGTATTTTGGTTCCAACAAGACCCATCCCGGTGATCGACAATTTTACACCATGCCCTTAAAAGGAGGGAAATGGGAACAATTGACCAATATGATCGGTGGCAATGATGTGATACTTTCCCCTGATGAAACCCAAATGGCCATTTTGTATTCATACTCCAATAAGCCTACGGAATTATATCTTCAGGAAAACCCTGTGCATGCCAAAAAACAGACTGAAGTGGTGCAACTGACCCATTCGACCACCAAGGATTTTAAAGCCTATGATTGGAAGGACCCGGAAATCATAACATTCCAAGCCGAGGACGGTGCCAACGTATATGCAAGGCTCTATCAACCTGAATCTTCAGTGAAAAATAAGGCTGCCGTCATATTTGTACACGGGGCCGGTTATTTGCAGAATGCCCACAAGTGGTGGAGTTCCTATTTTAGGGAATATATGTTCCACAACCTATTGGTGGACAATGGATACACCGTTTTGGATATCGACTATCGGGGAAGTGCAGGCTACGGTCGGGATTGGCGTACCGGAATCTACCGACACATGGGTGGAAAAGACCTTTCCGACCAAGTGGATGGCGCCAAAATGTTAGTGGACAAATATGGTATTGATACAGATAAAATTGGCATCTATGGAGGTTCCTACGGCGGATTCATCACTTTGATGGGCATGTTCAATGCACCCGACACCTTTAGCGCCGGCGGGGCAATACGATCTGTTGGGGACTGGGCCGCATACAACCATGGCTACACGGCCCGAATCCTGAACACTCCTGCTACGGATAGTTTGGCCTATCGAAGGAGCTCTCCTATCTATTTTGCGGATGGTTTGAAAGGAAAACTGTTGATCCTTCACGGTATGGTGGACGACAATGTGCATTTTCAGGATATGGTCAGGCTTTCCCAGCGCTTGATCGAACTGGGCAAGGAAAATTGGGAAATGGCCGTTTATCCCGTGGAGCGACATGGCTTTGTGGAGCCCAGCAGTTGGACGGACGAATACACCCGTATTTTCAACCTTTTCGAGGAAGCGTTGCTGGATAAAAAATAATTGGGAAGACAAGTTGCCCCATCTGGAATTTGAACAAAAAAACATATCTTCCCGCTTGAAAATTAACTAACAAGCTGGATGAAAGCATTGTTGAAAGCACTCGGCCCTGGCCTTCTATTCGCCAGCATGGCTATTGGCACCTCGCATTTGGTGCTGTCCACCAAGGCAGGGGCCCAATACGGTTGGATCATGGTCGTCCCGATCCTTTTGGCCAATCTGTTCAAATATCCCTTTTTTGAGTTCGGAATCCGATATACCACCGTGACCGAAAAAAGCTTGATCCAGGGCTACCTGAATTTAGGCAAGACCTATTTGTGGATCTATGCCTTTGTTACCCTGATCAGCACCTTTACCATTTTGGCGGCGTTGTATGTGGTCACCGCCGGATTGTTCATGAACCTGTTTCATATAACTAGTTTGGGCGCTGGCACCATTTCGTTAGGGTTGTTCATTTTTATCAGCTTTTTATTGATTGTTGGGAAATACCGCTTTTTGGAAGAATCGCTGAAAGCCGTTATTGCTATTCTCTTTGTTGCTCTTTTGATCACTACCATCATGGTTTTGCAAAAAGGTGCCGTTCCCGGTTCCGAAACCTACCAACGTCCTGAAATATTCAACGAGGCCGGTATTTTGTTCCTTATCGGTTTGGTGGGATGGATGCCCACCGCTGTGGAAGCTTCCGGTTGGGTGAGCATGTGGGGCATGGAGAATTTAAAGACGATGAAAAGCAAACCTACATTGAAGATTGCCATCCAGGAATTCAACGTTGGTTACATTTTAACGGCTCTGCTAGCGATATTTTTCATGATTATCGGTTGGATAACCCTATATGGCACAGGAACGCAATTGAGCGGTAATGCGGTGGTCTTTGCGGACCAGTTAGTGAGCCTGTTCACCACCCATATAGGCAATTGGGCCTATTTTTTCATTGCCGTGGCAGCATTTGCCACCATGTTCAGTACGTGCATGACCGCCCATGATGCAATTTCTAGGGTAAGTGTGGATATCCTTCAAAAAATCTATCCCGAACAATCCCTGTTTCAAAACAAAAATGCCTTTGCCGTAATGGTCATTTTAATGACCTTGATCAACTGGATGGTCATTACCCTATTTAGTGCCAACATGGGAAATCTTGTTGCGCTGGCCACCTTTGTATCCTTTGTTTTGGCCCCTTTGTTGGGTTGGATGAACCTAAAAACAGTAATGGGTAACGATATACCTGTGGAGCACAGACCCAAATTAGGACTCCGAATCCTCACTTATACAGGCATGGTGTTCCTATCTCTATTTGCACTTTACTATTGCTGGAAAATTTTGGTTTAAACTAGTCGAAGAGAACATTGTCATTGAGGATCACGATCAAGGACCGTTGGTTCTGTTTGTGCAAGGTTTCTATACAGAATACCCCGTTGGTACAATTGTTCAATATTTTATCCTCCCCATACCCAATGGTATACAAAATACTCGTAGCAGGCACCCCTTTGCTCACCAAATACTTTTTGATGGTATCTGAACGCTCTTGGGTAAGTTTAAAATTAGTACTGCTGCCTCCCCTACTATCCGTATAGGTCTCTATTCTTAACTGGGCATCTGGGAAAGCGTTCATGAAAGTCACCACTTTGTCCAATTGTACATCAATTTCAGGGGTAAGCTGGGTAGAACTGTTGGCAAAATAGAACTTATCCATTTTCACTACCATTTGACCCTCCTTTTCCTCTACCAAATCATCATAAAGCGCAAGTTCAACATTGTAGCCGTCACTATTTTGCAATTCTTCCAACTCTTCTTCGGAAAACTGTTTTTTGAAGGTCGAATAACGGTCTGCCGTACTTTCAAGTACCACAGAATCGGTCCATGGGATTTCCAAACGATAATTGCCATTCTCATCGGAGTAGGTTTCTCGCAATATTCCACCTGTATTGTCTATTAAGCGAACCACCGCTTTGTCTATTGATTCCCCTCTACCATAGGGTTTTATCACTCTACCTTTAAAGGTTATGGTCTTTAGACCTGGTTTTTCATTTACTTTAAAACCATAAAGGTCATCCTTACCCTTTCCTCCTGGTCGGTTGGAAGCAAAATAACCCAACAAACCTTCCCCTTCATTACGGATCACAAAGCCAAAATCATCATACTCGGTATTGATTCCATTTCCCAGATTGATGGGTATCCCAAAACCGTCCTTTTCAATATTGGCCTTATAAATGTCCATTCCTCCAAGCCCATAAAAGACATCCGAAGCAAAATAGAAACTATCCTCAAATATATAAGGGGCGATCTCGTTACCTGGGGAGTTGATCCTTGGTCCCAAATTGATGGGTGCCGACATTATCTGGCCATTGGTAGTATATACGAAATAGATATCGGTACCCCCGTAACCATCCTCAAAATCTGCTGCAAAGTACAGTTTGCCACTGGCATCGTCAAAAAAAGGATAGTAGAACGAAGTGCTCAAATCTTTCAATAACAATTGGAAGGCCCCACCAATCCTTTGCATACCAATGGACAAGGCATTCTTTCCATTGTCATCAAATGTCATTTCCCCGTTTTGGGTGTTGGAAAGTACGTAAAATACACTGTTCAACTTATTGGAATAAAAGGGTGTGGACTTATGAAAACCGGTATTGGCCACCTGTCCAAAAGGTTGAATTACAGCAATCTGCCCATTAGTTTGCAAAGTGGACTCATACAAATTGAAATACCCCTCATTGCCTGGATCGTACTTCAACTTTTTGTTCTGTTGTCTACCGCTGGAAAAAAGAAGTTTGTCCTTATAAAAAGCCGGGGCAAAATCGGTTTGGGGACTGTTCCCATCCAAATTGAACAATTCATAGTCCGATCCCGAATTGGCCGAAGCATTTTGCAACAATTGGTTGTTGAAGTCCATGTTCTCCATCAATTCCTTCGGAAAATCGGTGGACATGGTAGCCAAAAAGGCTGTCTTTCGCTCCTTATCGGTTGTTTTGGAAAAGCTCTGGAGCATTTTATTGTAGTGATGCCCATCCATGAGCGTGTCCTTTTTATAAAGCTCTAGATATGCCTCGGAGGCCTTTTCAAAATTATTGGTCTGGAAATAGGAATCTGCCAGGTTCAGGAATTGTTGGGGCGTTAATGTACCATTGGCCAGCTGCACCTCGTAGGCACTTACAGCCTTTTGGTATTCATACTGAAAAAAGAAAAGATCCCCCTTGGACTTTTTGGTTTGCGCAACACAAAACACCATGCCCAAAAAGAACATGAAAATTACCGACCCTATTTTTTTTATTGGAACCATGTTAGAAAAATCTTGGGGAATCAATCTGTTTGCCTTTATTCTTGGTGTTCTTGTTGTTGCCTTTTGTCTTGTTACCGGAGCCAAATCCACCCCTGCCAATATAGAATTTTAAAATGGCTTCATGGGAGCCACCGCTGTACTCACCCAATCCGTTAATGGCATAATCATAAGAATAGCCAATGAACATGCCATTTGATATCTGGAAACCTGCCAATCCGCTAACGGCATTGTCAAACCGGTACGAGGCCCCAATGGTCAAAGCATCAATAAACTGGAAATTGGCGGAAAGGTTTACCGTTACCGGGGCACCTTGCAAATAGTTAACCAAAAAAGCAGGCTTAAACTTGGTACGATCCCCCAATTGAAACACATAGCCCCCAATAGCGTTGAACTGCATATTATCCTCTACAATGGTAGACACTTCGTCATTGTACAGGGCATTGGTCAAGAAGTTCGGAACCGACAACCCAAGATACCAATCTTCTTCATGGTATAGGAACAATCCAGCCCCAACGGTTGGATAAAAATTGTTGTACTTTTCGCCCAAGAGTGAGGGGTCCGAGGGGTCTTCAAAAAAACCCTTGGAATAATCAATGCTCAAGGAGGAGCCACCAGCGTTCAATCCAAAGGATAGTTTGGTATCATTGGAAAGTTGTATTTGGTACGAATAAGCCACATCAAAATAGGTTTGTGTGGAAGGTCCCAATTGATCACTTATGATATTTACCCCTAACCCCATTTTTTCATTTTTGAAGGGAATATTGGCCCCAGCCCTAATGGTTGTAGGAGCACCTTCGATATCTACCCACTGCGCTCGGTACAGTCCAATAATTTCTGGGCTTTCCACCGTACCCACATAGGCAGGATTAAAACTCCCGATGTTGTACATATATTGGGTATACTGCGGTTCTTTTTGGGCATGGAGCAACCCGATACCCATTAACAGCATCAAAAGTGCGATCTTATATATCGATAAACCGAATTTCTTTGGCATTTCTTAATCTCTAATGATTTGTATCCACCCTTTCACCACATCCGTTCCATCTCCCTTGCGATCCAGTATATAGAAGTAGGTTCCTTTGGGCAATTCCCCATTTTTACCTGTTCCGTCCCATGAACTGTCATACCCATCCATCTGGAAGACACTGTTTCCATAGCGATCGAACACTTCAAAGGTATTGTTGGTGTATTCGTTATTTGGGTCGATGAACTTCAACGTGTCATTGATTCCATCCCCATTGGGCGAAAATATATTGCAAATGGTCCCGGGATCCTTGCATTGGCTCTCATTTACCGTCACCGAAGCCGAAGCCGTATCATTGGAGGCCACCCCATCATTCGGGAAAGTGGAGGCAATGGTTGCCGTATTCTGTAATTGACCCGCAGTAACGACGGTCACCGTAATCCGCAACGTAACCACCTCTTCCGCCGTAAGCTCATCAATGGACCATTCCCCGGTTTCGGGATCATAAGTTCCTTTGGAAGCATTGTGCGAAATATAGTTGAATCCGGATGCCAGCAAATCGTTCACTACAATGTCCAATACCCTATCCATGGTCAAGTTCTCCACCGTAATGGTAAAGTTGACCTCGGCGTTCAGCAATACTTCCTCCCTATCCACTTCCTTGGTAATAGCCAAATCAATATCATCAGGGTTACAGTCCGGTGTCAAGAAAGGGTCACAGGCATCCAATGGGTCGGTAGCATTTTCTGGAACCGCGGAGGTATCCGGGTCATCGATGACCAAAACTTCCTCCCCATCGGTCAACCCATCACCATCCGTATCGGGATTGTTCGGATTGGTACCCAAGGCGGCTTCCTCCCCATCCGTTAGTCCGTCCCCATCGGTATCCACAATACAATCGCTCACCGATATGGTCACTTGTACCGATGCATTGGTACAAGGCGCTACAGCTCCCGTTGTCGTATATTCAAAAACATAGTCCCCATCAGGTAAACCGGCAAAATCAACCGTATTGTCCGAACCGATCAGCAAAGCACCGCTGGATGGGTCGGTGATCAAGGACCAAGTTCCCGCATCGGCCTCGGTTAGGGTATCATCCAAATCGATAATGTTTGGTCCTCCGTTGCCTTGTACGCTACAAGCGGTTATATCCGTTGGAGTTCCCGCGGATTGGGTATCGTTCACTACCGCAATCACTTCCACCCTTTCGGATTCACAGCCATTGGCAGATGCCGAAACGTAATAAGAGGTGGTTGTATCTAAATCATTAATGACCAGAGTATTCCCTGTTTGCAAAATGGTGCCACCGGTCGGGGCATCATACCAGCGATAGGTGATGGTGCTTTCGTCTTCCACTGTTGCCGATGCGGTAAGGGTAACTGTACCTTGTCCACAGATGGGCTCCCCTGCATCTGTAATGTTGATCACAGGAGTAAAATTTCGTTCCAAGGTCAGGTCCATGGTTGGACTGGCACAATTATTCGTCTCATCGTAAAAGAAGCCGTAATAGGTACCTGGACCCTCCACAAAACTGCCAATATGGGCATCGACCACCAAGGGATCAGCGTCCACACTCCAAGTAAGCACAGTTCCGTTAGGCGTTGCATTGGTCACATAATCATTTAAATCCACGGCAATGATATCACAGAACTCCAAAGTGGCACTTTGGCCCGGAGCTTCACTACCCGCATTACAGGGAATGGAGCAATCGTTTACCGTAACCGTTACGTTGACACTCTGATTCACACAAGGTGGTGCCGCATTGGTGGTTGTATAGGTAAACACATAACTTCCTGTGGGCTGACCGTTAAAATTCACGATGTTCCCGGCATTGATGACAGCAGATGATCCAGCGGGGGTGGTCAAAATCGACCAATTGCCTGCATCGGCCCCAGTCAAACGATCATCCAAATCGATGAGGTAAATGCCATCCGTGGAACTGTTACACGCCCCTCCATTGGAAGGAGTTCCCGCATTAGGCTCCTCATTTACCGTTAAAACAATCTCCAAAGTAGGACTGGCACAATCGTTTGATGCATCATAGTAAAATCCATAGTAAGTGCCTGCCGCAGTGACCACACTGGAATTAGAAGGCAAATAATCCCCCGAAACACTTGTATCGGCATTGGTAGTCCATCGCAATACCGCCCCGCTCGGTGGGGTACTGCTTATATAATCATTTAGATTCTGTGTAAAATCACCTAAATTTCCCACACAGAATTCGGTAGGTGTACCGCTTTGGACCGGAGTTCCTGAGCCAGCAAAACACGTTTCCTTGGTAACGTTGTCCGTAGCTGGCGTTCCACTACCATTGGTGTTGGAAAGGGTAACGGAAAGGGTCACCGTTCCATTGTTCAATCCACTTAAATCTATTCCTGTAACCTGTTGGTTGGCCGATGATATTGTTCCAGAACCCGTTACATTGGTTCCTCCCCCATCACTACTGAATGTATATTGATAACCGGCATTCACTTCGGCGCCTGAGAAAGTAAAGCCTACCGTATTTTCATTGGTTTGGTCTATGGGGTCTTGATTGATGCTAACCGAATAACCTGAAGGAATTGTAGTAAGTTTTATAGCTGTATCCGTTGTTGGAGCTCCTTCGGTGCCTAAAATATTTGATATTGTTACCGTAAGTGTCACAAGACCATCAGGCAAGCCACTTAAATTAATATTGGAAACTGTTCTGTTTTGGGTTAAAACTGCTCCACTTCCAGAAACAGATGCCACATTTCCATCACCATCACTGGTAAAAGTATAATCAAAGGAAGTTAGGAAAGTTGGCGCATTGGAAAACGTGAAACTTACATTGTTCTGATTGGCTGAATTAATCGGATCATTATTAATAATAACAGTATATCCGGCCGGTTGAATATCGTCTTCACTTACTATAGTCACTGTATCATTATTCGGAGTACCAACAGTATACCCTGTACCCGCAGCCAAAGTCACCACCACGGTTTCATCCAATTCAGTAAGTGAGTCGTCAATTGGGGTTACCAATATGGAAGCATTTGTTTGGCCATCGGAAATAGCAACACTGCCCGAAAGGGTATTATAATCACTACCAGGTGTGGCATCTCCCCCCACAGTATAATCTATTACAATATCGGAACCCGTATTGTTTACGGCACTCAAATTCACAGTAAAAGAACCTGGAGTTGTACCAAGTTCGGTAGCTGTATCATCAGAAGCCGTAATAGTTGCAATAGGGGTGTCGTCATTGTTTATCGTATAGGTCGTTGTGGTCTGGGACCCAAGGGACGCATCCCCCGTGGGGGTGCCCAGGGACAGGTCGATGGTCTCGTCGGACTCGACGTCCGTGTCGCCCGTAATGGTCAGGGCCAGCGCAACCGCCGTGCCATCATATACGCCCGCAGGGATGTTCACCAACTCGGGGCTCGTGAAGGAATAGTCCACACCCGAGGTCGCCGTGCCCGTGCCAAGGTCCGTCACCGTCACCGTGGTCGCGTTGACCACCGTGCCCGTGACAAGCAGTACAGGAAGGTTGCCCCCGCTGTTTTCAGCATCCGAGCCCGTGGCCTGGGAGAACTCGACCGTTACACTGTCGTCATTGTTTATCGTATAGGTCGTTGTGGTCTGGGACCCAAGGGACGCATCCCCCGTCGGGGTGCCCAGGGACAGGTCGATGGTCTCGTCGGACTCGACGTCCGTGTCGCCCGTAATGGTCAGGGCCAGCGCAACCGCCGTGCCCGCCGTGCCGTCATATACGCCCGCAGGGATGTTCACCAACTCGGGGCT
>NZ_JAAAMI010000003.1:0-306884 GCF_010500845.1 Flagellimonas sediminis | reverse complement strand
GCCGTGCCCGTGCCAAGGTCCGTCACCGTCACCGTGGTCGCGTTGACCACCGTGCCCGTGACAAGCAGTACAGGAAGGTTGCCCCCGCTGTTTTCAGCATCCGAGCCCGTGGCCTGGGAGAACTCGACCGTTACTTGCCCCATAACACTTCCAACCCCAAAAACCAATAAAAGAATACACAAGACCCCACCTCGACGCACATGGGTCGATGAGGTATTAGAAGTTGTTTTAAACAAGGTCAGCATCACCTAAATCAATCAGTTTCAGTTACGTTCTTGGCGCCATGATAGGTTGGTGATTTGGGAGCTACCAATATTACGAAAAAGCAGGGAGTCCCCACTAGCTATTAGTTTAAATCTCTATTTAATCGGATAAACTGTTTGCGAGTATTTACGAAACTACGGCAGAGCTGGTTTCGGCCTCTGGACTTATCTTTTTCACCAATCCCTGAAGTACTTTGCCCGGACCTACCTCAACAAAGGAAGAAGCCCCATCCTTGACCATTTGTTGCACGCTTTGGTTCCATTTTACGGGGGCGGTCAATTGTAGGATCAGGTTCTTTTTGATTTCATTGGCATCGGATACGGCCGTGGTGGTCACATTCTGATAAATGGGACAGTTAGGCACACTGAACTGGGTGGCTTCAATGGCTGCCGCCAACTCTTCGCGGGCAGGCTCCATCAATGGGGAATGGAAGGCACCCCCAACAGGCAACAACAGGGCTCGCTTGGCCCCGGCTTCCTTTAATTTTTCACAGGCAATGTTCACGGCATCCACTTCACCAGAAATCACCAATTGACCTGGACAGTTGTAGTTTGCAGGCACCACAATACCTTCGACTTCGGCACATATTTTCTCCACAATGGCATCATCCAATCCCAAAACGGCCGCCATGGTGCTGGGTTTGATCTCACAGGCCTTTTGCATGGCAAGGGCACGTTGGGAAACCAATTGAAGTCCATCCTCAAAATTAAGGGTGCCGTTGGCCACCAAGGCTGAAAATTCGCCCAAGGAATGTCCGGCCACCATATCGGGTTTGAACGTATCGCCAAGTACCTTGCTCAAGATCACGGAATGTAAAAAGATGGCAGGTTGGGTAACTTTGGTCTGTTTCAAATCTTCGGCGGTGCCCTCGAACATGATATCGGTGATGGAAAAGCCCAATATTTCGTTGGCTTTTTCAAAAAGTTCCTGTGCCACGGAATGGTTCTCGTACAGGTCCAACCCCATACCCACAAATTGCGCTCCTTGTCCTGGAAAAATATATGCGTTCATCTTAGTCGAGTTTTTTTGAGTGGGACAAAAATAGGGAATATTATTCTATGTGTTTTGGATACTTGGATGGTTAGATTTTTGGACTTTTAGATTGTTGGATTGTTGGAAAGATTAGCTATTCTTCCTTGAACCAACTGGAATATTTCACATAGTTGTTGGCGATACGGTCGATTTCACCCGAACTTAATTCTGGGCTGATATCCTTGATCTTTTTGGCTGGCATTCCGGCATAAATGCTGTTGGCTTCCACATGGGTTCCCTTGGTGACCACGGCCCCTGCAGCGATGATGGAATTACTTTCCACCACACAATCGTCCATAATGATGCTGCCCATGCCCACCAGCACGTTGTCCTTTATAGTGCACCCATGCACAATGGCATTATGCCCAATAGATACATTGTTTCCTATGGTCGTAGGTGATTTTAGATACGTACAATGGATTACGGCCCCATCCTGCACGTTTACCTTGTTGCCCATTTTTATAAAATGGACATCGCCCCGAACCACCGCATTGAACCATATACTGCATTGGTCGCCCATGGTGACCTCACCCACAATGGTAGCATTCTCGGCTATAAAACAATCCTTTCCCATTACCGGGGATATGCCCCTTACGGCTTTGATGATCATATGTTTTTAATTTGAATCAATAAACTATTCTGCTTTAACACAACTAAGCCGTTCCTTCGACTCCGCTCAGGAACCTGTTCCATGTAATTATTGAAAATACGATAATAGTTCGGCTTTTTTGGAGGCGGATACAGAGAGTTCCTTTCCGTTGGACAAAATGACACTGCCCCCTTTCCCCTTCTTGTACTTGACCACTTCGGATACGTTCACCAGATACGATTTATGGATTCTGGCAAACGGATAGGGCTGCAAGGCATCCTCAAAATATTTCAGGGTCTTGCTCACCACAATTTTTTTCTTCTCCAGATAGATTTCGGTATAATTATCATCCGCCTTGCAGAAATAGATGTCGCCTACCTCCAACACCTGAAAGCCATCTTGCTGTGGTAAGGTAATCTTTCCTTCGGCCTTGATGGGCCTGGCCTTGAGGACCTGGCCTTCCAAGGCATTTTCCTTTTCTTTAATGGCCCGCACATACTCCACCGCCTTTACCAGCTCGTCAATATTGATGGGTTTCATCAAATAATAAGCGGCATGGTGGTTAAGGGCATCCATGGCATATTGGTTGTAGGCCGTAACAAAAATGGTCTCGAATGAACGGTCCGGAATTTTTTCCAATAGGTCAAAAGCATTGCCAAAGGGCATTTCCACATCCAAGAACACCAAATCGGGTTCATGGTTTTGGATCAATGACAACCCTTGTTCAATATTGGCCGCTTCTCCGAGCAGTTTTATCCCATCGCAGTATTTGGCCAAATAGTTCCGAAGGATTTCACGGCTATTGGCCTCGTCCTCCACGATGATCGCCTTGAGTTCCATCATTGCTTTTTCAGTTTAAGGGACACTCTGGTTCCGGTATGGTCTCCATTTAGGTCCGAAATAGAAACGTCCACCCGGTTTTTGTACATATCGTTCAAAATTTCGATGCGTTTTTTTATATTCCCCATCCCTTTGGATTTTTGTTTCTTTTGATTACTGGTCTTCAGTTCTGCGGACTTTTTTCTGCCTATGCCATTGTCCTCGATGATGATTTCCAACATGTCGTTCGTCACCGGAAGCACCTTGATTTTTAGAAAGCCTTTTTCCTCTTTGTAGCGCAATCCATGCCAGATGGCATTTTCAATATAGGGTTGAAGCAACATGGGCGGAATCTGGAATGCCTCCACATCCACTGCGGGGTCCACCACCACCTCATAATCGAATTTGTCCGCAAAGCGGGAATGTTCCAGTTTCACATAAAGCTCCAATAACTCCAGTTCCTTGGACAAGGGAATAAAATCTTCCTCCGAATTTTCGAGCACACTGCGCATGAGTACCGAAAATTCACTTAGGAAACGATTGGCGCTACGCTCATCGCTCTTGGCGATGTAGTTGTTCACAGAATTGAGCGCATTGAAGATGAAGTGGGGGTTCATTTGGGTCCGCAATGACTTCAATGCCAACAAATTATTGGCCAATTTCTGCTGCTTGTCGCTACGATAGTACAAAAATGCGGTCAGCGACATCATGGCTATTCCGAAGATGAGGGAATAAATGATCCATTCCTGGCGCTTGCTGGCCTCTTCATACAATTGTTGCTCGGTTACGGCAAGACTATATTTGCTTTGGGCCAATTCCCGTTCCTGTTCCAAACTTGAAATACGGTTTTGGGTATTGGAGATTTCTCGGTTAAAGCGAGCCGCTCTCGAAATTTCCTGCTCTTTTCTCACATACAAACTGTCCACAACGGCCACGTAATCTTGATAGGATTCCAGGGCTTTGGTGAAATCACCCTTGTTCCGATATACTTCGGAAAGTTTGCGTGTGGCATCTTTTTGAATGACCAGATCATCGTCCTTATCGGCTTCCACAATACTTTTTTCGAGGTAGGGAATGGCCTCGTCCAACTTGTCCTGCGCAATATAGGCACTTGCAATTTTGTAGTTGATGCGCTGCGATGTAATGGTATCGGTCCCCGCCATACCCTTGCTTTCCATAGGAACACCTGGTGCGGAAAGTTGTTTGAGTTCATTCAGACTTTTCTTCCGTTGCTGGATCTCGTCATTGTACCGACTCTTCTGATTGTAGAAATCCGCCACGCGTTCACTCTCCTGGATCATACGTTCCGGGGCTACTTTTTTGGACAGGTCCAAAGAGTTTCGATAATACCCTTCTGCCTCTACCTCTCGATCTTCACTGGCAAAGGCATCGGCCATTTTGGAATTCAGGTCTATGATCTTGGGGGAGATCTGGTTTTTCTCAGCGATTACCAGCCCTTGTTTATAATACCCTTGGGCGTCTTTAATTTTTCCCAGTGCTTTGTTCGCATCGCCTAATGCCTCAAAAAGTTCCACTCGTTGATAGGGTACCATGTTTTTTTCTTCGATCAAGGGAGTAAGGATCAACACCGCATTTGTGTTTTCCCCGTTCTGCAAATAGGCTTGCCCCAATAACAATTTGGTCCTATTGGATTCCATGGCGGAAAGGGCGTCCTTAAAATTGGAAATGGCCAAATCATACTGTTTGTGGTAGAGGTAAATTTCTCCCAAGGCCCTCAGTGATTGCGAAAGTTCACGTTTGTTGCCCGTATTGCCCAAGGATTCCATGGATCGTGCCACAAAATCAATGCTCTTTTCCAAGCTCGTTTTTTTGTAAAAGTTGGCGGAATCCAACAGTCTTTGATGGTCCATTACCACACTCCTTGCTTTGGATGATGCGCTTTCCCGCTTTTTGGAAATTCCACTCGCATATCCTTCCACCAAAACATCCACATCTTCATTCGAAGTGATCCTGTGACGCACGGTTTCAATCTCCGGGCTTTCAAAAATGAGCATGTCACCGATGGAAGCCCTGATCTTGAACTCCCCCAAACTGTTGGTCTTGGTATATTCTCCCTTGTCCGTGGACACCTCAACCCCAGAAATGGGCACATAGTTTTCCCTGCCCTTTACCGAACCCTTGATCTCCACCTCCGCGCCGGTTTGCCCCACTTGGGACATGGCGGTCAGGGTGGTCATCAACAAACAGATAAATATGTAAGCCCTTTTCATCATAATTGAAGTAAACTTAGTTCATCCCAAGCGTATTAAAAAATGGATTTTTAGGGAAAGAAGCTCAAATACATCTCGATTTTACCACTTTACAAAGTCGTTGGGTTCATTGGCTCATCCCGGATGCCATTTGGCTCATTCTGGATTTTTATTGCAAAAAGATGCCGATACTTTTAGGCCATCATTTAAAAACATTGCATCATGAAACACTTGAATAGATTATTGGGAACAGCATTCGTACTTATGGCCACCGGTGCCAGTTATGGCTGTAACCTGAAGGCACAGGAAAAAGAAAACACGGTATTGGTGACCCAATCCATTGTGGAAAAACCAAGCAAGCATTTTGTAAAAATCGCTTTGTTGCTCGATACCAGCAACAGCATGGACGGACTCATCAACCAAGCCAAGGCACAGTTGTGGGACATTGTGAACGAGTTTACCCACGCCAAATGCGGAAACGACACCCGTCCTTCCCTACAAATTGCCTTGTATGAATATGGAAACGATAACCTTTCTTCCCGTGAAGGGTACATTAGACAGGTATTGGGATTTTCGGACGACTTGGATGAAATTTCAGAAAAACTCTTCTCCCTGACCACCAATGGCGGTGAGGAATATTGTGGAGAGGTCATTCAAACTTCCCTGAAACAATTGGATTGGGGCAAGAACGCGGATGATCTTAAAATGATCTTTATTGCAGGGAATGAACCCTTCACACAAGGCAAATTGAATTACAGGGATGCGGCCGCCAATGCCAAGGAAAAGGATGTGATCGTAAACACTATTTTCTGTGGAAACTTCCAACAAGGCATCAGTACCGAATGGAAAAGTGGTGCCTCTTTGACCGGAGGGGAATATATGGCCATCGACCACAACCAACAGGTAGTGCACATCAACACCCCTTATGACGATGTCATCATCAAATTGAATTCCAAATTGAACAACACCTATATTTCCTATGGCGCCATGGGATATGAAAGGAAAGCCCAACAAAGCACCCAAGACCTCAATGCTGCAGAACTGGAAGAAGTAGTTGTAGTGAAACGTGCCGTGAGCAAAAGTTCCAGACTGTATAAAAACTCCCAATGGGATTTAGTGGATGCCGTGGAGGATGACGAAGCCGTGCTATCCAAATTGAAGGAAGACGACCTTCCCAAAGAGTTACAGGGCAAATCCAAAAGTGAGATCAAAGCCTATGTTGAGGATAAAAAAGCGGAGCGTGAAAAAATCCAAAAGGAAATCCAAGAGTTGAACGCAAAGCGTGAAGCCTACATTGCACAAAGCCAAAAAGAGGAAAAAGGGGAATTGGAAAATGCCATGTTATCGGCCATTAAAAGCCAAGCTTCCAAGAAAAATATGAAGTGGGATTAATGTAGTTTTTATTGGTTGGTTGGAAATGGCTCATCCTTAGTGGTGAGCCATTTTTAATTGTTGGCGGCAGGGCAATAGCAATCGTATCGTTTGCCATCGTCGCTCTGTCCAAAATCGTAGCCCAAGGTAATCTGGTGGAACCCGCCATTATCAAAACGGATATCCCCGGATTGGTAGGAATAATTGTAGGAAAACAAGAAACGGTTCACATTGACCCCCACGATCGGAGTGAACAACTGCAAACGTTGCTCGCCAAAAGTTCCATTGGATTGGTACTGGGCCCCATCAAAACTTCTTCGGTATGAAAGTCCGGCCCAAATGGTACCAAAACTAACATCCTTATACACTTTGGCATTCAGGTCAACCGTTTTCTCCTTGGTATAATCCGTCATCTGGAACAAGATAGAAGGCTCCACTCTGGTACTTTTTCCAAAAACATATCCTGCAGAAAGTAAGTACCTTCTCAAGTTATCGAACTCGGCGGCTGTATAAAGGTCACGCCCACTTCCTAAAATATTAAGAATAGCGGCATGCGCATAAAACTCGAACAAGTTGTACGATGCTCCCAAATCCACATTGAAGTAACTAGTGGTGTTTTTTACCCCGGTCACCACTGGATCGGGTATCACGGACCTGAATTCCGTTTCGTCCAAACTACTTAAGATCACTCCAGCGCTAAGTCCGAAAGAGAGTTGGTTAAGTGTCCTAAAATCACCCCCGAGTTGCAAGTGGTGTGCATAAGTTCCTTTAAACCCCGTTTGGGAATGGTACCCGTTGGAATCATTGAAAAGAATACCGCCGATTCCGCTTCGTTCCCCTACCCTAGAGTTGATGTTGAAGGTTTGTAGACTGGGTGCCTCATCCACATTGAACCATTGTTTTCTGGCCGTGAGACGAATCTTGGTGCCCTCGGCAATACCCGCCATGGATGGGTAGACCAAGTAATAGTTATCCGCCAAGTAGTCAAAATACACGGGGATTCCCTCCTGGGCCTTGGCCAAAAAACCAAAAAACAGGGCAATGATGATCGAGGTTGTGCTGCGTCTCATGTGACGATCTGGGCTAATGGTTGTGATTTAAAAATAATCAAACAGTTAGATAACGGATTGTAAAGGACATTATTATAATATTTTGCTGTAGATGTCAACTATTGGTATTTTTGTATCAAATAAACCCTATGAAAGAATATAACATCACCGTTATTGCCACCAACAACCCCAAGATCATCAAATTGGAGGCCAACCATTTTTTGGTGAAGGGCAATTACGAATACAAGAATATAGACGAGGCCAAAAATTCTCCATTGGCACAGCAACTTTTTTACCTTCCGTTCATTAAAACGGTATACATCGCCAGCAATTTTGTGGCCTTGGAAAGGTATGATATTGTAACCTGGGATGATGTTAAGGCCGATGTGGCCCAACAATTGGTGGAATACTTGAACGTGGGGGAACCTGTTGTAAATGAAGAGGATGTGCAAAAAAAGCAACCGGTTACCGTTTATGCCGAAGTGACCCCGAACCCTTCGGTGATGAAGTTTGTTTGTAACAAGCGTATTGTGCCGTCCACTTACGAGTTCAAGAATATTGATGAAGCCAAAGATGCCCCATTGGCCAAGGAACTTTTCCATCTGCCCTTTGTGAAAGAAGTGTTCATGGATGAAAACTATGTTTCCGTAACCAAATACGATGTGGCCGACTGGGAAGAGATCAATATGCAATTGCGTGAATTTATCCGCGACTTTTTAGCGGATGGAAAGGATGTAGTGACCGCGGAGGCCCTTCAAAAAACAGAAGAATCCAAGCAACAGGAAAAAGCCAGTATCAGCTATGATGATATTTCCCTTCAGATCATCGACATTTTGGAGGAATACGTAAAACCTGCCGTTGCCAGTGATGGTGGTAATATCCAGTTTCAATCCTATGAGGAGGAAAGTGGAACGGTAAGTGTGATCTTGCAGGGAGCCTGTAGTGGTTGCCCTTCGTCCACCTTTACCTTAAAGAACGGGATCGAAACCATGTTGAAGAATATGATGGGCGATAAAATTCGCGAGGTAGTGGCCTTAAATGGCTAATTTTAAGGGTTTTCATAGCCCATTTCCGGTCAATTTTTGCTAAATTGAAGAAATTTAAAAAACATTGACCATGGCAGTTTTAAAAGTTATTGAAGTATTGGCAAATTCCGATAAAAGCTGGGAAGACGCAGCTAAAAATGCATTGGAACAAGCCGCAAAATCAGTGAAGAACATTCGTTCCATTTATATCAACGAGCAAAGTGCCACCGTTAAGGATGGAAAGATTGACGATTACAGGGTGAACGTTAAGATTACCTTTGAAGTACAGTAAAACCGCATTACAAAAAGTGCGTCCTTCGGGACGCTTTTTTTATACCCAAAAGTGAAGAAATGTCGGTTAAGTTTCCATTCTTCCCCCTAATTTTGATGGTCGTCCTAGGCTGTAACCCAAAACCCAACGAAGTGACCCACAAATACACCAATACCCTGATCCACGAAACCAGTCCCTACCTTTTGCAACACGCCCATAATCCTGTAAACTGGGAAGCATGGCATCCCGAGGTTCTGGAACGGGCCAAGCAAGAGGACAAGCTATTACTTATCAGCATCGGATATGCGGCTTGCCACTGGTGCCATGTAATGGAAAAGGAGTGTTTTGAAGATCCCGAAGTGGCCAAAGTGATGAACGAGCATTTCATCAACATTAAAATAGACCGCGAGGAACGCCCCGACGTGGACCAAATTTATATGGATGCCATCCAGATGATCTCTGGCAACGGCGGTTGGCCGCTGAACATTGTGGCCCTCCCCGATGGTCGGCCTTTTTGGGGCGCCACCTACGTACCCAAAGATAATTGGATACGATCATTGGAACAGTTGGCCCAACTTTACCAAAAAGACAAGCCCCGTGTCATTCAATACGCTTCAGATCTTTCCAACGGACTCCACGCCATCAATTTGGTGGAGCACAACAAGGACAATGACCTCTTTACCTTGGAACAATTGGAGGCATCTGTCCACAACTGGTCCCAGTATTTTGACACCTACTTGGGCGGGCATAAAAGGGCACCTAAGTTCATGATGCCCAACAATTGGGAATTTTTGTTGCACTATGCCACAACCCAAAACCGCAAGGACATCATGGAATTTGTGGATACTACGTTGACCCGGATGGCCTATGGGGGCATTTTTGACCATGTAGGAGGTGGATTTTCCCGTTATGCTGTGGACACCAAATGGCACGTGCCCCATTTTGAAAAAATGCTGTACGACAATGGGCAGTTGGTCAGCCTTTACGCCAAGGCCTATGCCGTGACCAAGAACGAGCTCTACAAAAAGGTAGTTGAGGAAACCATTGCCTTTGTAGAGGAAGAACTGTTGGATGAAAGCGGAGGGTTTTATTCCTCTTTGGATGCCGATAGTCTTGACGAACATGGCAATTTAAAAGAAGGAGCCTATTACGTATGGACAAAAGATGAATTGGAACTATTGCTTGGTAATGATGTAAATGTTTTCCAGGATTATTTCAACATCAATTCCTATGGCCATTGGGAAGAGGAAAACTATGTATTGATCAGGGACAAGCATGATGAGGAAATTGCCAAAAAGCATGGCATATCCATTCTGGAATTACAGGAAAAAATAAAAGCTGATCTGGCCATCTTAAAAAAGGAAAGAAGCAAGCGTTCCAAACCAAGATTGGACGATAAGATCTTAACATCATGGAACGCATTGATGTTAAAAGGGCTTGTTGATGCCTATCGTTATCTAGGCCATGAAAAATATTTAACACTTGCCTTGAAGAATGCCTATTTTCTTCAGAGGGCAATGACCAAAAAAGACCACTCCCTGTACCGCAACCACAAAGAAGGGAAAAGTACCATCAATGCGTTTTTGGAGGATTATGCCACTTTGATTGACGCCTATATTTCCCTTTACGAGGTAACCTTTGATGAGCAGTGGCTGCAAAATGCCAAAAGCTTGACCGATTATGCCCACCAACATTTTTTTGACAAGGAATCGGGCATGTATTTCTTTACTTCGGATGAAGACCAATCCTTGATTCGGCGAAGTATCGAAACCAACGATAATGTGATTTCCTCCTCCAATTCCATCATGGCCAACAACCTATTTAAGTTGGACAAAATTTTTTATGGCTCAGGGTACGGTTCCATCGCCACTCAAATGCTGAAAAATGTACAACAGGATTTTGGTCTACAGGCCCAAGGTTTCGCCCATTGGTTGAACTTGGTTCTTTATTTCAATCAGGATTTTTATGAAATAGCCCTTGTTGGGCCAAATTTTAAACTTTTGGGACAGACAATAGGTGCCTCTTATATCCCTAACAGTGTTTTGGTGGGGACAGTTGGCGAAAGTGGCCTTGAACTACTTCAAAACAGGCTAGTTCCAGACAAGACCTTAGCCTATGTCTGCATTGAAGGGGCCTGCAAGTTACCTGTCTCCACTTCTGATGAAGTATTGGCCCAAGTAGGGCATCCCGAACAAGATTAACAATTGTTCACATTTCAAATTTTTTATTTTATGGATTATTGATTAGGTTGCCCAAAAAACAGAAACCTATGGAACAACTAGAAAACTACCAAGAATATATTGACAAAGCTGTACTATGGGGGCTAGGCGTATTGCCCAACCTCGTCATGGCTATCATTATCTTTTTTGTTGGATTTTGGGTGATCAAGTTCATCAATAATATGGTCAGTCGCTTTTTTGCCAAGAAAGATTATGACGAAACCCTGGAATCCTTCCTTCAGAGTTTTATCAGCATTGCACTGAAGGCCCTTTTGTTTGTTCTGGTAGTGACCCAATTGGGAGTGAAAACCTCTTCATTGGTCGCTATCATCGGTGCGGCGGGTTTGGCCATTGGTCTGGCCCTTCAAGGCTCCTTGGCCAACTTTGCCGGTGGGGTCCTCATCCTCATTTTTAAGCCTTTCAAAGTGGGCGACTTTATTTCTGCCCAAGGTATTGATGGGACGGTGAAGGAGATTTCCATATTCAATACTAAATTGAGCACTTTTGGCAACCAGATAGCCATACTCCCAAACGGACAATTGTCCAACGGGAACATTATTAATTATAATATGGAAAGCACCCGTCGCGATAAAATTGATGTCGGAATCGGGTACGGCTCCAACATTAAGGAAGCGAAGGAAATCTTGTTACAGATCTGTGCCGACAATCCCAACATCCTTACCGAACCTGCACCCGAGGTATATGTTGGGGCATTGGGTGATAGTTCTGTAGATCTAACCTTGAGATTTTGGGCCAATAACGATGTATTCTGGGCCGCACACTTTTATGTGATCGAGCAAACCAAGTTGCGCTTTGATGCTGCCGGAATCGAAATCCCGTTCCCGCAACGGGTTATGCACCAAGCATTAAAAGGTTAGGCATTCTTTTTCATCTGGAGGACGAAATCCTTTAAATAATAGGGTTCAAAATAAGCCACATCCTCAAATTCTGCTTTTTGGAATTTTTGGTTGGCCAGAATAGCCATTTGCTTTGCCGAAGGCACCACGGTGGTATCAAAATTGAAGTTCGGGGCTTGCAGGATCGGCTGACATTTCTCCGCTCCACTACCCACAATGTGCACTTTGGAAAACGAAGCATAATCCCCAAAGGAATTCTCATCAATGATTTCGGCACGAGTTTCCCGTATCTCTTTATACTGGTGGTCAAACACGCAGGAATACACTTCCATACGCCTAGCATCCAATACCGGGATTACCACCTCCCCTTCTTTCAAATTGACTTGATGGGCCATACTTTCCAAAGTGGAAATGGAAATCAAAGGCAAATCCAAGGAAAAGCAAAGTCCCTTGGCTGCAGAAACCCCAATACGCAATCCGGTGTAGGAACCGGGGCCCTTGCTGACGGCAATGGCATCGAGGCCTGAAAATGACAAAGAAGCCCCTTGCAAGGCTTCTTTGATAAAAAGGTGCAACTGTTCCGAATGCGAATAATCTGCTGCATTGTTCTCTTTAAGACAAAGGATTTCATTGCCTTTGGAGACACTTACGGAGCAATTGGTGGTAGCTGTTTCTAAGTTGAGTATTATGGCCATAGCGGCCACAAAGATACTAGTTTAATGAAATGGGCAAACCAAAGTAGAACTCCAATATTTTAAGTCGGAAGATATAATCGTACTTGGTACGGATCACATCTGCCTTGGCATTGTCCACCCTTGCCTGTGCCTGGCTAAAGTCAAATGCGTTCATCAACCCATTGTCATAGCGTTCTTTTGCATAATCGTATGCCAATGAACGCGCTTCCAAAGTCTTTAGCGCGGCCTCATAGGCTTTTTCAAAAGTACTTACATCTACATAGGCTTGTTGGATCGTATTTTCCAAAGCCAACTTGTCCTGTTCAAACTGTACTTTGGCCTTTTCCAAACTGATCTGGGAACGCTTTACATTATTGCGCGTACTCCACCCATTAAAAATAGGGACATTCAACTGGGCACCGTAGCTAATACCATCAAATATCCATAACTGTTGGGTAAAGTTTGGTGTAAAAGTTCCTCCATTACCGTCAGGCAAAGGACTCGTGGCATCCGAATAACGGGTACCATATTGAAAAAATCCTGTTAGTGTAGGAAAATAGGCTCCTTTTGCAATTTTAAGATCTTGTTCGGCCAATTGCACATTAGATTCAGAAAATTTGATGTCATTTCTAAAAGTCAATGCATTATCAAAAATCACTTTAGCGGAATTTTTCAAAATATCGGATGGCGGAATGGCAAACTCTTCCTCTGCGATATCAAAGTTTTCATAATCCGTAAGCTGCAGCAATTGGGCCAGGTTTACACGGGCTATCAATACATTGCCCTCACCGTTCACAATTTGTTGTTCCTGATTGGCGGCAGTCGCCTCAATCTCCAAAAGATCACCCTGTGGCAACACGCCCGATGCGACCAGTTCCCGGGTCTTTTTCAAATCTTGTTCCGTAACGGCATATTGTGCCTTAAAGGTCTTTAATTGTTCCTTACCAGATAACACCAATAAATAGGCATTGGCCACGTTCAGTCGGATGTCATCCTTCAAATTGTCCAACCGATATTGGCTGGAAATGGCATTCAATTTGGCCCGTTGCAGTTGCTTTATGTTTCGAAGTCCATTGAACAAGGTAAGATTGGAACTGACCTGACCATTTACGTTAAATGTTGATTGGTTACCTGCGACTGGAACGTTGGATGTACTTACAATGGTAAATCCCACATTTTTCGAAGCACTACCACTTGCATTAAGAGTAGGAAGCAAACCTCCGATGGCATCCGACTTATCGATTTTGGCATTCTCCAGATCCTGTTCAAACTGTTCTATGGTCAAATTGTGTTCCACTGCATATTCCACACATTCCTGAAGCGTCCATTTACGCATTTGCGCAGTAGAAGCACCTACTATTATTAACAGCAGAATTAATGTTATTTTATACTTCATTTTTATTTTGATTGATGATCGTTATTATTCGGTCTCCGTTTCTTCATCGCCTTTTTTGATAGGCTCCGTTTTGTTCCAATGCTTTACTTTGTCTTCCTTGGTAAGTCCGGATATGATTTCCACGTTTACACCATCTGATATCCCTGTTTCAATATCCCTTCTTTCAAACTTTTGTTCCTCGGTTGAGCCTACAGCAATTTCCACATAGGGCTTGTCCGTCTTTTTATCAAATTGCAAAACTGCTTCAGGAATTACCAGGATACTATCTTTCTTTTCTAACACTATGGAAGCATTGGCACTGTACCCTGCACGAATAAACACATCATCTTTCCCCTCAACATCCCCTTCAATCTTAAATTGCACAGCACCGGTTTCCTCCACCCCTTTTGGAGCAATAAACTTTAATTTGGCATCCAGTTCCACGCCTTCTACTGCACCTAAGCTTATTTTTAGAGGTGTACCCACTTTTAGTTTTCCAACCTCTCCTTCATCTACTTTCCCCTCGAAAATCATTTTACCCAAATCAGCAATGGATGCGATGGTGGTACCATCATTAAAGTTATTACTTTGAATCACTTGGTCCCCTTCCTTCACTGGAATCTCCAAAATGGTACCGGCAACGGTTGCCCTAATATTGGTGTTGGCACTTGCCGATCCTCCTGCAGATCCTTTTCTGATGATCTGATAATCGGCCTGGGCATTTTTCAACTCTTGGGACGCTTGATCGTAAGTCAATTTCAAGTTATTGAAATCTTGACTGGAGATGACCCCTTTATCGAACAGCACCTTGTTCCTATCATACTCTATTTTGGCATTGTTGAGCGCCAATTCGGCATTGCGTACCCTACCGGCAGCTTGGTTCAAGGATTGCTCATTGGGAACCACCTTGATGGTTGCGATCAAATCACCTGCCTTAACCTTGGCTCCTTCTTCTAAATGAATCTTTTCGATGATACCTGAAATTTGAGGTTTAATCTCGATTTCATCTTCCGGAATAACTTTACCGGTAGCAACGGTTTTCTTTTCAATACTTGAGATGAAAGGTTGGCTGGTCTCATAAGTAATAGCAGATTTACTGTTTGATTTCACAAAGAAAACAGCAGCCCAAAGTGCACCTAGCACCAATACTCCTATTAAAATATATTTTACGATTTTATTCATTTTGATTGTTTATTTAAATAGTTGTTATTCTTCTCTTAAAGCATCGATTGGTTTTATACTTACCGCGCGCTGCGCAGGAATCAATCCGATCAAAGTACCTAGTACCACCATGATCAAAAGCGCACCTAAAACATATGGAATTGGCACGGTGGGATTGGTATAGGGAAAATCCAAGTCCTTGGTAAGGCCATTTATAAAAGCCAAGACCCCAGCCCCAAGAATTATTCCCATCACACCTGCCACCATGGTAAGGAAAACAGATTCTAGTATGATTTGGGAACGAACTTCCCTTGGTGTTGCTCCAAGTGCCCTACGTACTCCAAGCTCTTTGGTCCTCTCTTTTACGGAAATCAACAATATGTTTCCAATACCGATTACCCCAGCCAATATGGTTGCTATACCCACGATCAAGCTTAGAAATGTCATCCCTTTGGCGAATCCTGAAACCCTAGTAAACATTTGCCCTAGATTAAAGGAGCCAAAAGCTCTTTCATCCTCTGGATTGACCCGGTGGATATTCCTCAACAAGGTCTTCACATCCTTTTCTACCTGAACCACATCTACATCATCATATGCAGCGATACAGAAATAATCAACATTATCTCCAGTATTATAAAGCTTTCTAAAGGTTGTGAAGGGAATAAAAATGGCAGCATCACTATCAAAACTTACACCCTGTGAAAGTTTATGCACCCCAACCACCTGAAAATACACGTCACCAATCCGGATAAATTGCCCAATGGGATCTTCATCTTTATCAAATAGCTCTTGAACGTTTCGTTCTCCAATCACGCATACCTTTCTGGCCTGTTCTATATCCTCGTCATTGATAAATCGCCCGCCATCAAATATTTTCTTGGTCGCAATTTTAGTGTAGACCGGATAATCACCATTTACAGGATATGATCCAGATTTTTGCCCTCTCACCGTAAAAACCGGATCTGTTCCGAAATTGCCCAAGGTGATCCGAGGGGCAATATTGTTTATCTCTGGTATTCTATTCTGCAACTTATCAACATCTCCCAATTTTAATTGCATGGGGCGACCGGTTTTGAATCCTTCATAAGGCATACTGGTACTTTGGCCCCAAACGAACATGCTGTTCATGGAAACACTTTCGAACACCTTTTCAAAGCCATTGTCCATCCCTTTTGCGGCACCGGACAAGGCTATGTAAATGAAGATTCCCCATAGCACCCCTATCACGGTGATAACGGTCCTAGTCTTATTCTTTCCAATGGATCCGAATATTTCTTGCCAAGTATTTCTATCGAAAATAAACTTCATATCATTCGTCCCTTAATGCTACAATTGGTTTGATCCTAGCTGCCCTTCTTGCGGGAATATATCCTGCCAATCCCCCAAATAAAATCAGAACAATGGTTGCAAAAATTGCTGTTCCCATATTGATGAAAGGATTCGTTATAAAGTAGTCCTTTAATGTATCGCCCAATGAACTCAACATTCCGACCCCTATTATCATTCCAACTGCACCAGATACCGTTGTGATGAACACAGATTCCAGAAGTATGGTACTGATCACAGCCTTTGGAGTAGCTCCCAATGCCTTTCTAATACCGATCTCTTTAGTGCGCTCCTTGACCACAAATACCATTATATTGCTAATACCGATAATACCGGCTATAATGGTTCCAAAGGCCACGAACGCCACTATGATCTGCAACACTCCTGCAAACTGTTGATTTTGCTTCAACTGATCGGCTACGTTTCTGATAAAGAAACCACGTTGATCGTTTGGATCTATATATTTCTTTTCCCTTATAAACTTGCCGAGCTGTCCTTCAAAAGCCATAGCTCCGGCATATCCTATTTCAGGCTTGAACCCAATTACAATTTGATTTATCTTATCGGTATTCTTTTCTATTAACTGTCTTGTGGTGTATGGAATGTAAATTCTTCGTTCCTCATCATCCCCTGCATCGTCCTGAAAAACACCAATGACCTTAAAGACACTTCCTGTAATATCAATGTACTTACCCAGTGCACTTTCATTCTTAAATAGATCCTTCTCCACCAACCTCCCGATCACGGCATATTTTGCCTTATCCTTGATATCTTCCTGGTTGAGATACCTCCCTTTCATGATTATGGTCTTTTCCGCAAATTGGTAGGATTCACTTACGCCCCTGGTGGTATAATTGTTGGATTCGTTTTTGTATTTGACCATCCCACTCCTATCAACCCTTGGGGAAACATATTCTAAAAACAAAGGGAAGGATTCCTCAATATCGGCCAAATCGGAATTATCAAATTCAATTTGCCGATTGGATTTATAACCTTTGTAGGGCATTGATGTTCTGCCAGGAAACACAAAAAAGGTGTTGGTGGCATCGTCCTCGAAAAACTCGTTGAAGGTATTAATGAGCCCGTTCCCAAAGCCATATAGCACAACAAAAATCAATATACCCAAAGCCACGGTAAAACCAGAAAGAAAAGTCCTTAACTTATTTTTCTGAATGGTATCGAATATCTCTTTCCAGTTGTCCCTGTTAAACATACTGTTCGGCCCTTACTTGTTCCACTTTTTTGTCCTCTACGATAACACCATCCTTCAGGTGAACGATACGCTTGCACATATGTGCAATATCCTCTTCGTGAGTCACCACCAAAATAGTATTGCCTTCATCGTTGATCTTTTGGATCAAATCCATGACCTCATAGGAGGTTTTACTATCCAAGGCTCCTGTTGGCTCATCGGCCAAAAGTACTTTAGGTTCAGCGGCCATGGCCCTGGCTATCGCCACCCTTTGTTTTTGACCACCCGATAATTCATTTGGCAAATGTTCCGCCCATGGTTTTAGGCCCACCTTTTCCAAATATTGCATTGCCTTTTCCTGACGTTCCTTTCTGGGTACTTTTTGATAATACAGTGGAAGTGCAACATTTTCAGCCGCACTTTTATAATTGATCAAGTTGAAGGATTGGAAAATGAAGCCCAGGAATTTGTTCCTGTATTGGGCCGCCTTGGTTTCACTAAGATTTTTAATCGGAACTCCATCAAGGGTATAGGAACCCTCATCAAGCTCGTCCAACATACCCAAGATGTTCAATAAGGTGGATTTACCCGATCCTGAAGATCCCATAATGGCCACCAGCTCCCCCTCTTCTACTTTAAAATTGATTCCCTTTAAAACATGAAGGGAGTTGTTGCCCATTTTATAGGACTTATGAAGATCTTTGATTTCTATCATGATTGGTTATGTTAGCTATCTTTTTTTAACCGCTTGCTTGTTAGACCTACAAGTTGTTAAATTGTTACAGCAATTATTTAAATTTTTTGTTAAATGATTGATTAAAGGCCTATTCTTCGGCAATGGCGTTCCAAACTTTTATCTTATCGGTAGCGGTTAGGCCCGATTTTATTTCTACAAATATCCCGTCGCTCACCCCTAATTCCACATCACGACGTTCAAATTGTTGATTGGTAGTTTCTACCTCAACAAAAGGTTTTTTGGTATCCCCATCAAACTGTACCAAGGCCTCCTTAACGGCCAAAACACTATCGGCACGGGCAAGAATAATGGAGGCGTTGGCACTTAGCCCCGCCCTAATAAAGGTGGTATCCTGCTTTTTCAGCGACCCTTTGATCTCGAACTGGATAGCTCCATTTTCCTCTTTTCCTTTTGGGGCAATGTAATCAAGAACGGCATCAAATACTTTGTTTTCAATGGCACCAACCGTAATCTCCAACGGAAGGTCTTCTTTTATGCGCCCCACCTCGGATTCGTCCACCTTGCCTTCAAAAATCATTTTGTTCACATCGGCAATGGCCGCAATGGTGGTTCCTTCATTAAAATTATTGCTTTCAATGACTTGGTTGCCCACTTCAACAGGCACCTCCAGTACCATTCCGCTCACAGTGGCCCTGATCATGGTATTGGCCGCATTACTAAATCCACTGGTGGTTCCTGTTTTCACAATATCATACCGTTTATTGGCAGCCGCATAGGCCTGTTTGGCCTGATCATAAGTGACTTGGGCGCGTTCCATATCGGTTTTGGAGATGACTCCTTTACCAAATAACGTAGTTTGACGTTCCAGGTTACGCTTTTGATCGTCCAAGCTGATCTTGGCTTCATCAATGGCATTTTTGGCATCGTTGAGCGCAGAAAGGTTAGGAACCACTTTGATCTTTGCCAACAGGTCGCCAGATTTTACAAAATCCCCTCCTTCCACAAATATTTCCTCTATCACCCCAGAAATGTTGGGTTTGATCAATACTTCTTCCAAAGGAAGAATACTGCCCGTAGCCACTGCTTTTTTAACAATGGTCTGTGTAGATGGTGTTTCGGTCTCATAGATTATCGGGTCCTCAGCATTTTTCTGATAGAGATAATACATGGAGCCACCGAACACGATCACGATGAGCAACAGGATGGCAATGGTTACCGACTTTTTCATTTTTGTATGCTATTATTTTGATTGATTTCTATTTATTCTGTTCGCAATGCTTCGATGGGTCTAGCCCGAATGGCACTTTGTGCTGGGATAAACCCGGCCAATAATCCAGAGACCATTAAAATGGTGAGAGCCCCTGTCACCACTCCAACACTCACACTGGGGCTCATGAACATATCCACTGGGCCAACACTATCCAAAAGGGAATTGATTCCGAAAATGACCAAAGACCCAAAGATGATACCTACCATCCCGGAAATTAGCGTCAAAAAGATGGATTCCATCAAGATTTGCTTTTTAATGGACCAAGGTTGTTCACCTAAGGCTCTACGAATCCCTATCTCCTTGGTACGCTCCTTTACCACGATCAACATGATGTTACTGACCCCGATAATACCGGAAAGCAATACCATTATTCCTACAATGTAAGCAACGCCTTTCAGTGCTCCAAAAAGACTTTCTACCCGATTGTATTGTTCGTACAGGTCAAAATAACCAACGGCCCTGGTATCCTCTGGATGCACCTTATGTCTTTCCTTCATTACGCTTACAATCTTGTCCTTCAATACGGAAATGGAACTGCCATTATGGGCTGTAATCGCCATCCAGCCCACATTTTCGCCCCTGTTAAATGCCTGGGAAAAGGAAGTGAAGGGCACAAAAATCTCCTTCTGGCCTTCTTCCCCTCCTCCGCTGTTGTTCTTTTTATAGGTTCCGATCACCATAAAATTAACCCCTTGTATCTTAATGTAAGTACCCAAGGGATCCTCATCTTTATCGTACAGATCATTCTTGACCCCCTGACCGATAATGGCCACTTTTCTTTTTTCATTGATATCATTGTAGTTCAGGAAACGGCCCGAGGTGACTGCCATGGGATCTTGGTTGATGATTTCGGGATAGTCGCCGTACACATTATAGGCTCCGGTCCTAATACCATGCACCACATTGTTGTTCCCCCCAAATCCGCCCAATTGGTTCCTTGGCGATATGAACCGAAGGTTGGGCACATTGTCCCTAATGGCCTGAACGTCATCAACCTTAAACTCAAAGCGTCTGCCTTGGGGCAATCCTTCATGGGCCCGGGTAGTGGCGCGCGTCCACATGAACATGGTATTGGTGGCGATATCGCCAAAATCCTTTTTGATACCATTTTCAAGACCCTTACCGGCAGCCAACAGCACAATAAGGATAAAGATTCCCCAACAGACCCCAAAGGCCGTAAAAATGGTACGCCACGTATTTTTTGTGAGCACCTCCAAAATTTCCCGCCATCTATCTCTATCGAACATCTTGATTTACTTTGGGCATTATTTATTCATCCCGAAGGGATTCGATCACTTTTACTTTTGCAGCACGATAAGCCGGAACAAAACCGGCCAAAGTACCAGCCACGATCAACACGAGTACGGTGGAGAAGGCCACGTTGAAATTCACTGAGGGATTCAACACATAATCCACCTCAATGTTGGGCCCCACAAGTTCCAACAAGGCCATACTAAAAATCAACCCCGCAAACCCTGAAATGGCAGTAACAAAAATGGCTTCATGCAGGATCATCCCGATTATGGACCAAGGCTTGGCGCCAAGCGCCTTTCTTATGCCAATCTCTCGAGTGCGTTCCTTAACCACGATCATCATAATATTGCTCACCCCAACCACGCCGGCAATGATGGTGCATATCCCTACAAACCAGAAAAAGAGTTTGATGTTGTTGGTAAGTCCGTAGTATCTTTTGGCCTCTTCCATGGCACTCCATACTTCCATGGCACTGGTATCGTCAGGAGCTATGGTATGGACCTGTTGTAAGTATTCCCGGAGTCCATTCTTGAAGTTGATGGCCTGGGCCACGGCTTGGTCAAAGTTTTCTACAGGAGGCAAGGCAAAGGACATATTGTTCACACGATTGCCCCCGTTGAAAGCTTTTTGTGCAGTGGTAATGGGAATGTAGATTCTTTCCTCTTCGCGGTCTTCCATTTCCTTGTATACACCGATGACCTTGAACGGAATCCCAGAAATATCGATAAACTCTCCTATGGGAGTTTCCACTTCGTTGAAAACATCCGTTTTGATCTTGTGGCCGATGATGGCCACCTTACCCACATTCACTTCATCTTGGTAGTTGATGAAACGACCTTCGGATATGGATGCATTCTCTATAAATTGAAAATCCGAAGAGATTCCCTGGACTCCATATATCAGGGCTTCTTTTCCATAATTGACGCTTACTCCACGGACAAATATTCGCGGAGAAGCATATTCAATGTCACTTTTGAACATCTCAGTGGCATTGTTGTAGTTTTCATTTACCAACTGAATGGACCTACCTGGGTTTAGTCCTTTGTATTCTTTCGAGGTTACTCCCGGCCATACCCAAACACTGGTAGAGGCATCTTCTTTGAACTCTTGCTCAATGCCATTCCTCATCCCTTGTCCAAAACCCAAAAGAATAACCAAAATAAAGATGCCCGAAGCTACGGAAAGCCCGGTCAAAAATGTGCGGAGTTTGTTCTTTCGGATGGTGTCAAATATTTCTTGCCACCGCTCTAGGTCGAACATAGGTTAGCGATTTTGATTGATGAAATACGCAAGCGTACATCTATTAGATGAAAAAAAACAGTAAATGTTACACTTCAAAAGAAAAAAAATGAGGTTTGGGACCTATCCTCTCATTTTTCTATAGATAAAATAAAAAAGTCCTGCAATCAAAACATAGGGAACGGCCATTAAATATACAATGCCATTATTGATCCCTTCGGCCGTACCACCTTCCGCCTCACTTTCCACCACCGCACGGCACATAGCACATTGCGCTTCCACTATGGAAGGAAAAGCAAAAAGTAAAACCAGAATTAAAAGCAGTTTAGCCTTCATCAAAAATCAATATTGGTAGTAGGGGGATATCATAAGGTATACGATTACCCCGGTCAAGGCAACATAAAGCCAAATAGGGAATGTATATTTGGCCCACAGCCTGTGGCTTTCAAAATCATCCAAATACACTTTTGAATAGGTGATCAACACCAAGGGAATCACAGAAATGGACAACACAATATGTGTTAAAAGGATGAAGTAGTACACATATTTTAGAAAACCTTCCCCGCCATAAATAGTGGTTTCCGATGTCATGTGATAGGCTACATACATTACTAAAAACAGTGCGGACAATACAATGTTGGTGGTCATCAACTTTTGATGAAGCGACTGTCTCCCATTTTTGATGGCAAGAACTGCAACCACCAGTAAGATGGCCGTTAATCCATTAATGCCCGCATAAATGGGCGGTAAAAATGACAGCGGTTTTGCATTGGGTATCTTGTAGCCGAACAACAGTGCTACCACCAATGGTATCGCGATGGATATCACCGTTATCCATTTATTGAACCGTTTTTCCCTCAAAGAAATTTCCTCGGTCATTCTGCCAATAATTTTTTAATGTCCTCTTTTAATATGGTAATCTGTTGGGCCTCTCCCTCATCGTTTATCCCTTGTTTTTCGGTAATGGTCCCCCTATAATAAATCAGGGGGTTACCGTATTCATCTTCCCTAGAACGAAGATACCCATTTTTATCTACCAATGCGAACATTCCTGAGTGTTCAAACCCTCCTGGGGCCTCCCCGTTCTCAGTGGCATAAATGTAAAATCCCTCTTCCGCCAATTTATAGATTACATCCTGTTTCCCTGTCATCAAATGCCAGTCTTTGTTGGTGATACCATATTTTTCGGTATATTTTTTTAGGACCGAAGGGGTATCGTATCTAGGATTTATGGTAAAGGATGCCACTCCAAAATCATCATGATCTTTGAAGGTCTTTTCTATTTCTACCAAATTTTTGGTCATGATCGGGCAGATAGTAGGGCAAGTGGTGAAGAAAAATTCTACTACATAGACCTTTCCGAGATAATCCTTGTTGGTTATCGGAACACTATCCTGGTCCAAAAAGGAGAATTCTGGCACCTTTCTTCTTTTGCCCTCGTTCACGATAAACGCCAAAGGCTTGTGCTGCATTCCCACACTCATTCGGTCGTTTTCAACAATGGATCCCCCCTTTATCCGCTTGGTGATCTCGTGCACTGCGAAACTGCCAAAAATCAAGATGATGGCCGAAACCCATACGTAGGTATACTTTTTCTTGCTATTTGATCCTGTCGGCATTGTTCTTTTTTAAAGCTAAGCGGTATTCTGCCAGAATTATCTTGACATCGTCCACCATTTTATTGTTGAGCTCCGCCACGGAAGAGGTATCGAACCCATATTTCACACCTTCGTCCTCATCATCATTTCTACCCCTAAGGGCCAAATCTTTATCTATAATGAACACATATGGGGTTGAAAGGTCGCTCCCTAGATCAAGATTGGTTCCCAAACCTTTAAAATAGGATCGGACCTCATCCTCGGGGGCATATACAAAATACCATTTATCCACTTCGGAAAGTTCTCCCAGCTCCTTCTTCAATTCCATGGTCTCCGTCTCATTCCCTTTGGGAACCACCATCACCACCTGAAAATCGTTAAACTCCCCAAACCGTTTATAAATCTTTTGATTTAGGTTAAAAGCAGATCCCTTTTTGTTTTCCAGGTCATTGCCCAAAAATCCCAAAACGGTAATCTTATCCTTTAACCTCACATTAGGGTCCATTTCATTCATATCCGGAACCTTCTCGACCAAAATGGGAAGTTTGCCAAAATTGTTCACCCCTGAGGCAAAAAAAAGATATGCCACCACAGGAAACACAAAAAGAATAAATAAAACCGCTTTTTTCTTCATGGCATTTTAAACCATACAAAAATAAAAAAAGACGGCTGGAAAACCGTCTTTTCATATCGTTAATACTTTCTTAGAAGTTCCAAGTTACAAACCCGTCCTTGTACACATTGTAGATGTAGTCCGCCTCAAAAAGCAAGATGAAAATCAAATAACAAATAAGGAACACGGGGGTCCATACGATTACCCTTCTCAAAGAGGTCTTCTCATCACGCAAGTGCATAAAGTCCCAAGCAATGTAGTAGGCCTTCACCAAAGTTAGTACGATAAAGATCCAGTTAAGCAACTTCATGCCCAACAAGTGACTGTGGGTCAAGGCTGCTGGTTTCATGATACCCAAGGCTACCTCCACAGAGGTAACAATGGAAAGAAATACCAATACGCCCCATATTTTTTGGGTGTTCGACTTAAATTTTAAAAGTCCTCTAAAAATCTCGAGTTTATGATCGTGTGCCATAAAAAATCAATGTTTTAAACCAAGTAAAAGAATGTAAATACGAATACCCAAACCAAATCCACAAAGTGCCAGTAAAGACCAACTTTCTCTACCATTTCATAATGCCCCCTGCGCTCATAGGTTCCCAAAATGACATTGAAGAATATGATAATGTTGATGATAACCCCTGAGAATACGTGGAATCCGTGGAATCCTGTAATAAAGAAGAAGAAATCGGCAAACAATCGGTGACCGTATTCGTTGTGGACCAGGTTGGCACCTTCCACCACCTGAGCAGCGTGGGAAAGCTGCGTAAGCGATTGTGCCCTATCCAAAACGGTCTTATGTCCTTCTTCATTCAATTGTTCGGTTCTGATAACGACGTTTGGATTGGCCTTGAAACCTTCTACAACCTCGTTCAAGGAGAAAGACGTTTTGTATCCTTCACCAACAAACCAAATTCCCTCACTCTTTTCGTGTTTTACCCTTTCCTCTGGAAGTGTTTTTGCAAAATCGGCCAACGATAATCTCGCTCCGCTCTCTGCATCCACAAACTGAAGGATCTTCCCAGCTTTGGTCTCAACGGCACCATGGTCTCCCCTGATGAAGGTTGCCCATTCCCAAGCCTGTGACCCAACGAAGATAAGACCACCGATAACGGTAAGGAACATATAGATGATTAC
This sequence comes from Flagellimonas sediminis, assembly GCF_010500845.1. Lineage (GTDB taxonomy): Bacteria > Bacteroidota > Bacteroidia > Flavobacteriales > Flavobacteriaceae > Flagellimonas > Flagellimonas sediminis. The sequence goes on along the minus strand of NZ_JAAAMI010000003.1, from coordinate 281,642 downwards.
CTTGTTTTGCTTCATTTTATGCCCCGCGTCCACGGCCAATACCATGGTAACGGAAGACATAATCAGAATAAAGGTCATAAAGGCCACATAGTACATGGGAAAGTTACCGTGGAAAAATGGCACGTGTGTGAACACCTCATCGGCAATAGGCCAAACTTCAATGAACTTGAACCTTGAAAAGCCATATGCCACCAAAAATCCAGAAAAGGTAAGTGCATCAGACATGATAAAGAACCACATCATCATTTTTCCATAGCTAGCGCCCAGAGGTTGATTACCACCTCCCCAAACGCTCTCTTCAGTACCGGTTGTTACCGTTGCATCCATATAAAAGGTCGTTTTATTAAAACTTTCACAAATTTACACCTTTTGATGTATTCGAAAAGATAAAGTTGAAGTAAAACTACTCCAAGCTAATTTTATTTCATGAAATACATGAAGAGGATCAAATACACCCAAATAAAATCCAAAAAATGCCAAAACGTGGCCCCCAGCTCCAATCCCAGCATTTTGCCAGACGTGTACTTGCCACGTAACTGCTGAACCATCACCACCAAAAGGGTTATCAGACCAGCCAACACGTGTGCAATGTGCACAGCGGCAAGCAAGAACACATAGGACATTTTAATGTTACTTGTGGGTCCTGTAAAATAATACCCGTTTTTCAACATTTGGGAAAACCCAATGAACTGCAGCACTATAAAAGTGATTCCCAAAGCCAAAGTCGTCGTCAAAAAAATAGTGGCTTGCTTTTGGTTTTCTTTTTTGATGGAAGCCTTGGCCATCCAATAGGTAATGCTACTTAAAATGATGATTGCCGTACTTACAAAAAACGCTTGCGGCAACTCCAGATCACTGATCCAATCCTCGCGTTTACTGCTCACAATGTAGGCACTGGTCCAACCGGCAAAGCCCATGGTCAAACTCACGATACCAAACCAGAGCATCATCTTTTTTGCCCTGACCACTTTTTCTTCTTCTGTTCCTTGGGTCAAATCCATATCAACTTACAAACTTATCTATAACGTATATTACTTGAATCAATGAAATGTAGGTCACACTGGCCAACATGAGCTTTCTTGCCGATACATTATCCCTTTTTTCATATAGCCCGAAGGCAAAGAACAGCATGACCAATCCTGCTAAAAGTACAATGGCCGCTGCCACAATGGACAGTTGTAAACGACCGGTGATTCCAAACACTGGAACAATGGAAATCACGATCATCCAGAACGTATAAAAAATAATCTGAATGGCTGTTCCCTTATCCTTGTTTCCCGTAGGCAGCATTTTAAATCCTGCCTTTTTGTAGTCTTCATCCAACATCCAGCCCAAAGCCCAAAAATGCGGGAATTGCCAAAAGAATTGGATCATGAAAAGGGTTCCTGGCTCTATGCCAAAATCGTCAGTGGCCGCCACCCAACCCAACATAAAGGGTATGGCCCCGGGAAAAGCTCCCACAAAAACTGAAAGCGGTGTCTTGGTTTTTAAAGGGGTGTATACGCTGGTGTACAGGAAAATGGAGATTGCCCCGAACATAGCTGTTTTTGGACTAAGGGCCAAAAGGGAAAGCACTCCAAGCACCGTTAACGTTACCGCAATGGTCAATGCAGTCTTTACCGACATTCTTCCTGATGGGATGGGTCGGTTTTTGGTTCGGTTCATCAAGGCGTCCAAATCCTTTTCAATGACTTGATTATAGGCGTTTGAAGCGCCTACCATACAATAACCACCAAAGGTGAGCAGCAAAACGGAAACCAGATTGATTTGGTAGGCACCCAAAAAATACCCCGCTATAGATGAGAACACCACACTGATGGCCAGTTTGGCCTTGGTGATTTCCTTGAAATCGGTATAAATCAAGGAAAGGGTATTGTTTTTAACGGAACCTACTGCAGATTTCATCCACTAAGTTAATTGGCTGGCAAAGATAACGTCAGCGGCTATCTTATGCAACCTAAGTTGCGGTTTTATGATTCACTTGCGATATATTGAAACGGAATTGCCATAAAAAAAGCCCCGATGTGATTATCAGGGCTTTTTCCATTCCTGCCTCAACAGGAATCAATCATATTTTATTGCAGTTTGAAGGTAATCGGAATACTGAATGGTACTTTTACCGGTCTTCCCCTTTGCTTACCTGGGGTCATTTTAGGTAATTTCTCAATGATCCTTCTTGCTTCGGCCTCCAAGTTCTTATCTGGTCCTCGCATTCTGATGTCCCCGATACTTCCGTCTTTTTGGATCACGAAGATTACGCTTACCCTTCCTTGAACTCCCATCTCTTGAGCAATTTCTGGATAGCGGAAATTTTTACGGATATGCTCCTGCATCTGCTCTTGGAAACAGGCCTTTTTATCTTTAGCTCCTTCGCAACCAGGGAATACGGGTACATCCTCGATTACGGCAAAAGGAACTGAAATATCTTCTTCAACCTCTTCAACCTCTACCTCTTCGATTTCAACCACTTCCTCTTCTTGGCTGGTTTCGGTAGACTCGATCACGGTTTCTTCCACTTCTTCCTCATCCTCCACTACCTCGATCACCTCTGGTGCAGCGGGCGGCGGCGGCGGCGGCGGGGTCTTGATCTGCTCCGTCATCGGAACTTCCTCGTCCAACTGATCTTCAACGTTCAAGGCGATATCATAATCGTTACCCTTGTCGTATTTCTTCCACTCCATAGCGCCATAGACCAAAGCCAAAACAGCAGCCATCCCTACCACAAAGTAAAGGGAGCTGTTTCTACCTACGTCCGCTTTTGGATTCTTTTTTAGTTCCATCCTTTCAAAAATTTAGTGTTCGCTAATTTAATTATTAATTGGTTAAATAAACAATTAAAATTTCCATTTTAACGGCTTTTCTTTAGAAAATAACCATCGAATTAATCCGATTCCTGTTAATGCTCCTAAAGAATTTGCCAAAACATCACCCATTTCGGCCATTCGGTCCGTGGTGAACAAATATTGCAATAGCTCAATAAGAATGCCATAACATATGGCGGTTACCAGCACCATCAAGGTTGCCCTTCCCAACGGGACGTTGCCCCGGGTGCGCTCCCTTAAACATAGACTACCCAAAAAAGCGAATCCGGAATAGAACACGAAATGTGTGATCTTATCCGCATAGGGAACATGTATTTTGCCCGTTTTCAGATGCAAGGTTGAGAAAGAAAATAAGCTGAGCATTGTGATCAATACCGCCCAGCCTATAAAAAATAAGGTATATCGGTTTGCCCTAAGCACCAATCAATGCCTTGTAATCCTCAGCATTCAAAAGCTCTTCAATCTCTGAGGCATCACTAATCTTTATCTTGATCATCCAACCAGCTCCGTACGGATCCGAGTTTACTTTTTCCGGTTCATCTTCCAGAGCCGAATTGAACTCTATGATCTCTCCCGTCAATGGTAAAAAAAGATCGGAAACTGTTTTTACGGCCTCCACTGTTCCAAAAACCTCTTCCTTATCCAAGGTTTCATCCAAGGTCTCCACTTCTACATAAACGATATCCCCCAACTCTCCCTGGGCAAAATCGGTAATACCAACTGTGGCAATATCCCCATCGATCCTTACCCATTCATGGTCCTTGGTGTACTTTAATTCTGATGGTATGTTCATTATTATATGTTTGAATTAGTCGTTGGGCAAATGTAACGGATTGCGGAAAGCTTTTCAAACAATAACTTCAATTAAATTGAAGGAATTTGGATTCGAATCTCGTTTAGTTTCCAAAGTTGTACCGCAACGTGAACCCAGCATTGATGGTCGTTTGCGGAAATGCAGTGGATACGGCAAACTTGGAAAAAGAATGATCATAGAAGAAAAGGGCATTCAAACTTTTGCTTAGGGCGTAATCGGCCGTAAATTTCATGGAGACCAATTTTTGACCCGATGTAATTTGGTTGTTGTCTATATCCAAGTTTCGGATGATTGTAATATTATCACGTAAGGAAAGGTCGGCCTTCAGATTCAAATCGCCCTTCAACCTTGTTTTTTCTCCACCAATATTGGTCACGAACTTTACATCTTTAAATCGATAACCCAATCCCAGCGTATATTCCTTCCCGTTGATCTCGGTCAACAAGTTATTGTCAAAACTCAAGGACAATGTTCTATCCGTGCGCACTTCTGCCAAAAAGCTAAAGGAGTTCACCATTTCAAAATCCACACGCATTAATGGGTTGAACTGATCGGTAAGCACCACATTATTGATCAAAGTCTCGGGCAACAAATCCCCCGTTTCGGCATCAAACTGGGTGTTCTGGCGTTCCAAATTGGTCTGGAACTGGTTGATACTGTATGCGGCACGATAGCCATGGCTCAATGAGAACCGTTTGAATTTCTTCTTGAACCAGCGGTTCTTCATCAAGCCGGTATACTTAATGTTCCAGTTCGGAATAGGGATTTCCCTGAAAGCATCCAAATTCACCCTATTTACATCCTGACCTGTATAAGCAGCGAAGAAAGCAGGCAATAATACTTCCTGTTGGGTTTTTCCATACAATTCCGGAAAACCGTCTTCATCCAATTCCCCTGGATTTTGGCCACGATCAGAAACCAATCGATTGGCAATGGTTATCCTGTTCTGTTTAAACTGTTCAAAGGTCTTGGAATCAAATTGGTCACTCTTGTTGAAAATGGTACCGATCATAACGGTAGAAATACTAAAATTCCCCATCTCGTTGACCAATCCGTCCTCAAAATTGATCCATTGCTCCGGACTATAATTTTCCTGCGAAGTGTTCGTGTATTGTCTGTCCGCACTAAAATCGATGGTAATATCCTGGGTAGGCTGGGCCGTGGCGGTCAGGTTCAATTGTTTCCTTGTGGTTTGGATGTATTGCGAATTGTATTCCGGATAGCTCGTTAACCAACCATTACGGGCAGCTTCGTAACGTACATCGGCTTGACTACCAAAAACGAATCCAAGGGTTGGCCTTGCTGTTCCGATAAATCCTACCGATTGGGTGTACCCTGGCAAAACGGTACCGTTATTCTCACTGTAGTTGATATTAATCCTTTTCACCATCGTCACCACATCTACCAACGTATTGAAACCTTTACTGGTCTTTCTTGGACCCTTATCTTCCTCACCACCTGCCGGATTGCCTGCCTTGTCCCTTCTGATCGGAGTTTGGTTGGCCGTTACCTTACCGTCCTTTTTCTTCAATCCTAAAAAGTCATACAAACGTTGCATGCTCAAGTTAGCGGTCAGGTTATGGGTGTTGGCGTTCTGCACAATATTGATGTTCTCACCAGCCACCTCAATCAAGGCATCACCCCCACGCTGCCAATCAAAATTACTGGTGTAGGTATATTGAGCGTTGATGAAATTCAAGAACGGTATCTTACTGAACGGCAATTCGTAGTTCAACTGCATCTGTTGCGCATGACGGTTGGGCTCCCCAATATCGAAGAAACCATCCCAAAGATCCAAGGCTTGGTTGATACCCGAATCGGGATCATCATCCACATTGAAATAATTACGGACAATATTGTTGTTGGATGCCGTTAGGTTTACCCTCAAAGATTTGGTAATACTGTAATTCAACGCGTACTGCCAATTGAAAAGATAGTTACGCTGTTGCAACAAGGGCAACGCCAAGGATTCTACCCCTGGTTCCAACACATCCCTAAAACGTTGTTGATTGAAGGAACGGTTGTAGTTGGCATTGACCGAAATACTGGTCGGTAACAAATTAAAGTTCAAATCCTTTAACCATTGCCAATACTTGCTCATGAACAACGAGTCTTTTTTGGCAAACGGGGCCACACTGGCCGGTTTAAAATTATAGTTATAAACTGCACCCGTGGTCACATTTTGATCCCTAAGGTCGGCCACCTCAAAATCGCGGTGATTGGTTTCGTTGTATGAATAGTTAAAAGTGAAGTTTTCAATATCGAAGAAGTTTTCCTTGGCTTCTTCTCCCCTGTTCTTGCGTACCCCAATCAAATTGATACTGGTCCGTTTTGTATAATCCTCGGCTTGTTTTTTAATGGTTTCAGCTTCCTCAGCTGTTGAAGCTGCGGCGATGCGGTCATCCAGTTTCAAATCATCATATACGGGGTCAAACTCGGGTGTAATCAAGGTTTCCGATATTCCGTAGTTGAAAGGCAATTGCAGGTTCCATTTTTTGGGGAACAATTGGCCCACGTTCACATTGGTTACCACGTCATAAGAAATGGCATCTTCCCTGGACCGTTCGTTCGGGGTTTGATCGATGGAACCAAATCCGGACGTACTTTTGCTCCCCGTTGCCGTAACATTGGCAAAATCGGCCATGTTGGCATCCAAAGCGGCAATGGCCGCCCATCCTCCCTTGTTGTCCAAGCCCGCCAAACGCAATTCGTTGAACCACACTTCGCCTCGTGCCGGTACGTTATCAATGTTCTTTACACCGACCATCATGGCCCGTATTCTTCCCAAAGATGGGTTACCCCTTATTCCAATCCGGATGGTACCTAAAGTTCTTGGTGCAAATTCATCCACAAGCACCGCTTCACCATCCAATATTTCATAATAATTGATCTGTGTAAGGGTTTGATCGGAAATGCCTCTGGACTTCACTTTGTTCAAATCACTTAGGGCGATATCAATTTCGTTAACATCGGGCCAGATTTCCTCTGCGGAGGAGGCACCATAGGAGGTGAACTGCAATGGTAATTCGATTTGATAGAAGTTTTCGGAAAAATCAGTTCCGATCCGAAGGAACCCGACCAATGGGGTATCACTGTCTGAATAATCCCCGTTCAATATTTTCTCGGCATGCATGAACATTTTAAGGCGTTCGTACTGTCTCACATCAATGTTCACACTTTTGAAAACACCTCTGGAATCCTGAGATTCCAAATTTTCCACCACAAAGGACAAGGATTGCTCGTTCTGACGGATGATGGTGTTGTTGTTGTTCAACTGTTCCCTAACCACTCCAGGAGGCAATACATACGGAATAGGCTGTCTGCCATAGTTCTCCTCAATGTTCACGGTGTTTACATCCGTTACGGTACCGTCATCGGTTGGGTCATTGTCCACATCCGGTTGAAGGGAACTGGTATAGGTCCTCCAATCGCCCCGGACCAAATCCAAAGTGGCAAAACGGAGCACCACATCACTGGTAAAGCCTGTAAGGTACATCCTCATAAAACTGATGGACCTAAAGTCCGCAATACCTCCCACTGCATCAGTAAAATCACTCAAAGGAACTTTGTACTGGATCCACCTTCTGTTCAATTGGGTGCCGTTGGGAAGGGTTGGGGTAAGTCCTTCACGGATATCGGTCACATACTCATCATTGATGGTGGTATTCGGTTTGATCTGGATGCGATATTCATAATAACTGTTCACCGTGTTCATGGTAAGGTCCCTATCAATATCCTCCACATCCGGAAGCGTAGTAGAACCTCTATTGGTATTGGTCACGGTCACGGGAGAGTTGCCTTGGGTATTGTTAAAATCGAGGTATCGATCCAAGATGCTTCCTTCCCTGTTCAAGTAATATTGATAGTTATCCAAAGCCGGGTCACTCGCTGGACCGTTATAAATGGCCTGTTCTTCTGCGTCGTCAAGTCCATCCAGACCAGCATCTTGGGCCGTTCTGTTGGCCTCGTCCGCATCAAAGGCATATACCAAGGATTGTGTGGAGGGCACTTGACCCCAAATGGTTTCTCTTGGAACCTCGTTATTGGTGGTCGCTGGCAGTCCGTTCTCGTATTGCTTACGGCCGTCCTTCAAAATATCTTCCGAAATATTACCCAAGTTCAATACCAATTCCCCCACATTGGCATCCGCTGCTTGCCCATCCACATAGGGATCCAAGACCCAAAATTGAACAAATTCCACATTTGATTGCTCAAAGTTGGTACTACTCAAAGGCCTCATGATTCCCGCCCATTTGTTATCAGCTGTTTCAGTTTCAAAGCTTGGGTTGGCGTTGTATGGCCCCTTTTGATTTGGGTAATAGGCAATATCCAAGGTGCTTTGTACCTGGGTTTGCCCTTGGGCAATGTCGGTTTCGGTAAACACCTCATCAATGAACACCCTACGGGTGGCGTTCAAGGAAATATCGTTGTCCGATAAGCTGGTTGGTCTTTGGTTGGTATAAAAAATGGGGTCGATGGTATACCAAGCCATTTTGGCCCTTTCGTACCCTACATCGATTCCTGTTCTGTCCTGTAAAAATTCCACTGGCGGACTTGCCAATGTCCAACCCAATGAAGAACGGATATCGATCAGGGACTGAGCTCCCTCAAAATCGTCCAGATAAGTTGTGGTCTCTCCCTGAAAATCTGCATTTTTAGGCGAGTTCGGTTTTAAGAATGCCACCTCACCTCGCAATGAAAGATTGGAGGGCACATCGGTATCAATATTGGGCAATTTGTTCGCCAAACGGGTCAGGAACGGAATTTCGGTACTGAAGTTTCCGTTCAGACCAAAAATGGTATTGTTCACGGGCTCTACCCCGTAATTGGATTTTTGGGTAAGGGGACGTTCATTCAGGTTGAGCAGGGTACCACCCAATACAAAGTTTTCATTGAACTGGTGTTCCACATTCACCCCGGCAAATCGTCTTGTCTGTTGTCCGAAAACCGCATTATTTTCCACAGAAATGTTGATGGGGGTATCCGAAGCGGCCAAACTGGGATCCAATATTTGGACCGTTCCCGCTTGATAGTTCACCGTATAGTCGATACCTTCCTGTAATTGTCTTCCGCCTGCTGTCACTCGAACCGAACCTTGTGGTACGTTAAAGGCCCCGATCGGGATGCCGTTGTTTCCGGAAGACTTATATCGACCTTTGATCTGAAAACGGTTTTTTTCTGCATTTTGAAGGGAAGCCGCCTTGGTTTTGGCATACATATTCCTAAATACGTAACGTCTTTGGTTGGAATTGTATCCTTGGTCATTTTCCACATCGTAGGTTCCGCCTCCAAGTAAATCGAAAAGGAATTCTCCAAAAGGTTCCACTTTGGTAAAGATGATGCGACCAGTTTGGGAATCAACCGTGATGCCTTCGTAATAATCAAAGAATCCATCACCACCGGGCTGAATATCATTATAGGCGTTCAACCGGTCCAAGTTAAAGACACGAAGCAGAATTTGGTCTTCCAACCCGGATGGCCATCCAATGTTTTGATCCACGGGTGTAATGTAGTTCCTTGGTGTAGGATCGGAATATAGAATATTCAACCTGAAATCTTCCTGACTCAATTGATAAGCACCGGTGGAATAAATGTTTTTCATCATCAAATCCCAAATGGGATCTTCCACATTGGTAATGTTGCTTTTCAACAACTTCAAAATCAATGTGTTGTTCTCAATGAGATTGGTTGTTGTCGAGACGGTTGTGGCATCTATACCTCCGTTGGCAAATTCACCTACTTGGTATACCTGTCCGTTAAAAGTATACTGGAAGGCAACACCCAATACCTCATCGTTGCTCAAACTTTGGCTCAATGAGATATATCCCAATTGGGGATCAAAATCATAATCCCTACCTGCTTCCAGTTTTCTGGCATTTTCAAGAATGGCATAGTCAAACCCTTGATTCACCGGATACCCTGGGATATTGAAACCAGATTCCACCGTAGCAATATCTCGGATGGATTGCGTCAATGCGCCACCACTTCCAATTTGGTTGGGATCATAGGTATTGGCAGGGTTTTGAGGTAATCCCGATGCAATGGCGGAGGGGTTGAAAAATCCTGCGGGGTCCCCATTGTTCCTTCCGATTCGGGTATTGGCTTCATTGGCTTCACCCAAATCCTGAATGGCCACCACATTCCGTACATTTTGGGTCTGTTGGTTCCGGTTGGTCACCCAAACTTCCAAACGGGTAATCTGCACCTGACTTTGAATAAACGGATAATTTTCTAGGGCGCGATCATAATTGTCCCTAAAATAATGGGCCAGAAAAAAGTGCCTGTCCTCGTCATAATCCAAGGCGGTCATGGTAAAATCCTTCACCTGTCCGCCACCTTGGGCCACAACGGTATTGTTTTGGGAACGCTGTTCCGAAAAGACAGCCGTAACGGTCGTTCTTCCAAATTTCAATTGGGTCTTTACCCCAAAAAGACTTTGTGCACCGGTAATCAGGGAACTGTTAAGAGGCATGTTCACGTTACCGATCTCTATTTTTTGGAGAATATCATCTTCTGTTGGGGTATAATCCAACTTTACCAAATTCTGAAAATCAAAAGTGGCCTCGGTATCATAGTTGGCGGTCACTTGTAGACGTTCCCCTACTTTCCCCAGCAAACTCAAACTGATACGCTGGTCAAAATCAAAAGAAAGGTTGGTCCTATTACGGGGTGAAAGGGCCGGATTGTCATTCTTTTGCCACAACACCCCCAAATCCATGGCTACGGAACCTTGGGGAATCACTTCTATTGTATTTCCACCAAAAATGGATTCGAAGAAATTACTGTTCACATAAAAATTGGGCAACAGGTTTTTTCTGGCTTCCTCACTTCCTTCCTTTTTACCGGCATAAGCATCCGACTTTTGCTTGAAGTAGGATTTCATCTGCTCCTTACGCACCAGTTCATAATACTGCTCCGGGGTAAGGATGATGGGATAGTTGATATTGAAATCCCCAACACTTTCCGTATAGATGTAACGGTCCGTTTTGGGATCGTAGGTATATTTGGCAATAATGCTATCGGGATTGTTTAAAATAAGGCGACCAAGCTCCACTCCGGTCGGTACGGAATCCTGAGCCTGCTCGGTGGTTTCCTGGCCTTTGGCAATTGCCACGACCAAAAAACAGACCATAAAGAAAATGTACTTAAAACGTGTTGGTTTAAGTATTGGTTTCGCCCCTCTTTTCAAACTAGTTACAAATTTTTCAGCGCCAGTTTTATAATGTTCTCTACGCTAAGCGAAGTGTCTTGGGCAACGACCTTGTCCACCACCTTTTCAGATTGCTTTCTGGTGAAACCAAGAACCTCTAATGCAGATAACGCTTCTTCTTTATTTGTATTGTTTGTTTGGGATGAAACTTCACCCATATCATAGACTTTCAAAATCTTGTCCTTTAAGTCCAAGATTACTCGTTGTGCCGTCTTGGCCCCAATGCCCTTTACGGCTTGGATCGTGGCCACATCACCTCCGGCAATGGCATCCCTAACATCACTTGGGGAAAGGGAAGACAACATGGTACGCGCCGTACTGGAACCCACCCCGGAAACGGAAATCAATAATCGGAAGATTTCCCGTTCGGAACGCTCTGCGAATCCGAATAAAGTATGGGAATCTTCCTTGACCAATAAGTGGGTGTGCATGTGAATGTTCTCCTGATCTTTGAGCATGGAAAAGGTGTGAAGAGAAATGTTCAAAAAATAGCCTACCCCATTGCACTCCACAATTACGTAGGTTGGATTTTTTTCTACCAGTTTTCCTCTTAAATGTTCTATCATCAGGTTTTCGGATTGCTTATGTTGCGGGTTATGGATTTACTCCTCACCCATTCGAGCTTTTCTTCTTTTTTCCCTTTCCTGGGCATCAATAACAGCTACGGCAGCCATGTTCACCATTTCATCTACGCTGGCACCCAATTGAATGATGTGGGCCGCACGTGGCAAACCAACCATGATCGGACCAATGGAATCGGCATTGTTCAACCCTTTCAACAATTTATAAGTGATGTTGGCAGATTCCAAATTCGGGAAAATAAGCGTGTTCACCTTTTTACCGGATATCTTGGAAAAAGGAAAATTATTATTGGAAAGTTCAGGACTTAAAGCAAAATCCGTCTGGATTTCTCCGTCCACTACCAATTCAGGGTTGCGTTCGTGTAAAATGCGCACCGCTTCCCTAACTTTTTGGGCATGCGGGTGAGCCGATGATCCAAAATTGGCATAGGACAACATGGCCACCACGGGATCAAAACCAAAGGTTTTGGCCACATTGGCCGTCATTTGAGCAATTTCCGCCAATTGTTCAGCATCCGGGTCTATGTTGATGGAGGTGTCCGCCAAAAACAAAGGTCCCCTTGCAGTGATCATAATATTCACGGTTGATGCATTCTTCACTCCTTTGGCCCTTCCCAATACCTCAAAAACGGGACGAAGCACACGTGGATATGATCGGGAATAACCTGAAATCATTCCATCTGCATCGCCTTCTTGCAACATCATGGCACCAAAATAGTTGCGTTTGCCCATGTTCACTCTGGCACTATACCTGGTCTCCCCTTTTCTTTGCCTGGATTCCCAGAGTTTTAATGCATATCTCGTTCGCATTTCACGGAATTCATCGGAACGCGGATCAATGATCGGCACCTGTGCATCAAAATCAAGGTCTTTCTTTAACTGTTCAATAGTTTCCTTATGACCCAAAAGTATAGGTTGCGCAATACCTTCGTCATGCACAATCTGGGCAGCCTTCAGTACATCCAACAATTCTGCTTCCGCAAAAACGATACGTTTTGGATTGAGCTTGGCCCTGTTATGCATCAAACGCACTACTTTGTTATCGTTGCCCGAACGTTGGTATAATTCCTCTTCATACTTGTCCCAATCCTGTATAGGTGCTTTGGCCACACCACTCTCCATAGCGGCCCTAGCCACGGCAGGCGGGATTGTAGTGATCAAACGGGGATCGAAGGGTTTTGGAATGATATAATCCTTACCAAAAGTCAGACGTGTAGTATCGTAGGCAATATTTACCTGTTCCGGAACGGATTCGCGGGTTAAATCGGCCAACGCCCTAACAGCCGCCATTTTCATTTCCTCATTGATTTTCGTGGATCTAACATCCAAGGCTCCCCTAAAAATAAATGGGAATCCGAGTACATTGTTCACCTGGTTGGGATGATCGGAACGACCAGTTGCCATGATGATGTCCTTACGGGTCTTACAGGCCAACTCGTATTCGATTTCCGGATCGGGATTGGCCATGGCAAAAACAATCGGGGTATCCGCCATAGAAAGCAACATATCCGGAGTAACCACATTGGCTATGGAAAGTCCGATAAAAACATCGGAATCCTTCATGGCTTCCTCAAGGGTATCAATTTTTCTATCTGTGGCGAACTCCAATTTCTCTATACTGAGATTGGGCCTATCACTTCTGATCACACCCTTGCTATCCAACATCACGATGTTTTTGGCACTTGCCCCGAAGGCTTTGTACAATCGGGTGCACGAAACGGCTGCGGCCCCTGCACCACTGACCACGATTTTTACTTCCTCAATTTTTTTATTGGCTATTTCCAATGCATTCAACAAGGCTGCCGCAGAAATTATGGCCGTACCATGCTGATCATCGTGCATCACGGGAATATCAAGTTCTTCCTTTAGGCGTCTTTCAATTTCGAACGCTTCGGGAGCCTTGATGTCTTCCAAGTTGATACCTCCAAAAGTCGGGGCAATGGTCTTTACCGTCTCGACGAACTTATCCACATCTTCCGTATCCAACTCAATGTCTATTCCGTCTATATCGGCAAAAATCTTAAAGAGCAAACTTTTTCCTTCCATTACCGGTTTGGATGCTTCGGGACCTATATTTCCCAATCCCAAAACTGCGGTTCCGTTTGAAATGACGGCTACAATATTTCCTTTGGCGGTGTATTTGTAAACGTCGTCCTTGTTCTTTTCAATTTCCAAACAGGGTTCAGCTACCCCCGGTGAATAGGCCAATGCCAAATCACGTTGAGTGGAATAGGGTTTTGTGGGAACAATCTTTATCTTTCCAGGTTGGGGCTCTGCATGATATTGCAATGCCTCCCGTCTTTGTTTTTCCTTGCTCATAAGTTAGCCAATGAATCGGTAAAGTTAGGGCATTCCGATATTTTTAGGGAACATTACGACAATCAAATATTTATATCATATTACCCAAATGGACCTGAAATGCAAATGGGACGGTATTTGATTGGCATCCTGAAAGTTATAACCCGATTCTGGATTTGTTTGGGTCTTTGGGCATGTTCAACCGGGTGGCCAAAAGTCCGGCGATCACAAAAAATGTCCCGGCAAAAAGCATCACATTTACGGAGTTTGCCCCTAAAAAATTCTTGAATATGGGACCGAAGGATACTGTTTGGATTCCCATCGGGATTACAATCATCATATTCAAAATGCCCATATATACCCCCCTTCGTTCTTGTGGAACAATTTTGGATACCATACTATAGGGAATCCCCATCATGGCCGCCCACCCAATACCGAACAACACCATGGGGAACAACACAAAAACAGGATCCGAAATGTAAGGAATGGATATCAAGGCAATGGCGGTGCCAAAAAGACTGAGGGCATAGACTTTTTTGCCTCCAAACCGAAGGGTAAGCGGCACCAAGATCAAAGCTACGACCGCTGTGACCACATTGTAAGTGGTACTCATTTTGGCCGCTTGGGCCGCCGCTTCGGAAGTACCATATCCCATGGTCACCCGGAACAATGGCGTTATAAACTGCCAATACACAAAAAGGGCATACCATTGAAAGAGGTATACGGCCGAAAGTCGCCACATAAATCCGGGCATTTCCTTAACTGCGTGCCTAATTTCCACAAACGGCATCTTAAACCTTTCGGCAAAAGGTAGATTTTTATGCCTGTTGATTTCTTCCAACTCAGCATCCGTTGGTGGAATTTCTGGAGTTTTGAATACGGACCATGAAATGGTCGCAATGGAAAGAAACGACCCAATAAAGAACGAATAGTATAGCCATTTCGGAATGGTCCCTTCAATATCCTGACCCCCACCAAACCAATCCTGGAACAAAAAGAGCGAGGCATTGGCCAACAAGATTCCCGCCCCAACAAATAAACTTTGCATTTGGTATCCCATGCTCAATTGTTCATCGGGCAATTTATCGCCTACAAAAGCACGGTAAGGCTCCATGGCCATGTTGTTGCCCACATCCAAAATCCATAGGAGACCAACGGCAAACCAAAGGGCGGGACTTAACGGAAAGGCAAAAAGACACAAACTACCCATAAGGGCACCTATCAGAAAGAAGGGTTTTCTTCTACCCCAACGTGGTGACCAAGTCTTATCTGAAATAGCCCCTATCAAAGGTTGAATCACCAATCCAGTAACCGGCCCCGCAATATTCAAAATGGGAAGGATTTCCTCTTTTGCCCCAAGAAATAGAAAAATGGGATTGATTGCACTTTGTTGCAAGCCAAAGCTATATTGGATTCCAAGAAACCCAACGTTCATATTGAAGATTTGCCAAAAGCTGAGTTTGGGTTTTATTCTGTTGAGCATAGTCTGAGTTTGGTTAATTTTCTACAGCATATATCTTGAAATGTGAATTTATCAAAATATGTGTGTTAATATAGCATTTTTCGTTATTTCAAGCCTTTTAATTTGAAAACAAACCATCTTTCATGGCAATCACTCCTTCAAAAATGTAATATTTCGCCTTAATCCTTCCCATTTGGTTCGTTTCACGGCTGATTTCTTGAAAATTTCCTGAAAAACTTCCTCGGTAATTTCTTCCCAATCCTTTTTGGAATAGTTAAGCAAATCCGGATTGGGGTTGAAAAGTGGTTCCTGGTGTGGGGCTGAAAAGCGGTTCCATGGGCAAACATCCTGGCACACATCACAACCGAACATCCAATCGTCCAATTTTCCATGAAACTCGGATGGGATTTCATTTTTCAATTCGATAGTAAAATAGGATATGCACTTACTACCATCCACTACATAAGGTTCCACGATGGCTTGGGTAGGACATGCATCGATACAAGCCGTGCAGGTTCCGCAATGATCCGTTACCGGCGTGTCATAATCCAACTCTAGATCTACAATAAGTTCGGCGATAAAGTAAAAAGACCCTACTTGCTGGGTCAACAGATTACTGTTTTTGCCGATCCAACCCAAACCACTTTTGGCTGCCCATGCCTTGTCCAAAACGGGTGCCGAATCTACAAAGGCACGCCCGTGCACCTCCCCAATTTCCTCTTGAATGAAATGGAGCAATTGTTTCAGTTTATCCTTTATCACAAAGTGATAATCGGTACCATAAGCGTATTTGGAAATTTTGTACGCATCTGGATTCTGGCTTTCGGAAGGAAAATAATTCAACAACAGGGAAATGACCGATTTGGAGCCTTCCACCAATTTGGTGGGGTCCAAACGTTTGTCAAAATGGTTTTCCATATACCTCATTTCGCCATGCATGTTCTGGTTGAGCCATTTTTCCAGTCTGGGAGCTTCAATTTCCAAAAAACCAGCTTTGGAAATACCGCACGACAAAAAACCGAGGCGTTTGGCCTCGGTCTTGATTTGTTGTGTCCATTGGGTGGCGTTCATGCCCTAAAGTTAGCAGATATTCGGATGAACTAAAAATACATTCAGTTCACTTCCTTGATGTACCCCCAACCTTCCTGCTGTTTCATCACGATTTCAAAAATCCCGTCCGGGACAGAGCCCACTCCAGGAATCAGATCATCATGTACCATCTTATGGCGTTTCATGGTCTGCTCACAGACCACCACCGATACATTGTCCCTTTTTACCATTTCGGTCAGGGTTTCCCCAGCTACGGAAGCTTTTTTATCCACCATTTCAATGGCACCACTGTAAATGACCATTTCAAATTGGGAATCGGGATAGGCCTCGGCCATCAACCGTAAATGCTTGGCTGCAGTCCGATGGACTTCCGGATTGGCGCTGGTTACATCAAAAACTACCTTTATGGGTTCTTTCTGTGCAGAAAGCAAACCTGTCATTAAAAGGCAAACGAATAAAACGAATGTTCTCATGATTTCACCTTTACTCTCCTGCAAAAATATAACCACATCCTTCCTCCTGGGCCCTCCCCAATGCCCAAACTCCTGAAGGTACAATCTGGATTCCGGGTAACACGGCAGCCTTCCACTCCTCGTATACTTCACCAGGATCTTTACCTGCGGCCTGGGCAGCAAAACTGCTGTACACGTTCAAAGCCAAATTACAAACACAGAACATAGCTCCCCTACCTATCATATCCTTGATACCCTGTATCATTGGAAGTGGAAAATCTCCTTCTTGCGGTTCGTAATAGGGGTTTCGATCGTAAACGGTACCATCCGCCTTTTTAACATGGAACATTTCCCCAAGGGGATATTTTTTCCAGAGGTCATCATGTAAAGCCAAGGGAATACCATCATGGCGTAAAACCGTCATAGCCGTTACATCAATATCTGGCGACCCCATCTCATTGTTGGACAAGTAGTAGGCCCAATTCCATATAATCGGAAATCCTTTGTGGGGATAAGAACCGTCGTACACTACACGGTGGCTTCCCTTAATGGTTTTCATCCAAGCCTCTGCATCATTCATTATTGAATGTGAAAAATCTGCCATTCCTGTCAACGCAGGATTGGAAAAAGCCGATAATGTGGATGCAGTGGCACCCAGCATCATCGCTCCCATAAACTTTCTTCGCGATGTTGCATTTGTTGTTTCCATTATTAATTGTGTTTATTTGGTTTTTTTGAGCTGATACTCCTTTTGGTAGAATTCCATAATGGGTTGGAATGGTCCCAGCTGATGCTGTTCCTCTGAGAAAGGATCCACGTATGGGCCGTAGGGCGTGGAGACAGGTTTTTTAAGAAGATTTGGAAAGTCGGCTTCCCGATTGGCCTTGGAGGGCCGAAGCTGCTGGTTGATGAACCCGGCCACGTCATAGGCTTCTTCATCCGTCAAAATTGGGTTTTCGTATGTAGTGCCAAAGGGCATATTGGCCTTAATAAATTCTGCGGCGGTGATGACACGGGTCATTCCGGCTCCATTGTTATAGGAATCCGGGCCCCACAGGGGTGGGTAAAGGTACAAATCGCTATCGGCCATTTTCTGGCCTTGACCGTCCGCTCCATGGCAAACCGTACATTGTTGGTCAAATACTTTTTTGCCATGCTCCAAATCCACGGCCCGGTTAGGTAGTTCCAAGGTCACGAAACCTTGACCTTCAATCTTTCCATCTGGGGGAGTCGTTCTTCCCAACCAATCCATATATGCCACCAAGGCCACCATGGCTTCGTTGTCCTCTGGCATCATCCTGCCGTTCATGCTCCGTTCCATGCAGCCGTTTATCCGTTGCTGGATGGTTCCTATTTTGTCTTCACGGCCACGATACTGCGGAAAACGTTTGACCACACCAATAACAGGAGCCGCAAAAAGCTGGGTTCCTCCATTCAAGTGGCAACTGGCACAGGCCAAATTGTTGCCTGCAAATATTTGATTGCTATCGGTTTGTTTGGGACCAATATGCAGCGGGGTATTCCTGAAAATTTCAAAGCCTTTTTTGATCAGGTCGTTTTCAGCAGAAGCGGTTAGTTGGTTGACGTCATATTCACCATATACCATACTTTCCGATATCGCTTCTGTGGAAAGCAACCCATCCAAGGCTCCAAAACGCAACATCAAAATGACAAACGAAAGAAGCATGATCATCCCCATTCCAACTCCGACTTTAAGGCCAAGCTTTTTGATCTGAAGGGAAAGTGCATGCCCATCTTCCAAGTGCGATGGTTTCGTGTTCTTTATTGGTTCACCCATGAGGTAAAAAGGTTGCGACCATCATTCAAAAGAAATTCAGTTCTAAACGTAAAATTGGGGACTAGCACCTTGTTTTTCCATCATGGAATAGTCAAAAATTGATTCTAAAAACACCTAAACCACTGATAAACAAAGTACTATGTAAGATACAAAAAAGAAATGGATTTTTTAACACTTTTGACGCCTGCCTAAAATGAAAGAAGTTTTTAAAAAAGACCTCCCTGAACGCCTCCTTTGATCCTTCCCAAGTGTTTGTACGCCAATTCGGTAACCTCACGCCCTCGCGGAGTACGCATGATAAATCCTTGTTGGATCAGGAAAGGTTCGTACACTTCTTCAATGGTCTCGGCACTTTCCGAAACCGCAGTGGCCAAGGTCGTAATCCCCACCGGACCACCCTTAAACTTATCGATGATGGTGGCCAATATCTTATTGTCCATTTCATCAAGGCCATGGGCATCCACGTTCAACGCCTTAAGACCAAATTGTGAAATACCAATATCGATGCTGCCATTTCCTTTGATCTGGGCAAAATCCCTTACCCGTCTCAACAAAGCATTACAAATCCTAGGGGTGCCCCTGCTCCGTCCCGCAATTTCAATGGCGGCCTCTTGGGAAATGGGCACTTTTAAAATCTCAGCACTTCGCTCTACAATGGTGGACAACAATTCGGTATTATAATATTCCAATCGACTTTGGATACCGAACCTAGCCCGCATGGGGGCCGTCAGCAAACCTGATCGCGTTGTTGCTCCAATCAAGGTAAACGGGTTCAGGTTTATCTGAACGCTTCGGGCATTGGGTCCCGTTTCGATCATGATGTCAATCTTGTAATCTTCCATGGCGGAATACAGGTATTCTTCCACAATGGGACTCAATCTATGTATCTCGTCAATGAAAAGCACATCGCGTTCCTCCAAGTTGGTCAATAGACCCGCCAAATCACCCGGTTTGTCCAATACGGGGCCAGAGGTCACTTTGATGTTCACTCCAAGCTCGTTGGCCAGAATGTGGGCCAAGGTAGTCTTCCCCAATCCGGGAGGACCGTGAAAAAGGGTATGGTCCAAGGCTTCACCACGAAGATTGGCCGCCTGCACGAACACCTTCAGGTTTTCCAATACCTGTGCCTGCCCGGTAAAATCATCAAAAGAAATGGGCCGTAATGCCCTTTCAATATCGAGTTCTTCTTGGCTAAAATTATCCGCTGTTGGGTCTAAATGTTCGTTCATCGCTTAACAAATATAGTCCAAAACGACATGGCAGGAAACATTCTTCGAGGAATGAAAAATAAGTACTTTAGGCAACCAAGTTCATTCCATCTTTTTGATGAGCTGCGAAGTATCCAAAAATTCAAGAACGGTTATTTGAGGGGTTCCATAGAGGTATACCTTGGAATTTCCCTTAATGCTGAGTTCAAGGTCTCGAAAGGCATATACCCAAGCACTGGGATCGTTCTCCATAGTGAGGATCAGGTTGCCCACTTCCATTTTTTCACCCTTCAATTTGGCGTCGCCCATTAACTTGGCCTGAATCCTATCCGAGGTACCTTCAATGGCCAAGGTCGCATTTCCTTCCAGATCTACCAACCCGGTTTCATTCACCGCATATACAAAAGCCTCTGCCCTGTGGCCCATACTAATGTTCAACGAATCCACATCCACATTGAAATTACCCTTGCTGTTATCTTCCAAATTGATATCCATAACGGCCGCATTTGCCTTGATATCCAATCTGGTCTGATTGAAACCATCTACAAAAAGCTCATCGCTTTCTATGATATCCTTTGAAACGACACTGCCATCCTTTAGGGTTATAGCCCTTAAATCGGTATAGTTGATGGTGATATCAAACTGTTTTTTTGCGGTAACATCATAATAGGAACTGATAATCAATGTACTATCCTGCACATTGAATTTTAGGATGTCAATCAAATTATCATCCGCCACAACACGATAACCCGGTCCGTATGATCTTTCGAGGACAATATCCAAATTATCATTGAGCACAATGGCATTGAACGAGGGCAGTTCCTCACTCACTTCGGTAACAATGCGGCTTCCCTTTATCTTAGGTTTTCGTTGCCCCATGGAAAACAAGGGCAGGAGCGCGATCAATAGCAGAATTATCTTTTTCACAGTGAATTGTTTTGGGGTATCGGTTGCCTAAAGATATTATAATTATATACATATCAGAGCACTACAAACAAAAAAGCCCATCCTAAAGGATGGGCGCTGTATTTGGTTCAACTTATTAGTGGTTGAGTTCTTCCTCGTTATCCTGCAAGGGGACGTTCTGTGGCACGAAATCCTGTCCTGCAATGATGTACTCCCCGTTCTCATAGGTCTTACTGTAATCGTAAGCCCAACGATATACGTGGGGGATTTCCCCTGGCCAGTTTCCATGAATGTGCTCTTGTGGAGTAGTCCACTCCAATGTATTGGAACTCCATGGGTTAACAGGTCCTTTTTTACCGTAGAAAATACTGCTGATAAAGTTATATACGAAAATCAACTGGGCCAGACCTGCAATGATGGCGAAAACGGTCATCAATACCTGTACATTGGTCAATTCATCGAACATTGGGAAAGCAGTGTTCTCATAGTAACGTCTTGGCACACCGGCCATACCTACAAAGTGCATAGGGAAAAATACCCCATAAGCACAGATAGCGGTAATCCAGAAATGTACATACCCTAAGTTCTTGTTCATCATCCTACCTTGGAACATTTTAGGGAACCAGTGGTAAATACCGGCAAACATTCCGTAAAGGGCCGAAATACCCATTACCAAATGGAAGTGCGCAACAACGAAGTACGTATCGTGAACGTTGATATCCAACGTACTGTCACCTAATATGATACCTGTAAGACCACCAGTGATGAAAGTAGAAACCAATCCG
The DNA here is from genome assembly GCF_010500845.1 of Flagellimonas sediminis. GTDB lineage: Bacteria > Bacteroidota > Bacteroidia > Flavobacteriales > Flavobacteriaceae > Flagellimonas > Flagellimonas sediminis. Next base: position 260,256 of record NZ_JAAAMI010000003.1, on the reverse strand, counting down.
ATGGAGAACAACATTGCCGGGTTCAACTGGAGGTTACCCTTCCAAAGAGTGGTGATATAGTTAAATGCCTTTACCGCTGATGGAATCGCAATCAACAAAGTTGTAAAGGTAAATACCGATCCCAAGAACGGATTCATACCTGATACGAACATGTGGTGACCCCATACGATTGTGGATAAGAAAGCAATGGCCAAAATAGAGGCCACCATCGCCCTATATCCGAAGATAGGCTTTCTGGCGTTGGTAGACATTACTTCCGAAGTAATACCCAAAGCTGGTAGCAATACGATGTATACCTCAGGGTGTCCCAAGAACCAAAACAAATGTTCATACAATACGGGGGATCCTCCTTGGTAATGCAATACTTCACCTTGAATAAAAATATCCGAAAGGAAGAAAGAGGTACCAAAACTTCTGTCCATGATCAACAACAACGCTGCGGACAACAACACTGGGAAAGAAACCACACCGATGATGGCGGTCACAAAGAAAGCCCAAATAGTCAATGGTAAACGTGTCATGGACATTCCCTTGGTCCTCAAGTTGATTACCGTAACGATATAGTTCAACGAACCTAATAGGGATGATGCAATAAATATAGCCATGGATACCAGCCAAAGGGTCATACCCATTCCTGAACCAGGCTGTGCCATGGGCAATGCGCTCAATGGAGGATAAATGGTCCAACCGGCTGCTGCGGGTCCTGCTTCAACAAACAATGAGATGATCATGATCACACTGGAAACAAAGAACATCCAGTAAGACACCATGTTCATAAAACCAGAGGCCATATCCCTTGCACCGATCTGCAATGGAATGAGTAAGTTACTGAAGGTTCCGCTCAATCCCTGTGTCAATACGAAGAAAACCATCAACGTACCGTGGATGGTTACCAAAGCCAAATAAATATCGGCATCCATAACACCTTCAGGTGCCCATTTGCCCAAAACAGCCTTGAAAATCCCGAAAGACTCCCCGGGCCATGCCAATTGCATTCTAAACAACAATGACATTGCAATACCTACGAATCCCATGATCAGACCAGTGATCAGATATTGTTTGGATATCATCTTGTGGTCTTGACTGAAGATATATTTGGTTACGAAGGTCTCCTTATGATGATGCCCGTGATCTTCGTGTCCGTGTTCGTGTGCAGTAGCTGACATAATCTCTTTTAAATTTTGTATTGGTTCTTTTCCTTGCCTGTATTATTCCGCGGGAGCCATGCTGGCCTTAAAGGTCTTCTGCTCCGCCATCCATTTATTGAATTCCTCTTCGGTCTCCACAATGATCTTCATTTGCATGTTATAGTGGGACTTACCACAAATCTTATTACAAAGCAAGAGGTAATCGAATTCCCATGGATCTGAATTCGGCAAGCCTTCCGCAGCCTTTTTGGCCCTGATCTCATTGGTTCTCCTCACCTTTTCCACCACATCGGGGTTCAAACGCATTTCCTCAGTGGTTACAGTTGGTGTGAAGGAGAACTGAGTAATCATTCCGGGAACACAGTTCATCTGTGCCCTAAAGTGTGGCATATAGGCCGAGTGCAATACATCTTGCGACCTCATTTTAAAGTTTACCTTTCTACCAACGGGCAAATGCAGTTCTTTAACAATAACATCATCATCGCCATTGGGATCGGATTCATCGATTCCCAAAACGTTGGCCCTATCGATATCGATCAGGCGTACGTTGGCATCCCCAAGCACATTATCGGCGCCTGAATAACGCGCAGTCCAGTTGAACTGCTGCGCATAAAGTTCCACTACCATGGGGTCATCATCCTCATTGAAATCCATGATGTTGCTCCATGTGTACAATCCCCAAAGAATCAAACCTGCCAAAACGATTACCGGGATAATGGTCCAGATGAACTCCAAACGGTCGTTGTCCGCAAAGAAAAGTGCCTTTCTGCCTTTCTCACCCCTATACTTGAAACCAAAGTAGTGCAACAAAGCTTGGGTTATGGTCTGTACAAAGAAGATGATCGCAAAGGAAATCCACATCAATTGGTCATAATCACCTCCGTGTTCCGAAGCAGCTTCCGGCAATAACATTTTACCATAGCTCACAAAGCTAAAAATGGTGATTCCGTAGATGAAAATAAGGAATCCGAACAAAAGATACCCGTTGTTCTTGTTATCGGAGTCGTTCGCAATCTCGGCGTACTCTGTTTTAGCTTGTGACAATTCGAAAATCTTGGTCATTTGCCAAATCGCAATCGCCACCAATACCAGAACAGTCAATGTTAATAATGCAGTCATCGTTTATCTATCTAAGACTTAAATCGTATTAATAATGAAAATGCTTACTTTCCTCAATGAACGGGTTACGTTTGGGCTGCAATGGAGCCTTCGTCAAGGTGGTGAACACCCAGAACACAAACAAACCACCAAAGAACAGTACGCCACCAATCTCTGGCAATCCAATATACCACTGATCTCCGACCGTAGCTGGCATCACCATGTTGAAAATATCCAAATAGTGACCTGCCAATACCACAATACCGGCCATTACCACAAACCAGTTAACCCGTTTGTAGTCGCTGTTCATCAACACCAACAATGGGAACACAAAGTTCATGACCAACATTCCAAAAAATGGCAATTTGTAATCTTGGAACCTTGCGATGTAATACGTTACTTCTTCAGGGATATCGGCATACCAAATCAACATGAATTGGGAGAACCATAGGTATGTCCAGAAAATGCTGATACCGAACATGAACTTGGCCAAATCGTGGATGTGGCTGTTGTTTACATTTTCCAAATATCCTCTGGATTTTAGGTAAATGGTCACCATGGCGATAACGGTAATACCGGATACGAACATACTAGCGAACACATACCATCCGAAAAGAGTACTGAACCAGTGTGGATCCAAACTCATGATCCAATCCCATGACATCATGGACTCGGTAACCAAGTAGAACACCAAGAAACCGGCGGACCACCTAAAATTCTTTACAAAGTTGCTGTTGTCATCAGACGCATCTTGAGCCAAGGACAATTTTCTGGAGTACTCCCTGTAGAAAATCCAACCGCCCAAGAAAAGGGCAGCCCTAATTAAGAAGAATGTTGTGCTCAAATAGCCTGATTTGCCTTGCAACAGTTCATCATGGGCAACGGTATCGGCATCCATCCATACGAACAAGTGGTTCATATGAAGGGAAGAAAGAACCAAGATCACAAATACAATGATACCACCAGGCACCAAATATCCGGTGATACCTTCCATCACCCTGAACAATAATGGGGACCAACCAGCCTGTGCGGCCCTTTGAATGGCATAGAATGCCAATACCCCCAATGAAATCATAAAAAAGAAGAAAGCGGCAACATATAGCGCAGACCAAGGTCTGTTCTGTAATTGATGCAACAAATGCGTATCATGTGAAGCATCATGCCCTTCTTCGTGGGAAGCTTGTGCACCATGGCCCTGTTCCTCTCCTTGGCTCTCCACAGCAGCTTCTGCGTGGCCACCTCCATGTCCTTCTTCATGTACCGCTACCATGGCCTTGGCCTCTTCCACTGTTGATGGGGCGGATACAAAACCTATTACCAATAAAATTGCCCCGAGGGCCATGGCAATGAAAGATCCTATTCTAAGTCTGTTTGAAAAGGTGTACATAGTTTGCTCTTATCCAATTATTTTGTTAGGTCTTCCTTTAATTTCATCACATATTCGGATACCTGCCACATCTCCTCTTCATTGGCGAACTGAGAAGCGTAGGAACCCATGGAATTCAATCCGTAGTAGATGGTATGGTATGCCGTACCCACTGTAATGTTACGGGCCATATCATCATAACTGGGAACACCCAATATTTTTTCACGTTTTACAAGATTACCCTGTCCGTCTCCTTTGGCACCATGGCAAATGGCACAATAGATATCGTACAGTTCCCTTCCTTTGGCCAAATCGGTTTCCATGTTCAAGGAATCCAATGGACTTGGGTTCAATCTTGCCAATTCTTTTCCTTCCGGAGTGTTTTCGAACTCATAGGGCATGTAACCTCTGGAGATGGTACCTTCTACCGGCAACATGGCCTCGGTTCCGTCAGGGAACAAGCCATTGTCTATACCTTGATAGGTTTCATAACCAACGGGTTCGTACATGTTCGGCATGTATTGGTAGTTTGGTCTGTTCTTATCGGCACAGGATACCACGAGCAGTACCAAGACCAAAGCAACACTTATTTTACCTAATTGCTTCATATTATTAAAACTCCTTTTCTGTAACTTTTACTTCTACCGCTCCTGTTTCCCACAAAAGATCGGCAAGTTCCTTTTCATTGTCGTGCACTCCGATTTCCATCAAAAAGTGGTCGTCGGTAGTACGTTTATCAGGGTTTTCCGCTTTTTTGAAAGGCCACATCCTACTTCTTAAATAGAAGGTAATCACCATCAAGTGGGCCGCGAAGAAAACCGTTAATTCGAACATGATCGGTACAAAGGCCGGCATGTTTTCCAAATAGCTAAAACTTGGCTTACCACCAATATCCTGTGGCCAATCCTTGATCATGATATAGTTCATCATGACAATAGCTACGGTAAGTCCCAAACAGCCATACATAAAGGAGGTGATCGCAATACGGGTACCTGCCAATCCCATGGCCTTGTCTAGACCGTGAACAGGGAACGGGGTGTACACTTCCTCTATATGATGGTGCTCTGCCCTAACTTTTTTTACGGCATGCATCAACACATCGTCATCGTTGTAAAGTGCCTGAATAACTTTTGATGCCATAATTACTTTTTATCTTCGTTTAGTTTTTTCGCCTGTCCGGCCCAATCATCACGTTGTGCTCTTCCTGGGAAGGAACCGGTGATGGAATCCAACAGGTCATATTCCTTTTCGGTCATTCGGCTAACCTGAGCAAAGGTGTAGATACCAATTTGGTTCAACGTCTGCTCCATTTGAGGACCGATGCCCTTCACTTTCTTCAGATCGTCCGCAGTCTCCGTTTCTGGATTGAATGTTCCAATAGTCTCCAACAAAGTCGATACATGTGCTTCGTTTGCTTCCACTTTTGGAGTTTCTGCTACTGCAGTTTTTCCTTTTACAGCAGGCATTTCATATAAAGGCTTACCTGCTTCACGTAATTTTTTGTACTTCTCACCAGAAGCCTTCAAGATGGATTTTACTTCCGCTTGGGCGATTACCGGGAATGTTCTGGAATACAACAGGAACAATACGAAGAAGAATCCGATGGTTCCCACAAAGATTCCGATATCCACAAAGGTTGGGGAGAACATGGTCCAAGAAGATGGAAGGTAATCCCTGTGCAATGAGGTTACAATGATCACGAAACGCTCGAACCACATCCCGATGTTTACTACAATGGAGATGAAGAATGAGAACATGATACTGGTACGTAGTCTCTTGATCCACATGAACTGTGGAGAGAACACGTTACAGGTCATCATGGACCAATATGCCCAAGCATAAGGACCGGTTGCCCTGTTCAAGAAGGCATACTGCTCGTATTCCACTCCGGAATACCAAGCGATGAACAACTCGGTGATATAGGCACATCCTACGATGGAACCCGTAATCATGATCACCAAGTTCATCAATTCAATATGTTGTAGGGTGATATAGGCTTCAAGGTTGCACACTTTTCTCATGATGATCAAAAGCGTGTTCACCATGGCAAATCCAGAGAAGATCGCACCGGCAACGAAGTACGGTGGGAAGATGGTGGTGTGCCATCCTGGAATTACCGAAGTGGCAAAGTCAAAAGATACGATGGTGTGTACGGAAAGTACCAATGGAGTGGCCAAACCTGCCAAAACCAAGGAAACTTCCTCAAAACGTTGCCAGTCTTTGGCACGACCTGTCCAACCAAAACTCAAGATTCCGTAAATCTTTTGTTGGAAAGGTTTTACCGCCCTATCCCGGATCATGGCGAAGTCAGGCAAAAGACCTGTCCACCAGAATACCAAGGATACGGACAAATAGGTTGAAATCGCAAATACGTCCCAAAGCAAAGGTGAGTTAAAGTTCACCCAAAGGGAACCGAATTGGTTCGGGATAGGAAGTACCCAGTAACCCAACCATGGACGACCCATGTGGATGATCGGGAACAAACCTGCCTGAACAACGGAGAAAATGGTCATCGCTTCCGCAGAACGGTTGATCGCCATTCTCCATTTTTGCCTGAACAGCAAAAGTACGGCCGAAATCAGGGTTCCAGCGTGACCGATACCCACCCACCACACAAAGTTGGTGATGTCCCAGGCCCAGTTTACGGTTCGGTTAAGACCCCAAACCCCAATACCCGTGGAAACGGTATAAATGATACATCCTAGACCCCAAAGGAATGCCACAAGGGCAATGGTGAAAACAATCCACCATTGTTTGTTGGCCCTTCCCTCAACCGGACGGGCAATGTCCACTGTTACATCGTGGTATCCTTTGTCTCCGACAACTAAGGGCTTTCGAATAGGTGCTTCGTAATGCGACGCCATAATTTATCTTCTAGTTACTTCTTTTTTATTTGATTAAGCCTCTGTGGTGTTACGTACCTTAACATGATAGAACACATTGGGTTTGGTTCCTACGTGCTCCAACAAGTGGTACATTCTATCATCTTCCTTCAACTTGGCCACTTTGCTTTCTTTATCGTTCACATCACCAAAGACCATGGCTCCAGTGCTACAAGCTGCTGAACAGGCTGTTTGGAACTCACCATCCTTGATCACCCTTCCGTCCCTCTTGGCATCCAAGATGGTTTTCTGGGTCATTTGGATACACATGGAGCATTTTTCCATCACACCACGCGAACGAACATTCACATCGGGGTTGATTACCATTTTACCCAAATCGTTGTTCATATTGAAGTTGAACTCGTCATTGTTGTTGTACAAGAACCAGTTGAACCTACGAACTTTATAAGGACAGTTGTTGGCACAATACCTTGTACCCACGCAACGGTTGTATGCCATGTGGTTCTGACCTTGTCTGCTGTGAGAGGTTGCCGCAACTGGGCAAACCGTTTCACAAGGAGCGTGGTTACAGTGCTGGCACATTACCGGCTGGAAAGCCACCTGTGGATTGGCCGATGGATCTTCCATTGACCTGAATCCGCCCAAGGAGCCTTTTTCTCCCCATAGGCCGTCCATACTTTCCTTTTTCTCATTATCTTCCTCAAAAGTCTCTTCGGAAGAGTAGTATCTATCGATGCGCAACCAGTGCATATCACGGGAACGACGCATTTCTCTTTTACCTACAACAGGAACATTGTTCTCTGCATGACAAGCGATCACACAAGCCCCACATCCTGTACAAGCATTTAAATCGATGGACAGATTAAAGTGGTGTCCGATGGAACGATCAAAAGATTCCCAAAGGTCAGCATCCGGAGATGTAACAGGGATTTCTTGATGGTTCAAAGTAACTTGAGGCATGTGGTTCCACTCGGCGTGATCTTTGGTATTGAAAATCTCCAAGGTAGTTTCCTTGATGATATCTCCCCTACCCATCAACGTTTTATGGGATTGGATACAGGCAAATTCGTGTGTACCAACAGCTTTTTCTACTGTTACGGACTGTACGTTGGAGAAATTGGAATACAAGGCATAAGCGTTTACACCATTGATCATCTCCTCCTGCATGCCTGCTTTTTTGCCATATCCGAAAGAAAGACCAACTGTACCTACTGCCTGACCTGGCTGCACAATTACCGGAACATTGTCCAATACCTTACCATCCACAGTCAATTTCACGTAGCTACCGTTCAATCCCCCATCAGCAACGATTTCATTTTCAAGGCCCCACTTTTCGGCATCGGCTTTGGAAACGGTTACGTAGTTATCCCAAGACACCCTTGAAATAGGGTCTGGAAACTCTTGCAGCCAAGGGTTGTTGGCCTGACGACCATCTCCCATACCCGTTTTGGAATACAATACCAATTCGGTACCGGCACTAGTGGCGTTTACCAAGGAACGAATCGCAGAAGCGATAGGCACCACGGTGGTTTCTTGAGCTTCGGTTGCATCAGCTGAAACAGCCTCGGCAACTTCTTCGGTTTCTATAGTTGGAGCCATGAAAACACCATCTTGCAAGGCTTTGTTCCACGAACCACCTTGAAGCACATCGGTACTCCATGTCTCCTTAATATAGTCGTAGTATGTTTTTTCACTGCCCATCCAGCCCAACAAAGCGGTCTGGAACTGTTTGGTATCGAACAACTCGCGGATAGCAGGTTGCATCAAACTGAATTGTCCTTTTTTGAACTGGGCATCACCCCAAGACTCCAAATAATGCGAAGCAGCCCCAACGTAAGACGCAGCTTGCGCCGTTTCATCATTACTGAACGAGAAGGCCACGGATAAATCCACTTTTTCAAGTCCGGATACAAACTCTTCCGCATTCGGAAGGGTGTACACAGGGTTCACACCATCCATCAACAAAGCACCTACACGACCTGCATTCATGTCGGCAATCAACTTGGTTACCTTAGCCGTATCCCCTTGGCGGATGTATTTTGGATTTTCAGCATCGAAAGCCTCACTGGCCAACAATTGGTTGATGGCCAATACGACGGTCTGTGCATTTACGTCGTTAAGACCACTGACCACAACGGCTTTGCTTCCCGCTTTTTTAATTTCAGCAGCTACTTTTTCAACAGCATCATCCACATCTGAAGTACCACCACCAACATTACTGCCATTCAATTTGCCATACAATTTGCCATACAATTTGGCCAAGGCAATTTTCTGTTGGGTCGGGGTCATCAAGTAGCGTTTGTCGGCATTGGCACCAGACAGGGACATGTTAGACTCCAATTGGATGTGTCTAGACATTTTACCATGTTTGGGAACTCTACCTTTGGCGTAACCACCATCAAAACCACCACCTTGCCAATCTCCAAGGAAATCAGCTCCGAAAGAAACAATCAATTCGGCTTTTTCAAAGTCGTAATCGGCCAAGGCACGTTCGCCATAAGCCATTTGATATGCATTAAGCGCGGCATCCTCGGAAATGGCATCGTAAACCACGTGGCTTACATTTTCACCATAGGCAGCCTTGAACTCAGCAATCAATTTGTCCGTAGAAGGACTCGCATACGTTTGGGTCAATAGGACCACTTGCTTGCTGGAGCCTTTCAAGCTGTTCAATTTGGCCCTTACCGTGGCATCAAGAACCTTCCATTCGATTGGTTCTCCTTTTGCCAAAGGACCTTGAACTCTTTTACTGTCATAAAGGGAAAGTACGGAAGCCTGCACCCTGGCATTGGCACTTCCAAGAACCTTGGCATCGGTATTGTTCTCGATCTTGATCGGTCTTCCTTCCCTGGTCTTCACCAAAATGCTGGCAAAGTCAAATCCATCGGCAATGGTGGTAGCGTAGTAGTTGGCCACACCCGGAACAATTCGGTCCGGCTGCACCACATAAGGAATGGATTTGTGCACTGGGCCCTCACAGGCAGCAATGGTAGCCGCTGCTGTACTGAAACCCACATATTTCAAAAAGTCCCTTCTGGAGGTATTGGAGGCCGACAGGTTTTCCTTATCGCCCAAAAACTCATCAACGGGAATCTGTTCTGTAAACTCGTTGTGTCTTAGCGCCTCAACAATGGAATCGTTCGGATTCAACTCCGCTTCACTTTTCCAATATTTCTTGTTTGATGCCATACGATATATCTGAGATTATCTGCTTTTTAATTCTTAATAGTGACACTTACCACATTCGATACCACCCATCATGGCAGCGGTCAACTGCCCAACGCCATATTTCCTGGATAGTTCTTCATGAATGGCCTCGTAGTATTCGTTGCCTTCCATCTTCACGTTGGTGGTACGGTGACAATTGATACACCATCCCATGGTAAGCGGGGAGAATTGCTCCACGATTTCCATTTCCTCAACCGGACCGTGACATGTCTGACATGCAACACCGGCTACGGTTACGTGTTGGGAGTGGTTGAAGTAGGCAAAATCGGGAAGATTGTGGATCCTCACCCATTCTACAGGTTGTGTCTCACCTGTGTATTTTTGGTTCTCCTCATCCCATCCAACGGCCTTGTACAATTTCTTGATCTCACCAGTATAGAAATCATTGGTATGTCCCGCAGCCAAATCCTCAGCAGAAGGTCCTTCAGGATTTCCAGCGTATTGGTAAATGGATTTGTGACAGTTCATACACACATTCAATGAAGGAATACCCGAAGTTTTGGAAACCCTAGCAGAGGAGTGACAATATTTACAATCGACCTTGTTATCACCTGCATGAATTTTATGAGAGAAGTGAATTGGCTGAACAGGAGCATATCCTTGATCCACCCCAACTTGCATCATATAACCGTAAGCAAAGTAGGCACTGGCCAAAAGAAGGAAAATAGCGGTCACCAAAACCAAGAACTGGTTTTGCGCGAACGCCTTCCAAATGGGCAATCTCTTTTCCTTTTCCTGCTCGAGAACAACACCATTGGCCTCAGCAATACGACGCAAGGTCTTGTTCACCAAAATCAACATTATCACCAACAGACCAAACACAAGCACCAAAGCACCTAGAATCATTTCATTGGAGATTCCCCCAGATGATCCTGCCGAACCAGCACTGGCATCTGTAGCGGTTGCCGAAGCGACAGCCGGAGTTGCAGGAGGTGCAGCGGTATAGGCAAGGATATCATCAATATCCTGATTGGACAAGGTTGGGAACGGGGTCATGGCCGCTTGGTTGTACTCCGCATAAAGCGCAGTGGCATAAGCATCACCAGAGGCAATTACCCCAGGGCTATTCTTAACCCAGGCATATATCCATTCGCGACCCAAGCCGGCATCGTCTGCCAAACGCTGCTCCACATTGGCCAAGGCAGGTCCGGTCATCTTGCGATCCAACGCATGACAAGCGGCACAGTTTTGGTTGAAAAGCTGTTTTCCTTTGACAGCATCACCCCCACCTGTTTCAGCGGCGGCCGTTTCTTCCTGTGCGTAAAGAGATGTGGAGAAAAGTAGGAGAGTTAAACCTAAAACTTTTGAAAATAGATGGCGGTATAAAACCTTTTTCATATTTACGAAATTTCTATCGAAATCCTTGGCACGATTCTTTCTATTGAAATTGAGAACAATAGCTTTTTGCGCTACCAAGAGTGGCAACAAAAGTAAGACATACAGGCATTTTTTAAAATGTTAAGGTATTTATAACATCTAATTTATAAAGATTCTAAATAAACTGGCTCGATCCGGTTTCGGACATAATAAATTACATTTGCACCAACAGATAATCCAAAAATACCGGAACAATATGAAAACTCCCGTATTTACTGCTATTTTGATAGGTTTAACACTTCATCTTTCCGCACAGGAGGGCAAGGTGACCATTCAGCAAGATCCAAAAATTGACCAATTGGTAAAATTATATACCGACGTAAATTCAAAATCTGGATTTTATCAGATTCAAGTAGGTTTTGGGGACTACCAAAAGGCCCAAAATCTAAAATCCCAAGTAGAGATTGATTTTCCGGATTGGTACTCCAAAATCGAGTTTGAATCGCCCACCTATCGTGTAAGATTGGGCAGGTTCAAGACCAAATTGGAAGCGGAACGAAAGTATCTTGAGGTTCGAAAGAAATATCCAGATGCCATGCTCCTAAAACCGGAGAACGAATCCAAATCATAAAAAAAATCCCGCCATAAGCGGGATTTCCTTTTTAGTACTATCAATCTGATTACAGCTTTTTCTTCACTGCAACCTCTTGGAAGGCTTCTACAATATCCCCTTCCCGAATGTCATTATAATTTTTGATCTGTAATCCACAGTCATACCCTTTGGATACTTCCTTGACGTCATCCTTGAATCGTTTCAAGGAAGCCAACTCGCCTGTGTAGACCACCACGCCATCACGGATCAACCTAATGCGCGAATTTCTAAAGATTTTACCACTTGTCACCATACAACCGGCAATGGTGCCAATTTTGGAAATCTTGAAGGTTTCCCTGATCTCGGCATTACCGGTGATCTCTTCTTTGATTTCTGGTGACAACATGCCCTCCATGGCGTCTTTAAGATCGTTGATGGCATCGTAGATGATGGAATAGGTCCTGATATCGATTTCTTCCTTATCTGCAACCTGACGGGCATTACCCATCGGCCTTACGTTAAATCCAATGATGATGGCATCTGAAGCACTTGCTAACAACACGTCCGATTCGGTAATGGCTCCAACACCTTTATGGATGATGTTCACCTGAATCTCAGCAGTGGACAATTTCTGGAACGAATCGGTCAAGGCCTCCACGGAACCATCCACATCCCCTTTAAGGATAATGTTCAACTCCTTGAAGTCGCCCAAGGCGATACGTCTTCCGATCTCATCCAACGTAATGTGACGCTGTGTCCTTACCGATTGTTCACGTTGCAATTGCGAACGTTTTGCGGCAATTTGCTTGGCCTCACGTTCATCTTGCAGAACATTGAACCTATCACCGGCCTGTGGCGCCCCATCCAATCCCAAAATGGAAATTGGGGTGGAGGGCCCAGCTTTTTTGATGATTTTTCCTCGTTCATCCTGCATGGCCTTGACTTTACCACTACAGGTTCCGGCCAATACATAGTCTCCAATATTCAAGGTACCAGACTGCACCAAGACAGTGGAAACATATCCACGACCTTTATCCAAGAAAGCCTCCACAACGGTACCTGAGGCCAATTTGTCCGGATTTGCTTTCAGCTCCAATAATTCGGCTTCAAGCAATACCTTTTCCAACAACTCCTTAACTCCCTGTCCTGTTTTGGCAGAAATGTCATGGGATTGGATCTTACCCCCCCAATCTTCAACCAATAGGTTCATTTGGGCAAGTCCTTCTTTTATCTTATCTGGATTGGCCGTAGGCTTATCCACTTTGTTGATAGCAAACACAATGGGAACACCGGCTGCCTGTGCATGGCTGATGGCTTCCTTGGTCTGTGGCATGATGTCATCATCCGCAGCGATAACAATGATGGCGATATCCGTAACCTGGGCACCACGTGCACGCATCGCGGTAAACGCTTCGTGACCCGGCGTATCCAAGAAGGTTATTCTCTGGCCACCATCCAAGGTTACCCCATACGCGCCGATGTGCTGGGTGATACCACCGCTTTCCCCAGCAATTACGTTCTCTTCTCGAATGTAATCCAACAGCGAGGTTTTACCGTGGTCAACGTGACCCATTACGGTCACAATCGGCGCCCTTGGTTTCAAGTCTTCCGCTGCATCTACTTCCTCCTCAATGGCCTCTTCGATATCTGCGGTGACAAATTCAACTTCATATCCAAATTCGTCGGCTACAATGGAAAGGGTTTCTGCATCCAAACGTTGGTTCATGGTCACCATGATACCCAATGACATACAGGCAGATATAATCTTGGTAGTAGGAACATCCATCATGGCCGCTACCTCGTTTACCGTTACGAACTCTGTAACTTTGAGGATTTTGCTGTCCAATTCCTGTTGCTCCAGGTCCTTCTCCGTTTGTTGGCGGTGTTGGTCCCTTTTCTCCCTGCGGTATTTGGCTCCTTTGCCTTTACTGGCCTTACCTTGGAGTTTCTCCAAAGTTTCCCTTACCTGCTTTTGTACTTCTTCTTCGGTAGGCTCTACCTTTGGCATGGTTGAAGGACGTTGCCCTTTTCGGGGTCCTTGCCCACTGCCCATGGGCCTGTTCGGATGGCCATTGCCCCCCTGTTGCTGTGGACCGTTTTTAACGATACGCTTTCTGCGTTTTCTTCTATCGGCTCCAGCATCCGAACCAGCCGTATTGGACTTTTGATTGTCCTCTTTTTTCTTTTTGGGCTTTTCGAATTGGGAAAGATCAATTTTATCACCTGTGATCTTAGGTCCGGAAAGTTTTTGGTATTGGGTCTTGATGGTATCGGACTCCTTAGGGCCATCCTCTTCTTCCACCTTTTCAACCTTTTCAACTTTTTCCTCTTTGGGCTCAACCTTCACCTCCTCTTTCTTGACCTCCACAACAGGCGGCTTCTCCTCAACAGGCGGCGTTAGTTTTGGTTCTTCCACCACCTCTTGTTTGGGCTCTTCCACCTTGGGCAAGTTCGGTTTTGCGTCAAGGTCGATTTTACCAACCGTTTTTGGTCCGGCAAGTTCAGCCTTAGCCTTTATCACCTGTTGCTCCGAATTGCGTTTTTCCCTGGCGATTCTTCGTTCCTCTTGTTCTTGTTCCATTTGGACACGGATAGCCTCTTTTTCCTTCCTCTTCTCTTCACCAACTTCTTTGGAAGCTACTTTTTTACTCTTATCCGTTTGGAACTCATCCAACAGGACCTGATACACCTCATCTGAAATTTTTGTAGTAGGACGTGCCTCTACCTCGTGGCCTTCGGCCGCCAGGTAGTCCACCGCCCTTTCCAGTGAAATGTTCAATTCCCTAAGAACTTTATTAAGTCGTATTGTTGGATTTTCTGCCATAAATTAATTTCCTTGCCCTAAAATTCGCTGCTAATATAAGTCTAATCTTCAAATTCTTCCTTCAGGATGCGAATCACATCCATGATAGTTTCCTCTTCCAAATCGGTTCGTTTTGTAAGATCGTTCAAATCATGCTCCAAAACGCTTCGTGCGGTATCCAATCCAATCTTCTTGAATTCCTCTATTACCCAGCTTTCGATTTCGTCTGAGAACTCGGTCAATTCCACATCTTCTTCCACACCTTCACGGAACACATCTATTTCATAACCAGTCAATTGACCAGCCAATCGTATGTTATGCCCACCTCTACCAATAGCTTTGGAAACTTCCTCTGGCTTTAGGTAAACCTGGGCTGTTTTTTTCTCTTCGTTCAATTTAACCGAAGAAACCTTTGCAGGACTCAGCGCCCTTGTAATCATCAATTGCGCATTGTTGGTCCAGTTGATCACATCAATGTTCTCATTACCCAATTCGCGAACGATACCATGTATACGAGACCCCTTCATCCCCACACAGGCACCAACCGGGTCGATTCTGTCATCATAGGAATCCACGGCAACCTTGGCTTTTTCTCCAGGAATACGGACCGCCTTTTTAATGGTAATCAATCCATCGAACACTTCTGGGATTTCTTGGAAGAACAATTGCTCCAAAAACGTTGGGGAAGTCCTGGACATGATAATGGTAGGCTTGTTCCCTTTCAACTCCACACTCTCAATGATTCCACGTACGTTGTCCCCTTTGCGGAAAAAGTCGGATGGAATCTGTTTTTCTTTTGGAAGGATAATCTCATTGCCCTCATCGTCCAACAAGATAACGGCCTTGTGGCGGATGTGATGAACCTCAGCAGTATAGATCTCTCCTTCAAGATCTTTAAATTGTTTATAGATCGTGGTGTTATCATGCTCATGGATCTTGGATATAAGGTTTTGGCGCAATGCCAAAATGGCCCTTCTCCCCAAATCGATGAGTTTCACTTCTTCCGAAACATCTTCCCCAACTTCAAAATCGGGCTCGATCTTTCTGGCTTCGGTAAGGGAAATTTCCTCATTGGGATCTTCCACTTCACCGTCTTCCACAACCACTCGGTTTCTCCATATCTCCAAATCCCCTTTATCAGGGTTGATGATGATATCAAAATTGTCGTCAGAACCAAACTTCTTCTTGAGGGCACTTCGGAACACTTCTTCCAAAATGGCCATAAGGGTCACCCTGTCTATAAACTTATCGTCCTTGAACTCCGAAAAGGATTCGATGAGCGCTAGGTTTTCCATTTTTCTACTACGATTAAAATTTTAATATAACTTTTGCTTCCTGGATATCAGAAAATGCAATTTCTTGCTTTTTCTGCACTGTTACCTTTCCCTTACCATTGGGTTTGGGCTCACGCGCCTTCCACTCCAAGGTAATACTATTTTCAGAGGTTTCCACCAAAGTTCCTTCCAATTCATGGCCATTGGTGTGTACCTTCAATTGTCGTCCAATATTCTTGGCATACTGTCTTGGCAATCGCATGGGCGAAGCCGCTCCGGCCGAGGCCACTTCGAGAGAAAAATCTTCTTCCTCACGGTCGAGATTGTGTTCTATGGCCCTGCTCACATCCATACAATCCTGAAGGCTCACTCCTTTATCACCGTCCAGAACAACTTTAATAGTATTGTCCCCGCCTACGGTAAAATCAATCAAAAACAAGGAAGGACGTTCTTCCAAGGCCTTGCTCAACAACGATTCCACTTTTTCCTTCAACATAAGAAATCAGTAATAAAAGAGGGGACACAAAGTCCCCTCATGAATACTTCTATATCCGTTCAGTGGCGCAAATATACGACAAATATTTCCGCAAGTGCAAGTATGTGGCACACAAAACTTTGATACGCCTTTATTCATGAAGCGTTTGGTCCAGAGCACCCCAAGATTACTTGCCATTTCAACAAACGACCCCTGCAGTTTCCGCTTGTTGTTAAAGCCCCAGACTAAACAAATTTACCTATTAACATGGCTAAATACCCATTTCACAACAAATATTTTCAGTAAAGGATCACGGGCTTAGCTTTGTATTCAAATCAACATGGAACATGACCTCAACATTGTTCGTCAAGGGAAAATCCCCTAAAATTTCCAATGGCCATAAATTGCTCTTGGCCTTTTTTTTATGGGGAAGCTTCCTCTCTTTTTCCCAGACCACACTTTGGAGTGAAAACTTCAGCTATAGTAATGGTACAACCAGCGGTACTGCCACGGGACCTTCAGCCTCAAGTTGGACTACCGACAGAGGCGGTAGTCTTTCTGTTCAAAACAGCGAATTACGTGCAAGAAATTTGGGAGGAATGGGCACTTGGCAGGTTAACGCTATCAACATAACGGGGTACTCTTTCATCAGTTTTAGTATGGATACTAGGGTAAATGACCCTAACCGTATGGATGATGGACAGGATTACTTCATTGGGGAATA
The DNA here is from genome assembly GCF_010500845.1 of Flagellimonas sediminis. Classification (GTDB taxonomy): domain Bacteria; phylum Bacteroidota; class Bacteroidia; order Flavobacteriales; family Flavobacteriaceae; genus Flagellimonas; species Flagellimonas sediminis. The sequence goes on along the minus strand of NZ_JAAAMI010000003.1, from coordinate 243,388 downwards.
CCGTATTGATGGAGGCTCTTGGCTGCAATTCGAGAACGCCTCCGGTTCCAATTCAGATCCTTTAAACTCCTCTTATACGGTTAATATACCCACATCCGGAAATAGTACACTTGAACTCAGGGTTCGGATGTACAACAACAACAACAACGAACAATACTTTATTGATAACGTGACCGTTGAGGGCGTTTCAGGAATTTGTAATGGTGAAATAGATTTTGAATTTTACGATGGTGTACCTTCTGGCAGTACTGTCGATAATATTCCGACCACCGGTGCCTTGGGATCTGGAACGTACACCAGTTTTGACGTAAACAATCTCCAAAATCAGGAAGATCCAGGGGATACTGACAGTTTTGGGATCCGATACAAGGGTTACCTGCAAATAGACACCGCAGGAAGTCATACCTTTTACACTTCTTCGGATGACGGATCAAAGCTTTACATTGATGGCGTCCAGATCGTAAACAATGACGGTAACCACGGCAACCAAGAAAGATCAGGTTCCGTTACCCTTTCCGTGGGTCTGCATGATATCATGGTTTTATTTTTTGAAAATGGCGGTAGTTCCAACTTGGCAGTACAGTATCAGGGACCCTCCATTTCCAAACAGAATATTCCCTTTTCCAAATTGTATTCCAATTGTGGCACTACCGTTAACGACCTAGATGGTGACGGTATTGACGATACTACAGATGTGGATGATGACAACGACGGTATATTGGACACCGATGAATGTGGTGGTTTGGGAGGAAGCTTTGTACAGACCGCTACAAACATTAGAAATTTTACTAATGCCTCCAATGCTGAAGGGGCTCCCGGCACTACTTTTGCCTACAACCCCATAAGCACTTACCCTGGATCAAGTTCAATCCTTTTGCTAAGGTTCCCTGAAGCTATACCTGTGGGGACCAGTGTCAGTGTATTCGTCGGGGCGGATCCCGCCGTGACCGATACCGACATGCAATTGCAAAGATCCGATGCTGCCGGGAACAGTAACGGCTGGATCGCCAACGCGGACAATACAGCCCCCGGATCGATCAGGGAAGTAACTTTTACCGTATCGGGCAGTGCCTTGGAATATCTACGTGTTGAAGCCTATCAAGTTGGAGCGAGGGTATATGGTGCCAGTTACGCGGGGGCGTTCGATTGTACCACTATGGATACGGACGGAGATGGGATACCCAACTACCAAGATTTGGATAGTGACGGTGATGGAATCCCTGACAATGTGGAAGCGCAAACATCTACAGGTTATACGGCACCTTCAGGAACCGATGCCAATAATAATGGATTGGACGATGCCTACGAAAGTGGAGGAATTGCCTACGTTGATACAGATGGTGATGCAACACCGGATTTCCTGGATACAGATAGCGATAATGACGGCGCCAATGACACCACCGAAGCTGCACTGTCGCTTTCTGGCAGCGACTCGGACAATGATGGATTGGACAACAACATGGATACCTCTACGGATTACAGCGATCCAGGGGGAACCATAGACGACCCCACGACCACCAGTGGAGGCAGCTTAATGCTTCCCGATTCTGATGGGGATTTGGGATCCGGAGGGGATTTGGATTTTAGGGACGACATCAACAACGGTAATCAACCTCCTTCTGTAACGGCTACGGGAGATCAAATATTCTGCCCAGGAAATACCATTTCAGTGGTGGAAAGTATCAGCATCACCGATCCGGATAGTAGCACTTTGGATGCTGTTTTCGTGCAGATTACGTCCAATTACGACAACACGGGAGATCTCTTAAGCTTGACCGGATCGCATCCAAGCATTGCGGCCACCTGGAGTTCTTCCGAAGGAAGATTGACCTTGACGGGGCCCGCAACCTTGGCAGAATTTGAGGCAGCCATTAATGCAGTCGTGTTTCAAACCACAGCAACAGTAGCTTCTGGGGATACCCGAAGTTTCTCCATTGTGCTGGATGAAGCAAACTACCTGGCATCAACCGGTCACTATTACGAATATGTCCCCGCATTGGGAATTACTTGGACCAACGCACGTGATGCTGCTGCATTACGAACTTTCTATGGTCTCCAAGGATATTTGGCTACCATTTCCATCCAGGATGAATCCGATCTTTTAGGTTCCCAGGCACCCGGTGCCGGATGGATTGGAGCCAGTGATGCGGCTTTGGAAGGTGATTGGTACTGGGTTACCGGTCCTGAAGCCGGAACTTTGTTTTGGCGTGGTAACGCAGGAGGTACAGCGTTCGCTTATTCTTTCTGGAATACCGGAGAGCCAAATCAATCCGGGGATGAAGACTATGCACACATTACCGCTCCAGGGATAGGATTGCCCGGATCCTGGAACGACCTTTCCAATACTGGGGCCGCCAGCGGTGATTATCAACCTAAGGGATATTTAGTGGAATATGGGGGTATGCCGGGTGACCCAGCTGGCCCAAACTTGGCCGCTACAACAACCATCACCGTAGACCCAACTGCGCCAACGGCCAGTGCCCCGGCTCCGTTGACCGTGTATTGTTCTGACGACATCCCGGCCGCCGATGTGAACATTGTTACTGATGAAGCAGATAACTGCGACCCAAGTCCGACCGTTACTTTTATCAGTGACGCAAGCGACGGGGGATCCAACCCAGAAATCATAACAAGAACTTATAGGATTACTGATGCCTCTGGTAATACCTTTGATGTGGAACAGACCATCACGGTAGATCCTTTCACCATCGACACACAACCTTCGGATCAAAATATAATCGTGGGCAATAACGGAAGTTTTTCCGTTTCCACCACGGGGATTGATACCTACCAATGGCAAGTGAGCACCGACGGGGGAAGTAATTTTGTTCCTTTGGCAGATGGTCCCGATTATAGCGGAACCTCAACGACAAATCTCACCGTGAACAGTCCGGATTTGGATAAAAACGGATATATCTTCCGTGTTTTGGTTTCCAATTCCACGGCAAGCTGTACTGCATTGACCTCAAACCAAGCCACTTTGAACTTAAAGGTCGGGACGGTCATCACCAACAGAAAAGTCACCTATCGGGTAAATAAGAACTAACAAAAAAGGGAGCTAAAGCAGCTCCCTTTTTTGTTCTTTACTTTTTCTCAAAAACGCCAACCATTTGACCTTCAAACAGGTTTTGGATTTCTGAAAGAATTTCTGGATCATCAATGGTTGAAGGTACATTGTACTCCTTGCCATCGGCAATGGCCCGAATTATTTTTCTGAGTATTTTTCCAGATCGAGTCTTTGGCAAGCGTTCCACAACCAGCACCTTTTTTAGTGCGGCCACAGGACCAATTGCCTTGCGGACATCATTCACCACTTCCGACTGTAATTGAAAATGTTCAATCTCCGAACCAGCCTTGAGTACTGCAAGCGCTAGAGGTACCTGTCCTTTTAAGTCATCCTCTATTCCCACCACACAACATTCGGCCACATCGGGGTGCTTGGCCACCACTTCTTCCATTTCCGCAGTAGATAAACGGTGACCGGCCACATTGATGATGTCATCTACCCTTCCGGTGATGAACACATATCCCTCCTCATCTATATAGCCACCATCACCAGAAAAATAATAGCCTTCAAATCTTTGCAGGTACCCCTTTACAAATCGCTCCGTATCTCCCCAAAGATTGGGCAAGGTTCCTGGGGGCAATGGCAATTTCACCGCCACATAGCCTTCTTCCCTTGGTTGGGCTTGGGTACCATCTTCCCGAAGAATCTGTACATCGTATCCACAAACCGGTTTGGTTGCCGATCCAGGCTTTACCTCAAAATGATTTTCAAATCCCATCATATTGGCAACGATGGGCCATCCAGATTCGGTTTGCCACCAATGGTCGATTACGGGCACGTTCAATTTTTCCCCAGCCCACTCCAATGTGCTTGCATCGCAACGTTCCCCGGCCAAAAAGAGATACCTTAGATTGCACATTTTAAACTGTTTGATGAATTCCCCATTCGGGTCTTCTTTTTTAATGGCACGTATGGCCGTGGGTGCTGTGAACATCACATTTACATCATGATCGTTGATTACCCGCCAAAAAGTAGAGGCATCGGGGGTTCGAACAGGTTTCCCTTCAAAAAGCACCGTAGTACAGCCATAGATCAGGGGGGCGTACACAATGTAACTGTGTCCCACGACCCATCCCACGTCGCTGGCCGCCCAAAATACTTCTCTTGGGTTGACCCCGTAAACATGTTTCATACTGTAGTGCATGGCCACGGCATGCCCTCCATTGTCACGAATGATTCCCTTAGGTTTGCCTGTTGTTCCAGAAGTATACAAAATGTACAAGGGATCGGTGGCGTCCACTTCGGTCCAACGAACAGGATCCGCGATTTTCATCAACGTGGCATAATCAATATCGTTCTCCCCATCGGGGCGAATCGCTCCCAGTTTTCGGTTGAAGACAATGACGTGTTCCGGGGAATGGGTTGCCGTTTTTATGGCTTCATCCACCATGGGCTTGTAGGGAATGATGCGATTCACCTCTATCCCTGAAGTCGCCGTAATAATGAGTTTCGGTTTGGCATCGTCTATCCTGATAGCCAACTCATGCGGGGCAAAACCACCGAATACCACTGAGTGTATCGCCCCAAGCCTTGCGCAGGCCAACATGGATACCACCGCCTGTGGAATCATGGGCATATAAATGATGACGGTGTCCCCCTTTTCGACCCCCAAGCGCTGCATCCCGCCAGCCAATCGACTTACCATGTCCCTCAATTCCAGATAGGTGTGTTTCGCAATCGATTGCGTAACCGGAGAATCGTAAATCAGTGCAATGTCGTCTCCCCGACCATTTTCGATATGGGCATCAAGGGCTAAATAAGAGGTATTCAATTTTCCTCCTTTGAACCATTGGTAAAACCCATTGGCTTCCTTACTGATTGCCCGCGTTGGTTTTTGAAACCAACTGATCTGCGAAGCTTGATCCATCCAGAAATTTTCCGGATCCTTTATGGATCTTTTGAACTCCTGTTCATAATTGATCTGCGCCATTGTTCGTGTCGTTTGTTTAATCTGTTTGTGCATGTAATCACCATAACAGAACTATCTGATTTCAAAGTAGTTCTAATGGTAAATACCTGCCTAATGTACAGATTAATCCCCTGTGGAACGGTTTTTAATTTGCTAAATTGATATAGGTCAAAAATTCAATCTAGACAATCGATACCTAATGAATGGCGCACCTTGAATTTGTACTTCTCCTTCTTCCCGGAACCCCAACCTGAAAAGCCCTTGGACCTTAGTGCGGGATCGGGGCAGCAAAATGGTGATGGAGTCGAGTCCCATTTCATTAAAAGCTTGCTCAATGATCTTGGTATAAATGGATTTGCCCATGCCCCAATAATCGGGATGTAGCACCATGGCCAAATCAGCTTCCCCACTTTCCGGTTGCAGTCCACCCCAACCCACAAATTCATCATCAACATAAAAGGCCCAAGGGCCATACCCAAAGTTGGTCCACAATTGTTCCTTGGCGATTACAAATTTTTCAACATCCCCCTTGGTAAAATCCCCTTCAAACAGTGGCATTTGTCTTCGTACCAATTCATGGTTCATCAATAGGAGCAAATCATCGGGATTGACCTCATTAAGTCTTTTAAATTCTATCTTCATGTTTATATGCTCATGTACCATTGGTTCGATAAGGGCTTTGTCCATTACAAAATCCTGTTACCTTTATGCCATGATCAACTTCGGGAATCCCAAAACCAAGTACTACCTTAAACGCATACTGCCCTTCGGAATCATCTGGCTGGTTTTGAGTTGGTTCATTCTATTGATCGAGTCCATGGCCACGGATTACGAGAACAAACGCCCCGAAACGGATATTACAGTGGACTGGGCCATTTTTCTATTTGCCTCCTTTGCGGTTTTCATGGTAGGAATTGCTATGGGAACCGTAGAAGTACTTTGGTTGGGAAAGCAGTTTAAATCGAAAAGTTTTGGCCGTAAGATCCTTTATAAAATGGGGTTTTACCTATTGTTCATGCTGGTCATCAATTGCATTACTTTTCCACTGGCGGCCAGTATAGAGATGGGCACCTCTATTTTGGACAGTGGGGTTTGGGGAAAATTTTCACTTTACATGGTGAGTTCCACCTTTTTGAGCACCATGGTATCCCTTTCTTTCAGCATTTTTGTTTCCTTGTTGTATTCGGGTATCAGTGAACACCTAGGTCATGAAGTGCTGCTCAACTTTTTCCTGGGAAAATATCATCACCCTAAAGCGGAAAATCGCATTTTCATGTTTCTGGACATGAAATCTTCCACTTCCCTGGCCGAACAACTGGGGCACCAAACCTATTTTCAATTTTTGAGGGATTATTATAACCAACTTTCGGATGCCATTATCCAATACAGAGGCGAGGTATACCAATACGTTGGTGATGAAATCGTGATTTCGTGGAAAAAAGAAGATGGGGTTTCACGTCAAAATTGTATCCAATGCTTTTATGGAATGAAGTCTCGTTTGAATAAAAAGTCGGGGTATTTTGAAAAAAAATATGGTGTGGTCCCCTCCTTTCGGGCGGGCATGCACGTGGGGCCAGTGACAACTGGTGAAATCGGTGCACTTAAAAAGGATATCTTTTTTACCGGGGATGTTTTAAACGTAACTTCCCGAATACAGAAACTCTGTAAAACCTATGGTGAAGAATTGCTCCTTTCAGGTCAACTGAAAGAGGCCCTTCAGCAAATTGACGGCATTCCATTTCAATTCATAGCCGCTGTTGAATTGGAGGGAAGGTTAGAACCCATGACCTTATTTTTTCCAAACCGACCGTAAAAGCAATACAATTTAATATACAAAAGCAAAATGCCATTTTTGCCCGAAGAATTCATTGTTAATTAAAATGAAAATTTGGATGCGAAATTCATCAAAGCCATTACGGTTTGGTATTTTCGCAGTCGCGATACAGTTCAAGTATGATGGTCTGGATAATCTTCCTGTTGGGAATACTTTCCTTTTTAGCTCTCGATTTGGGGGTTTTTAATAAAAATGCCCATGTCATCAGTGTGAAAGAAGCCTCGATGTGGACCACTATTTGGGTCACCCTTTCCCTTTTGTTCTCTTTTGTGGTGCATTGGCTGTACAGTTCCGGCAATATAGACAATCCCGATGCCCTCCAACCTACGGAGGCCAGCATGAAATACCTTACGGGTTACCTCATCGAACTTTCCCTCAGTATTGACAATATTTTTGTGATCGCCGTAATTTTCGGCTCTTTTAAAATTCCACAGAAATACCAACACAGGGTCTTGTTTTGGGGCATTTTGGGTGCCATCGTCTTTAGGGCCCTTATGATTTTCTTCGGGGTTGCCTTGATCAAAAAATTCAGCTTTACCACCTATGTTTTTGGTGCCTTTCTGATTTTTACCGCAATAAGAATGGTCGTTTCCAAGGAAAAACCCTTTAATCCGAAGAAATCTTTTATATACAGGAACCTACGAAAGGTAATGCCCATCACCTCGCACATGCAGGGGCAAAAATTCTTTATCAAGATAAAGCATATAACAGCAGCTACCCCTCTTTTTATCGCTTTGGTAGTTATTGAGTTCACCGATATTTTGTTCGCCCTGGATAGCGTTCCTGCCATTTTGGCCATTACTTCCGACCCATTTTTGGTCTTCAGTTCCAACATTTTTGCCATTCTGGGCCTACGGTCCATGTACTTTTTCTTGGCGAACATGCTCAATAGGTTCCAACACCTTAAATACAGTTTGGTGGCTATCCTGAGTTTTGTGGGAGTCAAACTCATTTTGGCCCATCACTACACGTTTCCAGAATGGTTATCCCTAGGGTTTATTGGACTATCCCTGTTAATAGGGATTTTGGCTTCCTTCTTGGATAAAAATTCGAATAACAAACATTGATCCGAAATATTGGAAAATAAAAAACCTCCCAATCTCGCGAAAGGGAGGTTTTTTGTTGGCCTACTAGGACTCGAACCTAGAATGACTGAACCAAAATCAGTAGTGTTGCCAATTACACCATAGGCCAGTACCACATCAAAGCCGAAATTGTTTCAGCATTTGAGCGTGCAAATTTAGAACAAACTTTGGTATCAGCAAATATTTTGACAAGAATACATGCTAATTTTATCTCCGTTGGATGTTAAAGGTTTTTGAAAAATGACCGACCTTCTCTGCTATATTTACTAAATTCGCCCCAACTCGGTTAACAACCAACTCTTATGTTTGCAAAAGACTTCAAAAAATGGGATACCATCGTCGGGTGGATTTCCTTCGCAATCGCCTTTGCCGTTTATGCCCTGACCGTTGAACCCACAGGAAGTTTTTGGGATGCCGGGGAATATATTTCCACCGCCGCCAAGCTACAAGTAGGACACCCGCCAGGGGCTCCCCTCCTTCAGATGATCGGTGCTTTTTTCTCCATTTTTGCGTTTGGGGACGAGACCAAGATTGCCCTTATGGTGAATGCAGTCTCTATCGTATCCAGTGCCTTTGCTGTATTGTTTACCTTTTGGTCCATCACCAACCTTGCACAAAAACTTGTCAATTCCGATAAACCTTTGTCCAACAGCAAGGCCATTGCCGTATTGGGAAGTGGGCTCGTGGGCGCTTTGGCCTTTACATTTTCCGATAGCTTTTGGTTCAACGCCGTAGAAACCGAGGTATATGCCATGGCTAGTTTAATTATGGCCCTTTTGCTTTGGTTGGGATTGAAATGGGTTGATGATTTGGACGACCCCAGAGGCAACCGTTGGCTTTTGCTCATCAGTTTTTTGGTGGGATTGACCTTCGGTATCCAATTTATGGGCTTTTTGGCCATTCCTACCGTTGGCCTCCTCTATTATTTTAAAAGATATAAGACCACAACCGTCAAGAATTTCCTTTTGGCGAATGTGGCCGTAGTGGTCATCCTGATCTTGGTCTATAAATTTTCGCTTACCTATGTGCTGAAACTTTTCGGTTGGAGCGAAGTGTTCTTCATCAACGAAATTGGACTTCCCTTTAATTCGGGATCTATCATTATGGGCTTGCTCTTTGTAGCCGCCTTTTATTTTGGATTGAAATATACCCGAAAGCACAAGTTTTACATGGGCAACCTGATCATCATGTGCTTGATGTTCCTTATCCTTGGTTTTTCCTCTTGGCTGATGTTGCCCATTAGGGCCAACGCCCAGACCGTGGTAAATGAGAACAACCCTGCCGATGCCCGTGCCCTTTTGGCCTACTACAACCGGGAACAATACCCTGGGGTAGACAGCCCAATTTATGGTGCCTATTATTCCGATGCCTTTGCCCCTTCTGGAGAGGAAAGGGACGACAGTCCCAAATACGAAAAAGACCTGAAACTGGGCAAATACGTCATTGTAAACCACTATGAGAAAGCAGTTCCTGGGCCCAATCCAAAGCATGTGGGCCTTTTGCCCAGGATGTGGAGCGACCAACATGCCGAAAATTATATGAAGTACTTTGGCGTACTCAATTTTAGAATCAAATCGGAATACATTTCCAACAACGATCTTAGGGACGCAGTTAACCAGTTCAAGTCAGCCTATGTCAAAGGCGAGCTGGATTCGGAACAATACATCCGCTTTTTACGTGAATTCGGGGAGTATATTGAAGTAGAGCCGCCAACCTTGTGGCAGAACATCCAATACATGTTCGATTTCCAATTTGGTTATATGTACATGCGCTATTTCATGTGGAACTTTGTGGGCAAACAGAACGACATACAAGGCAAATACGATGAAAACGGAAACTGGCTCAGTGGTGTAGGTTTTATTGATAGCTTACGATTGGGCAGCCAAAAGAACCTTCCGAGCGATTGGGAAAACAACAAAGGGCGCAACACCTATTTCTTCCTACCCTTAATTTTGGGCATCTTGGGCATCGTTTTTCAAATTTCGAAGAACCCCAAACAGTTTTGGGCACTTTTCGTGTTCTTTATGTTCACGGGATTGGCCATTCAATTCTACACCAATCCCTATATCTTCCAACCCCGTGAAAGGGATTATTCCTTGGTGGGATCCTTTTATGTATTCTGCATTTGGATCGGTCTTGGGGTATATGGATTGTATGAAGAGTTCAAAAAACTGATCCCGGCCAAGATTGCGGCACCGGCAATCACAACCTTATGCCTTTTGGGCGTTCCCATTTTAATGGGATTCCAAAACTGGGACGATCATGACCGTTCCGGAAAGTTTACGGCTCCTTCCACGGCCAAGGCCTATTTGGATTCTTGCCAAGAAGATGCCGGGGCCATCTTGTTCACCATTGGGGACAACGATACCTTCCCACTGTGGTATGCCCAGGAAATTGAAAACTACAGGACCGATGTCCGCATTGTGAACACCAGTCTGTTCGCCACGGATTGGTACATAGACCAAATGAAACGCAAGGCTTACGAAAGCGACCCGATACCGTCTCAATTAACGCATGACAAGTACCGATACGGAACCCGTGATGCTGTATATCACACCAAGGCAGATGACGTTTTCAATAAACCGGTTTCCGAAAGCAGATGGTCCATCCAAGATTTTATGAATTGGATCGGTAGTGACAATCCCGAGACCAAATTCGGGTTTGTGTTGGAAAAACGGGGCATGGATGTGAACCAATATCCTGAAAGTACTTTAGATATTGTGTACTACCCCACCAACAAGATCCGTATTCCAGTGAACAAAAAGAATGTAATTGAAAGCGGTCTGGTCAAAGAGAAAGATTCTGCCCTCATTTTGGATTATATTGACATTGACCTACCGCAAAGTGCTTTGCCAAAGAACAGGATCTTAATGTTGGATGTCATCGCCAACAACGATTGGAAACGACCCATTTATTTCTCCGGAGGAAGTTTTGACAGCTCGGAATACATTTGGATGAAGGACTACCTACAGTTGGATGGCCTAGTGTACAAACTGGTTCCCATCAAGACCCCTAACAGGAATTCGTTTGAAATGGGACGAATTGATTCTGACCTGATGTATGATATTGTGAAGGATTGGGATTGGGGCAATTCCGGAAGTGATAAAATCTACCACGACCCGCAGACCCGTTCCCAAGGACTTTCGTTCCGAAGCAATTTGGCCAGGTTGATGGAAACCTTGATCGAAGAGAACAAAATTGACAAGGCCAAGGACGTTATCGATATTGCCATGACCAATATGCCTGTGGAGGACTTTTATTTCTATGCCTTTGTAGAACCTTTTGTAGATGGATACTACAAAGTAGGAGAAACCGAAAAGGCCAGGGCATTATATGGCAAATTGAAAAAAATCTATCAAGAACATTTGGAATACTATGCCAACATTCCGCTGGATGAGCAATACAAAAAGATTGACGATATCTTGGCCGATATGCAAGCTTACCGAAGGAACATTGACATCCTTATTGATAACCAGGACAGAGAATTGGCCGAATCTGAAACGGTGATCTTCAATGAGTATATCGACAAGTTCTCCCAATTTGTGAATGATGGCGAAGAAGAATTGTTGGAGGAACAGCTACCTTCCGATCCCGATTTGGAAGACTCTATTCCTTTGGATACTATGGAACATGTAACCGATTCAGTAGTTCCGCAACAATAGCATAAAAAAAGCGAGGTAAAAACCTCGCTTTTTTTATTATATGTATTCGTTTAAGATGCCTATCAAGGTGTTGGCGTCCTGTTCGCCGCTCTGCCGCCAGACCATCTCACCTTTCTTGTAGATCATGAGCGTGGGAAGGCCCTTAATGCGTAGGGCCTGGGAAAGCTCCTTGTTTTTGTCCACATCAATTTTTATGACTTTTCCCTTGTCTCCCAATGCCGCGGCTACATCGCGCAACACGGGGTGCATGGAAGTGGATTGCTCGTTCCATTCTGCATAAAAGTCCAACAAAACAGGGACCTTTAAATCTATGAGTTCACCAAACTTGGACATGTATTCTATAGGTTTGTAGTCAAAAGTAAGAAAAAATGTTAAAGTTTAACATCAAGTAATCGCTTTACGGTATTGCCCTTAGTTAAATTCACGTTAAACCTTCATTATAAAAATTGTTGAGGTTTTGTCTGCAAGATTGATTGGGTTCAAGGTTCGTCCCAAATCAAGAAAGCTTTACCCTTCCTTTCTTCCGTTTCATCTTATTTCCCCAACCCTGAATGCAAGTCAAGAACTAACATTGCTTCAAACTTAAAAATCTCACCATGAAAAAAATTCTTTTTGCAATGATGATGTTCTCGTTCGCCCTTGGATTTTCACAGGAAGACGAGCAATACACCCAAATCTTGGAAAAGCAAATCGAGACCCTACAGCTGACCGGTGAAAAGAAAGAAGCCTTCATCGAAATCAGTGACAAGTACTATGAAAAGATCAAGGCCGCCCAAGAAAGCGAAGGTTCCAGAATGTCAAAGTTCAAAGAGCTAAAAGCGATCCAAGACAGTAAAAACGAAGAAGTGAAAGCAATTTTGAGCAAAGACGAATTTGAAGCTTTTAAGGAACTCCAGAAGGAAAACCGAAGCGCCCTCAAAGATCGTTTCAAGCAAAAGAACAAATCATAAAGAGCAACTTTTTCATTCCTAATCCCAGGCTTTCCCGGTCAACCGTTGTGGATTGGGGAAGCCTTTGTACTTTTAAAAAATGAAAATGATCAAGACCGAAAAAAGGGTATTGTTGTTGACCTCTGTTTTGGTGGCCATTGCCTTGAACGTCCACAGACTGTTCGTGCTATTGCCGGGTGAAGCAAGGAACATTGGCCTTCCTTGGGTGTTCAACGCGCCTGAGTTGGTCTACCAGACCCTATTCCAATTCGGTTTCTGCACTTTCTTTGGCTACTTGAATTTGGCCTGGCTCAATTGGAATGGGGAGAAGGGCAACAAACACCTAGTGAAGAACCTGCTTTCCAACGCCGTATTTTTCGCTGTGCTTTTGGCCATTGGTTCCGCCTCTCAAAAGTTGTTTTTCCAGAACGTGACCAATGTAAGGCTCTTTCGTTTGGGGTACTTTTTTAGATTGATCACCAGTTTGGGATTGATCGCCATTTTGGTCAAGATTGTGCTGCTAAATCGGATTCAAAAACGGAAGGAACAGGAGAATGAGCATTTGAAAACCGTCTATTTTGACGCGGAGATCAAAAATCTAAAGGCCCAGATCAACCCCCATTTTTTGTTCAATGCCTTGAGCAGTCTTTCGGCTTTGGTCAGGGAGAATCCCCAAAAGGCCCAAGACTATATAACCCACCTTTCCAAGGTGTTCCGATATTCCCTTGGCAACCACCAAGAGCAACTCATTGGTCTGGACAAAGAGCTGGAACTGTTGGACTCCAACATCCAATTGTTGAAAATGAGGTTCGAGGAAGCCCTTCAGGTGCATATTGATGTCCCGAGGACCCAAGACATCCGATTGCCCCACATGTCCTTGCAACCTTTGTTGGAAAATGCGGTAAAGCACAATTATGTTTCCAAAGAGATTCCCCTGCGTATCGATATTTATCAGGAAAATGGGGCCCTGTTTTTTAGGAACAACCTGAATGAAGCCGTGTACAAAGAACCATCCACGGGAATTGGCTTGTTGAACTTGAACGAACGCTATCAAATTTTGATGGGCCAATCCATAGAAATTGTAAAGACCGAAGCCCATTTTTCCATAAAATTACCTTTAAACCTCTGACCAAATGCCAATAAACATTGCCATAATTGAAGACGAACCGGTCATTGCCAGAAATTTGGAGTTCACCCTTAAAGAACTGGAACCAGAGATTCAGGTGCTGAACAAAATGGACAGTGTAAAGAGTTCAGTTGCATGGTTGCAGGAAAATATGGATGCCTGCGATGTACTTTTTATGGACATTCGGTTAACAGACGGACTCTCGTTCGACATCTTCAAGACTATAAAACCCTCAGTTCCTATCATATTCATTACCGCCTATGATCATTACGCATTGGAGGCCTTTAAAGTAAACGGATTGGATTACATCTTAAAACCCTTTGAAAGGGTAGAAGTGGCCAATGCCCTCGAAAAATTCAGGGAAACCAGAGGTCATAAATTGCCCGGCAATGATAAGATCCAAGAATTGTTGAACTACCTTCAAACGAATGAGAACAAGTCCTATCGGGAGGCATACTTGGTGCATTATCAAAATAAATTGATCCCCTTGCCTGTGGACAAGATCCATTGGTTCTTTACCGAACAGGAAGTAGTCTATGCCCACACTTCGGATGGCAAAAAATATATCATCGACTCTACTTTAGATAAAATCATGACAGAAATATCCCCAAAACGATTTTATAGGGCCAATCGCCAGTTTATTGTGCAACGTTGGGCGGTAAAGGATATTGACTTTTATTTCAACGGAAGATTGATCATCAATGTGGAACCCAAACCCCACGAGAAGATCATCGTAAGCAAAGCCAAGGCTCCAGAGTTCAAAAATTGGCTGGATGAATAAAAATATTCTATTATAGCTTTTATAACGCAATGATCACTCTCATGTAGCATTTGCATTCCTGAAATCCCATGATCAAGTCTGGGGAATTTCAACCCTATTTTTTTCAGCCTCACCCGTTCCCCCTCTACTCTTCTTTTCATTTTGCGCCAACTTCACCAAAAAAACAAGGTTATGCAAAACGATACACGTATTGAACAGGGAGGAGCCATTTTTTTGATTTTGCTGGGTTTGGTAATTTTGGAGATTATCTGGAATTGGAGAAAGGATAAAAAAGCATACGACATAAGGGATACTCTGGCCAATTTGGCCATTTTCTTAGGGTTTCAATTATCGAAAGTCCTCTTTTTTGGATTTCAATATGCCATCATGGGATACCTATCCCAGTTTACATTGTTCCATTTTAAGAGCACCCCTTTGGTCTTCCTGATCAGCTTCGTGGCCGTGGACTTTGTATACTATTGGTACCATCGGTTATCGCACAAAATAAAATTGTTGTGGGCATTCCATTTAGTGCACCATTCCAGTCTGTTCATGAACCTTACCGTGTCCTATAGATTGAATTGGCTCAGTGCCCTGCTCACCCCTTTTGTGGTAGCTCCTCTCATACTTATTGGCCTGCCGTTTGAGTTTATTGCGGCTTCCTTTGGGCTCAACCTGCTCTATCAGTTTTTTCTCCATACCGAAGCCGTGGGCAAGTTGGGTTTTATTGAAGGTCTGCTGGCCACTCCGTCTGCACATCGGGTACACCACGGATCTAATGAGCAATATATCGACAAAAACTTTGGAGGTGTGTTTATGATGTGGGATCGATGGTTCGGCACCTATCAACCCGAAACCATAAAACCCACTTATGGGGTAACCACGGGCTTTATCAGTAACAATCCCTTTGTGTTGGTCTTCAAGGGGTTCGTGGATTATTTCAAAGGAAAAATGGACTACAAGGGATAACAACAGGCTCACCCCTAGAATTGGCAGGTTCGCCTTTTTTCTACCCCTTTGACCCTTGACATAGGAGTAGTTTAGCCAAAAAAAGAAAAAGAAAATTAATCTTAAACCTTTAAAAATCATGAAACATCTAATCTTACCCAAAACAACAATGAAAAGAAGCAACCTAATGATGCTTGGCTTAGCCATTTTGGCACTTTCAGTAGCATCTTGTAGCAAGGATGACGACTCCAATGATGGCACCGAAACCGCCATCACCGAAGAGGAGGCCGCTGAAGCCATGGCCATGGCCGTATCCCCGGAATCTGGTGGTATGGTGGAACAGACCAATCAGGCCATTTACACTTTGGAAGAAGACAATTCTGCTTCCAATAAAGCCGAAGATTACGAGTGTGGTGTGGAATATGGTTCCTCCTACA
This sequence comes from Flagellimonas sediminis, assembly GCF_010500845.1. Classification (GTDB taxonomy): domain Bacteria; phylum Bacteroidota; class Bacteroidia; order Flavobacteriales; family Flavobacteriaceae; genus Flagellimonas; species Flagellimonas sediminis. Next base: position 227,631 of record NZ_JAAAMI010000003.1, on the reverse strand, counting down.
ACATTGCCGGGCAGTCAGGAAGCATTACTTACAGTGCCAGCTTGGTTTGGAGCTGGATCATTGACTGCGGCACAGGGATTATTCCTTCTGCGGCCGATTTTGATCTTACCGGAACCTCCAGCTATGATGGTCCAAGGATCTCTTCAGAGGCCAACACCAGTGCAAGCATCAATATCCAGGACTTAGACGATGCGCAATCCAGCTATGTGGTAAATGAAACATTCACCATGGCAGGTTCACAAGAATCCTTTGTACACAACGAAAATGCCTTTACCAGTACCATTGAGTTTACCACCACGGATCTTACCATCTTGAAGGCCAACTATAATGTGGTCTCAGGAACAGTTTACGCCAGCTTTGTGGGCAAAGCTTCCAATGGTAATACTTATGATTATTCCGGCACCTTGGTATTCACCGGAAACCAGACTGCAATACTAACCATGGGCAGTGGGAACACCTACGATTTGGCTTGGTAGCGTGGTTCCATAATTCTAGAGAAAAAGCCCCTTTTTAAGGGGCTTTTTATTATTTCAAATAATCTGTCTTTAAACTTGGTCTTCCTTGCTATTGATCAAAATCATCCTCAAAAGTAATCTCGTGGTCCCCATTGGAAAGTTGAACGTATTGAATGGAACCTGTTCCCTCGAAAATGTAGCCAAGCCCCATGATATTGCCCAAATCTTCTTTAAAAAGTTCGTTGTAGGCTTCCTCTCCATTTATAAAAATGGTAGCTTTTTTATCCTTGACCCGTATTTCCAAATCGTTCCACTCATAAAGATCAGCCCCCAATTTGGAGAGGTTGTTATCCTTCCCTGATCTATAAATTTCGCCCAACTTATAACTGGCACCGGTCTCACATCCTTTTCCGACCATCCCTACCGAGAAAATATTCTCTGTGGTGACAAGGATCACATTCATCCAAGGACAATTGGAATCTAGGGCATGGTCTGATCTCAACCTCGTCCGAAAGGTAAAGTTATCGGAGGAAACCCCATACTCATCACTATGTGAAATTCGGGACATGAAATGGCGGGATGTATCCACGCCCCTTTTTTTAAGCAGCTCCATAGGCAAGTGCAACATACTATCCGCTATAAAGGATTCCCCTTTAAAATCAATGTAACGGTCATCCGCCTCTGTATAATATACGTGTGGCTCCCAACCGTCACTGATGATATGTACCGGTTGGGTGGCAATTACGTCTCCATTGGCAATCAATTTGGCCCTGTGGTAACCACTTTCATAATAAATGGACGTGTAAACGGATTTCTTCGGATCTATTCTTTCGCGTCGAAAAGCATTCCAGGACTGTTGGATAAAAAAGCTATCGGCCTGTACATGGCTCAGATCATAGTTGAAGATAAAGGTGTTCGGAACACCTTTGTCCACCGTTTTATTGGCAGTAAACGTAACGGGACCATCAATCTTTACGTTACTGGTCCCACTTTTTCCAAAGGAAAATGCCAAAACCACTACTAGGACCACCACAATTCCCGCAGCTACATAAAGTGGCGTTTTGCTCCTGGGCGGGTTCTTGTCCTCCGTAGCAATCGGTTTTTTATGTTGAAGCTTGAAGTCTTGCCAGTTTTTGTATCCCAGCACCTGTACAAGCGCGTTCAAAGTTGCCAACTGGGGTTGGGTCTTGTACCCTCCTTTCCATACCCGTTTTAAGGTGGAAAGACTGATATAGTACCCCGTATGTTCCTCAATATAGGAAGAAAGTTGCTCCAGATCCTTTTGGGTATAACCGTGCCCGTTGCCGAAAGAAAACTTCTCTTCCAGCATTTGCTTACATAGGGCAATATGGTCATTTTCGATGTTCGCCATTTGACAAGTCAAGATATCAATAAAAGCTGAAAATGATAAGGAAATTAACTCATGACCGACTTTTGACCGAGGATTAAACCGCTTTTGCTACCCTTCGTGATTTTTACGGACCGTAGTTTTGGTATTGAATCAAATCAGAAAACAAAATGAAGCAATTTTCTTTTAGCCCTACATGGGCAATTATGTTACTTCTGTCCTTTACTATGATGGGGCAATCGAACAAGAAACTGACCAATCCCGATAGCTGGGAAGTACAGAACCGAGACGTCTCCTTTGACATGGGTGTCATCCATTTGGATGATCGTCCCGGTGATGGAGTTCTATGGTTGAAGGGTTCCGATTTCCATAACGGGACCATTGAACTCGATATTAAAGGAAAGGACAAGACAGGTGCCAGTTTTGTTGGCTTGGCGTTCAACGGAAAAAACGATTCCATCTTTGATGCCGTCTATTTTAGACCCTTCAATTTTAATGATCCCGAAAAACAGGACCATATGATGCAATACATTGCCATGCCTCATTTGGATTGGAAAAAATTACGGGAAGAGTATCCTGGAAAATACGAGAACACCATCTCTCCTGCTCCGCAGCCTAATGATTGGTTTCATGTTACCCTTAACATCAACTACCCAGAAGTGAAGGTGTATGTGAACCATTCCATGACACCATCGCTTGTTGTGGAACAGATCAATCTGAGTGGCCATGGAAAAATTGGTCTATGGGTTGGGGAAAGCAGCGAAGGCTGGTTCAAGAACATCTCCATAAAAGAAAACAAAATGAATTCCCTTACCCATATTTTGATGGACGTAGGACATAACCCAGTGTTCTGGAACGACCCAAAATCCATGAGCATGGAAAATGAAAAAATCGGTAGGGTCTATATGATGTCCGAAGAATTGATGAAGACGGCCAATAACGTCCATGCACAGGTCGATTATGCCTACGGCGAACTCAGTGACGACCTTCTTGCGAACACGGACATCCTGTTCATCCATATCCCGAAGAAAAAATATACGGAAAACGAGGTAAGGGCCATCCATCGGTTTATTGATGGAGGTGGAGGCTTGTTCCTCGTCATGGATAGTGATTACTGGTCTTCCCTGAATGACACCAACGTGAACGACATCATCGCCCCGTACGGAATCCAATATGGGGATGCCATACCCGACAAACTGCCCGGAGGACATACCGTTAAAAGTGAGATTACCGACAAACCCTTAAAGATTTCCTATCACGAAGCCAGAAAAGTATTGGGTGGGACCCCATTCTGTTATGGGGATGAACTGGATAAGGCATATCCTTTTGCGACCTATACAAAAACCATGAAAGGCGGCAAATTGGTTGTCCTGGGCGAAGCCATGGCATCATTGTACATGACCAGTTGGCAAGGGGTTGACGACTATCAATGTCAAGATTTTATGCAAGATGTCTTCAATTGGCTCAAATAGCCGTTGCAGCTTCCATTGCTGGAATAGTATAGAAGTTAAGCCAAGCCTTTTTTCTTAAGGGTAATCACAGAGATTTCGGATTGGATTCAAAATCATTTTAATAAAATAAATCAAGGTTAACATAAAATACCATTGATAACCTAATAACATGTGTATATCTGAAAAGAGTGATAGAATACTTTCTTTTAATTCATGTATCTTTCAGATAAAAACATTACAATGCCCTTCGGTTCAATTGTTTACTTACTACTTGGATTAGTCATTCTTGGTCTCCAATTATTTAATGATTGGAAGAAAAAGAAAAAACAGGTAAAATACATTTCGGCATTTGTTTTCATTTTCTTTTTTGGTTTCACATTTTATGAAGCTTATGAAAATTTCACAAAAGATGAGGATTCGGAAAAAAATCTAGGAAATATCAAGACCCTGACGGAAGATATTATTAAAAATTTGGGTGATATCGATAAAGAATTAGACCAGTCTACCCTTAAATCAAGTAAAATCATAGACGAGGTTTCTTTAATTGAGAGGGAATTGAAAAATTCCAACACACTTGCAAAAGAATTAATTGAAAAACAATTAGATATTAAAAATTACTTAACTGGTGGTGACAGCTTTGTTTATTTTCATTCAGGTCAAACATCATTCGAAAATAAAAGGATTTACTTTTTAACCTTAACCCATTCAGGCGATTATCCACTTGTTAATTTTCGTATACAAATTTACGATAATATTAAATTTTGGGAATTAACGCATGCATCTAATAAAAAGAAACAAATTGACCCTAAAATGGCTAAAGATGCTAGTAAAATTTATGACAGCCTTTATCCGATAATTTATCCTAATAGACGGATAGAATTTCCGGATAAGATATCGAAACTAATTTTTATCCCTGAAAGACATAGTGTTGATTTTGATGTCAGCTTTGAAGGAACTAATGGATATTCCTATCAAAAGTATATACTTTTGGACATATGGGGGCAGCCAGAAAACGCAACGATTTTAAAGAAAAATGGAAAAATAATTTGGTCAGATTGCTACGATGAAGATTTTCCCAAAGGGAAAAATGGAAATATATTATGGTCCAACGCAATGGAGTCTTATGAGATTTTGATTGAAAATAGAAAGCTAAAAGTTAAAGTTTAGCTTTTCTCAAATATCATATCAAGCCTTTTTTCTTAAGGGTGATCACAGAGATTTCGGGCCAAATGCCAAATCGTCCCGGATAACCGATAAAACCAAAACCACGGTTCACGTTGATGAATTGGTTGAATTCGCTATAAATGCCGGCCCAGTATTTGTAGCGCCATTTGGCAGGACTCCATTTTACCCAACCTGGGATTTCCACACCAAACTGCATCCCATGGGTGTGTCCGCTCAAGGTCAAATGGAAATGGTAGTCATCATCGAGCACCACATCTTCCCAATGGGAGGGATCATGGCTCAACAATATTTTAAAGTCGTCATGGGCAATGCCCTCTTTCGCCTTTTGCAGGTCACCCGCTTTTTTGAAGCCTCCGCGGCCCCAGTTTTCAACCCCTAGCAAGGCAATTTTTTGGCCATCCTTTTCCAAATAACGGTTGGAGTTCAAGATGAGGTCAAAGCCCATATCCTTCTGCATAGCTTTGAGGTCTTCAAGATTCTTCGCCTTGGCTTCTTCGGTATCCCAAGAGGCATAATCCCCATAATCATGGTTGCCCAAAATGGAAAATACCCCATCCCTGGCATCCAATCGGGCAAAAACCTCTTTCCAGGGTTCAAGTTCTTCCGATCGGTTGTTCACAATGTCACCTGTGAAGAAAATCACATCACTTTTCTGTTCATTGATCAGATCCACACCATAGGCCACTTTGTTGTAATCATCAAAACTACCGCTATGCACATCGGAAATCTGGGTGATCTGATAATTGTGGAAAGCATCGGGAAGGTCATCGAACTCCAATTCATATTTCAACACCTGATAGTTGTATTTACCGCGGTACATGCCATACAACATGGCGCCGAATGGCAACGAGGCCAACCCAAGGGCCAATCCACTGATGAATTTTCTTCGGGAAGGGAAATGACTTGCATCAGCATTGGACATCCCAGCAATTTTGTTGTACCCGAATCCAACCAAACGAACAATGTCTTCCAACAAAAGGAAAAATCCCAACACCAAGGCCAGCAAAAAGAAGGCGGCAAAGATGCCACCAGCCACCGCCGCCGAACCTTTAAAACCATCCCCTGGCACATAGGCGATTACCTTAATGGTCAGAAAAATGAGGGCTGCCAAAAACAACACAATATAGGCCCAGTGCATCAACGGACTTTTGAACAAGGTCCGGAACGCCTGAAACCCATACGCGGCTAACACCACATAAAGGACAGCAAGGATTACAAATCGAGACATACAATTTTTTTTGCAAAATTATGGGTAATCAACTAGAATCTAGGGCTTTTTAGTATTATTTAACGGCTTGGAGTATCCTTCGGACAGTTTCCACATTGGTGGACGCAAAGGCATTCTCCACCAAATGCTTGGGGGAATTCATACTGATTTTTCCCTGTAGTTCAATACTGTTTCCAAAGGAGGTCCCCGAACAATGCACGGCCCGCAGCCCTATTTTTTTGAACAATACAGCGTTGTCGGGAGACACTCCTCCCCCGGCCATAATGGTCATACTGGTTTGTTTTTGCCATGCTTCCAGAAGGTAAAGCCCCTGTTCCGCAGAAGGGAATTGCCCTGAGGTCAAAACCGTATCCACACCCATTTCCTCCAAAGCTTTCAAACTTTCCATGGGTTGGGCCACCCAATCAAAAGCGCGGTGAAACGTAAAATGCATCGGTTTGGAAAGTTCCACCAAGGCCTTGGTCCGTTCCACATCCACCGAAAAATCTTCCTTCAAAATTCCAGAAACAATACCATCCACCCCTAGTTCCTTACAAGCTAAAATATCGGACTTCATCACCTCGAACTCAGTATCGGAATAGGTAAAATGTCCGCTTCGTGGGCGTAACAAAACATGCACGGGAATGGACAACCGTTCCTTGACCAAACGGATCAGTCCCACAGACGGGGTGATGCCCCCCACCCCAAGTTCGGAGCAAAGCTCAATCCGCTCCGCTCCGGCCTCTTGGGCATTTATAGCGGATTCCAGCAAATTGGCACAAACTTCTACGAGCATATTGCTATATTTAACCACCTTAAAAATAAACATCCCCTGCATGAAACGACGCAAATTTCTGAAAAATTCCAGCCTAACCGCTGCTGGATTGGTTTCTGCCTCGGCCGTGGCCGCCTGTAGAACCGAAAACAAACCAGAAGAAGCTGCTATGGCGACCAATCCTGTCAATCCGATAAAACCTATCGTGGTCTGTACCTGGAACTTTTTAAATGCCACCGATAAGGCTTGGGAAGTGCTGAAATCGGGCGGAACCTCTTTGGATGCCGTGGAACAAGGCGTGATGGTGGAAGAGGCCGATGAGACCAACGAGACCGTGGGCAAGGGCGGCCGACCCGATCGTGACGGCAATGTGACCCTCGATGCCTGCATCATGGACAAGGATGGTAATTGTGGTTCTGTGGTGTATTTGCAGAATATAGTGCACCCCGTTTCCGTGGCCAGAAAGGTGATGGAAGAAACCCCACACATTATTTTGGCAGGAAAAGGTGCCGAGAAATTTGCTTATGAGCAGGGCTTCAAAAAAGAAGACCTGATGACCGAAAGCACCCGAAAACAATACGAAGAGTGGTTGAAGACTTCCAAATACGAGACCACCATCAACATAGAAAACCACGACACCATTGGGATGTTGGCCATTGATGCCAACGGTGACCTATCCGGGGCCTGTACCACCAGTGGTATGGCCTACAAAGTCGGTGGCCGTGTGGGCGATTCCCCCATCATTGGGGCAGGGTTGTACGTGGACAACGAAGTAGGCGGTGCCACAGCAACAGGTGTGGGCGAGGAAGTCATCCGCACCGTGGGCAGCTTTTTGATCGTGGAACTGATGCGCCAGGGTAAAAGTCCACAGGAAGCCTGTGAGGAAGGTGTAAAACGTATCATGAAGAAAAACGAAGGCCGAAAAGATTTCCAGATTGGATTCTTGGCCATCAACAAAAATGGGGAAACAGGCGGGTATTGTGTACATCCCGGGTTTACCTATCGCGAATACAGTGAGAGTGGCCATGTAAATAGGGAAGTGAAGAGTTTTTACAGTTAGATGCTAGACCGCTACGCTTATTAGATATTGGAGCGCTTCGCTTTTAGATACAAGAATCAAGAGGTATTGATACTTGACTCCTGAATCTTGTCTCTTGATTCTTGACCTTTGTTTCTTGATTCTGAAATCTTATATCTGACATCTGATAGCTTTTAAACCGCAATTCGTACTTTTAATCCCCCACCATTTTTTGCTAATTGAACATTGCTAATTGTTTATTGAACATTGATACTAGAATAACATGTCCGAACAAAAACGACTCTTTTTACTTGACGCCTACGCTTTAATTTTCCGTGGATATTACGCCCTGATCAAAAACCCAAGGATCAATTCCAAGGGAATGGATACGTCCGCCATCATGGGGTTTATGAACTCCCTTTTGGATGTGATCAAGCGTGAACAACCCGACCATTTGGCCGTGGCCTTCGATAAAGGAGGCAGTGTGGAACGCACCGAGCTTTTTGAGGACTACAAGGCCAATCGGGATGAAACCCCGGACGCCATCCGGATTGCCGTACCCTATATCCAACAAATTTTAAAGGCCATGAAGATTCCCGTGGTGGAACTGCCCGGGTATGAAGCGGACGACCTCATCGGCACCTTGGCCAAACAGGCCGAACAAGAGGGATACAAAGTATTTATGGTGACCCCCGACAAGGATTTTGGCCAGTTGGTGAGTGAAAATATCTTCATGTACCGCCCTGCTAGAATGGGCAACGGCATCGAGATTTGGGGCATCCCCGAAGTGCAAAAGCGTTTTGGTGTACAACGTCCGGAACAGGTCATCGATTACTTGGGAATGATGGGTGATGCCAGTGATAACATTCCCGGGTTACCCGGTGTGGGCGACAAGACCGCCAAAAAATTCTTGGAAGATTTTGGTTCCTTGGAAGGGCTGTTGAGCAATACCGACAAGCTTTCAGGGAAAATGAAGGAGAAAATAGAGGAAAATGCCGAATTGGGCAGGCTGTCCCGAAAATTGGCCGAGATCAAAACGGATTGCGACGTGCAATTCCATGCCGAGGATTACGAAATGTGTCCGCCTGATGCCGAAGAAGTACAAAAAATATTTGAAGAACTCGAATTCCGACGCTTGAAGGAGCAGTTCCTCAAATTGTTCTCAGGGGAAGTGGAACCCAGTACCCCAGTAACCAGTGCCGAAACGGCAAAACAAGAAGCCAAGGTAGCGGGTAGCGGACAGTTCACCCTTTTTGGAGGCGACCCCTCGGAGGCTGCGGCCACCATCAAGGATGTGAACAGCCGAAAAACCATTGCCGATGTGCCCCACTTCTACCAATCCGTGCAAGGGGGTATGGCCATGGAACTCTTTTTGCAAAACCTGATGAAGCAATCTTCCGTTTGTTTTGATACGGAAACCACTTCCATCAATCCATTGGAAGCGGAATTGGTGGGCATTGCCTTCAGTTGGGCAGCTGGCAAAGGGTTTTACGTGCCTTTTCCCGAAGGGAAAAACGATGCCATGCCCTTGATTGAAAAGTTGCGACCTTTCTTCGAATCGGAAACCATCGAGAAAATTGGCCAGAACCTGAAATACGACATCAAAGTGATGCTGAACTACGGTGTGGAGGTCAAGGGCAAACTGTTCGATACCATGTTGGCCCATTACCTCATCAACCCCGATATGCGCCACAATATGGATGTGCTTTCGGAAACCTATCTCAATTATACCCCTATTTCTATCACCGAACTCATCGGTAAAAAGGGCAAAAACCAATTGAACATGCGTCAGGTGCCGTTGGACAAACAGACCGAATATGCTGTAGAGGATGCCGATGTCACTTTTCAGTTGGCGCAACATTTTGCACCCGAACTGAAGGAAACCGAAACCGATAAATTGTTCACGGACATTGAAGTGCCCTTGCTTCGGGTTTTGGCGGATATGGAACGGGAAGGCATCAATCTGGATGAAACCTATCTGAAAGACCTGTCCAAACAATTGGATACCGATATCCTGCAGTTGGAGAAAAAAATATACGAACTGGCCGGTGAGGAATTCAACATTGCATCCCCCAAGCAGTTGGGCGATATCCTTTTTGAAAAATTAAAGCTGGTTGACAAACCCAAAAAGACGAAAACAGGTCAATATTCCACGGCAGAGGATGTGCTTTCCTATCTGGCCAAGGACCATGAGATCATTCAAAATGTGTTGGACTACCGCGGACTCAGCAAATTGAAGAGCACCTATGTGGATGCGCTTCCGAACGAAGTGCAAAAACACAGTGGTAGGGTGCACACGGACTATATGCAAACCGTGGCCGCCACGGGCCGTTTAAGCAGTAACAACCCCAACCTGCAGAACATTCCCATCCGGACGGAACGGGGAAGACAGGTACGCAAGGCCTTTATCCCACGGGATGAAAACTACCTGTTGCTTTCTGCGGATTACTCCCAGATAGAATTGCGCATTATTGCGGCCTTGAGCGAAGAGGACACCATGATCTCCGCCTTTAAAAATGGGGAGGACATCCATGCGTCCACAGCATCCAAAGTGTTCAATGTGCCGATTGACCAAGTGACCCGCGAACAGCGTAGCAATGCCAAAACGGTGAACTTCGGGATCATTTACGGGGTGTCTGCCTTTGGGTTGAGCAACCAAACGGATTTGAGCCGTACCGAGGCCAAGGACTTGATCGACACCTATTACAAAACTTATCCAAAGTTGCGCAATTACATCAGTGAGCAGATTGATTTTGCCCGCGAGCATGGGTATGTACAAACGGTTTTGGGCCGTAGAAGGTATTTAAAGGACATCAACGCGGGCAACCAGGTGGTGCGCGGGGCCGCGGAACGCAACGCGGTGAACGCCCCCATTCAGGGAAGTGCGGCGGACATCATCAAAATTGCGATGATCAACATCCATAACAAACTTTCCGAAGGAAAATACAAGACCAAGATGTTGCTGCAGGTACACGATGAATTGGTATTCGATTGCTACAAACCTGAACTGGAGGAAATGAAAAAACTCATCAAGACCGAAATGGAACATGCCTATACCCTAGCGGTACCCTTAGAGGTGGAAGTGGGCGTTGGCGAGAATTGGTTGGAGGCGCATTGATAGGTAATTCGATTGGTATGTTTATCCATAATTGTTTTTAGACATATGATTATGATGAGACAATTTGCATCAATTCTTTTACTCTTATGTTTCAACCATTTGTTTTCCCAAAATGATTCGATTAAATCATTGGTGACGGCGACAAATAAAAAGAATTTTGATATTGAGGAGCTTGTCGATTTTGCTGGGGACAATTTAGATTCCGAACTAAGTCTTGCTCGCTTTTTTTATCTATGGATTGGAAATAACATTATCTACGACTATCAACTTCTAGAGGAACTTGAAGAAGGTGTTATATCTAATGAGGATTTTTGGGCAAGTCAAAATGTTTACTCGGTTTACGAGAATCGCAAAGGGGTTTGTGCAGGATATGCACAGCTATTCAAATGGTTCATGAATAAATTCAATATAGAAACCGCTGTCATTTCAGGACACATCAGAGATGAACGAAATCATTATGTTGAAATAGAATCTGATGATAAATTTAGACATGCATGGAATGCAGTGAAATTAGACCAAAAATGGATTCTGCTAGATGCAACATGGGGCACTTCCGGTGATTCTTCAGTTTCTGATTTCTACTTTAATATAAAACCTGAATTAGCCATAATTACCCATTTCCCCGAAAATGATAAGTGGCAACTTTTGGAACGACCATTAAGTCTTCAAGATTTCAATAATTCCAAATTTATTAAACCCATCTGGTTTCAAATAGGATTTAAGAATATCCCAGAGCTTAAACAAGATGATGAATATTATTATTTAGTCTATGAGAGTAACCCAAATAATAATTGGTCTGTGACATTAATGATTGGTGATGACAATGCTACTTATGAATGGATAAGTGACGTTACGTCAATAAATCAAGATGGATTCACATACTTGAGATTCAAAAAATCTGGAATACCTGAAAAGGCATATTACAAACTGGATTTAAAATACAATGATCAGGAAAATGGAACCTCAACTTTTATTTTTAATGTTTTTTATTTCAAAACTTAATTACCAATGGTAATTAAAACTTAAATATTAAGGTTTTAAACAAATACCCTATCTCCAACCTCCTCATTACAAAAAACTCCATAAAATCCTATCTTTAATTTACGGCTCAAATCCCTAACGAGGGTTTATCAAAAATTCCAAAATGAAACCATCCAAAACCATACTTCCCATTATTGTGGTATCGCAGTTTTGCTGCACCTCGCTTTGGTTTGCCGGGAATGGGGTCATGCGCGACCTCATCGTAAATTTTGGTTTGGCCGAAAGTGCCTTGGGCCATTTAACCTCGGCGGTACAATTTGGTTTTATTTTGGGCACCCTCATTTTTGCCGTGCTGTCCATCGCGGACCGGTTTTCTCCCTCCAAAGTGTTTTTATGCTGCGCTATATTGGGCGCCATCTTCAATTTGGGCACCATTTGGGAAGGCAATAGCTTGGGCAGCATCCTGACTTTTCGGTTTTTTACAGGTTTTTTCCTTGCCGGGATCTATCCCGTAGGGATGAAAATTGCCGCTGATTACTTTGAGAAAGGCCTTGGTAAATCGTTGGGCTATTTGGTCGGCGCCTTGGTGGTAGGCACTGCCTTTCCCCATTTGTTAAAGGACATGACCACGGCATTTCCATGGAAATATGTATTGATCGGCACCTCCTCCTTGGCCGTATTGGGCGGTGTTTTGATGGCAAGTCTGGTCCCCGATGGCCCGTACCGAAAACCAGGTCAAAAAATATATGTATCCGCATTTCTACAGGTGTTCAAAAATCCTAATTTCCGTTCAGCTGCATTCGGATACTTCGGCCACATGTGGGAACTGTACGCCTTTTGGGCCTTTGTTCCCGTAATGCTAAAAACGTACAGTATCATCCATGCCGATGTTGCCTTCAACATACCCTTGTTATCCTTCCTCATCATTGCAACAGGAGGTTTTGCCTGTGTGCTGGGAGGGTATTTGGCCCAAGCTTTGGGAACTAAAAGGGTTGCCTTTTTGGCACTGACACTTTCTTGCAGCTGTTGTTTGGTTTCCCCATTGGTATTTGCCCAAGGGGAAGCAATTCTTTTTGTGGCATTCCTGCTCTTCTGGGGTATGGTGGTCATCGCTGACTCCCCCCTATTTTCCACCTTGGTGGCCCAAAATGCCCAACCCGAAATTAAAGGGACCGCGCTCACCATTGTGAACTGTATCGGTTTTGCGATTACCATAGTCAGCATCCAATTACTCACTGGTATAAAGGAAGTGACCGCCTCAAATTCCGTTTACATGCTATTGGCCCTTGGACCCATTTTGGGATTGATGGTTTTATCGAAAAAAAAGCCAACAAAGTGGTATCTTTAATCCTCGCACCACAAACTAAACAACACCTAAAATGAAAACACTACAATTCCTCTCCTTGCTCTTTGCCACCTTGGTTTTGACCAACTGTGGCAATCCCCAACCAGAAACTACCGAAACTCCGGAACCGACAGAAACCGTTGCCCAAACCCGCGAATTTTATCAGCTTAAAGTGTATTCCTTTAGTTCAGAAAGCCAGATAGCCACCACGGACGACTATCTTCAACATGCCTATATGCCCGCCGTAAAAAAACAGGGAATCCAAAATATTGGGGTGTTTAAATTCATCACGAACGAGAAGGACACCGTGCCAAAAACCTATGTGCTTACGCCATTCCAGTCCATGGAGCAATTTTTAGCATTGGAAAATCAACTCAACGCGGATGCTGAATATGTACAAGCAGGCAGTGCCTATATTGATGCACCATATGACAACCCACCGTATGACCATATCGAGTCCATTTTGATGCAGGCCTTTACCGATATGCCCATGATGGAGACGCCCAAGTTGGACGGCCCACGCTCGGAGCGCATATACGAATTGCGCAGCTATGAATCCCCCACCGAAAAACTATATTGGAACAAAGTGGATATGTTCAACGCAGGCGGGGAAGTAGCTCTTTTTGACCGTTTGGGGTTCAATGCCGTGTTTTATGGCGAAGTGATTTCGGGATCTAGAATGCCCAATTTGATGTATATGACCACCCATGCTGATATGGCGACCAGGGATAAAAATTGGGAGGCTTTTGTGGATTCCCCCGAGTGGAAGGCCCTGACCGCCATGCCCAAGTATGAGAACAACGTTTCCCATGCCGATATTTGGTTTTTGTACCCCACGGAGTATTCGGATTATTGATGGAAACACCCAAAATTGAACTCCTTTATTTTACCGGTAAAACCTGCGGGGTCTGCAAAGTATTGAAGCCAAAGTTGCTGGAAGCTGTGCAGGAAAACTTCCCAAAGGTGGACATCCGCGTAGTAGATGTGGAAGAAGAAATCGAATTCACGGGACAGTCCATGGTTTTTACCTTACCGGTCGTGATCCTAAAGTCAGATGATAAGGAAATGTACCGATTTGCAAGAAGTTTTTCGGTGTATGAAGTGTTGGACAAATTAAAGCGACTAAGTGGGGAGTAAATAGTATAAACAACATGATCAACACCTTAAAATCGCTCTTTAAAAGAGACCTGGAAAAACTCAAGACCGAAATTGAACAGTACTCCTCCGAAGAAAACCTTTGGCGAACCGATAAATGCATAGCGAATTCGGCAGGGAATTTATGTTTGCATCTCATTGGCAATCTCAATGCCTTTATTGGAGCCGGATTAGCCAAAACCTCCTATGTTCGGCAACGGGATCTGGAATTTTCTTCAACAAGTATTCCCAGAACTACACTTTTGCGGCAAATTGATGAAACCATTGTTGTAGTTGAAAAGGGACTCAATAATGTGACCGATGACCAATTATCGGGTAATTTTCCGATTGTCATTTGGGACCAACCTACGGGAATGGAATTTACCCTGGTTCATTTATTGAGCCATTTGAATTATCATCTAGGGCAGGTCAATTATCACAGGAGATTACTCGACTGAAACGCAAGGCTATTCCATATTCAATGAGTTGATTTACAGAGCCTTAAATGATGATGTAAAAATTATTTCACGCCCCTAAAATTTCCATCAACGGATCGAACAATTTTATACCTTCATTCGAAAATTCATTACGTATAAAATGATTCATCCAGATACAGAATTACGCTTTATCAGTAACGAAATTGGGTATGGCGTGGTGGCCACCAAGTTCATTCCCGCAGGTACCATTACCTGGGTGCTCGACGAATTGGATCGCGAGTTCACCCCATTGGAACTGCAACGGATGGCCCCTATCTACCAGAACATTTTGGATACCTACACCTTCCGCAACAACAAGGGCAATTATATTCTCTGTTGGGACAACGGTAGGTACGTGAACCACAGTTTCAACTCCAATTGCCTAACCACCGCCTACGATTTTGAGATTGCCATCCGCGACATCCAGCCTGGGGAGCAGCTCACGGACGACTATGGCTACCTGAACATTCCCATGCCCTTTAGGGCAGCGGATGAGGGTACGCGCCGAAAAGTGGTGTACCCCGATGACCTATTGAAATACTACAAGGTCTGGGACAACAAAATCAAAAAGGTGTTCGGTAACATCACTCAGTTGCAACAACCTTTGCGGTCCATTCTTGACGAGGGGCTTTGGGGCAGGATAGAGGACATTATTGGCGGCAAGGAGGAACTGGAATCCATCTTGGCCAATTTTTATAACGGAAACCACATGGAGCATTCCAAATAACCTACCAAAACCAAAAAAGGGCACCCAATTGGGTGCCCTTTTCTTTTCTTTTTCATAGCATTAATTGCCAAAACTATTGGCCAATCGTGGTGCTGGACTTTTGCTCCTCATAAACAAATCCGTAAGCGGTTTAAAGTGTCGCTTCCACTGAAATGGAGCAAAATCGAACCACAATTTAACTTCTAGGGTCTCTCCACCGTTCACCTGGAAACCGTTTTCCACGGCAAAGTCCAAGCGATCGAACTGATTGGCGGATTCTTCGACCCCGTCCTGATAAATGAACTGGTTGCCCCAACCTGCCAAATAAAATCGGAGGGTGGTATATTTCCCTTCGGGAAGGGTCAATACGCTCTTGGAGCGTAAAAAGCTTCCGGAGGGAATACCTTTGATGGAAACAGGGTTCTGACCAGGAAAATCTATTATAAAGTGCTCATTACCTAGTTCGTCCAATGCAGAAAACTTGATAATGTTAAGGGACATTTCAGAAACTTTGAGGGCCTCAGCGGCCTCATTTTTCAAGATCAACTCGGCCCCCTTCTCTGGGGAGGCGTACCAATCCGCCATTACATTTGGGGTGTAAGGCGATGTTGACCATAACGTGGGATAAAAGCTCGTTTTTTTCATAGCTGTATAGTTTAACGTATACAAAGACAAAGTTGCGGTGGTTTTCCTGCCCTCACTTCCAATAGATTGACCAGTTTCTATGCTACATTACCCTAATTATCCTATTTTAAGATTTTATTTGGTTAAAATGACATAATTCAAGAGAAGCTGCATTAAAACTTATTGTCCAATAAGGACAGGTATATCCTAAAAGACTGTATAAAGAATATACGCTATGGCCATATGTCAGCTTTTACCTTTGCCAAAAAGAGTATCTTTCTTTTTTGTTAAGTCAAAAAATGAAAATCAACTATTTTTTTTTGCTACTGGCATTGGTGGCCGAGATTGTAGGCACCGTTGGAGGGTTTGGTTCCTCGGTCTTCTTTGTGCCCATCGGCAATTTTTACTTTGATTTTTATTCTGTCCTGGGCATGACGGCCATTTTCCACCTCTCGAGTAATCTTAGTAAAATATGGCTTTTTAAAAAAGGGTTGGACAAAATGTTGCTCCTGTATATTGGGCTGCCCTCCGTGGTTTTTGTGATCTTGGGCGGATTCATGTCAAAATGGGTAAACAGTGGTGCCCTTGAGATTGTTTTGGGGGTATTCCTGGTAGCCTTCAGTCTTCTGTTTCTTATCAAAAGTGAAATTGTGGTGCTTCCCAACAAAAAGAATGCGATGATTGGGGGTACCTTATCCGGGTTTTCTGCAGGTCTTTTGGGTACTGGTGGTGCCATTCGGGGGCTAACCATGGCTGCCTTCAATCTGGAAAAGAATGCCTTTATCGCCACTTCGGCCTTTATCGACTTTCTAATTGATTTCTCCCGAACCTTTGTTTACTATGAGAATGGCTACATTGGAAAACAGGAACTTACCTATCTTCCCTTTTTATTGGTCATCGGATTAGTGGGAACCTATTTAGGAAAAAGGATTTTGTTCCACATCCCCCAAGAAAAATTTAGGAACTTGAGCTTATTGTTCATCCTGTTCATCGGATTGGCCACCATAGCCAAATTGGCTTTTGATCATTGGAGTCAACTTTCCTCATAATTGTCCCCCATTTGGTCCAACACCTTTAAAAAGATTTCAAATTCAGATGGATTAATGTTTTTCACGGCAATTTTCCGTAATTGTATGGCGGATGGAAGGGTCAAATCCAATATGTGCTGACCATCTGGAGTCAATGCCAATTTAAAACGCTTTTGATCGCCTTCAAATCGGGTTTTGGTAATCCACCCCTTCCGCTCCAATCCACCGATAACACGTGAAATAGTGGCACGGTTTCGGAAATTGCTCTTCACAATATCCCGTTGACTTGCCTTTTTACCCAACTGATGGATTTGGTATAAAATCACCCACTGCTCAATGGTAATGTCCACCCCGAGCGCATCAAATGCAAGCAAATAGGCCTTTTGAATTTTGCGGAGCACCAGGTCCAAGTGTAGACCCATCCCCTGTATTTCATCGATACGGTTGAGCATTCTTCCTTCAATTGCCACAAAAATAGTAATTCAGTTTTTGATGGAGTTTATTGCATGCTGACCACAACCATCAACTTTAACCTAAAATTTGATCTACGAAAACGCTTTCGTATCCAAAAATATGTATTTTTGTTGCATCAACAACAAAATTGACTGAAAAACAAAAACATAGCATATTATGCAAACATCGACCCTAAACAAAACAGCGGATACCTCACAAGATTTCATGCCCATCAATGGCACGGACTATATTGAATTGTATGTGGGCAACTCCAAACAAGCCGCCCATTTTTACAAGACTGCTTTTGGATTTCAGTCTCTGGCATACGCCGGATTGCAAACCGGACTCAAAGACCGTGAAAGTTATGTGGTGGTACAGGACAAGATCCGTTTGGTGCTGACTTCCCCGTTAAAAAGTGGCACCGAAATCGGGAAACATATTGACAAACATGGTGATGGTGTTAAAGTAGTTGCCCTTTGGGTAGACGATGCCACCTACGCCTACAATGCTGCCATGGAACGCGGTGCCAAATCTTACATGGAGCCCAAAGTTGAGGAAGATCAAACTGGAAAAGTGGTTCGCTCCGGTATCTATACCTATGGTGAAACGGTTCACATCTTTGTGGAACGAAAAGATTACAATGGTACTTTTTTGCCAGGTTTCAAAAAATGGGAAACCCCGGATCATAACCCAACATCCACCGGATTGATGTTTGTAGACCACATGGTGGGCAATGTGGGATGGAACAAGATGAACCATTGGGTGGGCTTCTATGAAGATGTACTTGGGTTCCGAAATATCCTATCTTTTGACGACAAGGACATTTCCACGGAATACACCGCCTTGATGAGCAAAGTGATGAGCAACGGCAACGGACGCATCAAATTCCCGATCAACGAACCTGCCGAAGGAAAGAAAAAATCCCAAGTGGAAGAATACCTTGATTTTTACGAGGGTGAAGGTGTGCAGCATATTGCCGTGGCCACGAATGATATCATCAAAACCGTGCGAGAACTTAAAAGTCGCGGTGTGGAATTTCTTCAGGTTCCGGCTACGTATTACGATGCCGTGACCGACCGCGTAGGGGAAATCGATGAGGATATCGCCCCGTTGAGGGAACTGGGCATCTTGGTGGACCGTGACGATGAAGGCTACCTACTCCAGATTTTCACCAAGCCGGTGGAGCCACGTCCAACCATGTTCTTCGAAATCATCCAAAGAAAGGGTGCACAATCGTTTGGAAAAGGTAACTTTAAGGCACTGTTCGAAGCCATTGAACGAGAACAAGAGCTTCGCGGCACTTTACATTGATCAATTGTTAGTGTTACATGCTGCGTTTTAAATTTCAATTACTCAACATTTAGCACTTAGAACTTAACATTAATCCAAATGCCTATATACCACAAACTCGGGAAAATTCCACATAAACGGCATACCCAGTTCGAAAAACCGAACGGAGGGCTCTATTACGAGCAGCTTTTCGGTACTATCGGTTTCGATGGCATGTCGTCCCTGTCCTATCACGTCCATCGCCCTACGCAGGTGAAGGAAATTGGAAAGGCAGTTGATATGTCACCCAAAATTGCGGTGGAAAAGAACATCACCAGTAGAAAACTCATCGGGTTCGATGTGCAGCCCAAAGATGATTTTTTGGAAGCCCGTGAACCTCTTTTGGTGAACAACGATGTGCACATTGGTCTGGCAGCGCCTAAGAAATCCATCACGGATTATTTTTATAAGAATGCCGATGCCGATGAGATGCTCTTCATCCACAAAGGATCGGGAACCTTGAAAACCTTTTTGGGCAACATTCCGTTTGAATATGGGGACTACCTCATCATACCACGGGGCATGATCTACCAAATCGAATTTGATACCGAGGATAACCGTATCCTGTATGCGGAATCCTTTCATCCGATTTATACCCCAAAGCGATACCGAAACTGGTTCGGGCAGTTGTTGGAGCATTCCCCCTACTGTGAACGGGACTATAAACTGCCGCAAGACCTTCAGACCTTTGATGAAAAAGGGGCGTTTTTGATGAAGATCAAAAAGCAGGGCATGTTGCACCAATTGGTGTATGCCACCCATCCTTTTGATGTGGTCGGTTGGGACGGGTATAATTTCCCCTATGGATTTTCCATCCACAATTTTGAACCCATTACGGGCCGTGTGCACCAACCACCACCGGTACACCAAACGTTTGAGACGAGTGCCTTTGTGGTGTGTTCGTTTTGCCCAAGATTGTATGACTACCATCCCAAAGCGATTCCGGCTCCCTACAACCATTCCAATATAGACTCGGACGAGGTATTGTATTATGTGGATGGGGACTTTATGAGCCGCACGGGGATTGGCCCAGGATATATTTCGTTACACCCGGCGGGTATTCCACATGGGCCGCATCCAGGCACCTATGAGGTCAGCATTGGCAAAAAGGGCACGGAGGAATTGGCGGTGATGATCGACACCTTCAAACCGTTGATGGTAACCGAAAATGCCTTGAAAATTGATGATGGCAAGTATTACAAATCTTGGTTGGAGTAAAAAATAATAACTAAGTGTCATTTCGAAATGAGTCCCGATAACTGTCGGGGCGATTGAGAAATCTCAAGTAATTAGATTTCTCACATTCGTTCGAAATGACAAAAAGTATAAGATTCCCGTTTTCACGGGAATGACATAAAAACGCATTCATGATCATAAACATCCCTGAAAACTCAGATTTTTCAATCCATAACATTCCCTTTGGGATTTTTTCCACCGAAGACAGAAGCCCGCGTCTAGGCGTGGCCGTTGGGGAACACATTCTCGACTTGGCCGCCGTGGCGGAACTGGATGTATTTGAATTCAACACCGCTGTATTGGAAAAGGACACGCTCAATGATTTTATTTCCCTCGGGAAGGAGATTACCAATCGGGTCCGAAAAAAAATCCAATATTGGCTAAAGGACGATCAATCCCCATTGGCCGGAAAACCGGAACTTTTTGTAAAACAGTCCGAGGCCCAAATGCACATGCCCGTTTCGGTGGGGGACTATACCGATTTTTACTCCAGTATTGAACACGCCACCAATGTGGGAAAAATGTTCCGCGACCCTGAAAATGCCCTTTTGCCGAACTGGAAACACATTCCCGTGGGCTACCATGGCAGGGCGAGTTCCATTATTGTGAGCGGACAGCCCATCCATCGACCCAAAGGCCAGACCTTGCCCAACAATGCGGATGCCCCGGTATTTGGCCCAACACAGCGATTGGATTTTGAACTGGAAATGGGCTTTATCTGCGGCAAGGATACCCAATTGGGTGATTCCATCTCCACTGAGGATGCCGAGGATTACATTTTTGGATTGGTCTTGTTCAACGATTGGTCCGCCCGTGACATCCAGAAATGGGAATATGTACCGCTTGGACCCTTTTTGGCCAAGAACTTTGCTTCTTCCATCTCGCCTTGGGTGGTAACCTTGGAAGCCTTGAAACCTTTTCAAGTGGCAGGACCAACGCAAGAGCCTAAAGTACTGCCCTATTTGGAATACGAAGGTGACAAAAACTACGACATCAATCTGGAGGTGAGCATTACCCCCGATGGAAGCGAAGAAACCACCGTTTGCCATAGTAATTTCAAGTATATGTACTGGAACATGACCCAACAGTTGGCACACCACACCGTGAATGGCTGCAACATCCATGTGGGGGATATGATGGCTTCGGGAACCATTTCGGGTAAGGAAGACAATTCCTTCGGATCTATGTTGGAGCTGGCCTGGATGGGTACCAAACCCGTAAAAATGAAGGATGGCTCGGAACGAAAATTCATCAACGATGGGGATACGGTAACCCTACGAGGTTTCGCCCAAAATGGCGATATTAGGGTCGGATTCGGGGAAGTTGCCACGAAAGTGCTTCCTGCGAAATAATTCAAAAAAGATTCCCGCTTTTGCGGGAATGACATAACAGTACTCATGATCAAAACCGTAGACCCAACCCAAGTAAGCCAACCGGAACTGCACAGCATTTTGCTCACGGCAGTGGCCCCAAGACCCATCTGCTTTGCCAGTACCATTGACAAAGATGGGAATGTGAATCTGAGCCCGTTCAGTTTTTTCAATGTGTTCAGTTCCAATCCACCCATCATGATCTTTTCACCTTCACGAAGCGGTAGGGACAATTCCTTGAAACACACCCACGAAAATGTATTGGAAGTCCCCGAAGTGGTCATCAACATTGTGAACCACAACATGGCGGAACAGATGTCGCTCTCCAGTACGGCCTATGCCAAAGGGGTGAACGAATTTCAAAAGGCGGGCTTTACCCAAGTGCCCAGTGAAAAGGTACGACCACCCCGCGTGGCGGAATCCCCTGTTTCCTTTGAGTGTACGGTGCAAGAAGTCATCGAATTGGCGCAAACACCCGGAGCGGGCAACCTGATCATCGCCAAAGTGGAGCTTATTCATGTGGACGATGCCTATTTTACCGATGGCATTTTGGACACCGAAAAATTAGACCTCGTGGGCCGCATGGGAGGCAATTGGTACATCCGGGCCATCAAGGATTCGTTGTTTGAAATCCCGAAACCACTCCGCACCCACGGCATTGGGGTGGATGCCTTGCCAAAAGGCATTCGGGAAAGCGAAGTGCTTACCGGAAACAATCTGGGACGATTGGGCAATGTGGAAAGCCTGCCCTCTACCCTAGAAATTGATATTGCCAGTGTGACGGAGCATGCCAAACACCTTTCCAAAAAAGAAATTCATGTATTGGCGAAACGTATTTTGGAAGAAGGGGACACTGATAAGGCCATGGCGTTGTTGTTGTTTGGGGAGCATAAGTAGCGACCCCTAAAGATTGAATATCAATGCAATCAAGCGAAGGGATTTGATATTTGTTTTTACGTTTCAATAAAGGTGGCGTACCTTGAAACTTTCACATCTAGAAACAAATATTTTAAAACCATCCACATCATGAAAAAAATACAATACAAAAAAGACATTAAGGCATCTGCTGAAAAGGTTTACAACACCATGTTGGGCTTGGATACCATTAAGACCTACGAGCAATGGACCTCAGAATTCAACCCAACCTCCACGTATGAAGGAAGTTGGGAAAAGGGATCAAAAATATACTTTGTGGGAACGGATGAAAACGGAAAAAGAGGTGGAATGGTTTCTGAAATTGCAGACAATGTTCCCTTCCAGTTTGTTTCCATCCGCCATTACGGGATATTGGATGGTGATACTGAAATAACCGAAGGTCCTGAGGCTGAAAAATGGGCAGGCAGTCTGGAAAATTATGCTTTACAAGAGCATAACGGCGTAACCACATTAACCGTAGAGACTGATGTGGCAGACGACTACCTTGATTATTTTAACACGACTTGGCCAAAGGCGTTGGACAAGCTCAAGGAGCTTGCTGAAAAATAAGACCTGGGAGGAGATTTGGAAAAGACCGTTGCTTATTTGTTATATGGGTTGGGCTTCAAAAGTTGAAAATAATAATTTCTAAATGTCATGCAAACATTTACAAATCTTCTAAATCAAATATCAGTTATTGCTTTAAAGTTAGGAGATATAGAATTTTCAAAGAGTCATATCGACAATCAATGGCTAGGCAATACACCTGTTGACGAATCCAATATTTTGGAGGAAGAAAGAAGACTAAATATCAAATTTCCAGATGATTACAGGGAATTTCTTTTGATTTCCAATGGGTTTTCCGCTCCCAATGATATTGAGCCAACCTTCGTATCAATAGAAGAAGTTGATTATCTTAAAAATTTGGATAATGACCTAATTGAAATTTGGACCAAAGATGGAATACCCGAAATCGGAGAGGAATTATCAAAAAGTATTGTTGTTGGAGGAATAAAGGAAGAACAATATTTTCTTATCATACCTCCAGATTCCAAAAACCTAAAATGGAGGTATTGGAAATTTGCAAGTTGGATTCCTGGTGAAGAAGAATATACAAGTCTGAACAATTATTTTGAGGAAGTCTTAGATTTTTTGAATCAACAATTAGCAACAGATTCATAAGATGAGATCCATATTAATATTTAAGTTCAATTATCAATGAAAAAAAACATCCAATCCATCTTCAAGCCCCATTTGGAGCCCAAAGAGGTTTATAAGGGAGGAAAGAACATTCCACCCTCAGATAAAAAAATCTACAAACTGTCCTCCAACGAAAATCCGTTGGGGGCATCACCCAAAGCGGTGGTGGCCATGAAAGCGGCCTTGGAGCATATCGACATCTATCCCGACCAAACCGACATTCGCCTGCGGGAAGCCTTGGTCAAGGATTTTGATGGAAAATTAAGTGCCGACCAATTTCTTTGCGGCAATAGCGGTTCGGAAATCATCGATATCCTTTTGAGGGCCTTTATCAATGAAGGAGACGAGGTCATCTATTCCAACCCCTGTTTTTTGCCTTACTCTGTTTTTTCCAGATGGTATGGGGCCAAGACCATTGATATCCCTTTGCTTTCCCCCAACTACGATTTGGACGTAGAAGGGATTTTGAACGCCATTACGGAGCGAACCAAGGTCATTTTCCTCACCAGTCCGAACAACCCAACGGGTACTTATATTCCCAAATCCGTGTTGGACGACTTTTTGGAACGGGTTCCCAAGAACATCCTTATCGTTTTTGATGAAGTATACCGCCACTTTGCGGATGCGGAGGATTATGTGACCGGCCTACCCTATGTTTTGGCTGGACACAATGTGCTTGGTCTGAACAGCTTTTCCAAAACCTACGGTTTGGCGGGACAGCGTATCGGCTATGCGTACACTACCGCCACCATTGCCAACTATATCCGGTTGATCCAAAAACCCTTTTTGTTGCCTTTGACTTCTATTGAAGCGGGCATCGGTGCCTTGAACGATTCGGAGTTTATTGAAAAAACGGTGCAGACGGTTCTCGATGGCAGAACATATCTTGCCCATGAATTTGACAACATCGGCATCAAATACTGGCCTAGCCAAGCCAACTTTTTTATCATCGACCCGCCCTTACCCGAAATGGAATTCACGGATCGGATGATGGAAGAAGGCATTATGGTGCGGCCCGTTTCGCAATTTGGTGCCCCTGGAAAGGTACGCATCACCATAGGTGACCATGAGGCCAATGAGGCTTGTGTTAAATCGATTCGGAAAATAAAACCTTGATTGGATCTGTTTTCTAATCTCTCCTTTCAAATACCAAGGTTACCTGACCAAAATCATCGTCTTCCCCTGTAACCACCAATCTGTCTTTGGTTACAGTTACTGTGGATTCCACTTCTCCATCTTCATCAATGGTCACCAGAGTGTTTCCATCCAAGGTATAGGTGCCCGAAGTGGTCTCGACGCCATCGCAAGTAATGAAAAAACTACTTTCGCTGGCCTCAAAATAAATACCTGTAGTCGCTGTTGAATATCCACCATCCGCGGCGAAGGTAGCAGTAGATGCGAAGCAGTCCAATTCATCCAATAAATTATCGGAAGCAGTACCGTCGTCATTCAGATCAACAGCCTCACCCATGTTAAACTCAATGGCATCCCAAGTACCTACAATGGAGGAACCATCGGATTCTCCATCGTCTGAAGAACAGGAAATTATTAGGGCCGAAGCCAATAAAAGCATGTAAAATCTTTGTTTCATGATTTTAGTTTTAGTTGTGTAATAAAACAACGAACAAAGATTACTTGTAATATTTCGGCTACATGATTTTACAATACAAATCGATACGTGGCTTTTAACAAAAAGATGTTGTGCGGTTTTTGTCCAAAAATGTTATCTCCCAAACTAGGTAAAAGTCCATCGGCCGGATTTCCAGATTGGGTAACGTCTTGGGACCACACCAAAAAGATTTCGGAGCCTGGAATATACTCCCATCGGATCACCAAATTGGAACGGAACTGCACAAAGGAGAAATCGGGGTCATCAAAACTGAAGTCCGTTACACCATCCAGATTTTCATCAACGGAATAGGTTCCATCCGCAAATGATGTTTGAGCTTCATTGTATTGCACAAAACGATCTTCAAAAGTTTGGGCCAAAGGATCGGACACGTGTTTGAACTCGCCATACCTTCCCCTAGAAATAAAGGGTTGCCCCCAATATTGAATGGTCAGGTTGGGATTGATGGTATAGTTCAACCGAAAAGACATGCTTAAAGTACGTTGATCAATCTTCCCATTGAGATATCGCGGAGAGCCATTTACATCATCAAAATTATCAATGAACTGCAGTTTATCATGATTGAGACTCAAGGACGGAAAGGCAGAAATCCTCAAGGCATTAATGGGTTGATATACAAAGCCACCTTCAATATAGTAGGACTTTACAGAATTATCAACCGCCTTTCTCCCCTCATGGAAAACGGAAAACCTGATTTTTTTTCTATTATCCGTATTGATGCCATTCCAAAAACTGAACCATGGCGTTTGTCTTAACCTTGGCCCGCCGCGGAGTGCAAAATTGGAATAATCGACTACTGCATAATTCAGCCCAAGGTTGGTTTGCCAATTGTTTTTCCAGTTTTGCCAGCTATTGGTATTGAACTGCATATAATTATGGTTGCCGCCAAAATCCCAAGCGGTCCAATGGTTATAATTGATTCCTACTTGTCTAAAGGTGTTATCCGGTTTCAGGGTTTGATAACCGATCCAGGTGTAGTGACGGATGTCATCTGCCTGGCGCTGAAAGCCAATATCGTTCAGTTCCAGTTCCGGTGACCTAAAGGTAGCACCTGACTCAAATTTCCAGTGGCCATTCCCTATTTTCCCGATTTGTACATTGCCTCCGGAACCAGTAAGGGAGGTACGGGTTGTATCCACCGCCACATGATCGGCATCTACCCTGTTGAACAAATGGGTGATGGATTGCTGCGTATTGGTGATAGCTTCTGTACTACCCTTAACATGGCTAAACGTAAAATTGCCCCCAACATACCAATCTCGGTTGTTCCACTGGTGCTTAAAATCCAATCCACCGGTAAATGCGCCTTCATGTAAAAAGTTGAGGTTCTGTGGAAGGGTTTCCCTATTGACGGCGGTAAAAATTCCACCGATATACGAATTGCGTTCGTTAAAATCCTTTTGAAGTCTACCTACAAAATAATTGGTGAGCGGTTCCACCATCTCCTTTCTTCTATCTCCTTCCCCATTGATGATCGTAGCCTGTCTTTGTGCTGTCACACTTTCCAACACACCAATGGCCCATCCATTTTTGGTCTTTCCACTGAACTTGGCCGCCCCAATGATCGGGGTATTGTTAGGTTGATCCACAAATTCACCATCGTCCGCATTGGGATATCCTTGGGGACTACGGCCAATTCTCCTTGAGTAAAAGATATTGTCAGAACCAAAAGTGTTCCCTGCTTCGGATTGCGATAGGCGAAAATCGAAGATATTTTTGTTCTCCACAAAAAAGGGTCTTCTTTCCTGAAAGAAAATCTGAAACCCATCCAGTGCTATGGCCGAAGGATCCGCATCTACCTGACCGAAATCGGGATGCACGGTAAGGTCCAAGGTAAGGTCATTGGTAATCCCGATCTTGGCATCCAACCCTCCCGTAATATCATTGTCGCTCCCATCCCTGAAAGGATTTCCTGGCTCTGCCTCATAGGTTTCCATTTTGGCCACGGTGTAAGGTTGAATTTCCAATTGCTTCTGGGGTTCAATGTTCTTCAATCCGTGAAGCTCGCCAAACTCACTGATGAACCCGGCCACATCCCGTGGCAATCGCTGCCAAACGGAACGTTCCTCATCCCTGAAATAGCGTCTCATGACCTGTAGCCCCCATACTTGGTTTTCTTCATTACCGAACTTGATCTGGCTTAGGGGAATGCGCATTTCTGCGGTCCAACCTTCGTCATCAACATTGGTGGCCACATACCAAATGGGGTTCCAGCTATCGTCTTCATTGGAACCGTTGTTGGATTCCAATACATCTCCCTTTACGCCAGCTGCGGTAACGATGAAACCAAAACCGGTCCTTTTGTCATGGTAGCTGTCGATGAAAACACCTATCCAGTCTCCTTCAAATCCATCCCTTCTGGACAATCTTTTTACGATTTTATCGGGTTCGGAATCGTAACAACGTACTCCTATATACAAAGACTTTTGGCCATAAACGATCTTAAATTTGGTCTGATGGCTGGGCGGCGTATTCTCGTCCGGGCGTTGCTCTATAAAATCACTGCCCCACTCCACAAGGTTCCAGGCAGCATCATCCAAAATACCATCGATCACGGGATGGGCCTCTTCAACCAAGGATCGGGTCATGTATATTTTTTTGGGTACTTCTACCTGAGTGGAATCTTGGGCTTTTAGAATAAAAGAAAATAAAAAAAATGAAAGAAAAAGACGCGCCTGTTTCACTTGGTTAGTTTTTTGATTGATTGACACCGTAAAGACCACCAAAAAGGGGAACAGTTACAGTCAATATGTTTTTTAAGGTTTTTTTAACAGAAACAAAGGCGAAATTTGAAGCAGGAAAAGATGCTTCGTGGTAAAATGAAAAAAACAGAAAAAATATTCCCAACCAACCGTTTGTAATTCAATCTAATAATTGTACATTTGCAGCCCGTTTATCGGGATAGGTTATTAAATCAATAATATTCGAGAAGTGGATACATTAAGTTATAAGACTATTTCCGCCAATAAATCTACTGTTGACAAGCAATGGTTATTGGTTGATGCTGAAGGACAGACCTTGGGAAGATTGGCGTCTAAAGTAGCCAAATTGCTTAGGGGAAAATACAAGACCAACTTTACTCCCCACGTTGACTGTGGAGACAATGTTATTGTCATCAATGCCGAGAAGATCACCATGACCGGCAACAAATGGGATGACAAAGTATATTTGAGATATACCGGATATCCTGGAGGACAACGTTCCGCAGGTGCCAAAGAGGTATTGAACAAATACCCTGAGCGTATTATAGAAACCTCTGTAAAAGGAATGTTGCCAAAGAACAAACTAGGCGCAGAAATTTTCAGAAACCTTAAAGTATACGCTGGTGCCGAACACGGGCAAGAAGCACAAAAACCAAAGGCAATAAACTTAAACGACTACAAATAATGGAAGTGGTTCACAAGATAGGCAGAAGAAAAACTGCTGTAGCAAGAGTATATGTTTCTGAAGGTTCCGGTAACATAACCGTGAACAAGAGGGATTTGAACGATTACTTTTCCACGGCCACCTTGCAATACAAAGTAAAGCAGCCCTTTACTTTGACGGAAACCGCAGATAACTATGACGTAAAAGTAAACGTTTACGGAGGTGGTATCACTGGTCAGGCCGAAGCTGTCCGTTTGGCTTTGTCAAGGGCAATGTGCGAGATCAATGAGGAAAACAGAGGAATCCTTAAGCCAGAAGGCCTATTGACAAGGGATCCAAGAATGGTGGAAAGAAAGAAATTCGGTCAGAAGAAAGCCCGTAAGAAATTCCAGTTCTCCAAACGTTAATATTTTTTGGTGCCTTTGCACCCATACAATAAGTTCATTGAAAACCCTGGAAACATTTTTCAGGGTTAAATTTTTAACCAAGTTGTCGTTGTTCCAAAAAGGAAAAGTATCGACTTTTTGGAATTTAGTTTAGCATCTAAATGCATCGGGCGAACCAAAAGTGACCACCAGTGCATTGCTACTACAACGGAACGTAAACTAAGTACTAAAAAATGGCAAGTAAAATTGAAGTAAAAGATTTACTCGAAGCAGGTGTACACTTTGGACACCTAACAAGAAAGTGGAACCCCAACATGGCTCCTTACATCTACATGGAGCGTAACGGGATCCACGTGATCAACCTATACAAAACGGTTGCAAAACTTGAGGAAGCCAACGAGGCCCTCAGTAAAATTGCTGCCTCTGGAAGAAAAATCCTTTTTGTAGCCACAAAAAAACAAGCTAAGGACATTGTTGCGGACAAAGTTTCCAAAATCAACATGCCATATATCACCGAAAGATGGCCCGGTGGAATGTTGACCAACTTTGTGACCATCCGTAAAGCCGTTAAGAAAATGGCTTCCATTGACAGGATGAAAAAAGATGGTACTTTCAACACCCTTTCCAAAAAAGAAAGACTACAGGTAGACCGTTTGCGTGCCAAGTTGGAAAAGAACTTGGGTTCCATTGCCGACATGACCCGTTTGCCAGGTGCCCTTTTTATCGTGGACACCATGCGTGAGCACATCGCCGTAAAAGAGGCCCAAAAATTGAACATTCCGATCTTCGCCATGGTAGATACCAATTCTGACCCAAGGCCAATCGATTATGTGATCCCAGCCAACGATGATGCCAGCAAATCCATCGAAGCCATCTTGGAAGAAGTAACCAAGGCAGTTGCCGCTGGTTTGGCAGACCGCAAAAATGACAAAGCCAGTGACAAGGAAGATGATGAAGACGATTTCTTGGACACTAAAGCTGTTTTGATCGATGAGGATGACGAGGTTCTTGCCGAGGCAAAAAAAGCCAAAAAAGCAAAAGCGGTTGCCGCTCCTAAGAAGGTAAAAGCCGATGAGCTTACCAAAATTGAAGGTATCGGACCAAAAGCTGAAGAGGCTTTGATTGGAAAAGGAATCGCCACTTACGCCGATCTTGCTAAGACCGCTCCTGAAAAAATCAAGGAAATCTTGACCGATGCAAGTTCAACCATGGCCCATTTGGATCCAACTTCTTGGCCAAAACAAGCCAAGTTGGCCGCCGCCGGCAAGTGGGACGAACTGAAAGAATGGCAAGACAGTGTTAAGGGAGGAGTTGAATAAACCGACCTTGATTTAACATTGTCCTAAAACGAAACACTTGAATAGTGTTTTACTTTACATAAATTTTTAAAAAGCATAGAAAAATGGCACAGATTACCGCCGCAGAAGTAAATAAACTAAGACAGACCACAGGGGCTGGAATGATGGATTGTAAAAAAGCTTTGGTTGAAGCTGAAGGCGATTTTGAAAAAGCGATAGAGATCCTTCGCAAAAAAGGCCAGAAAGTAGCCGCCAACAGAGCTGACAGGGAATCCTCTGAAGGTGCGGCCATTGCAAAAGTGAGTGCAGACAACACCCAAGGCGTCGTGATTTCATTGAACTGCGAAACCGACTTCGTTGCCAAAAACGAAAGCTTTGTGAAATTGGCCAACGATCTGGCCGAGCTTGCCCTAGGTTTTGACAGCAAGGATGCATTCCTAGCCGCTTCTTTTGAAGGCATTACAGTTGCCGATAAATTGACCGAGCAAACCGGTGTGATCGGCGAGAAAATCGAAATTGGAAGTTTTGAGAAATTGAGCGCTCCCTTCGTTGGATTTTACATCCACGCTGGTAACAAGATCGCTACTTTAGTAGGTATGTCCGCTAATGTTGCAGGTGTTGCCGAAGCTGCCAAGGATGTGGCCATGCAAGCCGCTGCCATGAATCCAGTAGCCCTTAACGAAGAAGCTGTGGATCAGTCTATCATCGATAAGGAAATTGAGATTGCCAAGGAGCAATTGCGTCAAGAAGGCAAACCAGAAGCAATGTTGGACAACATCGCCAAAGGTAAATTGAACCGTTTCTTCAAAGACAATACCTTGGTCAACCAAGATTTCATCAAGGACAGCAAAGTGAGCGTTGCCCAGTATGTGAAATCTGTTGATGCCAACTTGGTTGTAACCGGTTTCAAAAGAGTAGCTTTGGGATAATCCCGAATTATAGAAATAAAAAAAGGCCCCATTTTAAAATGGGGCCTTTTTTTATGCTTGGATTTTTCCTCATTACTTTGACTTGATCATGATGTCACCATTAAAGGTCTTGAACAAAAGTTCGGGACCTCCTCCATTGATCTTGCCCTTTACCCATTGTTCCAACTTCACCTTATAACTGCCAGATGTCTGCTTTTTGTCAACCAATGGTTTGTTCTCCGAAATGTCCATATCAAAATCGGTGTAAACATCACCCATATCCGATTTGGCCTTTACACTGGCCTTTAAAGCATTGGGGAAG
Source organism: Flagellimonas sediminis (assembly GCF_010500845.1). Taxonomy (GTDB): domain Bacteria; phylum Bacteroidota; class Bacteroidia; order Flavobacteriales; family Flavobacteriaceae; genus Flagellimonas; species Flagellimonas sediminis. Next base: position 196,367 of record NZ_JAAAMI010000003.1, on the reverse strand, counting down.
GTCACTTCAACGTTTCCATTGAAACTGCTAAAAGCCATGTCCGTCATATTTCCCATCCTCTTGAAATCCACTTTTACCGGGCCATTGGTCGTATTCGCCGATACGGCACCTTCCACATTCAGAAGGGAAATGCCCCCGTTCACATTGCTGATCTCCAAATCACCGGACACACCAAGCACTGAAATATCCCCATTGTTTACCGTGCTCAATTTCAAGGAGAAATTATAGGGCACCTTGATGTCGAAATCCGTCTCTTTACTCCACATTTCATTGTTGATCCGCACCACATTGTTCTTCTCCTCGGCACTGATGTTGAGTCCAGACCCCCCTACACGCTTCATGCCATTTTTCTCCTTATTGGGTGATTTTCCGTCCTCCGCTACGGCAACCTTAACAATGACCTCCTTTCCTTCGTAACCAGTCACAGAAATAGACCCGCTGATTTGGTTAAGTTCCAATTTTCCTTCTTGCCCTGGATTACTCAAGGGAATGGCAAACAAATCTATTTCCTTTTCCTGTGCGGACAATACGCCTGTAAATAACACAAGGGCACCAATAATTATACTTTTGATCTTCTTCATGACTTGTTATTTTTTTTGATGAATACATTCCCGTTCAAGGTTTCAAAATCAAAATCCACTTGACCGCTACCGATCTGGACCACTGGCCTTGACTCGAACTTGAATTTTGGCTTGTCGCCTTCACCTTCATTTTTACTGGTCTTTACAAATTGCTTGTTGATATCGAAATCCGTGAACATTTCTCCGTTCATGCTTTTGAACGAGATATTGGCAGAGAGTGATTGCTGGTAAGCAATATTGATATCCCCGTTCAAGGCATAGTACCGCGAAGCCACATTGGGATTTTTTGAATATGAAATATCCACATCACCATTAATACAGCTTACCTTGGTTTTTCCTGTGATGTTGTTCAAGGAAATACCCCCGTTTATGTTGTTGGCCTCAACGGAATCGCCATTCGTATTCTCGACCAAGATATCGCCATCGTTAACGGTACTTACATTGATTTTAACTGAATTTGGCACCTTTAAATTAAAATTCAGCTTGTGCTCATAGGGCACGTCATCATTTTTATTGCACCAGTTATAACTTAGCTTATCCTTATCAAATTGTATGTAAGGAGCATCCGGATGGAGAATGATACGATTGCTTTCCGCAATAACTTGGAGCTGCAGTTCCTTTTTTCCCAATTCCAGATCCTCCACATTTTTTGCCGTAATGATACGCTCTACTTCCAGCACCACCTCATTTCCGTTGTAGCCTTCCACGTTCACCGATCCGAATACATTCTTCACTATTAGACTGTTGTGGATATCATTGGTAAGGGCAACACCTTTTTTGATGACCTCCCTAAACTCTTTCTTCTGTGCCTTGGCACCCAACATGCCCACTCCCAAGGAAAGGCACGTTAAAATAAATAACCGTTTCATCATTTTAAAAATTAGACTGTTCGTAATTTGATTTGCGCCCAAAGGGCGGATTGATAAATAAACTATATGATGGATTCAATACTCCTTTCTATTCGTTTTTTGACCGTGGTATCCAACTGTTTTTGCTTCAACAACTGCTTGAAGGGTTCTATGGACGCTTTTTCTTGAAGGGCCACCATCAAATTGGCCAAGGTTATCTGCAAAATGGGTGACTCCTGGTTCGGAATGGATTGCACCAACCCTTGCCTAACCTCAGGTTTGTCCACATAATTGGTCAAGGATTCTATGGCTGCCAACCTCACATTTACATTGGGGTCACTATTGAGTGTTTTTAAAAGTGCCTTGATTACAATATCGTCGGCGTTCTCAAACTTATTGGCTTCACTCACTCCTTGCAAACGTTGGTTGGCCGATGGCTGGTCCAATAGGGTCAATACCAACTTTTGGCGCACCTCTTCGGTTTCATTGTTGGCAGCAATGGTTTGCCTTGGAATCGTTTCCACATCGGGCCTTAAAAAATACCCGAAACCCAAACCGATCAGGAGCAGAAAACTACCGATGACCCATTGTGGCCTAAAAAATACTGAAAGTATGGATGTAAAACTTTGTTTGGGCACCCTTCCCTGTTCCTTTTCCATTTCTGAAGACAGCATGCTAAAAAAGGCATCGTCCATTTTTCCCGAAGGTTCGGGAGTTTGCATGGTATGTAGTAGCTCCCAAGCTTTCAATAATTCATCGTACTTTTCACGATACTCCATACGCTCTTTAAGGAATGTTTCAAATTCCTTTGCTTCGCCTTCTGAAAGGTTTCCGCACAGATAGTCCATCGTCCATATTTCAAACTTTTCTTCCATCATCTCGTTTCCAATTGTAAAAAAATCGTTTTCAAATCCTTCAACGCCCGGTGCACCCTAACCTTGGCAGCTCCTTCGGAACAGCCCAAAATCTCCCCGATTTCTTGAAATTTTAGTTCCCTGTATTTGCTCAACAGCAGTATTTCCTTTTTTTCGGCGGACAGAAGTCCCAATGCCCTTCTCAATAAATGGGCATCCCCTTGCAGATCCATTGCCTCGTTCAAGTAATCCCCCGTTCCCCTATCCACTTGTTCTGGGGACACATTCCTAGAGACTCCTTCACGAGAAACTTTTTTGTGATGATCGTAATGGACGTTTCGGGCCATGCTGAACATCCAAGCGGTAAACGGACCTTCACCTGTAAAGGATTGCCTATACTTTAAAATCCTCACGAACACATTTTGCACCAGATCTTCGCTTAATGAAGGGTTGTTGCCCATATTATAGAAAAATCCAAATAGCTTCTTTTTATGTCGCTCGTAGAGCAGGCCCAACTTGTCCAAGTCGCCACTTTTCACTTTCATCATTAAAACGTTGTCGGTCAGTGTTTGCAATGATTTGTTTTTTGGTCTGTTGAAGGATATACCGTTGTTTTTGAAAAAGGTTACAGAATGTATGCAATTTTTATTCAATCGAATCTCAGGTACACCCCTTTTTCAATAGTTTCCCATAATTTTTTTTGATTATTTTTGTCCCGACTTCAAGAAACCTTCAATGCGATACAATAGAATTTTATTAAAACTGAGTGGAGAGGCCTTGATGGGCAAAAAGCAATACGGAATAGATGGGGACCGTCTGGCCGAATATGCCGATGAGATCAAGAGCGTAGTGGATAAGGGTATTGAAGTGGCCATCGTCATCGGCGGCGGTAACATTTTTAGGGGTCTTGCCGGGGCCAGCCAAGGAATGGACCGTGTTCAAGGGGACCACATGGGTATGTTGGCCACCGTAATCAACGGATTGGCCCTACAGAGTGCTTTGGAGCTTAAGGGCATCCAGACCCGTTTGCAATCTGCCATCAAGATCAACGAAGTTGCAGAACCCTTTATCAGAAGAAGGGCTATACGCCATTTGGAAAAAGGCCGGGTCGTCATCTTTGGAGGTGGAACCGGAAATCCATATTTCACCACAGATTCCGCAGCCGTTTTGAGGGCCATCGAAATAAATGCCGATGTGATCCTGAAGGGAACCCGAGTAGATGGAATTTACACTTCCGACCCTGAAAAAGATAAAAATGCGACCAAGTTCGATTCCCTTTCTTTTCAGGAAGTACTTTCCAAAGGATTGAAAGTAATGGATACCACCGCTTTTACACTAAGTCAGGAAAACGAACTACCTATTGTGGTATTCGATATGAACACGCGCGGAAATTTGATGAAGATCGTATCCGGGGAAAACATTGGAACAGTGGTCAACGTATAATTTGATATTGAACTAAAAAATAAGAGCATGGACGAAGAAGTAAAATTTGTACTTGATAGCGCAAAGGAAAGCATGGATGCCAGCATTTCCCACTTGGAAAAGGCCTTTATAAAGATCCGTGCCGGAAAGGCCAGTCCCGTAATGTTATCTTCCGTAATGGTGGATTATTATGGCTCCCAAACACCGCTTTCCCAAGTGTCCAACATCAATACTCCAGATGCCCGTACCATTTCGGTACAGCCTTGGGAAAAAAACTTGATCGGTGAAATTGAAAACGCCATCATGAACGCCAATTTGGGTTTCAACCCCATGAACAATGGTGAAACCGTCATCATCAGCGTACCACCCCTTACCGAGGAAAGAAGGGTGCAATTGGTAAAACAGGCCAAAGCCGAAGCGGAGGACGCCAAAGTGAGTATCCGTAGTGCCAGACAAGAGGCCAATAAGGAATTGAAATCCCTTGAGATTTCCGAAGACCTTTTAAAAAATGCCGAGGCGGACGTTCAGGAACTTACCAATACCTATATCAAAAAAGTGGACTCCCTGCTTACCGTGAAGGAAGCAGAGATCATGAAGGTTTAAAACTTGATCATTGATAAGCTGCTTTCCTAGGAACACAGCCAATCATTTTTTACCTTTGCGCCCAATTAAACCAAAATGGTAGCAAAGCTCACACAAGGTTTTTGGACCAAGGTCGCACGCATTATTCTTCGAAATAGGATTTTGATCCTAGTCGGCATTGTGGCCGTTACTGTTTTTCTGGCTTTTCAATGGAAAAACATCAAGTTTTCAAATACGGAGGCAAACCTCTTGCCAGACGACCACCCTGCAACCATCCAATACAATAACTTCACTAAAATATTTGGGGAAGAAGGAAACGCCATTGTGCTGGCCGTGAGGGATACCGCTTTGTTCAACCCAGAAAATTTCAACCGCTGGAACCGTTTGGCCAAACAGTTGGACGCCTTCCCGGAAATTGATTTTGTGGTTTCCCTTGAAAACTTGAAGGTTCTGGAGAAGGATGACAAAACCCAGACGTTTGTCATGAATCCTTTCATCAAATCGCCTCCAAAGACCAAAGGGGAAATCGATTCCTTAAAAAATCACCTTTTTAACGAGTTGCCTTTTTACGACAATCTGGTCTACAATGCAAAAAGTGGTACCATTCAGACCATTGCCTATTTGGACAAGGATATCCTGAACACGGCAGTTAGGAACCAGTTTATATTGAACGACCTTGGCGATCTGGTAAAAACCTTTGAAGAGGACACCCAATTGGATGTAAGGGTGTCGGGCATGCCCTATATCCGAACCTGGAATACCAAATCCATTGTGGATGAAATCGGAATCTTCATTGGGGCCGCCCTTTTGGTCACCTCCTTGATTTTCTTCTTTTTCTTCAGGAGTTTCAGGGCCACATTTATCTCCATGTGCATTGTGATTATCGGGGTCATGTGGGCTTTCGGTATATTGGGGTTATTGCAATATGAAATCACGATCCTTACCGCATTAATCCCCCCTCTGATCATTGTGATCGGGATCCCAAACTGTATATTCCTCATCAACAAATACCAACAAGAGGTTAAGAAACACGGTAACCAAGCCTTGTCATTGCAAAGGGTCATTTCCAAGATTGGAAATGCTACCTTGATGACCAACATCACCACTGCTTCCGGTTTTGCCACCTTCATTATTTTGGACAGTGACCTATTGAGGGAGTTCGGTATCGTGGCATCCATCAACATTATTGGAATCTTCGTGCTTTCCTTGTTAATCATACCGATCATTTACAGTTTTATGGCGCTTCCGAAAACGAAACACCTAAAACACCTGAACAAAAAGTGGATCGATCTTTTTGTAGGTAAGATGGAGCACCTTGTCCGTGAGCATCGAATTGCAGTCTATATGGTAACTGTTGGCGTTTTGGTAGTGAGCGTAATCGGTATCAACCAGATGAAAATTACTGGAAGCAGGATTGAAGACTTACCAAAGAACACCGAATTTTATAAGGACATCCAATTTTTTGAAGAAGAGTTCGACGGTATCATGCCCATGGAAATTGTGGTGGATACCGAACGGAAAAATGGGGTGATCAAGCCAGCCACCCTAAAACGAATGGACCAATTGGGAACTGTCATTGATGAAATTCCGGAATTGTCCCGACCCATTTCCATCGTTGATTTGATCAAATATTCAAAGCAGGCCTTTTACAATGGCATCCCAAAGTATTATCAATTGCCCACCAGCCAAGAAAACACCTTCATCATGGATGCAGCCAGGAAGTCATCCACAGAGGGCAATCTTTTGGAAAGTTTTGTGGACAGCACTGGGCAAATCGCCAGATTGACTACCTATATGCAAGATGTGCCCATCGATCGTATGGAAGAAATTGAGAAGGATGTACAGGAGGCCATAACCAAATCCTTCCCTCCGGATAGGTTCAATGTGTACATGACGGGTAAAGCATTGCTGTTCCTGAAGGGCACCAAATATTTGGTTGCAAACCTTGTGATGTCGCTGGCTTTGGCTATCGGCCTAATTTCACTGTTCATGGCCTATTTGTTCCGTTCGTTTAGGATGGTCATCATATCCTTGGTACCCAATTTGCTGCCCTTACTGATCACCGCAGGACTCATGGGCTATTTAGGCATCCCGATCAAACCATCGACCATTTTGGTTTTCAGTATTGCATTTGGGATTTCGGTAGATGACACCATACACTTTTTGGCCAAATACCGGCAAGAACTGGCCACACACAAATGGCACATTAAAAGATCCGTCTATGCCGCTCTACGGGAAACAGGGGTGAGCATGTTCTACACCTCCATCGTATTGTTTTTTGGTTTCTCGGTGTTCATCCTCTCCAGTTTTGGGGGAACAAAAGCCTTGGGAGGTCTGGTATCGGCCACTTTGTTATTTGCCATGTTGTCCAACTTGATCCTGTTGCCTTCCCTACTCCTTTCCTTGGAAAGAAGTATTGCCAACAAAGAGGTGCTTAAAGAACCTCAGATCGACATTTTGCCCAAAGAAGAGGACAATCCCAAGCACAAATCCTAGGAAAAGGGCCATAAATTACACGGTGGCATTGCCATCGTTTTTGTCCAAAAACCTATCTTTACCGACTAAATTACGATAGCCTAACAATGAAGTCTTATTCCATAAAAGAATTGCTAGAAAAGCAGCCCGTAGGAGATTCCGTAGTAGTTAATGGATGGGTAAAAACATTTAGGAGCAACCGATTTATAGCCTTGAACGACGGTTCAACCATACATAATTTGCAATGCGTCGTGGATTTTGAGAAATTGGATGAAACGGTACTCAAACAGATTACGACCGGCTCGGCCCTGAAAATTTCCGGGACGTTGGTGGAAAGCCAAGGAAAGGGACAAAGTGTGGAAATTCAGGCCGAAGATGTTTTTGTACATGGTACTGCCGACCCTGAAACCTACCCCATTCAACCTAAAAAACACTCCTTGGAGTTCTTGAGGGAAAAGGCACACTTGAGGGTAAGGACCAACACTTTTGCCGCGGTAATGCGGGTGCGATCAGCTTTGGCTTTTGCCATCCACAGTTATTTTCAGCAAAAAGGGTTCTATTATATGCATGCCCCGATCATTACCGGTTCCGATGCCGAAGGTGCCGGGGAAATGTTCAGGGTGACCAGTTTGGATGCCAAAAAACCTCCCTTGGATGAAAACGGCAATGTAGATTACTCAGAAGACTTTTTCGGGAAGGAGACCAACCTGACCGTATCAGGGCAATTGGAAGCGGAAACCTATGCAATGGCATTGGGGAAAGTGTATACGTTCGGGCCTACGTTTAGGGCAGAGAACTCCAATACCTCCCGCCACTTGGCCGAATTCTGGATGATCGAGCCCGAGGTGGCTTTCAACGATTTGGCTGCCAACATGGACCTGGCCGAGGATTTCATCAAATCCATCATCCGATACGTGTTGGAGCATTGCAAGGACGACCTTCAATTTTTGGAAGGCCGTTTGTTGGACGAGGAGAAATCGAAACCACAAGCCGAACGTTCCGAAATGACGTTGTTGGAAAAGCTGAGATTTGTGGTGGAGAACAACTTCAAAAGGGTTTCTTATACCGAAGCCATCGATATTTTAAGGAACAGCAATCCCAACAAGAAGAAAAAATTCCAATATATTATTGAAGAATGGGGTGCCGACCTACAAAGTGAGCACGAACGCTTTTTGGTGGAAAAACACTTTAAATGTCCGGTGATTCTTTTCGATTATCCTGCCAAGATCAAAGCATTCTATATGCGATTGAACGAAGATGGCAAGACCGTTCGGGCCATGGACGTACTTTTCCCCGGTATCGGGGAAATTGTTGGAGGATCTCAAAGAGAAGAGCGTTTGGAAGTGCTTCAACAAAAAATCAAGGACCTCGGCATTGATGACAAGGAATTGTGGTGGTATTTGGACCTTCGCAGATTCGGTACGGCCGTACACAGTGGTTTTGGCCTTGGGTTTGAACGTATGGTGCAGTTCGCCACGGGTATGGGCAACATCAGGGATGTGATCCCTTACCCTAGAACCCCGCAGAATGCGGAGTTTTAAATTGAATTAATACCTTTATGGTCAGGAAGATTTCAATTCTATCCTTATGCTGAAACAACATCTACAGTTTAAGCTTTCCCAGAAACTGTCTCCACAGCAGATCCAGCTCATGAAGCTCATTCAATTGCCAACCCAAGCTTTTGAACAACGCTTAAAACAGGAGTTGGAAGAAAACCCTGCCCTAGAAAGTGGAAAAGAGACGGAGATTGAGAACATGGATGATGTTTACGATGACACCTATGACGATTCCGGGGACAACGAGACCATTGAGGCAGATGACATCAATATTGATGATTATCTAAGCGATGACGAAATTCCCGATTACCGCACTCAGGCCAATAACTACAGCTCGGACGATGAGGAAAAAAGCATTCCGTATGCCGCGGGAATATCCTTCAACCAGCACTTGATCAACCAACTCAACACCTTTTACCTAGATGATGAGGAATGGTCCATTGCCGAATTTTTGGTGGGCAGCGTAGATGAAAGTGGTTATATCCGAAGGCCGATTTCCGATATTATGGACGACCTGGCCTTTACCCAAAACATTTATGTGGATGAAAGCAAGATCCAATCCGTGCTCAAAATAGTACAAGAACTGGATCCACCGGGAGTGGCGGCCCGTTCTTTGGACGAATGCCTGATCCTTCAATTGAAAAGGAAAGAGCGAAAACCTTCGGTAGAGTTGGCCATCAGTATCCTTGATAAGTCCTTTGAACAGTTTACCAAAAAACATTACGACAAGCTCATTCAAAAACACCATGTGACCGAGGAAGAGTTAAAGGATGCCATTTCGGAAATAGAAAAACTGAACCCAAAACCGGGTGGCTCCTATTCTGGAGGCACAAGGATGATCGAACATATTGTTCCCGATTTTTCCATCAGAATTGTTGATGGTGAACTGGAACTAAGCCTTAACGGCAGAAATGCCCCTGAACTTCACGTTTCCAGGGAATACAGCAATATGTTGGAAGGTTATAAAAACTCCAAGGAAAAATCCAAATCCCAAAAGGATACGGTACTGTTCATCAAACAGAAATTGGACGCGGCCAAATGGTTCATTGATGCCATTAGACAGCGCCAACAGACCCTGTACATCACCATGAAGACCATCATGGACTATCAGGAGGAATATTTCCTGACGGGTGATGAACGTAAACTGCGACCTATGATCTTGAAGGACATCGCGGATAAGATCGATATGGATGTTTCCACGGTTTCGCGTGTGGCCAACAGCAAATATGTGGATACACCCTATGGCACCAAATTGATCAAGGACTTTTTCTCCGAAGCCATGAAGAATGAACAAGGGGAAGATGTGTCCACCAAGGAGATCAAAAAGATTTTGGAGACCGTAATCGGTGACGAACAGAAAAAGAAACCGCTAACGGATGATAAACTGGCTAAGATCTTGAAGGAAAGGGGCTACCCCATTGCACGGCGTACGGTGGCCAAATACCGGGAACAGCTAGGTATTCCCGTGGCGCGGCTTAGAAAGCAGATCTGATGCGCCATGTTTTCCATATCATCTCGTACATTTTCCATCCACTTTTTATACCATTTGGAGGCACGGTCATCTATTTTGTAATTGCCCCGTACAGCACATTGGAAATTGAAAGTGGGAACATCCTTCCCATCTTCATCCTAACAGTGATCATCCCCATTATCTTCTTTTTGATCCTAAAAAATTTAGGGGTGATCAGTTCCATTTTTCTGCCAACACTCCACGAGCGCAAATACCCGCTTTATATCAGCTGTGTCATCTTTTTGATGATCTTGTACAAGGTAATACCGAATAATTACGTAAACGAGCTCTTTTACTTTTTTACGGGCCTATTGACCGCCTCTAGTGCGTGTCTTATTCTACTTTTTCTCAAATTCAAGACCAGTATGCATCTATTGGGTATGGGAACCCTGTTGACATTCATGATCGCCCTCAGTATCCACTTTGAAAGGAACATCACACTTGCAATCAGCCTGTTTACCTTGTTCACGGGATTGGTGGCCACTTCTAGACTTTACCTAAAGGCTCATGACAGAAATGAATTATTGATAGGTTTTTTGATCGGGTGTTGTTCCCAATTGATCATTTTAAAATATTGGCTATAGGATGTAGAAAATCACTCCTATTCGCAAGGCCCTGATATCGATGGATTCCCCTGTACCAAGCACCGTCCCATTCTTCAATAACGGATTTAGGGCGTAATAGACATGGATGTTCCAGGTATTGTAGCCAAAATTGACCATAATCCCGTACTGCCATTTTTCAATATCATCATTGACAAAACCATTGGTTCCGATATCAGTCACTACCCTTGACCGTGCAGAAAAAACATAACCCAATTTGGCCCCGGCATAAATCCGCCAGAATTTATATTCCTCTGAGGTTGATGTTCTCCAACGAATTTCAAAGGGCAATTCCACGGCGTGGGTACCGAACTTGCTGCGATTAAAATCAGAAACATCCTTTACCTCATACACCAGTGTATTGGCATTTTGGGACACTACAATATTGGAATAATAGGAATTGACGGCATAGCCCAAGCCAAGCCCAATACCAAAATTTCTGCGTTGATTGAAAGGAATATCCTTTATAAAGCCAGCTTGAAGATTATAGGAAAGATTACGCTGCACTACACCATCCGGTTTTCCCAATAGTACATTGTACCCGAACCCTGCATAGAACTGATCCTCCAAATACCTTGAAAGATCCTTTTGATCTGTCTTTATTTCTGTTTGGGCATTGAGTCCGAGGGAAAGAAACCCAAGAAACAACATCCACAAATTCATAATCGATTTACCCATTGTATTTCTATAAACAAAAAACGCTCCAAATTAGTCATTTGGAGCGTTTCCCACTAAATCTAAGCTATTGCCTACTGTAGATTGTTAAAAGCATCTCCCTCATAAGTGGTGTAGTTCACCTTTAGGGCATTCACTTTCCTCAATTCTTGTTTTATATCGGTGATAAGACCCATATTGGCATTCTTATCAACCTTTAATGCAGTAGTCAATACGTTTTGAAGTTCTTGAGGTTTTTTTGCACGCTCCGCCAAAATAAAAGAACCAACTTCGTCCACATTGGCAAATTTATCGTTCAACTGGATTTTTGGTTCAGAACCAAAAACTTTTTGATACTCTTGGGTAGGTTTACCGACATAGATATAGATCACACGGTCCTTTTTTTCCAATTTCTTTATCTCAGTTGCATTAGGAAGCGTGTTCTCAACCATTAAAGAACTGTCTTTCATTGTGGTTACGGTCATAAAGAAGAACAGTAACATGAACACGATATCCGGCAAAGATGCTGTAGACACCGCAGGCAAATCTCCATCCTTCTTTTTTGTAAACTTAGCCATACTAAATTCTAGTTTTAATTGGTTGATGTTTCGGCTTCTGAAAGTTTTTGTGGGAACATATCCTGGATACGTTTCACTTTGTCTTTCAAATCGTCCCTTACCGCAGAAGGTGTTTCTGGGTTCAGGTACTCGGCTTCCATTTTGGTGAAATCCTGTCCATAAAGCTTTTGGGCTTCACGGTTACGCAAATCATTATAGGCACCAACCAATTCGTTCTGTACCGTAATGTAGGTGCTATATTTGGTCTCCCTATCATTTTTCAATGAAATGATGGCCTTTGATGGATTATCAGAGGAAGCAGGATCCTTTTTACCTTTACAATAAGTACAGGAACCATCCGCATTGTTTTCCAAAAATGCGGTAGCTGCAGCCCTTAAATCTTTAAGGTTCATCAAATTATCCTCTACCAACAGTTGACCATTTTTATTGATGTTCACCGTAAAAATGTTCTTCTGCCTTATAATTACTTCTGTATCATCTGGCGGCTCGATTGGTGGCAACATACGGTCCAAACCTGCATCCGTTTCAATGGTGGTGGTCACCAAGAAAAAGATAAGCAAGAGGAAAGCGATGTCTGCCATGGAACCGGCATTGACTTCCGGCGCTGCTTTTCTTCTAGGCATAGTTCTATTTTTACTTTACAAACATTTTCTTCAATCCTGGGAATACCATTAGAACTACCGCTACTACGGTTAGGATGAAGAATACGTTCAATCCCATTCCAATGTTTTTCACAGTTCCTTCTGTGGTTGTGATACCTCTTCTTGCCATTTCCTCAACAACAGGAGCGTTGTTGGAAGAAAGTCCGTAGGATACAGCCACAACAATGGCCAATCCACCTAGGGCAAACAGGGTTTTCTTAAGGCTTCCCGGAGTGGAAAGCAATTTGCTCAATCCAAAGAACAGTGCTGCCACTACGGCAATGGCCAACAAAATGTACATGATAATGAACATGAAGTTCATTGACCCACTGCTGATTGCATTCGGATCTTCCGCTGATGGCAATGAGAACCATAGTACGGCAGAAATCAATCCGATTGCAATGAGTGCTATTTTTACTATTTTATTCATGTTTCCCGATAGTTTTTAATTCCGTAATTATTTCTTGTGCGCTGCCAACATATCAATCAAAGATATAGAGGCATCTTCCATGTCGTTTACGATACTATCGATCTTGGCAATGATATAGTTATAGAAAATCTGAAGGATGATGGCCACGATCAAACCGAATACCGTGGTCAACAACGCCACCTGGATGTCACCTGCAATCAAAGAGGCGCTCAAGTTACCAACAGCGGCGATTTTTTGGAAGGCCTGGATCATACCGATTACCGTACCCATGAACCCAAGCATCGGGGCCACAGCGATAAACAAGGACAACCATGATACGTTTTTCTCCAATTGGCCCATTTGTACACCTCCGTAGGCAACCACTGCTTTTTCAGCAGATTCCAAACCTTCGGACGATCTGTCCAATCCTTGGTAGAAGATGGAAGCAACAGGTCCTTTTGTGTTCCTGCAGACCTCTTTGGCTGCTTCTACACCTCCAGAAGCCAATGCATCTTCCACTTGTTGTTTCAATTTGGCAGTGTTGGTGGTTGCCAAATTCAAATAGATAATTCTTTCAATGGCAACTGCCAATCCCAATATCAAACAAAGAAGTACGATACCCATGAAGGCAGGACCTCCTTGAATAAATTGTTCTTTCAATACCTGGGTGAAACCTTTGCTGGCTTCAGCTTCTTCTTGCAACATTGCTGCAGACGCAGTTGTAGTTCCCATCACAAACATTCCGGCAGCAGCCAGAGTAAAGGATATTTTTTTCATTTTACTTAAAACTTAAATTTAGTTAGTTAATAATGTTAAAGATATAAAAATTTTGCAATTGAAAAACTAAAATACCTTGCAGAGAGGAAGGGATTCGAACCCTCGATACACTTTTGGTGTATACACACTTTCCAGGCGTGCGCCTTCGACCACTCGGCCACCTCTCTATTCCTTCATTTAGGCCGACCAATAAACGAAAAAATAATCAGTTATAGAAATTTGATGCGTTAATTTTACACCATTTCACCACGTAAAGGCGTCTCGTAAATTGTCTTGAACAATGCATCGGGAACACCAGTGCCCAATAGGTACATAGCCTTTGCAATAGCAGCCTCCGTCGTAATATCCTTGCCGTTAATCAGTTGCATCTCCTTCAGCTTTTCACTGGTTTCGTAATGACCCATAAAAACACTGCCACCGGAGCACTGGGTAACATTTATAATGTGCAGTCCATTTTTTACCGCTGTTTTTAATTCTTGTAAAAACCACTCATCCATTGGGGCATTTCCTGAACCATAAGTTTCCAAAACAAGGGCCTTTAAATGGGGTATTTGCAGCACTGCCTTCATCACATCCTGATTGATTCCGGGAAACAATTTGAGAACCGCGACCCGGTCATCCATCTTTTTATGCACCAGAAGGGACTTGTTCTTGGCAGGTTTTTTCAACAAATAGTTATCATGTACTTTTAAATGCACCCCCGATTCCACCAAAGGTGGGTAATTCAAGGAAGCAAAAGCTTCAAAATGTTCGGCGTTGATCTTGGTGGTCCTGTTACCACGATACAACTTGTATTCAAAGTAAAGCCCCACTTCCTGCACCACGGGTTTGCCATTTTCATGCAGCGAAGCAATTTCTATGGACGTGATCAAATTCTCCTTGGCATCCGTTCTAAGGTCCCCTATTGGCAATTGCGATCCCGTAAAAATGACCGGTTTGTCCAGATTCTCCAACATAAAGCTCAATGCGGAAGCCGAATAACTCATGGTGTCGCTGCCATGCAGCACCACAAAGCCGTCATTATCTCTATAATTGTCTTCGATGATGGAGGCGATCAGGGCCCAATATTTGGGATTCATATTGGAAGAATCGATGGGCTCCTTAAAAGAAACGCCTTTTAGCGTACAGTCCAACTGGTCCAGTTCTGGAATGTTCTTGATAAGCTCCTCAAAATTGAAAGCACGCAAGGCCCCGGTTTTGTAATCCTTGACCATACCGATGGTGCCCCCGGTATAGATCAATAATATGTTGGTCTTTTTCTTCATGGGCTATGCTACAAATACCTCCACCGAATTCTGGGTGGTAATTTCAGCAATTTCCTCGACAGGCTTACCATATATATAGGATAACTTTTCCAGCACCTGAATCACATAGGCACTTTCGTTCCGTTTGCCGCGATAGGGAACCGGTGCCAAATACGGCGAATCGGTCTCCAAAACAATATGCTTCAAATCAACTTGATCCAAAAACTGGTCGATCTTCCCGTTCTTGAACGTGGCCACGCCCCCAATGCCCAACTTCATATTGTAGGATAGGGCTTGGTGCGCCTGCTCCAAGGTTCCTGTAAAGCAATGGAAAATTCCAAAAAGGTCATCCCCTTTTTCTTGTTCAAGGATTTCAAAGATCTCATCGAACGATTCCCGGCAATGGATTACAATGGGCAATTGGTGCTTTTTGGCCAAACGGATCTGGTACACGAAGGCTTCTTGCTGTTGTTTCAAAAAAGTCTTGTCCCAATACAGGTCGATACCGATTTCACCCACGGCGTAGAATTTCCGTTTGGCCAGCCACTCTTCTACCAGTGAAAGCTCTTCCTTATAATTTTCCTTTACGTGGGTAGGATGCAGCCCCATCATCAAAAACACGTTTTCAGGATAATCGGATTCCAAATCCAACATGGCCTGGGTATATGTGGAATCGATGGCAGGGATAAAAAAGCGCTTCACCCCGGCATTCAGTGCCCGTTGCATCATGGCATCTCGGTCCTCGTCAAAAGCTTCACTGTATAAATGGGTGTGGGTGTCGGTAATGATCATATCACAAAAATAGATTTATCTTAGTTGTCCCAAAACTTTGTAATGCATTATATGTAAAGATGCTTCGCTTGCTCTCAGCATGACATCACTCAATAAACAATATGACATCATTAAAAAAGTTCCTGAAATCCAAAAACTATATTAAAATTCCCTTGGTGTTCACCGAAACGAACCATTTTGAGATCGTAGCCAAGATCAATGGTATTTCCGGCAAGTTCATTTTGGATACAGGGGCGTCCAATACCTGTGTGGGCATGGACAAGATCGCCTTTTTTGCCATGGCCTCCGAGACCACCGATGTGAAGGCCGCCGGTGCAGGTGCCGTTGAGATGGAAACCTTGATTTCTATCAAGAACACCATCGAAATCGGGAAATGGAAAAAAAAGAAACAAAAAATTGTTGTTTTTGATTTGGTCCATGTGAACCAAGCCTTGGTTTCACACAACGCACTTCCGGTAGATGGAATTATCGGGGCCGATGTCCTTAAAAAAGGAAAGGCTGTGATCGATTACAATAAAAAATGCCTCTACTTGAAAAAGTAAAGGCATTTGTTCCTTACCCCTCGTAAATCCACTTCAACTTCGCTGGGTGGACCCGTCTGGAATGATTTTATTTTATAGCTCCAACGCTTTTTTCACGTTGTTGTCCATCAACAATTCTTCAGGACTTTCCAAAGCTTCCTTAACAGCCACCAAGAACCCAACAGATTCTTTTCCGTCGATGATTCTGTGGTCGTAGGACAAGGCCACATACATTACCGGGGCAATGGCAATGGCACCATCTCGAACAATGGCACGATCCACAATATTGTGCATACCCAAAATACCACTTTGTGGTGGGTTGATGATGGGTGTACTCAACATGGAACCGAATACTCCCCCGTTGGTAATGGTAAAGGTACCCCCGGTCATTTCATCCACGGTGATTTCCCCCTCCCTGGCACGAAGCGCCAAGCGTTTCACTTCGGCCTCAATGCCCCTAAAAGTCAAGTTTTCGGCATTTCGAATTACGGGCACCATTAATCCTTTGGGTCCGGATACGGCGATGCTGATATCACAGAAATCATAGGTAATCATTTCCTTACCATCGATCATGGAGTTCACGGCAGGGTACATTTGCAAGGCACGGATCACCGCTTTGGTGAAGAAGGACATAAAACCTAGGCTTACCCCATGCCTATCCTTGAACTCATCCTTGTATTGGGAACGCAACTCAAATATGGCAGACATGTCCACTTCGTTAAACGTGGTCAACATGGCGGTTTCATTTTTGGCAGCTACCAAACGCTCTGCCACTTTTCTGCGAAGCATGGACAATTTGGAACGGGTCTCGCCACGGTTACCACCAGTTGGGGTACCCATAGATGGAACAGCCTGCACGGCATCTTCCTTTGTGATACGGCCATCCCTTCCTGTACCTGCTACAGATGAGGGGGCAATACCCTTTTCATCCAATATCTTTTTAGCTGCAGGTGAAGGAGCACCAGAAGCATAGGTTTCTTTTTTAGGCTCCGCCTTTTTAGGTTCCGCTTTGGGCTCCTCCTTTTTAGGCTCCGCTTTTTTCTCCGCTTGGGGAGCAGCACCATCAGGTCTTGGGGCACTGGTATCGATAAGGCAAACTACCTCACCAACAGCCACGGCATCCCCTACCTCGGCCTTAAGGGTTATAATTCCGCTTTCCTCCGCCGGAAGCTCCAAAGTTGCCTTGTCCGAGTCCACCTCGGCTATGGCCTGGTCCTTCTCCACGTAGTCACCATCTGCAACCAACCATTCGGCGATTTCAACCTCTGTAATGGATTCCCCTGGTGAGGGAACTTTCATTTCTAAAACCATGCTACTATAGTTTATACTTGTATTATCGAATTAACATATTGTCCTTACTCTTATCGAAGACATACTCCAACACTTGGGCATGTCGTCTTTTGGAACGCACCGCACTACCCGCGGCAGGGGCCCCATAAAATCTTCGGGATGCCACCCTGAATTGCTTGGCCTCGTCCAAATGCATCAACATATGGCCCCAAGCCCCCATGTTCCTGGGTTCTTCCTGAGCCCAAACGATGTCGTCGGCATTCTTGTATTTCTTGATGATATCACGCATTTCGTCCGCTGGCAATGGGAACAATTGCTCCACCCTCACCAAGGCTACATCGTCTCTGTTCAACTCCTCCTTTTTCTCCAAAAGATCATAATAGAACTTACCAGTGCAGAACACCAAGCTTTTTACTTTGGACACGTTGGCCTCGGCATCATCTATAACCATTTGAAAACTTCCATTGGCCATTTCTTCCTTGGTGGAGACCACTTTGGGATGCCTCAACAAACTTTTCGGTGTGAATACCACCAAAGGTTTTCTAAAATTGGCCTTCATCTGTCTCCGCAACAAATGGAACAGGTTGGCAGGCGTGGTTACATCGGCAACGTACATGTTATCCTTGGCGCATAGCTGAAGATATCGTTCCATACGTCCCGAGGAGTGTTCCGCTCCCTGACCTTCATAACCATGGGGCAACAACAGCACCAATCCGTTTTGCAATTTCCATTTGTCCTCGGCAGCGGATAGGTATTGGTCAATGATGATCTGGGCACCATTACTAAAATCCCCAAATTGTGCTTCCCAAATGGTCAACGTTTTGGGGCTTGCCATGGCATATCCATAGTCAAAGCCCATTACGGCATATTCCGAAAGCAAGGAGTTGTAGATATGGAACTTACCGTTCTGGTTGGAACCCAATTCGTTCAACAAGGTAATTTCCTCCTCGTGCATTTCGGTCTTGATCACAGCATGGCGGTGGGAGAATGTTCCCCGCTCCACATCCTGACCTGACATACGCACATCATACCCTTCTTCAATCAACGACCCATAGGCCAAAAGTTCCCCCATGGCCCAATCCAGGTTGTTGTCATCAAAATACATGGCATGACGGGCCTCGACCAATCGTTCCAATTTTCTCAAGAATTTTTTCCCTTCGGGAAGTGCAGTGATGCTTTTGGCAATCTCATCCAACTTCTTAACATCATAAGTGGTATCCATTGCGGAAAGCATCGCCTCTTCGGTCACTTGCTCAAATCCTTCCCACTCATCTTGCATGAAAGGAGTAATCCTGGTTTTTTCTATTTTGCGGGAATCCAAAAGATTTTCTTCCAAATTCGTTTTGTATTCCTCTTCCAATCGGCTCACATAATCCTTGTCGATGATACCTTCTGCCAATAACTTTTGTGCATAAATATCCCTTGGATTATCGTGCTTGGCAATGGCCTTGTACAACAATGGCTGGGTGAACTTTGGTTCATCCCCTTCGTTGTGCCCATACTTTCGATATCCCAACAGATCAAGGAACACATCGCGTTGGTACCTCATCCTATACTCCAATGCAAAAGTGGCAGCATGCACCACGGCCTCTGCGTCATCGGCATTTACGTGAAGTACAGGTGACAGGGTTACCTTGCCCACATCAGTACAATACGTGGAGGAGCGGGCATCCAAATAGTTGGTAGTAAACCCGATCTGGTTGTTAACCACAACATGAATGGTACCCCCGGTATGGTATCCTTCCAAACGAGCCATTTGTATAACCTCATATACCACACCTTGACCCGCAAATGCGGCATCCCCGTGCACCAAAATAGGCAATACTTCGGAGACATTATCACTATGGTCATGGTCTTGTTTTGCCCTAGCAATACCTTCCACCACAGAATTTACGGTTTCCAAGTGGGAAGGGTTGGGGGCAATGTTCATGTTTACCATTTTCCCTGAATCGGTTTCACGCATGGAAGTCCAACCCAAGTGGTACTTTACGTCCCCATCAAAGATGGTCTCTTCGTAATCCTTGCCATCGAACTCGCTGAAAATATCTTTTGGGGATTTTCCGAAGATGTTGGTCAATACGTTCAACCGTCCGCGGTGGGCCATACCCATCACAAACTGTTTCACCCCTTTGTCGGCCGCTTTTTCAATGATTACATCCAAAGCTGGGATCAACGTTTCGTTCCCTTCCAAGGAAAAGCGTTTTTGCCCAACATATTTGGTATGCAAGAAGCTTTCAAAGGAAACCGCCTCGTTCAATTTTCGGAGAATGTTTTTCTTCTCGTCAGCAGTAAAATTGGGGCGATTGTCGTTCACATTCAACCAATCCTGGATCCATTGGATACGTTCCGGGGTGCGGATGTACATATACTCCACACCAATGGAATTGCAATAAATGCTTTCCAAGTGGGCAATGATTTCCTTCAAGGTAGATGGACCAATGCCCAAAATCTTCCCTGCATCGAAAACAGTGCCCATATCATCTTGGGTAAGGCCAAAATTGACGATTTCCAAGGTAGGCTCATATTTTCTACGTTCCCTAACCGGATTGGTCTTGGTAAAAAGGTGACCACGGGTACGGTAGCCGTCTATAAGGCGAATGACCTGAAATTCCTTTTGAAGGGTCTCGGGCATTTCTACCTGCCTACCATTGGTAAGCACGACCATCCCGGTCTTTTCGGATTCAATTCCCAAATCGTCCAAGGAGCTTTCGAGTCCGAAATCAAATCCTTGAAAAAAAGCCCTCCAACTGGGCTCAATACTATCGGGGTTCGTTAGATATTTATCGTACAGCTCCGCAAAAAACGAGGTATGCGCAGCATTTAAAAATGAATATTTGTCCATTCTTTCTGTTTCTCCAAAACTTTATGGAAAATTTTGTCAAAAATACGGGTTTTACCATTCATACAAATGGCTTTTAACCAAATATTGTCCAAAAATTACATCTCTGTTACAGAACTAACGGGAAAGCTGAAATAATGAAATTTTTAACGCAAAACGGCCCAATAAACTAAAAAAAACATAACTTGGTTTCACCTGAAAAACCAACCTAACATGTCCGAACTTAAAAATCGCTATCTCTCCCTTGATGTTTTTCGCGGGTTGGATGTTGCCCTGATGATTGTAGTCAATTCCCCCGGAAATGGCGATACCACCTTTGCTCCCTTGAACCATGCCAGCTGGAATGGCTTTACGCTCACCGACTTGGTATTCCCGACTTTTTTATTCGTTGTAGGGAATTCCATGAGCTTTAGTATGAAAAAATATGAGAGCATGGGCAATGGCGCCGTTTTTAAAAAGATCTTCAAACGGACTGCCATCATTTTCTTATTGGGATTTTTGATGTATTGGTTCCCGTTCTTTGATGATGGACATTTCAAGCCTTTTGAAGAGACCCGAATTTTTGGAGTGTTACAGCGTATTGCCCTGTGTTATATGTTTGCCTCGATCATCCTTCATTTTGTGAAGTCGAAGACAGCTATTTGGTTGAGTCTCATATTTCTGGTGGCTTACCACCTTATCCTGATCGGTTTTGGGGATTTGACCCTGACCGGGAACGCTGTTTTGAAATTGGACGAATGGCTCGTCGGCCCAAAACATATGTACCATGGCGAGGGAATCGCTTTTGATCCCGAAGGGTTCTTGAGCACCTTACCGGCCATTGTGAACGTTATCATCGGTTTCCTAGCCGGGAAGTTCATTCAAAAGAACGGCCAGAATTTTGAGACCATCTCCAAATTGATGATGGTAGGTTTCGCACTTGTCTTTGCGGGTTTGGCATGGGACCTATTGTTACCTATCAACAAAAAATTATGGACCAGTTCCTTTGTACTGCTCACTTGCGGAATCGACCTGGTTGCCATTGCCACTTTGATCTATTTTCTTGATATGAAAAAGACGAAAGGGTGGAGCTACTTTTTTGAAGTATTCGGCAAAAACACTTTGTTCATCTATCTACTATCGGAAGTCTTTGTGATATCACTTCACTCCATCAACACCAATGGCGAATCCCTTTACAAATGGATCGCCGACAACGTGTTCATTTCCTGGTCGGGGGGTTATGTGGGTTCCCTTTTATTCGCCCTTTGGATCATGCTTACCTGTTGGGTAGTGGGGTATTTTATGGACAAGAAAGGTATCTATGTGAAAGTGTGACAAGGTCAGCTACTATATTTGGCCTTGTACCAAACTTTTTGCCATTCGCGCTTCAATACTAAAAAAGCTGCCTCAGCGGCAACATCCACCGCATCGGATGGAGCTATTTTCTTTACTTCGTTTTCCGAAATGTCCACAACATATAATAGGTTGAGGTATTCGGAAAACTTTTCCACTATTAGAAAATAGATTTTTTCATGAAGGAGGCTTTTCAATTCGGCAGGGGTCGCATCCATTGTTATTTGGATGGGCACATTGGCGAGGTCAAAATCCTTTTGGAGCTGGAGCAATAGCTTTTTGTACAATTGTTCCCGTTGAACTACCTCGAGCAGCTCCATACTTGTATTATAATTGGACAGCATATCTTATTTACGTCCAAAAGCCGCTATTAGGATTTATCCTTATCCGAATTTCTTACTTTCCTCTCCCAGTCCCAAGCAGTTTTCATGGCTTCATCCAAAGTGGCCTTAGCTTTCCAGCCCAAAACTTTGTTGGCTTTAGTGGTATCGGCATACGCCTGGATGACATCCCCTGGTCTTCTGTCCACAATCCTATATTTGAGTTTTTGGCCAGATACTTTTTCAAAGCTTTGGATCACCTCCAGGACCGAACTTCCTTTGCCCGTGCCCAAGTTGAACACTTCATAGTTGGACGCATTTTCTCCTTTCAACAAACGCTGTAACGCTTTCACATGTGCCTTTGCAAGGTCTACCACATAAATGTAATCACGGATGCAGGTACCATCTTCCGTTGGATAATCATCTCCAAAAACCGATAATTGTTCCCTTAGGCCGATACCGGTTTGGGTAATGAACGGAATCAAATTTTGAGGTACTCCCAGTGGCAATTCACCAATTTGATTGGATGGGTGGGAGCCGAACGGGTTAAAATATCGGAGTGCTATTGCCTTCAGTTCAGGGTTCACCTTACAGGTATCCCGGATGATTTCTTCACCTATCTGTTTGGTATTGCCATAAGGTGATTCCGCTGGTTTAACGGGTGCATCCTCAGTAATGGGCATCTCATCAGCCTGCCCATAAACGGTGCATGAAGAACTGAAAATAAAATTTCCTCCACCTTTTTTCTCCAATTCCTGAAGAATATAGACCAAAACCCCCAAGTTGTTCTCATAATACAAAAGCGGTTTTTCCACGCTTTCGCCAACAGCTTTGGATGCAGCAAAATGGATGACTCCATCAATGTCGTATTTTCCGAAAAACTCCTGTACCTTCAATTTATCACGAAGATCAAACTTTTCAAAAATGGGTCTTTTCCCGGTAATGGCTTCTATACCGTCCAAAACATCGATGGATGCGTTGGAAAGGTTGTCCACTACGATAACATCAAAACCTTCGTTCTGTAGTTCTACAACAGTATGTGAGCCTATGAACCCAAGGCCGCCCGTAACAAGTATTTTCATTTTATTGGTTTACAAAGTCTATGACCAATTTGGTGATAAAGGCAATCTGCTCCTCATCCAACTCCGTATGCATGGGTAACGAAATCACTTCTTTGACCAATTGGTTGGTCACTGGAAAATCTGCCTCATTGTACCTACCATCCACATATGCCTTTTGCTTGTGAAGGGGAACTGGATAGTACACCCCACACGGAACGCCATTTTCATTCAAATGTTTTACAAGGGCATCCCTTTTTCCATTTATTATTTTTAAGGTATACTGATGAAACACATGGCAATCGCAGGTACTTGGCTGTATTCCACAGGCACAGGAAATCTTGGGCACCACAATATGTTCTTGTCCTTGAAAGGCTTTCGTGTATTTTGCCGCGGATTGCCAACGTTTCATATTGTATCCATCGAGTTTGGGAAGCTTAGCCTTCAGAACGGCTGCCTGAATGGAGTCCAATCTTGAGTTCACCCCAACCACATCATGATAGTAGCGCTCGTACATTCCATGGTTAACAATACCCCGAATGGTGTGGGCCAAATCATCATCATTGGTAAAAATGGCGCCACCATCACCATAACAGCCCAGATTTTTGGAGGGGAAGAACGAGGTGGAAGCCACATGCCCAATGGTTCCCGCTTTTTGCTTTTCTCCATTCTTGGAAGTATAGGTTGCCCCGATGGCCTGTGCGTTATCTTCGATCACATATAGATTGTGCTTTTTGGCGAGATCCATAATGGCATCCATATTGGCACATTGCCCGAACAAATGCACGGGAACAATGGCCTTGGTCTTTGGGGTGATGGCTTTTTCAATGGCCGCGACATCGATGTTGAAGGTATCCGGTTCCACATCCACCAAAACCGGGGTCAGGTTCAGCAGGGCAATTACCTCAACAGTGGCGGCAAAGGTAAAATCGGCCGTGATAACTTCATCCCCTGGCCGCAGGCCCAATCCCATCATACAGATTTGCAAAGCATCAGTGCCGTTTGCACACGGAATCACATGTTTCACGTCCAAATATTCTTGCAGTTCCTTTTGGAACGCATGCACATAGGGACCATTGATGAACGCCGAAGTTTCCAAAATCTCGGCAATGGAATCGTTGACCTCTTTTTTTATGCCCTCATACTGACCATTTAGGTCAACCATCTGTATTTTCTTCATCGGAATTGATTATGCGGCAAAATTAAGAAATTAAGATACCATAACGGCCTCTTGTGGAAAGAATGTATTTTAGCAAAAATTGATGCCCTTGCGTTTTTTGTACAACATTTTGGTCAACATTGCTTGGATTGGATTAAAAGCAATCGCCTTGTTCAAACCCAAGATAAAATTATTTGTCTCTGGCAGAAAGAAGACATTTCCGCATCTTCAGACAAAACTTTCCCCTAATGCCAAGACCATTTGGATGCACGTGGCCTCCCTGGGTGAATTTGAGCAAGGTCTCCCTATTCTGGAAAGACTGCGTTCCAAACATCCCAACCATCAAATAGTGCTTACCTTTTTTTCCCCTTCGGGATATGAGGTAAAAAAGGATACCCCAGTAGCTGATGTGGTGACCTACCTCCCCATCGACACTTCTTACAACGCCAATCGGTTTTTGAATTTAATCAGACCGGAGATCGTCGTTTTTGTAAAATATGAAATCTGGCCCAACTATCTTGATCAATTAAAAAAGAGGGGCACACCTACCTTTCTTGTCTCGGCCATATTTTCCAAAAGGCAGGTTTATTTCAAAGGGTATGGCAGCTTTATGCGAAGGAGCCTAAAAACTTTTTCCCATTTTTTTGTCCAAGACGGAAACTCCAAAAACCTATTGAAATCCATCGGTTTTGAAAATGTTACAGTAGGCGGTGATACCCGACTGGACCGCGTTTCCGAAATCTTGAAAAGGGACAACGGATTGGAGTTCATGGAACGATTCAAGAAAGGGCAATTTTGTTTGGTTGCAGGAAGCACGTGGCCCGAGGACGAGGAAATATTGATCAACTACATCAATTCGGTGCAAGAGCCCATAAAATTTGTCATTGCACCGCATGAGATCAAACCTGTCCATGTGGAAAAAATCACCAATGCCCTTCAAAAAAAGGTGGTCTGCTATTCAGGAATGGATAATACCCGGTTAGAGGAATACGATGTGCTGGTATTGGATACCATCGGTATCTTGACCAAGGTGTACAGCTATGCAGATGTGGCCTATGTGGGAGGAGGATTTGCCACAGGATTGCACAATACCATGGAACCTGCCGTATTCGGAATTCCCATCATCATTGGTCCCCAGTACCATGGTTTCAAGGAAGCTGAAGACTTGGTGGCCAAAGGTGGTATTTCTCCCATATCCGACCAAGCCGGATTTAACAATTTGATGCAGTTATTTACTGGAAATCCAGCAAAAGTAAAGGAACAAGGCAAAATCAATTCCAACTATATCAACTCCAATGTGGGGGCCGCCGATCGCATTCTGGACCATATCTCTGGATTTTTATAAAATTTGGTTAGCTTTAACAAATTTCAACCAACATGGACAAACGTATTTTCAGAATTTCATTGACCGCTGCCCTTGCGGGATTTTTGTTCGGTTTTGATACCGTAGTCATCTCCGGGGCCAACCAACCTATAAAGGAACTTTGGAACACCAACTGGTTTTTGGGGGATTCCATTTTCACTTTCCACGGTATTTTTATCATGTCCATGGCCCTATGGGGCACCGTTTTGGGATCGCTCTTTGGAGGTGTCCCCACAGATCGTCTGGGAAGAAAAAACACCTTGTTCTGGATCGGGGTCCTTTATTTTATTTCGGCCGTTGGTTCTGCTTTGGCGCCAGAAGCCTATAGTTTTTCCCTTTTCAGGTTTATTGGCGGTGTGGGGGTTGGTGCCTCGTCCGTAGCGGCGCCCGTATATATTTCGGAGATATCCACAGCCGAAACAAGGGGAAGGTTAACGGCCATGTACCAGTTCAATATTGTATTCGGGATTTTGGTCGCCTTTATTTCCAATTATCTTATCGGGATCCTGTTTGAGGAGAACGTAGCCTGGCGATGGATGCTTGGCGTGGAAGGCATTCCTGCCCTGATCTATACCTTAATGGTATTGAAAATCCCCAACAGTCCACGATGGTTGCTGATGAAGGAACGTGCCGATGCCATTGTAATGGAATCGATAACCTTATTGGGCATTGAAAAGGAAAGAGCCACCGTTTATCTTTCCGAAATCAAAGTGGCGCTCTACGATACCACTGAAAAACATAAGGAAAAGCTATTTTCGGGCAAGTACAACAAGCCCTTGATATTGGCCTTTTTGATCGCTTTTTTCAACCAATTGTCCGGGATCAACTTTGTGCTGTACTACGCTCCCGAAATTTTAGAACGGGCCGGCCTTGCCTCCGGCGAATCGCTGTTCAGTTCCATATCCATTGGGGTCATCAACCTGATTTTCACTTTTGTGGGCATTGCTTTGATTGACAAATTGGGGAGAAAACAATTGATGTATATCGGATCCATCGGATATATTCTGAGTTTGTCGATGGTCGGATGGTGTTTCTATTCCGGGGCCAGTTCGGTTTTGCTGTTGATCTTTATCCTGATCTTCATTGCCTCCCATGCTGTTGGACAAGGAGCTGTGATCTGGGTATTCATCTCGGAGATCTTCCCCAACAAGGTACGCTCTTATGGACAGGCATGGGGTACAGGGACCCACTGGGTATTTGCTGCCTTGATCACTTTGCTCACCCCAACCTTTCTGGATGCTGAAATTGGGATTTTCAAGGACAATCCATGGCCTATTTTTATCTTTTTTGCCGTAATGATGGTACTGCAGTTATTGTGGGTGATGTTCATGATGCCGGAAACCAAGGGCATCAGCCTAGAGGAGTTGGGCAAATTGCTCAGTGGAAAGAAATCCAAATCCAATTGATTGGTTTACAACACATGCCAAAAATCCATCCTTTAATCGATTATTGGCAATTTGGCCTTGCAGAAACTGCAAATATTTGCGTACATTGATAGAAATAACACTATTATGGCAAATGAAGTTTCTTTTGGGGATAAGCTTATGGTATCCTTTTTAAGGGTGATGGTCTTTATCTTGATCATCATTTTGATCGCAATCCCCGTGTGTATTCTTTTAGACTTTTTGGGGGTGATGGATGCCTTGGGCTTTTCCTAGAAAATAACTTCTTGCTCGCCCATGGACTTGGTAATCAACTTGATGTAGGAATCGATCGCTTTTTCAACATTTTGAGGTTCGGTGACATCTACTTCACCACGCCAGATCAAATCCCTTTCCTTGCCAACGCAGATACAGTATAAGGAAGTTTCTGCATGATAAATGTTGAAACTATCGTAATATTCGGGATCGTAATAAATGTCTTGGTGCTCTAAGTAATCATTGCTGAACCGCACGAGCATTTTGTCAATATTGTTAAGGTGTTCCTTAAAAGTGCTTCTATTTTCTGTACCCACCACCTTTGTGAACAGAATGGCGTCAAACCCTTTTTCCAATAATTGCTCTTCAACATCCTCTATTTCCTTTTCCGATCTTTGGGAAGAGGTAAATTCCACATCGAATAGATCAATGCTGCGCATGGCATCCACGCCCTGCTTTTTCAATTCGTCCACAAACTTGGTCTCGAATTCCATCCTTGCATGGTCATCTCGAAACATCCCCACCACCAAAACTTGGTAAGCATCAAAAAGGACAATATCAGGGTTCTTCCATGTGCCAACGAGCCTGGTAGAGGAGCATCCCGTAAGGAGTAAAAGGCCTATTATGAACGTTTTGAATTTCATTACATTGGATTTAGTATGTCATGCACAGCAATAATCTTTTTTACATCAGTGGGTTGCAAAAGTAGCCTGTCGCTTTTCAAGCTGCTTTCGCAAGTCTTCAATGGTATTGGCCATGGACTTTTCAAAATCATCAGAACTGGATTTGGCAAAGATTCTTGGACCCGGTGCGCTAAGCTCTATCTCGCATACTTTGCCCTCTCCGGATTTATCGTTCTCTGTTTTAAAAAGTACGTTGGCCTTGATCAACCAACTGTATTTTGTTTCCAAACCTTCCAGTTTTTTCATCAACAATTGGGTCAATGATTCACTGGTCATCATTTTCTGATATTGAACATGTACTTCCATGATAATTGTTTTAATATATCCTAAAACTAATACTACAATAATTGGTATTAAATGACAATTATCAGTTCAAGTTTCGATCCATTACCCTAGGAAAAAAGGTTGCCCCGTACTTTGCAGTACCGAAAACCAAAACTCCCCCTCAAGATCGATCTTCTTTCTTTTTTTGGTGACTTCTGAAATGGGTACATAAACGTATTTATTGTTCACCTTACTGGCAACAAACTTGGTCTTACCGGCCATGGCACCATGAACGGCATGATAGGCCAATACACTACAGTATACACTATCGCTGGAGTTGGCAGGTGCACACCTGATAATATAACTGGGGTCGATGTATTTGATGGTTACTGGTGTATTGCGTTCCTTAAAATAGTCACCAATTTTTTCCTTTAGGAACACCCCAATATCTTCATGTTTAATGTTTCCTGAAGCATCTTTGATTTCCTTCCGGTTCTTGAACAATTCTTGACCGGCACCTTCCGCTACCACTATGACGGCGTGCTTTTTCTGTTCCAAACGTTGTTCCAAAGCTTTTAGAAATCCGTTGTCCCCTTCAAGGGAAAAGTTCATCTCGGGCACAAGTACAAAATTTACCACGGGCATGGCCAAAGAAGCTGATGCCGCAATGAAACCACTATCACGCCCCATCAATTTGATGATCGAAATACCGTTATAGGCCCCAGTGGCCTCATTATGGGCATCCCGTAAAATAGGACT
Organism: Flagellimonas sediminis; assembly: GCF_010500845.1. Lineage (GTDB taxonomy): Bacteria > Bacteroidota > Bacteroidia > Flavobacteriales > Flavobacteriaceae > Flagellimonas > Flagellimonas sediminis. The sequence goes on along the minus strand of NZ_JAAAMI010000003.1, from coordinate 167,617 downwards.
GGCCACATCAAAGGCGGTTTCAAAACCGAAAGATTCATCAATGAGATCGATGTCATTATCTATGGTCTTTGGTATGCCCACCACACTGATCTTGGCATTTCTACGGGAAATTTCCTCACCAATGGCATTTACCCCTTTGAGGGTACCATCCCCTCCAATGGCGAACAACATATCCACATGGTTTTTCTGGAGGGTATCCACCATGACCCCAACATCTTGTCCTCCCCTTGAAGAGCCTAAAAAAGTTCCACCAAACTGATGGATGTCCCTTACCTTTTCTGGGTTTAGTTCCACAAACCCATGTCCTTTTTCGGGATTCAAACCTTCATACCCGTATGGAATGCCAATGATCCTCTTCACCCCATAAAAATAATGGAGGGCCATGACCACACCCCGAATCACATTGTTGATGCCTGGGCACAGTCCCCCGCAGGTAACTATGGCCGCGGTGACTTCTTTAGAGTTAAAATAGATATGCTGTCGTGGCCCGGCCTGTTGCAAGCAGATGGGTGCCTCGCCGGTACTAAGACAATGATTGTAATGGGCCAGGGACAGATCGAAGACCAACCGATCCGATTCACTTACAAAATCAAAAAGATTATCCCCTTTTGTGGTGCTCAATTTTATGGGGGAATCGAATTGCGATTCCCCCAATTGTTCAATATTAAAACGATTTGTTATGCTCACTACAATCTTGTTTATAAGTGTTCAGTCAATGCATGGTGTGAATCTATCAAAGGTCCACCATTAAGGATTTCTTCGGAGGCCTGGTTGGCAAACTTGTCAAAGTTGATATGAAAGGCATGTGCCAATTGGATTGCCTTGCTCACGTATGCCCCTTTTTGTAGCCAAGTGTTCATTGGGTCCAAGATCTCCGTGGGTACCCCTGGACAATACTTGGGCATACGTAGTCCAAAAATGGGATGTGTTTCATAATCCACATCATCCAACTTACCCTCCAAAATGGCAGATATCATGCCCCGTGTATATTTCAATTTGATCCTGGATCCTACACCATAGGGTCCTCCGCTCCATCCAGTGTTCAACAACCAAACGTTTACACCAGCCTCAGTCATTTTGCTGCTGAGCATTTCAGCATATACGGTTGGATGTAAAGGCATGAACGGTTCCCCAAAACATGCCGAAAAGGAAGGTACCGGTTCGTTGATCCCCGCTTCAGTTCCAGCAACCTTTGCCGTATATCCGGAGATAAAGTGGTAAGCTGCCTGACCAGGAGTCAGTTTTGAAACTGGGGGCAGAACACCAAAAGCATCACAGGTCAAGAAAAAGATATTGGTTGGGTTGGATGCATAGGAGGGCACTTGAATATTATCAATATGATCGATAGGATAACTCACCCTTGTATTTTGGGTGATGGTACTATCGAAGTAATCCACTTCCTTGGTTCCTTTTTTAAAGACAACGTTTTCCAAAAGGGCCCCTGGACGAATAGCCCTAAAAATATCGGGTTCCTTTTCTTCGCTAAGATCAATCACTTTGGCGTAACAGCCACCTTCAAAATTGAAAATGGTATTTTCCTTGGTCCAGCCATGTTCGTCATCACCGATCAATTTTCGGTTGGGGTCTGCAGAAAGGGTTGTTTTTCCAGTTCCAGAAAGTCCGAAGAAAATAGCGGTATCGCCATTTTCCCCAACATTCGCGGAGCAGTGCATGGGTAGCACCTCTTTTTCCATTGGGAGAATAAGGTTCAGGGCCGAGAAAATTCCTTTCTTCATTTCACCGGTATAGGCAGATCCTGCCACCAAGGCAATTTTCTTGGTAAAGTTCAAGATGGAAAAATTACTGCTCAAAATGCCAAATTCAGAGGGAGTGGGAGCCTCATACCCAGGGGCACAGAGCACCAACCATTCTTCTTCAAAACCATCCAACTCGTTTTCCTCCAACCGTAAAAACATATTCTTGATGAAATAGTTGGACCAGGGATATTCGGTAATGGTCCTCACGTTCATTCGGTATTTGGGATCGGCACACACATAGGCATCCCTTACATAAACTTCCTTGCCCGCCAAATATTTGGTGACCTCATCATACAGTTTATCAAAATTTTCTGGGGAAACGGGTTTATTGATCCTGCCCCACCAGACTTTGTCTGCTGTGTAGTCATCTTTCACCAGAAAACGGTCTTTTGGGGAGCGACCCGTAAATTTACCTGTATTAACACATAGGGTACCATTATCCGTCTCCACGCCCATACCTTGTTCCAAGGTCAATTTTTGCAACGTTTCCGCATCAAGGTTCCAATGAGCCGTCACATGATGCAATCCATACTTGCCTAGGTCTTTGGTTGTGTCCATGTTTTTGTTTTTTGTGGTTAATAGGCCCCAATCCCTTGGAGCCATTATTTAGGTTGTATTAAGTAAGAGAAGGGGCAGTGCCCCTCATCTTTAAAAATGTTATGAACTTTTACCTTATACCATTTCATGGAACATTTCATCAACACATCAATGTCCCGTAATGGCCAGTTTATCTGATTCCGGCCATTAATCCAAGGTTAGAACAGGCACCTCGGAATGAAGGGTCAACAGCTTTGTCAAGCGTCCTTCGGATGGAGTGCTCATCATGGTATGGTTTCTTGGTAAAATGGCCAAAAGGTCAATATTCTTCTCTTGGATATAGGTGAGGATACCCTCTTCCACATCTTGGTTTTTGTTGAAAGTGTGTTCGGCATAAAAATGTTCCAAATAGTACTCCAACAAGTTTTCCGTTTGCTCCTTTATGGCTTCTTCGGCATAAACCGATTCTTTGTAGATGGTCAACACGTGTACCCTAGAATCAAAGGTGCGGGCAATGTCCAATAGAACCCTTAGTACATCCCTGTCATCAATTTTATCCCCGCCCAGTACCAAAGCAATATCCTTGGGTTCGTTGATGGCGCATCCATAGGGAACGGAAATGACCGGACAATTGGCCTGTAGGACCAATTTTGAGGTATTGGTAATGGCCTCATCGGTAATCTTATCCCCCATGGTACCCATCATGATAAGATCGGCATCACTTTTCTTTTGGGCCGAAAGAATGGTGGTGATCACATTACCCGTCTCCGTTGCAAAAGTAGGGGCAACCTTCAACCTTACGCTGATGGATTCCAATACTTTGGCAAAATCGGTTTTAAGTTTTTCCCCATCGTTTTTATCGATGGGCATACTGCTCACATAAAGTGCTAAAATTTCTATGGAACGTTCGGTACCGATAAAGTTGGCCACGTACTCCAAGGCGTTCAAGGAAGCCTCTGAAAAATCAAAGGGTACCAATATTTTTTTAAAACTGCTCATACCTATTTTATTTAATTATTCCTTAACTCCTGATTCAAAAGTAGAGTCGGTCCATGACCTAAAATATGACAGGTGTCAGGTTTTGAACTTTTGCTTGATATTAGGAAATTTTCTGCCCTTTTAAAAGCACTACGGGTTATTTTTTTGACAGCATAATGGTTATATTTAAAAACTTCAAAATTATGTACCCCCAATTATGGATTTAGTAATAGGAATCGACATAGGCGGCACCCAAACCAAAATGGGATTGGTAGACCAAAATGGGAAATGCCACGAAAAGACCATTTTCAGGACCAGGGACTACCCTGACCTCGAGAAATATTTGGACAAGATCAAGGAAACTTCCGATGATCTCATCAAAAATTTCGGGCAACCGGTCAATATCCTTGGATGTGGGACCGGGGCACCAAACGCATCCAGTAAAAATGGCACCATTGAAAATGCGAGCAACCTTGTTTGGAAGGGAAGTGTTCCTTTAGTAAAAAAGCTCCAAGAACGCATGGACATGCCCATCCGGATCATGAACGATGCCAGTGCCGCGGCCTTGGGCGAAATGCTCTTTGGGTGCGCCAAGGACATGACGGACTTTATCGTGATCACTTTGGGGACCGGATTTGGAGCGGGCATTGTGGCCAACGGTCGGTTGATTGATGGTTTCGATGGCTTTGCAGGTGAATTGGGCCATGTAGATATGACCTTGGGAGATGGCCGACTTACCGGACTTGGGGTGAAGGGAGGCTTGGAAGCCTATGTATCGGCCACGGGACTCAAGCGTACCATTATGTATATGCAAAGCAAATACCTTACCGAAAGTAGGTTTCGGGATATTGCCTATAACGACCTTCATGGTGAGGACATTACCAAAGCTGCGGAGGAAGGGGATGAAATTGCCCTCATGGCTTTTGACTATACGGCACGCATCATGGCACTGGCATTGGCCAACTTTACGGCCTTTACCCAACCGGAAGCTTTTGTACTTATGGGCGGACTCACCAATAGCGGCAAATGGATCATGGACCCGTTGAAGGACTATTTTGAAAAATCAGTTTTGGAAGTGTATAAGGGCAAGGTAAAATTGATCCTTTCTGGCATGGAAGGAAAAACGGCCGCTATATGTGGGGCAGCGGCCTTAATTTGGGAAAATCATAAAAATTGATGCGTTTAAATTAATTTTTGTCATTTTAAGAACCTGATTATTATCATGTTTTTTGATTTCGAGGCTAACTACCTTTAACCTAGTTAAATAGTAAAAGTCATGAAACCAAAAAAGAACCCAAATGCCGAAATAGGACGCAATAGTAGTCTTTATTTCATGTTAGGCCTTACTTCGGTATTGTTTGTTACATGGCAATCCTTGGAAGTAAAAGTCTATGAAAAGGAATCCACTGCCTCAGAAATTGTTCAGGTAATGGATGAGCTTAAAGAGGATGTTCCCATTACAGAAATGATCAGAACCACCCCTCCGCCCCCACCACCCTCCGCCCCCGATGTGATCGAGATCGTGGAAGATGTGGAAGAAGTGGAAGAAACCGTTATTGAGAGTACCGAAAGTAGTCAAGACACCTACATTGAAGACGCCATAGTTAAAGTGGACGATGTAAATGTGGAAGAAGTGGAAGAAGAAATAGTGGTACCCTTTGCAATCATTGAGTACGTTCCAGTTTTTCCTGGATGCGAAATCTATCAGACCCAAGAAGAACGCAAAGAATGTTTTAACCAAAAGGTCCAAGAACACATTAAGGAAAACTTCACCTACCCTCCTACCGCACTTGAGATGCACATCACCGGCAGGGTTTATGTTCAATTTGTGATCGATTCCCAAGGTAGGGTCAGTGGCATTGAAAAAAGAGGCCCCGATAGGTTGTTGGAAGATGAGGCAGCCCGCATCATATCTTCCTTACCAAAGGTTAAGCCCGGACAACAACGCGGTAAGGCAGTAAGTGTAAAATACAGCATACCGATCAACTTCATCATGAAGCAATAAGGGTTCCGACAGATGAAGAGGAAAAGGCCTAAAAAATGATTTAGGCCTTTTTTTTTATGTGTTGAACCAATCGGCTTTTTGATAATCTTCAGTCTTTGAGGCCCGCTCCCTGTTCTTGGCCACTAAATGGGTCGCATCAAACTTACGGGCCCTATACCCTAACAAATGCAGGAAGGATCTGGCGAAAAAACGTGCCACCCTTTGATCTACCATCAAAGTGTCCTTCTCCTTGGATTTCCATTGTACCCCGGGCAATTTCACCAATAAATGATCTACTTTGAATCTTCGGAGTTCTTTGGACATCCACAATAAAAATTTGGGAATGGGCCGGATAAAATAAAAACCTTCATTCCCCTGCTCTTGGTAAAGGGGCATAAAAATCTGCCTCCTTTTATGGATTTTCATTTCAATGCCATTTTCTATTGCTATACTTTTCCATTTGGGAACAGATTGAAAGTTGACAAAACCTGGCAGCATTTTAAATTGGCTATGTGGGGCAATAAGATGCTGATGGTAGATTTCATAGAGTTTATGGCTCTCCTTCCCCGTCCCAGAAATGGCCTTTCTTAAGTTTTCCTTCTCTTCGGAAGAAACCAAAATAGTTTCCGTGAGCGCCATGGAGTACCGAATAAAGGCAATGCAGTTTTGGATGGCCTTACCATCGTTGTGCTGACCACTTTCAAACCCTAAGGAAACGTAACCCAGTTCGTTGATATAACTCAAAAGGGCACCCTCTAGGTATTCCTCTATCCCCAAAATGATGGGTAATGGATAATGGGATGCATATTTTCTGTTCAACAAGCTATCGTTCATGACCATAAATGGGATGGTATCACTGGAAGTTGTATGAAGGTCCAAAAAATAGAATGGTGGCTTACTGTTCTCCAATATTCCTTGGAGCAATTGATACAAATGTTTCAGTTCAATTTCTTCCAGGTGCTGGACTTCTTCTTTGCCCATCACGGAGGTTATCCGTTCAGGTAACCAAATCCGGTTCAAATCTTCTTGTTGATACCTTAAGTTTTTGGACAAGGCCCCAAGATTTCCGGTGATGGCATACACTTCACCCTGAATGGGTATATTTTGTGATCTAATTTCCTGAAAAACCTGTCGAAGGGCGAACACGCCTGCAGGCTCATTTCCGTGGATGCCCCCAAAAAAGACCACAGTAGGCCCCCTCGATGTTCCCTGCAAATGGTCAAGGACCCTTTCCATCTTTATGGTTTCATTCAATGCTATGCTATGCACTTTGCACATGCCTAAAGATCTATTTTGCTAATAATGCCCACAATATGGTTGTCCACACAAACAGGAAGGCATCCGATCTGATGGTCTTTCATCAAATTCTTGGCTGTTATAATTTCCGTTTTAGGCTGAACCGTGATCACTTCTTTGATCATGATGTCCGACACCTTGGCTTCCTCCTTGTCCAGTCTTTCCAATTTTTCCATATGGCTCCAAGTAAGTAACCCTACCAATTCACCTTTGCCATTTTCAACTGGAAGATGGTGTATGTTGTTCCATTTCATGATGGCTACCGCCAAATTCGCGTAATCATCTTCATAGAGTTTGATTAGTTTGGTGCTCATGATCTGTCCCACCCAGTGGAAGGATTCAGCGGTCTCTGCCATTCCTTCAATTGGTTTCCATTCATGAACCGGCAATCGGGATTCCTGGTTTTGGTGCATGGACTTGGTCAATTGTACAATAGCACTATCCAGCTTCATTTGACCCCTGAGACCCCTAAAGTTCTTGATCTGCCATTCGGCCCCAGTTCCATTTTTGAGCCTTCCTTCAATTACACCCAATAGTCGGGTGATATCCGCTTCATCTATTTTGAATTTTCGCAATCCTGCATAGGCAATGGGCAAAAGTTCTTCCCGTACCAATTTTTTGGCCGAAACAATCTTGCCCATCCATGAGAACATGGCCTGTCTTCCATTCATCGCTGCCCGAAGGAAATTGAGTTTGGCTTCCCTAAAATCCATCACTGATGGCATGTCGTCAAACTGTGTCGGCCTGCCTGCCATTAACCCTACCCAAAATGCAAAATTGGCCATCTCGTCCAATACTGTGGGGCCAGAAGGAATGTATCTACTCTCAATCCTGAGGTGTGGTTTTCCGTTTCCAACACCATAACAAGGTCGGTTCCATCTGTAAATGGTACTGTTGAAAAGATTGAGGGCCTCCAACTTGGGCACTTTACCGTCGTTCAATAGCTCCAAGGAATTTTGAGTAATGGGTTTGGTCAGCAAAATGCGATGGGTAGAAATATCCTGTTTGAAAATTTCGGCCGCGGAGTTCTGCTGCCACCGTTCCCCAAAACCTACCCGTGCCACTTGTTCCTTTACGGCCTTGGTCCATTTTCGGGTATCGAGACTTTGTTGAAAAAGGGCGATTCGGGTTTCCCTCCAGAGTTCTTTGCCCAAAAGCAATGGCGAATTACAGCAAACGCCCAATACCGGACCTGAAATGGCCTGTGCCCAATTATAGCTCTTACTAAAATTTTCAGGCGCAATCTGCAAATGCAATTGAAAACTGGTGTTGCAAGCCTCAAAAAGAACGGAATCATGACGCAGGGACAATTCATCCGCACCTTTTATCCGTACCATAAAATCATCTCCCCGCCATGTTTTCAATATTTCATTGATCCGATAATACCTCGGTATAGGGGTCATAAAATCCATACCCAGTTCATCTTTGCTGATAGTAGGTAAAATTCCGGTCAACAAAATTTTCGCTCCGGATAAGCCAGCTCTATCATTGGCCTTCTCCAACAAACCTTCCAACTGGTTTTGCATGGAACGGAAACAATCCTGCTCAAGTGTCAAGGGATCAAGGTTGGCTTCAAGGTTGTAACTGGCCAATTCGGTGGTAAAATGGGCATCATCCAATGCCGCAATGACTTCCAAAGATTTAGGTGCCGGCCTATAATCCTGATTGATAAGGCACATTTCCTGTTCAGCACCGATCCGGACCTTGTCGTTTTCAATAAGTCCATCACGAATCATGCGTTCCAAGGCATTGATATCGTCAATCAAATGGGCCACAAACGCTTTGCGTTCCTTCTCATCGAATCGACTTTCGGCAATATGTTCTCCCATGAAATTGGCGTTTAGATCCTCTAGCAATTTCATAAAGTTACTGTACCACAGCACCTTAAAATATGATGGTTGTCAGCCTAACATACCATAAATGGCTCTATTTGTGGCAATACTGACATTTGTCATATTTTCAGAATCCATACCAAGGTAATTTTGGACTATAATGTTAAGGTATGCAGTAATGTGTGAATTAGTTCAAAAATACAATGTGCCCGGTCCAAGGTATACCAGTTACCCCACGGTACCTTATTGGGAAGATGATAACTTTTCTGGAAAAAAATGGCGGTCCAGCGTGTTGAGGGCCTTTGAGGAACACCCTGGTGAAGGTATCAGCATTTATGTACACCTTCCGTTTTGTGAGAGCATGTGTACCTTTTGCGGATGTCATAAACGCATCACCAAAAGGCATGAAGTAGAGGTTCCGTACATAAAGGCAGTTCTAAAAGAATGGGAATTATATGTGGCTCTTATGGAGTCCAAACCCGTGATCAAGGAATTGCATTTGGGTGGTGGAACCCCCACTTTTTTCTCCCCGGAGCATTTAAAAATGTTGATCGAGGGAATCTTACAATTGGGCAAAAAAGCCCATGATATCGAATTTAGTTTTGAAGGACACCCCAACAATACCACCAAGGAACATTTACAAGCCTTGTACGAAGTTGGGTTCAGAAGGGTGTGCTTTGGCGTTCAGGATTACAACTTGACCGTACAACGGGCCATCAACCGGATCCAGCCGTTCGAAAACGTGAAGAAAGTAACGGAGTGGGCAAGAAATATCGGGTATACCTCAGTAGGCCATGACATCATCTACGGATTGCCTTTTCAAAATTGTGATGATGTTGAGCAAACGATCATGAAAACGAATGCACTAAAACCAGACCGCATTGCGTTTTATAGCTATGCCCACGTGCCATGGTTAAAAGGCAACGGGCAAAGAGGGTATGATGAAGCAGACCTCCCTTCCGCAGTGGAAAAAAAGGCCCAATATGAAATGGGCAAAAGAATGCTAACCGAATTTGGATATAAGGATGTGGGCATGGACCATTTCGCCTTGCCTACCGATGACCTGTACTTGGCCTTGATAAATGGCTCCCTGCACCGAAACTTTATGGGCTACACACCATCCAAGACCCAACTGATGATCGGTTTGGGTGTATCGAGCATCAGTGATAGCTGGTACGGGTTTGCCCAAAATGTAAAGAGCGTGGAAGAATATGAGGATTTGGTAACACACGGAGTTATTCCTATTTTTAAGGGACATATCTTGAGTTCTGAAGATGAGTTACTGCGAAGGCATATCCTCAACATCATGTGCCAATTTAAAACAACATGGACCGAGGAGGAAGAGCAAGTGGCGGATTTTCAAAAAATAAGGGAGAACCTATCCGAACTAAAATCCGACGGACTTGTTGAAATCAAGGAGAAATCCATCACCGTTACAGAAAAAGGAAGGCCCTTTGTGAGGAATATCAGTATGGCATTCGATTTAAAATTGCATAGAAAAAAACCAGATACCCGAATATTTTCCATGACCGTTTAACCTAAAAAGCAAAAAAATGAAAAGTATAATTGTACCCGTTGATTTTTCAAATCAGTCCGAAAAGGCACTAAAAGTGGCCGCTTCCCTAGCCAAAGAGCATAGTGCCGAACTCTTGGTGCTCCACATGTTGGAGCTCTCGCCCGCAATTATGGGCGAATCGGGCTATATTTCCCAGGAACAAGTGGTACATCTTATCAAAATAGGAGAAAAGCGATTCACCGATTTTTTGAACAAACCCTATTTGAAGGATGTCAAGATTACGCCCGTGATCAAACATTACAAAGTGTTCAGTGAGGTGAACGAAATTGCCGAAAAGCACAAGGCCGATCTTATTGTGATGGGATCCCATGGTACCGATGGCCTACAAGAAATCTTCATTGGATCGAACACGGAAAGAGTGGTGAGAACTTCCGATGTACCCGTATTGGTAATCAAGGGAGATGTTGAGAGCTTTAAACCCAAAACCTTTGTATTTGCCAGTGATTTTGAGGAAGAAAACCTACCGGCCCTTAAAAAGGCCATGGAAATGGCAGACCTGCTCAAATCCAAATTCCATTTGGTGTACATCAATACACCTGGGGACGAATTTTTGAGTACGGGGGACGCCTATACCAAGATTTCTAAATTTTTGGACGCAGCAGGTATGGGAGTAGCCGTAGAAATTTACAATGATTACACTGTTGAAAAAGGTGTTCTCAATTATAGCGACAAGGTTTCTGCCGATTTGATCGGAATCCCGACCCATGGCCGAAGAGGATTGTCGCACTTCTTTATGGGCAGTATTGGTGAGGACATCGCCAACCATTCCGAAGTACCGGTAATCACCTTTAAAATCTAGTGGATTGCATTTTTGATTGGTTTCATGTGATTCAAGAAAGGGGACAATTCCAAAGAATTGTCCCCTTTTTTTATGCTTATGGTTGAGTCCTTATCCGTGGAATCTTTCAAAGGCCGCTTTCTCCAAAGCTTCCCTATGATCGGGATGTGCTATGGAAATTAGGGCCTTGGCCCTTTGCTGCAAATTCTTTCCGTACAGATCTACCACGCCATGTTCGGTGGCCACATAATGCACGTGGGCCCTTGTAGTGGTCACACCCGCCCCTTGTTGCAGAAATGGGGTGATCTTAGAAACTCCCTTATTGGTAACAGATGGCATGGCAATAATGGGTTTGCCTCCCTTGGACAAGGATGCCCCTCGGATAAAGTCCATTTGTCCCCCAACACCCGAAAATTGTTTGAACCCGATCGTATCGGCACAGACCTGACCGGTAAGGTCAATCTCTATGGCACTGTTGATGGCCGTTACCTTTGGGTTCTTCCTGATTACTGCCGTATCGTTGGTATACGCCGCCTCCTTAAAGTCACAGAGGGGATTGTCATCAATAAAATCATAGAGTTTTCGGGATCCTACGGCAAAACAGCTTACAATCTTACCCTGTTTTACTTTCTTCTCTTCCCCTGTAATCACCCCTTGTTCAATAAGTGGAAGGATGCCGTCCGAGAACATCTCGGTATGGATGCCCAATCTTTTGTGGTTCTCCAAGTTGGCAAGTACCGCATTCGGAATGTTACCGATTCCCATTTGTAAGGTAGCCCCATCTTCGATCAAAGAGGCCACATGGTACCCGATATGTTTTTCCACTTCGGAAATTTCGGTGGGCTCGTGTTCATGGATCGGATGGTCCACTTCAACGGCAAAATCAATTTTATTGATGTGGATGATGCCATCGCCATGTGTTCTTGGCACTCGGGGATTGATTTGGGCCACAACCTTTTTGGCCTTTTCCAGGGCAGGCAGGGTAACATCCACAGAAACCCCCAAAGAGCAATAGCCATGTTTATCTGGAGGTGAAACCTGAATGAAGGCTACATCCAAAGGAATGATGTCCCTTCGGAACAACAGATGGATCTCGCTTAAAAAGATAGGCACATAATCGCCTTTAAAACCGTTCACAAAACCCCGTACGTTGCCCCCAACGAACAAACTGTTCAAACAAAAACTTTCGTTACAGGGCGCTTGGGTATATCTGGCTTCGCCCTCGGTGTGGATGGACACGATTTCAATGTCCTTGATTTCGGTATGTCTGTCGCAAAGCGCATCAATGAGTACGTTAGGGGTCATCGCCGCTCCTTGAAAAAATACTCTGTCTCCAGATTTTACTACACTTACTGCTTCCTGGGCCGTTGTTATTTTCACTTTGGGTATATATATTTTAGGGTTGATGGCATTCAATGGCGGCCGTTACCGTTCCGGAGGACATGGGTTTTGGGGATACATAAGGAATCCCAAGACCAAGTCCCCTTACAATAAACAAAATACCGATGAGCACCACAAATACGGGAATCAATTTTTGAAACTTCATTTTGATGGAATTGCCCAACATGCCTTTGGAATAGACCACGAGGGACATCAAGGGAACGGTTCCCAATCCGAACAGCATCATGTAAAGTCCGCTTTGCAGTGGACCTCCCAATGCAATGGCTCCCAATAGGGCCATATACACCAGTCCACAAGGTAAAAAACCGTTGAGGAACCCAATGGTCAAAAAGGCATCCGGGGTCTTTTTTTTGAGCTCTCCCCCAAGTTTGGACTTTACTTTAGCCAAGATGGAATAGACAGGGGTGAATATTTTATGCCCGTTCAGATATTTACCTGGAATGAGCACCAACAAAATCATAAGCACCCCTATGCCAATAGACAGTTTTTGTTGCATCCCGAACAGGGACAAGCCCTTGCCAAGGAACCCGAACAACATGCCGATAATGCCATAGGCCATCAATCTTCCGAAATGGTAAATGGACAGTTGGACCGTTTTCTTTGCCACGTTTTCATGGTCCAAGGGCAGCATAAAAGCAATGGGGCCACACATGCCCAAGCAGTGCAGGCTTCCCAATAACCCCAAGACCAATGCAGACGTTAACATTGTTAATAGACGAGTTTCTGTTTATGTAAAAAGGGCTTACCTTCGTATTGCCACTGTACTGTAATGTCCCAGCGACCGTCTACCAAGCGATTGTCAGGTATGAGCAAATGTGTATTGGACAAACTTATAGGAAAGTTGGAATCCAAGTGCTTGTTAGACGGTCTATATAGGGACACTGTTCCTGTTATCTTTTGGGGGTCAAAACGCTCCGGAAAGGAAATCACCAAACCTTCTTCTGTTTTTTCAACCTTGAGGTTGGCGTTCATTTCGGTGGCCGATTCCGAGTCGTCTATCTGTTTTTGATAGGATAGTTCCGCTTTGTAATATTCCTCGGTGACCAAATCGTGGTTGGCCCTGTCATCAGTGCTCATCCTTACTACAAAATATAGGATGAAACCGATAAAACCGATAAATGCCAACACTATCCCTGTTCCCCAATTTATTTTCATTTCAATACTATTTAGTTGTAACTCCTTGGTGCCAAAAACTGGGTCACCGTTGTTTCTATTAATTTATCGCCACTGTACACCCCGATCTTCAGCTTATCCTTGTCTCCTGTAAGGGCCGATGCATTGATCTCAATAAACAAGGTACCTTCTGCCAATTGCTCTGCAGGTATGGTAAACTTGTCCTGTGACACCATGATGATATTACCGTTGTGCGACATCAATTTGAACGATACATCCGGGATATCCTTGGTGGTCTTGTTCACCAATTTATAGGTGTACACGTTGCTGATGATGTTGTTATCCTTTCTTTCATACAATTGACCAGGCAATCGCAACACGTTGGCTTCCACCTCATTCCGAAGGAAAAGCATTCCAATCAAAATTCCGATCAATACTACAAGCACAGCGGTATACCCTTTCATACGGGCCGTGAACTTGAACTTATCCTTTTTGGTGATCTCGTCCTCGCTAGCGTAGCGGATAAGTCCCCTAGGTTTGTTGATGCTGTCCATGATATGGTCGCACTCATCAATACAAGCGGTACAGTTCACACATTCCAATTGTGTTCCATTCCTAATATCAATACCTGTTGGGCAAACATGTACGCACTGGAAGCAATCGATGCAATCCCCAAAACCTAAAGCTTCACGATCTTCATTTTTTCGGAATTTTTTACGTCCGTTTTCCGCTTCACCACGTTTATGGTCATAGGCCACCACAATGGATTTGTTATCCAGAAGGACCCCTTGCAACCTTCCGTATGGACAGGCAATGATACATACCTGCTCCCTGAACCACGCAAAGATGAAATAGAATACGCCGGTAAAGATCAACAAGGGTACCATGGTACTCAGGTGTGCCATAGGACCATCGGTGATATAGGCGAGTAACTTATCGCTACCGATCAAGTACGCCAAAAACACGTTTGCAATAAAAAAGGAGATGATGAAAAATACAATCCATTTCAGCACCCTTTTTCTTATTTTTTCAGCATTCCAAGGAGACCTATCCAATCGCAACTGGGCACCACGGTCACCATCGATCCAAAATTCGATGCGACGGAAGACCATTTCCAAAAAAATGGTCTGGGGGCACATCCATCCACAAAATATACGGCCGTAGGCCACTGTGAACAGTGCAATGAAAATGACCCCGATGATCATGGAGATCACCACCAAATGAAAGTCCTGTGGCCAAAATGGAAATCCAAAGATATTGAAGCGACGCTCCAACACATTGAACATCAAAAATTGATGGCTCCTAATTTTGACAAAGGGTGCGGCGATCAAAAAAATCAGCAAAAAGTAGCTTACGTACTTTCGGTAATCGTAATACCTTCCACTGGGCTTTTTTGGAAAAATCCACGCCCTTTTACCTTCTTCTGTGATTGTGCCTATGGAATCCCTAAAGTTCTCTTCCATTGCATGTGCGTTTTATGAAAATTTGCGACAATGTCCTCTATGGACTAGTCCATGGCCACTGTTGTGGAATCCGAAACCTGCTCTACCGGTGGTGTTTCAGATTCCGTTCCTTCCGGTTGCTGTGGCGCATTGGGATCCACCCAGAGATCGCCTTGCGCCTCTTTTGGATTGGCAGGAGTTGTTCCTCCCAATGTTAACACGTAACTGGCCACCTGGGCTATTTCGGCTGGTTTTAGGCTTTGTTTCCAAGCAATCATCCCTTTACCGTCACGACCTCCTTCGGAAATGGTATGGAAGACATTTTTGATGCCCCCGCCCAAAATCCAATACTCATCGGTCAGGTTGGGCCCAATACCACCTCCACCATCTGCCATGTGGCAGGCCACGCAATTGCCCTGGAATATTTTTTCCCCGGCACTCAGATCCGATGCATCGGAAAGGAATTCCACAGTGTTTACATCCACAAGATCTTTAGCGGTTTTTTTGTATTCATCTATGGCCAACTGGGCCGCGGCCACTTCTTGTTCATACTCCAATTTTTGGTCGTAATCGCCCACAATGTGGAAACGTACTAAATAGATTACGGCAAAGATCATGGTACCATAGAACAGGTATACCCACCATGGCGGTAGTACGTTGTCCAACTCGCGGATACCGTCGTAGTTGTGGTCGAGAATGATTTCGCCTTCCTTTTCAATGGAACGGCTACGGGTCAATTTTGACATAACATTTTTGGCCCATGTCCACTCAAATTTCTTGTTCTTGGCGGCAAGGTATTTTTCCTTTCCTTCCGCAGAAAGGGTTTGGAACATGATATTCTCAATGGAACCCAAGATCAGCTCAATGGCAATCAAGATCATCAAGACCAAGAGCATAAAAAACTGCGTAATGGGGTATTCGATGATGGCTGGTTTATCTCCAGAGTCTATAAAATATTCCATCAATCCGAAGATCAAAAAGAATAGTACGGGTACGCGTATCCACCAGGGTGTTCTTGTGCTCATAGTTTTATAGTTTGTTTTGTTGATTGTCGTCTTCTAAAGGCAGCTCGCCCATCTCTTTGATGTGTTCCTTGGTTGCGGTCAATACCCACCATCCCAATAGGACAAAAAATACAAAGAAGATCAGCAGGGAAATCATCGGGTAGTTGGCTACTCCGTCAATGGTTTCCATATGGTTCTTTACGAATTTCAACATGGTTATTTGTTTTGAGATAGTGTTTCTTCAGTATTCTTGATCTTGATATCAGTACCCAATCGTTGCAGGTAAGCAATAAGGGATACAATCTCACGATCACGCATTTCAACAAAATCCTGACCGTTCTCCGCAGCATATTTTTTATCCGCTTCGTAGGTTTTTACAAACTCAGGATCGGAGTACAGGTTTTTCTCGATTTGTTCCGCTTGGGTAGCCATGTTTTCAGGCGCATTGGCAATATCTTCCTCGGTGTAGGGAACACCCAATTTCACCATGGTTTCCATTTTAGCCCGAACACCACTTCTGTCGTGTCTATCCCTGACCAACCATTTATAGGATGGCATGATAGACCCCGCCGATGTGCTTTGCGGATCGTACATGTGGTTCAAGTGCCAGTTATCCGAATACTTACCACCGACCCTAAGCAAATCGGGTCCGGTACGCTTACTACCCCAAAGGAATGGGTGATCGTAAACAAACTCCCCAGCTTTGGCATACTCGCCATATCGTTCCACCTCGCTTCGGAAAGGTCTGATCATTTGGGAGTGACATCCCACACAACCTTCTCTAATATAGAGGTCACGTCCTTCCAACTCCAATGGCGTATAAGGTTTTACACTGGATATGGTAGGGATATTGGATTTCACCAAGATGGTCGGAATAATCTGAACGATACCCCCGATCAAGATGGCAATAGTGGCCAAAATGGTCAATTGAACCGGTTTTCTTTCCAACCAGTTGTGGAAGGTTTCCCCGGTCACTCGCCTTTTGGATACCCTGGCCAAAGCTGGAGCTTCTGCCAATTCATCCTCAACCCTGGATCCAGCCTTGATGGTCATCACCACGTTGTACAACAGCACGAACATTCCCAAAATATAAAGGCTGCCTCCAATGGCCCTCATCCAATACATAGGGATGATCTGGGATACGGTTTCCAAGAAGTTTCCATAAACCAAGGTGCCATCTGGGTTAAAATCTTTCCACATCAAGGCTTGGGTAAACCCGGCGACGTACATCGGCAATGCATACAAGATGATACCCAAGGTACCGATCCAGAAATGGAAGTTGGCCAAACCTTTGGAGTGAAGGTCGGTCTTGAACATACGGGGTACCAACCAATAGATCATACCAAAGGTCAAGAAACCGTTCCAGGCCAAGGCCCCTACGTGCACGTGCGCAATGATCCAGTCACTGAAGTGTGCTATCGCATTCACGTTTTTAAGAGAAAGCATGGGGCCTTCAAAAGTGGCCATACCATAACCGGTAATGGCAACCACCATGAATTTTAGGGTAGCATCACTTCGAACTTTGTCCCATACCCCTCTCAACGTCAATAGTCCATTGATCATACCACCCCAAGAAGGCGCTATCAACATCACGGAGAACACCACACCTAGGTTCTGTGCCCAATCTGGCAAAGCAGAATATAACAAGTGGTGAGGACCTGCCCAGATGTAGATAAAGATCAAGGACCAAAAGTGCACAATGGATAACCTGTAGGAGTAAATTGGCCTATTGGCCGCTTTGGGCACAAAATAGTACATCAACCCCAAAAAAGGAGTGGTCAAGAAGAACGCCACCGCATTGTGACCATACCACCATTGTACCAAGGCATCTTGTACACCGGCATAAACAGAATAACTTTTCAAAGCCGATACAGGCAACTCCAAACTATTGAAAATATGGAGTACCGCTACGGTAACAAAGGTTGCCAGGTAGAACCAAATGGCCACATACAAGTGCCTTTGTCTCCTTTTTAGGATGGTTCCAATCATGTTCCAGCCAAAAACCACCCAGACTACGGCGATAGCCAAGTCAATAGGCCATTCCAACTCTGCATATTCCTTGGAAGTTGTATAACCCAAGGGCAAAGTCAATGCCGCGGACACAATGATCAACTGCCAGCCCCAAAAATTAATGTTGCTCAGCACATCACTGAACATACGGGCCTTTAGCAACCGTTGAAGGGAATAATAGACCCCTGCAAAAATGGCGTTACCCACAAATGCAAAGATCACCGCATTGGTGTGCAACGGACGCAAGCGACCGAAACTCAACCATGGAATTCCATCTGTAACATTGGGGAATAAAAACATGAAGGCCAACAAGAGACCTACCGACATACCCACTACGCCCCAGAGAATGGTGGCGTATAAGAACTTTTGCACGATTTTGTTATCGTAGCGGAACTGTTGTATTTCCATATTTATTGGTTTGTACTATTCTTGTTTGATTTTTGATTATTCAGGTTTGATTTGTCCTTTTCCTTGACAATCTCGTCTTCAAAAAGCATGCGAACGGAAGGAGTGTACGTATCATCATACTGCCCGCTTTTGACAGACAACACAAAGGCCGCAAAAAAAGCCACGGCCACCGTGACACTTATGGCCAACAACACATAAATAACGCTCATACCTACCTTAATTTGAGGGTAAAACTACTGCTATGACTTACTTCAAAAAATGACATTTATCAGATTTCAATATTTTTTAATCCCTTACCCAAGTAATTGGTGGCCAAGGTGGTGAACACCACAATACTGATGGAACTCAGGGGCATTAATATGGCCGCGATCACAGGCTGCAACTGCCCGGTAACGGCAAAGTACAATCCCACCACATTATAGCAGAGGGACAACATAAAACTCATTTTAATGATTTTGACTGCGCCTTTGGACAACTTGATGAACCTCGGCAACAACTTTATTTTGGATGCATCCAAAATTCCATCGCATGCTGGAGAAAACACATTGATGTTCTCCGAAACTGCAATACCCACATCACTTTGGGCCAAGGCCCCGGCATCGTTCAGACCATCTCCAACCATTAAAACGGTATGCTCGTTTTGGAGTTCCTTGATGTACTCCAACTTATCTTCTGGTTTTTGGTTGAAAACCATTTTGGTCTTCTTTGGTAAGATGTTTTCCAAAATGGGTCTTTCCCCATCATTATCCCCTGATAGTACCCCCAAATCCATTTCGCTGGAAAGCGTTTCAAAAATCTCGCCTAGCCCTTTTCGGTAGGTGTTCTTGAAAACAAATCTTCCCTTCACATCCTCATCAGCACTTACATAGACCGCAGTGTTGGTCATGGACGGCGAAGCTTCCTTGCCCACATAACTGGCGGAACCTACTTTTATGGAATGTTCCTTAACTCTTCCTTCAATCCCTTTTCCGGTATGTTCCTGGAATTCATCCAAGGTCATGATGGCGTTTGATTTTAATATATCGTATAAGGATCTGCTCAACGGGTGGTTGGATGCCCTCAAAGTCGTCTTCAATAAAGCCGTTTCTTCCTCTGTCAAAGCCATACCTTCATACACAATGGCTTCCTTTTGATTGGTGGTAAGAGTACCCGTTTTATCGAAAATGGCGGTATCAATTTTGGCCAATCGCTCGATCACGTTGGCGTTTTTGAGATAAAATTTATGTTTACCGAATATGCGTAGGATATTCCCTAGGGTAAACGGTGCAGCCAAGGCTATGGCACACGGACAGGCAATGATCAAAACCGAGGTGAACACACTCATGGCCATATTCGGCAGATAGACCATCCAAAAAACAGTGGCCAAAGTAGCAATGGTCAAAACCGCAATGGTAAACCGTTTCCCTATACTGTCCGTCAGTGATTGAAAATGACTCACCTTGTCTTTGGCGAATACGGAGTTGCCCCACAATTGGGTCAGGTAACTTTGGGAAACGGTCTTGAGCACTTCCACCTCCAACACATCGCCTAATTGTTTTCCACCTGCGAACAATTTTTCACCGGATTCCCTAAAAACAGCCTCGGACTCACCAGTGACAAAACTGTAATCGATTTCGGCATGGCCCTTGATCAAAATTCCATCCACGGGAATGATCTCTTGACTGCGGATCAAAATCCGATCACCTACCTCAACATTATAGATCTGTACGTTTTCTTCCTCCCCTATTTTGTTCAATCGGGTAACGGCAATAGGAAAATAAGACTTGTAATCCCGTTCAAAGGAAAGATAGGCATAGGTGCGTTGCTGAAAAAATTTACCCAACAGCAGAAAAAATACCAATCCCGTTAGGCTATCAAAAAAACCGGAGCCCAAATCGAACACAATATCAACGGTGCTGCGAAGGAACAGGGCAAGGATGCCCAATGCAATGGGCACATCAATATTCAGCATTTTGGAACGAAGCCCTTTGTATGCGGAAATGAAGTAATCCTGACCTGCATAGAACACCACGGGCAATGAAAATGCGAACATCAACCAACGGAAGACCACCTTGTACTGATCAAGCCAAAATTCCTGTACCTCAAAATACTCTGGGAAGGAAAACAACATCACATTGCCGAAGGCGAACCCGGCCACCCCCAATTTATAGATCAGGGAGCGGTCCACTTTTTTACTCTTTTTGTTGTATTCCTCCAATGAGATATAGGGTTCATACCCAATGCTGCCCAACAGCAGCACCAGAGCTTTCAAGGAAAAATCTTTTGTTTTATAGGTAACCCGGATGGTTTTTTGCGGAAAATCGACTTGGGAGACCGTAATGGCCGAATGTAGGCGGTTTAGGTTTTCCAAAACCCAAATACAGGAACTGCAATGTATGGTGGGAATACTTAAACTCACCACCTGAACACCTTCTTCATTGAATTCCACCAATTTTTCCACGATTTCTTGGTTGTCCAAAAAATCGTATTTCTTGCGGATCTCGTTCGGTGTGGTTCCGGCCTTTGCTTCTATTTCATAATACGTGGCCAGTCCGTTGGATGTAAAAATCTCGTAAACGGTCTTGCAACCGTTGCAACAAAAATCCTTATCATCAAACCGAACCCCATGGTTCCCACAATCGTCCCCACAGTGATAACAGGTTGAGTCTGCCATTATACATTTGCTTTACCTGAGACAAATTTGGGACAGTCTGCCTCTTAAAAATATGATATTTATCAGTAAATTGTGGAGACAATACCCGTAATTTTGTTCAATCAGGTAAACTAATCATTATGGAAAGCAGGTGTGAGAATTGTATCATCAGGCAATTTAACTCTCTTCGTGCCATGAGCAAGGAGGAGTTGAAGCATGTCTCCGATTCCAAGATCACAAAGACCATTAAAAAAGGGGAGGCCCTTTTTGAGGAAGGTGATAAACTCAATGGGGTATATTGCGTTCGTAATGGTATTTCCAAGCTTTCCAAACTAAGTGCCAACGGTAAGGACCAAATTGTAAAATTGGCCACCAAAGGTGAGGTGCTCGGTCAACGCTCCGTGATTGCCGAGGAGAGCACCAACCTTTCTGCCATCGCAGTCCAGGATATGGAGGTGTGCTTTATTCCAAAGGAAAGCATTACCAACACCCTTCAAAAAAACCCCAACTTTACCTTGGAAGTGTTGCGCCATATGGCCCACGACCTGAAAGAGGCCGATGACGTAATCGTGAACATTTCCCAAAAAACCGTAAAACAACGTATTGCCGAGGCTTTCCTTTATTTAAAGAACAATTTTGGGGAAGACGAGCAAGGTTTCTTGGCGCTGACCCTCTCAAGGGAAGACATTTCCAATGTGGTGGGAACCGCAACGGAATCGGCCATCCGTATTATTTCCGAGTTCAAAAAGAAAGGCCTTATACATACATCCGGTAAAAAGATCGGCATTAAGGATGAACGCAAATTGATGGAAATGGTGGACGGTTTTTGATTTCTCAATTTCAAACCTGACAATTGTCATAGAATCCCCCTCCCCATAGGTTTAATTTTATCGCATCATATTCTTAGTCAGATGCAAAAGATTTTAATACCTACGGATTTTTCGGAAAATGCATGGAACGCCATTGACTATGCCATGCAATTGTTCCGCAACAAACGTTGTACTTTTTATCTGCTCAATACCTACACACCAGTGATTCCCAGTAGCCGTTTTATGGCGAAAATGGTGGATGGCGTTCGTATTGTTGATGCGGTGAGGGAGAGTTCTGAACGAGGATTACAGAAAACCGTTGCCCGTATAAAAAGTAAGTATGGCAATCCCAACCATACGTTTGAGACCATTTCTTCCTTCAATTTATTGATGGAGGAAGTGAAGGATATTGTGGAGACCTTGGGTATCCATTTGGTAGTAACGGGGACCAAGGGAGCTTCCGGTGTGGATGAAGTTTTTATGGGAAGCAACACAGTACGCATCATAAAGAGCACCAAAAAATGTCCCATATTGGCCATCCCCTATAATTTTGAATTCGTAACCCCTTCAGAGATTGCCTTTGCCACCGATTTCAATAGATTTTACACCACTTCTGAGCTATCGCCTTTATTGGAAATGGCCAAAATGTTCAAAGCCACCATTAGGATCGTACATGTACAATATGGCATAAAGGCCCTTTCGGAGCTACAGCAGTTTAACCTGAACATGTTGAGAAGGTATTTGGGGGATGTGGAACACTATGTGCATACCGTTTCCGAACTCAGCTCCGTTTCCCACACTCTAGAGATGTTCTCCAAAGAGCTGGACATCCATTTGTTGGCGTTGCTGAATTATCAGCACAGCTATATGGAAAAAATGACACGCGAGCCCATTATCAAAAGAACGGCATTCCATACACAGATTCCCTTATTGGTAATTCCGGAATTAGGTATGGAAGGCATTTCCCTTGAAGAGGAACAGGAAGAGGAACAAAAGATGGAATCCCATCGTTAATTGCAAGTCCCTTCCTATCTTTAAGCCCAGGTTTGGTAATACCAAATCCGGGCTTAATTTTATAGCATGACCAAGCAAGACCTTATCGACTGCCATGATCGGATAAAGCCTTTTATCCATATAACCCCTGTGCTTACTTCCCGATTGATCAATGAAATGATCGGCGCACAACTTTTCTTCAAGTGTGAAAACTTTCAAAGAATGGGTGCCTTTAAAATGCGGGGAGCGGCCAATGCCATTATGCAACTAACGGCGGAACAGCGAAAGAACGGTGTGGTGACACATTCCTCAGGTAATTTTGCCCAGGCCCTATCCCTGGCGGCACAAGGCTTGGGCGTGAAAGCCTATATTGTTATGCCCAATACGGCCCCGCAGGTAAAAAAAGATGCGGTAAGGGGCTATGGAGGCATGGTGATAGAATGCGAGCCCACTCTTGAAGCAAGGGAACACGAATCCAAAAATATTGAAGACCAATACGGAGCTACTTTTATACACCCATCCAATGACGATCAGGTTATTTTAGGACAGGGAACCGCCTGTATGGAACTATTGGAGGCCCAACCTGGCCTTGATTATGTTGCAACTCCCGTTGGGGGTGGCGGATTGATCGCCGGCACGGCCCTGGCCGTCCATTATTTTGGTACAAATTGTAGAACCATTGGGGGTGAGCCCCTAGCTACGGATGATGCCTACCGATCGTTGTTGAGTGGTCAAATAGAAACGAATACAACAACCAATACTATTGCTGATGGCTTGAAAACTCAATTGGGCGATCGTAATTTTCCCATTATACAGAAACATGTGGAAAAAATCATCAGGGTAACGGAAAAGGAGATTATTGCTTCCATGCGGATCATATGGGAGCGACTCAAAATTGTGTGCGAGCCTTCCAGTGCCGTTGCATTTGCTGCAGTATTAAACCAAAAGGGGAAATTCAACGAAAAAAAAATAGGGATCATTATTTCAGGGGGCAATGTAGACCTATCGCACTTGCCCTTCTGAAATTTAGGTACCTTTATTTTTGAAATTGAAGTATAAAGGTCGTACCAACATCCTTCAAGCTTTTAACCTCAATTTTACCATCCATGGCCTCAACTTGAGTTTTAACGAGATATAGTCCCAATCCCTTGCCATCAGTAGCTCCGCTCAGCCTTCCGTACATATCAAAAATCTTACGCTCCTTTTCCGGGGTTAGTTCAATGCCGATTCCGTTGTCGGATACCCTTAGGATTATGGTTGAATCGTTTTCTTCTGCAGAAATCCTTATCAAGGGGCGCTCCTCTTCCTTGGAGTAATGTAATGCATTCAGTATCAGATTATAAAAAATATTATTGAAGTAGCTCTTTATACCTTTAATTTCTTCTACTTGAGTAAAATTGGTCTGGATGATGGCATGTTTCTTTTCAATTTCATCAGATAACAATCCGTCCACATCTTTCATGACCTCTTTCATCCTGACTTTCATGAACTGCTCCTTATCAACTCTTTTTAAGGATAAGGATAGATTCAAATCCTTTATGGTTTGATCCAAGGCCTCTGTGGTCAGTTCGATTTTCTTCATGATGTCGTCATTCATGTCATTGGTTCCCCAATCATAAATTTTTGACAACATCAAAAGGTTTGAAATAGGACCCCTTAAGTTATGGGAGATAATCCTAACAAAGTTCTGGAGTTCACTGTTCTGTTGGACAATCTGCTGGTTGGACAGTACATCCTTTGTAATGTCTTGTGTGGTTCCTGACATTCGGTATGGAATACCGTTCATGTCATAAAACGCCCTGCCTATTTGATGTACATATCGTACTTCTCCATTGTTTACCACTATTCTGTGAACAATGTCATGAAGCACCTTATTATTTATGCATCGTTCCACATCCTCTTGAAACACCTGCCGATCTTCCGGGTGGATAATATCGATCAACGCTTCAAAAGTGGCATCGAATTTTCCCGGAACTTGGCCAAAAATATGGAATAACTGGTCCGACCATGTAATCTCATCCTTGACCATGTCCCAGTTCCAATGTCCCAAGTTCGTTATCTCTTGGGCCTCCTTGTAGCGCTGCTCGCTTTCTTCAAGTCGGTGGACGTTATTGATTTCCTTGGTCACATCTTTCTGCCAGATACAGCAACCTATAACATTGCCCGTACTATCCATAAAGGGCTGAAAGGTAAACTCATGGATCATGGTGCAACCATTATGAATAAAGGTATGCTCTGATGTGGTTGCGTACCTATTTAGGGCCTTTTCACATCCTTGTTCGCATGGACTGAAAAAAACGCCCATCCCATAAATGGAACGGAGGTCCATTCCTTTATGGGCCGCACCCAAATGCTCATCTATAAGTTTTTGTTCAAAGGAAGAATTGAAAGCTGTAAGCTTGTAATCATTATCCATAGCCCATACAACATCTCCTCTATCCTCAACAATTTCTACCTTGTTATGAATAAGTACCTGCTTTTCTTTCACTGTTCAAAATATTGAAAATCAGCTTCTGGATTACAGAAATCCACAAATTTGTCACCTGTTATTTAAATGAACTCTGAAGGTAATCCTCTAAATGCGCAATCTGTAAAGGTTTGGTAATAAATTCCTTAACGTACTTTTGGTATTTTTTGGCCTCCTCTTTGTCTGCATCGGATTCAGAGGAAGTAACCAATAACACCTCATTGGTCTCTGGAAAATCTTCAAGCATCATGAACTCCAAAAACTCAAACCCACTCATTTCTGGCATATTAATATCCAAAAGAATCAGGGTTTTCGTATTAGGGTTTTCCCTAAAACGGAGATCATCAAGCGCAAGTTCAGGATTGGTAAAACTCTTAACACGATCTTCCATTCCCATTCTTCTAAAATGGATTGCATTCACCGTGTTTACTAAATCCTCGTCATCAACCAAATAAATTTCCTTGTACATAGATTCTGGCAATAATAAATTAAGTTAGTTTTTAGTTTGAGTGCGTTAAATATCGATAAAAAAACGATAGCTGACAGAAAGTACAACTCCCGATTCAATCTTTTATTGCAAAATTGAACAGGTAAAACGGGCTCCAATTCCACCTTCCCTAAAGCTATGATAGGGATGTTTTTAATTGTAAATAAATGAACGTCAGTGTGATTTCCATTTTGTGCTGATAAAAAATCACATCGTATTTAAAGATATTCATTTTTTTATGAAAAAAAATAAATATTATTCAATTTTTTAGCTTTAATTTAAACAACTGAAATTTTATAAATCAACATCTTCAACTCTATAAGACTGATAACTCCATTACGATCTTCGCCCAATCAAACTTAAATTGTTTTCTGTAGATAGTACATGGCCGAATTATCCGTTACTCGCTTCGTTTACTAATCTTGCAACGGAATCAAAATTATGGTGACAAGGCCTGTGGACTTTGTTTTTTTAGTGAAACCCGGCACGCACATTCAAGTTAAAAGCGGTGGATAACGTACCAATGCAAAAGGGTTAATGTTTGGCCAGTAGTGCTGGATGGTTTATAGAGCTGGTATATATTTTCCCAATAAAAAAAGCTCCCGAAAAAGGAGCTTCATTCTTTGGTGCGGATGACAGGAATCGAACCTGCACACCTTGCGGCACTAGATCCTAAGTCTAGCGTGTCTACCAGTTCCACCACATCCGCGGAAAGGAGTGCAAATATAAATCAATTTTCCGATTTGCAAATCTGATACCTTTAAAAACTTGTTTTTTGTACTTTTAGGGTCGTTTTTAACACATTTATGGAAGACATCAACAACTACATCAACTCCAACAAGGACAGATTCATCAACGAACTTATTGAATTGTTAAAACTTCCCTCCATCAGTGCGGATACCGCTTATTCCCACGATGTTCTGGAAACTGCCAAGGCCGTTGAAAAATCCTTGATCGACGCGGGTTGCGACAATGCCGAGATTTGTGAGACCAAAGGATATCCTGTGGTTTATGCCGATAAGATCATCGACCCCAATTTACCTACCGTTTTGGTCTATGGCCACTATGATGTGCAACCACCGGACCCCATGAACCTTTGGGACTCCCCTCCTTTTGAACCTGTCATCAAAAAAACCGAAAAGCACCCTGATGGTGCCATTTTTGCCCGTGGGGCCTGTGACGATAAAGGTCAGCTCTTTATGCACGTAAAGGCGGTGGAATTCATGATCAAGAACAACCAATTGCCCTGCAATGTCAAGTTTATGATCGAGGGCGAGGAAGAGGTCGGCAGTGATAGTTTGGCCGGCTTTCTGGAAGCAAACAAGGAAAAACTCAAGAACGACATCATTTTGATTTCCGATACCGGGATGATTTCCAATCAAAACCCCTCCATCACCACTGGATTGCGTGGCCTAAGTTATGTGGAAGTGGAAGTGACAGGGGCCAACCGTGATCTACACTCCGGAATTTATGGCGGGGCGGCACCTAACCCTATCAACGTATTGGCCAAAATGATCGCTGCCCTGCATGATGAAAACAACCATATCACCATTCCTGGATTTTATGATAAGGTGCAGATCATTTCCGATGAGGAACGCGCTGAAATGGCCAAGGCTCCCTTCGACCTAGAAGAGTACAAAAAGGCTTTGGATATTGGCGATGTACATGGCGAAAAAGGATATACCACCACGGAACGTTTCGGTATACGGCCTACCTTGGATGTAAACGGTATTTGGGGCGGCTATACCGGAGAAGGTGCCAAAACAGTCATTGCCAGTAAAGCCTATGCCAAAATTTCCATGCGATTGGTGCCCAACCAGGATTGGCATGAAATCACCGATCTGTTCACCAAACACTTTACTTCACTTGCACCAAAAAGTGTAAAAGTAAAAGTAACCCCGCATCACGGTGGCCAGGCTTACGTGACTCCTATTGATAGTGATGGTTACCAAGCGGCGGCCAAAGCCATTGAAAAAACATTTGGAAAAAGTCCTGTGCCTCAACGCACTGGAGGCAGTATTCCGATTGTGGCCCTATTTGAAAAGGTATTGGAAAGCAAGACCATTCTACTGGGATTTGGGTTGGACAGTGATGCCATCCATTCGCCCAACGAGCATTTTGGGGTATGGAATTTCTTGAAAGGGATCGAGACCATCCCCTATTTCTACCAATATTATGCGGAGATGAAAGCCTAGAGCTTCTTCACGTATTTGGTTAGGATGACGATTTGTTGACCGTCTACCTTGCCTTCAATATATTCGGCATTTTCGCGATCCAGGGAAATCCGTCTCACGGCGGTTCCCTGTTTTGCGACCATGCTTGAACCCTTCACTTTCAGGTCTTTGATGAGCACCACATTGTCGCCATTTTCCAATACAACCCCATTGGAATCACGATGCACCACCATGTCCGCGGCGTCCTGACCTTCTCCCGTTGCCTTGGCCCAGACCAAAACCTCATCTTCCAAATACATCATGTCCAACAAATCTTGGGGCCATCCTTCGGATTTTAAGCGGTTCAACATGCGCCATGCAACTACCTTAACGGCATCTTGCTCGCTCCACATGCTATCGTTCAAACAACGCCAATGGTTGGAGTCCACGGTCTCTGGATCTTCAATCTGACTTAAACAGGTGGCGCAGGCCAAAACACTGCCATCCAACCCTCCGGTGGACACTGGTGGCACTTCATAGATCTTCAGATCTTCCGTTGCGCCACAAAGTTCACATTGGTTACCACTCCTGTTCTGTAAATCTTCCAATAATCCCATGTTGTTGTATTTGACCGCAAACTTAACATTTTTGGAAAGTAAAACATCCTATTATCAATTTTAACAAACTCTACATTTGTAGAATTAAAATTTTTATTCTATGTTTGTAGAGCAAAATTAAAAACACCACAGATGCAGTTGTCAAAAGCAGAGGAAGAATTGATGAACATTGTTTGGATGTTGAAGAAGGCCTACATGAAAGACCTTTTGGACGCTTATCCGGAACCCAAACCGGCCACCACCACCGTGGCGACCCTTTTAAAACGGATGGCTGACAAAGGCTTTGTGGCTTACAACACTATTGGGAGAAGTAGGGAATACTATCCGCTGGTAAAAAAGCAGGATTACTTTTCCAAACACGTGAACGGACTCATCAAAAACTTCTTTAACGACAGCGCCAGCCAATTTGCCTCCTTCTTTGCCAAAGAAACAAACTTGAGCAAAGCCGAATTGGAAGAATTGAGAAAATTGATAGACAACGAAATCAAAAAGAAGTAACGATGTTGGTCTTCCTATTAAAATCTACCGCATGCCTAGTCATTTTCCTAGCCTTTTACAAATTGGTGCTGGAAAAGGAAAGCATCCACCAATTCAAGCGATTCTTTCTTTTAGGTGCTTTGATCGCCTCCTTCTTGATCCCAGCCGTAGTCTTTACCGAATATGTTGAAGTGGTACAACAAACTGCCCAAACCACCTCTCCCATCACTGGGCAAATTTCGGACACAGTAACTGGTCAAGTAGTTACAGAAGAGCCCTATTTTGACTTGGAAATCGGATTGTGGATGGTTTATGTTTTGGGTGTTATCGGATTTGGATTTCGATTTTTAAGGAACCTGGCGCAAATCACGCTACGTATCCGCAAAAATCCCAAATTCAAGGAAAATTTTATCACTCGGGTCCTTTTAAGACAATCCCTACCTCCGCATACGTTCTTCAACTATATCTTTTTGAACCAAAAGCAATTTGAGGAAAAACATATTCCCCAAGAGGTGCTCTTACATGAGGAAACCCATGCGAAGCAGCGGCATAGCCTGGATATCCTGCTCATTGAACTGGCCCAAGTCATCTTGTGGTTCAACCCTATCATTTACCTGTTTAAATATTCCATTAAACTGAACCATGAATTTTTGGCGGACAGGGCGGTAATCCAAGGGAACAATGACCATTCCCAATATCAAAATACCATCCTATCGTACTTATCACACGGTAGTTTTGAACAACATCAGTCGACCGGCATTGCCAATGCCATTAATTATTCATCAATCAAAAAACGGTTTACAGTCATGAAAACAAACACATCAAGAAAATCATTTGTATTGAGGAGCCTGCTCGTGCTTCCGCTTACGGCCCTATTATTATTCGGGTTTAGCGAAACAGAGAAAGTCCCTATTGTAAAAAATGCGAGTTCTGAAACGTCCATTTATCCAAAGTCCAGCCATCTAAATGCAGTCGAAGGTTTGTCCCGGAGATCAATAGAACTGGCCGGTTTAGTGGTAGATTCAGAAACCCTATTACCCTTGGAAAATGCAACCATATTGGGGACCGATGGGCAAATTCTCTCCAAAACCGACAACCGAGGTTATTATGCGGTTGAGCTTGAAGTTACAAACCCAGGGGAGATTTATTTTGATTTCTCCGTGGCCAAAGAAGGTTACAATTCAATTGCACAAAAGGAACACTGGGGAGATTTACAGGGCAACATCAGTTCTGCCATGTATTTTGCCATGCGACAAAAGAAGTCAAGTGCAAAAGAGCTTTCTTCCTTGGTAACCAATCCTAAAAATCTGGATTATGAAACAATTCTAACAAGCTATAACCGAGTCAAAGAAGATTTCGAGTTTCACAAAAAGATGGACGAGGCCAAAAAGGGCAATCAGAATGTTTTCATCCAATTAGACGGCCACTACTATTTGGTGAACGATAGTTGGATCAAACTAAATTCCAAGAATGATTTGGTCCTGATTGATGGCAAAACCATTGTGCCCGCCTTCAAATTGAATAAAACCATCAAAAGAAATCAAATAACAGGCATGACACCCTTGGAAACAGGCCAGGGAGCAGGCTTTGCCATATACACGGTGTCTGCCCAAAAAGCCATCGATTTCATCGAAATCTTTATCAATAACAATGGTAAGTTATTGTTTCAAGGGAAGATCGTTCCTTTGGAGGATTTAAAGGAAACACTTTCAAAAGTCAATGAACATCTTTCCTATGATCAACGCAAAAAAATGGTTCGTTCAGTCATACACGTAGAGGTCAAGACTCCAAAAGATGTCATCCAAAAGGTGGATAAAATCCTTTCGGAATATGGTGCTGCCACCATCAACATTGTAGGTCCAGAAGCTTCAACTCAATCCAGTGCCTCCCGCGAGGAGATGAAGGAATACAATGCCTTGGCCAAAAAGTACAATGAAATGGATCGTAACCATATGTACATTCAAAAGCAAGAGGTGATGCGGTTAAAGGAAATCTATGGTAAAATGTCCAAAAAACAACGGGAAGATGCAGAACCCTTCCCTAATTTTCCACCACCGCCACCAGCACCAGATGCACCTGAACCTCCTAGCAATGCTCCTGCAACAGAAGTAACCGTTCATTCTCCTTCTGGCGTTGTGCCGGTTCAGGAACCAACTTCCACCCTACCTGCTCCTCCACCCCCACCAGAGCCCAAATCACCTATGGAGCATATCAAGGAAATGGCAGCCAAGGGAGCCACCTTCATGCATAATGGAAAGGAAATAACCGCCAAGGAAGCCATTAAGGTGTTGGAAAACAATAAAAGGATCAACATCGATTCCAGGGGATCGGATAGTGGCAAACCAATCGTGAAACTTTCCACGGAGCCCATCGTGATAGAAAACTAGACCTTCAAAAAACCCTTATAATGTTAAAAGCCCCTTAATTGGGGCTTTTTATGTAACAAAACTTTCGAAATCACGTTCTAATATCCTATCAATCAAAGAGAACACGATTATGCTACAACGTTTTTTTATTTTTTGCTCCGGAGCCGATACTGAAATTCTAAAAACCTGCTCCAACGGGGAACAGAACAAATATGCCGGTATTGGTGCCACCGTATTCTTCACCGCTGTTATGGCATTCATTGCCAGCGGCTATGCGCTTTACACGGTTTTTGACAATATATACACCTCCATCTTTTTTGGGTTCATCTGGGGGCTTTTGATCTTCAATCTAGATCGATATATTGTGTCCACCATCAAAAAGAAGGACAATTTTAAAAGTGAATTGCTCCAGGCCGCTCCACGGATCATTTTGGCGATCATCATTGCCGTGGTCATCTCCAAGCCGTTGGAAATGAAAATCTTTGAGAAGGAAATCAACCAAGTGCTCTTGGAAGAAAAGAACTCCATGACGTTGAACAACAAGGAGCAACTGGCGCTTCAATACACGCCTAAAATTCAAAGTCTTAATCAGGACATTGCCAACCTGAAAGGGGAAATCGCCACCAAAGAAGCCGAAACCAACGCCTTGTACGACACCTATATTTCGGAGGCCGAAGGCACTGCCGGAACAGGTCTTCTGGGCAAGGGACCCGTTTACAAGGAAAAGCGTGATAAACACGATGCTGCCTTGGCGGAACTCAACACCTTGAAAGAAACCAATGCCGTCAAAATAGCGGGCATAGAGGCCCAAATTACGGCCTTGGAAACGGATTACAACACCGCGGTGACCAACTCCCAACCCATCATCGACGGTTTTGACGGACTCATGGCGCGCATCAATGCATTGGGTAAATTGCCCTGGTTCCCTTCGTTTTTTATCTTTTTATTGTTCTTGGCCATCGAAACGGCCCCGATCATTGCTAAACTGTTGGCTCCCAAAGGGGAATACGACTTCAAATTTGAAGAGCAGGAAAGTGTGGTGGCCACTTGGGTGACCCAAAAAGTGGAACAGCGTAAACTGTTGTTGTCCACCGATGGGGAAATCAACGAGAAAATCTACACCGACATCAAGAACGAGGAGGAACTGTACCAATACAAGAAGAAGAAAGCCGAGGAATTGTTGCGCTTACAGGCCGACTCCTTCCACAATGTGCAGGTAAAGGGCTTATAGCCAAATTTGAGCCCAAAGCCCAATGATCTTACTACGTTATCAATTTAAAAAGTATGTTCATCCATTGGCGATGGAATTTTAACCGGAAAAACCCTAACTTCACTCCTGTCTGCCGACAGGCAGGTATCGGTCGATATCATTCATTGAAACTTATTATATCATTAATGTTAGGAATAATTTTAAAAAAATATGAGAATTTTAAAACCAAAAAAAGTTGCTTTAACAAGTTTAATGTTAATGTTTTTAATCAGTTGTAGTAATGGAGAAGATGGTGTTAATGGAGAAGATGGAGAAGATGGATTAAATAGTTTAATCAAAACCACTCCTGAACCAATAAGTACAAATTGTGAAAATGGAGGTATTAAAGTTGAGACAGGTTTTGATAGTAACCGTAATGGCAATCTTGAAACTGATGAAGTTTTGACCACTAACTTCATATGTAGCATAAAAGGTGATAATAGTTTAATTAATACATCCATTGAATCATCTGGAAATAATTGTACAAATGGAGGTATTAAAATTGATTCAGGTATTGATAATAATAACAATGGGATTCTGGATGATTCTGAAATACAATCAACAAGATTTATATGTAATGGAATAGATGGCGGAATAGATGAACAAATAAGATTATCCTTTGGTAATAGTTTTCTTGTCAGCTCTTCTTCTGACTGGATATTTAGCAACAATGAAACTGAACATTTACTTAAGTTTAATAAATTAAATTATACCAATGTGGATTCAATTGTAGTTGCTACGCGTCTAGCTACAACTAATTCTAGCGTCAAATGCTTTAGTGAATTATTTAACATAACAGAAAGTGCTCCTATTCCGAATACTCAGCTTGAATCTACAGTTTTAAATACAGAACCCTTTGAATATGTCTTTTCAGGGAATATTTACGATGACTTACCGGATAGTGAGATAAATTTAGTCTTAAGAATTCGAAGCGAGTTAGAAGGAACTGCGGTTATTGGAGGATTTCCAACCTATATATTTATTTATAGAAAAATCGAATAAACTAATTCCTAAAACAATTAATGAGACGTAATGCCACGTTGGGGCATTACGTCTCACACATCAATCGATAAGTATAATTCTTTTTTTTGGCTTCATGTAAATCATCAGTACATCCCCTGTGGCAGAAATTCAAAAAGGATCATTTGCGGGCACTAACCCACAATCCCCATTTTTTTCAGGAGGAAGGAGGCATTCATGTTCTGGCAAATGCCTTCCTTAAAACGGTAGTCAAAATAGAGTTCCCCGTTTACGATCTGAGCATCAAAATAATGGTTTTCCACTTGTGGGAGTTTATCGGCCAAGGTGCATAGGCTCAAATCGTGGGTGGCGACCAATCCCGTGGCTCCGGAGCGCACCAATTTTTCCACGAATTTTTTGGAGCCTTCGGCCTTGTCCACACTATTGGTCCCTTTCAAAATCTCATCGAGGACCACAAAACAATTGCCTTTTTCCAGCTCGTCCACAATGTATTTCAATCGTTTCAACTCCGCATAGAAATACGAGGTTTCATCCGCAAGGGAATCCGAGGAACGCATACTGGTCAACAGCCGTACAGGTCTGTATTTCACTTCTTTTCCTTTAACGGGCAACCCCATGTTGGCCATCACAATCTGTAGCGCCACGGCGCGTAAAAAAGTACTTTTCCCGGCCATATTGGCCCCGGTCACAATACTGAATCGGCCCTCATCCAAAGAAAAGTCGTTCAGTACATTCTTTTTTGGATCCACCAAGGGATGACCCACCGCTTTGGACTGCAAGGTCATCGGTCCATCGGTGATTTGTGGATACGTGTGATCGGGATGATTGAATGCATAATTGCCCAAGGAGTTGTAGGCATCAAAATAGGCAATGGCCTCAAACCAACCTTCCACTTGTTTGCCATATTTACCGACCCAATCTTCCACTTGGTAAGCAAAATATAGGCTCCACAAGGCGAGCCCTTGACCGAACATCATAATCAACAAGTTGTTCTGCTGGTCCAACATGGCCATATGTCTGGTGAACTTCTTCAATATCTTAGAGGTCTTTTCACCGTCCAAAATCAATTTTTGTTGTAGATCTTGAAGCAATTCCGAAGTAAATTCCTTTTGCTCCAATTCCGAAATCAGTTTTTGATATTGTTCTATGGTATCCTGGGCTTTGGACACATCTAAGGAGAACCGCAAAATGTTCTTGCCGTACCGTCCCACAATTCCAATCCCTACTAAATACCAATACAACACCAATGCATCGGGAATCCACCCGGAAACAGCAGCAATGATGAGGCCGATAGAGCCCAGGGCAAATGCCGGGGCCACGTATTTGATCCATTTGGGTACGAAGACCACATGTTCCTTCAACCACTTGGAAACCACATGGTGGGGTACTTCGGGATGGGTGCCCCCTGCCAGTGCCGAAAACCGTTGGCGCCATTCGGACATCTGGGCCAATTCTTGAACGGCTTCCTGTTTTTTAACGATGTCCTTTGGATATCCATCCAATAAAAGACCTGCAAAAACTTGGCTCCCCTGTTTCAATGCCGTTCTGTTGGCATATTGATAAAAAGAACCGCGACCAAACAGATCCAAATCTTGGGCATACGGATGTTCGGGTACCAAAAATTCCTTTCCATCCGGTAAATGATGAAAACGCCTAGCCGCCACTTCCAACTCTGTGTTGTTGATGGCAATCAATCGCTCTACATATCCCTTTTGCCATTTTAGATCAGTATATCGTGAAACGAGATATAAAAAACCCGCCAATCCCAAAGGAAAAATCCAGTAAACCAAGCTGGTCGTCCACAGAAAATACATTGCCAAACCCGTCGCCACAAAAACGAGCAACCGCAACGAAGCCAATAGGGCCAATTGCTTTTTTAACCGTTGGAGTTCTTCGTTATGCTTGTCCCGTTGCTGGGTATAAAAAGTCGTAATCCCGTCCATTCAGATTTACTGTAGGTCTTTCAATTCTTGTTGCAGTTTTTTGGTGAGACTGGCAACCACTAGTTCATAGGAATGATCCACCAATTCCCTGATCAGTTGGGGAGGCAATTGTTCCACAAACAACGTGTTCCAATGTACTTTGCTCATATGGTAGCCCGGGGTAATGATCCCATCATAAGTGTCGCGCAATTCTTCTGACCGTTCGGGATCACACTTGAGGTTGCATTGGGAGGGTACTCGCTCCAAGGGCACCAAGGCGAACATTTTCCCCATGACCTTGAAGACCAAAGTCTCGGCATCAAAAGGAAACTCCTCCGTTACCCCTTTTTTAACGATGCAATACTCTCTCAGTTCCTCCACGTTCATGGTCAGATGCCTTCAGAATCGTACACGATGACCTTCTCCCACAAATCCTGACACTCCTCGATAAAGACCAAATGGGGAGGCTCCGTTTGATAAGCCGACTGGTCTTCCGCAGACTCAAATGACAGGATCAACGAGTAGGTAAAGGAATCGTCCACCACGTCACGAGTGGCTTTTGGTGGGGTGCCAATAAACTTGGTCTTGGCATATTGGGAGTTCTCCAAGAACTTCTTTAACGAGGCTTCAAACTTAACCCTATCCGCATGGTTGTTAGGTTCTTTGAACCAAAAATAGACGACATGGGTAAAGGTGGGATCAAAATTACTGTTCATTTCATTTTTGACTTGTACACAACTGGAGGCACATACACCCACCAATAGCAAGATTAAGATTTTGATTTTCATGGTTGTTATTCTTCTATAAATTGTTTTTCCCTGTTCGATATTTCCAAGGCGGAGTAGTCCAGTTTCCAACCTATGGTCTCCACGATCTTCTCCACCACAAAAACGGCTTGTAAGGCTTCCTTCCGCGCTGTTTCCATCAATCCACTTTCGGGTATTTTTTGTTTGATGTGCTCCTTGGCCTCTTGATTCAATTTGGTCAGGTCCGTGGGCGAAAAACTGTTGAAAATACCGTTTTTGATGTCGTAAAATTGAAGGTCCGGCTCAATGGACAGGACTTCCGGTTGCGGAAAATGGCTTAAAATAATCTTACGCTTGTCGTTGTCCGCCTTGAGTTCCAATTTATTCAGGTCGTAACCGATATGCGCCTTTGCTTTGATCACGATCAATGCTTTCTTTTTGCTTTTGAACAGGCTCATAAAACTGTCCTTGGTGTTCTCGTAGTGATAGATTTCGGCAAAATCCCCTTCCACGGAAACCAACTTGCACACACTGCGAATCTTGTTCAAAATTACGGTGGACTGCTGCTCGGTGATTTCCTTGCTCTTCTTCTTTCCAAAAAAGGAGTAGACCCAATACATCAATATTGCACCTAAAACCAATCCCAAAATGCTGTCGATCACTTCGCCCATGTCAATTGCCTATTTCACCCAAATGGGTAAACTTGAATCCTTTGTCATATTTCAGTCCGTAGCCCATGGCCCTGTCCAATGCGGAATGCGAAAACAGGATGATCCCAATGAGCTGGCATAAAGGTATTGAAAAGTAGACACCTGCCAAGTAGACCAAAATGGCCAAACCCTTATGATGAAACAGATTGTAGGTGAAGGCGCCTATCTTGTTGTTGAAAAGATAGCCGACCATGCCAATATCCGGGGCCAAGATCAGCACCAGAAACCACCACCAGGCGTAGTCCAATTGGTTGAAAAGATAAATACCCAATACGAACATGAGGATTTCCTCCAATTTTAGAACGGTCTTCATTTTTCTTCGATTTTATAGAGTACGGGGCGACTGGGACTGGCATCGTTT
Source organism: Flagellimonas sediminis (assembly GCF_010500845.1). GTDB lineage: Bacteria > Bacteroidota > Bacteroidia > Flavobacteriales > Flavobacteriaceae > Flagellimonas > Flagellimonas sediminis. The sequence continues at coordinate 130,531 of NZ_JAAAMI010000003.1, read as the reverse complement.
TCAAATGGTGCCACTTGAAGGTTTAAAAAATAGGTGCCGTCCTTTACCTTGTTCGGCACATAGATCAGTTCCGTGATGGTAGCCTTTTCACGTGGCTTTCCTTTGATGTTCCAAAAGGCATTATGGCACAAAAGTGCCCCACCATCGCGTTCCTTGTCCACCGAAGGCAGGTCGATCAATAAGTGTTCCACCCCTTTTTTCACTAAAAATTGCGCAGCATCTTCCAGTAGGTAAGGTGGATTGGTATCGGAATAGTTTCGGGAGCGTTTTTCTTTGGTGTTGGGCAACGTCCTAATGACCACGGCTTCCCTTTTTTTGTTGCCCAAGGCATATTTCAACTGCTTTTCGGAAATGACAAAATCGTCCCCCATTTGTTCGGGGGCCACGGTGATCACTTCGGCCAAAAAGAAGAATTTTTTCAGTTTTTGGTTGATGGAATGGAACCCTTCGGTGATATGCCCCAAGCATTCCGTGTGCGTTACATGCGAATGCGGATTGAAATAAACATCGTTGAAATTGGTGGAGGCCCCTTCGGTGACCTTGCCCACAAATCCCTCCTCGGCATGGGGCTTTATTTGGGGTGGGCCCAAATACCACGCGTTGATGTTGGCCTCCCCTCCCGAAAGGGCAATGGAGATGTCCAACGGTTTGGAAAGGTCTATCTTGTAATTTTTGGAAAGGTGTTTTAGGGTTGCAATCATGTAACTGGACTTGTTGCAGTAATTAACTCAATTCCCTTGAGAAATGCAATACTAGGCAACTAGAACTTTGATTTAAATCCAGTATCTTCACTTTCAGGTCGATGTAATTCATTAAAAATGAATCATAATTGATATACCTATTACAATTAATGAAAATCATAATTCAAATATTCGCATTTATATATTGCCTTCATGATTTGAGTGGCCAAACACTTTTTGAAAGCGCTTTAAGTGGAAAATCGAATATTGTGGTTAAAACTCCAATTGAGATTTACCATCTTAAGGACTACAATTTAAAAACAAGGGAATTTTTGAATTGGCTTGAGTTGAAACAAGTGGAATTCAATAAAACTGACACCACTGAAATAAAAATGTTAATTGAAAAGGCTAAGACAAATAATCCAATTTTTAACAGTTGGACCACTAAAGAATTGCCAAGAAAAATCTTAATTGATGATAATGACTTTATAAGTTTTAAAAAAGGACTAGATATAGTTCCATGGAAAACGAATTTGAGCAAGAAGAGAATAAAAAAAGAAATTCGGAAATATAATAATCGAGGAAACGACCGGAGAAGTTTTCCTTTATTTATGTCAAGACCCGTTTATTCAAATAGTGGAAATTATGCATTAATTGGGTTTATTAAAGGAAATAGTGGCGGAAATGTCTCCCTCTACAAAAAAGATGATACGCAGAACTGGGAATTTGTTGAAGATATTTATGGTTGGTCAAATTAATAAACACTTATTACCAATTGGAATGTTATTGTTAATTTCAATTTTGTTTTTCTACAATCAAGATTTAATCGGACCTGTTGCTTTTTTGATTGTAGGTGGAGGTTTTTTATATGCTGGATTTTACATTAGAAGTAAAAATCATAAAATTCAGGCCAACGGATTTAGGACTAAAGCCAAAATAGTGGACTTTTCAAAAGAACGATTTAAAGATGCTCATGGAGAATCTCATATTTATCATTTTCCAATAGTAAATTTTACAGACAGAGACGGAATTTCAACAATCCAAAAATTGGACTCAAATGATAACCCAAAAAGACTTAACCAACTGATAGGAATTATTTACTTAAAAAAAGAGAGCGGCGAGTATGAAATAATAAAAGATAACGACTGGTGGGAAAAGAACTTTCCAATTATTATTCTTTTATTCGGAATCCTATTTTCTGGGATTGGAATAACATTGATTATTAGCAAAATCTGAGCTTCAAAAACTTTGAGCTTCTTATCGCCAGAATAAAATGGAATAAAACTGAAACTATTTCACCAAAAACAAATCCGCCGCAATCCCATCCGCTAAAAACTTGCCTTGCTTGGTGGTGCGTAAAATGCCATCTTCCCATATCAGCAATTGCTGTTCAATGAATTTTTCCGATTGTTGCTCCAAATAGTTCGCATAGTTCAGTCCAAATTCCTTAGCAATCTTCTCTTTGGATACCCCCCAAATAGTCCTGAGTCCCGTCATCACATATTCGTTGTACCGGTCGGTCACGGTCAAGGTTTCCTTTTCACTGGGCAAGATTCCTTCTTGGATCTGTTTAATATAGATGGAATTGTTTCGGATGTTCCAAGTTCGGGAATGTCCATCATAGGAATGGGCAGACGGACCAATGCCCATATATTTCTTGCCCTGCCAATAGGCGGTATTGTTCTTGGAAAAATAGCCCGGTTTCCCAAAGTTGGAGATTTCATAGTTCACAAAACCTTGTTCTTCCAACACATCCACCAAAATATGAAACTGCTCCTGTGCCTGACCGTCATCCACTTGGGGCACTGTTCCTTTTTGGATCATTTTTTCCAGTGCCGTTTTGGGTTCCACCGTTAAGGCGTAGCTGGAGATATGGGGCAACCCGAAATCCAGGGCTTTTTGGATGTTTGCCCTCCAACGGTCATGATCCATCCCCGGAATGCCATAAATCAAGTCGATGGTGATGTTATCAAAATGTTTGACGGCTTCCTCAATACAATTTTCGGCTTCTTGGGCATTGTGGGCGCGGTTCATCAACTTCAGGTCTTCCTCAAAAAAAGATTGGATTCCGATGCTGAGACGATTTACTGGACTTTTGGACAGTTGGATGATTCGATCACTGGACAAGTCATCAGGATTAGCCTCCAGCGTGATTTCTGGATCATCCATTACTTTGTAATGGTCATATACGGCTTGGATCAAACGTTCCAGTTCCCGAAGTTCCAAAACCGAAGGGGTTCCTCCACCAAAATAAATGGTCTCGACAACCTCATCACCCAACTCGTTTTTGCGCAGTTCCATTTCCATGACCAAGGCATCCACCATCGCATCCTTCTTCTTCATTTGGGTGGAAAAATGAAAATCGCAATAATGGCAAGCTTGCTTACAAAAGGGGATATGGATGTAAATACCGCTCACTTATTTTCAATTAACAATAAACAATTTACAATTATCATTTGGTCCTTTTGGTGGTTTTGAGAATGGAGAACATGATTTTGGAAAGTTCATCTGCATCAACCATCAATTTGTGGGCAATTTCTTTGGAAATATACTCGGAATCCTTCAACAAGGACAACCAATACTTCACTTCCAGACTTTCTTTGTAGGCAATGGAAATTTTCGCGGAAAAATCGGCGTTGGAAATGGCCCCATTCGCTTCGGATATATTGGCCCCGATGGAAGTACCCGAACGCAGCAACTGTTTGGACAAAATGTATTCCTTGTTCGCGTGAATGATGGATTTGTACAGCTTGATAATTTTCAAAGCAAAGTCATATGACTTTTTCAATAATGGGTTCTCGGCTTGCATAAAGTAGGTTTTGGGATTTTAAAGGACAAAATTGTTTATTGGAAACTGCTTATTGTTAATTGGTCATTGACCATTGTTCATTGTTTATTGATCTTACCAGGGTTCTGTTTAATGAACGCCTCCCAACCGGTGTAGCTTTTACCGAGTTCCACCTTCCCTTCATTATAAAAATGACAAACGGCTGCGGCCAGTCCATCGGTGCTGTCCAGATTTTTGGGCAAGGTTTTCAGTTTCAGTACACTCTGAAGCATTTTAGCCACTTGTTCCTTGCTGGCATTTCCATTGCCGGTTATGGCCATTTTTATCTTTTTGGGCATGTATTCCGTGATGGGAATCTGTCTGGAAAGTCCGGCCGCCATGGCCACCCCTTGGGCACGACCCAACTTCAACATGGATTGGACGTTTTTACCATAAAAAGGGGCCTCAATGGCAATTTCATCAGGATGGAAGGTATCGATGAGTTCAATGGTCCGTTCAAAGATGAGCTTGAGTTTGGTATAGGGATCGTCGTATTTTTTGAGCATCAATTCGTTCATCTGCACAAAGTGCATCTGTTTGTTGATGACCTTGATGATCCCAAAACCCATAATGGTCGTTCCGGGGTCTATTCCCAATATGATTTTTTCCGTAGCCAAAATTTTAAGGGGTATTTAAAACCAGTGGAAGCCTAAACCGAAGACTAACCGGGTTACCGCGTTTCAGGGCGGGTGCCACTGTGGTCAAATCGTTCAAACGCTCGGATATCTTATGGTTGAAATCTGAAATTTCATTGAGCACATCGGTTTTTTCCTCCACGTTCAGCACCGAAATAAAACCGTGTTCGTCCACCAAAAAGTCGATATACACCGTATCATGCAATTCGTGGTCCACTTCAAAGGTAAGTCCGGCCAAGGCTTTGGAAAAGAATTCCAACATCACGCTTTCAAAACATTCCTTTTGCGCCTGCTTGGTCGCTGTTTCATCACAATTGTCGAAATGCGGGTATTGATCCACATCGTTCCAATCAATGGACATAAGTTCCTCATTGACCAGTTTTTGGGTCTTTTCCTCCTTGGACTCAAAGAGCTCGCAACTGGCGAGCAGACCAAAAAGTAAGAATAAGAACAAAAGCTTCCGCATAACAGCCCCGAGAATTTGGCTGAAATTACAATATTTTGAAGAAATCAGTTGCCCGCGTAGTGTATTTCCTCCTTGATCTCCGATACGCGCTTGATCACCCGCTCCTTGATGAAGGGGCTTAACTTGGGGTACATTTCCAACAAGGATTCATAATACTGCAATTTGGTTTTGGGGTCTTTGTAATATTCATCGGCCAAAATACAGAACTGGTAATAGTTACGAGGGTTGTCCTTGTTCTCTTCCCATGCCGTTTTGTAGTAGTCCATCGACTCCTTCGTCTTGTCCTGCAACCGGGCAATTCGGCCCAAGTCGGCATACTCCTTTTCAAAGGTCACCGTTCGCTCCTCAATTGATTTTTTGATGTAATATTGGGCACTGTCCAGTTGTTTTTCCTGAAGGTACACCTGCCCCATACCGGAATAGGCATCGGCCAAGGACCAAGGATCCGTGGCCAACATACGATAGGCTTGAATGGCTTTTTCGGAATCGTAGTTCCGATAATAGCTGAAGGCAGTGCGTTCCAAGATAAAAGGTCTGTTTTCACCAAGCTCCAATAACCGCTCAAACCAAGGAATGGCCTGTTTATGCTGACCGTTGTTGTAATAGGCCTGCGCCTTTAAATTGATCATGGAAATATCATCCTCATAAAATTTAAGCCCTTGGTCGATGTACACCAATGCCGAGTCCCGAATTTCCTGACCCACAAAATATTTGCCCAAAGCATAGAGGCTGCGTAAATGGGTACTGTCTTTGGCGACCGCCTTGCGGAAAGCGGTATTGGCCTCCTCCTGTTTATCCACTGATTCATAGGCACGGCCCAGATAATAAAAGTATTCGGGGTTTTCCTGTCCTTTGGTCACCAGATCGTGAAAGGCTTCCAAAGCAGGTTGGTAGCTTTTGGTTTTTAGAAGGAGTTTGCCCAGTTCAAAACGGGCGATGTCCATGGTAGGTTTCTTGGTCAATGTTGCCTGGTATTGTGCAATGGCCTTGTCAAAGTTCCCGATGGCATTGTAGGCCCTTGCAATCTGAAGGCTCGCATTGGCATCCCCTATTTTGGCGTACTCGTTTATGGCCGAGGTGTAATTGCCCAAAGTGTACAGACTATCCGCAACAGACAAAGCCGATGATTGCGCACCGGCTTTGAAAGAGAACAAAAGAATTGCAATACTGCATATTGATTTTATCATCAAATTAAAATACTTAAGACATTAATAATCTGACACCTTCACCACTTTATTCGGCAAACCTGAATATTGAAATTTTACCACATCAGCTTCATCAACTGCCAAGGAAAAGATACCATTGAAATTTGACATGACCCCAGTATCCTTACCTTCAATTGAAACTATCACTCCGGATAACGGCATGGATTCTTTGTCCATGACAGTCCCTTCAAAAATAGTCTTACCATCTTTTTTTACCCGTTTTCCACTTACCAACAAATAATCCTTGAATCCATTTACTGTTGTGCCTGCAGGTTGAGTTTGCAATCTAAAAGTTATGGGAATAGAATAGGGTACCTTCATTACCTGCCCTTTTTGCTTGCCGGGCAACATTTTAGGTAGCTTTTCTAAAATTCTTTTGGCTTCTTCTTCTAAAATTGGGTGCGGTCCACGTGTTCTAACATCTGTAATGCTCCCATCAACATCTATTACAAAAACGGTAGCCACCCTTCCTTGAATACCTTTCTCCTGGGCAGCTTCGGGATAGTGGAAATTTTTCTTGATGTGATTTTCAAGATTCTCCATAAAGCATTCCTTTTTATCTGCAGCATTTTCACATCCTGGAAAAACAGGAACCTCTTCTATGGTTGCAAAGGGATAACTATCTACATTGGGATTGTTTATCCCGGTTGTCACTGTCCATCCATTCACTGGTTTTGCCGATGCATTGATTTTATTGACAAGAGCCTCAGCGGTTTTCATCATTTCCTGCTTCTCCAATGTTGTTAATGAATCTTTATTGGCAATTTCTTCACTAATAATGGAAAGTCTTCTTTCCAATGGAAGTCGATTTGCTTCATCATTTAAAAGAGAAAGCTTTTCTTGCATTAACTGTTGAACGTCCACTAACTCAATGTTCAGTTGTCTTATTTTATTCGCATCTGTCTCATTGAGGTTGTTATCCAAAAAATCATTTCTTTGATGATTCAGTTCATTATGCTTTTCAATTAATTCTGACAATTCAGCGAAACCAGATTTGATTTCATCATTTTCAATTTCAGGTTGAGAATTGGACTCCTCTGCGTTTTCCCCCTTATTCGATTCACAGGAAGAATAGACCAACATCCCCAAAACCATGGGCAACAACAACACATACTTTAACTGCCAAACGGCTTTTGATCGCTTTTTTGTAACATGACTATTCGTTTTTTGATTAATGATTTATTAAAAAATTGATTGATGAAACTGATATGTTGTGTCTTGAATGCTTCGGATAACAGCATTTCAAAATGCTCCCTTTTATTGTCCTTTACTACCTGGGCATCGGCAATGAACTCGTGCAGTTCGGCCATCCGGTTTTGGTATACGTAGGTCAAGGGGTTGAACCAGAACACGATCCGGGCGAGTTCAAAAAAGAGCAGGTCAAGAGTGTGCCTTTGTTTTACATGCACTAATTCGTGGGCAATGATGTTGGCTTCCTTTTCTTTTTGGATTTCGGCCCCTAAAAAGATGTTTCGGAAAAAAGAGAAGGCCATACTACTTTTTTGTACGGTGATTTTGTCATACTCTGGAAACTGTTGGATGCTCCCCGAGCGTTTTAACCTTCCAATTTGAATCAGTTTAACCACAAACCAAATAATAGACAATACACTTCCCAAAACTAGGACGCTATAATACCATGGAAAACTGGACCAAAAAGAAGTTTCGGCACCTTCGGGCGTCAATACCACCTCATCCAATTGCGTTAGGAATATGGTGACGTTTCCCAACTCTTGTGGCATGGTGGTTTTTAACATTTCAAACTTTACCCAAGGCAACACTAGGGACAATACAAACGTGGTCAGCAGGTACGCCCTGTTCCATTGGAAAAAGGTTTCTTTCTTTAGAAAGAGGTCATAGGTCAACAAAAAGACCAACTGAAAAGCAAGGGTTTCCAAGATATAGGTGATCATTTCTCCTCTTCTTTAATGTTTATCATGATTTCTTCCAGTTCTTTTAGGCTGATATCGTTCTTCTTCATAAAAAAGGACACCATGCTCTTGAACGAACCTTGAAAATATCCATCGACCAAGGTGTTGAGCCGTTGGTTGCTGTACTCTTCCTTTTTCACCAAAGGAAAATATACATGTCCCTTCCCTACTTTTTCATGGGACACGAAGCCTTTGTCCTCCAAAATCCGAATAATGGTAGAGACGGTGTTATACGCAGGTTTGGGTTCCGGCAATTCGTCCAACAGAGAGGCTACATTGGCCTTTTGCAAGGTCCAGAGCAATTGCATAACCTCTTCTTCTGCTTTGGTGAGCTGTTTCATTTCAACTAATTTTTTAGTTCAATATAAAGCAAATATAACTAAATATATAGTTTAAACTAATTTTTTAGTTAAAAAGTGGATAAAAAATCCGCCAAGGTATATTCCCCAGCGGATTCTAGTTTAAAATGAAACCGTGACTTTCCCCCGCAAATAAAAGGGTGTTCCCGGTGTAAAATGGATTTCCTCCACAGCCGTTGGTTCATTAAAAAGGCGGCTTTCCGTGGCAAATTGGGTTTCGTTCCATTCCGTGTCGAATAGGTTCTCCACAATCAAACCAAACGTCCAATTCCTCAGACTGTAGTTCAAGGTGGCATCGGTAACAAAATATCCTTCCGCTACGATGGAATTGTCCTCATTGGCGGGCCTGTCATCTACATACCGATAGCTAATTCCACCTGAAAACCCTTCATTGTTGTTCCCGAGCGTAACACCACCCACCATAGTAAAATCCGGAGCCAATGGGATATAATCCTCACCTTTTGCTTCTTCGGTACTGCGGCCTTGGGTGAAATTAGCGTCGGTGTAGAGGTAAATCCAATCCGAGGGCTGGTACCTTGCCCCTACCTCAATACCCAATCGTCTGGTCTTGCCGCTAGGTTCCACTACCCCAGCATCACCCACGTACACAAATTCCTGATCCAAGAACAGACTCCATAAGGTAGCGTTCAAAACCAATTTGTTCGCTGGCCTAATGATGGTACCCAAATCTACCCCATAAGCCGCAGGCAAGATATCCTTCCCGTTGTTGGCCACTACCACCCTGGCATCATTGGAGTGGAACCCGATTCCCGTTTTCAAGAAAATCTGGGTGTTCTCCGTTGGACTATAGATGGTATTGAACTTGGGACTAAAAGCTACTTTCTCATCACTCTGGTTATCATAAACCGCACTGAGCTTGTTCAAATAATCGAACTTGAAATAATCCAACCGAACCGCAGGTTCCAAGGTGAACTTGCCCGATTTAAAGACTGCCCCTGCAAAGCCGTAGGTATTCACTTCATCCACATCGCCGTAGGCCAAACGCTCCAACAGTTCCTGTCGGTTTCTGGTATGCGAGAGTTCCATATCATCCACGTTATCATATCGAAAACCGATACCAGCATTGTACTTAAAACAGAGTTCTCCCAATTGTGCGGAATTGTCTTGGAACACAGTTTTTGCACCCATCAGAATCCTATTTTCCTTTTGCCTGATCTGATCTCCATTTACAGGATCTTCCAAGAAAAAGGTGAAGTTGGAATAGAGTTCAAAATCATAATGGGACACAAAGGCCATGGTATGGAGCGATTTACCAATCCCAAGGTTCTTGTTATGATCCAAAACAAAATTGGTCCTGCCCGTTTGACCCCCTTCAGTATCATCAATGGCACCAAAACGACCTATCAGTCCTTGGTCAATGGCCCTTTGTGGAATCTGCCCCGATGCATCCCACTTACTGGAAAAATGTGATGCAGTCAACAGCAGCTCCTGATTACCGGGCAAAGCATATCGGTACCTACCCATGATATTGAGACGGTTAAAATTCTGGGGGGAATCGAAAGCTCCATCGGTCAAGTACAGTTCCGAAGCCAAATAGGCTGTACTCTTCCCTTGGTCCAACACATTGAACATCCCCATAAACCTTCGGGTATTGAACTGGCCGACTTCTGCGGAAAGCATACTTTTATCCAAACGCTTCCGTAATCGGAGATCCACATACCCCGCCGTGTTGAAGTCACCCTGCTCCATATAATAAGGTCCTTTGCCAAAGTTTACATTTTCAATGGTCTCTGGAATCACAAAATGGAGGTCGGCATAACCTTGCCCATGGGCGTGGGATACCATGTTCACTGGCATTCCATCCACACTGATGGCCACATCGGTACCGTGGTCCACATCAAAACCCCGTAAAAAGAGTTGTTCGGCTTTTCCTCCCCCGGCGTGTTGACCAATGATCAGTCCAGGGACTTTTCTCAGGATTTCCTGTGATGATTTCACGGGATTGGTCTTCACGTCCACATCTACTACCCTGCTCAGGGCATCCACTTTGGCCACCAGCACCACTTGATCTAAAGAAATGGAACCTTCCTTGAGCACAATGGTCACTGCGTTGTTCAAATCCGATGGGGTGATCACCTTGGTGAGGGTCTCAAATCCCAATCGTGAAAAATAAATGGTATCGCTTACTGAAGTTTGGTCGAGTACAAAATGCCCTGTTCCATCGGAATGGCTGTGTTGGCCACTGGTCTTATTGAAAATGCCCACATCCTCCAATGCAGAACCCGCTTCGTCGACCACTTGTCCTTTTAAATTTTGCGCAGCAATAGTGCCCATGAACAGCATGGACAGAGCCGCCATAAAATATTTCATGTCGTTATCTTTAAAATTGATTTGTAAAAAACTAGTATCTGTCTAGCGCGTCAGAAAAGTTCATTTGAATGTCATGCTGAACAAGCTTCAGCATCTCATAACCAATATCTTTTTCGTTATGTGACCCTGAAACAAGTTCAGGGTGACGGTTTAGGAACTCTTCCGGTAAATCAGCTAAGATTAATTCAGCTGTGTCGGGGAGGCGGTGTGGTCACACCTTCATACCCAACGGAAGTCTTATTGTAGTACACCCAATGGGTTTTGGTATTCGTGGAAAGTATATGCTCAAATACAATATTCTGTCTTTCAACAAAATGTTTGTCAAACTTAAAACTAATGGTGTCTTGTGACTCCTGTTCGTCCTGCTGATTGGCTTGCAACAACTCTTTCAAGGCCTCCAATGCCTCATGGGAGTGCCCGGCCATGGCTTCCAAGGATGTATAATCCACTTCTTCATGTTCGGCAAAAAAACTGTGATGGTGCGTCTTTGGCCCCATAATGTGGGATACCTCGTGCAATCCTTCCAACACCAGACCATTAAAAAGTCCAATAGCATAAAAAGTGCAAAGTAAAGCGTATCCTACCTGTGCAAACCTTGATTTCCCATATGTTTTTGTCGTTTTCAAGACCTATTGACTATCTTTTTCAAATCTACTTACGAAAATTGAAAGCGAAGGGTTTTAATTTCACTTGTTTGTAACATTTGTAGGCTACATTTGTCTAACAGGAAAAGAAAACCATGGACATTGTCTTGTTGATTTTGGGCTTTCTGTTGATGCTGGTCGGCATTTTGGGCAGTTTTTTGCCCGTGTTGCCTGGTCCACCCATAAGTTGGGTCGGACTGCTCCTTCTCTATTTGACGAAAGCTGTACCCGATAATTGGTGGGTGCTTGGCATCACCTTGGTCATTGCCTTAACGATTACCATTTTGGATTATGTGATACCGGCGATGGGCACCAAACGCTTTGGAGGTACCAAAGCAGGCATGTGGGGTACCATTATAGGGTTGCTTGTTGCCATTTTTGTCCCCATTTTTGGTCCTTTTGGAATTATCATCTGGCCCTTTATTGGGGCTTTGGTAGGCGAATTGTTGAACAAGGCCAATCAAAAAACCGCCCTGAAGGCGGCTTTTGGTTCTTTTTTGGGCTTTTTGACGGGTACCTTTATGAAATTGGTGTTGACCGTCATGTATGCTATTTTCTACGTGTTCATTGCCGTGAAATATGCTGGTGAACTTTTTACCTTTAGCTAGTCCAACCACTCTACTTTTTCAGCAATGGGTGTACGACTCGATGGTTCCACCTCGCCATCATAATAACCCATATACAGGAAGCCAAGGCATTTCTCCCCGTCGTTCAGGTCAAAGAATTCACCCATGAATTTGATCAATCCTGGGGATGCCCAATAGCAGCCGATACCCAGTTCGGTACAACACAGCCACATGTTTTGGACGGCCATGGCGGTTGCCGCAATCTCTTCCCACTCGGGCAAACTTTCCATAGGATCGCGTTGCATGCAAATGGCAATGGCAGCAGCGGAACGAACAGCATTGTCTTCCAATTTAGCAATGGTGACCTGCTTTGGTTTGGGGTCCACTGCTTGGTATTTTTGGGAAAGAAATGCCCCCATTTCATCTTTTTTCTTGCCGGTCAATACCTTGAAACGCCATGGCTCCGTTTTCTTATGGGTCGGGGCCCAATTGGCAGCCTCCACAATTTTTTCCAACGTTTCCTTGGCAATGGGTTTATCGTTGTATTGAACGGGAAAAATACTTCTTCTCTTCGCTATAAGATCAAAAATCATGATATGTAATTAAGTTGAATCCCAAAGGTACTGCCCAAAAATGTGTCATCATAATTTCAAGAGCAAATCCATACAGTTTTTTAACGCCGGATTTCGATTGTCAGCTTTCCATACCATGGACAATACCGCCCGTTGCTTTATCCGTTTCATCTCGATGAACTTCACATCCATCTGAAACCCGTGCTGCAAGGTGGTGGGGACAATGGCAATCCCTAATTTGTTTTCCACCAACTTAAAAATGGTCTGCGCATGAACGGATTTATGCGACACTTTCGGCACAAAACCACTATCCTCACAAATACTCAATACCGTGTCATAATACTCGGGGCTGTAATCTTGGGAAAAGAGGATAAAATCCTCGTTGGCCAACTGGTCAATGCTATTAAAGTTATTCATATTAATAGGGTGGCCTTGGGGCAGCACCAAGGAAAAAGTATCCTCAAAAACAGGTTTTACTTCCAAGCCTTTGGGCACTCGGGACATCCTCACAAAACCCAGATCCAGCCTATCGGAAAGGATGGCGTTGACCTGCGCCCGGTTGGACAACTCTTCCAAAGTGGTATGCACCAAAGGGTACTTTTCCTTCAATCCCACCAAAAGATTGGGCACCACGTTCTGCATGGCCGAACCCAAAAATCCAATCCTCACCTCGCCCATATGGCCCTGCCCGATCAGTTTCAGTTGTTTTTTGGTCTGGTCGAGATGGTTCAGGATGAATTCCACCTCTTTTTTTAAAAATTCCCCGGCTGGGGTCAAACGCACTTTCTTTTTGTCCCTCACAAAAAGTTGTGTCTGTAAGATTTCTTCCATCTGTTTGATTTGGGTACTCAGCCCTGGTTGCGAAATGAAGAGCTTCTCTGCTGCTTTTCTATAGTGCAATTCCTCAGCCACAGCCAAAAAATAGATGAAATGTCGAAGTTCTATTTGATAATTCATAATTATTAAATAATACAAAAATAAGTATTGGTAATTATCATATGCAAGAACTAATTTTATATCAAAAGATAACCCATGTCGCACATCAAGACATTTCAATATGGTGAAGACCACTTGACCGCAGGTTTGGCCCTTGGTCTGGCCAAGGGTACCGTTAAAGGAATTTTATCCGACACCTGCCTCAAAAAAGTCAATGCCAGTCAACAAAGGGTGCAGCGTATTGTGGAACGGGGAGACATCGTATATGGCATCAATACAGGTTTTGGTCCTTTATGCAACACCAAAATTTCGAAGGAAGACACCAAAATCCTTCAATCCAATATACTCCAAAGCCATAGTGTGGGAGTGGGCACACCCATTGCCAACCAGTTGGCCAAGATCATGCTTATCCTCAAGATCCACGCACTTGCCAAGGGTTATTCGGGTATTGCGGAAACCACCTTGCAACGCATGTTATGGCATTTGGAAAACGACGCCATTCCGATGGTTCCCAGTCAGGGTTCCGTAGGAGCTTCGGGCGATTTGGCTCCGCTCTCCCATCTGTTCCTTACATTAATTGGATTGGGCAAGGTGGAATATCAAGGAAAGACCATCACCACCCAAGAGCTTTTCCAAAAGACCGGTTTACAGCCTTTGGAGCTGGGGCCCAAAGAGGGATTGGCCTTGATCAACGGCACACAATTTATTGCCGCCCATGGGGTACTTGTGCTTCATAAATTACAGCATTGCCTAAAACATGCCGACATTATCGGCACCATGATGATTGAAGGTTTGCAAGGATCTTTGAAACCGTTTTACGAGGAACTGCACCAACTTCGCCCTTTCAAGGGCAACCAGCATGTGGCAGGTAGGATACGTACCTTATTGCAAGGCTCCGAAATCTTGGAAGACCACATCGATTGCGAACGGGTACAGGACCCCTACTCCCTTCGTTGCATTCCCCAAGTGCACGGAGCATCACGAAATACATGGCTTCATCTAAAGGAATTATTGGAAATTGAATTGAATTCCGTGACCGACAACCCTGTGATCATTGATGATGAACTTACCATCAGCGGGGGGAATTTCCACGGTCAGCCTTTAGCCATGGCTTTGGATTATGCCGCTTTGGCCGCATCGGAAATCGGGAATATTTCAGACCGTCGCATTTACTTGGCACTGGAAGGAAATAGCCCGGGTGTTCCCAAATTGTTGATGAAGGACACCGGCATCAATTCCGGCTACATGATCCTGCAATACACTTCGGCCGCCTTGGCCAGTGAGAACAAGAGCCTTTGCTTCCCAGCTAGTGCCGATAGCATCCCCACATCCTTGGGTCAAGAGGACCATGTGAGCATGGGCTCCATCAGTGGACGAAAGGCCTTGCAAATCATTGAAAACGTTGAAAAAATATTGGCCATAGAACTGTTGACGGCTGCCCAAGCTTTTGAGTATCGAAAACCTTTAAAATCGGGAATAGTTCTGGACGAAATCCATACATTCCTACGAACCAAAGTCGCTTTTGCCGAAAACGATCGTGTGTTTGCAGATGATATCGAGAAAGGAATCGAAATCATCCAAAACCATGAGATCATCGATTTGGTGGATCGTGTGATGCAGGAAAAGAACCTACATTGGAACACGCCCCATCTGGAAGCATTTGAAATATACTAGTATGAAACCACTTTTGATCGGACCCTTTTCCCAATTATTGCCCATGACAGGTTTACCCTTGAAAGGGGCTTTGAAGGACGAACAACTGCTCCTAATTGAAAACGGGGGCATGGTGGTTTCTGAAGGAAAAATCGTGGCCATCGGCGTTTTTGATGACTTGAAATCAAACGAAATGGACATCCATCACGTTGAGGGCAAGACCGTTTGCATCCCCGGATTCGTGGATTCCCATACCCACATCTGCTTTGCAGGAAATCGAGCACGAGATTACGCGTTTAGAAATGCAGGAAAGTCCTATTTGGAAATTGCCAAGGCCGGCGGTGGCATTTGGGACACGGTGACCCAGACCCGAAAAGCCACCCAAGAGGAATTGGTTGCTGGAATCGTTTCCAGGAGCAAAACGCACCTTCGGAACGGCATTACCACCATTGAGGTTAAAAGCGGTTATGGACTTTCTGTGGAAGAAGAACTGAAAATGCTTCGGGCCATTAAACACGCCAATGAAAAAGTAGCGGCCACCTTGGTGCCCACTTGCTTGGCAGCCCACATGAAACCCAAGGATTGGCATCACCAAACCGAATATCTTGATGAAATAAGTGCAAATCTTTTTCCCATCCTAAAATCAGAAAACCTGGCCCATCGCATCGATGCCTTTGTGGAAGAGAGTGCCTTTTCCCCAGAGGAAATAAAACCCTATTTCCAAAAAGCCAAGGCCATGGGATTTGACATTACCGTGCATGCCGACCAATTTACTACGGGAGGAAGTCAGGTGGCTGTAGATTTTGGAGCCGTGAGTGCCGACCATTTGGAGGCCAGCACTGAAAAGGAAATCCAATTGTTGGCCCAAAGCGACACCATCGCCACGGCATTACCTGGTGCCTCGCTTGGTTTGGGTTGCGCCTACACCCCGGCCAGAAGAATTTTGGATGCCGGCGGGGCATTGTCCATCGCCAGCGACCATAATCCAGGTTCTGCCCCCATGGGCGACCTGTTGACCCAGGCCAGCATTCTAGGTACGTTTGAAAAACTATCCAACACCGAAGTGCTGTCGGGCATCACTTTTAGGGCTGCTGCAACTTTGCGTATGGCCGATAGGGGGAAATTGGAGGCTGGAGCTTGGGCCGATTTTGTGGTTTTCCCGACGGACAACTACCAAGATATCACCTATTATCAAGGGCAAATGAAACCCAGTGAAGTCTGGAAAAAAGGAGAACCCATCCATCAAAACGATTGAGTATGACTGAATTTCAGCAACAAATATTGCAAGGAATCCCAGAAGAGCTTCCCGCCAAAAGGCCCTATCCCAAAAACGGGAATCCGGCACCCAAACGGAAAGATATCCTTTCCAAGGAAGAGAAGAAACTGGCCGTGCAAAACGCGCTTCGCTATTTTCCAAAAGCATGGCATGCGGAACTTGCCCAAGAATTCGCCGATGAGCTAAAAACGTATGGAAGGATATACATGTACCGCTTTAAACCGGAATATGACATGTATGCCCGGCCCATTTCGGAATATCCTGCCAAAACCCATCAGGCAGCAGCCATTATGCTGATGATCCAGAACAATTTGAACCCAGCGGTGGCACAACATCCCGAGGAACTCATCACGTATGGGGGCAACGGGGCCGTTTTTCAGAATTGGGCCCAATACCTGTTGACCATGAAATATTTGGCGACCATGACCGAGGAACAGACCTTACACATGTATTCCGGACATCCGATGGGATTGTTTCCATCTTCCACAGAAGCCCCAAGGGTGGTGGTCACTAATGGGATGATGATCCCCAACTATTCCAAACCAGACGACTGGGAAAAATTCAACGCCTTGGGTGTTACACAATACGGACAGATGACCGCCGGCTCCTACATGTACATTGGTCCGCAAGGCATTGTACATGGAACGGCCATTACTGTGATGAACGCCTTCCGAAAAGTGTTGGACAAGAATGATTCCCCAAAGGGGAAAGTGTTCCTGACCGCTGGTTTGGGTGGTATGAGCGGAGCGCAACCCAAGGCCGGAAACATTGCCGGCTGCATTACTGTTTGTGCCGAAGTGAACCCCGAAGCGGCCAAAAAACGGCACGAACAAGGTTGGGTGGATGAACTTTTGGTAAATCTTCAATTGTTGATGGTTAGAGTAAAGGAGGCCATTGCCAACCAAGAAACTGTTTCCCTGGCATACATTGGCAATGTGGTGGATGTTTGGGAGCATTTTTACGAAGAGAACATTTTTGTGCACCTGGGTTCCGACCAGACTTCCTTGCACAATCCTTGGGCCGGTGGGTATTATCCCGTTGGGCTTTCCTTTGAAGAAGCGAATACCTTGATGGTGGAACATCCAGCCGAATTCAAGGAAAAAGTACAGGAATCTCTCCGCAGACAAATCAATGCGATCAACAAACACACCGCCAAAGGCACCTACTTTTTTGATTACGGGAATGCCTTTTTGTTGGAAGTTTCCCGTGCCGGTGGCGATGTGATGGCGGAGAACAACATCGATTTTAGATACCCTTCCTACGTACAGGATATTTTAGGACCCATGTGTTTTGATTATGGTTTTGGACCTTTTAGATGGGTATGCACTTCGGGCGACCCCAATGACCTTCAAAAAACGGATGCCATTGCGTTGGAGGTCATGAACGAAATCAAGGCCGAGGCTCCGGAGGAAATCCAACAACAGATGCAGGACAACATCAAATGGATATCCGAAGCGGAACAGAACAAATTGGTAGTGGGTTCCCAGGCCCGCATCCTTTACGCCGATGCCGAAGGACGAAGCAAGATTGCCGATGCCTTCAATACGGCCATTGCCAAGGGCGAAATCAGCGCACCCGTGGTTTTGGGACGCGATCATCACGACGTGAGTGGAACGGATTCGCCTTTTAGGGAGACAAGCAATATTTATGACGGCAGCAAGTTCACGGCGGACATGGCCATTCATAATGTGATCGGCGACAGCTTTAGGGGCGCTACCTGGGTCTCCATCCACAATGGTGGTGGTGTAGGTTGGGGCGAGGTCATCAACGGGGGTTTTGGTATGGTGCTGGATGGTTCCGAAGAAGCTTCCAAACGTTTGAAAAAGATGTTGTTCTACGATGTGAACAATGGCATCTCCCGAAGAAGTTGGGCCCGCAACAAAGAAGCATTGTTTGCCATTCAACGAGAAATGGACCGTACTCCAAATTTAAGGGTAACTTTGCCAAATCTGGTGGAACCGAATATATTGGACGACCTTTTTTAATGTGATGAAACACTACGAGCCCCCAAAAAAGAGCCTCTGGACCGGACGTATTTCCAACAAGTGGCTGTACCTCCACGAAAAAGTACATTGTACCCCCTTGACCGAAATTCCAGAAGCCCAGAAAAAATCAATAGCCCTATTGGGCTACGCCTGTGATGCCGGAGTGCACCGCAACCAAGGTAGGGTCGGGGCCGTGGATGGTCCGGATGCCATAAAAAGTAGTTTTGGAAAAATGCCCAATCATTTGGCCAGTCATGTTTTGCTGCACGATGTAGGTTCCATCACCTGCACCAACAGCGATATGGAAGCATCCCAGAACCAACTTGCCGAAGCCGTTGCTTCCCTTTTGGAGAAAAAACAATTCCCAATTGTGTTGGGTGGCGGACACGATATGGCCTACGGCCATTACTATGGCATCAAAAAATATCTGGATGCAAAAAAAGAAGGCCAAACTATCGGCATCATTAATTTTGATGCCCATTTTGACCTTCGGAAAAATACGGAACAGAGCAATTCGGGCACCCCATTTTATCAGATTGCCCAAGATTGCCAAGAAGAAGGCATCGATTTTAATTACCTCTGCCTCGGTATCCGAAAAGATGCCAATGATAGAAACCTTTTCCAAACGGCCAAGGACCTCAATGTCATTTATGTAATGGCCGAAACATTTCAGACAACCTTTTTGCAAGAGATCACCACTTTTATCAATGCCTTTACCAAAAATGTGGACCATGTGTACGTGACCATCGATTTGGATGGGTTTTCCTCGGCATTTGCGCCAGGGGTCAGTGCAGCCTCACCCATGGGTTTTACCCCGCACATTGTTTTGGAATGCCTGAAGACCATTATGTCCACCGGTAAACTGATCAGTTTGGACATTGCCGAGATGAATCCCAAATACGACATTGACGGGCAAACGGCTAAACTGGCCGCTTCCTTGGTACACCATGTAGCGCATACGGTTTCAGGGAGTTGACATTACCTTGAATCGTCATTCTGAGTCTTTCAACTAAGCTCAAGACAGGCTTTGCGAAGAATCTTAGGGTGAACACTGATGACATAAAGGTTTGACACGAATGGCACTAATTTTTCACTAATATACCATCAGGAAGAGGATTCCGCTTTTCAGCAGAATTAGCTTCAACCACTAACAAAAAAAGCCTTCCAAACGGAAAGCCTTTCATTGGCAAGCATCGCTTCGATGCTTCAACCTGATTCCAATCGCTAGGATCGGAATCCAACACAACAGGACAAAGATATGATGATTTTTCCGAAAAAGTGACAGCAAAAGTTGTTTGCTTATATTTTATGGATTATTTCCATTTTATGGGAATATTTCCATAAATTAGCTTTCCTCTTCTGCTAAACATGAAAAAGACAATTTTGCATCTTGACCTGGATACTTTTTACGTGTCGGTGGAGCGCCTAATCAATTCGGAGCTCAAGAACAGACCCCTTTTGGTGGGCGGCACCAGTGACCGCGGTGTGGTAGCGGCCTGCAGTTATGAAACTCGAGGACATGGGATACATTCCGGTATGCCTATGAAAATGGCAAAGGAGCTTTGTCCGGAAGCCGTGGTGATCCGTGGAAACGCAGGAACCTATAGCAAATATTCCGATGTGGTCACAGAAATCATCAAAGAGCATGTACCACTATTCGAAAAATCGAGCATCGACGAATTCTATGCTGATCTATCGGGTATGGACCGCTTTTTCGGGTGCTACAAATACGCTTCCGAAATGAGACAAAAGATCATTCGGGAAACCGGACTTCCCATTTCCTTCGGTCTGTCCGTGAACAAAGTGGTCTCCAAAGTGGCCACCAACGAGGCAAAGCCCAACAACCAACTCAAGATAGATTTTGGTCTGGAAAAACCTTTTTTGGCCCCTCTTTCCATCAAAAAGATACCCATGGTGGGCGACAAGACCTACCAAACCCTCAGGAGCCTGGGAATACGACAGGTAAAGACCATACAGGAGATGCCGATGGACATTATGCAACGGGTATTGGGATCCAACGGATCCGTAATCTGGAAAAGGGCCAACGGGATAGACAATACACCCGTAATCCCCTTTCACGAACGAAAGTCCATTTCTACGGAACGTACTTTTGACCGTGACACCATCGATGTGGTAAAATTAAAGGGAATATTAGTGGCCATGACCGAAAACCTGGCTTTCCAATTGCGACGGGGCGATAAACTCACTGCATGCATTGCCGTAAAGATCCGCTATTCCGATTTCAACACCTATTCCAAACAACTGCACATTCCCTACACCAGTGCCGACCATATATTGATCCCAAAAATTGTGGACCTGTTCAACGGTCTTTACAACAAACGGATGTTGGTACGGCTGATCGGGATCCGGTTCAGCCATTTGGTTTCGGGGAATTATCAGATCAACCTTTTTGAGGATACGGAGGAAGCCCTGAACCTATACCAGGCCATGGATCGTATCCGCAATAGGTTCGGTAGCCGCAGCGTACTAAGAGCCTCTGCCATGGGAGCAAAGACCATTGGGAGCATGCACAATCCTTTTAATGGAGAACCGCCTGTGGTTTTAGCCCATAGAAAACAATGAGCAATTTCCAATAAACAATTGATAACTGAACATTGACAATTGTACCTCAACTGCCACACATATTACAGTCTTCGGTTCGGGACCTTCTCGGAGGTGGAACTCTTGCAATTGGCCCAACAGAACCATGTGACACAATTGGTCCTGACCGACATCAACAACACTTCGGCCGGGCTGAATTTTGTACGAAGGGCACCCGAGTTTGGGGTGAGACCCATTTTGGGCATCGACTTTAGGAACGGGATACAACCTTGTTTCATCGGCATTGCCCAAAACAATGAAGGTTATCTGGAACTCAACGATTTTCTATCGCACCACCTTCATCACCAAATAAAGATTCCCGATAAGGCCCCTTGCTTCACCAATGCCTTTGTGGTCTATCCGTTTGAACAGGTACTGCTCAACGAACAGGAACATTTCATGGATCATGAGTTCATCGGGGTTTCCATCAAAGACCTACGCCGCCTACCCTTTTCCAGATTATCGGAACATAAACATAAGCTGGTAGTGCAGCAACCGGTGACCTTTAGGAACAAACAGGATTTTAACACCCATAGATTGCTCCGTGCCATAGACAAAAACCTGCTTTTGAGCAAGCTCCAAAAGGGCGATGAAGGCGACGAAGAGGAAAAAATGTACCCTGTACAAAACTTGGCCGCCGCATTTTCGGAGTTCCCCTTTATTTTGGAGAATACCGAAAAATTGCTGAACCAATGCAGCATCCACTTTGATTTTTCAAAAGACCGGAAACCCCAAAACCTCAGGACGTATTTGCAAAACGTGGAGGAAGATGAACGCCTCTTGGAGCAATTATGCACCGAGGGGCTTCCCTATCGTTATGAGACCGTGGACGATACTATAAAGGATCGCTTGGAAAAGGAACTGCAACTCATCAAAAAAATGGGATTTGTTTCCTACTTCTTGATCAATTGGGACATTGTTTCCGAGGCCCGTCGAAGGGGGTTTTACTATGTGGGGCGAGGCAGTGGCGCCAACAGTATTGTGGCCTACCTGCTCCGGATCACCGATGTGGACCCCATGGAACTGGATCTGTACTTTGAACGTTTCATCAACCTGTACCGTACCAATCCCCCCGATTTTGATATCGACTTTTCATGGAGGGACCGTCCCACCATGACAGAGTACATTTTTAAGCGATTTGAACATGTTGCCCTACTCGGCACCTACGTCACTTTTAAGGAGCGTGGTGTTATCCGGGAACTGGGAAAGGTATTTGGACTCCCGCCCCATGAAATCGATTTTTTATCCGAAGGAAAATACACTCTGGACCAACTGGACCATGTTTCCAAATTGGTGCTGAAATATGGCAAACTACTGAAGGACAAGCCCAATTACCTCAGCATCCATGCCGGAGGCATTTTGATCAGTGAAAGGCCCCTGCACTGGTTTTCCGCCACCCATCTACCCCCAAAAGGATTCCCGACCACACAGTACGATATGGTCATTGCCGAAGATGTGGGCCTCTACAAATTCGATATTTTGGGACAACGTGGATTGGGCAAGATCAAAGAAGCGTTGGAGATCGTGGCGTACAACCAACCGGAAAAATATGAGGACATCGACATCCATAACGTAAAAGGGTTCAAAAGGGACGGGAACATCAACAATCTTATCAGATCGGCCCAATGCATGGGGTGCTTTTATGTGGAATCGCCTGCCATGCGCATGCTGTTGAAGAAACTACAGGTGGACAATTATTTGGGATTGGTGGCCGCAAGCTCCATCATTCGGCCTGGAGTGGCCAAAAGCGGCATGATGCGGGAATATATCCTGCGCCATCGGAACAAAGGAAGAACCGAGGAAAAAGCCCATCCCGTTTTATTGGACATCATGCCCGACACCTATGGTGTGATGGTCTACCAAGAGGATGTGATCAAGGTGGCACACCATTTTGCCGGTCTGGATCTTGGGGAGGCCGATGTGTTGCGACGGGGCATGAGCGGAAAATTCCGCTCACGGGACGAGTTTCAAAAAGTGCAGGACAAATTCATCGCCAATTGCAGAAAAAAGGGCTACAGTGAATCCCTTATTTCCGATGTATGGAACCAAGTGGCCAGCTTTGCAGGGTATGCCTTTGCCAAGGGGCATTCCGCCTCTTATGCCGTGGAAAGTTACCAAAGTCTTTTTTTAAGGACCTACTTCCCTTTGGAATATATGGTGGCCGTACTGAACAACGGGGGCGGGTTTTACCGATCGGAATTCTACATCCACGATGCCCGTATGTTGGGGGCTACCATACATCCGCCCTGTATCAACAACAGTTCCATTGTCAACCGCATCCATGGGTCGCATATCTATTTGGGCATGATGTACCTACGCGATATAGAAAACAGGGTCATGGAACGTATTGTGAAGGAACGATTATTACATGGACCCTTTGTTTCCATGGAAGATTTTCTGGATCGTGTGCACATCCGTATGGAACAGCTCGCCATCCTTATCCGGATAGATGCCTTCCGTTTTACCGGAATCAACAGACACGAATTGTTGTGGAAAGCCCATATGATGTTGTCCAAAAATGACCGTATGGAACACCCGAAGCTTTTTCCGCCCCGTCATCAAAAATTCCAGATTCCCAAACTGCACACCACCCAGTTGGAAACCGCCTTTGAACAACTGGAACTTTTGGGTTTTTGCCTTTGTAGCCCGTTCGAACTTTTGGCGGAACCTCCTAGAAATGCCCATGGGCAAAGAGACCTTCCTCGATACCTTAACAAACATATCGACATTTATGGCTATCTGGTCACCGTAAAGAATACTTCGACCCACGATGGCAAGCGCATGTATTTTGCGACTTTGGTGGACCAACAGGGAGAAGTGTTCGACACCGTACTTTTTCCCCCGGTTGCCGCTAAGTACTACTTCCGGGGAAAGGGCATTTATCGATTTTATGGCAAAGTGGTGGAAGAATTTGGTTTTTTGAGCATTGAGGTCATCAAAATGCAAAAGGAAAATTACATCCAAGACCCTCGTTATGCCGAAATGAGGACCAGCAAAAAGTTATTTGGTTCGAACAAGTGAACGGAATACCGTAACTTGTGAAGACCAATTGGATGTCCCATGAAAATTCGAATCAAAGGCAATTCGGTGCGTTTTCGATTGACCCAGAGCGAAGTGAAACAGTTATCCGAGACCGGATCGGTACAAGAGGTCACCGAGTTTGGAGGCAGTACTTTCCACTATCGGGTACAGTTGATGAAAGGGATACAAAACCTTGAAGCCACTTATGTCCAAAACGAAATAGTGTTATCCATTCCTGAAACGGACGGCAAGGATTGGTTCCAGAAGGAAATCGTTGGTTATGAATATGAAATGCCACTTCCCGAAGGGAAAAAACTCCATCTTCTCGCGGAAAAAGACTTTGCCTGTTTGGAGAATACTTCCGAAGACCAATCGGACAATTACCCGAACCCAAAATTGCAATGCTAAGCCAAACCCATGGATAAAGACATCAAACGGAACATTTCATTGACCGGCGATATTCAATTCACTGGTCTACGCCTAAAGGAACCCATGCATACCGCCGCTGGACTTTTGGGGGTTACAGAAGCGCTTCGGCATAGTTTCAAGGAGATGGGCATTGCCAAATCCATGAAGGCCCTGCTCGAAATGAACCAAGAGGACGGGTTTCGCTGTCCGAGTTGTGCTTGGCCCGTTCCTGAACACCCTTCCAAAATAGCCGAATATTGTGAAAACGGGGCCAAGGCATTGGCCGATGAGGCTACCAAGGAGCATATCGGCGCGGATTTCTTTGCCCAACATTCCGTAGAGGAACTATCCAAACTCAGCGATTATGAACTGAACAAATTGGGACGGGTCGTGGAACCTTTGGTACTGAAACCGGGCAGTATTCATTACGAACCCATAGCTTGGCAAGAGGCTTTTGAACTGATTTCCGATGAGCTGCACCAACTCAACGATCCCAACGAGGCCATTTTTTATACTTCCGGAAGATCCAGCAACGAGGCAGCCTTTCTTTACGGCATATTCGCGCGGGCTTTTGGCACCAATAATATGCCCGATTGCTCCAATATGTGCCACGAATCATCGGGGGTGGCCCTTTCAGAGACCTTGGGCATTGGTAAAGGTTCAGTCACTTTGGATGACCTGTATGGTGCGGAAGTGATTCTGGTGGTGGGGCAAAATCCTGGCACCAACCACCCCAGAATGTTATCAGCATTGGAAAAATGCAAACGCAACGGAGGGAAAATTGTCAGTATCAACCCCTTGGCCGAAACCGGTTTGGTTCATTTTAAAAATCCACAGAGCGTATCGGATATGTTGGGTAGCGGACAGGCCATGGCCGACATCCATTTGCCCGTTAAGATCAATGAGGATATTGCTTTGGCCAAACTTATCCTTAAAAAATTGGTTGCCTTGGACGCCAAAACCCATAATGTCCTGGACCATGAATTCATCGTGGACCATGTGGATGGATATGATGACCTTCTAAAAGATTTGGCCCGATATGATAATGAAACCTTGCAGCGCAGAACCGGGGTTTCCATGCGGAAAATTGACCATGTGGTGCAATTGTTGGCCGAAAATTCGAAAATTATTGTTTGTTGGGCCATGGGACTCACCCAACACAAAAATGCAGTCCAGTGTATTCAGGAATACGTGAATATACTTTTGTTGAAGGGTGCCATCGGAAAACCGTTTGCCGGCACCTGTCCTGTGCGCGGGCACAGCAATGTACAGGGCGATCGCTCAGTGGGCATTATGCATTACGTGAACAAAACCCTTAACGAAAAAATTCGAGAACACCTCCAATTTGAACCACCGACCGAACCGGGTTACGATACCGTCAATGCCATTCAGGCCATGCACGATGGCAAGGCCAAAGTTTTTGTTTGTTTGGGAGGCAATTTTTTAATGGCCGCCTCGGACACCCAATACACGGCCAAAGCCCTTCAAAATTGTAGCTTAACCGTGCAGATCAGCACCAAACTGAACCGGAGCCATTTGGTCACAGGTAAAACGGCGTTGCTTTTACCCACTTTTGGTCGCTCCGAAAAAGATGAGAAGAACGGCAATCTTCAATTTTTGACCATGGAAAGCAGTACGGGGAAGGTTCGTCAAAGCAAGGGATTGTTGAAACCAGCTTCGGAATACATCAAAAGTGAACCTGAAATCATTGCCTTATTGGCCCATACCTATTTTAGGGGCAATCATTCCGTGGATTGGTTTGCCTTGGGACAGGATTACAACCTCATCCGAAGTTATATCGATAAGGTGGTGAAAGGTTTTGACAATACCAGTGAGCGTTCCAAAGGTTTCGGCTATTACCTCCCCAACAATGTGAGGGAGCGGAATTTCCGTATGTTGCCTAACGGAAAGGCCCAACTCACCTTCAACACCTTACCGAACCATCAGCTTAAAAAAGATGAATTGTTGCTGATGACCATTCGGTCGCATGACCAGTTCAATACCACCATTTATGGATTGAACGATCGCTATCGGGGCATCCACAATGAACGCCGGGTCGTGTTCATGAACGAGGAGGACATGGTAAAACGAAAATTGCAAAAATTGGATGTGGTCAATCTGCACAGCCTTTATGATGGCATCCAACGTACGGCTGAACAATTTTTGGTGATTCCCTATGAGATTCCCAAAGGGAACATGGCTGCTTATTTCCCGGAAACGAACATGTTGGTTCCGTATAACCATTTTGCGGACAAGAGCCACACTCCCATCAGTAAATCCATCAAAGTTACTGTTGAAAAAATTGCCTAAACCGATTACTTAAATGCCGGAATCCCTGTAATATCGGCTCCTGTAATCAATAGGTGGATGTCGTGGGTTCCTTCATAAGTAATCACACTTTCGAGGTTCATCATGTGGCGCATGATGCTGTATTCGCCTGTGATGCCCATACCGCCCAACATCTGTCTTGCCTCACGGGCAATCTTAATGGCCATTTCAACATTGTTACGCTTGGCCATAGAAATTTGGGCCGTAGTTGCCCTTCCTTCATTCTTTAATTGACCTAAACGAAAAGCCAATAACTGCGCTTTGGTGATTTCCGTGATCATTTCGGCCAATTTTTTCTGCTGAAGTTGAAACGCTGCGATGGGCTTCCCAAATTGTAAGCGCTCCTTCGCATAGCGAAGGGCTGTATCATAACAATCCATGGCAGCACCAATAGCACCCCAAGCAATACCATATCGGGCGGAATCCAAACAACCCAGTGGGGCACCCAAGCCACTTTTACCGGGAAGTAAATTTTCTTTGGGTACTTTCACATTATCGAAAATAAGTTCTCCTGTGGCAGATGCACGCAGCGACCATTTGTTGTGCGTTTCCGGGGTGGAGAAGCCTGCCATGCCGCGTTCCACGATCAATCCATGGATCCTACCTTCCTCATTCTTGGCCCAGACCACCGCAACGTCTGCAAAAGGGGAATTGGAGATCCAAAGTTTGGCACCGTTCAAAAGGTAATGATCACCCATATCCTTGAACT
Organism: Flagellimonas sediminis; assembly: GCF_010500845.1. Classification (GTDB taxonomy): domain Bacteria; phylum Bacteroidota; class Bacteroidia; order Flavobacteriales; family Flavobacteriaceae; genus Flagellimonas; species Flagellimonas sediminis. The sequence continues at coordinate 103,401 of NZ_JAAAMI010000003.1, read as the reverse complement.
TGGTTTCCATTCCACCAGGATTGGAACCATGATTAGGTTCGGTCAACCCGAAACAACCCATCCACTCACCAGAAGCCAATTTGGGCAGATACTTTTGCCTCTGCTCTTCGGAACCATAGGCATAAATGGGATACATAACCAAGGAAGACTGCACCGATGCCGTGGAACGAACCCCGCTATCACCGCGCTCAATTTCCTGCATGATCAAGCCGTAACTGATCTGATCTAAACCAGCGCCTCCGTATTGCTCGGGAATGTATGGACCAAAAGCTCCAATCTCTGCTAATCCACCAATAATTTGTTTTGGGAATTCGGCCTTCTGGGCAAATTCCTCAATGATCGGGGACACATCCCGCTTGACCCACTGGCGTGCCGCGTCACGGACCAGTTTGTGTTCTTCGGAAAAAAGATCATCGAGATTGTAGTAATCCGGGGCTTCAAATAGATCGGGCTTCATTTGTGAAAATTTTATTTGTCATTCCTGCAAAAGCAGGGATCTTAATTTTAGTGTGAGTTCTGTATTACGCTTCGACTCCGCTCAGTATCCTTGCGGAATGTCCGCCAAATATAATGACGAAATATAACATTTCGTTTTACTATTGTTACATTTTTAAATAAAATGGTTCTGTCAGTTTGATGTATGGCTCTGTGTATTCATGGCGCTCCTTTTCAATGATGAGTTCATCAATTCGTACTTCCATTTTCTCAAAACCGAATTCCATTAAACTTCTTTTATATTCCACTTGGGCATTTCCTTTCACCCTTGTAATCCGTTGGGGGTACAATTGATTTTGATTGGCCAATTCCAATATATTCAATTCTTCCTTGTGGGGAACAATGACCGAAAAGCGTCCATTTTCCGAAAGCAATTGGGCAACACCCACCACTAATTCATCAAATGGTAGGGAACTGTTCTGCCTGGCCTGGTCTCTCGACACATCACCACTATCAACTTCTTCTGAGTAAAATGGCGGATTGGAAACGATTAAATCGTATTCATCTTCAATTTCGTCCACAAATTCATCAAAACCGGCATGGTAGCAAAACAATCGGTCCGCCCAAGGCGATCCTTCAAAATTAGAAACACATTGTTCATAGGCAGCCTCATCCAATTCAATGGCATCAATGGTTTCCGCCACCGAACGCTGGGCCAGTTGGAGTGCAATGAGTCCTGTTCCGGCACCAACATCCAAAATGGTTTCCGGTTGATGCTCCAAGGAAGTCCAAGCCCCCAAAAGCACACCATCGGTACCCACCTTCATGGCACATCGGTCTTGATGGACGGTGAATTCTTTAAATTGAAATGGCTTACTCATCCATCCTCCCCGGTTCCCGTGTTTCGGAACCGTTCATATTTTTTAGGGAATCCCCCAATCTGTACCTCATGTCATTGGCCAATTTTTCGATTTCGGCAACCACTTCAGGGTGTTGGGCCGCCACATTGGTAGCCTCACTAATGTCACTTTCCAAATCGTACAGTTCAATTTCTTTTAAATCGACCATACGATACACTCCCGGTTGCCCATCCTTGCCAGGTTCCTGTCCATCCATAGTACGGTATCGATGGGGAAAATACAATTTCCATTTGCCGTAACGCACCCCGAACATTTCGTTCACCCGATAGTAAAAGAAATACGCTTCCTGCACCGGCTCTTCCCGTTCTCCAGTCAAAATTTTCCACACACTTTTACCATCAATGACCTGCTCTGGCAGTGGAGCTTGGGTAAGCTCCGCTAGTGTTGGCAAAAGATCAATCGCCATCATGGGGACATCAATGATCTTGCCCCCTTTTAATTTTTTAGGATATTTGATGATACAGGGTTCCCGTTGACCTCCTTCCCAAGCGGTACCTTTACCTTCCCGAAGAGGCAAGGCACTTCCCGCGTGATTGCCATACGACAACCAAGGCCCATTATCGGAAGTAAAGATGACCAACGTGTTTTCCTCCAATCCGTTATCTTTTAATGCCTTCATGATCTGGCCCACAGACCAATCAATCTCCATGATCACATCGCCATATAGGCCTCTTTCCGATTTTCCCTTGAATTTTTCAGAAACAAAAAGCGGGACATGGGGCTGCGGATGGGGCACATACAAAAAGAAGGGCTTATCCTTATTTCTTTTGATAAAATCCACGCTTCGTTCCGTGATCTGCGTAGTCAACTGGGATTGGTCTTCGAGAATACCGATGACTTTTTCGTTTTCATAAAGTGGAAGATCGGGAAAGTTGAAAATAGTTCCTTGCTGTGGATGCTTCGGCCACATATCATTGGAATAAGGGATACCGAACCATTCGTCGAACCCATGGCGGGTAGGCAAAAATTGTTCATGGTGACCCAAATGCCATTTTCCATAAATCGCCGTGGCATAGCCTTTTTCCTTCAGCATTTCGGCGATGGTGGTTTCCGAAGCATTGATTCCATGTGTATTGTTGGGACCCAAAGCATTGTGGATGCCGATACGATTAGGATAACATCCGGTTAAAATCCCTGCCCTGGAAGCTGAACAGACCGCTTGCGCGGCATAGTAACTGGTCAATTGCAGTCCCTCGGCAGCCATTTGGTCCAGATTCGGCGTCTTGATGTTCGGGGAGCCAAAAACGCCCACATCTTGATACCCTTGGTCATCAGTAAAGATCAATACAATATTGGGAGGGGTTTCTTGCTTTTCAATTTGCGGCTTGTCTTCGCCAACAAGGCCCAAACCAAGCAGCAAGGCCAAAATAATAAATCGATACATGAAAAAGGTTTTGATAAATATAGCTAAAAAGCTTATTTACTCACCCAGGTATAGATCCACCAAACCTTCAGGGGTTTTTACATGGATGGTTCTGTTCTTACGGTCCACTTTGGTGATGATCTCATCGCTGATAGGGATCAAGAGTTCCTTCCCGTCCTTCACCGCCTCGAACAATTCTTGGGAAGCATTGTCATTAATGGATTGGATCACACCGATATTCCCATGCACCTCATCCATCAATGTAAAACCGATGACCTCGTGAAAATAAAACTTGTCGCCAGTCAATGGTGGCAATAGGGAAAGGGGTAAAAATAACTCGCAACCGATGATTTTGTCCGCAGAAGCTTCATCCTTTACTTCTTCAAAGTCGATACGGAGCAAATCGGATTTGTGCAGTCGGCATCGGTCAATAAAAAATGGAACCAGATTGTTTCCCAAGGAAACAAAAACTGATTCCATATTTTCGTAGATATCGGGTTCATCGGTGTCCAATTTGACCAACACCTCTCCCTTAAAGCTATATTTTGAAACGACTTTGCCCAGGTAGAAGCAATCTTCCTTGCGCATCGTTCTTAAGTTCTATTCTTCTTCTTTGGAAGCTTCTTCAGCAGCAGGAGCTTCAGCAGTTTCTTCCACTGGAGTCTCTTCGGTAGCTACCTCAGCAGTTTCCTCGGCAACCTCTTCCACTACTTCTTCAACAGGAGCGGCAGCAGCGATCCTTTTTTCGTTGGCTTCTTTCTCAGCTTCCAAAGCTTTGGCCTTGGCATCAGCGTCAGCTTTGCTCAAACCTTCTTTTTTAGCTTGGATCTTGTTGGCTTTCTCATCCAACCAAGCGTTGAATTTTTCCTCAACCTGTTCTTCGGTCAATGCTCCTTTACGAACACCGCCCAACAAGTGGTGCTTCAACAAAACTCCTTTGTAAGAAAGGATAGCTCTTGCGGTATCAGTAGGCTGTGCACCGTTCTGCAACCATTTTACGGAACCATCTACATCCAAATCGATGGTAGCAGGATTGGTGTTTGGGTTATAAGTTCCCAATTTGGCCAAAAATTTACCGTCTCTTTTTGATCTTGAATCTGCGGCAACCACCCAATAAAATGGTTTACCTTTTTTACCGTGTCTCTGAAGTCTGATTCTAACTGGCATATCACATTAATTTGTAGGGTGCCCGACCCTGGTTATTAATTCTTTTTAATCGCTTGTCTGTTAAGCGGGTGCAAATATACTCCAAATCTTTTAACCTACAACTCCCTACTTGTTTTTTATTGGTTGATAAATCGTAAAAACTCTATTTTACCGAATAGGCCATCTTCCGTATTTTTATCCATTGCTTTTTTGACCCATACCGATAGCCTATGTATTTGATCTTTGATACGGAAACCACCGGTTTGCCCAAACGCTGGGATGCCCCGATTACCGATACCGACAACTGGCCCCGTTGTGTGCAGATTGCTTGGCAATTGCACGACGAGCTTGGTAATTTGGTGGAGCACCAGGATTTCCTGATCAAGCCCGATGGATTCAACATTCCCTACGAATCGGAGCAAATTCACGGCATTTCCACCGCACTGGCAGAGGAACAGGGCGTTCCTTTGGAAGAGGTTTTGGTCAAATTCAATGAGGCATTATCCCGCACCAAATTTGTGGTGGGTCAGAATGTTGATTTCGATGTCAACATTATGGGATGCGAGTTCCACCGATACCAAGTGGACAGCCCTTTGACCACATTACCAGTTCTGGATACCTGTACGGAACATACTGCTGAACTTTGCAAGATTCCAGGTGGTCGTGGTGGAAAGTTCAAGCTGCCCACCTTGACCGAGCTTCATGAATTTCTTTTTGGAGAACCCTTTGCCGAGGCCCACAATGCAACTGCCGACGTGGAGGCCACCACCCGTTGTTTTCTGGAATTGGTCAGAAAAAGACAGTTTTCCGCCAACGAACTGGATGTACAACCCGATTATTTTGAGCGATTCTCCGAGGCCAATCCACAGGAGATCGAACTCATCGGCCTAAAGCACATCAACTTAAAAGCGGCATCCAAAAAAATTGCGGATGCCCTTTGGGCAAAAGACACCGGGGAAATTTCCGCAGAGGAAATCCAGGAGAACATTGAAACGCTGGAAGATGCCCCGTTTGCGCACTTGCACAACCATTCCCAATTTTCGGTGCTCCAGTCCACCATCAATATAAAAGATTTGGTAAAGGCCACTGCCGATAATGGCATGCCTGCTGTTGCCCTTACCGATCATGCCAACATGATGGGTGCCTTTCACTTTGTGAAAGAAATCATGGCCCACAACAAAGGGGTAAAGGACCGCAACAAGGAACGGGAGGAAAAAGGAGAGGCACCCACGGAACAAGAAATTACCCCGATCGTGGGTTGCGAATTTTATGTCTGCGAGGACCACACCAATAAAAATGTGAAGGACTACGGTTACCAGATCGTGTTGTTGGCCAAGAACAAAAAAGGCTATCACAACCTGGCCAAAATGTCGTCCATTGCCTATACCGATGGTTTCTATTACGTGCCCCGTATCGACAAAAAGATTGTGGAACAGTACAAGGAAAACGTAATTGCACTTACCGGCAACCTGTATGGGGAAGTACCCAACAAAATTTTGAACGTGGGCGAAAAACAGGCCGAGGAAGCCCTGTTGTGGTGGAAGGAACAATTTGGGGATGACCTGTATGTGGAACTCATGCGCCACGGACAAGAGGACGAGGACCGTGTGAACCAGGTGTTGGTGCAACTGGCCAAGGACCACAATATTAGATTGGTGGCCACCAACAACACCTACTATTGCGCCAAGGAAGATGCCGAGGCACATGACATCCTACTCTGTGTGAAGGATGGCGAGAAACGCTCCACCCCCATCGGTCGCGGACGTGGTTATCGGTACGGCCTGCCCAACCAAGAATATTATTTCAAGTCTTCGGACGAGATGAAGGAACTCTTCAAGGATATTCCCGAAGCCATTTTGAACATTCACGAGCTAGTGGACAAAGTGGAACCTTATGATCTGGCCAGCGACATCCTGTTGCCCAAATTTGGCATCCCAGAAGAATTCAAGGTACAGGAAGATGAGGAAGACGGTGGCAAACGTGGGGAAAATGCCTATTTGAGACACATTACCTACCAAGGTGCCCATAAAAGATATGGAGAGATTACAACCGAAATCAGTGAGCGCATCGATTTTGAGTTGGAGACCATCAAAAATTCAGGATACCCCGGTTATTTCTTGATCGTGGAGGACTTTATCCGCGAAGCCCGAAATATGGATGTTTCGGTAGGTCCGGGACGGGGTTCCGCTGCGGGATCGGTGGTGGCCTATTGTTTGGGCATCACCAACATTGACCCGTTGAAGTACGACCTCCTTTTTGAGCGCTTCCTGAATCCAGATAGGGTATCCATGCCCGATATCGATATCGATTTTGATGATGAGGGTCGGGGCCGAGTGATGGAATACGTGATCAACAAGTACGGAGCCAATCAGGTGGCACAGATCATTACCTATGGCACCATGGCGGCCAAATCATCCATTCGGGATACGGCAAGGGTGCTGGACTTACCACTGAGTGATGCCGACCGTATCGCCAAGCTCATCCCCAACATGTCCAAACTCAATAAGATCTTTGGAGTTGATGAAGCCGAACTCAAGAAAAGATTCCGTTCAGAGGAATTGGAAAAGGTCAACGAGTTGTTGAACATTTCCGAAAGTGAAGATTTGGAAGGCCAAACGGTGAACATGGCTCGGGTATTGGAAGGTTCTTTGCGAAACACGGGGATCCATGCCTGCGGTGTGATCATCACGCCCGATGATATCACCAACTTCGTACCCGTATCCACTGCGAAGGATTCCGATCTTTATGTGACACAGTTTGATAACTCCGTAGTGGAAAGTGCCGGACTCCTGAAAATGGATTTCTTGGGATTGAAGACCTTAACCTTGATCAAGGATACGGTTAAAATCGTCAAGGCCAGGACCGGAATTGAACTCATTCCCGATGATTTTCCATTGGATGATGAGAAGACCTATGAACTCTTTCAACGAGGTGATACCGTGGGGATATTCCAATACGAATCACCAGGGATGCAGAAACACATGAAAAACCTAAAACCTACGGTTTTTGATGACCTTATCGCCATGAATGCCCTTTACAGACCCGGACCCATGGAATACATCCCCAGTTTCATCGCCCGAAAACATGGTGATGAAGAGATTACCTATGACCTCGCCGACATGGAGGAATATCTCAAAGAAACCTATGGAATTACGGTCTACCAAGAGCAGGTGATGTTGCTCTCCCAAAAGTTGGCCGGTTTCTCCAAAGGTGATGCCGACGTTTTGCGAAAAGCCATGGGGAAAAAGATATTTGCCCTGCTTCAGAAATTAAAGCCTCAATTCTTGGACGGTGGCGAAAAGAATGGTCACCCGAGGGATATTTTGGAGAAAATCTGGAAGGATTGGGAAGCATTTGCCTCCTACGCCTTCAACAAGAGCCACTCCACTTGCTATGCCTATATTGCCTATCAAACGGCTTACCTGAAGGCCCATTACCCTGCCGAATATATGGCCGCGGTGCTGTCCAACAACATGAACGACATTAAACAGGTCACCTTCTTTATGGAGGAATGTAAGCGGATGGGATTACAGGTTTTAGGTCCAGATGTGAACGAATCCTACTATAAGTTCGCCGTGAACAAGGACAACGCCGTTCGCTTTGGTATGGGGGCCATTAAAGGAGTGGGGCGTTCCGCTGTGGAAACGATTGTGGAAAACCGAAAAAAGGACGGACCCTACAAATCCATTTTTGATCTGGCCAAACGGGTAGATCTTCGCTCGGCCAATAAAAAAGCTTTTGAAAACTTGGCATTGGCTGGCGGGTTCGATTCCTTCACCAATACGCACCGAGCCCAGTATTTTCATGATGATGGGGACGGCATCACCTTCTTGGAAAAAGCGGTCAGGTATGGTTCCAAATTCCAAGAAAATGAGAACTCATCTCAAGTAAGCCTGTTTGGCGACGCCAGCGAAGTACAGATACCCGAACCCATTGTTCCACCTTGTGAAGAATGGGGTACCATGGAAAAGTTGCGAAGGGAAAAAGAAGTGGTGGGCATCTACATTTCGGGCCATCCTTTGGATGATTTCAAAAAAGAGATCACCGCCTTTTGCAATGCTGATGTATCCGCTTTTTCCAATTTGGAAGCACACGTGAACAGGGAACTTTCTGTGGCCGGGGTCATTACCGATGTGCAGCACAGGGTATCAAAAAATGGAAAGGGCTGGGGACTTTTCACTTTAGAAGATTACAACGAAAGCTACGAGTTCCGGATTTTTGGGGAGGAGTACCTTAAGTTCCGTCATTTTTTGATGATCAATTCCTTTGTGTACATTAAGGCTTTGGTTCGGGAAGGCTGGGTAAACCGGGATACAGGGAAAAAAGGCGAACCACGGCTTCAGTTCAACGATTTTAAACAATTGCAGGACGTGATGGATGCATTTGCCAAAAAGTTGACCATCAAACTGGACCTGGACCGTCTACAGGAACAACGCATCAAGGCATTGAAGGACACCTTGAAATTATTCAAGGGTGAACATCCCCTCAACTTTGAGATCTACGAGATGGAAGAGGAAATCAAACTCAAACTATCCAGTAGAAAACAAAAGGTAAAGATCAACAGCGAACTGCTTTCTGAATTGGAGGCGCATGAAATTCATTATCAGCTCAATTGACCATAACAAATACAAATAGCACCATAATTAAAACGAATACCCTCACCGTAAGGTACATGCATAATTATTGACTAACTTTGCATAACAAAAAAATAAATAAAATGGCACTAGAAATAACAGATGCAAGTTTTGACGAAGTGGTTTTGAAAAGTGACAAACCTGTTCTTGTCGATTTTTGGGCAGCTTGGTGCGGTCCATGTAGAATGGTAGGCCCGATTATTGAGGAAGTAAGTCAAGAATACGAGGGCAAAGCGGTTGTTGGTAAGGTGGATGTAGATGCACACCAACAGTTTGCTGCCAAATACGGCGTACGTAACATTCCTACCGTTCTTGTATTTAAGGATGGCGAGGTAATCAATCGTCAGGTTGGGGTTTCTCCAAAGAAAGTCTATACAGACGCCATTGACGCGGCATTGTAAAAAAGTGCCCACGATCATATTTTAAAAAAGGTTTGGCATTCGCCAAGCCTTTTTTATTTTATCTTGTCACAACAATCTTGGTATGGACGTACGATCGGAACTTCATAAGGCACAGCTCTTCAACAATCTGGAATTATTGGCCAACCAGATTGTGGAGGGGTTCATTAGTGGCATCCATAAAAGTCCGTTCCATGGTTTTTCTGCCGAGTTTGCGGAGCACAAAATTTACAATTCGGGCGAAAGCACCAAACACATCGACTGGAAACTGTATGCCAAAACTGACCGGTTGTACACCAAACGTTATGAGGACGAGACCAACCTGAGGTGCCACATGATCTTGGACAATTCGGCTTCTATGTATTATCCAGAAGTGAAGCACCTATCCCTGGGCAACCTCAACAAAATTGGTTTTGGCGTATTGTCCATTGCTGCATTGATGCAGTTGTTAAAAAAGCAGCGGGATGCAGTAGGTTTGAGCATCTATTCGGACACTTATGATTTTTATGCTTCTGAAAAGAACAGCGAACGGCATTTTCAGATGTTGTATTCCATGTTGAACGAGGTAGCAGCTACCAAAAGGGACTCGAAATCCACTAAAACGTATACTTTTTTACATCAGATTGCCGAGAAAATCCACAGAAGGAGCATGATCTTCCTTTTTACGGATATGTTCCAAACCGAAACCGAAGAGGAAAAACTGTTTGAGGCCCTACGCCATTTGAAATACAACAAGCATGCCGTGGCCCTGTTCCATTTGATGGACTATGAGCATGAGATGAATTTTGATTTTGGCAACGCACCCAAACGTTTTGTGGATGTGGAGACAGGGCAACATATTGATCTGTATGCCGAAACCATTCAAAAAGCGTACTCAGAAAAAGTATTGCAGTACCAGCAGGAACTGAAGTTGAAATGTGCCCAGTACAAGATCAAATATGTGGAAGTGGACGTTCGGGGCGATTTTTCACAAGTATTGAATTCGTTTATGATCGAAAGACAAAAATTTGTTTGATCACATTTTTAAAAAAATGTTTTGTCGAATCCGAAATGAGAATGTATATTTGCACTCGCTTTAAAAAAGCATTCTGAACAAGATTTGAATCCGACTGTTGTCGGAGTCTTTAGAAGATAAAATCATTGGTCTGGTAGTTCAGTTGGTTAGAATACCTGCCTGTCACGCAGGGGGTCGCGGGTTCGAGTCCCGTCCAGACCGCTTTGATAGCGTTAAAAAATCCACAAAAGCCTGTAAATGAATAATTTACAGGCTTTTTAATTTTATCCATCTCCAAAACTCACCAAATAATATCAAAAAAAAGGTGAGTCTCGCGGTGAGTCTAAATGTCTCTTTGAAAGACTCACCAACATCGCTATAATCGACTGTTAAAGAAATCTTTACGCCGAAATTTTAACATTTGGTTTTTATACCTTCCCCGCCAATCATTCAAAAACCTTGTCAATGTTTGGACCAATGAACATATTGTTCTATCCGAAAAAAATGGATTCGGACACCGATGGAAAAGTGACCATCTATACCCGTATCACCGTTAACGGAAAGCGCAGTGAGTTCAGCCTCCGCAGGAGGGTAGAGGAGCGCAAATGGGACCGAAGAGCGGGAAAACTCAGGGGAACGGCCCCAAAGGTGGCCAATTTTAATAGGTTCCTTGAAAACGTGAAAAACCGGTGTTTTGAGGTGTATGAGAACCTACTGAAGGAAAGGGAGGATATCTCTGCCACGATCATCAGGGACACCTATTTAGGGAAAGGGAAGAACCAGCATATGCTCCTGGAGATCTTCGATGACCATAATCGGGAAGTCGAAAGCTTGATAGGTAGGGGCTTCACCAAAGGGACCTTACAGCGTTACAATGCGGCCAGGAGGCATGTTTCCGATTATATCCAACATGCCCACCAAAGAAAGGACATCCCCGTTAAAAAGGTGGACCACAAGTTCATTACCGGTTTGGAATATTTCCTTAGGTCCAAAAAGAACTGTAACCACAACACCACGGTCAGGTATATTGTGAACTTTAAAAAGATCATCAGGATCGCCTATGCCAACCAATGGATCGAACGGGATCCCTTCTTCCATTGGAAGGCCAGTTGGAAACACAAGGAACGGCAATATCTCACACAGGAGGAACTGACCCGCCTTTTTGAAAAGGAATTCGACATTGTAAGATTACAGACCGTCAAGGATATTTTTCTGTTCTGCTGTTATACAGGTCTGGCTTTTGTGGATGTTGAAAAATTGCACAAAGACCATATCGTCAAGGACATCAAGGGACAAAAATGGATCAAGACCCATCGACAGAAGACCAAGGTGTTGAGCAGCATACCATTGTTGAGCATTCCAGAAGCCATCATTGAAAAGTACAAGGAACATCCCAGAGTGGTGGCAAAAGGGACACTGCTCCCTGTCTATACCAATCAACGGACCAACTTCTATTTGAAGGAAATTGCCGCTGGTTGTAAGATCAACAAGACACTCACCACCCACTTGGCCAGACATACCTTTGCCACAACGGTGACCCTATCGAATGGAGTACCCATAGAATCGGTCAGTAAAATGCTTGGGCATACTTCCTTGAAAACAACCCAGATCTATGCCAAGGTCTTGGACAGTAAAATTTCAGATGATATGGAAAGGCTGAAGAACGACCCTGCACTTTTGGAGTTTGCAAGGTCAATTTGATTTTTTTTAATTAGGTTTTTATTGGTTGTTCTAATTAAGGCTTCTTTGGGCTATATAGATGAAATTTATAGCCCATTTTTCACCCTTTCTTTGGCCATAAATATATTGTTAGGTTAGAGAGTTCATTCATTAAAAATCTATCAGAAAACAATCGCTACTACCGGAACCAGTCCCAATGAATATTGCATGCAACATTTGAAGGAAATATCAAGTTTTACAAAAAAAGCGGTTCTATCTAAGAGAAGTCTACAGTATTTATTGAAACCTTTGGTATACCTGTGAATTTAGTGAAGAAAAATTTCACGGGCTTTTTGTCAGTTTGTTACAAAAGCTAAAAATTTAGCAAAGCATAAATTTCTTAGCACTTGCTCGCCACCTCCCTGATTGTTATTCTCTTTCGAACTTCCCCAACATTATGTCAAATAGAAATATTAGGATGCGAAGAATTTGACATAGAATTCATCATCCGCATTAATACTAAGTCGTTGAAGGTCATTATCTATTCTGGAGATAATGCTTTGGCTTATTTCACTAGATTTGAGTTTTTTCAAAAGCATAATAAACTCTTCTCTACTATTAAACTTAACAACCCCATCTTCATCTATCCCAGAATACTTTAGTATTTTAAAATCAAAGATTCTTGTAAAAGAAGTTGAATCATTTTGTATAATATCAAGGCCTAATTTATTGAGCTCGACGAGCACTTTTTTATACTTATTAAATTCTAAATTGTCCATAATAATAGGGTTTAGTTATCTTTCTTTTTTTTAATAAAAAAAGAAACAAAAAATCAACAAGAAAATATGCTTCCCCGCACCCTTTGTGTCTTATAGCTTTGCTATTTGGGCGTTTACGCCCACAAACAAAGCCCAGGGCAATGGCTCTTTATACCAGCCACAAATTCACTCCAACGCCGGCCCGCATTTTCTTCATCCTTCTCTTTTATAACCTAAACGTGTGACAAGCATTATCCAGTAATCTATTTTAATACTCTATAATATTATGTAAGGCTTCAATATCTTCTCTTTTGGCATCTGTTTCATAATTGGTTGCAATCTCCTTAAAAATTTCAGAGACATTAGGATGAGAAATTTTTGTTTCTTCTGCTAGACCATTAAAGAGTTCAGCTCTAGCTCTTTCTATACTCCCTCCCATATCAGGAAGCCTTGTGGTGGCGCCTTGACGATTAAATACTTGTATGCTAAAACCTAGTTTTAAATCTTTAGTATTTAAATTTTCAATTATATCGTAAATAATTTCAGGAAAGAACAATGGCTTATTTCCATTAGGATACCTTGCCAAAAGCTCTCCTATTTTTTGATCTGTAATCGACAGCCTATTTGATTTAGTGGCTAATTCTCTCAACTTTTCTATCCAACGCTGTAAATCCTGCTTAATAATTGAACCATCTTTTTGTAAGCCTGGTATCAAATTGAAATTGCTTAAAATGCTATAGGCATTCTCAAAGACCAATCTGTGATACTCTTTTGTGGAGTTCTCCTTTGTTTTTCTAACCTTTTCATTCTCACTCTTATAACAACTCTTAATTAACTCCATGTAAACTTCTGGATTTTTAGAAATCGCTAAATACAGAAATCGGGGTTGCACACCATGACCTAATCTATCAAATACGAAAAGAAATTTAAATTCCATCTCAGCCATTTTATCTTCATCTACTCCATCCCTATCATGTAAGTCTTCAAAAAGCTTTCTAATAGAATAATGATCTGCTCTCACCGTATTAGGTTCATTAGACTGTGATAAATCTAATTCATCTAATAATCCGATTACAAATTTGATTGGTAATGGGTCATTTTTATCTGCTTTACCCATCACATTCAGGGCAGAAATTGGCCTTTTGAATTCTGAAAACTTTTTTGCTGCATACATTAAAGTATTTGAGTCATTAGCCATCCAATTGTCTTGATTCAACCAATAAGCTCTTTCTATCTCATCATTTTTTAAGGAATCTAAATATTTAAAAAGCTCAGCATTTGCAACAAGTGATAGAAGGTAATTCGCAACTTCTCGACCACTATATTCATTATTGGATAAAATCCGGCCAAATTTTTTGAGTATAAAGTCTCTGCCCTTATTCCTTTCTTTGGCTGAAATGTAGGCTTTGATAAACCATATCTCTTTTTCATCCTTACTTCTTAACAAATCCAAAATCTTGGATTCTTGTTTTTCTTGAACCTCAATACTAGCTAAGGCGTGCGCATATAAATATGGATTTTCAACACTTTTAGCTAACTCAATTATTTTTTCTACACCATATTCTTTTAGAATTTGAGAAATTAATTTTTTCCTTTTCTCATTCAATTCCTCCTCCCTTTTTCTAAAATCATCTTTAATTTCCTTTCGAACACCGCTTATTGAGATTGGATGATGATCTTCAAACAAATAAGAATTAGCCAAAATGGTATCCGTTGGCTTAAATGTAATAGCTGTTCCTTCCATCTTTGAAAGCAACGATTCAGGTAAAGCCCAATTTGTATCCAAGTAGGTCCTATGATGACCAATTATTTTGCGAAAAGAGTGATATATTAAGGCTTTATTTTCTTCAGATTCACTTGTAAAAGAAGAAACACATTCCAAAACCTGGTCTATTTTAGTCCAATTCATATCTGGAAGTTTCTCAATAAGTATTTTTACTTTGCTAAAACTATCAGTGAGTTCAATCATAGAGTCAATTGCATGATTATGCATGTATTGTACTTCTTGTGTCGTCACAGATACTTCCCTAGTCTCAGAGAATAACCGCCAGCGCATTTTTTGATTCATTGATGCATGGTCATGATGACTATAAACCAAGGAATTGAAAAGACTAAATGCTATATTTGGATTTTCCCTTTTAAGAATGCCCAGTACCTGAACTCTTTCATCAGCATTAGCATTAGTTTGAGGATACCATATACGAAATATGCTAACTAGTGAATTATAAGGAGTATTTAGAGTTGGTAATTCTTTTGGAGAAAGGTTAATAAGTCTAGCAAGAAGTCTGACAACCTTGGTCAAAAATTGAGGCATCCATGCCATAGCTTCCAAAGCCCATAGTAAATATGGCAAATCATTGGTCCTGTTTAAAATAGTCTCCTCTTCTTCAAAAAAGGTCGATGCACTACCTTCATCAATATGCTTTTCCAATTTATTTAGAAAAACATCAGGTGCTGCCTCAGCAAGTAAAGTTAGATTGTTCGCATGGGATCTCAATAGATTTTTATCAGTCAAACTTAATATGTGATCTACAATTTTATTTACATAATGTTCTGGGTTTATTGCTGGACTTAAATCATAATTTTTGGATAAAACAGCAAGAACAATTAAACTCTCACAAATACCTTTTTTTAAATAGCTTGAATACTTTGGCACAGCATTATAGAAAGATGCCATGTACCGTTTTTCTGGGTTTAAATCATATTTCGGATTGGTTTCAGATAGCACCTCTACTGCTATTTCATAAAACTTATTTAAATCTTCTTGAGTAATAAACTTTGAGAGATAAAGCCAACTATCTGAATGCGAAATTAATCTCCACTTTTTACCTACGTTATAAATCGGTGTTTCATCGTAGTGAAGTATTTCATTTAGTTTTTTTTCGTATTCATCAAAGGAGGTCTTAGAAAATTTTTCTATAATTTCTCTGTCGCCTTCAACAGATGAATCAAACCTTGATAGCAGCAGAAAAGGTATCAATATGGTCGGTTTTTGAGTTTCAAGCCAAGATGGCTTTTTGGAAGAAAAATCTAAACTTCTTCTCAATACTGAAATATCCTTCCCAGAATTCTTGGCTAGTAAATCAGCTTGTTCTCTATTTATACCAATCGTTTCGAGATTCTTTCTTAAAACTTCACCTTTTACTACAGGTAAAACAATCAAGTTTTCCCTTCTTGCGGTAAAGCTATTGCTTACCGGTATAATGACTTTATGCTTTTTATTAATAGCAGCATTAATATCAACATCATCAATCCTAAATTTTGGAATTAATATTAATTGTGATTTACTTTCCGAAAGTTGCCTGAAAGTCTCTGGGTTTTCTACAACTAGAGTAACATTTTGTAAGCTATGTCTTAATTCACGTTCTTGACTTTCTATCGAGGCTAAAATGAATGCCAAAGATTCTTCTTTTGTATTTGCTTTTACATATTGTAAAGCCCCAATGTTTTCCTTCAATAAATCAATTAAAGTTGTAGTTTGAGACTCTCTACTCCCGACAATGAGATTATGGGGAAACTTCAAACTTCCTTTTGTTGACCATTGTTGCCAATAGTCTTCACCACATTGGACACCTGATACAGGTTTCTTTAAATGTCTTGCAAGCCATATCTCAACTGAAGGAGCCAGCTCTAACCAATGTTCCATATCAATAGCATCATAAAATCGAACATCTGCCCAAAATTTTTCCAGTTTTTTCTCTTCGGCCCAATTTTTCCTTTTGGTATATTTTTTTAGAGTAACAGAAACATATGTTGTTTCTTTGGGTATCTTGCCTAGTGGATTTTTTTTCCTCTTCTCATAATCATTGTTTGCTTTTTCTTTTTTCCTCTCGGTAACACCAAACTCCCAGACTGAATTTCCAGTTGGGACAAAAAGATTACCTTTTTCGGATTCTAGATCTCCATCATAACCACCTGTGTTTGTATCGTCGCCAAAAGGAAAATCAATTTTACTGATATGCTCAATATCAATGCCTGCAAGAATTAATTTTCTTATTAGTAGGGGCAAGAGACTCTTTGATTCAATTCTATCTGCCCATTGCTTTAAATCTGTTGATGTAACTATTTTCATAATAATTATTCAAGAATTGTTGTTCAATTCTTCTTGTAAGGGACCAAGAAGAATTTCCATATTTTTTAATTAGGATTTCTAATTGAGATATCCCAATATAATCCTAGAGAAACGTAACTCCTTGAAAGAATTACGGTTCACTTCTATCGAAAATGACAAGAAATTGTGACGCTATTTCATCAACCCCTAACTAAAGATTTAGAAGAGAGTTCTTTATTTTAGTAGCTCACTTCATTTAGCAATTCTTCCCTTTCTTCACCAAAAATTTTAATCAAAAAATCTTTGATAGTAGGTGCCAGAACTCTATATAGTTCTAACTTATCTTCAGGGATATCCTCTTCAGAAATCGTCAAGAAAAAAAGAATCGGCTGAGGGACTTCTAGTACTTTGCAAATTTTGTCCAAGGTATCTGGGTTAGGATTATAACTTCCTTTAATTATTTGTGAAAGGGCAGTTGTGCTTTTACCAATTCTCTTGGCAACTTCGACTTGAGTAAGTCCTTTTTTCTTTATTAAAAGATTTATAACCTTGCCTAATTCCATAATGTACGCTTATTACGGGTCTAAAGCACCTACGAAAATTCCAAAAATCTCTAAAAGCTTTAAAACAATTAAAATTATTTCTTCTTTCGTATTCGCATTTTCGAACTCATGCTTTATCTCAATTAAGAGTTCTCTATTAGATTCCGTTGTTTGTTTAGAAGCAATTGCTTCTTCTATTTTTTGTAAAATTTTATTAGTATTCATAATCCTGAATTTATTTTATTAATAAACACCAGGATTCAAGTAGATTTCTTAAATCCTAGCTAACTCAATGCTGTTAACTAGGTTTAAAGAGTGGTAATCGTCTAAATTTTTAAAATGGAAACTATGATTTCTTTTGAAGTGCTCCTTTAAATTCCTTACGAACTTGAGGGATTTATTAAGAATAAATTTTATACATCGATTTATAGATCTTAATCGACTTTTAGAATCTTGAAGATTTTTGAAATCATCAGATATTTTGAGGCAACTGAAGGCATCAATATCATAATTTTCGAATAATTCTTGTAATTCTTCAATTCCTACTTCATTGACATCAAATGTTTTATTCGTTCCAAGAACATCTCTAATTCTATCCGCAAGAGACTTCTTTGCTTTTTCAATCTTTATTTCTTCAATTGATTTTTCGATGAACAAATTGCTGATAGCCATACTGACATCGATATATTCTCCTCGATAATATTTATCACCATCACCTTTTGAAGAAACTTTTTTGCTTAACCCATGCAAATAATGCTCTAAATCATCAATAACGACATAATCATTTATACTTTCATCATAAGAATTGTTGGGAAAACCAAACGCTCTCCTAAATCTTTCTTTCCAAACGGTATGACTCAATAAAATTCCCATCTTAACCAAATTTGATACAAATATAAGTAAAACTTAAATAATAACCAAATTTTTTACAGTTTTAATTGTAACATTTATTATTACATACCATAACAATTTTTATTATAATTGTACTGAAGATAGCTTAATATGACTTTTAAGGTTATTGTTCTAGAGGGTCTCGTAATCCCATTCCACACCCATTCCCCTACCCTTCAGGTAGTGTGAAAAGTGTTCCATTATATTTTAAAAGTAGATTTTACAAAGAAGTTTTCAGGAAGTGCAGTACAAACTTTCGCTTTTACCAAAGCTCAGGTTACATAACGCACGAACATTTAATACAAATGTCGTCATGTTGTATTTTAAGGGTTTTGCCATCTGTAAGCTATAATTCTCCATTATGTAAAATATCCCTCATGTGAGCGTCATGGATTAAAATTTTCAACGGGGTCATGAATATTTTCCAAATCGGCCAGCTACGCTGAATCTTTGGACTTGTACCATAATTTTTTTATGTTTAATAGAACCATAAAATTTGCCGTACTACTGGGCTATTAAAAAAGTAGGATAGGTTGCAAAATTGTTAAACCTCGAACAGTACTTTCAGAAAATCGTTCTATTCATTACGCCTTTTCGAAATGAAATATTTACAATTGTTCAACCTTTGGAATACTATATTTATGAAAGGTAACTCTTTACAGAACGCACTTTTTGTAAAGAATCTGCTAGGAGCTACAAATTTTAGTAACTTCCTTTAAAATTCAAATGAACGATACAGTTCTACTCAAGTCAAAATCTACCCAATATTGAACAAAAAACCTTGACAGGGGCTACGGCTTGGTTACCTTTACGGAATGATTAAGGTAAATCGAATTATTCCCCTTTCCTGAACCAATATTTGAACTGGCCATATATTTCCTTAAAAATCCATTTGATCAATGTGATGGTTTCATTGGCTATTTTCTTCATCAAAAAATGCGTTTAAGGTTTCCAATAGGACAAGGGCCATGGCCGTTATACTTGTCCTTTCACTAAAATACTCCTCCTCTTCCTTATTGGACAGGAACCCAAGTTCGACCAAAACTGAGGGACATACTTGTTCGGTCTCCCGAAGTACCTGAAAATTGGCCGCTTTCACTCCCCTATACCTTAGACCCAAATGTTGGTTCAGATCCTGGCCAATGGCATTGGCCAATTGTAGGGGAGCCTTCATAAACTTTTCCCTGCCCTGGGTAACATACACTTCGATGCCTTGGGCTCCCTTCCTCTGGGCCTGGTTGCAATGGAGGGACACATAGGCATCCGCTTTCAAGGTTTTGGCCAATCCGCTTCTATTGCGGAGGGAAATCAAGGTATCGGTATATCGGGTATGGTAGATTTCCAAGGCACTTCCATGGATTTCCCAGTTCAATCGTACCATTTCTTGGGCCACCTTTAGTACAATGTCCTTTTCCAAGACCCCTTGGGTCCCAATAGCTCCGGAATCAGTGCCCCCATGTCCAGGATCAATCACCACTACGGGTGGATTATGGGTGCTTTGCCCGTAACATAGTGGCTGGTATACTGTGCATAGCAGAAATAGGATCCGTAGTGCGGTTTTCATTGCAATGGGTTTTGGATTTCCATTGCACAATTTTTACCGAATCCTCCATTCTGTTCAATACCTGCCAAATTTTAACGCTCCCAACTGTTAAAATTTATACGGTTTGCAGGGAACCTTCACAAACGCTGGAAATTCCGCAATTGAATTTCTAATCCGCCCCAGAAGGGCCCTAAACACCATTTTTATGAGACCACTTTCAAAAATTTGGGCAACGCTGTTGCTCCTATTGTTTTCCCTGCCCATCTACCCCCAGATCGGGGGCATCGAGGATTCCGTCAACGACATCTCGGATACCATCCGGACCATCTTTCCCATCATCCTTGGGGTCATCTTCCTGATTGGCTTCCTGTTCAATGCGGGGCATTTTTTCGGGGAGAACGCCGACCTCAAAAAAGGGATTACCCGGGTCCTGGTCTTTGTCCTGATCGCCGGGGCGGTCGTGGGCATCTTTACCTATCTAATCGGTATCGTCGTCTAACGCACATCGTGCGCTTTTGTATCCAAGCCTTATGAAACAGTATGAAGTCTATCGCCATATCCGCAGGCGTGCCCTGATTTTCGGGTTACCCGTTTCCTTTTTTGCCCTTCAGATGCTGGCCGTCATCGGCTCCCTGATGGCGGTCATCTTTTCCTTCAACTTGATCCTGCTTATTGGGGCGGTGGCGGCCAATGGAATCCTCTATGGTCTCCTTCTCAAATTGACCCAACAATCTGGACTGCTCCAGATGAGAACAGTTTTTCCGAATATAATCTCCAATAAAAAAATCACCTTAAATGAAAAGTACGATGAACCTTCATGAGAAGTATCCCATCGTGGACGTGGACCAAAACAGGATATTGGCCAACAATGGGAACCTGGCCTATGCCTACCGTTTGGAATTGCCCGAAATCCACTCCTTGTCGGAGGAGGATTTCGAGGAGCTACATGGACTTTGGCTCCAGGCCTTTAAATCCCTGCCTGTGGGCACACTGATCCACAAACAGGACATTTACCGAAAAACAGCCTTTGATGCCAGCAGCTTACCCAACAATACCTTTTTGGCCAAAGCCACTTGTAGACATTTTCAAGATAGAGAACACCTGTCCCACGAATCCTTACTCTTTTTTATATGGCCGAAAAACAAAACGGTCAACAGCTCTAGTTTGGTCAATCCCTTTGCCTATATCCCCAAAAAGCTGACGGAGACCCTTGGGGAAAAGGCGGAACAGTTTGCCAAAGCGGTACGGGATGCTGTGGGTTTTTTGAACAACGGACCCCATCTTTCGGTCATACCATTCAACCAGGCTTCCATCATAGGTTATACGGATGCCTATTTCAATGGGTTCAACGAGGGTTTTGATACCGATATGGTATTGGGAAAAGATAGGGTACAGATCGGTGATTATTGGTTCGGGGCCATGGCCGTTAACAACGAGGGCTGTTTCGGCGATATGGTGAAGACCAGTAGGCCCAATGAAAAATACAACACTGACGGGTTCCTGTTCCACCAAGGCTTTATCGACGGACTTGGGCTGACCTTTCCGGGGAACCATATCGTCAACCAGATTATCCATCTCGATGACAGACATAAGTGGCGGAAACTATTGGAAAAACGTTTGGAGGAACTCTCCAAGAGCAGCAATTTCGGTTCCCAGAACAAGGTGCTATACGATAGGGTCTCGGACACCCTGGCCCAGATCAACAACGATGAATACTCCCGGATCGTCCGGGGCCAATTGAACGTGGTCTTCTGGTCCAAAGAGGAGAAGGGACTGGATTATACCGTTTCGGAACTGATAGCCCGATTCAAAGAACTGGACATACAGGCCTACTATCCCCAAGGGCAGGCCCGCATCCATTACCTACTCAACAACTATCCGCTGTTCTCCTCGAATTTTTCGGATAGCGACCTCTATGTCACCGACCTGAAACATGCCCTATGTCTGATGCTCAACACCACTAACTACCGTTCCGATAATGAAGGTATCCTTTTCAATGACCGTTTGGACAATATCCCAGTGCTCAAGGATGTATGGGACGAGGGAAAAAAGCGCATCAAAGCTCGGAACTTTGCCATTTTTGCACCTACGGGAGAAGGGAAATCCTTTTTGGCCAACAACATCCTGCGACAATATTTTGAACAGGGTGTCCGATTGGTGATCATCGACCTCGGTGGCAGCTATGCCAAGTTCGCCCAGCTCTATCCTGACCAACATATTATCCTCAAATACGAGCAGGGGAAAAACCTCGGCATCAATCCATTTTATATCGCGGATTCCCACAATATCACCCCTGACTGGCTAGAGGACTTAACTGAATTTCTTATTGAGCTCTATGGTTCCCATCAAAAAGTGAACAAGGCCCAGGAAGTGGCATTAAAGAAAATCCTTCACCGCTATTATGGAACCATCCAAGAGGGCCATTGTCTTGATGGACTGTACGCCTTTATTGAAGAGAATCAAGATTCATTATTACAAGAGTTGGGCATCGACCCGAGCTATTTCAACCTGACCCATTTTCTGCATATCCTTTCTGAATATGTAGGCAATGGCCTCTATAGTTTCCTGTTCAAAGTTGGGGAAGACAAATCCCATCGGTTGGAAGACAAACGCCTTATCGTCTTTGAACTGGACGAGGTCAGGGACAACCGAGAGGTGCTCTCTGTGATGCTAAAACTCATCAAATCGGCCATACAGCGGACCATCTGGCGGAACCGCTCGGAACGGGGCATTATCCTCTTCGATGAGTTTGCCAAACAGCTCAAGTTCGACAATGTGCTGGAGAGCGTGGAATTCTATTATCAGGCTATTCGCAAACAGAATGGTGCCATCGGCATCGTGTTACAGTCCATCAACCAATTGCCCGAAAACCATACATCGGCCACCATTCTGGAAAATACCCAGGTCATCTACAGCTTGCGGAACGAAAAGGGATATGAAGCCCTTAAGCAACGGCTCAACCTAAGTGCCCATGACCTTAACCAACTGCGCTCCATCAAAAATGATCTGAAGGGCGAACGCAAGTACACGGAAATCTTTATCAAGATAGGTTCGGAGAGCAACATCTACCGCTTGGAAGTACCCCCGGAAGCCTATGCTGCCTACCTCACTGACGGTACTGAAAATGAGGCTATCATGGCTCTTTATGAAAAAAGCCATGATATGGAGCAGGCTATAAAAGAATTTATCGCTACCACCCAAAAGTCAACAATCCAAAATCACAGACCATGAGGAAAAACAACACAAAAATTTTAGGACTGGCCCTAACATTGGCCCTATTACTATCTCCCCGCATTGTGGGGGCCCAGGGGATGCCGGTGTATGACAACACCAATTTTCTTTCCCTTGGAAAGCAACTGATCGAGTCCGCAAAGCAGACAGCAGAGCTGTTGAAGATGGTTGACGAACTCAATGCCGTCCGGGAAAAAATCGAAAAGGTCAACAATGCCATCAAGCAGTATCAGGCTGTCCGGGACATCACACGCAACAACGAGCAGCTCTTCGAAATGGTCCGCGACGATCTCAGGGAAATCCTAGACTCCCCTTACATCCATGGTGATGAAGTGGAGGCCATAAGCAATGCCTTCAATGGCATTATCGAACATTCTTTGGACCAACTTGATTTTATGGGCCAAGTATTGAGTAGCGACTTTCTGAACATGACCGATGCGGAACGGCTGGCGATATTGGAGGCCCAACGGAAGGAATCCCAAGCGATGGTGGCCGACATCCAAATGAAAAAACGACGGTATGATATGGTCATTTCGTTCCGGGAATTTCAGGACAAGATCAACCAAAGGGAAACCAATTATTGAACCATCATGTTTTTATCCATAGGACTTGAATATGTGGATGCGGTCTTCCAGACCATCAAGGACAGTAGCTTTGCCACCTATACCATCGGCGGGATGAAGGCTTTGGCCGTGCTGTTCTTCTTGGTGAACATCCTCAAAAAATACTATGAGGGCGGAGCGACCCGCACTGGCCTCACTTGGGGGCTGACCACGACCGATCTGATCAAGAACTTTGCCGTGGTTCTGGTGGTGCTCTTCTCCACAGAGGTGCTGGCCACCTTTGACGGTATTTTGGTGGCCATCGAGGGGCAGTACCGGGACACGGCCCCCGACCTGCTCCCCTTGGGCCTACAGGAAGTGGCGGTAGAGGAAGAAACAGGCCTTTTTGATTCGGCCACCAAGGCCATGGCCCTATTGTACGAATGGCTGGCGACCCCATTTTTGGGGCTTCGTACCCTAGCTTGGGGCGGGGCACTTATCCTCTGGGTCTTGGACCTGTTTATCTATCCCCTTTTTCTGGCGGAACGCTATTTTATCCTTGGGGTGATGCAGGCCTTTTTCCCACTGGTCATCAGCATGGCGGTCTTCGAGAAGTTCCGGGAGATGGGTTACCGTTTCTTTCGGCTCTATGCAGCGGTATACATGATCGTACCGGCCTTCTTTTTGGTCAATGTCTTTGTCAATGCTCTTTATCAGGAAGTGACAGAAAACTTTTGGCCCAACCTGTTCGGGACGGATTACGGAAGTGAGCTCTTCGCGCCCTTAATAGAACTGGCTGGTATCGGGTTTATCGTACTGTTGAAGTTCAAACTGTACAAACGGGCGACCTCGTTCACCTTCCGCCTCTTCAGTGGTGCATAATGCACATTAATTATTTAAAAATGATCATCCATGAAATCAACTTATAAGAACATCACCAACATCCTCCGTTTGAACCGTTTTATCGTTCTGGCGGTGGTCGCGCTTTGTCTATTGACAAGTGGGCTTTCTCTGGGACTGCTCTACCACTATCAGGAGAAACTGTTGAACGCTGCCTTTGCCATCCAAAGTGATGGATCGGTACTACCCTTGGAACTGGTGGACCAACGGGAGAACCGGGAAGTGGAGGCCTTGGCCCATATCGACCGCTTCCATCGGCTCTTTTATGGCATCGACGGTACCAATTATCGGGCGCGGTTGGAAAAGACCCTTTGGTTGGGTGATGCCTCGGTGGATGCCATCTACAGGCAAAAACAATCGGACGGGGTCTATAACCGTTTATTACAGTTTTCGCTACGACAGGAAGTGGTCCAAGTGGACATTGAGCTCCATCTTGACCAAGAGCCCTATGGTTTTCGGGCCAGGACGGTATTTGAGGTGAACCGGGGCACGGTCACCGACCGCTACCGATTGGACACTTCTGGGGAACTGGTCACCGTGGACCGTAACTTTCCACACAACCCGCACGGGCTGTTGATCACCAACTTCTTTGAGGACTCCCTTCGCAAACTGGAACCACAACCCTAAAATACCCTATCATGAAACTGGAGAAAAACAAGATCGTATTTATCGGATTCTTATTGGCCATCTTGGTCTTTATTGTCCTCTATGCCATGTCCCTGAATAAGGAAACAGAGGAACCCGAGCTGAAGCAGCCCAAGGTGCCGGAACTGAAGGATATGCCCGAGGAATATGGCTCCAAGCTGGAGGCGGTGGATGCCATCAAGGAACAGCGGGAAGCCCCAAAGCCCAGCCTGTACAGGGAAGGCCATATCGATTCCACGGGGAAATATGACCCCCTATTGGGGGAAAAGAAGCGGCAACGCATCGTGGACAGCATCTATAGGGAAGGACGTATCGATTATGGAGAGAGAACCTATCGAAAACCCAAACAGGTTTCCATGGAAAATGAAAATCCGGCCTCCCCCAAACCCGACCAAGATTCAAAACAGGAAACCGAACCCATCGACCTTTCCCAGGCCCATCGGGACTTCTTTGACCATAACTCAAGTGACTCCGATACCAAACCCCCTATGGCGGTGGCGATGGTCAATGGGGAGCAGACGGTCCGCTCCAAAAATCGTCTGGAACTGCGGCTGAAGGAGGCGGTGGAACTGAACGGGAGGCATTTTGATCGAAATACCCTGCTTTATGGTTTTATCAGTTTTAGTGCCAACCGGGTCTTTGTGGCCATCGACCATATCGGTCCCTATCCTATTTCCCTGAAAGCCTATGACCTTTTGGATGGTGGTGAGGGCATCTATGTGGAGAACAGTTATCGGGAAGAGGCCACGCGTGAGGTACTTGACGATGCTGTACAGGATGTGAACCTGCCCGGTGTACCCCAGGTAAGTGGCATCAAACAGGTTTTCCGCCGTTCCAACCGTACCGTCAAGGTGACCATCCATGACCAATACCAATTAATACTTAAACCTTAACATTCCATCCTATGAGAACTTTCCATCTATTCATTTTTAGCCTTTTGTCGCATTTGATGTTACTGGCGCAATCAGACACCCTGCACGTAAACGACACCCATACCTTGGCCCTGGTATTCCCCGACCCTATTACACGGGCCATAACCGGACACCCCAATTATACGTTTGGATATGATACCGACTCCCCAAGGAGGCTTGGGCTTTTACAGGGACATCCTGGCACGGACAGTAACTTGTTGGTTTTGACCGATGATGGCCTGGCCTATTCATTTTATTTGGTCTATAGTAAAAAATTACAGGAAGGCTATTGGTTTGTGAATGTGAACAAAAGCATTGGAAATGTTGGACCTGATGGACTTTTGGATACTTTGGGAAAGGGGATAGATTATTCAACCCAACCCGCTCTAAAATCGGACAGTATCCAATACCGAAAGGCCAGCACTTATTATTTGGAAAAGAACAATATTGTTTTAAAGTCAAAACGCAGGGATGGAATTATCCTTCGGCTTCGGGATATGGCCTATTACGGCAGGGAAACCTATATCGTTATGGAAATCGAGAACCGATCCACCATCGATTTTGAGGTGGATTTTGTCCAGGTTTTCAAGGCACATGGGAACCCAAGGAAAAAGTCCTCTTACCAAAAACTGGGAATGGAACCCGTTTACAGGTACCGAATGCCCACCACAGTCAAGGTGGGGCAAAAACAACGTTTTGTATTTGTGGTGCCCAAGTTCACCTTGGGTGGTGCTGAAGAATTATTACTTGAATTAAACGAAAGAAATGGTAATAGGAAGATTCACTTAATTTACAATTAGAAGGTTTCGGGGATCTTTTGAATGATCCACTAAAAAGAAGAAAATGGCACATAAAATATGGAACAGGGATATTCCTCCAGTTTATAAGTTATCAATTCCTTTCCTTGTTGGAAGGTCTGATAGTAAGTGTTGTTATATTTTTCTTGGATATCACTACATTCCCCGAAGTTCTAATCTCTCGAAAAAACAAGTATTCCTTTGTCTGGCCAATATAAATTATGCTATCACTTGACCGCAATACTTTATCCTTATAATGTACAGTTGCGGATAAATCTGGCTTTCCATCAATTATGTTCTTGGCTTTGTTTATCGTATTACTTCTATATATCAGAATAAAAAATATTATTAATCCACCGAAGCCCAAGATTCTTGCTTGTTGGGACTCTTTATACCAACTAAATCCTATCGCTGTTACCATAAGAACAATACTCCAGAGTACTAATAGATTTTCTGTTGTCCTGGAAGATATTCCCAACTCATAATGATTTATCAGAAGTACTACTATGGGGGTAAGTACAATAATTACAAAGAATAAATTCTTTAGGACATGGCCAAACTTTGCTAGATTGGCCATCTTGGACCAAGTAATACCATTTTTTTCCTTCTTGGAAGGATTCGTTTCCTTCACAATTTTTCTTGGTAGAAATGGTACTTTGAGCAAATCGGCAACCGAAAACATTAAAGTGAAATATCCTATAAATCCGACAATTAAAATAATACTAAACGACCCAATTGGTAAAAAAAACAACAAATACTCCTCGAAACTCAAGTAGTTTGCTATATCTATATCGAACTTCTCATAGAAAATAGATTTTTCGGCATATCCCAGACATACTAGTACCACATAAACAATCGTTAGATATTGAGCTGAAATTTTTACGGCTGGCATTTTCACCTCAGTCATTCTTTAATTATTTTCCTGTTTTGTTTTTATTCTTCGGTAGCTCATTACTTTCTATGGATTCCATTTCCAAATACTTTATTTCTTCCAGTTTATATATTAAGTTTTTTCCTTTGCTAATATCTCTAATAAATAGATATCGTTCAGTCAATCCAATGAACATTTTTGTGGAATCGGAAGACACTTTTTGCCCATTATAAATGAAATCAACTCCAGTCGTAGGTTGGCAGTTTAAGATATCAAAGGCATGTTTCCTATTCATTGAAACTATGACTCCAATAGAAATTAAAATAAACAAGGAACCCCTTGCCAAAAACTTATAGTTCTGTCTATCCTTAAAAGCACGGATTATAAATGAGTCGAAAAGAAAAATCCAGAACAGACTGATTACCCACAAAGAATTAGCAGTGCTATCTGGAAATTTACTACTCTCCGGGTAAAGGCTGCCTATTAAGTAAGTTGGATAGAGTACAATAAAAAGAAATAAGAATATGCTTACCAAAAATTGAATGCCAAAAATGAGTAAATTAATGTAGGTTAATCCAGATTTCCATTTTTTTAATTTCAGTACTTCACGAATTTGCTTGGGAGCATTCTTTATTCTGAACAAAAAATCATTTGGTTCATCGCCATCATAATTGTCCATGGGATTTTTAACATTGTATGCCAAAGCGGTTATTCCTGCTAACTGGAAAAAACTAAAAAATGCAATTGTTATTAAGATTGGAATCGTCAAAGGCATAAAGGAAAGTAGCAGTTCACCTAGTGTTAAAAAAGGAGCTATTTGAATATCGAAAGTGATGTAAAAACTGTGATAGTTCAGGAATCCAATGAATACTAGAAGTGCATACAATATTGTAGGGTTATACAAAGATTTCATAAAAGAAATTATTTATGGTCAAACCTACTTATTTCTATAAATAGCCTAGTTGATTTCTGAAATTTTTCCAATACAACCCTTTCAAATGGCCTCAGCATACAATTCCACTTCATAGGGAAACGCAAAATCATGGTACTCCTTTCCCGACAGCCATTTGGTCCTGTCGGCCTCCCGTAACAGCACGGGCATCCGCTTTTTGGTATTGTGGATCTTGGCCATCAGTTCATTGGCCTCTGTGGTCACGATACTGAAGGACTGCACATCCTTTCTCGTTTCCGGGTTCTTCCAATATGAATAGATGCCCGCTAAGGCAAATATCTCTTGACCTTCTGGCCGAATCAGATATTTCTGCTTTTGCTTGCCCTTGGAATCTAGCCATTGCCATTCATAATACCCATCGGCAATAACTAAGCAACGTTTGTCAGTGGAATTGCGGTAGGAGGGCTTTTGATCCAGGGTCTCGATTTTGGCATTGAGTGTAAATTTTTTTATGGCATCGTCTTTGGACCAAAAGGGCACGAGTCCCCATTGGGCCATCACGATATGGGTGGCATCCTCATCCGTAATCACTGGATAAGGTTGATAAGCATAGCCATTGATCTCTTCCTGGGGATGATATTGGTCGGGTTCGACAAAGGTGGCCTCAAAGGATTTTTCGATGAGGCCCAGATCTGAGTTCAGTCGGGTCCTGTAGCACATAATAAAGCAAGTTAGTTAGTAACCAACAAGATACAAATTAGCTTTGGATTTGTTTGTGCCCCGCTTTTTTGGCAAAGGGGTTGTGTTGAAATGTAGGTTCCTCAGGACTGCGAGGGTCAGGCTTCAGGGGCATTTTCTTGGACCAAACAATGTCCAGACCATAGTGCCCAAATTCCTCGGACACCTTGCCATAGCAGGCATAGACCCCTCGCCCGTGGATAGGGTACTTGCCCACGACCTTGGGGAAGTGCACCGTATCGAAATAGTTCCCCTCCAGATCCGTAAAGGTGCAGAAGCGCATCTGTTTGCCCTGGGTTGTGGTATGGAACCGGGTGTTAACCAAGATTCCGTATAACAGAATGGTCCTGCCCTTGTTTCTAGACATATCCTTGGCGGTCAAGCTACTCTCCAGTTCCTCGGCAATGAGATCAAAGTAGCCGTATAGGGGAAAGCCCAACAATTCCATTTGGTCATAGGCATCCTCTAGCCAGGAATGCTCCAATCGGGGCAGTATAAATTCCCGGTGTTCTGGTCGGAAAAGTTTGGGATGTCCTGTGCTCCGTTTGGTGGCATTCAACTTGAAAATGGCCTGCCACAGCAGCTCACTCTTCTGCTTTCTAGTAAACCGGAACGCCCCAATCCGAACCAGAATGGTCAACTGCTCCAAGCTGATGGCCACCCTGTCGATGAAGTCATCGAGGGAGCGGTAGTCTCCATGGAGCTGCCGTTCGGTCAACAAGCGTTTGATAACCAGGGACTCCAAATTCTTCAGATAGCCCAGCCCCAGATAAATGTCCTTTCCCTTAATGCAATTGGGATGGTCGCTCTGGTTGATACAAGGTGGATGTACGATTCCTCCGCACATTTTGGTCTCATGAATGTAGTGCTCTGTGCTATAGAACCCGCCCCCGTTGTTGAGCACCGCCACCATAAACTCAAGGGGGTAATAGCATTTAAGGTATAGGCTCTGGTAGCTCTCCACGGCATAGGAAGCCGAATGACCCTTGGCAAAAGCATATCCCGCAAAACTGGCAATCTGTTCCCACACTTCTTGGACCAAGACATTGGGGTAGCCCTTTTCATGGCAATTGGCCCGGAACTTGGCCTCCACCGCAACGAATTCCTCACGGGAGCGGAACTTACCCGACATGCCCCTCCGGAGCACATCCGCCTCCCCTAGGTCCAGTCCAGCAAACTCATGGGCCACCTTGAGAACATCCTCCTGGTAGACCATGATACCATAGGTTTCGGGCATGATTTTGGCCAACACAGGATGGGCTTCTTCACGGCGTTCGGGGTCCCGGTGCCTACGGATAAATTCATCCTTCATCCCAGAGGAGGAAACCCCTGGGCGAATAACGGAACTGGCGGCCACCAGTCCCAGATAGTCGTTGACCCGAAGCTTACACATGAGCCCACGCATGGCCGGAGATTCTACATAGTAGGCTCCGATCGCCTTGCCCTTGCTCAACAGATCGTTGATGTTGGGGTCCCTTTTGAACCTTTCCACTTCCGTAATGTCATAGGGCAGGTTCCCGGGTTGATTTTCATGGATAATATCGATGGCATCCCTAATCTTTGCCAGCCCCCGTTGTCCTAGGATATCGAACTTAAAAATGCCTGTATCCTCTGCAATAATCATATCGAACTGTACCGTAGGGAATCCCTTTGGGGGAAGGTCTGTCGCCGAATACCAATGTATCGGGCGATCCAGGATCAAAATCCCTGCGGAATGCACACTAAGGTGGTTGGGAAATCCCTTGATAAGTTTGCCGTACTTCAGCACTTTTTGGGGTAGGATGTCCAAGATGTCTCGGTCAAACCGGCCATCGCTCAACCGATCTATCTCCTCTTTGGGCAATCCGAACACCTTACCCAATTCCCGGACTACTGCCCTATATTTGAAAGTATTATAGGTAGCCAATAAGGCCACGTTGGGGAACCTTTCAAAGATATATGCGGTCACGTCCTCCCTATCTTTCCAGGAAAAATCGATGTCAAAGTCCGGGGGCGATGCCCGGTAGGGATTGATGAACCGCTCAAAGTACAGGTCCAGTTCTATGGGATCCACATCAGTTATCCCGATGATATAGGCCACAATACTATTGGCCCCACTCCCCCGCCCTACATGGAAATAGCCTTTCCGTTTGGCATAGGACACGATATCGTGGTTGATTAAAAAGTAGGAGACAAAATCCATTTCCCGTATAGTCCCTAATTCCCGCTCCAAACGGGTCTTAATCTTAGGGGTAGAGTTGGGATACCGTTTGTGCAACCCCTCTTTGCAAAGTTCCATAAGGTACTCAAAATCCGCTTCCTTGGAGGTGCCGAAAACCTGTTGGTTCTGTGAGATTCGACTTTTACCAAACCCAAAATCAATGGAACATTGCTCCAACAACCGCTGGGTGTTCTCAATGATATGGGGAAAAACCGCATACCGCTCCAAGAGCTCCTGTTGGGGCATCATACGCTCCATGGGATTGCCCTGATCACTGGGTTGGAGCTTGCTCAGTAGGGTATTGTTGTCAATAGCCCGAAGTAGCCGATGTGCATTGAAGTCCCGTTGGTTGCGGAAGGTCACGGGCTGTTGGATGACCAACCTATCGATACGGTCCTTGTATCTGGAAAAGGGCAGCCGTCTGAGATTCTCCACGGAAATGCCAATAAACTCATGAGGTGCAAATTCGGTCTTCTCCAACGCGAGCACCTGTTCAAAGGGATAGATGACAAAGACGTTCCTAAAGTCAGGGGCCCTATCGGGGATGGGCAGTTTATTGTGGGAATGGTACGAACAGAATCCATTAAGTTCCTTGAATCCTTCATTGTTATGGGCAATCCCCACAAACTGTTGTTGTGCCCCGTTGCGAAAATCGATCCCGATAACAGGACGGATGCCATATTCGGGGGCCTTTCGAACAAAGTTCAGGCAGGCCGAGGTGTTGTTGATGTCGGTCAGAACCAGATCCGTCACGCCGTACCGCTGCGCCATTTCCAAGAGTTCTATCTCCGAAAAGGTGCCGAAGCGGAGCGAATAATAGCTGTGACAGTTCAGGTACATTGTTATTCATTTTGGTCATATAATCTACTGGTTCCTATGTGCCAGAACGATGGGAGGCTCTCCGTTGAAGGGGTTATGTAAGCTGCCGATGGTCTTAGCTCCCATGGAGGTGGCGTACATCACCTTCCGGTCCCCGAAGCGTTTTCGGATATGGTCCATGGCATGGTAGAGGCTGAGCATCTCCTGGGTATCCTCAAACATATTGATCTGGTAATTCCCCGAAACCAAGTCACTGAACCGCACCCCGACCAAGCGGACGAGCATCCGACGTTGGTACAATTTCTCAAAGAGCTCCAATACCTTGGGGATTAGGATATGGTCTGCACTGGTATAGGGAATCTTCATCTGTCTGGTATAGGTCTGGAAATCCGAGTAGCGAATCCGGATAGTCACACAGGAGGTTAGCTTTTCGTTAGTCCTTAGATGGAAGGCCAGGTTCTCCACCATGGCTGTGAGGGTGGTTTTCAATTGCTCCATATTGGTGGTGTCCTTCCCAAAGGTACGCTCAGTCGATATGGACTTGCGTTCATGGAAGGGAACCAAAGGTGGACGGTCGATGCCTTGTGCCCTTTTCCAAATGGTCTGTCCATGCACTCCCAGGGCACTGATCAACATTTCCATTGGCATTTCCTGAAGGGTGTGAATCTTGGTGATGCCCAGTCCACGGAGCGTTTCAAAGGTCCGTTTCCCCACCGAGGGAATCTTCCTGATGGAAAGGGGTGCCAAAAAAGACTTTTCCAGCCCGTGGTCCACCCGCATCTGGTTGTTAGGCTTGGCCTCCCCAGTGGCCATCTTGGAGACTACTTTGTTCGAGGAAAGCCCAAAGGAGATTGGCAGTCCCGTCTCCTTGATGATTAGGTTCCGCAGCTCCGAGGCATATTTATAGCTTCCGAAGAACTTGTCCATCCCGCTCAGATCCGCATAGAATTCATCAATACTGGATTTTTCAAAGACGGGTACCCGTTCCTTTATGATTTCGGTGACCTGCTGGGAAAACTTGGTATAGGTCCCTGCATTGCCCCTGATGATGGTGGCCTCCGGGCACAGTTGCCTGGCCAGCTTCATGGACATCCCGGAATGGATACCGAATCTACGGGTTTCATAGCTACAGGCGGCCACGACCCCACGGTCCCCGGTGCCCCCCACTAGGAGCGGACGCTTCAACAGACGGGAATCCAAGAGTCTTTCGCAGGACACGAAAAAGGTATCCAGATCGAGATGTAGTATTTGAGGTTGCATAGGGAAAACAAAAATAGCTACAATTATTAGCTATTATTGCCTATATTTGTAGCAAAATGGATTTTCTAGCGAAGAATATTAGCCATCTCAGGCACCTTAAGAAGCTCTCTCAGGAAGAATTGGCAGAAGAGCTCGGGGTGACGCGCTCTAACCTCAGTTCGAAGGAGGAGGGGCGTTCCAGGCCCAATTTGGAACTCCTTTTGAAAATTTCTGATTATTTCAGGGTGCCCGTAGATATCCTCTTGCGAAAGGATCTGACCAAGGCCAAGGATTTTTCTTTTATCGAGCTCGGAAACAAACGTATTCTGTTTCCCATCATGGTGGACGAGGACAATGAGGACATGATCGAGGTGGTCCCGGTAAAGACCTCTGCGGGCTACTTGGCCGGTTATGACGACCCCGAATATATCGAGCGGTTGGAAAAGATCAAGCTGCCCTTTCTGCCCACGGGCAAGCACAGGGCCTTTCCCATCAAGGGGGATTCAATGCTGCCGATGAAGGACGGTTCCTTTGTAGTGGGCCGGTATGTGGAGGATAGGAGCGAGATCAAGGATGGCAGGACCTATGTGCTGTTGACCCTGAACGACGGTATGGTCTATAAACGGGTCTATAATCATATCAATGAAAATGGCACTTTGGAACTGGTGTCCGACAATAAAAGCTACCAACCCTACGAGGTGTCCATATCCGAGGTATTGGAACTTTGGGAGTTTACCTGCGCCATACAGACCCAGGAATACAGTCCGGAAGAACTGAAGCTGGAGAGCATCCTACAGATGTTCAACCAATTGGGGGTAGAATTAGAAACGCTAAAAAACCATAAAATTTAAATGTACAGTTCCTTGCCATCATTGATTTCCACAATGGCCAATTCGGCAAAATCCTCACCAGCAGCGGGAATTTCATATCGATAGGAAACTGTGAATTTTTCTCAAAATGGAATTATTGAATTCCTTATGTTGATAACCGTGTTGAGAATAGGGAATGGTAATATTTCCAAATCACCTTAATTGAACATATCTTACTGACTTAAAACTGCTTATAATCATGGAAGAGGGAAATGTGGAATATTTTTACAATAGAATAGTGATAGTTGGGAACGGTCTAGATTTGGCAATGGGTCTCAAAACTAGTTATTCTGATTTTCTTCTGGATTATTTAATTTCAATAATTGAAAAAACCCAATATGAAAGAGGTTACAAAGATACTTTGCTTTCTGTTGGCAATACATCCCAAACATATGGAAAGGATTTTAAGCTGTGTAAAACAATTCAAGAGTTTATAGATCTGACAAAAGAGAATGGTCATTGGCAAGTAAAGTATTTGGGCATCCTATTGAATATAATTGACAACCTTTCAATTGAGAATTGGGTTGATATTGAATCTCTTTACTTTGATACAATGCTACCCATGATTGATAATGTGAAAAAAGGTAGGTTGAACCGAAGAGATTATGCACAAATTCGGATGTTGAATGATTCTTTTAGGGAATTGACAATTAATCTAGATAAGTATATCCATAAGATTGTTGGAACTCAAATAAATAATATTACGTTAAATCAATTCTATGGATTTCTTGAGAAGTGTGTCGAAAAACAGTTAGATAAGCGTATATGTTTAAACCATAAAGTTGATTTTGGCAGATTAAAAAGCCCCGAAAAGGTACTTTTTCTCAATTTCAACTACACAAATTCAATCAACAAAATACTTAATTTTTCTAGATTGAACCCTGAATATTCCATGATTAATATCCATGGGCAAGCAGGCAACCCCACAAACCCGATAATTTTTGGCTATGGGGACGACACACACCCTAGATATGTGGATTTGGAACAAGAGCGTTCAGATGTACCCTTGGAATTCATTAAATCCTTTTATTACAACCGTACAACGGATTATCACAAAATGTTAGGCTTTATGGAATCTGGCTCGTATGAGGTTTATATCGTGGGGCATTCATGCGGTCTGTCCGATAGAACTCTGTTAAAATCGATTTTTGAGCATGAGGATTGTATTTCAATCAAGATTTTTCATAAAGGCAACAAGGACAGGAATATAAATCTCAATGAGCACATCAGAAAGAATATGGCCATTTCCCGTCATTTTGATGACAAACTAAAATTAAGAGAGCGGGTACTTCCCTTTGATGAGTACGCTGGAATACCTCAAGCAAAAGCATGAAACCAAAATGGTATACAATTAAGAAAGTGGAAATCGGATTTGTCAAATTGTGGGTATCTACAGTATGAGTTATTTTGATTTGAAATTAAAAATTATATCCAACTCTAAATCAGTATCTTTTTGGATGTGATTCTTGGCTCTACCTTTACAAAATTGTTTTCTCTGTGAAAAACTCTTTTTTCACAAGTAAATTACTCTCTGTAATTCCAAGTTCATAAATAAACCTTTCAGCAATTGGGTCAGGTGTAGGATTGATAATTGTAATTTTGGGCATCGTGCTTCTCTTGACAAATGCTGATTTAAAAAGTTCAGAACTTCTATAATCGGTATTGGGAAAGGAATATCCAATAATTATTATTTTATCAGCTTCTTGAATTTTCTTTTCTGCTTCGTTCCATAAAGATTCAAACAAACTCCCAAATTGGTCATATTCTTTGTGTTGAACAGGTGGAATGATCAAAGGCATTGAAACTAATCCACTGGATTCAGAAGTTCCTTCCGGGACATTTGGAAATTTAATCCTTGTACTTGAAACCATCATTCCTTTAGGTGCCGATTTTCCGGATAACGGCAAATTTGGTGGATAGTATCCATATGAAAAGTCTTCATACCCATTCATATACCTCCCAGCATGACAATTATATGGCTCTTTATTGTTTTCATAGACAAAAAACTCATCAATGGATACCTCTTGGGTAAGCTCTAATTTTCCATTTTCAGGTGCTGTATGACTTGTCAACCAGTTTGAGGAACCATGTAGTTTTAAAAAAGTTGGAAAAGAATGCTTTTTTGATTTTTGAGGTCGCACCCAACGGTTCCGATAAATTAATTTAGGGCTTCTAAAATATCCGAAATCCGTTGTCCAATCCGTCTCTTGTTTTAAGGCCCTATCCATTAATGTATCCCAATTAAACGTAATGATGGAGTCATCCTGCCCCAATTGTTTGGCAAGATTAATATGCGCATCAGAGATGGGACCATTTTGAATTTCATTGATTACACTGACAAATAAGAAAATCAGTTGATTATATGCCTTCAAATAAATCAAGTCGTCTAAATCATCAAAAAAGTTTTTCCTTTGCCTTAGGGCGTCATATAGTTTGCCCTGAATCTCAGAATGGAGTATTTCGATATCTTCATTGAACTTATCAAAATGTTCGATTTCAATCTTGCGATATCTAACAATATAGTTAATCAGGTCACCGATAAGCACCCAAGGGTTTTCAGATATTTCCAAACCCCTAAAAGTGTCAAAAAAATCTTTGGCCACGGGCATTTTCATTCCTGTTTTGCTCATGGAATAGCTTTTTGACGCTCCGGCACCCAATAAGACCAACTTACTCATACCACTATTTATCTTTTTCTTAAGTTCCGTGGGTTCCAACCAAAACTTCTTTCCCAGTACCCTTTTGTACTATTGCTCCCTATTTCCTCTTGGAAAACCCGTTCCTCTAAAATCTATATTAGTTTAAGTTTCGACAGGTTGGGCGATGTAATACATTGTGATTCCTCCATATAAAGTTGAAATTGATATGTTTGGAATCCCTTTCTACTGAATTGGCACGATTACTCTTTGTCCTAAGGGTTCAATTGTATCATCGAAAGTAAATACAAAATATGCCCTTATCACCTCACCAATCTCATTTCGATAAATGAAGTGTTTGGGAGAAAAATCTGCAAGTTCCTCTGTCCTAAGTGTATCATGCATTTCCCTAAAATTCGGAGCCCTTCTGTAAAGATGCGGTTTTTCAGAGATATGCTCATTCACTTTTTCATTTACGACCGATTGAATCCATAACTTGAATTCATTAGAAATTGATCTATAGCTAGATGGGATGGGAATACATTCTCCATAACATTCCCTGTCTTTTCCCCTTATGCACAAGGCAACATGCTGAACGGGACATTTAGTCCCTCCTTGTTCCGGATTTAGACATTTACATTCGCTAGCACTCATGGTTATTAAACTTTTAGCGTGAAATTCAGTGTCCCTCTCTGCTGAAGAACGGTATAATCAGGAATTTTGTTGATGGTAAGATCTCCTATTTCCTCTAAAAAATCTGTTAGGTTCGTTGCACTTACATTAGAGGCCCTAAGGGGAGTATTGAGCTCACTTTTTGAAAATCCAACATAGTTGATTTTAAATTTTAGTCTTGATGCTGTGGTATCTATTATAAATTTAAAAGATGTTCCTTGCGGGATTCCTATTTGCACTCCCAAAAAGGGCAAGGTAACAATGTTCAATTCTCGGATTATCCTATCAAATAAAGGATTGTTGTTTTTATCCTTGATCAAAACGACAGAAAAATGGTCATCATTGGTTGCTTCTGTCAACTGTGTACGGACATTGGGAGGATAAGCAGACTGTTGGGGAACCACGGTATCATATATTCCATATTGATACACCATTTTCGGTTGTGGAGAAATATTTCCAAACCTCTGGTTTAGCAGTGTGGTAAAAGCCCCCATTGATCTAAGATCGACAACTTGGGGATTTCCTCCAAGAAGTCTTGATCCAATATTCGCGAGCTCTGCCCCGATGTGGGGAACAGAAAGGGACATTACAAAGTAAATCTTGTCTATTACACTTTGATCCAACCAAGTCAAAGTGGATTTTGTAACCAACCCACCCATACTATGTGCTATAAAGGATATAGTCTCATATTTAGTATGTACTCCATTTATTTGGGTTACGAGTGGTCTTGATATGGATTCAATCCCAACATTAAATCTATTGGCATCCTCATGAGGTCTGTTTCGAAAGAAACCTCTGATCAAATTAAGCAATTTTGAGAACCAATTGAGCTTGAAAATATGGGTGCTATATGTGTAAAGAGCCAAATCAAAATAATCCTGTACCAATACCTCTTGGGTCAGATTTTCGACAAACCTTTGATTGTCCCCCCTCCAAGTACTGTCCGAGCCATTTAACCCGTGCACCAAAATAAGCAGGTGTTTGTTTTTCTTTTCATTCAGTATAAACTCCATTCTCTATAGAGATTATGATTTTTCCAAAAATATCAATTGAATGCATTAACCACTTCTCAGGCTAAAATTACCCCAAGAAGGAAGAGGGCCATTTGGGGAACGGATGGATATAAAGGTACTTTTTTTTTAACAATTGACCATCAACACTTTATACCCCTACCGATTTATCTTTTAAGAAAATGCTTTTTTTTAGCTAAAGCCAAAAAAAGGGTGTCCCAGGATTTTTTCCATTGGTTATTTAAAAAGTTTGAGCCTCTGTGTGAATTCTTTAGAAGTTGGCCTCAATTTCTGGGTCTTCTGCCTAAAACTTTGGCTGGGCAAGGTTTTGATCCGTTAGGGGGACCGGAAAGCGAATCCATTGGTTCTTTGGCAGAGTATGTTTATTTGGACGATATTGCATTCGGTTCAACACAGTGGCCCTTCAATCATTCAGGTTGGTTTCCATAACCCTTAAGTGCTACATGAAAATTCTTAATGTTATAATTTTCAGATCTTAGTTCTTTAATTACCTTTTTCTTTTCTAATCCAAAACCACTTGATACATAATGATAGTGTGGTTGCTTTTTTCCAAGCCACTTTTCTTCCCCACGTAAACTTTTATAGTTTGTAAAAAAGCAATGCCAAACATCTCCTCTTTCAAGAAATTTTCCAATCGTGACCCTTCTATGTTGTATCGCTTGTTTTAACTGCCCATCACTTAAATCCGACTTTCCAAATTTCTTGACTGTTCCATCCTCTTGTTCCATAAAGGCTTTTGGCAAATCAGATTCATCTATTCCTTTTTGAGGGATATCAGTTCTATATTGGCTCATTCTATATCCATGCTTTTCAGAAGCTTCAAAAATTAACGCGGCGATCAAGTCAGGTGTTAATTCGACTCCTTTTAATAACTTCTCCTGGTCTGCTTTTTTTGTTGTGGATAAAAGCTTTATTAGATTTTCGGGAATTGGTGTTTTTTTTATTTGGGTATACTGCTTGTTCCAAAGTTGATTTGCCTCAATAAAAATCTCCATGTTTTTGTCGGAAGGCTTTGTTTTTCCGTTTAATTCTTCCTTTGGTATACCTCGCATAATCATTTGCTTGACGATAAAATTGTCTTTATAATATTTGACAGGGTCAACTGGTTTGATAATATCCTCCCCTCTAAAGCTGATTAGTGTTTCACCTGTTTTTTTATTGAAAATGAATGTAGAGACCAATTTTGGCTCGTCCCCTTGAATTTTATTCTCATGTAATTCTTTCTTTCTAGGTCTTTTCTTTCCAAAGGAGCTATTAAAAATTTTTCCTTTTCTAGTTTTCCTATCACCTTTACCCATGTTTCTAAATTTGCAATTTATTTTAACCTAGTATTTAGAATCCTTTTTCAGTTTTTTTGTAGTTCCCAATTATTAAAAACCACGCTATATTATTGCTTACAAGATAGTTATCTTCTTTAAATTGGCTCCCATTAAAACTCCATGTCATATCCTACCACTTTCGGTTTTCAAATAATTCTTGCACCTTTAAATGGATGATTTTGTAGTTGGCCCTGATTTTAGGGTCATCCGACTTAAACTCAGGTGATGGCAATTTTCTAATGATATTCGGTCTGGGAAATTGAACCCGTCGGTCTCTGCCATCCCCAAAAGCGATGAACTCCCCCTGTTTCAACCGGAAGAACAAGTCTGCCCTAAGTTTGCTCACCTCCCTCTCCCCTTTTGTGACCCGAGTATCGAATTTCCAGTTGCTGCTCTTACTCACACTCCGGGTGGGGCGTTTGACAATCTCAAAAAAACGTTCATAGTACTTGGCGGTCTCCGGATCGTTGGCCTTCCCGAAGAACTGGTAGGACAGGTTGCTCAGGATGGCCCTGCTCCCCTTCTCCCCATACATCATATCATTCTGTATCTTGTCTTGTAGGATATAGATGGTGGTAATATCATAGCTCCGTAGGGTGGCCGGGATACGGTGCATGTTCAGTAATCGGATGGTCGGGGCTTCCTCCATCAACAAAAAAGAGGGCGTTCGACCCCGCACACTCATCCGTTTGGTGATGGTATGCAGGATGGTCGCGATCACCGGGGAGTAGGCCGTCTCATATTTGGGATTGTTCACGATGGCAATTACTGCTGGGGTCTTGGGATTGTTGATGTCCAAGGGCACCTCATCGGCAGACAGGGCCATAAAGATCCGTTCGGTACTGATCTTTTTCAGGGCATTGGCCAGGGTGCTCATCACCCCTGCGGTCTGCCGTTCGGAGTCAATTCCGGATAGGAAGGCATCGGCCATGGCCTTGGAAGTAAAATCCGATTCCAGAAAGGCCATCAATTGGTCCCGCTTCAGGTACTGGAAGGAAGCCATCAGATGCGGCAGGGTACACTGTTCAGGAAACTCCGTCTTCAGTTTCCAGATGAGTCCACCCAAAAGCCCTTCCACTGCATCATTGAAGAACTTGGAGGAACCATGTGCCACGGACTCCCGTTGTTCGAGCAGGTTTTCCAGAAGGACCCGTGAGATTTCGTTGACGCTCTCCGCATCGGGCAGGTAACGGGGCGCAATGGGATTGACCCTTTTATGGATGTCGTCAAAGGAAACCACATGGAAAGGAATTTTACTGTTCTTGAACATAGGATAGGCCATTTCGGTGATCTCAAAATGCTTGTAATCATGGATGACCCCTGGGAACTGGTGTTTGTTCAAATGCTTCAGCAAGCCATAGACTACGGATTCGGTCTTCCCACTGCCTGAAGAACCGATAATGGACACGCCCCGCTGAAGGTTTTGGATGGTAAAGCCTCCCAACCGAACCCTATACTGCTTGTGAATTGAATTGGATTGGAACCCGTCCCAAAACAGAAAACACAACAGGTTGACAACCGTTAAGGGCAAAATATGATAGAGCATAACTTGGAGCAAGGTATCCAGCCCAAAGCTTGAATACACCATAACCCCCAGATAGGTCCACAATCCCAAGATCAGTCCAAAGGCATACTTGGAATACCGGTACACTACTAGGATGGTCCCAATGGCCACCACATAAAACAGTACCATTTCAGCCAAGGGTTCCATCAGATTTCGATATTACTGGCAGTGCGGGCCACCCGCATTGCCTTTTTGAATTCCTTGATGGTCTTTAGGGCCAGCTCCACCTTGGACTTGGGAATGCCCAGTTTGGGGATCTGCACCCCGGCCTTGCCCAGGATCTTAAAGGCGGCACTCCGCTCACTGGTCGGCA
The DNA here is from genome assembly GCF_010500845.1 of Flagellimonas sediminis. GTDB lineage: Bacteria > Bacteroidota > Bacteroidia > Flavobacteriales > Flavobacteriaceae > Flagellimonas > Flagellimonas sediminis. The sequence goes on along the minus strand of NZ_JAAAMI010000003.1, from coordinate 61,878 downwards.
GCCCCATCAATTTGGCAAAATAGCCGTAGGGATTGGTATTGAACTCCTTTCTGGCCTGGTAGGTCTCCACATAGTTCCGATTGTATTGGAATAGGGCATCAAAGCGTTTTTCCGCTTGGTCGTAGAACTGGTTCCGATTAAAACCCCGTTTGACAAGCTGCCCATTTAGGGATGCTTCGGATTCGATATACCGGCTCCCCGGGGACAGGCTCAGCTTGTTTTCGGCATCCTTGCGGCTGACGATGATATGGATGTGGGTCTGGAGCCCCGGTTTCTGCATTCCCTGTTTGATGGGCACCCCGTCGATCTTGTGTGGCGCATCCCAGATAAGCTGCTTGATCTCGTTTTGGATGGCCTTTGGATTGCCGGTTATCTCCCCCCGTTCCAGTTTCCGGAGGTCGTTCTCCAGTTTGGCAATTCGGGCCCGGTAAGTTTGGTTTTCCTTGACCTGTCGGTCAAAGCCCTTGAAACGGCGCTCATGCTCGATTTTGGCGAAATACTTGATATCGTCCACGGTCACCTCCCGGTCCCGGTGAAAGGCCGCCGCATAATCCTTCATGACTTCCCTGACATACTGCCGAAGCTTATCGGGGTCATTCCCAATATGCCGGAGTTCCCGCTGGCTGGGGTTGATGGTCAGGGCGTAGAACTTGGGCTCCCTTTTTTTGAGCTTGGCCGTATTCTTATCGATTTCCTCGACCACCCGCTCCGGGGAAACCTGATTGTTGTTCTGATCAAAGAACTGTTCCCGGTCCTCTGGGGATTTGTCCTCGTTCTCCTTTTCCAGATAGGCCACATAGTCCCCTGCGCTTTGGGAAAAGTGGTTGCCAAGATGCTGTCGTGTGATGGTGATGTACATGGCTATTCGGTTGTATAGGTTTTCTGGATGCTTTCCAATTCTTCCTTGGACAGGTCCAAAATGATCTTCGGCTTCCCAAGGCCTCGGTTGGAGACCTTGACATTGTTCAGGAGCAGTTCCATATCGTTTTTGATCCGCTCCAGTTCCTGTTGGAGCTGGGTGTTCTCCCGTTCCAGTTCGATACCCCGCTGTGCGGTGGCAAAGAAGTTGTCGTTCCTCCGGGACTGTGACTCCCGATGGGCAGGATGTCTCGGTGTTGGTCTTGGGGCCTGCTCAAAGAGGAGCTGCATCATGGCGGTGGTGGGACCGGTCTGGTGCTTTTCGATGTTCTTGACAATGGCGATCAGGGCATTGATGCGCTTGTTGAGATTCACTTCCAAGCCCTGTAAATCCTTGCCCAAATCCCCAAAGGGATTGATCTTGTATTGGACGAAGAAGTCCATCATAGCTTCCAGGGTCTCGGTATGGGTGTGGTCCAGTTCCTTGGAGAATTTCCGGAACCGGTTGATGGTCTCCACCCTGAATTGGATACGTGCAAAAATGACGGTCATAGCGGTTTTTGGTGTTAAATGGGACAGTGGCTTTCTCTGTTTATGGGGCTTTCGGGAGGCCACTGTCCCAGTGGTTCGACTTTTTGTGTTGGAAGGGAACGGGCCTTGGTTCAGCCAAAGCCTTGAAAAACAAGGAATACCAAAGGGTCTCTGGCCCCACAACGTCGCGAAAGCGCGTTGTCGTCTTGCTCTTCCGATCCCAGCGCCGGGCCAAAAATTTGGTCCGATGCGCCTGGGGTCGTTCCGTTTCCATGTCGAATTTATCCCAGTGTCGGAAAGGCTGGAGGGCGGTGGGATTTTTTAAGATTTGGGCTGGGATATTTTTGGGAATTCTTCAGGGAAAAGAGAAAAATGCTGCTAATCCGCAAACGAAAGAACACTAAAAAACCCCTGATTTCTCAGGGGTTGTAAACATTTCTGGAGGGATTCACAGGATGCCTTCGTCCGCAAAACTATAATGGTTCCCATCGGGCACCAATAGGATATGGTCGAGCAAACGGATGTCCAAAATGGCCCCTGCCTTTCTGATCTTTTCGGTGATCTGTCTATCGGGTTGGCTCGGTTTGAGGGTACCGCTCGGATGGTTGTGCGCTAGGATAATGGCTGTCCCAGCGACCTTTAGCACAATCCCGAAAAGCAGGCGCACATCGACGATGGCGCCTGTCATACCACCATGGGACAGTTCCATAATGGCCTTGACCCGATTGCCGTTGTTCAAGATGATCACTTTAAAGGTTTCGTACAGGGCTATGGTATCGTGGTCCCATGTTTGGTGGAGCAGTGCTGCGGCATCCCGTGAATGCTCGATCTTGGGCCATTGTCTGGCGGGGATGCGCTGTTTGTAGCTTACTTTTATTTCATTAACTTTAGGTATCATTTTTCTACCATTTAAGTGTTTGGAAAAATGGGCATCGGGGATGTATCGGGGTAGCGATGCATCCCCTTGCCTTTTCTAATACTCCGAGGGCAATAACAGGGTATTGTCCACAAAATAGAGTCGTAGTTCATCCAAGGGAAAATCGGTGATTTGGTAGTGCTGTTGGGTCAACTTGTTCCCATTGCCATCGCTGTAAGTGATGGTGGCATCGTACCCGATTTTTTCCCTTTCGGCTGCGGTGGAGCGTTTAAAATCCACCGTGATAAAGTAGCTCTTGTCCATCAGGCTCTTGCCCATGACGGAGGCATCGGTCAACAACCAATAGGCCTTGGCGGTCTGTGCCAGGTATCGGATGCCATCGGTGTACAACGTACCACAGATGGGCAATTGGTATAGGGTTCCCGTGGCCTGAAAATGGCCAAGGGTTTCCGAAAGCTCCCGTGCTGTGGGAGCCTCGGATTCCTTGCGGGATGCATCCTTACTCATCGCTATTGGATTTACCGCCCAACAATAGGATTTCATCAATGACAATATCCGTTACCCTGCGCTCATCACCCTCCTCGGTGGTAAAGGTATTGGTCTTGAGTTTGCCCGATACGGCCACCTGCTTGCCCTTGGTCACGTGTTTTTCGATGATCTCGGCGGTCTTGCCCCACGCCTTGATGTAGTGCCAATCGGTGGACTGCACTTTTTCACCTTGCTTGTTACGATAGTGTTCATTGGTGGCCATGGGAAAACGTGCCACTACCTTGCCATCGTCGAGATGGGTCACTTTGGGGTCATCCCCCACATTCCCGATTAACATTACTTGATTTCTGATCGTACTCATAATTGAAAGGATTTATGGTCTGTCCTGCTTGACAGACGGGTTAAACAATGATTTTTAAAAATTGACTTACTTATTATATCTGGAGCATTTTCCTTTTTTTGATGGCTTTGTGCCTTTGCGATATTTTGTTGTGGATTTGATTTCATGTTGTACTGTTTTCGACTTACTTCCCATAGCGCCATCGCATTCCCTTTTTTTGATGCCCTGGACCTTCAACAGCCAGGCTTGCAGTGGGCGTATAAAAAGCGAAGCGGCTTTATGCCGCCCGCAAGGATGGGTGTTGTTATTTTGCCATCGAAAAAAAGGGAGTGGCACTAGGGTCGTGGGCAAGTCGGGAACGCACTTATGAAGAAGGTCCAAGGACAACGCAAGGGCACAAAATGGAAAGGGAAAGAAGGTGGCGGCACGTAGAATTCTGGAATGATTGACCTGAAGGCTCTAAAGTTTGGCCTCCAACCATAACAAGGGATGCTCACTGGCGGCATGGCCCGCTTTCTGCATGGTTGGATAAACAGGCCATTTTCCTTGGTTTCCCGGCCAGATGCCCTTACGGTGCAGTCCTGCCACAATGGTCCTCTCCCAAAGGGACGGGGAGACCAAAAGGTAGTCCTGTTGTTTGAGGTTGACCCCCTTTCGATACGCGGTCATACTGTGGTAATGGGCATGACCGTCCAGATCGTAGTCGGCCATAAATTCCGGGTGCCTCGATGCAGTATGCAGGTCAGTCTCCCTCAGCAGCGGGGCCAAGGTATCGGCAAAGGACGGGTCATAAAAGGTGCCACAGACCACTATGTCCCGGTGTCCATTCCCCCTTAGGCCCATATACATATCAGCGACAGCGCGAGCCTGATTCCTTCTGTCATCTTCATTGGACTTTGAAAATTGGGCCATAATGGCCACCAACCCCTCCCCGGATGCCGATACGATATGGTATTCCTGACAGTCCAAGGGAAAGAGCAGTCGCCCCTTTGCACCCCTCACATACCTGTGGGTGACAAAGCCCTGTAAATGATACCCGTTGCGCAAAAGGATCCCAAGGTTTCTTCCCTTGGCCTCGTTGCCCTCAAAGACATGGATCTCGGGTTCGGCCAAGGCATCAGCGGATTTGAGGAAAACATCATGGAACTCCACCAAGGAAGCCCCATCCTCCACTTCCTGAAGGAAAAGGATGTCCGCCCCGACTTCAAGAATGGTCTTGGCCTTGTGTTGTTGCGACCTCAAAGGAACAGGAACCGTCTGAAGGGCCAACCAACCGTTCCAGAGGCTACCGGTCCCGGCCTTGGGTTCCCTACCCTGTACGCCCTGTTTGAGATAGAGTTCCCCATTTCGGGAGCGCAAGGTTCCATATTGGTGCATGTCCACTTGGTCAAAGCCCAAAAGGAAGGATAGTTCGCGGACCCTGTCCAGATCGTTTGGGGATTTATCGGCACGCGACATCAGGTCATCCAGTTCGGCCACCCATTGTTTGACATTATGTGAAAGGCTGTGGTCCCGAAACGATTTGTGCCTGTGGAAAAGGTTTTGGATGTTGTACGATGCAATTTTCATAAGGTTGCTATTTTGAGATTACTGGGTATTATTTTCGTTTATCCTTGGTTTGGGCATCAAAGGCAATGAGGTTGAACAGTTGCCGCATACGGCTCCGGACCCGGTTTCCGTAGCGCTCCTCCAGTTCCTGTGCATTCAGATTGGTCGTGGCATGGGTACGTATACCGGTCTCCATGAACAGGTCATAGCGGGACAGTAGGATCTCCCCCATCACATTGCAGTCGGTTCCAAAGTGCCTTCCCCCCGGTTCCACCCCGAGGTCATCGAAACAGTAGAAGCGACCCTTGCCATAATCTTCGATGATCCTGAATCCGATATGGTTGAACCCAAAGGTGATATTGCGGGAAGGAATGATCTCGTAGGGCCGAAAGTGCGGCGTGATGTATCGGATTAGCTTCATAAGACTGGTCTTGCCACAACCCACGGGCCCGGAGAGCAAAATCCCCTTGTCGGGATTAAGGCCCATTTTTCGGCAAGTGCCAAAATCCCGAATGGCATAGTTGCTGAGTTTGTACAGGACTTCCCGATCCTCTTCATAGATCTTGAATTCCCTACCGAAGAGCAATCTTCCTTTGGCTTCCATATAGATCAAGATCTTTTCAAAATCATAGAGGATCTTGTTTCCATGGAGCTTTCCCAACGGATATTGCACAGCTCCTTCGACGATGATATGTGGCGTGGAATTTCTCAAAGCGGTTCGTTATAATCTTTCTCCTTGGTGGTCCTTAAGTTGTCCCGGTATGGGACGGCTCCCACAGGTTTGTCCTGGAACCCGTTACCACGAAAATTTTCATTTCCCCGTTTTACATGGTTTTCCCTGGTTTTTATATGTTTTATTTTAGATACCACTGCTTGTCCATCACCTGTCCCATTTTTGGAACGGTCCGGGTACAGGTCCTGTCCAGAGCTTGTCCCAAAATCGAACATCCTGACCCGGCTTCCCTTAAAGGGGTTATGGGAGGGGATGTACAGGATGTACCCCCAATGGCTGAGTTCCTTGATGCAGCGATGGTAGGTGGACTTTGACCCAATCTTGGAGCATAGCATCACTTCCCCGCGGTCTATGTGAAACTCCTCCCTGAAAAACTGGTTGTTCCACAATTGGAACAGGCCCATGTAGAGACTGATATGGGTGGGGTTCAACCGACCATCCTTTTGGAACAGCTCCAATACGCCATTGAGGTGTTTGATATAATTAATGGATTCCGGTCGGCTCATCGAGAATCCCTGTTGACGGTGTTCTCATCCAAAAGCTCCATGATCTGCACATGGTCATAGTAAAGGAGGCCGCCGATCTTGGAATAGGTCAATGTCCCGTTGAGGCGAAGGTTCTGGAGGGTGCCAGGGGCTATGCCCAGCAATTCCCGGACCTCACCCGATTTGATCCATTTTCGGGATATCGTGTCGTGTCGCTCTTTCAATAATTTTTGGATATCCTCCAACAGTTCCTTTTTGAACTCCTGGAGGTCCTCAGTGGTGATGATGGTTGCCCCCATATGAAATTGGTTTAATGGACAACGGCCCCAAGGGGTTGTACCATGGTATGCCGAATTTGTCCGTTGACATAGGCACAAAACTGAAAAAGCTTTTTGGAAAAAATTCCCAAGTTGGTACCAACTTGGGAACGATTTTTTTGAAATAAATTTTAGGTCGATTTAGGGCCATTTGGATTTTTGAGAGATCCGAAAAAGCTTGAAAATTGGAAAAATCCGGCCCCAAAACCCCTGAAAACCAAAATTCCCAAGTTGGTACCAACTTGGGAAAAAAATAGAACCTACTCTTCGAGGGATTCCATACGTTGGTTGAGCATCTCGATAAGCCTATCCAGAAAGCGGGTCCGGCTACTCTTTCGTGAGCGGATATCAATAAAGGTGTGGTAGTAGTTGCCCAGGTCCACATTGTAAAAATGCTCAAAATGGGCCGCGAGTTCCTTGATGTCGGCGGTCCCACTGTTGATGCATTTACTGGAGTGCAGGGCATACAGTAGTTCGATCAGGTCGGTCTTGGTACCGGTCCAAAATAATTTAGAGGGTTTTTCCATAGTTGTGTTCTTTGTAGGTTCGAGGGTATTGTTGAGATCGTCCACTTCCTTTCTCAGATACACGATGAGCATATCGTATGCCATGATGGTGGCCACGGTCCCGTCCTGACAGGTCGAGAACTTGTCGTCAATCAGAAAATGGAAGGATTCCAGGGGAAGTCTCAGGTCACGATTGCCACGGACAAAGTATTGCTCATCCAAGGACATGGCCCCTCTACGATAATAGTTGTAAAATTCGAGGTTGTCATTGAAAAAGGTCTGTAACTTATCGATCTGGTGTTGGAGGTACTTGATCTGGGCGGCATTGTTGCCCCTTGGTCTTTTACTTTCAATACTGAACAATTTGACATAATAGATCAATTTGCTAAAGATCTGCGGTTTTACATGCTTGAAGAAATAGATTTCGTCCGCTTGGGAGGCAAAGGTCTTGCCCGTAATCTGTTTTTGGAGTTCACGGATGCTCTTTTCCACGAGGACAATTCCCTTTTCCGCTTTGAAAAGGATATCGCCGTTCCCACTTTCCAAGGCATCCAATTGGCCTTCAAATTCCGAAAGTAACTTTTGGTATTTCATATGGTTCTGTCATTCCCTTTTATATAAACGGCATGGGTTTAGGCTATCCCTTTACGGACTCTCAACACTATTTTTCTGGGCCCGCCAGGACAAAAATTCGATCTCAGTACCGTATAATCGCAGCTTAAACTAGTGAAAATGTATAATGCTCTGTCAATCAGAACATAGCCAAACTTAAAATAATCCCTGACAGATACATCATTTTCCATTTTAGAGCCATTTCTGTTAAAAAAGCAGATTTTTCCTATTAAAACTTTTGATCAGATTCCTTAATTTCATCCTTCTTTAGAATGATTATAAATGAAAAAACATGTCGAAAACGATATGGCCTCCATGTGGTTGGAAAATGAGATCCTTTTCTTTTCCTGGAAAAAAGAGGTGGACCTAGACCTTTCCATTGCCCAGAGAATCGTTGGCGACCGGCTACAATTACAACAAGGTAAAGACTACCCCGTGTTGTGCAACTTGAACGGCCTCAGAAGTGTCGAAAAAGATGCCTGGTGCTATTTGGTGGGAGAAGGTTCCGAACTTATCAAGGCGATTGCCTTGGTGTACTCTACCCCTTTGGAATATGCACTATCACAATATTTCAAGAAACGAATGTCATCCATTCCGACCCAAGTATTCGGAGAGCAGTCGGAAGCAAAAGAGTTCCTTTTGCACAGCAACTGAGCCAAAGAAAGATATCATATCCAAAGATTCCCCCGCCGTAAAAGAATCTTGACATGGATAGACCTGAAAACAAGAAAAGGTTAGAAAAGCTATTCGCGCAACTGTTGGAATTGTCGAACGGGAATTTCTCCTACCGGATCGAGCGAACCGAAAAAAAAGATGTTTTGGAAGCTTTGATCTTTTTGGTCAATAGCGCCACGGAGGAGATCAGCGATGCATTCGTGCACCAAGGGTTTGTCAATCGACCTGGATCCCGTACCGCGCTCGTACAACTGTTCTTCGAACTCGATCCAAAGGGTCTTGTGCGGAAAACCAATAAAATGGTGGGCACGCTCTTGCAATATGGGGAGGACGACCTGAGCCATGTTCCCTTTGCCACATTATTATCCCCTGAATCCCATAAAGCTTGGTCCAAAATTATCAAGGCCATGGAAATTACCTCTCCTTGGGAAATTACCTTCCGATTGGTTTTTATCACTAAACAGGGACTGCTTTTCCCTGCCCATTGTCATATTATCCATTTCCCGGACGAGGGAAGGACCGTGGTAACTTCCTTTGATATGATACAGACCAAGGAAATGAGGGAAAAGCAATTACAACGGAAAATTGAAAAGCAACTACGTTCCCATAAACTTTTGCCCCAGGAAACGCTAAGGGATTCCACTGTTCTCCATACTTCGGACATTGAAAAGTTACGGGTTGCCGAGAAATACATCAAGGACCATTTGGCTGAACCATTGCCTGCTTTAAAAGAGATTGCCAAGTTTTGTGGCACAAATGAATATAAGCTCAAAAAGGGTTTTAAGGAACTCTATGGCCTCACGGCCTTCCAATATCAAAAAATGGAACGGCTCCAAAAGGCCCATGTGCTTTTGGAACATACCCACATTAAGGTAATACACATTGCAAAAATGGTAGGGTTCAAAAAAGGGAACCATTTGGCCCGGGAATTCCGAAATCGTTATGGCTATAGCCCCACCGAACTTCGGAAGGTTTCAAAATAATCCTTCTCAGAGCCTAAATAATCCCTTACAGAGCCATCAACCTTCCTAATTTTACCATTGTGAACCAAATGGTTACAAATGAAATGGAACCAAAAACATAGCCATCGTATCGTTGAGACCATCAGCCTCCTGTTTATAGTACTGTTCATCTATGCAGCGACCAGCAAGCTTTGGGATTTCGGGCAGTTCAAAGTACAATTGGGGCAGTCCCCTATTTTGACGGCCTATGCGGATTGGTTAGCCTGGTTGGTCCCGCTAACTGAATATGTCCTGGCCATCCTTCTTTTATGGAAACCCCAACGCCTATCGGCCCTTTATGCAGCATTTGGGCTCATGGTCATGTTCACCACCTATATCATACTGGTACTGAACTTCAGTGACTATATCCCCTGCTCCTGCGGTGGTGTCCTAGAGGACTTGGGATGGACGGAGCATATTGTCTTCAACTTAATTTTCATTGCTCTTGCCTTCATTGGAATTATACTACTGGAAGAACATCCAACCCTAAACACAATTGTATCATGAAAAAAGCTAAAACAGCAATGAAACTTTTGGGGACCACAAGTCTTGGTATGGGACTAGTCATTGTCCTTTTCCTCTCATCTGAGCGGCAGGTGCACCGCAACAATGTTTTTACAAGACGGTATCCCCACCACCCGATCAAAAAACTTTACGACCTTCCCATAGGATTCGATTCCTATTATATAGCTGGGGTCGACAACGACATACTATTCCTTGGCAATACCACAGCACCGTTGCACCTCCTTCGGATAAACATAAAGACTGGGGACACCTCCCACATCAATCTAAATCTCCCCACTAGAAATTTGCCCTTCAAAGCAGTTACAGTTCAGGTATATCCTCCATATTTCTATGTCATGGACGGTACGATACCCTGTATTTTTAAGGGCATCCTTGGAGATTGGAATGCCAAGCTATGGATGAAGGATAAAGCCTATTTCACCAAGGCCTTTCCGTTGGACACCAGCAAAATATACATAAATACCATTAACAGTGACACCCGATTGGCCACTTTGGGCATCCTTGAAAAGCGATGGGATTTTAGGGTTTCCCTTCATCCGGAAATACTGGAAAAACAAATCGATGGGATGTTTGACGTTGATGGAACCATGGTAGTTTCCCAAGATGGGAAGACCTTGGGGTTTGTATACTACTATCGTAACCAATTCATGGTCATGGATTCTATGCTTGGTCTATTGGGAAGACAAGAGACCATAGACACCGTCAAGATTGCCCATATTGAACTATCACGAGCCAACAAAAAAGGACAGGTGAAAATGAAGGCTCCCCCGCTGAAAATCAATCATACGGCAGCCCTCTACAATGATTTGATGCTGATCAACTCTCCCAGGTTGGACAAGTACGAGGACCCCAGAATGTTGGACGAGGCCGCCATTATCGATGTATACAATTGGAAAGAACGAACCTATGACTTCAGTTTCTATCTCTATCGTATCGAGCAAAAAAAGTTGAAGGAGTTTAGGGTCTATGACAAATATCTACTTGCACTCCTTGGGGACATGTTCTCTGTCTACAGTCTGGATGAAGGACAGTTCAATGGAACTGGGCAATCAGCAACGCGAAATGAAAAAAATAATGAAATACCGGCCGGTAGCAGGATGAAGACCGAAAACCTGTAAAAAAGAGTAGGTCATAGTATTAACTTAAATTTTTCGATATGAAAACTTTAAAAAACGGATTCTTAATGCCAGTAGCGGCAATTATTTTTGCCATTGCCGCCAGTGCATTTACGGCCACCTCCAGTACAGAGGAGGTTGATTACACTGGTTACCTGAACACCACATCTCCGTGTTCACAACCGATAGCGTGTGCCCCCTCGGGCATTGACCTTTGTGAACAGGGAGATCAACAGGCTTTTGGAAAGTACGTGCTTTCCCAAACGTCCTGTCCCAGGGTGATGTACAAGCCATAAACTGGCATCTACCACTTTAGGTAGGAAAGAGGCCGCCCATAAAGCGTGGCGGCCTCTTTCTTTGTTAGTATGCCCAACCGTCATTGTTGTACATTGCCCAATTTTGGCGAGCGATGCCCCTATGGGACTGATTCCAGTAACTCCAGGCAGTATTGCATATGTGTCCTTACAATTTCATTTTCCATAGATTTCAGACCCCGCTCCAAATTCAATTTCAAAATTTTCAACTCGGATAGGAACACGCTTTGAATGTAGCTACTATATGGGGATTCGTTGTTACTATTATTCGACTCCAGATTATATTTATGCTGTTCAACACCTTCCAACAATGTAGAAATATAAGCACGTTGTAAATCTAATGTCCTAAAATCCAGGGATTGTATTTTATCAAAATCCTTGAACATCCCCTCCCTTAAGGTTGACACTATGGATTTCAAAAGTCCATTATAGGGTTTCCCTGATCGCTCCATTTGTTCGATTCTTCCCAATCTCAGCAAACTTGACACCCTCTTTAGAAGCTTTATTTGGTATTTCAGTAAGGTTTCATCGCCCGATGAATATCGAATCCGTTGTGAATATTCAGGGTGGGACAACCAACTTGGGGCCTTGAAGGCATTCCTTATCAGAAATTCCAAGGCCTTGATCTGTTGTTTCCTTGGAATGGGATTATATACCGGTCCTTGCTGCCTCCCTGACTTGTATTGGATAGTGTACCCGCCCACCAAGGTCAGGACCTGTTCCATTTCCTGATTCCAAAACCTCAAAGACTTGTCGTATAGCCGTTCTAAAAGGGCATTATCTTTTTCATTTTGGGTAACCATGGGCAATAGTTCAATCACTTTTTTAATATTGCGCAATCCTAGTTCCGCACTGGCCACAGGGTCATCATTGTCCACTACCTCGTTTCCGGATCCGGGGCCCAAAACCTCAAAAAGGTTCAAATTGTATCGATACCATGGTACGGAATCCTGTAATCTTACTAAGTCTTCAAGACTATTTTTTTCCATGTTTCCATAGCCCCATTGGATTTGGTAAATGTCCGTTGGGCCCACTTTTGGGATGAGGAGGTATGGTGGAATACTATCCTCGGGTTGGACAATATTATTTTGCCGGGCATATCCCATGATGCTGGGTGTATGTCCCATGGCCTCCAACCAGTCCTTGTCCCGCATTTTGTCAAAGGGATAGGTATATTCGCCAAAATTGGCATCCTTGATCCCGAGAGCATGGCCGGTTTCATGTGCCACTATGGACTGTATAAGCTCACCCATCAAATCATTGGGAAACGGATATTGCCACGCTCTTGGATCCATTGGTGCACAGCGCACAAAATAATTGTCCATGATATCCTCATATGAAGAGCCTATGAGAATGTCCGCCTTAAGGATTTCACCTGAGCGTAGGTCCGTAACCTTCTTAACGGTGGAGCCGTGGTTGGACGAAAAATGCCTGACATCTTCTTTATAGGGAAAACGAATAAGGGAATAATGGAGACTATGGGCCAACCAACCCCCATCTTCCTCGGCCAGTTCCCTGACCTGTAGGGCATCCAAAAAGCCTGCAGCCTCAAAGGCAGGCGCCCACTCCATAATGCCTGCCCTTATATAAGGTTTCCATTTCTCGGGAACTTCCTTACCAAAATAAAAGGTTATGGGCTGAATCGGTTTGCTGATTACTTTGTTGCTATTCGGTTTTTCCAATCGCCATCGCGCGATACAGGCTTTGGCGTGTCTGGGAAAATGATTGATAAAACTGTTCTCATCCTCGGCAAAGAAACCCATACGATGGTCAAATTCTCTGGAAATCATGGGTTTTGGCAATAAAAACAAGCTGAAATGGACTGTGTCAAAATACTGGGTCTTGCCCTTGGCCAACAGCCGCCTGACCTTGACAATCATTTCATTATCCAAAAATTTGGCATTCTCAACATAGGTCTTGATGACCATTACCGTTGTGCCGATACTGCTGGGACGGGCCAGGGAACTGTTCAGGAACAGTTCGCTGACATCGATATAAACCGTCCGTGATGTGGCGCTGTCCATTACAGGGAACACCCCAAGGATTTCATGGTTGATATCGGGATCTTGGTTTTGTGGGATTATGGTCTTGGACAGTGATTGGACCCTAGGGGCTTCCAAAAGGACTTGGTCCTTGTATCGTTTCCAAACGACATGCTTATATTCCTTGTCATGTACCGTAAACAACATTTGCTTTCCAAAAAGGCAAGCATCCATGCCGAAAATGATTTGGTTGTCCTTTAAATGGACTTCTAGGTTACCTTCGAAGCCAATCTGTCCGATTGGATCAATTTTGTTTCCCTGCCCCCATAAGGGGCAGGTGGCTAACAAAATAATAAATGAAAACAAAAGTCTACGAAACCGCCGTAGTGTCTTTTTGAATATGTATAAAAGCAGTACCATAATCAGTTTCCTTAATATCCCTCATTTTGGGGCAATAGGTTGGGATTGAGCAATATTTCGGATTCCGGTAAGGGCAGCTGCACATCTCTTGCTTCCCAATTGGGCTTTGTATCGGACAGTTCACTATTGGCACGTTCCGTCCGTTTAAGGTCAAAAAAACGATGACCATGTTCCGTGAAAAGTTCCACGCGCCGCTCCTGTTGGATGGCATCCAACAGATCCGATTGTCCCATCATGCCCAAGGGGTCCAACCCTGCCCGTTCACGAATCGGGTTCAGATAGTTCAGGGCTTCGTCCAAATTGCCCAAATGGGCCTGTGCCTCTGACGCAATCAAGTACAGCTCGGCTAACCGGATTACAATGGACTGCTCCTGGGTCGTTCCAGAATTGGTGTTGAGTTTGTACTTATTGGGATGGTACCATGTGTCCGTTCCATCGGTTATTGAAGCTATCCACTGTACTTTCCTGGCGTCCCCTTCCTCAAATGCTCCCATCAAATGGTCTGACAGTGCCGTGGTGGGAGGAGGTCCACTGGTAAAGATAAAGGTGTGCCCTTCATATGTATTGGCTCCAGTACTGCCCACGGAAAACTGCCATAAGGTCTCGGGACTGTCATTCAAAAAGACCTGTTCCAGATTGGTGTTGAGGGAATAGCTTCCATTGGTTATAATATCAAAGGCCTCTGCCCATGCCTGTTCCCATTGTCCATTATATAGGTGCACCCTTGCCAATATAGCTGATGCCGTCCATCGGTCGGGACGTACCTTTTCCGAACCCGCATTCATCGGTAAAAGTGTTTTGGCCCGTTCCAGATCGGCAATTACTTTCGAAAAGACAGAATGAACCTCTTCCTTTTCCGCCTCACTGTTCGCAACATAATCGGTGGTCTCCAAATAGGGTAATTCTCCAAATAATCCTGTCAAATGCAAGTGGGTAAATGCGCGCAAAAAATGGGCCTCTCCCAAGAAATGGTCCCGATCATCCTGCGGCAAAGCTGTGGAACCTTTAAGACCCTCAATAATGGCATTGGTGGCATGGATTAGGTTATAGCCATTGCCCCAAAGGTCCTGTACGCTATTATTGGAGGATAGCAGGGCATTATCGTAAAACTGCCGGGCATCAGGAAGGGTCGTACTGTATAGATCAAGTTCATCTGTATAAAGCCCTAACAGAAAGGAAATCCCCGAAAGCCCACCATTGACCAATGCTTGGTCACGGAGTCCCGTATAAATATGGATCAATGCGGCATTTACCGTTGTGGCATCATCGAATACCACCACTCCCGTGAGCTGGTCGTTTGGTGGGTCGATCTCCACAAAATCGTCACAGGAGGTCATCAGGATCGCAAACAGTCCCATAAGCGACCATCTTTTGGCCGATCCCATCCTGAGCAAATTAAGGCTTGGTTTATTTTTGTTTCTCATCATTTATTTTTAAAAGGTTAAACGGGTTCCCAAGGTGATATAGCGCAAGGGAGGTATGGTACTGCTGGATCGCGTCTCAGGATCTAATCCTGAGTAGTTGGTAATGGTCCAAAGGTTCTGTCCCCTAAGAAAGATCTTGCATTTAAAATCTCTTTCCAAGGGGATTTGATAGGACAATGATAGGGTTCTCAACCTCAGATATGATGCATCCTCGATGGAGGCATCGCTCTCTGTGAAAAAGTTGTGTGCCATTGAGCCTTCGGGGTCCTGTCCACTCGTAAACCGTTGTATGACGGTTTGATCTCCTACCTCCTGCCATCGATTCAATACGTTTTTAGACTGGTTGGACATGCTGCCCACAACACCTCTATTGGCCAGATAGCTCCTTCCCAATTGACGAGTGAATTGGAACAGCGCATCCAAAGTGAAATTCCTATAGCTGAGGTTATTGCTTATGCCACCGAAATATTTTGGGTTCAGGTTTTTGACCACTTGCCGGTCCTCGAGTGTGGAAATAATCCCGTCCCCATTAAAATCCTCAAAACCATAAAGTCCCGTCTGGGGGTCAACCCCCGTGGATTTATAGACCTTTATAATATTGAGGGGCTCGCCTATGACCAACTGGTTAGCATACGTCGAACCCTCCAGGTCGGGAAATTCCAAAAGCTTGCTCTTGGGCAGGGTCAGGTTGATGGATGAGGTCCATGTCAGGTGTTCCGTCCGCAGGTTGATGGTGTGCAGGCCTAGTTCCCATCCCGTATTTTCCACTGTGGCATCCAGATTGGCCGTCAGGGAGCCGAAACCCGTGGTGGCAGGTAGTGGGATGCCCACCAATTGATTTCCAGAACGGTTGCGGTAAAAACTGCCACTTAATGTAATTCGATCGAGCAAAAATCCCAAGTCGATGGCAAACTCCAGTTTTTTGTTCTCTTCCCAACTGAAACCCGGATTGAACAGACGGGTCGGGTAGAGTCCAAAGATGTTCTGGTATTGGGCATTGTCAAAGGAATAAGTGTCCAGGTACTGGTAATCCCCGATTTGGTCATTGCCTGAAGTACCATAACTGCCCCGCAGTTTCCCATAGCTTAGGAACCGTAAGTGGTCTTCGATGAACGATTCACGGGAAAAAATCCAAGCGGCCCCTATAGCGCCAAAATTGGAAAATCTGTTATCGGGACCAAAACGGCTGGACCCATCCCGACGTCCTGTAATGTTGAGGATATACTTTCCTTTATGGTTCAGGTTAAACCTTCCGAACAGGGCGGCGTAACGGTACTGAACTTCACTATTACCAATAATGAACAAGTCAGATGCCGCTCCAATGTTCTCTATCAGTGCATTGTTGGTAAAGCCCATGGCAAATTGGGACAGGCGGTTACTGTTCTGTTCCTGCAAGGTGGCACCGATCAGGATGTCCAATGTGGTGCTCCCCATATCATGGCTCCAGTTCAATTGGGGTTCCACGATCCATGATGTCCTGTCGGAATTGTTATGGATGGCCGAAGACTGGTCACTACCTAGCCCGAAAGCTGGGTCAAATGTAGTGGAGGGAATGGTTCTTAGTTCCTTTAAATGGCTTTGGGTAAAACCCAGATTTGTGGTCAGGTGCAGACCTTTTAACAGACGTAGGTCCACGGACGCATTTCCAATAAGGTTGTTCCCTTTTGCAAGATATTTTCCCTCTAGGTTCCTCAAGGGGTTATTCCAAGTGGAATTCTCCCAATTGAGGCCACCATCCCCATTATAGAGCTTTGGGGCATTTGGTGCCAGTGCCAATGCTTCACGGATCAGGTCCGTGGCCACCAAATTATTATCGCTCGTGGCGTAGTTTACCGAAAACCTAAAGGTAAGCTTGTCCTCCTTGGTTTTATGGTGAAAGTTGGCCAGTACCGAAATGTTGTCATTGTCAAAGTCCCCGGGATACACGGTGGTCTGTCTATTAAAGCTCCCACTGACCAAAAAACGGGTCTGTTCGTTGCCACCTGAAAGGGTTCCCTTTACAGTAGTCAGTTGCGCGGTTTTGCCGAAGAGTTCCTTTTGCCAATCGGTTTCCCTGTTTTGGTCCCAAGTCCCGTTCACGTCATAGGCATTGAAAGGAAGTGGTTCGATACCATCATTGAAATAAGCCTCCTGTCTCATTTTTAAATAGTCTTCGGTACCCAGTAGGTCCATCTTATTGGCCACCCTACCGAAGCCCGTCGATATGTCCAGGGCAACTTCGGTCTTTCCGATACTGCCCGATCTAGTGGTGATCAGTACCACCCCATTGGCCCCACGGGAACCATAAATAGCCGTGGCATCAGCATCCTTTAGGACCTCAATGCTTTCAATGTCGGCAGGATTGATAAGATTCAGAGGGGAGAACCCTTTGCCGCCTGGAAGGATGGAACCAGAGGTCTGCACATCCCCCAAAGGTTCTGACGCATAAGGAACCCCATCCACAATGTAGAGTGGATCATTGCCTCCAGTACGGATACTGCTCTGTCCCCTTATCTTGATATCAAACCCCGCCCCGGGAACACCCGAGGTCTGCATGATCTCCACACCGGCCACCCGTCCTTGAAGGGCTCCAAGGGGGTTGTTGAGGGGCTGTTGCTCGATGTCCTGTTGCGAAACCTTCGCGATATTCCCGGTACGTTCCTTTTCGGAAACGGTATAGTAGCCCGCATTGAGTACCACTTCTCCCAAAACTGTAACATCCTCTTCCAGTGAAACAAAGACCTCTTCCCTACCCCCAATGGACACGGAAAGGGTCTTGAAACCGACCATGGAAAAGATAAGCACATCAGTAGGGCCGGCATTAATGGTAAAGGAACCGTCCAGACCGGACATGGTCCCGATAAGCTTGGATTCCACCACAAGGTTCACCCCGGCCAGGGGATTTCCAGACGTATCGGTCACGGTGCCGGAAACGGTGGCCTGTGGTGGTTCCAAGACAGTGCCCGCCGGCATAGATAAGGCACAAAAGGGCATTAAAAAGACATATAGGAGCACGAACAGGGATGCCCTGCGCATGCATGGTATTACTAGTTGCATAAAATCGAGTTCGTTTGATAACTTTGTTAGTTTCATTGTATTCCCACTGGACAATTACGAAACTGCCCATAGGTTTTTTATCCACACTGCCGAAAAAGTCACTGCAAAACCGTAACTTCCCTAGGGCATTAAGGTTCGGATATAGACCATCCTGTCCAAGTAAATGAATACCCAGAAATAGGATTCCAAAATGGAAAATGACTACGGAAATTTACTAGGGCCGGATACCCCAAAAAAGTATGCATGAGCTAAGGGACAAAAGATATCGTAATCCGGAAAAAATGTAAGGTATTTCCCAAAAACTATAGTCCTAGGGTTAAATAGGATTCTTGGGCTTTTTGGAAAAGAGGATATCAAACAGACTTAGGCCGACCCCAAAACAGGAACCAGCCGAAGAAACATCCTTCACCAAAAAAATAAAACCAAAGTTTCCCATAACCCATAAGGTTGGGCGATGCCCCGAAAGAACCAAAGAAACCAAACGCAAAGAAGAAAGTTGCAATGTACCAATACACCAAAAAAAGGGCGCAGAACTCAACTTACCGCTCTTGGGGTACTGGTATACCTTGCTACGATAAGCGAGCCCACGCCCCGGGTCGTGAGCAAACTTACTTATCATCTCGTAGCAAAAATTACCAGTTTTCAAGAGCGAGACTCTAAGCAATTGCTTCTAATATTCTTATTCAGAAGAATCGCAAAAATAAATAATCAAGTCTAATATATAAAAAATATTTACACAGTCATGTATATGTGATAAATGTTTTTCAAATCGTGTCATTCACATACTTATATATATGCAATATGATAATAGAAATAATAATGTCGCATATTGACTTCCATGTGATTGAAAGCTTAAGAGAACTGAGGGTAAAGTCAAACCCATATATAGATCAAGTAGAATTGGCACAACGCATTGGAGTTTCTGAGGGTTACGTTGGACAAATAGAAAACCCGAAGAGCAGAGCTAAATACAATATGAGAATGATGGCGAGGGCCGCAAAAGCATTAAATTTAAAATCATATCAAGATATTTTTCCCAAGGAGATTTTAAAAGACGATTTGGTAAGAATCAGATTGAAATTGCTAAAACCTGACACCAAAAAACATGAAGTTGATAAAAACGGAAATGTAAAAAAGCGGTTTGAAGTACTTTCAATCAAAACGTTAAACAATGATGAACTTCTTCAATGGGACAACGGCGAATTAGAATATTTGACTATAATTGAAGAATAAACTTAATCCCTTTTCCCCTTTTTAATATTCTTACAGAAATTCACATTTTCCTTTTCTAGAAAATTCTTACATTTAGCGGCATCTCCCCCAGAACTTTATTGAACGAATAGAAAGCTATGCCCTGTATTAAAGGCAAAGCCAACCTTATTAGTCGTATAAACAAGTTGGCATTCATTACAAAAGACTACGATAAATGAGAAATAACAGAAATAGGGTCTTCATTTCTTACAACCACCGTGATAGCCCTATTGCACACAGAATATCTGATTCACTTCAACGTGAAAATATAGATGTTGTGTTTGATTATAAGGACATAAGCATTGGAGAGAATGTTTTTGACCAAATCCGATATATGTATGAGACAAGTGAGACTGTTATAGTATTGTTGTCTCAATCATTGTTTGCTTCTGACTATTTCAGGTTTGAATTCCCAAAGTACTTTTTTGACGAAGCTCGTAAAAGAAAGATTAATATAATCCCTGTTTTAGTTGAAAAATGCCAAATACCAAGTGACTTCTTGGAATATGAAATAATCAATCTCACCAATGACTTTGAAAAGGGGTTACAAAAAATCGTTCAAAAACTGAAAATCATACCTGAAATTTCGTTTGACCAATTCAGCCCTTTAGATTTTGAAGAGTTCACTTATGATTTGTTGAAAGCATACGGCTTTAAGAACATTCAACGAGAGCAACAAGTAAATGATGTCGGAATTGATTTTATAGCAGAATCCTATAACAAAGACGCATTTGGATTTCCAAACAAGGAAGTTTGGATGATAGAAACTAAGTTCTATCGAGAAGAAAGGTTTAGCATTAACTCTTTACACAGAATAATCGAATCGTTCAATTACATAAACCGGATAGATGCCAAAATACTACTTATCACAAACAGTGTTTTAACCTCGGTTGCCGAAGAATATATCGAAGATGCTCAACGAAGTAGAAATATTGAAATAAAGGTTCTTGATGGTGCGAAGCTCAAAAAAGTAGTTTCAAAACGTAAAAGACTATTAAACAAATATTTCCTAAGATGAGCCAAGTAAACGATTTCATACAGAGATTGGATGCTTGTCCTTTAGGCAATGCGGGATGGTCTCAATTTGAGAATTTATGCACCGAAATTCTCACCTTTCTATTTGTTCCACCTTTAAATCCTGCTACAAGACAAGGCAGAACTTATTCAGGTATAAATAGGCGTGATGCAATAATGCCGAACAGAAATATAACACCAAATGACAATGCTAACTCGCAGAATTGGCACCACTTGTATATTGAGCTTGATGCCAGAATGATATTATTTGAATTTAAGAATTATGATGTAACTGAAATTGGACATGAAGAAGTAAACCAAACTAGAAATTATATGACAGCTGCAATGGGTCGCCTATCAATTATGCTATGTAGCAAATCACCCAATGAAGCAGCACATAGACAGCGAAATACAGTATTCAATCAAGACAATAAAGTCATTTTGTTTATTACAAAAGAGCAACTTAAAGAGATGCTTTTAATAAAGGACAGAAATGAAGACCCTTCTGATTTAATTATGGATTTATTAGAACGATTTTACATTCAACACGAATAAAAAAATAAAGAAATGTCAAAACAAATAGATATTGGAGTTGAAATAGACCACATTGATTCTTTGACAAGAGCCAATGGAAAAACTGCTATTTCAGAACTGATATGGAACTCATTAGATGCTGACGCTTCTGTAATCAATATCGAATTTGAAAAAACCAAACTAGGTAGCATAAACTACTTACTTATAAAAGACAATGGTCACGGCTTGAATTATCAAAAAGCCCAAGATGTATTTAGTAAACTTGGGGGTTCAGAAAAAAAATTAAACCGAATAAGTCCAAATGGACGTCATTATCACGGAAAAGAGGGAAAAGGAAGGTATAAATCATTAGCACTCGGAGATTTAGTAGAATTCACAAGTAGATACAAAAACGGTGAATCAAACAAAGAATATACAATAACACTCGACAGAAATCACTTATCATATTCTGACTTTAGTGATTTAAAAACACTACCAAAAGGCAATTATTCAACTGGTTTTCAAGTCAGAATTGAAAATGTAAATCAAGAAAATGCATCTCAAGCTATTGATATAAATTCTAGGAAAGAACTTGAACAAAAGTTTGCTTCTTATTGGATTAACTATCCAGACTTTTCGATTATCATTAATGGACAGAAGCTAGAATTCTCTTCTTTAATAAAACATAGCGAAGAACAAGATATACTAGTAAATGATGGGGGATTTGATTATCGATTCAAAATCAAAATCATAGAATGGAGTTTTGATATTAAAAAGCAAACTTACTTATGCAATACAAAAGGAATTCCTTTTCAAGAAACCAATCTAGGAATTAGGTCAACTCTACCTATTTCTATTTTTATCCAATCGAATTACATAGAAAAATTACATCGAGAAAACAGACTTGCTCTAGACAGCTTGGACGAAATCTTAAATAGTGTAATTAAGGACTCTAAAAAAATTGCTCGAGATTATGTTCGGAGAAGATTGCATCAATATTCTGGCAAATTTATAAATGAACTAAAAGAAAAAGGTTTATATCCTTATAAAGGCAAACCAGACACAATAGTTGAGGAAAGTAAAAGACAAGTTTTTGATATAGTTGCACTACAAGTCAACGAATATCTTCCTGACTTTGAAACACAAGATGATAAAAGTAAAAAGTTAACCTTATCACTTATTAAAGAATCCTTAGAAAATGATACAACATCATTACAAAGAATCTTGACAGAAGTCATCGAATTACCTGAAGAAAAAAGAAATGACCTTTTCGAAATTTTAGATGAAACATCATTATCGAATATCATCGATGCGATGACAGAAATTAAAAATAGATTAAATCTGCTAAATGGAATTGAGCAACTAATCTATGATACGGATTTAAACAAGCAAGTAAAGGAGAGAAAACACCTTCATAAAATCGTAGTCAATGAGACTTGGATTTTCGGAGATAAGTATACATATGGTGCTGACGATGTAACTCTGAAAAATGTTTTAAAGGCTTATTTAAAAGATGCGATTGGACGTGATGATTTTCAAGAAGTAGTCGATTCGGAGGACAATGATGAATTAAGAACTATTCCAGACGTTTGCCTATGGCAACAATTTAGTATGGGAAGTGCTGGTAAAGAAAATCTTATTATCGAACTTAAAAAACCGAATAAAGATGCCGGTTTTATCGAAAAAAGTCAAATAGAATCATATGCAACCAAAGTTTCCAACGACCCAAGATTTCCAAAAGACAAAACGAAATGGAAGTTTTTGTTGGTTACAAAAGATATAAAGCCCGAAATAGAACCATTACTGAATCAGAAAAATAGAAATTATGGACACGTTTCGGAAGGAGACAATTTTGATGTTTATGTACTGCCTTGGGGACATATACTTTCGGAGGCTAGAACACGACACGAATTTATTAGAGATAAACTGAATTTAAACTTAAAAGACAACGAACATGGGCTTGATTATTTAAAAAATAAGTATAAGGAGTATTTACCAGAAGAATTTAAATAAAGGACTACGCTTAACAAAGATGGCCATAAGTAATTGCTTGTTCTAGCCTACTTCCGAAAATCCTTGTGGATTTTCAGTTTGTTGATATGTGCAAAGTCAAATGCTGACCCATACAAATATTTGTATTTTGCATTAACTAAAATTTATAATGAACACTTCCCAACTAAAAATAGCTCGAAATATTGATGAATTCTTAGATATCATCAAAGAAACAAAAAGCAATGGAAGGATTTGGTACAGAGGAATGAGTAAAGCAAACAGATTTCTGTCCCCAGCCTTGTTCAGAGAGAAAAGAAATATAGGTTCAGAGTATAGTGGAGGGAGAGCGAAAAATGGTAGCTTCTTTAGAAAATCAGATGCTATAATGAAATCTGATTTCGGTGTGCTCGGAAAGTTTAAGGAAAAATATGATAAGCTATATCCTGAAAAATCGGAAAAATATAATATAATCGATTACTTGTATATAATGCAACACTATGCCATACCAACCAGACTTCTCGATTTCTCAACTAATGAATTGGTTGCATTATACTTTAGTGTAGCAAAAGACACAAAATCAAATGGAAGTGTGTCCCGCCAAGAAAATGAATTTTTAAACAATTATGGTCTATCAGACAAAGGTTCTTCTGTTCACTGTATTGATCCAATGTTTACAAATGAAAAGTGTTACGGAAAAAGGGAAGTAATTAATATTGACTATGTTAATGATATAGATTCTATATACAATTTAGATTTGCCAATTTGTGTTACAACCGACAATAAGGATCCTAGAATCAAAGCGCAAAATGGAGTTTTTATGTTGTTTGGACGAGAATACACAAGTTATGACTCAAGAGAAATATTCATTCCAAGAATAACCAAAGTATTTATTCCAAATAATTTTAGAGCCGAAATTAAACAACAATTAAAAGATAAATTCAATATTCATCATTCCACGGTATATCCAGGTTTAAAGGGGATTACATTGGAAATAATTGAAGATATAGAGTACAAATATCAAAGGGATTGCATTGAAGTGTTCGGCTATTAAAGCGGATACAATTGCTAACAAAACTCATGGGATAGTTAGGAAAATTAAAATGACGTATGTTTTATTCATACTTCCTGAAAAATGGTAGAACTTATAGGGGGAATGTCAAAAAAACGCCAAATTACAGTAGTACGATTTTGGGATTAACCAAACTTTAAAAAAATCAATAATAGACACGAACTATACATATTACATTAGAGTTTGAAAGTTCCAGTAATTGACATATTTGCAGGGCCTGGTGGGCTTGGGGAAGGCTTTTCATCCATATTGGAGAATGGGCAAAAGGTATTTGATATTAAATTGTCGATTGAAAAGGACGAAAACGCCCACAAAACATTGCTTTTAAGAAGTTTTTTCAGGCAGTTTGCCGAAAGTGACTTACCAAAGGAGTACTATGATGTTTTGAGGGAAGAGAACCTTATCAAAAGAGATGAGAAAATGAATGATTTATTTGATGCTCATCCCAAACAATACAACTTTGCCTCCAGTGAAGCCTGGAGGGCAGAACTAGGTTCAGAAAAATTTCCAGAACGATTAATTGATCAACGAATACAAAATGGCATCGGTAAAACTCGAGATTGGGTTCTCATAGGAGGTCCTCCATGTCAAGCTTATTCGCTAGCAGGCCGTTCCCGTGTAGGAGGTATAGATGAATCCGATCATCGGGTATATCTGTATCGTCAATATTTAAGGATTATAGCAAAATTCCATCCCAAGGTATTTGTGATGGAGAATGTAAAAGGGCTTTTATCTGCAAAAGTTGGCAAGGAAAGTGTTTTTGACTGGATCAAGAGAGATTTGAACAATCCATCAAAGTTATTTCCTGAATTTGACTCTCCGTCCTATAAAGTTTATTCCTTATCGACCGTTCCCGAAACTTTCGACAAAAATGGAAATCCAGTCTATTCAAAAGACTCTGACTATTTAATAAAGTCCGAGGAATTTGGGATTCCTCAGAAGAGACATCGGGTGATTTTATTAGGGGTACGCCAAGATCTAGAAGCAAAACCTAGTGTGTTGTCTAAATCTGAATTCCCAATCGAACTGAAATCCGTGATAGGAGACCTCCCCAAAATCCGTAGCGGTCTGAATCGAAAGTTTGTTCGTTCCTATCCAGCTGGCGGAAAAAAGAAAAGGGTCTACGAAAAAGTGAAGGATGATTTCGAAACATGGAGCGATGTTGTAACAGGATACAAGGATCTTATCCTATCATGGAATGGCTTCAAAAAAACAAACCGAAATCAAGATATAGGTTTCTTGAACATTGGATCTGAATATATCCCCTGTACAACCCCTTCATCCAAAAATCCTCTATATAACTGGTATAGGGATCCAAAGTTACAGGGAACCTGTAATCATATTTCAAGATCTCACCTGACCCAGGATTTGATGAGGTATATGTTCTCAAGTCTATATGCAGCAAAATACAAACGATTTCCACGTCTGTCCGAATACACTATGCACAGTTCGGAATTGATACCTGATCATAAAAGTGCTGTCACTGGGAAGTTCGCAGACCGTTTTAGGGTTCAATTGCCCAATGAACCAGCAACCACAATTACTTCCCATATTTCAAAAGATGGGCATTATTTTATTCATTATGATCCACTTCAGTGTCGAAGTCTTACCGTAAGGGAAGCAGCCCGAATCCAAACCTTTCCTGACAACTATCTTTTTTGCGGTTCTAGGACTGCCCAATACCATCAGGTGGGTAATGCCGTCCCCCCATATCTCGCATACCAAATAGCCCAAATTGTAAAAACCCTGATTTAGTGAAGGAGTACCTCAATGAAGCAAAAGACAGATTTTATTTGAGTTTGGGCGGTCGAGAATTCAGTCCGGTAATCCAGGCATCTACAGCAATTGCCTTGGATTATTCCCAAGAGATTCATCAAAAAGGGAACAGCGCACCGATGGTCATCACATTTCCTTGTAAAGAAAACACGGCATTATGGATGGCCGTTCAATTTTTGATCAATGAGTTCTTCCACGATTATGTACACCAAAGTGAAAATAGAATTAAAGAACTTGGATTAAAAGCAGGAGATAAAATTGATATTTTCTCCACAACGGCCTTATTTCAAAGAATTGACAATGATAAGAACAAGCTGGTCATGAAATTTTCGGATGGTGCTATAGCTTATGCCGACATCCAGAACATCCAGTTTGTCAATCCTGGAAGAAAAAAGATGGTCAACAAATATGTCAATTATCATAAGAACAAGAAAAAATTCCTTGACCAGCGGAAGGCATTGACCCAAATTCTCAGTTTAGATCACAACCCTAATTTTGGTGCACTGTCTTCAAAGGTCGTCCTAATCTCAGGAAGGGGAAAATCAGGATTGTTTCGCCGTCAGTTAAGGGAAACCTTGGTTTATGATGAACCACTATCCGAAACTGTATTGCTGGATAAATGCCTGCTCATATCTCCGGATTTTAGTTGTTTTTCTGGAAGCGTGGACGCTAAATCAGGAAGGAACACCGAATTTTTTGTCAAGGCGGTCAAACAAAGTTTGGACACAAGTGAATATAAAGATTCCAAAATTGAGACCATTGTCAATGACTGTCTTAGATTGATTGAGCAGTCCCTAAAAACGAAAAAGTTTGTCGACAGTTTTCAATCGCTCTACTCTGCTCTATTAAAGCATTCTGATTATCAAATATTAGGAAGCAAGCTTCAAAATCTAATGAAATACCATCCCGGAATTGAGGACGATTTGATCAATGATGTTTCCGCCGTATTTGTAAATGACCTGCACCTCGTTTTGGAGAACCCAAAAACAGTAACATACCTAACCAAACATAAGATTCCTGTATTTATAATAAGTGATAGGGTAATCAGTGATTGGAAGGAACTTGAAATATATAAAACAGTATTTAGCACTGAAGCATTTGTGGATGTATACCGTTTCAATTGGGACAAGAACAAAATTGTTGAATTAGAACTCCAATATGACAATGGTTACAATTTCGTTGACCACTATAACAACAATGCTTTTTGTCGTTTTATATCGCAAAAAATAACGATAGAGCAAGTTGTTCCCAGTGAATTTGATCAAATCTTCAATGCTTTGGAATCAAAAAGTTTCCTATCCTCTCTAGGAGAATATGAGCTTCTGCAAAAAGCATATTATCAGATTTTGAGACCATTACTGTACACACTTAAAAATTCCATAGAACAACCGGACACAATTAAACTTATTGCTCATTTCAACCATTTTACCGAGATATTGGATTCATCAAGTTCAGGCTTGAACGAAGAAATAAAAACCTCCATAAATGAATCATTACATAGCTTAAAATCATATATCCTCTCAGGAGAACAACCAAAGGGTTTTATCGATGACCGCAAATATTTATTTTATCAGGACATTAGTATCGATACAATGAATTTCATGCTTCCCGCTGAATCCGATCTGAAAGTTATGGTACACCATAATGATATATCCCCAACTGCAAAAAGCATCAAATTCATAGGCTATCCATTTCGGGAGTATTCATTCAAGTATATCGATCAGAGTATTTTTAAAAAGGTAATTCCCAATGTGAATTTTGTCCTAAACCCTTGTGAATCTTCCGTGACCATGAATTCCCTTAAAAGAAAAATCGGTTCCGGATACTATGTGGAAAAATTTCCCTCCTGCCTAAACGAACTTGAAAAGTATAGGATCAAGGATGATGTTCAAATAGAGTCTATAATCGATGGCTCCATAAACTTTGAGGAAAGCGGGAATCCCTATCACGAATTCGAAAATGCAACCACCACGGAATATGAGGAGTTCGAACAGATGCTCAATGAACTCCGTTACTCAGGATACAAAGGCTCAAATGATGTTGAAGAAATCAGCGGTCAGTATCTGTTGAATTGTAACGTTTTGCATTTTGAAAATGGGAGCTATGTGTTCTTGCCACAAAATTGGCGAATCCTGACCCTAAAAGAATCCATTACGGGTTCCATTGAATCCTATTCGAGCAAAATCACGGATGTTGCTGTGGGAGATATTGCTGTAATAGTAAATGTGTCCAGAAAGTCGATTACCAAATACTTGGAAGGATCAAAATCCATGCTTACGTATATGGAAACTCTTGAGTCTTGGCGAGAGATTCTTCGGCAGGAAAGGAATAAGCATGAATATGTATACCAATTCGTGGAAAGGCTGGAAAAAGTCAATTGTTCAATGCAAATCGGGGGAAGTCCGGAAAACTATAATGTGCTCCGATGGTTACACGATGAAACAATGCTGGCACCGGCCTATGAAAACCTAAAAATGATTCTTGGCCTGAAATACCCCAAAGAAGAACTCTCGGAAAGGGCCAAAGCCATTCTAGGGGCAAAAACAATAATCCTTAAGGCAAAAAATAAGTTAGATCGTGCCGTGAAAGATAAGCTTGCGGATATGATCGGCAGCTCGCATGACGTTCTTGATGACACCTTTACAATACAAGTACAGGGCATTGAGGTCAAGGGCAAGAAAAACGAGATCGTCGGAATCGAAAAAAGAAACGACCTGAAGATAGAATACCACTCAACCATGAAATTCCTTAAGTAAATGATAGTCCCTGACAATATAGACAGTACCGATTCAAATGGGGAAAAACATGTTTACCGTCATTTTAAGTCGGACATAAATTCAAGGAACTATATTATTCTGCATTCCTTGTTTATCTCAAAGCATTTGACAAGAGTTTCTGGAGAACTCGACTTTTTGGTATTGGCACCGGGACTTGGAATTTTTGCATTGGAAGTCAAACACGGTAGGGTAAGCCGGGATGGTGGAATCTGGAAATTTGAAAATCGTCATGGTAAAGTGAACACCTCTACAATTGGGCCTTTCAGACAAGTAAGTGACACCATGCACTCTTTAAGGTCCCACCTATTGGAATTGGCTCATGGCAATGCAAAACTGAAAGCAAAAATTGACAAACTCCTATTTGGTTGGGGAGTTATGTTCACTGGACTGGAGGAATTTTATGATTATGGCCCCGAGGCAGAATCTTGGCAACTTTTTACAAGATCTGGTTTTAGAATTCCCGCCAGCCACTATATAGAATCGCTTTCCCGTGGTTTTCACACAAAATATTCCGGTAGATCTTGGTACAAGATAAATGAATCTAGGCCCACCATAAAAGATTGCGAGGATATATTCAAACTATTGCGAGGTGATTTTAGTTACAACTATACGCCTTTGAATCAGATATTGGATGAGGAAAACCTTATCGATCATTTTACAGAAGAGCAGTTTGATACACTATCCTTCATGGATTATAATGATAGAGTGTTGATACAAGGAGGGGCGGGAACTGGAAAGACCATCATGGCCACAGAATGGTTTCAAAGAAATGCCAACCAAGGATTGAAAGTCGGGTTAATTTGTTTTAATAAGAAACTGGGTAATAAGTTAAACTCTGAACTTTCAAAAATAATTGACTTTAGTTCGACCAATTCCTATGTAGGGAATCTGCATAGCTTCATGATGTCTTTGACCAAACTGGTTCCTCCCGAGGTAAACCAGAAACTATTCTATGAAATAGACCTACCATTGGAAACCATGTTTGCTCTGGAGGAATTCTCTGAAGATGAAAAATTTGACCTACTCATTATTGACGAGTCCCAAGACCTTATTACTGAATCCTATTTGGATGTTTTTGATTCCATGTTAAAAGGTGGGATCAATAATGGTAAGTGGGTTTTGTTTGGGGATTTTTGCAATCAGTTGATTTATTTGAGCAACCCATCAACCGTACTTGATATTCTAGCATCAAAATCTGCATTTATCAAAGTCCCACCATTAATGACCAATTGCAGAAATAGCAAAAAAATAGTGTTCTTCAACCATACAACCACAGGATGTGAGAAACAATCAAGTCCCGAAGGTATGTTGGAAGGGGAAAAGGTTGAGCATTATTTCCCAATTAAGTCCAAACAGGTTGAAAAGGTGGTAGAGATTATTAAAGATTTAATCGCCGAAGGTATCCCCGAGTCCAAAATCACTTTACTATCGTGCAAAAGCTCAAGTAACAGCTCTATGCTACAATTGAAGGAAATAAAGGATTGGATCAAAAATGGTCTTACCTTTTCAACCATACACGCTTATAAGGGCCTTCAAAATTCCTTTGTGATAGCCACTGAGTTCGAAGAGTTGGAATCTGATTATGCTACCAGCCTCTTGTATGTGTCAATCAGTAGGGCCAAACTAAAATTCTATCTTGTCTTGGATAAGGGACTTGAGAATTCCTATAATCAATTATTATCAATGCGAATAAGTCAAACATCATGATTCGAGACCAAATAATAGATGACATCATTAAGGAAGTCTGTGGGCCCGATCCACATCCCGCATACACTGATGAGGAAACAGGGGAAGAAATTTTATTGGAAAGGGTACATGGTTCACCCAAGCTAAGGTATGGTGCCGGAATGTTATATCCTCAAGCCTCCACCATCACCGAGTTGGATGAGAATTCTGACATTACTGATGAGGTCGAGGATGATAATGGTCAATACAGTGAAGATTCCAAACCAAGCCGAGGTAGTTTAGCAGATGACAGTGATTCCGATGAGTCCATCGGATTAGCCAATGAATTCCTGCCCTCCGCCATGGGCTTTACGTGTAAAATGAAAGCCTATGATGGTAAAATCACTGTGAATATTTGTTCTGCATGGTATGAAAGATCTGATAATTTGATAGCAGAAAAAAGGGTGGTAGATGGAATTTATGAAGATAAACGAAATGAACGCACTGGGGAGTTAATGTTACGGAGAAACTGGATTAGAAGACCATTGGACATAAAGGAAATTATTCTCGATTTGTCCTCTATTGGATCTTCCCGTGGCATAGTATTTGAAAAGGTGGTTGCCGTTACACCATGGAATACGAACCAAAACTGGCTTACTCTAAAAGTTTACAATCGTTCAAGACAAGAGAATATTGACAAGGGTGAATGCATCTTAACATTTACCATCATCAACCAGATGATAGCCAGCACTGATTCGCAAGAAAACGACAGGTCTATCCTTTTCCAAAATAAAATAAGTATAACGGATGAGTCGGGAAATATTATTTTGCCATATGAAGAAAGGAATTCTGCCAACGACACTGTAGAAGAGGAAGAGTTACTTTTATTATATCGAAATAAAAAAACATACGCCATTGGTCATGGGTGTTCCGTCCAATGGGATGAATCAAATGAAAGTGTCAATAGTTTGACAACCTCGGTTGTTCCCGTTTATGAGTTGCCTCAAGTTTCCCCGACCCAACTTGTTACCTTAAGTATGTTAGAGCTATCAGATTACGGTGATTGGGACAATGCAAAATCCAGTTTGAACCAACTCATCAATCAGTATGAAACATGGATCTCAAACTTGGAACTTGCCGTAGGCAAACTAGAAGAGAAATTTCAAAGAGCAGCTTATAGAAATATCTCAAAATGTCGGGCAAATTTGCTACGGATAAAAGAAGGTGTACAGTTACTCATGGATAGTGATATAACCTCCGATCTAGTGAAATGTTTCAGATGGATGAATAGGGCCATGATCTGGCAACAACAACGTTCCAAGACTCCAAGAAGAAGCTGGATCCGTGAAGGCAATGATTCCTTTACTCTCACACCCATAGAAGAAAATGCACATCAACATACATCCCTTGAAGAGTTCCATGAGGGAACATACAATGGCAAATGGCGCCCCTTCCAAATCGCCTTTGTGTTAATGAATTTGGTCTCCATTTGGGATAAAAATTCCGAGCAACGTGAAATTGTGGATTTGATATGGTTTCCAACAGGTGGTGGTAAGACAGAGGCATATTTAGGACTTACTGGATTTTCAATTTTCGCTAGGCGGATTCGAGCTAAAATTGATATGGACTTCGACAGTGTCGCGGGAACCTCTATCTTGATGCGCTACACGCTTAGATTACTGACAACCCAACAATATGAAAGGGCCTCCTCCCTGATCTGTGCTTGTGAACTGATTCGAAAGGATGGGGATAACATGCTGGAATTGGGTCCAGATCCTTTTTCCATTGGGCTATGGGTTGGTAGATCATCGACTCCAAATAAAAGAAAGGACGCCAATACGTTATACAAAGATTTAATTGGAATCAATTCCAATTCTGTTGATTACAACTTCATTGTGATGAAGTGCCCATGCTGTGGTGCCGCAATAGGCAAACTTGATTCTCCGAGCAGACATAAGAAAATATCAGGATTGGTTCAAACAGATGGTTCAAATTCCAACGCTAGGACTTATTTTACCTGTGAAAATGAATATTGTGAGTTTTTTGAATCAGAACTTCCTCTATATGTAGTGGATGAGGACATTTTTGAATTTTGTCCAACATTGGTACTTGGAACTGTTGATAAATTTGCCATGATTCCTTGGCAACCCGGAAGATCTTCGAACGACCTGGACGTAGGCAAACTATTTGGTTTCAGGTTGAACGGCAACAAAAGTCGAATAACTCCACCAGAATTGATCATTCAAGATGAGTTGCACCTGATCTCAGGTCCTCTAGGTACAATTGTGGGCATTTATGAAAACCTTGTCATGACGTTATGTAATGATTATAATAGACCTGAATATCCATTTCATGGTAAGGATTATGTTCCACCAAAAATAGTAGCTTCCTCAGCAACAATAAGCCGGGCATCTGAACAAGTTAAGGCATTGTATGCCACCGAAAATTTAAACATTTTCCCCCCTCAAGGAATTAACTTTGGAGATACTTGGTTTTCAGAAGAACGTAAACCGTCACCTAGCAATCCGGGAAGGAAATATGTTGGGATTTTGGCACCTGGGTATAGATCCGGTCAGACATCTGTCGTAAGGCTATACGCCTCAATTTTGCAATCAACCAAAACTGCAGACTACCCTGCTGAAACGAAGGATTATTATTGGACCTTACTCGGTTTCTTCAATTCGATTCGAGAATTGGGAATGGCCGCATCCTTAGTGTATGCTGATATTCGAGAGTATTTGACCATCCTTCAGAAAAGAAAATTAATACCATATTCACAATGGAGATGGCTGAACCTATTTGAAGAATTGACCAGCAGGATTGCTAGCTCAAAAATCCCAGATTCTTTAAAAAAATTGGAAAAGGTTAATATAGGTGAGACTTCCTCTGCCCTTGATGTATGCCTTGCCACAAATATGATTGCCACTGGAGTTGATGTAACAAGGTTAGGTTTAATGTTCATCCATGGGCAACCAAAGACCACTGCTGAATATATTCAGGCAAGTTCAAGAGTTGGCAGGGATGCGAGAGGCCCTGGGCTCGTAATCATGTTGTATAGTCCATCCAAGCCTCGCGACAAATCACAATATGAACACTTTCAGTCATTCCATAATAAAATATACTCATATGTGGAACCAACTTCTGTCACTCCCTTCTCGGTCAATGCGAGGGAGAGAGCCTTGCACGCTGTTATAATTGGACTTGTTCGGAGCTTTACTGAAGGTCATTTTACACATAGCCCAGATATCAGCAATAACGAGGCGGAGTTTGATTACCTGACAAGCTGGGTGCGAGAGGTAATTAAATCAAGGTGCGAGATTGTGGATCCAAATGAAATGCAGAATACCATGGCATTGTTTGACAAAAGAATCGCGTTTTGGAAAAATGGCTTCCAAGAATACGGAGATGCTGCCAATTACGGGATCCTGAAAAAGGATTGGATTCCTTTGATGTATGCTAGAGGTAATGAAGTTACCGAAGATATTAGAAGTGGCAGCTTGTCGCTTCCATCATTGACATCCATGAGAGGAGTTGATGAGGAGGGCAGAATAGGAATAATGAATTTAGGTTGATATGAATAGAAATATAAGATTAGGGCAATTGTTATCTCCTTTTGGAATTGGACAACTTGTGAATTTTCCAAATGATGAGACACTTATGATTTGTGGACTTGATGCGTGGGATGAAATAATTGAACAGAGAATCCAAAATGCTGGGTTTGATCATATTGAACGGGATGAATTTGTAATCAGAGAACCTCGTCTTGAACAACTCTTAGGTGTTAATCAATTTAGAAAGCCGTTCCCGTTCCGAGAAAATAGCAAGAAAAACAGTCGTCTTACCATTCCCGGGGTACGCTTTCCTCAATGGCACTATTGTATGAAGTGCAGTGTTATGCGTCAAATTGAGCTCAATAGACAGGAAAATCCCAGATGTTCATCAGGGGAATGCAGAGGAAGATTGATTCCTGTAAGATTTGTTGCAGTATGCCCCCAAGGACATATTCAAGATGTCCCTTTTTTGGATTGGGTACACCCGGACGGTTTGGACGACGAAAGACATGTGCTATCGTATTCAGGAGGCAAAGGTTCCGGTGATTTGTCCAGTATCATTATCCAATGTTCATGTGGACAAAGGCGAACGCTGGGTGGGATAATGAATGAAGGGGCTTTGGATGGTATTTCAACCTGTTCAGGGCATAGACCTTGGTTGGGCCCTATAGGGATAAGACAGCCTCAGCCTTGTGAGCATTCGTTAAGGGTTTTAATCAAGGGTAGTTCCAACGTACATTATGCCATGATTAAATCGGCCCTATATCTACCTCAGGTCGGAGATACAACATCAGAATTGGTTCAGCGGATAATCGAAAGAGAGGAAGAGGCCTTATGCTCCTTTTATGAGTTGGACAATGATGGTAGGGTACTTAGGGTTTATCTCCAAACTCTACCTGAGGTAAAATTGGGCCGCATAACAGTTGACGCATTGCTTGAACAAGTGATAGGCTTTATGGAATCGGGAAAAGATAACGTTGATCAAGAAATCAATTCTGATTTTGATATAAGAATTCAGGAGTACCAATATCTTAATGTGGGGCGTGACTCAGAGAATACGGATTTTAAAGCGGTAATTAATCAATTCTCTTCGACTGAGGAGGGAGAGTTTTTATCTGAATACTTTGATCATATAACTCTAATTGAAAAGCTTAGAGAAACAAGGGTTTTTGCAGGATTTTCTAGACTAAGCTCTGAAGATGGAAAGTTGTCCAAGGATAGAATAAAGGACTTGAGTATAGTGGATAAGGATTGGTTACCTGCCCATGTGGTTTACGGAGAAGGTATCTTTATAAAATTCAGCGATGAGAAACTGGATGAGTGGTCATCTCAATCAAACAGCAACCTACATGATTTAATAGGTAGATATCATACCGAGCAAGCTCGAAGAATGAATGATTATCAGAACAGGGATATTACACCATCCTTCATTTTACTTCATACATTTTCACATTTACTTATTAATCGACTTTGTTACAATTGTGGTTATGGCTCATCATCCCTTAGAGAAAGGATATATTTTTCCAGTTCTGCAGACCAAAGAATGAATGGGATATTGATATATACCTCTTCCGGTGATTCCGAAGGATCTATGGGTGGCCTTGTTAGACAGGGAAGAGAATTGAATTTTTATCGATTGGTCAAAGAGATTATAGAAGATGCCAGATGGTGTTCAGCAGATCCTGTATGTATGGATGTAGGAAGTTCAACCGGGCAAGGTCCAGATTCCTTGAATGGAGCTGCTTGTCACAATTGTGCAATAGTTCCCGAAACTAGCTGTGAGGAGTTCAATAAACTATTGGATAGGTCTGCACTTATAGGAACAAATAATGAAAACAATTTAGGTTTTTTTGAATCAGACATGGTATAGGTCAAATTATAGGACGAACTTAAATTGTTATTTTACAACATCTTATCCATAGTAACCGTAATATAGTTTGACAATCAGAATAAATTGGTTTTTTCCGATTTAAATGGATGGGCTTATTTAACTTGCTTGAACATAGGGTTTAATAAATACAAAACATAACTCCCCTTTGCATTTCCCAATTGGTCATGCCTTCTCTGCACATAGTAATGGAATGGTGCCTCATCCAAAAGAGCATCCAACTTTGGGAATGGTATGAACCAGATTCCGGTCATTGGTTTTACTTCAATGGTATTGGAACCCTTAAATTTTATAGCCTGCCAATCTACAGCAAAATAAATCTCAATTTCTGGATATTTTTCCTTGTACCTCCCCCTATCCTTCCCGTTAAAGACGACCGTGTATTGGGGGTCATAGTTGAAACGGGGCTTAGCTTGGAAAAAAGGAGTGTTCTGGGTCTTAAGATCTGCCAGCAGACCATTGGTGGTATTGAGCAGGTCTGGTACAAAGGGGTCATCTTGTTTGGCTGGATTGATTATTAAACCTAAATCCTGACCAAACTTATCGACAAAGACAACTTCCTTTGACGCCCCCTTTCTGCACCAAACCCCTTTATCCTGCAGATTGTGCTGGGTAACGATTTGCCCGTTGATGTCATATAGTTGATAGCCCATAACTTTCTAACAACAAAACTTTCAATTCTAAGTTGAAAACCATTTAAAATTGACGGCATTTAAATTACCCAAAATAAGTGAAGAAACTTTTGGTTTGTTCCAATAATATTCTAATTTCGGTACCTATAAAATTTTCTAAACCGAAAATATGGAAAGTACCCATGTCTCCATTGCAGATGCAGCCCATATATTAAATCTGACACCCCAACAAGTACGAAACCTTTGTCGAAGTAATAAACTTGAGGCTGAAAAAGTAGGATCCTCTTGGATTTTAAGCAAAGAGTTGGTAGAAAATTACAAAACGAAACACAATTGTGGAACGACAGATGACAAGTTCCATCAATCGGAAGCCGATAATGATGAGTCTTTGTTCAAACAGCCAATTGCTCTTTCCTTTTTTTCAGGGGCGATGGGACTAGATCTAGGAATCGAAAAAGCTGGGTTCAAAACACTTCTTGCATGTGAAGTGGACAAGGCATGCAGAAAAACTATAGTTAAGAACAGACCAGATATGGCCTTGATAGGTGATATCTCGGATTACAGTGCAAAGGATATTAGGGAAAAGGCAGGCTTAGACCAGGACGATGAAATCGATTTGGTTGTTGGAGGCCCTCCATGCCAAGCATTCAGTACAGCAGGTAACAGAAAGGGGTTTAGCGATGAAAGAGGGAATGTATTCCTTACCTATATCGATAGGATTCTCGAGTTAAGGCCTCGTTTCGCAGTAATCGAAAATGTACGGGGAATTTTATCCGCACCACTTAAACATCGCCCTATACACAAACGGGGCAAGGATCATCCCCCGTTGGAAATGGATGAGCTTAAGGGAGGAGCACTGTTGTACATTCTCCAAAAGCTCAGGGAAAACGGTTATGGAGTAAGTTTCAATCTGTACAATGCCGCCAATTTTGGCACCCCACAGAAAAGGGAAAGGGTAATCATAATCGCTTCCAGGGATGGCAGAAAGCTTCCTTATTTGACCCCTACCCATTCTGAGAATGGGGAATTTGGACTTCCCAAATGGAGAAGTTTTATGGATGCAGTCGAGAATCTTCCCAAGACGGATTTGAACCATCTGAATTTCCCCGAAAAGCGGCTCAAATACTACAGGATGTTAGGGCCTGGTCAATATTGGAAACACTTGCCCGATGACCTGCAGAGGGAAGCATTGGGAAAAAGTTATTTTTCTGGCGGAGGGAAAACAGGCTTTTTGAGAAGGTTAAGTTGGGACAATCCTTCCCCTACCTTGGTCACACATCCAGCGATGCCTGCCACGGATTTGGCACACCCGGAAGAGAATAGACCTTTAAGCATTGAGGAATACAAAAGGATACAACAATTCCCTGATACTTGGGAACTGTCCGGGAGCTTGATCGAACAATATAAACAGATTGGGAACGCTGTTCCAGTAGGCCTTGGAAAGGCTGTGGGCCTTTTGATAATGAATCAGATACAGGGACAAAAAATTGCTGGTTTCAAAGATTTTAGTTATTCTAGATATCGGAATACAGATGACGTATCATGGGAAAGGGAAGTGAATAAAATGTTGGATAGTTTTAAACTTCAACAAGCAGTCTAAAAATGAACGAACTCAATCTAGATAATGTTAACCAATACGTGGAAGACAATATAGGAACCTTCCATAGCAAAAGGATCGAAAAAGTAAAGTCCCTTAAACTCAAGGATGTTCTCAAAAAAAAGAACCCTTATCTATTTCGGGCAAAAAACGTACTGATCGCGACTGATTTAGTAAAAGGAATTGTGGATGCTTATATGTCCTCCAGTGAGGAAGGCATCTTTGGGGATTGGTTGGAAGGACTTGCCATATTTATAAATGAAAGCGTATACAATGGCAGAAAATCAGGAATACCAGGCGTAGATCTGGAGTTTGATCGTGATGGCATAAGAAATATTGTCTCTATAAAATCTGGACCCAATTGGGGAAATGACAGTCAATATAAAAAAATGATAGACAACTTCAATTCCGCAAGAAGAGTGCTTAGAACATCCGGCTCCATGGTCCAAGTAAAAGCGGTTTGTGGATGTTGCTATGGAAAATCCTCTAAAAGGTTTGAATACAAGGAGAAGGGTGATTATTACAAGCTTTGCGGTCAGTCTTTTTGGCAGTTTATATCTGGTGATTCAGAGCTTTACAAAGAAATAATCATACCCCTTGGATACAAAGCCCAAGAAAAGAATGAGGAGTTCTATGAATCGTACTCTCAAATGATAAACAAGTTCACCACTGAATTTGCAAATGATTTTTGTGATGAAAATAACTCCATTGACTGGAATAAACTGATAGAGTTCAATTCAAAAAAGAACTAAAATATAGGAGAATTTATTCATTTTTCATGTTAGATATGAAATTGGAAGAAATACATAAGGAGCTTATCAGAATTAAAAAATCCTTTTCTTCTCACCCTAACTGGCAAGAGGCAAGAAAAGCTTACCAAATTCTACTTGACAATAGGGATTCATATAGTGAAGAGTATAATGATTTTGCCGGTTATTCAGAAAATCTGATAAGAATAAAAAACAGTATTTTAATGCTTGATCGAACTGCGGCAGAACATCAGTTTTCACTTGGAATTTCCTCAATGTGCGATATAATATCTAGGGAAATTGGCTCAGTGGATGATAACCTCTAAATAATCAATTGAGGAGATTTTTAAATCAACATTTAAGGAACCTAAAGTTTTATTTGCACTAAACATTGACATCCTTTAATCAACTGGAGAGGAATCACTATTGTAAAAACACTAGGTTTCAACAAATACGACCATAACATGACATGTTGAGCAATATACATTATTGGGAAACAACCTGAAATCGGTAAAGTCAATGTAAGCTCTAAGTAACGTACACAGGGGTTTGCCTCCGTTATCTGCTTAAACCTTAACGTCCAATAAAGATTCCTGAGATCTTCTATATTGAAAAAATGCTTATTTTAGAAATTCTCATAAGGGAGCTCCCCAGTTTTTATTAAATAAAGAGCTACTCAATACCAGTTACCTAAATATTTATAGAGGTAAACTTTGAATGCTAGCTTAAAAATCCTCCTAAAAGTATGAAGTGGCAAGAATATCAAGAAGCAGTTGGACAACTGTATGACCAAATGGATGGGTTGGGCACGGTTAGAAAAAACATAACTATCCCAGATAGAGTAACCGGTCAACCTAGGCAAGTTGACGTTTGGTGGGAAATAAAACTTGAAAACCATACTTTCAAAATTCTTATAGACGCTAAAAAAAGGAAGGGCAAAATAGACGTCAAAGATGTTGAAGAAATC
Source organism: Flagellimonas sediminis (assembly GCF_010500845.1). Lineage (GTDB taxonomy): Bacteria > Bacteroidota > Bacteroidia > Flavobacteriales > Flavobacteriaceae > Flagellimonas > Flagellimonas sediminis. The sequence continues at coordinate 22,649 of NZ_JAAAMI010000003.1, read as the reverse complement.
ATGATGCTTGCTCAATCTGTTAATGCAGATAAAGCAATAATTGTCACAAATAACGAATGGACTATACCAGCTGAAATCCGAGCCAAATTTGATGGATTGGACTTGCGGATTTTAACCATAGATGAGGCAACTGATTTGGTTGTTGAAGACAAGTGGTTAATGTGTAAAATTTGCAGAAAAGATTGTGTCGTCTTGGATCAAAGTGGATTCACAACAAAAAATGGGCTTTTGAATTGGTGGCTTGGCGGAAAATGTAGGAATTGCGACTCTATTTATATAAACTGTCAAGATTGTGGTGGAAAAGGCATTGTGAATGAAGAAACGGAATATATCTGTAATTGTCCAATTTTATGGACTTCCGCAAACGGAGTTCTTATGATTTTGGAGTATGACCCAAATAATCCGCAGGAATATGAGAATCCCAATCAGACGAAAATAGATTATGATAAATAGAAGCATTGATTAGAACAGATTTGGATTTTCCTTCAAATGCCTTTTTTTCTCTTTAAAAGAATGATATAACAATTAGAAATTTGGAAAGTAAATTTTGTGGAATAAAGATGGATACAGGTTACAGGAATACCTTCCAAACTATTTCAGTATATGACATATTTGTTTTAAAATTGAGTTCTATACCATAACATAAGTACCATACATTGAAAAAAGTATTCAAGTTTCGAATTGAATTGGAAGGCACGTCCCCTACAATATGGCGTGAATTTTTGGCCCCATCCGATACCACGTTTTACAGGTTCCACCACATCATCCAGATTGTAATGGGGTGGGAGAACTACCACCTTTATGAATTCACTATGGACAGCTATCGCATTGGCCAACAATTTGAGGAGGAAGGCTTTAATGGCCCCAATGAGATCATCGATTCGAAAACGATAACAATTGGTGAAGTACTACAGGCCAAGGGCCAGAAATTGGAATATCTATATGATTTCGGCGACTACTGGCAACATTCCCTGACCTTGGAGATGATAATAGATGACCTTACAATCCCCTTTCCCATTTGTTGTGCCGGAGCATTGAACTGTCCTCCTGAAGATGTTGGCAGTATACCGGGTTTTTATGATTTTTTAAAGATTATGGAAAACCCCAGACATCCGGAACACAAGGAAACAAAAACATGGGTAAACAGCAAACTTGTCGCTATTGATGGCAGATATGATCCCCAAAAAATCCCACTGGAAAGGGTAAATTATGTCTTGCTCAATCTGGATAACTATATCAAAGATTGGGAGAAGGAGGCCAACCAATAGTCGAGGGTTGAAAAGAGGTCGGTGTTAATACACTAAATGCATTTCATAATGACTAGAAAGTTATCAGTATCACTTATTGTTTTATGCTTTGTTTCCTGCGCAGGGGGAAAATACAATTATCTCTTCGATACAGGTAAGCAGTTGGATTTTAGCCAAGGTAAATGGATACTCAACCGAACGGAGTCCAACTCCCTTATATTTGATAGCGAGCTATATAAGGCGTCCTTTGAAGGTTTTAAAGACATTATTGGTGATTCCTTGTTTGATTTAAATTCTATTAGGGCTCACAAAATGGTTCCACCTAAAATTGCTTTCGAACCTAGCCCCGAAGAGCTTAAGCAAATTGGACAAAGTACGGATTGCGATTATTTAATAAATATTCGTGGGAACATAATAAGCAATGGGGCAGGAATTCTATCCTATGATTCAGGCAATGGTTATTATAGTGCCAGCAACCAATCCTCCATTTCAATTATAATCTATGAACTTACCAATGGAACCATAATCTCTTCTTCCCAAGCTTTGGCTAAGGATACTGCGGAAAACTCCCATTTTGACGAGAACACCAATGTACCCACATTTCATAGCAGTGCGGAAACCATGATGGTGAAAGCAGCGAAAAACCTAATAAAGAAATATGACTCCAATAGACTGGATATATAAAAATCCAAATGAACGATTCCTTAACCGAAAGCTTTACTAATTGAGTCAATTCCAAAAGAAATAGTTCAAAAATGTAAGTTCCAAAACTTGGCTAAAGAAATGAATATATACATCAAAAAATACATAGCACAACCAATATTGGAACCAATGCTTCATTTTGTATCAAAATGATGGAATTTGGAGTTTTGGGAAGCATCCAAAAGTTAAACTTTGTTAAAAGGTGAGCCATACGGTTCCGCTAAAAAAAGGCCCCTTGGCAGGCCTTGTAAACAGGGGGTTCCGGGAAAAGGTTCTAGTTCCGTCCAGACCGCAAAAGCCTCATTTTATGAGGCTTTTTTGTTTTTTAACATTCTGTTTTTCAGGTATTTATAAAAATAATTGTTAAGCAAAAGTTAATTAGCGTGCTGCGTTCGTGCTGCATTTTTGATTCTTTTTTACTTCTTTGCAGCATTTTACAATACTTTTCATTCCGAAAAATTACTCCTTAAAAAGTAGGATAAAATAATCTTGCCATTAAAATGCATTTGCAACAAACTACATTTTTCGCGGTGTTTGGAATCACTTTTTTTCTCCAGAGAGCCGATTAGAAGTGTTATTCGGCTCAAATTATCAAGATTTAGTTGTCAAATGACCCAATGTAATATTTCTTGAACCATCATCTTCCAATTGCAATTGTTTCAACATATCAATTTAAATTTCACCTCCAACTCCTTTAAATTTCTCAACAAAAGATGAGATCTTTTGAAAGACACTTTGTTTTTTTGTAAGGTATTGAGGGTTTAAAGGGCTCATTTTTGGTAATAATGAATTAAGTTCCGTGCCATTTTCACTAGCATATTCCCTTTTTAATGATGCTATCATATAACGCTTCGCTTCTTCTTCATTTAAATTCTCATCTGCAATCAATTCTGAAGCCTCTGCTTTTTGTTTGCCTTGTGCATAAGCAAAGAAAGCATCGATGATTGTAGCCTTTTCTTTTATTTCATCCAAATCTGTTTCATTGATGAAATCGACTACCAAACTTTCTTTTGCCCTGTTACCCACACTAGCACGGATTATGCGTCTTATTTCTTCTACTAATTCTGCTTTGTTTTTTGTTTTCTTATTATGCTCAAAAATCAATTCCAGAATGTAGTCCAGGTTTATTTCTTGAGACTTTAATAAATCGACTTCAAATACTACTTCATCCCAATCAATATCAGATTCTTCTGCTTCCTTTCCTTTTCGTTCTCGTCGCAACCAATCACGAATATCATTATACGTAGAACGATAATCTTGGATGGTTCGCTCTGCCGGCAATTCAATTTGTTTCATTACCTCAATATCTTCATCTGAAACAAAATAGGTTTCCTTGAATGCTTCCACAGCTTCCGAATCATTTATATCAATATCCTGGAACGCTTTAAGATTGGTAAACTCATCGTAATTCTGGAGTATATTTTCTACTCGTAAATATTCACCAAAAAGTTTAGTGAATTCCTTTTTGTCCTTCTCTGTTTCAATAGCATCCGGGTCAGGGAACTTTTCTCTTAGTTCCTTAACCACTTCAATATAACCACGACGTGCATTGCCTGTTGCAATATCTGTAAACCCTTCTAAGTATTCTCTGTAACTCTTCTCCAGTACCACATTTCTTGTACTGCTATCCCCAAAAAGGGTTATGGCATCAATAGTGGCCTGTTCTAAATCTCTAAAGGTTACAATATTTCCAAAGGTTTTTGTGGCATCGTAAATGCGATTGGTACGCGAAAAGGCTTGCATTAAGCCATGATAACGCAGGTTTTTATCAACAAATAAGGTATTGAGCGTTGGTGCATCAAAGCCTGTTAAAAACATCCCTACTACAATGAGCAAGTCTATTTCTTTATTCTTCACCCGTTTTGCAAGGTCTCTATAATAATTTTGGAACTCTTTGCTTTCAACACCATAACTTGTTTTGAACATCCTGTTATAATCGTTGATAGCCTGAGTTAAAAACTCTTTGGCACTTATATCCATTGCCGTTGGTTCAAAGGTCTCGTCAACAATTTCACCAATAGCGTTTTGTTCTTCATTGGCTGCAAAAGAAAATATAGTCGCTGTCCTTAATGGCTTATCATAATCTTGTTGTAGCTTATTTAATTCTTCGTAATAACATTTTGCTGCATCTACACTACTAACGGCGAACATGGCATTAAAACCGCTGTTACCTCCCTTAGTTCTATGCGTTTTTTGTCTGTAATGCTTTAAGATGTATTGTGAAATTTCTTTGATACGCACAGGATGCAGTAAGGCTTTTTTGTTTTCTGCCGCACTTAGTTTAGTTAGATCCTGTTCTGTTTCTATGCCTTTAAACTGTGGACGAACATCGTTATAATCTACTTTAAACTTTAATACCTTTTCGTCTCTAATGGCATCCGTGATGACATAGGAATGTAGTTCACGACCAAACACACTAGCCGTAGTTTCCGAACCTAACGCATTTTCGGGAAAAATTGGTGTTCCTGTAAACCCAAACTGATAATATTTTTTAAACCTCTTTTTCAGGTTATGTTGTGTACCTATGGTTCTACCATCTTTTTTACTACTAAATTGACTTCGATGTGCTTCATCAAAAATAAAAACGACCTGCTTTTGGTAGATATCCAAATCGTTCTCACTTTTCATAAGATTATTCAATTTTTGAATAGTGGTAACAATAATCTTATTGTCTTTTTTCTCAATATTTCGTTTTAAACCTGCCGTACTATCAGAACCATTTACACTATCCGGAGAGAAGCGTTGGTATTCTTTCATGGTCTGAAAGTCCAAGTCTTTACGGTCTACCACAAAGAACACCTTATCAATAAAATCCAATTGCGTTGCTAATCTTGCTGCCTTAAAGCTGGTAAGGGTTTTACCCGACCCTGTAGTATGCCAAATGTACCCACCACTCTCTGCTGTTGACCAATTTTTAGCATTAAAGGAGCTTTCAATTTTCCACAACATCCGCTCTGTAGCTGCGATTTGATAAGGCCTCATGATAAGAAGGGTATCGCTTATATCAAATACAGAATAGTTTAGAAGTACATTCAACAGGGTGCGTTTTTCAAAAAACGTAATGGTAAAGTCCTTTAAATCCTTTATCAATGCATTATCAGCTTTAGCCCAGTTCATGGTAAAATCGAAGCTATTTTTATCACGTTGTACGGTGTTGGCAAAATAGCGACTGTCTGTACCGTTGGAAATTACGAACAGCTGTAAATATTTAAACAGTGAATTGTCTGTATTGAAACTTTCTTTAGTGTAGCGATGTACCTGATTAAAGGCTTCACGAATTGCCACCCCTCGTTTTTTTAGTTCGACTTGCACCAGGGGCAAACCATTAACTAAAATGGTAACATCGTAACGGTTGGCATGCGTACCCTTTTGTTCAAACTGTGAAATCACCTGAACTTTATTACGTGCTATGTTTTTCTTATCTACTATGTAGATGTTTTGAATATGCCCATCATCAAACACAAAATCATAGATGTAATTATCGTGTATCTTTCTTGATTTATCGGTAAGGCTATCACTTGGTCTATCCAAATACTCTACCACAAAACGCTGCCATTCCTGATCAGTGAACTGCATATTGTTAAGTTCCTGCAACTGAACACGCACATTAGCCAACATACGTTCTTGATTGTTAATATGAGCCACAAATTCATAGCCTTGGTGTTGCAAATCCTGGACTAGTTCTCTTTCTAAATCTGCTTCTGTTTGATAACTTAGAGGAGCCTCATTTACTTCTGAGAACTTTTTATAGCTATCTAAAACAATAAAGTTGTTGGATTCTGCTATGGTTTTGTAGTTCATGGTGGTCGGTGGTTAGTTTTAAGCTTTCGGAAAAGTTAACAATTGTTCGCGGTAGTACTCGTATTGTTTTTGTCTTAGCTCTATTTCTTTGGGTAATCCTTCGGAAATAGAAGTAGTCAGCACATCAAACTTATCCAAAATGGCAACAATGCGTTCTTGTTCTTTTAGAGAAGGAACTGGAATTTTGTAAATTTCAAAGTCAGATGCTCTGACATGCGGCACCCCACTTCCCCTTTTCATTGAATGAATTTTCCTTTGATTTTTTTTTAGAAAGTAATAAGCAAATTTTGTGCTTAAAACTGAATTATTTGGATGAATGCTAAATGCATCCGTTAAAAATAACTTTTCATTCCAATAACTTACCAGCCCTGCATTAGCACCAGATCTAGCTATAACAACAAATTCACCATCTCTATTAAATTCATTATGAAAAATTATAGGTGCATCCGCATTTGCTACTACTGGAAATTCCCCCAAAACTGCTTGTTTTTTTGTAAATGCGACTCCTCGTTTGATTTCTCCTAATTCCCCCAAAGTCTTCCATTCCACCTCATTCTCATCAAAACTCAACAATTGCTCACGGAAATAATCATACTGTTGTTTACGTGCTGTAAGCTCTGCTGTAAGCTCTGCTGTAAGCTCTGCTGTAAGCTCTGTAAAAGTGTCGAGAATGTCAACTATTTTTTGTTGGATTTCTAAAGATTTTCTTAGGTTATCGGGGCATGGGATTGGGATTTGGAATTTTTTTACTATCTGTGCATTTATATTTGTTTGTGAACCTGCGCCAAGCGATTTAATATATTCATATTGACTTAACAAAAAATGATACACATAGCGATAATTCGCAATTTCTTCATTAAGATGAATATTAGCACATGCTTGGTTTGTACATAATGGAATTTTATTGATACCCACTTTGCCTACAGTAGCTCCATACATAGCAACTATAACACAGTTCTCAGGAATCATTTTAGCACTTGAATTTTTTAAACCTTCTTCTGTGATTTTAATTCCTGTATCCCAAATATCACCACTACCAACTTCTTGAGTACGTAACCATGGAATATTTCCATCATAGTATGATGAAATACTTGTTTTAGGAGTACCTCCTGAGGAAATTTTCAGAGAAATCTCACCCAAGGCCATCCATTCCACTTCAACTCCCTCCAATAGTTTATCTAAAAATGTCATTTTTTACGGCTTCCTTTTTTAGCTTTCTTTTCTAAGGCAGCAATGGTTTTTAAATAATCTTTTTCCACCGTACTTAGGGTTTTGGCTTTGTATTTTTTATATTCCTGTAGGGCTTTTTCTTTGGCTTTAGCGTTAGAAATTTTTCCTGCATTATCGAGTACTTTACGCCCTGTAGATGTTAGGATGTTATCCAGTTCGGTAACGTAGTCTGCCATACGCATTTCGCGTTCTTCTATGGCATTTAATTCTGCCAAATCAAAATAGGCCGCCACTAAATTGTTAAGCACTTTTAGCTCTTTTTCTTCTAAAAAATTCTTGGCAATCATGGCTTCGGCTTGTGTAGGCTGGTCCCCTTTAAAGTTGGTTAGGCCTGCAAAGGGTTTATCGCTATCTACCCTTAAAAACACGACTTCGCTAGCAGTATTGCCGTGTGCTGCATAGTGCAATTTGTTTTGTACTATTTTAAAGAAGGTAAGGCTTTGCTCGCTTTTAGGGTCGTAATCGGTAGCAGTAGCGTATAAGTCTAATACCTGGCGGTACATGACTTTTTCGCTGGAGCGGATGTCGCGAATACGGTCTAATAGCTCTTTCCAATAGTTGCCGCCTCCTACATTTTTAAGGCGCTCATCGTCCATGGTAAAGCCTTTAACAATGTATTCTTTAAGGCGCAGGGTTGCCCATTGGCGAAAACGAGTACCTTGAATGGACTTAACCCGATAACCAACGGAAATAATTACATCGAGATTGTAATAATCTACTTGATAGGTTTTACCATCGGAAGCAGTTGTTGCATTTTTTGCAACAACTGATTTTGCATCGAGTTCAGCTTCATCAAAAATATTTTTTATGTGTCTAGAAATAGTAGACTTGTCTCTATTAAATAAAGCCGCCATTTGGTCTAAAGATAGCCAAACCGTTTCATCATCAAGTTTAACATTGATTTTAGTTAAACCATCTTCTGTTGTATATAAAATTATTTCGCTCATCCTTCAATTTCTTTAACTATTGCATCAATATCGGCACGTAGCTTGTCTATCCTCTTTACGGTTATAGCCACTTCTTTATTTAGCATTTCAATGTCAATCTTTTCACGGGTGTCTTTGGCTTCTACATAAGAGCTAACAGATAAATTATAATCGTTTTCAGCAATCTTGGCATTATCGATAGATGTAGCTACGTGAGCTACCTCTTCTTTGACATCGAACATGTTCATCACCTTTTCAATGTGGGTATCGGTCATCACATTGTTGTTGGTTTCCTTCTTGAAGTAGTCTTCTCCACTGGCATCAATAAACTGCGTTTTGGTATCGGTTTTATGTTTGGATAACACTAAAATATTTACCGCTATGGATGTACCAAAGAATAGGTTAGGTGCTAAAGAGATAACGGTTTCTACAAAGTTGTTATCTACCAAATACTTTCTAATTTTCTGTTCTGCACCGCCACGGTAAAAAATACCTGGGAAACACACCAAAGCCGCTCTTCCTTTACTCGACAGATAGCTCAATGCATGTAGTACAAATGCAAAGTCTGCTTTGGATTTAGGCGCTAATATTCCTGCAGGCGCAAATCGGTCGTCATTGATTAAGGTTGGATCATCACTACCAATCCATTTTACAGAATACGGCGGATTGGACACAATGGCATCAAACGGTTTTTCATCACCCAATTCTGGATGCCGTAGCGTATCGCCATGTACAATATGAAACTTATCGTAGTTGATGTTGTGCAGAAACATGTTCATACGTGCCAAGTTATAGGTAGTATGGTTAATTTCCTGCCCATAGAAACCTTCCTGAATAATATGGCTGTCAAAATGTTTTTTGGCCTGTAACAGTAAAGAACCAGATCCCGCCGCAGGATCATAAATCTTGTTTACAGTTGTTTGCCCATGCATTGCCAATTGCGCAATGAGTTTGGACACATTTTGAGGGGTGAAGAACTCTCCGCCGGACTTACCTGCATTGGCTGCATAATTGGAGATTAGAAACTCATAGGCATCGCCAAACAGGTCTATTTGATTGTCTTCAAAATTACCAAACCTTAAACCTTCGACACCCTTTAAAACGGCAGCCAAACGACTGTTTTTATTTTCAACTGTATTTCCCAGACGGTTACTCGTGGTATCAAAATCTGCAAACAGGCCTTTGATGTCGTCTTCTGAAGGAAATCCAATAGCTGAACTTTCTATAGCGGAAAATATAGCTGCTAAATCGGTGTTCAAATTTGGATTATTACTTGCGTTTTTAACCACATTTACAAACAGCTGGCTTGGATAAATAAAGTATCCCTTTGTTTTTATGGCATCTTCTTTTATTTCTGAAGTTATAACGTCATCTGACAGGTTGGGGTACTTTACACTATCATCGCCACCCTCAATGTAATTGGTGAAATTTTCACTTATGAAACGGTAGAAGAGTGTCCCTAATACAAATTGTTTAAAATCCCATCCATCTACAGAACCACGCACATCATTGGCTATTTTCCATATTTGATTTTGCAATTCTGCTCTTTGTGCTATGCTTGTCATTTTATGATGATTTCATTTTGGTCATTATATCATTTTTAAGCCGATCAAAAGCGGCTATATGTATTTCCATGATGCATCTTGCCACTCCACTATGTAGGGTCTTGGCATCATATATCGTTATTTAGGGCTAAGTTCACATCAACTTTCCATCTATTATCCACTGCACCCGGTTTAATTTTATCCGATGTATTCAACAGGACAGGGTAAAACCCATACCTTTCCAAATATGCGATAAGTAGATCAGCCAAATCACTCTTTGGGCTTATGAAATCAATCAAAAAACCCAATCGTTGTAAAACACTTTTATTCGGATACCATTGCAGTAAGGAATCCATTTCACTTGGCTCAACTTCTTCTAAAAGCTCCTCGATATTCGCCAACATTCTGTTTATTCCTCCCAGCTTTCTTTGGTGGTATATTAAATCCACAATGGTGAGTAATGGGTCTGAAACATTAAAATATCCAGCATCCGATGTTTTTTGGACAATATTGGCCTGGGGCCAATTAGAGGCAAGAAAAAAGTTTATGGCTATATTCTTTTTATGAATATCCAACATTCTTGTACCCTGTGTGATGATGTATTCAGCCTGTACTTGTTGGTGGGCCGCTCCATGTATTTGTGCTGCTGAGTATAAACCAATGTAATAGAGCTTATCCAAATGTTCAAATAATTTATTGATATAAAGCTCCAATGGCAAAACCCCCAACTTTGAATATCTTGGTGGTATGATAAGGTAGAATCCTTTTCTTAAAGAGAGGATCTCCCCTTTCTCGGATAAATAGGCCAAATCCGTTGCAATAGCATTTGCGTCCTTCCCTGAATAAGCCATGTATTCATCACGGGAGAAGGAATATTCTTCCAATGACAATCTACTTTTGATAAAATCAGTGAGAAGCATTTAGTAAATTTAGAAGAATATTAGTAATTATTGCTATTGTTCTCCTTTTTTTACTAAAATTTAATCAAACTGTTTTGACTTTATTTTACCATAATTTGTTTTACTTCGGAAAGTAACCTTTGTAATTCCACAAGTTGTCCCGTCAATTTTTCGGGTTGGTTCTGCCCTAAATGAATTTTGATGGCCAACTGGTTAATATTGTTGCCTATCCTGCTCAGCTCAACGAAAATTTTTCTTTCATAAGGAGAGACCTTATATCTAGGCAAAGGTTTTCCGGTAATTTTTTTTCGGATATAATCAGCAATTGAAAGCCCGCAAGATTCTGCATTATGAGCTACAATGAGATAATTATCCACTGTAGTTCTAAAACTGATATGAATTGCTTTAAGCTCTCTAATTTCTTTTTTTGGCCGTGCCATAATTTTAGGAATTGAGGAGTATCTTCAACAAGCTTGCGAACAAAGTGAGCAGTTTTTGTATACAAAAACACAACTTGCTTCGTGACCTCCGATTAATAAAATCCATTTTTCATTTTGACTTTGGATCATCAATCTGTTTCTAAGAAGAAATACCCCTTAACCGATTGATAAGCTCGTCGATGTCATTGGGATGAAATAGAACACGTCCGCCAATAGGTATCTTTTTGAGCAACCCTTTTTCCACCCAGGAATAGATGGTCGGCCTGGTCACTTTAAATTTCTTGACCAAATCGGCAATAGTCAACATTTCATTCTCAGTTTGATTTTGATTATCCTTATCCTCCAATTTTGGAGCTAGACTGTTTTTGAGAGATTCTACAGGAACGTACTCCTTTAATCCATCGTCGTCCATGATAAATATGCGCTTCATAGTACTGGTATTTGTTGATTTACTTTATTGAACAAACCTATCAACATTGAACAGCATTTAATCTATTTGCCGTACACCGGTTCGTGTATGGCAAATCAAGAAGCATTCAAAATAAATTTGCAAAGGAATTGAGGTCAAATCCAAAACAGTGATGGCAAGCCTATAGGGGCTTGCCATCACTGTTCGATTCTTTTGAGGGAGTTGCCAAAAACGATGTTTTTGGCAACTCCAGTAGAAATATGGGTAGGGAGAAAAATAATTGAGTTTACGCCAACCCTCGGACAAACCCTGATTTTGGTCTTCTTTCTCCCTTTCCACAAATATTTAAAAGAAATTTCAAGCTATTTCAAATACATGTATGATCCCACAAACGTATATTTCATTAAATATTTATTTGTTTAATGCCTGCAAAGAGTTCTTCTGAAGTGCTAACTAAGTGTTTTTAATAATACCCAACCAGAAAGGACCGTTTTATTGAATTTTCAGACTATGGTTTTTGGATAAACATGAGTGATTACCAAGGAAGTATAGAAGAGCTTGACAAACCATTAAAATATTTGAAGGGACGGTGATACCATTGTGGACTAGAAACTTGATTGGTTGGCAAGGAGCTATCCATTCCACTAATCTTTTGACGAAGTTGAAAGGAAACGGAGTTCGCTTCAGGAGTATCACCAAGCCCTTCATTGACACCACGAAGAAGTCCTCCCATTCTGAGTTCATCATCAAAATATTTGCTGCCTTGGCACAAATGGAAAGGTGCACCATTATTGAACGGACTAAGGCCGATTTAGAATCGACTAGACCAAGGGTAAAGTTTTGGAAGCATCGAAAGGATTAAGTAAGTAAAATAAACAAAAAGCTGTAATTTGTGAGGAGTATTTAAAAAGCAGGGTGTTGACCATAGTTGAAATTTGTAAATGATTGAACATTTCAAGGGCAAACTATTACAAATATTTACAACAAGGGAGGCTTTTCATGAAAGTTGAAATTTTATAAAAGATTATCAAATACATTAATAATATTCCATTTAGGGTAGATCATAGATGTATTTTATGCATATATACAAGCTGAACCAATAAAATCGGAAAAACAAAAAACTGAATGACAAGAAAAATCGGATTATTCTTTCTCTCTCTTTGGTTATTATTTTTATTGATAATAATCATAACAGCAGAAATTCCATTTTGTCTTGGAGAAAAATGTGAATTTGTAGGATGGACTTATTTACTTAAATCAAATACCATTTCTCTGTTTTGTGTCATCGCCCTTGCAATCGGTTTTATTTCATTTTTTGACTTTCGGTTTCAAATGAAAGGAACGCCTGAATTATCGGTTAAAATTACAGAAATCGAAAATATAGATTACGAACACCTGACTTTCCTAACAACTTATATTATACCGCTTGTATGCTTTCAATTTGAAAACTTCAGATATATTCTAACGTTCATAATCATTTTATTCGTTATTGGATTAATATACATAAGAACAGACTTATTTTACGCCAACCCTACTTTGGCAATTTTAGGTTTTAGGATTTATAAAATTTCTGGAGAGTTTAGAAAAGGTGAAATCAGAACTGAAAAAATCTTGATTACTAAGGATACATTACAAATAAATGACAGAATAAAATATTTCAAGTTAGACGAGCGAATTTATTACGCTTCAAAAATAAATACCAATGACTAAACCTGAATTAAACCAATCGCTCGATTTTGTCAATAATCCAGACGGTGAACTTCAAATAATTATTTATGCAAACATTGAAGATGTTGCAGAACCGAGAAAATTGGACATAAAAGGAGATGACTTACCCGAATTGAGACAAATCTTCGTGGATGGAATCAACTCTTTCATAATAGAAAAAGACGAATATTCTATTTTAAAATTATCTGATGCTGACGAGCGGGGAAAATGTTTTTACGAGTATGATTTAGAAGTGCCCGCAGAGTTAGAATTATTAGAAAATGTGGTAGGCAATGATAACCTCCAAAATTTCAACTTTAACGATAGTGATTTAGCATCTATTAAATCCCTTATTATCGTCTTGGCTGACAATGATAATGAAGTGAGTCTGTATAAAAAAATATCCCCTGTAGAAGTTATTGGAAGAGGTGGTCATATCTTAAAAAGAGCCAATCAAAGATTAGAGAGATTTGAGGACCAATTATTAAGAATTACCGCTAAGTTTCAAGTTCTGAGAGTCGATGAAGAAATAATAATAACAGACTTAAATTCAATTGAAAGGAGTTTTGGTTTCCACGATGTTATAACACGAGAAGCTACAGCGAGCTTAGATGTTATTAATCAAATGGCATTAATTCAAAATATCGAAAGCCTTCAGGAATTAGTTACCGATGTGAGCTTTGCAAGAAAGTTAACTAAAGTAGCTAAAAATTCACCTGTTATCAAAATGAATATTCCCAATGAAAGCATTATTCTCTTTTCTAAACAACATCCGCTAACGAAAAAGAAAATGAGATACAGTGAAGATGGAACTCAATTTAATTTAGACACAAGAGTATCCAAGGATTTGTTGATCAAAATATTGAATGACGACTTACTAACTTCCGAACTTACTAAGCTATACTATGATAGTTTAGCAAAAGATGGAATTGAAGTTGAAGCTGAGGAAAATGATGAAGAAAACAATGAAAATGAGTAACAAAGCCTGCAATATAATAATGTATCCTATAAGTAATCGCTTGTTCTCGCCTACTTGTGAAGTTCCCCGCAAAACCAGACAACTACCGTTGTAAACCATAAAAACGAACGAAACTGCAAAAAAATATGTCAGAAATAACATCGAGCAGTGCTCAAAATAGACAATTAGCTGATTGGTACACGAAAATAAAAAATGGCAACATCAAGCTTCCTCGATTTCAGAGAATGGAAGCGTGGGACAGATGGAGAATTCAAAGTTTTTTAGAAACTGTAATCCATAATTTGCCTGTTGGGGTTACACTAATTTTAGATGTTGGAAATGACGAAAAATTCAAATCACGCTACATCAGTACAGCAGAACCCATAACAAAGGATAAAATAACCGAACATCTTTTAGACGGACAGCAACGACTAACTTCCTTTTGGAGAGCGTTACACAACAATTATGACTTTGAGACCTACTTTGTTTATTTTCCCGAATTTCAAAACTATCACGAGCAACCTTGGAGTGATGAAACGACAATTTTTTGCAGAACTCGCTACCTGAAAAACGATCAAAAATATCCGCTTTGGGCAGACCTACCAAAAGACAGTCTAAAAAGAGGTTGCGTGCCTATTCAACTTTTTAGACCCGAAAATATCCAATCTGAAATTGATAATTGGATTGAGTTGGCGACCAAAGACAACAAGCCAAAACCAACTGATGAAAATTTCGCTACACTTATAGAAAAGTATTATAAAGACAAAGAATCCTTGCGAGACAAAATTATTAAACTTCGTGAAACCATTTCACATTTTAACCTTCCATATCTTTCACTTCCAGCAACAACACCAAAAGAAATTGCTTTGCAAGTATTTATAAATATGAATACGAATAGCAAGCCACTTTCTATATACGACATTATTGTAGCTGAAGTTGAAAGTGAAATGAAAAGTTCATTGCACGAATTGCAAAATGACCTAAACAAAAAGCATCCGAAAATTAAACACTACTTTGAACTTGAATTTTTGATTTTGGCTACTTCGTCCCTACTTCAAGACAAATTACCAAACCATAGAGGTATGGCAGAAATGGACAAGTCCATTTTGGTCAAAAATTGGGATATACTTGAAAACTGTCTTGGCAGAATGGCTGTATTCATGGAATCACAAGGCCTTTATGACAAAAACAGGCTTCCCACAAATGCGGTGCTCTCAGTTATTGCAGCCGCATTTTCAAATATTCCAGAAAATGGAGATTTAGCAGGTAAAGGAGAGATTTTGCTCAAAAAATATCTGTGGTCGTCATTCTTCACTTATCGTTATGAAAATTCGGCAGCTTCAAGAGCATACCAAGATTACATAAATCTAAAACGAGTTCTAACTAACGAGCAAAACGAAAGAGGTGATTTCTATACTGAAAATGACATACCTGTATTAAACAGAAAACTTTATCCATTAGCAGACAAAGAAGAGTTGTTAACTGTAGGTTGGCCTAAAAAAGTGAACATAAGAGCAAGAGGGATTCTTGCTATTTCCACTTATTTAGGTGCTTATGATTTTGCAGATGGAAAACAAATTTCAAGGGAGAATATTAAGAAAAGAGAATATCATCATATTTTCCCTGATGCACTTTTACAAGAAGCAAACATTGATAGCTTTTTAGCTTTAAACTGTGCTTTAATTACTGGTAAAACCAACAGAAATATAGGAAGAAAAGACCCGTTAATTTATTTAAAAGAACGCTACAAATGGGCAGATGAAGAAATTGTAAACAGTCGATTAAATAGCCACATAATTCCAATTAAAGAACTTTCAAATGGCGGATACGAAGGAATGGAAAACAAGGGACGAAATGCTAAAATCCAAACTGACTTTGACGCTTTTATAGAAAAAAGAGCTGAATATGTACTAAAAGCCATTCAGCTTTTAACAGCAGGGAAACAAATAACCGTAGAATCAATTTTACAAAATTCAACAGAATTACCACAAGCAATAAAAAATTTGAAATCTGAAATAGAAAATATCGAAATTCAATTGAGGAATTTAATCAACAACAAGTTAAATAGAATAAGTAACAATCCTTTTGAGCAATTTGTTGCTGAAAAAACAAGACAATCGACTGAATTTAAAATAGCTTCCCACCTAAAGAAATTTCCGGGTGAAAATGCTGAAAATTATCAATCATTTAGAAAAAAGCTAAACTTTTTTACTCTCGGAGAATTTAAAGAATTAATCATAAAAAAAGATACTTGGAACGAGTTTGAAGAAATGTTTAAATCAAAACCAAACGTAGAACACAGATTTAATCAACTCTTCACTTTAAGAAACCAAATTGCTCACAATAATGAACTAAATGACATAATGATAAAAGACGGAGAAGCCTCAATAATTTGGTTTAAAAGCGTACTGAAAAATGAACTCGTAGAAAAATAATAATGGCTTACAACAAGATACTATAAACAATTGGGGGCGAAAGTGATAAAACCAAAGTATAAACATAAAATAAAGGTCGATGTTGAACTGGATATTTAGGGCAAAAAACCCCAACTGTTCATAGGAAACCGTTGCCAGCAAGCTTGAAAAGCGTTACTGCAAAAAATGAACGACAGAATCTTGAATGAAAAAATACACTTCAAACTATACATATACAAACCCGAATTTTGTAATTCAGAACCTTGTAACAAATCAGATAAATAATGACTTGTTGCCGATTTTGTTTGTAGTGAAAAACATTTTGCAACGTGGTTTTCCGACAACTCTTTCAAAATATCTGCAATCTCAATTAGGCGAAATTCATAAACTTGACAACTTTGAAGAACGCTTTTTGTTTGCGACAAACCAAACACCTAATTGGAACGACACCATAAAAGGTGACAGAGAACGCAACTACTTTCCTGCAAAAGACTTTTTTGAGCAAATTATACCAAACGAGTTTGGCGAATTTTCATTTATCCAATCATTGCTCATTCCCGAAATTGAAATCAACGATATTACCGGTAAAGATGACAGAAACTTTATCAACCAACAAGTTGATTTTTATTTGCCGCAAGCCAAACTTGTGATTGAAATTGACGGACAACAACACAAGCTTGACGAAGTAACGAGAGTTTCCGACAACACAAGAGATAATTACTTATTAAGCAAGGGAATTACGACTATAAGAATTACAACAAGAGAACTGCAAAACGGCACTTATACTGAAAAAGTTGAAACGATTTTAAGACATCTTGAACGCTACGACAAACTTCTAAAGTTCTACAAAAAGGCTTGTGAGAAAATAGTAGAAAATCAGATGAGTGAAGAAGAAATTAAAACTAAATTATTGCCTACGGCAATAATCCGTTTTCAAGTCTTGCTTATTGAGTTGCTTACTCACAAGTATTTGACATTTGACCAAGATTGGAATTTCAACATTTTATCACACGAAAACTTACCCGATTTCGCAGAATTGGCAATAAAAGATTTGCTTATTTGGTTTGATAAACTTTGGCAACTCAAAAATAAAAACGAGCTCAAAAAGCCAAAATTCAATATTACAATAACGAACGACAAAGCGAAATTTCAGCCAACAACAAAAGCTCTAAATATTGACTTTTCGCTATTCAAACGCTACACGGACGAAAACAAAATCAATGAAGATGTGATTTTTGTCCGCACAGATTATTTTGACATAGTAAAAGACAAAAACTATTTCAAAGTTAGCACAACAGAGCCAATCAATTACAAAGTAACAGATGAAGATAAACCGATTTTAGAGTTTTTTCTTGACAACATTTTTGATAAGCCAAGTTTTCGTGAAGGTCAATTTCCTATCATTTCAAACGCACTTAACAGAAAAGATACAATTGGACTTTTGCCTACAGGTGGAGGAAAATCTTTGTGCTATCAACTTCCTTGTTTATTGCAACCAAGCATAAATTTTGTGGTTTGTCCAATCAAATCGTTGATGTATGACCAAAACGATAATTTGGTAAAAACACTTGTAACAAACGTTAGTTTCATTACTAGCGATTTGGAAGCAGACGAAAGACGAGAAATAGAAACCAACTTTGAGCAAGGACAATATTTATTTGTTTGGATTTCGCCAGAGAAATTTCAGATACCAAGTTTCAGAGAAAAAATAAGGGCTATTGTCGCTAACTTTTCTATTGCTTACGCAGTTGTGGATGAAGTACATTGCCTTTCAGAATGGGGACACGATTTCAGAACTTCATATTTGAATTTGGCAAAAACAATAGATAAGCTAAGTCCAAAAGATGAAAACAAAGAAGGTAAGATCAAATTTATCGGTCTAACAGCAACCGCTTCCGTTAATGTGTTAAAAGACATAAAAATTGAGTTTTCAAGACAGAAACAGCGTTTAGAAGATGAAAACATAAAATCGCTTTTGGACTACAGCCGTAAAGAACTACAATTTGAAGTACTTAACGACAATGGCAATAAAAATGATAAGCTAAAAAAGCTCATCAACGAACTTAAAGACACGGAAAGTTTTATTGAAACTACCGAAAAAGCAGGTTTGATTTTTACGCCAAATGTAAATGGTGCTTATGGATGTTACAACGTAGCAAATACATTAAACACAATTTATCAGAATAAAGTAGGTTGGTTTTCAGGCGATATTCCAAAACGAGATATTTACGATGAAAGAACAGGGAGAAAAATTGGCAAAAAGCCTGTAATGAGCCGAGATGAATTCAACAAATACAAACAAAAAATTCAAAAAGATTTCAAGGAAAACAAGTATCAACTTTTAGTTGCAACCAAAGCCTTTGGAATGGGAATAGATAAGCAAAATATCTTTTACACTTTTCACTATGGTTTGCCAAGTTCGGTAGAAGCACTTTATCAGGAAGCAGGAAGAGCAGGACGTTGGGATAATCGAAAAGAAGAAAACGTTAATAAAGTCGGCAAATGCTACGTTTTACATTCCCCCGAAACACACGACCAAGAACGGGTTGATCGACTTTTTCACAAAGACACATCATTTACGGAAATGAAAACCATCAGCAATGAAGTTGGTTTTGGTGGCAGGGATATATTTAAACAGATTTTTCTTTTTGTTCAAGGCCAAAATGATATTGAAAAGGATTTTGAAATTATTTTAGGTGTAATCAGAAACTTCTTCAAAGAAAAATCGCAGGTTAGAATCTTTTGGAATGATGCGTTTACCAAACTTCATATCAATAGTGATGTTTTACAAAAAGCTATTTATCGTTTAAGTCTGTTAGGAATTGTTACCGATTGGACGACCAACTTTATCAATCATTTTGAAGTTCAGTTTAATACGCTCAATGAAAATCACATCATAAAAAGCGTTTCGGATTACATTACAAAATATGAGCCAAACACAGACATCAAAATGGAGTTGCAAAGAGTTCAGCAAGACACAGTTTTAGAAAAAGCTATTTGGCACTTGCTGAATTGGACTTTTGAAAACATTGCTTATAGTCGAAAACAATCACTTAAAACGCTTTCCGATTGGTGCTCAGAGTTTGAAGATAGTGAAAGCTTTAAGCAACGAATTGACAGTTATTTCATTTTTTCAGAAACAACTTTTGTTCTTCAACACATTGCAGAAAATCCAAAAGATTACGAACAATGGTTTGAAGTTTTGACAACAAACAATCAATTTCCAAACTTAACGGAATTTGAAAAACTGAAAGACAGCATTAGTCGATTTTTGGAAAGTTATCGTAATAGTGTCGGACTAAATTTTTTAAGTGGTTTTGTGCGTTTGGCATTGAACGAATATGAAGATAGTGATGGAAAAGAACGTTTTGAAAGTGCATTATCAAGTATAAAAGAAACTTTTATCCAAGTGCAACAAAAGGACTTTTTAAACCGCCTGAAAGTTTTGGGTAAGAATTTGACCGAAAAACAAAAGATGGAATTGAGCCAATCCATTTCAAAGTATTACCCTGAAATCTTGGAAGAGCTTGCGGAATACTACGATTTGGCTTATTTGCTAAATGACGTTTATTCAGAGAAATTAGCAGAATTGAAAAAACTTAATAGAAAGCTATATGAGCAACTTGCAAAAATTTAATCAAACACTTGAAGATTTCAACCAAGAAGTTGAGCAACTTAAAGATGTTTCGGGAGCATATAAAAAATTACAGCAACTCACCGAAAGTTACAATGCGATAACCACGCAGTTTGAAGAAAACAGTAAAGCACTTGACAAAATAAATGAGCTACAAAAAGCCCAACAGGAAAAAGTTGCCAAAAGTTTAGCGGAAATTGAAAATACCCACAAGCAGAACAAAACCGAACTTGCAAAACTTATTGAAGAAAAAACCGACCAAATACGAAAAGAAAACAAGGACTTTTACAAAGACCTTGAAGGCACAATCAAAATAAAGCTTGAAGATAACAAATCAGAAATAAAGCACCTAATTGAAAGTGAGAGGAACCAAATCAAGCAGATTTTTGAAATCGAGTTTGCGAAGAATACAAAAGAAATAAGACAAGCAATTGAAGCCGAAAACAAGACAATTAAATTATTAATTTGGGTAATTGGCGGACTAACTTTATTATTAAGTGCATTAGCAGTTTTAAAACTTTGGGCGACATAAAAGAAAACGTCAGCTGACAACATTGGAAGCAATTAAAAAATAAACAGTGCCTATCTATTAAAACAATTCAATGACAAACAAAAATCTCGAATTAGACTATCAAAAAGAAATTGCAAAAATTCATTACTACTCACAATATGACACATCCGATTTCAATCTTGTAATAGAAACTTCACTTCAACTTAAAAAACACGGATATGACGATTCACAAATAAATTTTTATGTAGGAAGGGCATATCAGGAATTAAATCAACAAGAACAAGCGATTGAATTTTATCAAAAAAGCATCTCTACCGTTGATGCATATTCAAATTGGACAAAAGAGTTAAGTTCTAATAACTTAGGAAATATTTATTTCGATATTGATTCTTATGACGAATGCATTGAAGTCTGTAAAAGCAATATTGCGAATGCTAATAATGACTTGTATAAAGCAAATGCGCTTTATTTAGTAGCACATAGTTATTATTTAAAAACTTTTAAATTAATGAAGATTTCCCCTACTTATACAAGTCAGTTAATTAAATGTTTACAGAAGGCGGAAGAAAATGTGTTAAAAGCGTTAGAAATGCAGCCCGAAAATGTAGATTACCTTGTTTTGGCTGGTTCAATGTATAAAAAAGGATTGGAACTTGACGCTGGATTTTCTGTTAAGGCCAAACATTATTTAAAAAAAGCTGCCACTTTAGGCGATAATCAAGCAAAACAACTACTAAATCAATTCTAAATTATTAAAATCAATGAAATTAAAATTTGATAGTGCAAATCCAGGAAGCATTTCTAAAAACAATGAAATATTTGAATGGATAAAGTCCTTTGACGAAGCAGATTTATATATTTCTGAAACATCCCTCGAAATAATTCCCAAATTGGAAAAGCCTTTAAAAAGTAACCTAGAAAAAATAGAGGAGGATTTCCTATCCGAAACTTACCAAGGCTATTTTGACGAAGTAAATACTTTTAGAATTATTAGACCGGGGAAAGAATCTCGATATATTATGGATTTAACAGGAGATATAGAAACACTTACAATTGCAGATATGTCAATGTCAGGAAATGGATATGCCGTACATTTTGACGTTGTAAAATAATAATAGCTACTGCCAACCAAAGACCAAGAAATTTGGTCTTTCAATTTATAAAGTTTAAATAATCCCTTTTTAGTGATTCTCA
The DNA here is from genome assembly GCF_010500845.1 of Flagellimonas sediminis. Classification (GTDB taxonomy): domain Bacteria; phylum Bacteroidota; class Bacteroidia; order Flavobacteriales; family Flavobacteriaceae; genus Flagellimonas; species Flagellimonas sediminis. Next base: position 1,033 of record NZ_JAAAMI010000003.1, on the reverse strand, counting down.
ATGACTGTGTCTTTCATTCACCTCTTTTGGGCTATAAAAAATTAATTTATAGCTCATAATTTTACTATTTTTGAGCTATAAAAATTAATTATTTGGCTCATGACAGCTTTTAAATGGAACTGGCAACAAAAGGACTGGCCCAATTTCAGATATGATGAGGCAGCTTTGGAGTATCTGGAATATCAGTTTGTCCAAACTAGTGGAGTAGCTCTAGGTTCAATTAAACATATTGATGAGGAAGACAAAAATGAGCTTTTAATTGAAGTTTTGTCGGATGAAGCTCTTACCACATCGGCAATTGAAGGGGAATATCTTGACCGTGGGAGTATTCAGGAATCAATCAAAAAAAACTTAGGACTTGAAACGGAAAGAAAGAAACTTCCCCAAGCTGAATATGGAATATCTGAAATGATGGTCAATCTATATCGAACATATGCAGTACCATTGACCCATGAACATCTTTTTGAGTGGCATCAGATGCTCGCCAATGGCAGAAGGGATTTAGTGGATATTGGAAGATATCGTACTCATGAAGATCCTATGCAGGTTGTTTCAGGACGCCTCGACAAACCGACGGTACATTATGAGGCACCTCCCTCATCACAAATGACAAATGAAATGGAAGCTTATGTTCGTTGGTTCAACGAAACCCACACGACAAACAAATCCAAAATGCTTCCATTGGCCAAGTCAGGAATGGCACATTATTACTTTTTGGCCATCCACCCGTTTGAAGACGGAAATGGACGTATTGCTAGAGGGATTTCAGAAAAATCGATTTCCATGGATTTGGGCAGACCAGCACTTATATCCCTATCACAGACCATCGAGTCAAACAAAAAAGAATACTATTCTTCCATCGAAGCCCATAATTTTAAACTAGACCTTACTGAATTCCTACTATACTGGATAAGCCGGGTAAACTGACCCACCTTCGCCGGATAAAACTGACCATAGCAAACGAACTGCCCAGATTTGATCTATCCTTGGGTTAAACTTAGTTTTTATTTTTTAATTTTCTTCTCATCGATTC
>NZ_JAAAMI010000029.1 GCF_010500845.1 Flagellimonas sediminis | reverse complement strand
CGTGTTTGGCTATGGTTTCGTTGCGTGAAAATCCGCGCGGATTTTCCGCCGTAAACCGAAGATAGCAAATTTGCAAGGACTTTCCGAAAGGAAAGTCAGAAGCAATGAACTATAGCCGGTGTTGTGTGTTCGTACTTTTACCAGCTTACTCTTGTTACAATTATTGATTTATTATCATCCAAAAATCCGACAGAATAATGCTTACTCGCAATTGTGTCAATTATATATTGTTTAGAGTAGTTTTTTCTACCTTTTTTTTGCTCAATGTATTCAAGTTCGTTAGAATGCATTTTATTTTCCTTTTTCTCGAATCCGTTTGCTTTTAGTTGATTTTCGAGTTTTTTTAAGTCCGCTTGCTCAAACTCGGCTAAAAAGGAGGAAGTATAATCTCCAAAATGGTCAGGATATGAGGCTGTTTTATATTTTATTATTCCGCTATTTGGGAAATCCATATTCGTAACTTCTTTAAAGTCCGTTTTATAAAAGTCCGATGAAGGATAAATTGCTCCATAAATAAAATATCCAATGATTAAAATTGGAGTTAGAGCAAAGATTCTTAATCTTTTGTCAAATCCTTTTTTCTTAATCCACTTGTAAATCAAAAAAGAAATTCCAATAGGAATTCCGATACCTAAAATTATTATGATTAAAAAAGCGATTATCAATTCCATGCAGTTTTTCAGTATGACACACAAC
>NZ_JAAAMI010000028.1 GCF_010500845.1 Flagellimonas sediminis | reverse complement strand
ACACGGATTCCCAGACGCTTTCCTTGAGCGGAACAGATTTGAGCATTGCCGGTGGCAACACCATCGACATCAGTTCCATTGACACGGATACCGATGACCAGACCTTGAACCTATCAGGGAACACCCTTTCCATCGCGGACGGGAACAGTGTGGACCTGTCGGCCCTGGACAACAGCGGAACGGACGACCAGGCCCTGAGCCTGAGCGGCAACACCTTGACCCTTGAGGACGGTGGCAACGTGGACCTGAGCGGATATTTGGACAACACGGATGCACAGACCCTTTCCTTGAGCGGAACCGATCTGAGCATTGCCGGTGGCAATACCATCGACATTGGCGGCATCGATACGGATACAGATGACCAGACCTTGAGCCTGTCAGGGAACACGCTTTCCATTGCAGATGGTAACAGTGTAGACCTTTCGGTCTTCAACAACAGTGGAACGGATGACCAGGCATTGAGCCTGAGCGGCAACACCTTGACCCTTGAGGACGGTGGCAACGTGGACCTGAGTGGATACTTGGACAACACGGATGCACAGACCCTTTCCTTGAGCGGAAACGATCTTAGCATTGCCGGTGGCAACACCATCGACATCAGCGGCATCGATACGGATACCGATGACCAGACCCTTTCTACCAATGGAACAGCGGGACACATTGCCATCTCTGAAGGGAACAATGTGACCATCAACGTGGACGATGCCGACTCGGTTGTGGGCAACGAATACAACACAGGGGTATCCATGAACTCAGGAAGCCTTCAGGTTACCGACAATGGTGGGACCCTGTCCACAGGATTGATCAGTACCGATGCCAACAACAACATTACTGCCGGTACCGATGGTGCCCTTTATCTGAACGTGGCCTCGGTATCCATAGCGGAGACCAACACGTCACTTTCCTTTAATAGCGGTACCAACCAACTGACCTATACTAACGAATTGGGTAACAACCCGGTCATAGACCTGTCGGCCCTGGACAACAGTGGAACGGACGATCAGGCACTAAGTTTGAGTGGCAATACCTTGACCTTGGAGGACGGTGGCAACGTGGACCTGAGCGGATATTTGGACAACACGGATGCACAGACCTTATCCTTGAGTGGAACCGATCTTAGCATTGCCGGTGGCAACAGCATCGACATCAGCGGCATCGACACCGATACCGATGACCAGACCTTGAGCATTTCAGGTTCGGATCTGACCATTTCCGAAGGAAACACAATAGACATTTCCGGTGTGAACACGGATTCCCAGACGCTT
>NZ_JAAAMI010000027.1 GCF_010500845.1 Flagellimonas sediminis | reverse complement strand
TCATGTCCATTCGGGCCATTTGTTTCATCATCGCCACTTTGTCGGGCCTATCGATGGTCGTTGCGGGAAAAAGCGTTCCCTGCCCTAAATGCAACGAGGTATGCCCGGAGCCGTCCTGTGCCGTGGCCGTTACCTCCAAAGTGCCTTCAGGAACGGTCACGATGACATCATAGGTCTCGGCAATGCCAAAAAGAAAACGACTTTTGGAAACAGGCTCCACATCGACACCATCCCCGGAAACCACCATGGGGTTACCGCCACCGAAATCCATCCAATAATAGGTGGAGGCAGAGGCATTGACGAACCGGAGCCGCACTTTTTCCCCTGGTTTGAAATCAGGGTATTCGGCCAATGTTTTCCCATTGGTCAAAAATGCGGGGTAGTAGATATCCGCAATATCCGCTCCTTCCATACGATCTCGCCAAAATTTGAGTTGTGCACCTAGTGCACCTTCCTTGATGACCCTGCTCAAGGGCACCGCGGTCCCTTTTTTGACCTGGTACCACTCGTTTCCCCGTTTAAGGTTTCGGAGCACGTTCATGGCCTTTTCGTTCGTCCAATCGGAGAGCACCACGACCAAATCCTTATCGTAGTCCAACGTCTTTTCCTTGGGATGGATCAGTATCGAGCCATACACCCCCTTTTGCTCTTGCAGCATGGTGTGGGAATGGTACCAATAGGTACCTGATTGGTTGATCGGAATCCGATATTGGAAAGTTGTGCCAGGTTCTATGGGCGGTGTGGTCAAATAGGGAACCCCGTCATAAAAATTGGGCAAGATCAATCCATGCCAGTGTACGGAGGTTTCCACATCCATCTTATTGGTCACGTTGATCAGGGCGAAGTCACCCTCGTTGAATTCCAAGACCGGTCCCGGAATACTCCCATTGATGGTCATTGCATCGGCAGTGACCCCACCGAGGGTCAATTTGTTCTGTTCCAGTACAAGATTGTATTCCCGAACGGGTCTACCTTCCTCTTTTCTGTCCTCACCATTTGTCCCCACTTGCCCAAAAACATGGGTCGTCAAGGCAGTTAGGACAAAAAACAAGATTTTAGATTTCAATATTTTCATCATTCATTCATTTACATTTGTTCAATTACATTTCATCGGTGATTTCACCGCAGGTCAACATAGCCTCTCCGAAATAGGGATTTTTGATCTCTTTGGTCGTACTCAACCAATAGGCACCTTTGTTGTTATCGGCCATCGGGCAAAACTGTTCGTATATCTTTTGATCGACCCCAAAAAGCTTGACACCTTTGGATAGATGGGCGGACAGCTGTTTAAAATGATCGCGTTGGGCTTTGATATCCGATATCTTTGAAATGGAATTCGCCGAATTGGAGATTTCCTTCGAGATCGTCATCCAATGGTCGTGCGCCTTTTTGTCCGTCAATTGTTTCATATCCACATGTTCCAAGGCCGACAACACTTTTTTTGCAGC
>NZ_JAAAMI010000026.1 GCF_010500845.1 Flagellimonas sediminis | reverse complement strand
TGGATAGGGCGGTCAATGTATACCACCTGCGGCGGATGAAAGTGAGCAGTGCAAATCAAGTGCACGAGATCGACTCATTTTGGTGCTGAAGTTAACGTTTATTTTTAATTTTTTTTCTCATTGATTCCCCTTTTATGTCCACCCTGTGAGCCGAGTGCACCAGCCGGTCAAGGATGGCGTCGGCGATCGTTTTTTCACCGATGACATCGTGCCATGCCTCCACGGGCAGTTGTGAGGCTATAATGGTGGACCTTTTGCCGTGCCTGTCCTCTATGATCTCCATCAAAGAGTGCCTGTTGATGTTGTCCAATGGTTTTAGGCCAAAGTCATCCAGTATGAGCAGGTCCTGTTTTTCAAGTTTTCCAATGAATTTTAGATAGGACCCGTCCGCCTTTGAGGTTTTGAGCAAGGTAAAGAGTTTGGCCGTGTTGAAGTACATGGTCCTGTGCCCCATTGAGCAGGCCTGGTGCCCGATGGCGGAGGCCAGATAGCTCTTGCCGACCCCGGTGCTCCCGGTAATGAGCATATTTTCACCCTTGCGTATAAATCCACAGGAGGCGTAGCGCTGTATCCTGTTCCTGTCGATGTTCCTTCCAGGGCCGTAATCGATGGCCTCCATAACGGCACCGTACCTGAACCTTGCGGCCTTTGTCAGGCGCTCGATCTTGCGGTTGTGCCTATCGTCCCATTCGGACTGTACCAGATAGGCCACCAGTTCATCGTTGGTATAGTCCATGCTCTCGGGCGAGAGGCTGGTGTCAAAGGCCCTGAGCATCCCGTGGAGCCTGAGCTGTTTCATCTGTTCCAATGTCTTTGTGTTCATGTTGTCTGTTTTAATGTTTGTCATTTATAATAGTTTCCTCCCCTGATGTTATCGTGGTCCGGGACCTCGGAGGTATCCTCCGGGTCGTCCTCCAGGGTGTCCCACCCTTTTTTCAGTATCCGCTCCACCATGCTGTAATTATAGGCCCCATAGTCCGATGCCCGCCTGCAGGCATTGTCCAGCCGTTGGTTGCCGACCTTCTTGGCCAGGTGCAGTATGCCCATGCAGGATTTATAGGATTGTTCCGGATGTTGTTTCTTGTCGAGTATCCCGATGATGTACCCCTTGCAGTTCTCGCCGATGTGCGCGGCCCAGGAGATGAACTTCTCGCTGCTCCATTCGCTGACGAACCTGTGGTGGGAGGGCATATGTTCCGCTGCGGTGGTATAGCCGTAGCGTTGCCTCTTTCTTTCATGGACGGCCAAACGTTCGTGCCTGTGGTATATCTCCACGAAGCTGTCCGTGTAGACGATCTTCACCTGTTTGCCGATGTGCCTGTAGGGAACACTGTAGTAGTGCTTGTCCCTGCCAAGGTAGATATGGCTGTTCTTGTGGACCGTTCCCTTTGCATAAGATCTTATCTCATATCGTTTCAAGGGAAGGGGACCGAGCTCCGGCACCTCCACTTCCCGGAAGAGGGAACACCTGGAGTATTCCCTTCCCCTGAAGGAAATATTGTTATGGGCCCTTAGCAGTTCCAGGATGGCCCTGTTGATCTCGCCCACACTGTGGAAGGTGCTGTTGCGCAAAGGGGCGAACACCCTGGTATAGACAATGCGCACCGCGTTCTCCACGATGGCCTTGTCCCTTGGCCTGTAGGCCCTTGTCGGCAGCACGGCGGTATCGTAATGCTCCGCAAAATCGGCAAAGGCCTCGTTGACCTTCGGCTCGTAACTGCTGCTCTTGGTGACTGCCGACTTCAGGTTGTCGGTCACCAGGGCACGGGGGACCCCGCCATAGAACCACAGTGCGTTCTCGGTACATCGCATGAAGTCCTCCAGTTTCTGGCTCCGACAGGCCTCCACGTAGGTGTAATGGCTGCTGCCCAGTACGCACAGGTATACCTCGAGTTCCTGGATCTCTCCCGTATATTTGTCCGTTATATGGAGCTTTTTGCCCGTAAAATCGATGAAGAGCTTGTCGCCCGCCTTATGGGTGAAGTGCATCACTGGCGATGTCTCCTTTGTCCATTCACGGTACCAGTACCTGAACTGGGAGAGCTTGAACCCGTCTGGGTGCTTCGCATAATACTCTTCCCAGAGCAACTGGCGCGTGACCCCCGTTTTGCGGAGTTCCTTGTCAAAATAAGGGAAGTACCGCTCTAAGGTCCTCAGCTGTTCGCTCTTGGGCTTTTGGTCCGCCTTGAAGAGCCTGTGGATCTCCTCCAGGGTCATCTCCGAGACCTCGTAGGGCGTCAGCCTGTAGCACTTGAAGAACTCGATGTACTTGGCCACCGTGTTGCGGGAGATGCCAAGTTCCTTGCTGATCCGTCGCTTGCTGGCCCCCTCGCCGTACAATTTGTAAATCCTTTTTGCCTTTCGCATATCTATCTGTTTGTTCGCCATGGTCTTTTTTACAAAAGAAACCATCGCAACACTCAAATAGAATCGATCTTTTTAGTGGCTCACGTTCATCCGCCCCACTATGCTCACTTTGGTCCGCCGCGGGTGGCTCACTTTGACCCGCCGAAGGTGGTATACTATGCCCGTTTTTTGCA
>NZ_JAAAMI010000025.1 GCF_010500845.1 Flagellimonas sediminis | reverse complement strand
TGGATAAGCCGGGTAAACTGACCCACCTTCGCCGGATAAAACTGACCATAGCAAACGAACTGCCCAGATTTGATCTATCCTTGGGTTAAACTTAGTTTTTATTTTTTAATTTTCTTCTCATCGATTCGCCTTTTATATCTATTCTGTGTGCCGTGTGCACCAAACGGTCGAGGATGGCATCGGCCAGTGTTCTCTCCCCGATAATGTCGTGCCACTTTGATACGGGCAATTGTGATGCTATTATAGTGGATTTTTTGCCGTGCCTGTCCTCGATGATCTCCATAAGTGCATGCCTATTGATGTTGTCCAATGGCTTAAGGCCGAAGTCATCCAAGATGAGCAGGTCCTGTTTTTCAAGTTTGCTTATCTGCTTTGGATAGGAACCGTCGGCCTTTGATGTCTTGAGCAGGGTAAAGAGCTTTGCGGTATTGAAGTACATTGTTTTTGATCCCATGGAACAGGCCTGGTGGCCGATGGCCGATGCCAGGTAACTTTTGCCCACGCCGGTACTACCGGTAATAAGTATGTTCTCCCTTTTTTGGATGAACCCGCAGGAACCGAGCCGCCGGACCAGGTTCTTGTCCAGTTGGCGCGACGGTCGGTAGTCGATGGCTTCCATGACGGCCGTATACCTGAACCTTGCGGACTTGGTCAATCGCTCTATCCTACGGTTATGGCGGTCGTCCCATTCGTTCTGGACGAGATAGGCAATGAGTTCGTCATTGGTATAGTCGGTATCGGCACCTCCGGTTTCCATTGTTGTTGCAAAGGCCCTGTGCATTCCATAGAGCCTCATTTCTTTCATCAATTGCATTGTTTTTTCGTTCATATGTCCTGTTTTTAAGTATTGTTTCTATTCGTAGTATTTCCCTCCCCTTATGTTGTTGTGCTCGGGCATTTCCATATCACCGTCCATACGTTCATCGATCTGGTCCCATCCCTTTTTCAGGATGCGCTCGACCATATTGTAATTGTACGCACCATATTCCGAGGCACGTTTGCACGCATTCTCAAGACGTTCCCTTCCGTACTTTTTGGCAAGGTGGAGTACGCCCAGACAGGATTTGTAGGATTGTTCGGGGTGCTGCTTCTTCTCCAGGATGGCAATGATGTACCCTTTACAGTGTCCGCCGATATTGCCCGCCCAATCGATGAACCTCTCACTGCTCCATTCGCTTACGAACCTGTGGTGCGAGGGCATATGGTCGGCCAAGGTGGTATAGCCGTATTTTTTCCTGTCCCTTGTATGTACGGCGAACCTTTCGTGCTTATGGTAGATCTCGACGATATTGTCGGTATAGACCAGCTTGACCTGTTTGCCGATATGCCTGTAGGGCACGCTGTAATAATGCTTGTCCTTCCCAAAGTAGATATGGCTGTTCTTGTGCACGGTGGCCTGGGCATAGCGTTTTACCTCATAGCGTTTCGCCGGTAACGGCATCAGTTCGCCCTTCTCGATTTCCATAAAAAGCGAACACCTGGAATATTCCCTTCCCCTGAACGGCATTGCGTTGTGTTTTTCCAGCAGTTCCCTTATCGCGATGTTGATATCGGCCATGCTGTGGAAGACCTGGTTCCGTAAAGGGGCGAACACCCTGGTGTAGATTATCTTCACGGCGTTCTCCACTATGGCCTTGTCCCTTGGCCTATAGGTACGTGTGGGCAGTACCGCCGTTTCGTAGTGTTCGGCAAAGTCGGCGAAAACCTCGTTGACCTTGGGCTCGTAACGGCTGCTCTTGGTGACCGCCGACTTAAGGTTGTCGGGCACCAGGGCCTTTGGTACGCCGCCGTAGAACCAAAGTGCGTTCTCGGTGCAGCGGATGAAGTCCTCCAGTTTTTGGCTTGCGCAGGCCTCTACATAAGTATATTGGCTGCTGCCGAGTATACACACGAACACCTCCAGTTCCTTCAGTTCACCGGTCTCCCTGTCAACGATATGGAGTTTCTTTCCCGTGAAGTCTATAAAGAGCTTGTCGCCGGCCTTGTGCTCCATGTGCATTACCGGAGAGGTTTCCTTGCGCCATTCGGCGTACCAATACTTGAACTGTGAGAGCTTGAAGCCATCGGGGTGCTTGGCATAATATTCCTCCCACAACAATTGCCTGGTCACCCCGGTCTTGCGGAGCTCTTTGTCAAAATAGGGAAAGTACTGCCTTAAGGTCAGCAACCGTTGGCTCTTGCGCTTTTGCCCGTCCTTGAAAAGGTTGTGGAGTTCCTCCAGGGTCATCTTCTCCACTTCGTAGGCCGTAAAACGGTACCGCTTGAAGAACTCGATGTACTTCCTGACCGTGACACGGGATATGCCCAATTGTTGGCTTATCCTCCGTTTGCTAGTGCCGGAGGTGTAAAGTTTGTAAATCAGTTTTGTTTTTCGCATGTCTATCTGCTTGTTCGCCATGGTGCTTTTTAACAAAAAAAGCACTTAGACTTTTTACAGATAGATCGAATCTAAAAGTGGTCCACTTTGGCCCGGCCAGGGTGGGTCACTTTCGTCCGGCCAGCTATGGTCACTTTAACCCGGCGAGGGTGGTATACTATGTCCGGCGTTTCCA
>NZ_JAAAMI010000024.1 GCF_010500845.1 Flagellimonas sediminis | reverse complement strand
AGCAAGTTGTGTTTTTGTAAACAAAAACTGCGCACTTCGTTTACAAATGACCTTTAGAACAATACCAAAACCATAGAAAATGGCAAGACCTAAAAAGGACATATCAAAAAAAAGGACGATTGTCATCGCCTTTAGGGTTTCACAAAGTGAATACGTGATCATTACCAATAATGCGGAGACCATTGGGCTGTCAGTCGCCGGGTATATCCGAAGAAAATGTACGGGAAAATCCCTGCCAACGAAAAAGGTAGATCCTTTGGACCGGAAACTGTTTATCGAACTGAGCCGGATGGGAAACAACCTGAACCAACTCACTAGGGTCTCGAACTCAGGTATCCGTGACCCTTTCAGCATTCATAAACAATTGGAGGAGGTAAAAATGCTATTGAAACAGCTCAAATCAAGTATCTCGAACAATGATAGGTAAGATAACAATAGGGAAAGATTTCTATGGTGTTCTGGTCTACAATGAAAAAAAGGTAAACGAAGGAGTAGGATATGTCATCGATTCCAATATAGAGCCTTCCACAGCGGTAAACATGACACAGGAATTCAATTTGATCAGGCAAATGCGTCCGGGACTTGGGAATGCGGTCCTTCATGTTTCCTTGAACCTGCCCTACTCAGATGAATTGAACGATAAGGAGTTTGCTTCATTCGGATGTGACTATCTAATGAAGATGGGCTTCGATAACAACCAGTTCATTATGTACCGTCATACGGACACGGAACACGAACACATCCATATAGTGGCCAATAGGGTCAGGTATTCAGGCAGGATAACGAGTGACAGTAACATTAAAAGAAGAAGCCGGGAAGTGCTCAATGATTTGGAGAAGAAATATGGATTGACTCAGATTTCAACAAAAATTGGTGGAAAAAAATCACTTGACCAAAAGGAAATAGAGAAAACCCTTAGAACAGGCGATGTACCTATCAAACTTGTCCTACAGGAGCGAATCGGTTCGGCAATCTCAAAAGCAATGGACACAACAGAATTTATCAAGTTGCTACAAGAGCAAAATATCTCGCCAAGATTCAACGTAAGCAAAACCACAGGCAGGGTTTCGGGGATATCTTTCAAATATCAAGATGTGGTATATAAAGGCAGTACCCTAGGCAAAAAATTCTCATGGAACAGTATTGTAAAACAAATCGATTATGAGCAAACAAGAGACCGTTCAGTTATATTATCGGCTAATGGAAAAGAACGGGGAACTGATCAAGCTCACGAAGGAAACGATGAAGGAACAGTCAAGGTTGAACCAAGAAATAATGGGACTGCAAAAGGCACTCGAAATTCTGCTCAACAATCAAAAAGTCATGTGGGAGAAATTAAGGAAAATGGAATGACCGGGCCTTTATTGGATGAAGCGGAGTGGAATCCTTTCAAACTGGAACTCAAAGATGATATTAATAAGAAGAAGTCCAAAAGAAAGAAGAAAAGGAAAGGGCTGGGCTTCTAGAACTTGAACTTATGGAAAATAACAACAAGCAAAAACCTTCAGGAATGACCCCCTCCGAGATCCAGGTATTGGAGATGATACGCAGTAAAAGGTTCCTGTCCATCAAAGTGATCATCAAGAACGGGGAGGTCGATGCTATTGAAGGTCTGGAACGATTGGACACAGGGGAGCGTATCATCGATATGTTGAAACAACATGATTTTCAGAACCTGGAAATCAAACAAACCAATGGCAAGATTGTTTGTGTAAACAGGATATTCAGGAAAAAAGTCTCCCCTCTGGCAAAAACAAAAAGAAGTTAACCAACCATTGATATTCAAGGAATAAAATTGTCATCCGATACTGGATTTAAATAGTTAAAAAGGGTAAATTAAAGCCTGCTTATGCAAATACGGTGGTGACCTTACAACATGAAGGAGCTATTGCTATTTAACGGAAATGTCAAACCCGATAATCGAGCTAAAGCGGAAAAACAGAACATTCAACAGTACATGGCTCAAGACTTATAAAGGTTTTGAAGACTGCCAGGAGGAAGAAGCGAAAAAGATCGTGGAACAACTCCGGGAATTCGCCAACATAGTTTGCCGCCATGTCCAAAAAGGGAACATATGAACTTAGAGGTATTTGATCAATTTGCCAAAAGGGAAAAGGGAAGGATTATAGGGAAAAACAATACGGCCGTTATCTACACCCGTGTTTCAAGTAAGGAGCAATTTGACAAAAATGCCAGTCTAAGCACTCAACTTAAATATTGCCAGGAGTATGCACTTCGAAAAGAATTGGAAGTACTGGAATATTTCGGGGGAACCTATGAATCCGCAAAGAGCGATGAACGTAGGGAATTCCAAAGGATGTTGAAGTATGTCAAAAGGAGAAAGAACATTGGCTATATCATTGTCTATTCCTATGATAGGTTTTCACGTACGGGCGCGAACGGTGCCTATATCAGCGAGCAGTTAAAAAAGCAGGGAGTGGCCGTTATATCCGCCACCCAGGAAATCGATGTAACCACGAGTGCGGGCACCTTTCAAGAAAACCTCTATCATATGTTTTCCCACTTTGACAATCAGGTCCGTAGGGACAAATCAATTACTGGAATGCGGGAAAAGTTACGAAGGGGCCATTGGACAGGAGCCTACCCATTTGGATACACCAATACGAACCCCGGTAAAGGAAAGACCCCCAATTTTGTAATCACCAATGAAGGAAGATTGTTGAAGCAGGCTTTTTTATGGAAGGCAAATTCCAATATGTCCCATGTCGAGATTGCAAAACGGCTCAAAGAAAAGGGTCTGGACATAAACGCAAAAAAATTGACCGATCTTTTTAGAAACCCGTTCTATTGTGGACTTATTGTCAATAGCCTAATTCCTGGAGAAGTGATTCAAGGAAAACACGAGGCCCTGATATCGAAAGAAATCTTTTTAAAGATCCATAATCTACTTCACGAGGGAGATACACCCAAGAAATATTCGTACGACGATGAAAATCTGCCATTAAAACAGTTTGTCAGATCTTCGGTTTGTGGGACACCTTATACTGGGTTTATTGTGAAGAAAAAGGGGCTATATTATTACAAGAACAGGCGTAAGGGAAGCAGGGAAAGTAGAAGCGCAAAAAAGCTCCATGAAGAGTTTATAAATGTTTTGAACAGGTATACCATAGCCGATAAAAAGTATATCGAACCTTTGACCGATATCATACACGATACCTTGTTGGCTTACAATCAAGAAGCACTTAACGACCAAAAACGATTGACCAAAGAACTCGCTCAAATCGGAGAGCAGATAAATACATTGGAAAGAAGGTATGTAGTGCTGAACGAAATCACAAAGTCCCAATATGATCTTTTTATGCCTGAACTGAAAGCTAAACAAAGGGAATTGGAGATGAAATTGGAGAATAGCGGGATAAATAGTTCAAACCTCAAAAAGTCAGTAAAAATGGCACTCGATTACGCTTGTAACTTACCGTATTTATGGAAGTTAGGGGATTTGGAAACAAAAAGGGCCATACAATATATGGTGTTCCCTGACGGGATTGTGTATGACTTCAAAAACAAAGCAGTTCAAACTTTTCGGGTCAACGAAATTTTTGGCACAATCGGTTCGTTTTCAGGTAATTTGAAGGAAATAAAAAACGGGAAATTCCACTCAATTTGTGAAAAATCCCGTTTAGTGACC
>NZ_JAAAMI010000023.1 GCF_010500845.1 Flagellimonas sediminis | reverse complement strand
ATCGATGAGAAGAAAATTAAAAAATAAAAACTAAGTTTAACCCAAGGATAGATCAAATCTGGGCAGTTCGTTTGCTATGGTCAGTTTTATCCGGCGAAGGTGGGTCAGTTTACCCGGCTTATCCACTTAAGAGTTCAATGGATTTAAAACAAGTTGAATTATTATTTTCATTTAATTCAATTATTGCGTTTGAAATTATCGACGGATAATCCCAGGATTCCGAAAAACTAATAAACATTTCCCCCCTATCGCGCTTTGAAATAAAAGCAAGTTCATTATCCAACAAATAGGAAATAAAATCCTCATATATTTCCTGTTCATTTTCAGTTAACTCTTTACCATCATAATTATCAACAAAATCTACTAATTCATTTGGTATATAGTAAAATTCACCCCTTAAACAATCGACAACCAAACTCCTATTAAATCCTCTTGAAATGAAAACATTGGAAAACTTGTAAATAAATATATTATTCTTCATTGTTGAATATTATTGGGAAAATGGCTTTATAAAAGGGTTGTGGAGTGTATTTAGTTGTATTATTACCGTTAAGAGCTATATGGTTTTTTTGCAAAAAATTTTCATCATCTTTATATTCAACACCCATATATCTCACAAATAAAGGAGCGTCATCTATACGGTTCTTCAAAAGGGAAATAATTTCATTTTCCATATTGGGTTTTTAAAGGTGACTTAAATATTTTGCAATTTTTTTTTCCAATTTATAATTACAGGGGTAACTAACTTGCCAAAATTGACCAACCGGGTTTACTTCTAAAAAAACATATTTATTATCTGGGGTAAGAATCATATCTAGAGAGCCGCTTTCCATTTTAACAATAGACATAAAATCACTAATCATATTAGCTACTTCGATTGGTAATTTAAATGGTGGGGTTCTATTTGGTTTGGACCAATTATAATTTCTAAAATCTATTTTGGTTTTCTCATCCAATTGGGAAAATATTGCACTTGCAAAACATTCGCCATTTAAATAAAAAATACGTAATTCGACATCCTTCTCTATATATTCTTGAAGTAAACACGGAGAAAAATTATTCGGGAATTTTGAAACATCTTCTAGTTCAATTAAAGCGGACAAGCCTGTAGTTCGAACCTCAGAGTCCTCATAATAAAATCCTCTTTGATAAATTGGTTTAATTATAACCTTTTTATAAACTTTAATAAATTCAATTATCTGCGATTTATTAGATACAACAGTAGTTGCAGGAATCCTTAGCCCTACTTTTCGAGCAATTTTTAAGTTTGTTATTTTGTTGGTTTTATTATCGTATATACTTCCAATACTTCGCTTATTTCTCTTTTCAAAATAGGCGTATATATAGTTCGTTAAATAATCATATTCATTAACAAGCGTTTCTTTTACCGCGAAATCTAAAGCTGTATTTTCAAGTGGCGGTTCAGGTTCTGGAAATTTTAGATTTAATCTACCTCTTCTATACCAATATGAGGTGAATTCTGAAAGCGCAAAAACATTACCATTGTACTCCAATTCTACGTCGTCAAAACAATCGGATAGATATAAACCCCTAAATTTTAATTCTGAAGTATTATTTAATCTTAAAAAATCAACTCCAAAATACTTGATCCATGAGATTACTCTATCGGTAGTTCCATCACTTTCCTCACTTAGAATTAATATTTTTTCTTTACCCACACCAATAAAATAATTTTATGTGTTCATAAATTCCATCGTCATATTGATAGCAGATGTTCCTTCCCCGATTTAACTTTTTTGTTTCTTCTTCAAAAGGACATAATCCAATATTTTTTCTCCTTATATTAATTGATTCAAAATCTTCGCTATTATCTGAACTCCACCATTGATTAAAATAGCCTTCAGAACAGTTATCACCTATTGTGTATTTAGCCTGAAAGTCCATAACAGAAGCATATTGTTGGGGGGTCATATTTCCTAATAACAGCTGGTCATGAAGTATTGTGTTAAACTTACAATCTCTGTCAAACGAATAGTAGTGAAGTAGAATAAATAATGCATGATTATTGCCAATATTATAGTTGTAGGGATCCGATGGATTTCCTGATTTTTCAATTCCAATTAATCTTTCACCCGGAAATCCATATTTAACTACAAGCGGTATTAATTTCTTCTCTACCAATTCAGTTACAATTGAATCGTATTTCGAACTATATTTTTCACTGTTTATCTTATCCACAGCAGATAAAGAATCCATGTAATAAATTTTCCATCTATTATCATAAGCCGAAATTTTATAAATGGTGTCCTTCAAAAATGTATTAATACTATTGAGATACACTATATTCTTTCTTTTAAACTGTTTAATCAGTTTTTTACTCAATCTGTTATAAGCGATATATTTATTTAATAAGGAATCATTCAAAATTAATTCTGGAGTCAATCCATTCATAAAACCTTTATCCATAAATCTTTTGAAGCCTTCCATATCGTTCACGGAAGCTGAAATTTGCATACCGGTAAAACAATCTTTTGCCAAGGGGGAGTCTATTAAATCTATTGCCCGTCCATAATAGACTTTGGAACTATCTATCTTATTATTTAAGAGAGCAGATTCGCCTTTTTGTATTAGAGAGGAATATAAAATAAAATCAGAATCAACAACTTCGTTATCAAGTTTTGTAGATCTTGACTGATAATTAAGTAATGTAAAGCATAACAATGCTATGTAAATAAACTTTGAGAATACATTCATTGGTTAGTGCAAATAAATATCTCTTTCAAAGTATGTATTTTCTTCTTATTTACAAAGCTTTTTAATTATTTAATGTAAGTTTTAACTTAATAATAATTTTTGATGAAAATCCCTTCTTAATTCAATCAAAAATATTTGGCCTTAAATTGAATCAAGATTGCCATGATAGTTTGTCAAAAAAAAAATCTTTTTTAAAAAAATTTTAATTAAGACACTTTAATGAGCATAATTTGACCAAATTTTTAACTAGCGAAGAAATAGTGTTCTTGAAAATTTATTCACTACTGACGGAGTAAAATATAACGTAGGTCTTCAACCGTATAATTATCTGGAATTAACCTATTATTATAAATAATTGTAGGTACCCTACTTATACCATTTTCGAGGCACCATTCTTTTATTTCCCAAAAATTTGAATCTTCCGATTCTAATGGAAAATTATCAATTGGAAACATTTCCTTAAATTCCTTCATATTTTTCTTTGGAGACCAAAACCAAGTACTTAGGGCATCCTGAACCGTCGAATCTTTGTAATAATCCTTTAAGGATGTAATGTATTTGATGAGTTCATTAGAACCATCAGAATTTTCAATAGTAGGTATGAAAATTATTGTCAAATTGATTATTTCTTTTGAAAATAATTCTTGAAACATCCTAAAAGCCTCTGTAGAATACCTACAATATGGATCGATTACTAATATTATTTCATCATTACTTGTATTATTTAGAAGAGACAAACTCAAATTACTTGGAGGATTTTGAATCCATTTAGATTTTTGAAGAAAATATTCAAAAACAAATTTGTAATTCTTAAGCTTTTTGAAAAATCTACCTTTTTCTCTCCATTCGATTTCTTGTACGATTAAAGGTTTTATAATATTCCATAAATAAATTGGAGCAACAAGTGTTGTAACGAAAAGTATGGATAATTTAAATTGGATTCCCATAACGTAAAAATTCCCCAAATAGCTTAATATGATTTCAAAAAGAATTATAATTTGTATAGCTATGCAGAGTCGACAAAATTGTTTGATAACAAATGCTTGAAGAATCAATGACCAAATTAAAATTGGAAAAACACCAAAAGATGCATGTGCAGCAATCGAAATACTTTGGTCCGAAAATTCACTAAGAACAAAAAAAAGAATAGACCCAAAAAAATATGTAAAACATAAACTTCCCAAGTTTATTGATGTGCCAGGTATAGACGAATATTCAGAATTAAGTACAACATCACAATCAACATGACTATTAAATGAGCAATATTTTCTTATAAAAGCACTGCCGCTCGATTTAATTTCATGACTTAAAAATGAAATAGACAAGCTTAACCCGAAAAATTTTAAGCATAAGTAAAAAGAAAATAAAAAAATATTTAAAGTGCCCGATTCCTTCAAGAAAGTAGAAAAAAGAAGATTAGATGTTAATAGGGCACCTAAACATAAAAGCAATCCAATTAGCAAAAATTTATCCGCCAAAGTTTTCAAAATATTAATCCTTAAGTTTGGCTCGGAAGAATATTCACTTTTTAAACAGAGTAAACAAATGCCGGACCAAATATTTGAAAAATTTTGAGCTGACATGTTAATCAACTTCCCTCGATTATTGTAAAAATAGATTCTCCCGTTTAAAACTTTCTCAATAACTATGAACGATTTTATATTTTCCAAATCTACTTGGGAAATACATGGTAATGGTATCTCTCCAAACTTTTCTGAATCTATTTTAACTGCAATATTCTCTATATTATAAACACTTAAAGTATCAGAAATTGCATTTAAACTTGGATAATCAGGATGACTTAATATCTTACTTTTTAAGAACCCATTAGTATTTTTAATTTTAAGCTTTTCCAATAGGATTCCAGTTGTAAGAACTAAATCGTTTTTCACAATATAAATTTTTAAATAAATCTATAGTTACCCAAATTGGTTATATCAAAAACAAATTACCTATTTTTCAGTTTAATTTGAAAGAATTTTCCTTTTTTCTATTTAATTACTTATTTATAATTCAAAAATTGAGAATAAACGGACAGTTAACCAATTTCATCCAAAATTTCATTGATAAAATCCTTATCCTAATATATCTATGAACTAATCATTGGAAACGCCGGACATAGTATACCACCCTCGCCGGGTTAAAGTGACCATAGCTGGCCGGACGAAAGTGACCCACCCTGGCCGGGCCAAAGTGGACCACTTTTAGATTCGATCTATCTGTAAAAAGT
>NZ_JAAAMI010000022.1:2500-5185 GCF_010500845.1 Flagellimonas sediminis | reverse complement strand
TTTCCGGGTGTCGGACAGACATTCAAGGAAATACAATGAAGAGTTTGATCCTGGCTCAGGATGAACGCTAGCGGCAGGCCTAACACATGCAAGTCGAGGGGTAGGGGGTGCTTGCACCCCTGAGACCGGCGCACGGGTGCGGAACGCGTATGGAACCTGCCCCTGTCAGGGGAATAGCCCAGGGAAACTTGGATTAATGCCCCATGGTATCGGAGCATCGCATGATGTTCCGATTAAAGATTTATCGGACAGGGATGGCCATGCGTACCATTAGCTTGATGGTGGGGTAACGGCCCACCATGGCGACGATGGTTAGGGGCCCTGAGAGGGGGATCCCCCACACTGGTACTGAGACACGGACCAGACTCCTACGGGAGGCAGCAGTGAGGAATATTGGACAATGGTCGGAAGACTGATCCAGCCATGCCGCGTGCAGGATGACGGCCCTATGGGTTGTAAACTGCTTTTATACGGGAAGAAACGCACCTACGTGTAGGTGTCTGACGGTACCGTAAGAATAAGGACCGGCTAACTCCGTGCCAGCAGCCGCGGTAATACGGAGGGTCCGAGCGTTATCCGGAATCATTGGGTTTAAAGGGTCCGTAGGCGGGCCTGTAAGTCAGGGGTGAAAGTTTGTGGCTCAACCATAAAATTGCCTTTGATACTGCAGGTCTTGAGTCATGGTGGGGTTGCCGGAACATGTGGTGTAGCGGTGAAATGCATAGATATCACATAGAACACCGATCGCGAAGGCAGGTGACCAACCATGTACTGACGCTGATGGACGAAAGCGTGGGTAGCGAACGGGATTAGATACCCCGGTAGTCCACGCCGTAAACGATGGATACTAGCTGTGGGGGCGCAAGCCTCCGTGGCCAAGCGAAAGTGATAAGTATCCCACCTGGGGAGTACGTTCGCAAGAATGAAACTCAAAGGAATTGACGGGGGCCCGCACAAGCGGTGGAGCATGTGGTTTAATTCGATGATACGCGAGGAACCTTACCAGGGCTTAAATGCAGGCTGCATGGGGTGGAGACATCCCTTTCTTCGGACTGCCTGCAAGGTGCTGCATGGTTGTCGTCAGCTCGTGCCGTGAGGTGTCAGGTTAAGTCCTATAACGAGCGCAACCCCTGCCGTTAGTTGCCAGCATGTAAAGATGGGGACTCTAACGGGACTGCCGGTGCAAACCGTGAGGAAGGTGGGGACGACGTCAAATCATCACGGCCCTTACGTCCTGGGCCACACACGTGCTACAATGGCCGGTACAGAGGGAAGCCACCCCGCAAGGGGGCGCGGATCTATAAAACCGGTCACAGTTCGGATCGGGGTCTGCAACTCGACCCCGTGAAGCTGGAATCGCTAGTAATCGGATATCAGCCATGATCCGGTGAATACGTTCCCGGGCCTTGTACACACCGCCCGTCAAGCCATGGAAGCCGGGAGTGCCTGAAGTCCGTCACCGCAAGGAGCGGCCTAGGGCAAAATCGGTAACTAGGGCTAAGTCGTAACAAGGTAGCCGTACCGGAAGGTGCGGCTGGAACACCTCCTTTCTAGAGAAAGAGACGCCCGGAAAACGGGGTCCCGCACGAGGTGGTCCTGAAGCCTTTATGCTGTCGTTCACAATGTGTTTTTTGGTATACTGCCCATTTTTGGGCCGATGCAGTCTCATAGCTCAGCTGGTTAGAGCGCTACACTGATAATGTAGAGGTCGGCAGTTCGAGTCTGCCTGAGACTACGAAGAGTACGAAGTTGAAAATACGGTGTACTAAGTTCTTTAAAAGAGTATTGGATAGGAAATTCTAGGTGTTGGGTTACCGTTATGTAGTACTGTTAACTGATAACTGTTAACTGACCACTGATAATGGGGAATTAGCTCAGCTGGCTAGAGCGCCTGCCTTGCACGCAGGAGGTCAAGGGTTCGACTCCCTTATTCTCCACCACGGCAAGTGCCGTCCACCGATCGGTGGCGGTGTGCCAGAAAGTTCATTGACATATTGGGACGGAGCGTGATGATTCAGGTCATCATGGCGAAGTCAAAAGAAGAAACACGAAGTAGAATAGAATATATAAGGATTACGAGAGGGCATCCGTACTTGGTACGGGTGCGACAAGCAAAAGAAGGGCGTATGGGGGATGCCTAGGCTCTCAGAGGCGACGAAGGACGCGATAAGCTGCGAAAATCCACGGGGAGCTGCACATGAGCATTGATCCGTGGGTGTCCGAATGGGGCAACCCGGCAGGTTGAAGGCCTGTCACACCGCAAGGTGGGCGAACCCGCTGAACTGAAACATCTAAGTAGGCGGAGGAAGAGAAAACAAGAGTGATTCCGAGAGTAGTGGCGAGCGAAATCGGAACAGCCCAAACCAGAGTTGTCTCGGCAATTCTGGGGTTGTAGGACCACGGGATTCTTTGCGTGACGAACCGGAAGCAGTTGGAAAGCTGCACGACAGGGGTGACAGTCCCGTACGGGCAAGGAGCGTTAAAGATAGTGGTATCCTGAGTAGCGCGGGGCACGTGAAACCCTGTGTGAATCCGGCGGGACCATCCGCCAAGGCTAAATACTCCTGGGAGACCGATAGTGGACCAGTACCGTGAGGGAAAGGTGAAAAGAACCGTGAACAACGGAGTGAAAAAGACCCTGAAACCATACGCCTACAAGCGGTCGGAGCCGGTTTACCGGTGACG
>NZ_JAAAMI010000021.1:2542-5940 GCF_010500845.1 Flagellimonas sediminis | reverse complement strand
GCCACGGCACAGGACGGCTCCGGGCATACCTCGTTGCATTTAGGGCAGGGAACGCTTTTTCCCGCAACGACCATCGATAGGCCCGACAAAGTGGCGATGATGAAACAAATGGCCCGAATGGACATGAAAATGGGGGCTCCGGCAATGGCCGGCAACAAAAAAAAGAACACACCCGAATATCTCATGCACAAGTACGGAATGCAGATGGACATGAAGGATGGCAGCATGGATATGGGTATGCACAATGGGATGTCTATGGATAAGACCAAAATGAGCGGTCAAAAGGATAAACCCATTGCGAAGATGGATGATAAAAGGCCTATGAATGCGAATGAAGATCATAGGCACATGGAGATGGATAAAAAGATGGGGGATATGGCAGGAATGGAAAAGGATTCAACGTCAATGAAATCCACCGGACATAAGGACAAGATGGAAAACCCTATGGTTCAGACTATGCCAATGATGCAGAAAGACACTTCAGCTTTTGATTACGATACCCGTAAAACGTATTTCAACTATGACTTCTTAAAAGCAAAGGAAAGTACTACCTATAATGCCGATCTGCCCGTCAATGACATTCTGTTGAACCTGACGGGAAATATGCAACGGTATATCTGGAGTATGAACGGTGTGCCACTTTCAGAAACCGATAAGATCAAGATCAAAGGTGGGGAAGTAACCCGGATCACCCTCAACAACCTGACCATGATGCACCATCCGATGCACCTCCATGGGCATTATTTCAGGGTCATCAATGAGAATGGTGAAAAGTCACCCTTGAAACATACGGTCAATGTGCCGCCCATGCAGAAAGTGGTCATCGAATTTTATAATGAAGAGTACGGGGATTGGTTTTTCCACTGTCATATCCTCTACCACATGATGGGGGGCATGGCCAGGGTTTTCAGTTATGATACCCCAAGGGATCTGAGGATGAAGGATTTTCCTGTTCAAAAGTTGGTAGATGAAACTGACCATTATTATGCTTGGGGTGCTGCCAGATTGGGTTCCAATTTTAATGAACTCTTCCTTGTTTCAAGTAATATCAGGAATGAATTTGGGGTACGGGCAGAATTTGACTACGACCAAAATGCCGAGGTGGAGGTCAATTATAACAGGTATCTCAATGACTGGGTACGGCTCTATGCCGGGGTAAACACGGAAACCTCCATCCCTGATTCCTATGACCGTTTCAATACAGTGGGACTGATAGGGGTCAAGTATTTTACCCCATACCGCTTTAATATGGATGTGAGTATGGACCACCAGCTGCGTCCAAGAATAAGGTTGGATAGGGAACTATTGCTTTTTCCCAGGATTTTCCTCGAGGGGGAATATGAATTTCGGGCCGATTTTGGATGGGTCAACGATTTGGGGAATTCATCCTATGAAAGTGAGACCCAATGGCTGGTAGGGGCCTCCTATATCCTTTCACGTAATTTTTCAATCCAGGCCAAT
This sequence comes from Flagellimonas sediminis, assembly GCF_010500845.1. GTDB lineage: Bacteria > Bacteroidota > Bacteroidia > Flavobacteriales > Flavobacteriaceae > Flagellimonas > Flagellimonas sediminis. The sequence continues at coordinate 4,479 of NZ_JAAAMI010000021.1, read as the reverse complement.
TACAACAACCGATATGGTTGGGGCGGAGGCCTGCTAGCCCGTTTTTAAATGGCAGAATACAAAAAAAATAGCCTGAGTCTGACCAATACCATTGCTTTGGGAACCGGTGTGATGATCGGTGCGGGAATTTTTGCGCTCTTGGGTCAGGTTGCCGAACTCTCCGGCCAATGGTTTCCCTTTGCTTTTTTAATCGGGGCAGTCATCTCAGGTTTCAGTTCCTACACCTATGTCAAAATGTCCAATACCTACCCCTCTGCCGGGGGCATTGGCATGTACCTCAAAAAGGTTTACGGTAAAACGGCCTGGACCGCTACCGGTGCACTGCTGATGGCCCTTTCCATGGTCATCAATGAGAGTTTGGTGGCCCGGACGTTCGGGACCTACGTATTGGAGCTTTTTGATGTGGAGTCGAAAGGATTCTGGCCCCCGATCCTTGGGGTATTGTTGTTGATCACAGCCTTTATTGTCAATGTGATGGGAAACAAAGCTATCGGGGGATCGTCCTTGGTCATGGCCATACTAAAAATCGGCGGGATAGCGGTTTTTGCCATTGGTGGCCTTTGGGCAGCTGGATTTACCTTTGATCAGGTCGTTCCTTCCCAGTCCTTGACCGAGCATTCCCTGGTGGATTATTTGGGGGCATTGGCACTGTCGATATTGGCCTATAAGGGTTTTACCACCATTACCAATAGTGGGGATGAGATCGTCGATCCCAAACGTAACGTGGGACGGGCCATTGTCATTTCTTTGGTGATATGTACCCTGGTCTATCTCATGGTGGCATTTGCGGTCTCTTCCAATCTTTCCATCCAGGAAATCATTGCGGCCAAGGACTATTCGCTGGCCGAGGCATCCAGACCCGCTTTTGGAAAATATGGGGTCTGGTTCACCGTTGGTCTGGCGATCATATCCACCGTTTCCGGGGTCGTTGCCAGCATTTTTGCCGTTTCCCGGATGACCACCATGCTCACTGAAAAGGAATTGATACCACATCGACATTTTGGGATTCCCGGGGACATACAGAAACATATGTTGGTGTATACCGTGGTGATTGCCATAGGGCTCACCATGTTGTTCGATCTGAGCCGGATCGCTGCATTGGGGGCCATCTTTTATTTGATCATGGATATCGGGATCCATTGGGGGGTCCTAAACAATCTACGAAAGGAAATCGGTGCAAATCCCATTATCCTCATTACGGCCCTTGTGCTGGATGTACTGGTGTTGGGCGCCTTTATTTGGTCAAAGGCCGGTAGTGATCTTTTGGTGGTCATTGTTGCCCTGGTATTGATGGTGCTTATTTTTTTCGGGGAACGATTGTTTTTGGGGAAAAAGCGTACGGTCGAGGAAGAATAAGGGTAGAGTGCCTGCGTGGGAGAAATGGAAAATTAGATGAAAAAATTAAAATAGCAACAATAATGGGGGATAATACAAATATGCCGACCCTGGGCAATCAAAATGAGGAATTAATCTTAAAATCAATTATAATGAAAAGAACAACAGTTACATTAAGTACAATTGCCATTGCGCTTTTGACCGTTACCTTGATTTCCTGTAAGGACGGTAAGAAGGGAACAAATGACAAGGAAGGAGCCCATATGGAGATGGGAACGGAAGAGGGCCATCACCATGAGAGCACTGCAGGGGAAATGGACCGCGGGACCATGGACCATGATATGGGTTCGTCCGATGCACAGGGCATATCCGTGATCGACAGCTACCTCCAACTGAAGGATGCCCTGGTGGCGGACAATAAGGATGAAGCGGCCAAATCGGGCCAAGCCTTGGCCAGTGCCTTGGGCAGCTTTGATATCAGCGGATACGATGAACAGCAACAGAAGGAGCTGTCCGATATCATTGAAGTGGCCAAGGAACATGGGGAGCATATCGCCAAAAGTGATATCGGTCACCAACGGGAACACTTTGAGGGATTGGGC
>NZ_JAAAMI010000021.1:0-2456 GCF_010500845.1 Flagellimonas sediminis | reverse complement strand
TGGAAGTCAGATGTTGACCTGTGGTAAGGTGCAAAAGGAAATCAATTAAATGAAAGTGCTGAAAATCATAGCATTGGTAGTGCTATTGGGATTTGTGGGCATCCAGTTTGTGCCCACAGAACCCAACTTGAGCGATGTGGTTCCCGATACGGACTTCATGTCGGTGAACCAGGTTGCCAAGGATATCGAACACGATTTGCGGGTATCTTGCTATGATTGCCACAGTAACAACACCCAATACCCGTGGTACAATAAGGTCCAACCCATCGCCTGGTTTTTGGAAGAACACATCAAAGAGGGAAAGGAAGAACTCAATTTCAATGAATGGGGCGACTATTCGGATCGAAGAAAAAGGAGCAAACTAAAGTCCATCGCAAGTCAGATCGAAGACGATAAGATGCCCCTATCTTCCTATACCCTGATCCATAAGGATGCAAAATTATCGGTGGAAGAGAAAGAACGGATATTGACCTTGGTAAATGATCTAATGGAAGAATTGGATAATTGAAAATGACATGGAAATCACCCTAAAACCGGGACAAACGATATTGCTATTGTTGTTGGTCATCTCCGGTTACTATGAATAAGGAAATAAAGTCCTGAAAGGGAGGGGAACACCCAAAGTTGATTGGTTGGTGAGTTAGTTAGTTAATCGTTCCCTTCCCTTGTCAGGCACTAATGGAAAAGAAGATGAAAGATTGTTGTCGTGACAATGGACCTGTCCAGCCGAAAAAGGCCATTTTAAAAAAATGGTTGGCCCATATCCTGTATGGGATCGTCATTTCGATTGCCCTGGGAGCCTTTATCATACAATAAATACTAACCTAAACAATGCTAAAACAAACCAATGAAACGTATTACTTTACAGATTTTTCTAATGGCCGTATTTCTCACAGGGACAAGCTTTGGCCAAACAAACCCTAACAAGGAAAACCTAGACCAGGACAGGGCCGCTGTGCTGAGGATTTTGGAAAGCTATAAAGAAGCACTGCAAAATTTGACCACGGAAGGTACCTTGGAGCTTTTTGCGGAAGATTCCGAAGTTTTTGAATCCGGGGGCGTGGAAGGCACCTATCAACATTATCTCGACCATCATATAGGTCCAGAACTTGGACATTTCAACAGTTTTAGGTTTTCGGATTATACCATTGAAGTGAAGGTGGAGCTACCCTTTGCCTTTACTACGGAAAGCTATGTCTATACCATTGGCCTAAAATCGGAAAATGGAGGTGAGGGCAAAACGATCAGCAGAAAAGGGGTTGCCACCGCCATCCTTAAAAAAACGGATGGGGAATGGAAAATTGTAAAGATGCATAACTCCTCACGAAACAACGGGAAGAACTAATGGTCGGAAGAAAAACATCGATGAAGGTCAGAAAGATACATAGATATCTTGGCCTATTTATTGGGATCCAGTTCCTAATGTGGACCATCAGTGGACTATATTTTAGTTGGACGGACATTGACGAGATCCATGGAGATCAATTCATCAAGGAGCATCCGGACCAGTCAGAATTTGGGAATTTAATTGCTCCCAATGGACACGGGAACGTTAAAATCAAATCTTTGGAAATGAGAAATATAGGGGGAAGTCCCTATTATTGGATCAATGGTGGGGTTTTGATGGATGCACAAACGGGGGAGATCAAAAAGGGTATCGATGAACAACAGGCCTTGGCCGTTGCTTCACAGTATATGTTGCCCGAACTTAAGGTCAAAAGTGTCGAAAGACTCACCCAAACAGGTGGGCAGCACGAGTATCGTGGACGTCCATTACCGGCCTATGTGATCACCTATGAAACGGATGAAAACCTAAAAGCGTATGTCTCAGAGACCGATGGGTCGTTTCAACATGTAAGACATCGGTCCTGGAGATGGTTCGATTTTTTGTGGATGACCCATACCATGGACTATGAGGGACGGGACGATTTTAACACCATGGTTTTACGGATTTTTTCCCTGATGGGATTGATTACCGTTTTGAGCGGATTCTTGTTGTGGTATGTCAGCTCACCAACGATCAGAAAATTATGGAAAAGGCGATAGTTCAAACACATTGACATACTTATTTGGCAAAGGACTCCTGTTAGGAGCAAATAGTTGACTATTGTGCCAGTTGAACCATTTTGGGAAAAATGAGCGAACTTAGGAGGCAAAGACGAAAGAAAAAAAGGGATCTGGCGAAAAAGAAACGGGATCCGGCCAAGAAAAGAAAGGAAAAAAGAATGAAAATCCTTGGCATATTGGCCTTGATATTGATCATTATATTGGCAGTGGTCGTCATTTTTTTGAAGGCCCTGTGGAAATTCACTGCATGATATGGAAGTTGGGTCCAGTAAATCGAAAGATGTGTTGTACATCAAAAACATGGTCTGTCCGAGATGCATCATGGCCGTCAAAGGTATTTTGGACGATGAGGGCATTCCCTATATGAATGTGTCGTTGGGTGAAATAAC
>NZ_JAAAMI010000020.1 GCF_010500845.1 Flagellimonas sediminis | reverse complement strand
AACACTCAAATAGAATCGATCTTTTTAGTGGCTCACGTTCATCCGCCCCACTATGCTCACTTTGGTCCGCCGCGGGTGGCTCACTTTGACCCGCCGAAGGTGGTATACTATGCCCGTTTTTTGCACTGAATATCCAAATCTAAAATTCCTACCTTACTTTGCAGTTTAGGTTCAATTTTGATCCTTAAACCATTTGTGGCAAGTTCCTTTCCTGGGTGAACCACATTATACTTGTCTTTATCTACAGCATAGCTATCCGTGACATATATGGGCATTTCGATCCAGGATCCACTGTCCAAGTACTCAATGGACCAATTGGCAGGAATCAAGATCTTCCGTCCATCATCAAACCAATATAACCCGATGCTTCTAATCTTCTGAATTTGTTCAAGTTGCACTTCAATCCATTGTGGTCCTTCATCGCCACTTATCCAAGGCTGAATGGTCCTATCCAAGGAACTTGCCGGTCTTCTGGGATCCGAAATGGCACCTATGGTACCCACCTTGTCGGTGGTAGAGGCTTTAACCCTTTGGTATTTTCCTCCCCGGACTGAATTACCTTCGGTGAATTGAACCCCATTCCCAGAAGTGGGGAACCAGACCATCATTGATCCATCTTCCCGATTATCCCATGCATAATAGGGCACCATATTCAAACGTTCTGAAACGACATTTTTCTCTGTGACCAACATTGAAGGAACACTTAATTCAACGATATTTTTCATTAACCCATTAGCAATGGGATGCGCAGTAATCCCATCACTTGATGGGATATCATTAATAAAGTAATGCTGCACTGTATTTTTATTGTCAATTCCTTCGGCCACATATACGAGTGGTCCTCTTGTGACCGCAACCCTTCCGTTATTGGCCTCTACTTTGTCCAATGATTTGTTGAACCTTACCGGCATTGGCAATTCCAAAGTGACCCGATCCCCATTTTTCCAATTTCTACTAACCACAGCAAAACCATTTTCAAGCTCAGCATCAATCTTTTCTCCATTCACGGTAACAGTCCATTTTTCATCGGGTTGATCGATATAGGAATAAAGACTGCCAGGTACGAATTGATTTGTTCTTGACCACGTAGGAATCCTCAACCTCAAATCGAATTTTTTGATTCCATCAAGTTCCAGTTCCATTTCAATTTTACCGTCAAACGGGTATTTCGAATTTTGTCGTATGCCTATTCCCCCTATTTTCAAAGGGATAGTGGTAGAGCTGGATGCATAATAATTAGCATAAATCGAATGATCGTCAAAAGCGTACATCATCCCGGAGACCTGTGGTATGAGCCTGGCAATATTGGATGGACAACAGGCAGTATTGAACCATGGTGACCTACCCGGTTTTCCATGGTTGAAGGGAGTATCACCATCGGCTTCCAAGGGGTTGACATAAAAAAACTTGTTCCCTTCTAAATTTACGCCAGCCAGTGCATTGTTTAACAATGAAACTTCGGCCACATCCATATATTTGGAATCTTTGGTGAGCAAAAACATCCTGAAATTGAAAAAAACATTGCCCACTGCAGCACATGTTTCATTGTAGGCTTCCTTATTGGGAAGTACATAGGCAGGACCAAATCCCTCTATACCATGAACCGCACCAAGGCCACCTGTTATGCTCAATTTGGTATCCACGATATCATGCCAGATACTTTTGAGGGCCTCATTGTATTCATCACTCCCGGAAAGGGCTCCAACATCCGCCATCCCGGAATATAGATAGGTAGCCCTTACCGCATGACCAACCGCTTTTCGTTGCATTGTTACCGGTTCATGTTGTTGGGCATAATCGGAGGACATGACACCTTCACCATCTGGCACAAAGGTTCGCCCCCTAATGTCCAGAAATTTTTTGGCCATTTCAAGATATAATGGATTATTGGTAACCCGGTACAATTTAGCAAGTGCCAATTCCAATTCTTCATGCCCAGGTGCTTGATTTATTGGGACCCCATTATTATAGTTTGGATCCCCTACAAAAAATACCTTATTGATATGTTGCGCATTCTTTTCCGCAACCTTGAGCCATTTATCCTTTCCTGTAGCCAAAAAATAGGCAATGGCCCCCTCGTACATATGGCCCATATTATATAATTCATGGCTGTGAAGTACATAGGAATAGGGTTTGTCTCCCATACCTCCACCTCCCCAATGTTCATGATCCTTGGAAACTCCGGTGATATGTGCCACATATAGATAACCATCTTTCTTTTGAGCCCTTGCGATGATGTCAATGATGCTATCCATTCTATGTTCAAGTTCAGGACTTCTCTCGTTCTTAAGAAGATAAGCAGCTCCCTCCATAACTTTAAACAGATCCGAAGATCGGTATCTATGAGGGGTAGGCAATGGGGAGTCAAGTCCTTCCAAAAAGTCCCCTGCGAGTTTCAGGGCCTCTTGGGCTTCAGCTGTTTTATCCAATGCAAAGGGAACCAAGGTTTCCATTTGCGTATTCAATCTTGGCTTCCAAAAAGAATCTATCAAGGTTACCTCACTAAATGAAACCGGTGTCAACCCATAACCCTTATTATAGGCTATTTCTGTACTGTGTAAAGGAACAGTCTGCCCATAACTGGGTAATGCACTTACCAATATTTGGAACATGAACAGATATTTGAGCTTTATACTTGCTTGGAAATTCATGCTTATACATTTGAAATTTGAAACGGTACGCATCATCTTCAGAATCAATGTTTGCCCACTACAGGGAACTCCGTTATTCTCAACGTCGTGGCACCATATGGAACCAGTATTAGATCCTGTATTCCAGAGTCCTTGTAATTGGATTGATTGGCACCCCACCATGCTGGAAAAACCGGCACACCATTTACCAATTCCCATTCTGGCAATCGGATACCTCTTGCCTTAATTTTGATAGGTACATTTTCCAAATTCCAAGGATATGATCCATCCCATTCCTTTTCCTCTACTTGATATACATTTTCAATGGAATCAAGATCGTCGGAGAGCAAGGCAAAGTTCCATGGTTCAGACGGAAAGACTTCTGTGAATTCCCCATAGGCATCACCTCGATTTTTCTTCCTTTCCTCTCCTTGGATTTTCAATGCATACACCAATGGGCCTCTTTCTACGGTCCGTGCAAAATCAAACCATTGTGACACTCTCATTTGCATGGGCATCTCAAGGGTCAAGCCATCGCCATTTCTCCATGTTCTTTTGATAATGGCTACTTGGTTTTCAACCTTAACTTGTATTTTTTCACCATTGATTTTGATAATTGGGTCAACGGTCCATTCCGGAATACGGAGGTGAAAGGGAAATGCCACTTCCTTCTCCATGGAAAATTCAAAACGCACGGTATCCTTGAATGGAAACATGGTCTTTTCAGTAATCCCAATTTTTTGTCCATTTCCAACCATTAAGGAGACTGTGCTAGGTGCATACAAAAGAGCTGCAGCCCCACCATCCAATGTGGCGTACCAAAGATTTTGGACAAACTTGGGCCAACTTTGGTGCATATTGGTCGTGCAACAGGGATACCCGGACAACAAACCAAAGACAAAATCAGTCCCTTTGTGTACATGGGTTTGATAGGAACTTTGGAGTTTATCGGAAAGTTCTACTTGATTGGCGGCTTGAAAATATTGCCTTGCTGTATAATCATCGTTGGCCTGCGTAGGCAATGCATTAAAGACAATTTTTTCCAATAGGTCGGCATAGGCCATATCACCTGTGATCGGCAACATACTTTCCAAGGAGTACATGGATTCCGATATGGAACAGAATTCAACACCTTTAGTGGGATCTGTACCATGCAAAGGTTCGTCTCCACCATACATACCTTGGGGTTGACCATGAAAATAGCTGATATCCTTCAATGCCTGTTTGGCCGCCCGTAAATGAATGGAATCTTGATCGATCTGAAAGTAAATTACAGGTTCTTTATAACCTTGGGCAAAATTTACACAATGTAAACTGCCAAGTTTGGAAAGATGGATTTCATTGATTTCCGCAGGTTTAAAAGGATATGTTATCCCACTACTGGTCCAGGCCCAATCCAATTTTTTTCGTGAAATATCATTTAGGAACACTTCGGTCCAAGGAAAGGTCTGTTGTGATATGAGCTCGGCCAGTTCCAAGAGAAAGCTATCCCCTGTGATATTGTAAAGCCAAAGGACCACCTGCAAATTATCACCACCTCTTCGATTACCCCAAAAAGTTAAAAAATCCAATGGTCTTTCCGGTAATTCCCTAAGTTGATATTTGAAATATTTAGTCAAAGCGGTAATTACCCTCTCATCTTTGGTTGCCCCATAATATTGCATTAAGACTTTGAGCATAACCATCTTTGGCCACCAATCTTTTCGCATCCCTCGTTGCAATCCCGTTTCATGTACTGGCTCAGTATCAAAAGGGACAGGACCCAGATATCCTTCTTCCGTTTGGTTGTTCAAGGTCCATTCAATCCATGGTTTTGCCTTATTTATCAAATCCTCATCGTTTAAAATATACGCCAATGGCAGTAAACCATCAATCCAATACGGGCCTCGTTCCCATCCGTCTCCATCCCCACCTAACCATCCGTTCCTTGAACCAACCACTTCTGGGTACAATTCATCCAAATGTCCTGTCATCCCATCTCTCATCCGGGTCAATTGTTCTTTAAGCCAACCATCTGGCTTGATGTCCCCCAATGGAAGTTCCAAATATGGCTTTTGAACAAGAGGTTCCCTATTCTGAAGATAAGCCGATGTATAGGGTGTTTCAGAATGGGTTGTATCGGCGTCGCTTTGTTGACTACATGCCATCAAAAAGGAAGCAAGGGAACATAGCCAAAAATATTTTTTGAACCTTGGAACGTACGTTATTTTACTCATGGTTTTTTTGTTTGTCCGTTAATGAAATTTTCAAAGATGATATGCAATTTGGGTTGACATCTGAATATGAGCTGCGCTAACACTAATATAGTATTTTAAATGTGCCTGATCAAAGACATCGGATTATTGAAAAATGTTCAGTTTGTAAGTTTCATCACAAGCGGTCCTAGCTTCGGGTCTCCTTTAAAATGGCGTCCAGCTGTATTGTTCAAGGTGAGGTATAAAAAGAAATGATTGTACATAAGTTGTTTATGTTCGGTCGAGTTGATACCGTTTAGTCTTAAGCATTGAAAAATGCATATCCGAATTTTCTTAAAAAACAATTGGCAACCTAAGATTGAAAGAATATAAGGTAAACTGTATTCAACCGAATAAACCGATTATCACGGGAAAAGCCGATGATCCCTTTTGGAATGGCGCCAATGGTCATTCAGGTTTTAGTTAGCCATTGAGTGCTTTTGTGGAAACCAAAACAACGTTCAAGGCCTTATTGGATGGAAAAAACCTGTATTTTATGATCCTAGGATCTGATATTGAAATCCATTTAGTTAAAAGGACCAACGGGAATGAAAGTATCAATGTTTCCCACAGGGTGGAACTCTTTTTTGTAAAGGGCAGCCCTCACCTTCCATTACTTTATTGAAATGGGTGCTTCCCCTATTTTCATCCCATTCATTCATTCATTGAAACATAACGTTTCAAACTTATATGGGCACGTTTTCCATTGACGGTGATACGGGCATAAATGGTCAATTTTTCAGGGTTGTTGGAAACGTCCCTAAAGAAGGTTAGAACTTTTAAAGTTTTGGTATTGTGAATAATACATAATTTTTGGGTTTGACAAAACAGGTTTGCAAAACACCCATAAACAGCGTCAAACTGAAGCTAAATTATGCACAAGAAACGTACCGAACCATTCACCGAACCCCTATACCTTTTATATGGTTTTATTTGATATCACATGAATGCATAAAAACAAAAAGCACTGTCAATCAGTCGATTAACAGTGCTTTAATACCACCTATTTAGTGGTTCGTCGGGGTGGCAGACTTAGCCACAAACAAACAACATATTGTTAATCAATATTTTACATCAAATTCTTAAATTTTGCACACCTGATTGCACAACAAAACCATGAAAAGAACTTCGGAGATATAATTTGCTCTCTTTTAGTTTCATTAAGATACAAAAATTGTAGAAACAATTTAATGATTGCCTCACAATGGTCGATTCTTTCAGTGATGGTATTTAGGATGTCCAAAACTTAGAATAACATTCATCCTTCACAAGATAAGATTCCTTAATTTGAATTGATTTCGTAATTTGAAACATATTATTTACAGTAAATGGCCCAGCATACCCTCAAGAATCTAAAAAATTTAGATGAAAACCGTAAAACTGATTCAAGGAAAACAAAATGGGGATAATGTTATTATCATTAACTTTTATGCCAATGAAACATTGGAAAACCATCTTATTCAACTAAAGGAGTTGAATAGAGACAATTCAAACGGCAAATTCTATATCAAGAACACAGGCCAGAACCTAAATCTTGTATTCAACCATATGCGCAAGATAAATTGCTATGTGGACTATACCGAATTAAAACAAAAGCAAACTGATAAACCTAAAAAGAAAGTAAAACTATATTTACCGCCCATTGATTCTCTGAACAAACAAAACTTGGATAGGTTCAGGAAGTGGTTGGAGGAAAAGAGATTGAGTCCCAACACTGTGAACACCTACGTTGAGGTTACCAATTTTTTTCTCAGGTACACCATCTTGAAAAATTCTAGAAGCCACTCAAGAAGGTTGGTCGAATCCTTTAATTATGAATTCATCGTACGAGAAGGAAAATCCATATCCTATCAAAACCAATGCATCAACGGCATAAAGAAGTATTTTTTGTTCAAGGGCATCGATATTGGTTCGTTAAACCTAACAAGACCAAAGAAAGAGAAAAAACTTCCTGTTGTCCTGAGCAAGGGGGAGGTAAGGTCCATCATCGATGCCACCCACAACCTAAAACATAAAACACTTTTGTCCCTCATCTACTCTGGAGGACTAAGAATAGGTGAAGCTATCAATCTCAGAATTGATGATGTTGACAGTAGTAGAATGTTGATACACATAAAGGGCGGAAAAGGAAAAAAAGATAGATACACATTACTTTCAGGCAGTTTTCTTGAGATTCTTCGGGAGTATTACAAACAGTTCAGGCCTAAAGAATATTTGTTTGAAGGTCAAAAAGAATTAAAATATAGTGCCAGCAGTGCACAAAGCGTTTTAAAAAAAGCTGTCATGAGTGCGGGAGTACGGAAAAAGGTTACTCTTCACACGCTAAGGCACAGTTTTGCTACACATTTATTGGAAAGTGGAACCGATATCCGTTATATCCAAGAACTTTTGGGGCACAATAATCCTAAGACCACCATGATCTATACTCATGTAACCGAGAATAGTATCAAAAATATCAACAACCCATTTGATGACCTTTAATTATCTTTATATTGCATACCGAGAAAATAAAATATGGCAACTATACTGAAAAATAATTTGCAGAACTTGGGCATAGCCAACCAAATTGGCGGTATATACACAACAAAGTTCAGCATATAATCAAGTTGTGTGTCATACTGAAAAACTGCATGGAATTGATAATCGCTTTTTTAATCATAATAATTTTAGGTATCGGAATTCCTATTGGAATTTCTTTTTTGATTTACAAGTGGATTAAGAAAAAAGGATTT